>CAWDTK010000001.1:0-115515 GCA_963805255.1 uncultured Actinomycetes bacterium
TGCCGTGCGAGCAGTGCAGAAACCCGAGACGGGTCAGCTCGCCCGCCCGCAGCCCCGTCTCCTGGCTCAGCTCCAGCCGCGCGAGGTCCGCCGCGTCACCGGTCGTGCCGCCGGGCCAGCCCCCCTGGGGAAACGACCAGCTACGGCGCGCGATGGGGTACCTGTACTCTTCGACCAGGTGAAAGCCGCCGTGCTCGGCCGGAACGACCATGGCGAAGTCGGGCTTCTCCAGCACGGCGTAGGTCCCCCGCGAACCGTCCCGCCGCTCGATCCTGTCCTGCCTCAGCCGAATCCACGAGTCCTGGTAGATGACGCGGGACTCCAGGGTCCGGATATCGGGCTTCTCGCGCTCGCTGGGCACCTGCCCAACGTTACTGCCGGATTCGGGGCGCTCGTGGCCGAGGCCCTCCGCCGGGCCGCGTCACGGGTCCAGCCCTGGATGACGCTGGCCCCAAGCGCGCCCGCGGCCGGCAGTGTGACCAAGGCCGGTTAGGCGAGCTGGGTGACGACCCGCAATCCAGCCCGGCCGTCAGGAGGATGAGCAGAATCCAGTGTTGCCGGGCCTGCCCCGCGATGGCCCGCGCGAGCCGCCGCCGGGAATCTGGGCTATCGGTGCCAGCACGTGGATCGGGCTGCCTCGAGGGTCACACGGAATCGCTGAATGCGCCCCAGAGGCGGGCTCGGGGAAAAGCTCAGGGTCTCCTGGGAACCACCCTCAACGGTCAGTGACATCTGACATTCCCCACCCAACCGGGCAACCGGCTGATGACGTCGGCCGGACGGTCACAGCGCACCAAGGCTCCGCTGGGCGATGAGCCGGTCACCATTGTGCCGGACCGGCCGCGCTGTCGGTGGCGACTCTTACGATCAGTTCATGCCTGAGCGCCCCCGGTCACATTGGCGGGTTCGCTGCCCGCCGGCTGGCGCATGACCTGGGAACGGCTGAGGGCCGCGGTGAGCCGGGACGCAGGCGAGCTATGGCCGCCGCAGCCGGCGGGTGCCGGGTGCTGCACCGTATGCCGGGGAGCCGTACAGCCGGGCTACGCCCGCTGCTATCAGTGCGGTACGCACCTGGACGGCGCGCCGGGGATGCTGGCGAACGCGGTCGTCCCCATCTCGTACGCGGTCAAGGGCGAAGGCCACGCCGCGAGGCTGCGGCTATATAAGACCGGCGCGCCCGGAGCGGCCGCGGCCGGGGCGTCGCTCCGGGCTCTCCTGCTCGTGTTTCTCCATGACCATGGGCCGTGTATCTGGCAGCACGCGGCGATGGCGCCGCCGACGCGGCTGGCCGTGGTGCCCAGCGGCCAGGGGCGGCCCGGGGCGCATCCACTGCTCGGGCTGCTTTCACCGCCGCTGGTGCTCCGCCCCGTGACGCTGATGGTCCGGCCGGGTGAGCACCTCGGACGGGCGCTCAACCCCTGGCGGTTCCGGGCCGAGTCTCCGGTCACCGGGACGAGCGTCCTGCTCATCGACGACACCTGGGTGTCCGGGGCCAGCGCGCAGTCCGCCGCGGTGGCCTTGCGGGCGGCCGGAGCGTCCCATGTGGCCGTCGTGGTGCTCGGACGTCATATCGATCCGGGCGATCCGCACTCGCAGCGGCTCCGCGCCGCGTTCCGGGCCACCTCATACGACTCCGGCGCCTGCGCCGTGCATCCGGTGACTGCATTGCGTAACTATCACGTTGCGTGACGAGGGCGGCGAATGTGATCCGGGCGCCCGAAAACCGCCATCAACCTGGTCGATCAGCCTGGCTGCGGTCTGAAAACAGCAGTATCGGAGCTTATACGTTTTACCGTTTTGGTAGTCGACTAACTACTATCGGTACTACCTTTTCGCTATGGACTCACCCGATGTAGTCGCGGCCCTGCGCGCGGGAGCCCCGGACGCGGCCGGGCAGCTCTATGACGCTCATGCGGAAGACCTTTATCAGTACTGCTGGCTGGTGCTGCGCAGCCGCCAGAAAGCCCAGGTGGCGATGCGTGACGCCATCATCCTCACCGGCGCGCGCATTACCGGGCTGCGGGATCCGTCGATGCTGAAGGCCTGGCTCTTCGCCATCGCGCGAGCCGAATGTGGCCGCCACCGCCCGGGTTCGGCCGGCGAGAGCGACGAGCCGGTGGCCCCCCCGCAGCAACCGGACGCGGCCCTGCGGATCATGGCGTGGAACTCCGTGATATCGCTGATTCCCGATGAGCGGGAGGCTCTCGATCTCGTTACCCGTCACGGGATGACGCCACCAGAGGTGGCCCTCGTCCTCGGTCTGCCCGCGCCCAGCGCACCGGCGCTGATCGCCGCGGCGCGGCTGCACCTGGAGCAGGCCCTCACGGCTGAGATCCTCATCAACCGGGAAAGCCAGGAGTGTGCGGGCCGGGCCGATGCCCTGCGCGGCGGGACCGGGACCGTGACGCCGGCGGTCCGCGAGCGGCTGCTGCGGCACGCCGGCTCGTGCCCGGCGTGCCTGCCGCGGCGGCCCCGGAACGTGTCCGCGGCGAGAATCTTCGGCCTGCTGCCGCGCCCGGCGCTGACCGAGGGCGGCTGGGCAGGCGCGCTGAGCCGGCTCAGCGACCCGGAGCCGCCGGATGCGGACGCGCGGGCCCTGCTGGACGCGGACATCCTGGACACGGGCGATGCGGGCGTGCCGTGCCCGCAGGACGCGGACGTGCTGGACTCGCCGGATGGGGACGTGCCCGGCACGGAGCACGCGGGTGGGCCGGGCGGCGCGTCCCCTCGCCGGCGTGGCCGGTGGGTCTGCGCCGGGGTTGGTGCCGCGGTCGCGGCGGTCGGCGTCGCGGCGGCGCTGGCCGCCGGGAGCCCCGGCGGGCACGCCGCGCCAAGCGGGGCTGGCCACCACCTGCCCGCCGCCGCGAACGGCCCGGCGCGAGCGAGGGTGGGCCAGCCCGGCCCGCAGCCGGGCTCCGGCCCGGCCACGCCCGGTGCCACCCCCAGGCACGCCAGACCGGCAAGCCGGGCCGCCGCCGGCGCTGGGCAGGCCGACGACGATCCCGGGCAGCTGACGCGCGACCGCCCCCGCTGCGCCCTCCGTCATCGCCCCGGCGCGCGTACCGCAGAGCGCCTCGGACACCACGCTCCTGGCCGGCCCGGCGGGCCCGCCTGGCCCGCCCGGCGACCCGGCTCAGTTGCCGGGGCGGTCCGCGTCCGCGAGCCCGGCCGCGTCCGGCCAGCTCGAGGTCAGCCCCAGCCGCCTCGACCTCGGCACGGGCTCCTACGGCCAGATCGTGCTGACGGCCCAGCGGCGGCCCGGTGAGCTGGACGGCGAGCGCGTCATCGGCAAACACCACGCTGAGCCAGTCGTCCGGCCAGCTGAGCGCGGGCCAGAGCGTGACGGTCGCGGCTGATGTGCGACGGCAGGGCAATGCGGGCGGCAACGCGGTCATCACCATCGCTACCAGCTCCGCCGGCACCGCCGCTGCGGTGCAAGTGACCTGGGACGCCGACGGCAGCGCGCCGTCGCCGCCCGGCAGGCACCGGCCGCGCCAGCCGCCGTCGCCGCCCGGCAGCCTCGTAGCCAGCCGATCCGGTGGCCGGCCGTGCGCGGAGGCTGGCCACCCGGGCGGCCGTAGTCAATAGGCTGGTGACCGTGATCGCCGAAGCTGAGTCGCGAACCGCGCTGGTCCGGCGCGCGCGCCGGATCAACCGCGAACTGGCCCTGCTCTACCCCGACGCGCACACGGAGCTGGACTTCAGCTCACCGCTCGAACTGCTCGTCGCGACCATCCTGTCCGCGCAATGCACGGACAAGAGGGTGAACATGGTGACGCCGACGTTGTTCGCGCGGTACCGGTCGGCCGCGGACTACGCCGCCGCCGACCGCGCGGAGCTGGAAAAAATGATCCAGTCCACGGGGTTCTTCCGGGCGAAAGCGAACAGCCTCATCGGGCTCGGGCAGGCCCTCTGCGACCGTTTCGGCGGCGAGGTTCCCGGTAACCTGCGTGACCTCGTGACCCTGCCCGGAGTGGGCCGGAAGACGGCCAACGTGGTGCTCGGCAACACGTTCGGGGTTCCGGGCATCACCGTGGACACCCACTTCGCCCGGCTTTCCAGGCGCTTCCGCTGGACCTCAAACACCGACCCGGTCAAGATCGAGGCTGAGGTCGGTGCCCTGTTTCCCTGTTCGGACTGGACCGACCTGTCGCAGCGGCTGATCTGGCACGGCCGCCGCGTCTGCCACGCCCGCCGCCCCGCGTGCGGCGCCTGCGGCCTCGCCCGGCTCTGCCCGTCGTTTGGCGAGGGGCCCACCGACCCGGAGGTCGCGGCCAAGCTGGTCAAGACCGGGCCGTTCTCGTGACCGGCGGTAGCCAGCCGGAACGTTCCGATATCCCAGATCCGGTTCCATCCGCGCGCGCCGCGCCCCGGATAGCGGCGGCGCGGCCCGATCATGCCCTGGGCCCCCGGCCGCAGCCGCCACGCTGGCTTACCGAACTGGCCGAATCGGCGGCCGGCATGGACGTGGCGCCGCCGCTGCAGCCGCCCCCGTCCGGAGGACGGCCATCCGCGGTCCTGATCCTCTTCGCGGACGGCCCCGGCGGTCCCGATCTGCTGTTCATCCAGCGCAGCCAGGGACTCCGCCAGCATCCGGGCCAGCCGGCGTTTCCCGGCGGCGCCATCGAGGACGCGGATTCGGGCCCCGCCGCGGCGGCGCTGCGCGAGGCCGCAGAGGAAGCCGGGGTGGACGCGGGCGACGTCGAAGTCCTGACTACGCTGCCCGAGCTGTTCATCGCGCACAGCGGTTTCCGGGTGGTCCCCGTCCTGGCGTGGTGGCATTCTCCGGGCCCGGTCTCCGCGGTGGACCCGCACGAGGTGGCGGCCGTGGAACGGATCCGCCTCGCGGAGCTGGCCGATCCGGCCTGCCGGGTAACGGTCCGCAGCCCGACGGGCCGGATAGGGCCGGGATTCCGCGTGAAGGGCTTGCTCATTTGGGGCTTCACAGCGGCCCTGGTAGATCGCTTGCTGGCGCTCGGGGGCTGGGAACTTCCCTGGAGCATCGATGCCGTGCACGAGCTGGGGGCGGACGGCGGACCGGGTGAACTGTTCCCGGGCACTCAGGATCGCCCGATACCGTGAGGTTCGTGCACGCTGACTTGCTGGACCTGGCGCTGCTTGTGGTCGCCGCCGCATTTGCCGTCTCCGGTTACCGGCAGGGTTTCATCGTCGGTGCCCTGAGCTTTGCCGGATTCCTCGGCGGCGCGGTCGCCGGGGCGCTGTTTGGCCCCGCAATCTCCCGCACCATCGTCGGCGGCCAGAACCAGCAGGACCTGGTCGCCGTCGTGTTCCTCGTCCTGCTGGCCATCATCGGGCAGTTCGCCGCGTCGGCCATCGGCACGGCCCTGCGATCCCACATGACGTGGCGGCCGGCCGCCTTCCTCGACAGCGTGGGCGGGGCCGCGATCAGTGTGCTGTCTGTCCTGCTTATCGCGTGGGTGATCGGCTCTGTCCTGGTGGCTTCCCCCTTCAGCGGGGTTGTTTCGCAGGTCAACAACTCCGCGGTGCTGCGGACCACGGACCGGCTGATGCCCACGCCGGCGCGGACGATGTTCTCCGATTTCCGCCGCCTGCTGGCCAGCGGGCCGTTCCCCGAGGTCTTCAGCGGAATCGGCGCGGCGCATGTCCTGTCCGTGGCGCCCGCGGACGGCGCCGTCCTGGACAGCGCCGGGTACCTGGGCGCCCGCAGCCGGGTGGTCAAGATCAGGGGAACGGCGCCCACTTGCTCCCGCGTCATCGAGGGCTCCGGGTTCGTCTACGCCCCGGATCACATCATCACCAATGCGCATGTCGTGGCGGGCGTCACCCAGGGCCCGCAGGTCTACGCGGACAACGGCGCGGCGTACCAGGCGACGGTGGTGTTCTACGATCCCCAGGTCGACATCGCGGTGCTGTACGTTCCCGGCCTCAACATGACACCCCTCGGCTTCGCCGGCCAGGCCCAGGTGGGCGCGGACGCCGTGGTCGCGGGATACCCGCTCGACCACGCCTTCACCGCGGTGCCGGCCCGCGTCGGCGGAATCCAGGATGCGACGGGCCCCGATATCTACCAGACGAGCCAGGTCACGCGGCAGATCTATCAGGTGAAGGCCGACGTCGAGCCGGGTAACTCCGGTGGCCCGCTCATCGCGCCGAACGGGACCGTCTACGGAGTCGTATTCGCGGCGGCCGTCGGCGTGCCCGAAACCGGCTTCGTGCTCACCGCCGCCGAGGTCTCGGCGGATGCGCGGGCAGGCAGCGGCGCCACCGTCCCAGTGCCCACCGACGGATGCGACTAGCGCCGCAGGTGATCAGGGGCGCAGCCGGAGCATCAGGGTCTCCGGCGGGATCTGGGCCAGGCCGTCACGGGTAATCCGGTCCGCGAGGTCTTCCGCGTCGGTGACGACCCTGGTCACCCGCACGCCGTACGGATCGGCCGCCGCATACGGGCGGATGCCCGCGGCGCCGCGGCGAAGCAGTGCCGCGGCACCACGGCCGTTGCCGCGCCGGGCATGGGTCAGGCCCACCGCGAGCTGGGCCAGGCCCTGCCAGAAGCCACGTTCGCCGGCCGGCCCGGATTTCCAGGACGCCTCGAGCACTTCGTGAGCGTGGAAGGGGCGGCCGGACGCCAGCAGCTCGTCCGCCAGGTCAAGGCTCTCGCCGGGCGGCAGGATGAGATCGTCCGGCACACGGGGCTCGCCCGCCGCGTTTTTCGGCAGCGGCCGCCCGAGGCCGTCTCGGGGCCGGGCGTTGCGCGGCCGGCCCGCCGGGTCACGATCGCGGGCGGATAGGTCCCGGTCGCCGTCGGCCGGGTCCCGGTCGCGGGCGGCCGGGTCCCGGTCGCGGGCGGCCGGGTTACGGTCGCCGTCGGCCATGGTCCGAGCCGGCCGGGTGAGTCATCGCTCTGGCTCAGGGTCCGTCAGCCAGCCGCGGAGTTCGGCGTCGAACCGGCCGACCTGTTCCTCCTGCGGGAAATGCCCGGCGCCGTCGATCATCCGCCACCGGTACGGGCCTTCCACGTGCCGGCCGGCGCCGCGCGCGGTCCCGGGCAGCACGCAGGTGTCCAGGGCCCCGTGCACCTGCAGGGTCGGGGCCTGGATGGGCACCCGCATCCGGTGGGTGTAGCGCATGCCGTCGGGACGCAGCGTCGAGCGGAAGAACCAGCGGTAGTACTCCAGGGCGGAGTGGGCCACGGACGGGATCCGGATGGCCCGCCGGTAGACCAGTTCCGTCTGGTCGTCGGGCCAGCCCGGTGCAGACCAGTCGGTCAGCATGCGCCCGGCCAGTTCGGCGTCGTCGCGCAGGAGCTGGCGTTCCGGCATGATCGGCAGCTGGAAAGCGAGCATGTGACCGTTGCGGCGGCGGTGGCTCAGCGGTTCGGTGAACATGGCCCCCCGCATGCGCAGCGGGTGAGCGACCGACACCACCGCCAGGCGCCGGACCACCTTCGGAAAGTACGCGCCGACCGTCCAGGCCACCAGGCCGCCCCAGTCGTGGCCGACCACGATGGCGTTAGCCTCGCCGAGGGCGCGCACGAGCCCGGCCACGTCTGAGGCCGCGGTAACGAGATCGTAGCCCCGCGGTGGCTTGTCGCTGCCGCCGTACCCGCGCAGGTCGGCGGCGACGGCGCGAAAGCCCGCGGCGGGGAGAGACACGAGCTGATGCCGCCAGGTCCACCAGAATTCGGGGAAACCGTGCAGCAGCAGGACCAGCGGGCCGTCGCCGGCCTCCGCGATGTGAAAGCGGGTGCCATTGGCGCTCACGGACCGGTGGTTCCACGGCCCGCCGAGATGGATGGCCGAATCAGTGGCGACGGTCATCGAGACTTGCTCAGCGCTGCGCTGGGCCGGCGATTTCCGGGTGCCGGTCGCCGCCGCGCAGCGCCGCGATCGTGTCTTGCACCGATGCCCTGGTCGTGCGCAGGCCTGTCACTCCGCGCACCCTCAGCAGGGCGATCAGCGCGGCCACGGCGATGAGCACCACGCAGACGCCCGCGACGATGAGGAACGAGGCCCACCCCCAGATGCCCAGCGACATCAGGCCGTAGGCGAAGGCGAAGCAGACGAGCATGAGCACCAGGCAGGCGACAAAGGCCGACATGCCGAGCAAAGCCACGGCCACACCGATCCGGCGCACGTCACCGCGCAGCTCGACCTTGGCGAGATTCATCTCGCCGCGGATCAGCTGGGAGACGTCCTTCGACGCCTGGGCCACGAGCTCACCCAGTGACTGGTCGCTGCCCACGGGCCGCGGCGTTCCGGTCTGGACCATCGGTTCTTCTCCCGTCGTGCGCTCGCACTTGTCCGCTCATCGCGCGGGATGGGTGCCGCGTCCCGTCCCCGGCGCCGTTTCCCCGGGCACCCGCCGTGTCCAAGGCTAGCGTCCGCGACCGTCATCATCGGCGCGGCACGCGCCGCAAAAGATCATTATGCCGGGTGGCATGCGCCGCCGGAAGTGATGACCACGTGCGCGTCGCAGTCGAGAATCCGGGAACTCAGCGCGTCCGCGGAGAACCCGCCGAAGATCACCATGTGCGGGGCCCCGAGGCGGGCGCACGCGAGCATCGCGACCACGGTCTCCGGGATCATCGGCATGCAGATGGCTACCCGGTCGCCCTTGCGCACGCCCAGCTCGGTGAGCGCGTTGGCGGCGCGGCAGACCTCGTCCTTGAGCTCGGCGTAAGTGATCACCCGTTCGTCGCCCGGCTCGCCTTCCCAGTAGTACGCGACCCTGCTGCCGTGCCCCTCGGCCACATGCCGGTCCACGCAGTTGACCGAGACGTTGAGCGCGCCGCCGGTGAACCACTTGGCGAACGGGGGCGGGACCAGTCAAGGACCTGATCCGGCGGCTGGTCCCAGGTGAGCCGCCGGGCCTTGTCCGCCCAGAAGCCGAGGCGGTCGGTGGCGGCCTCGGTATATGCGTCGGCCGTCACGTTCGCGTGGGCGGCGAGTCCGGGTGGCGGGTCAAACCGCCGCAATTCTCCCATCAGATTGGAAAGAGTCTCTTTGGTCAACGCTGACTCCGTTCTTACGCGAACAGTATGAGGCGAGTCTTACGCGAACAGTATGAGGCGAGCTGTTTTGCGTCCGCCGGCCCGCGACATTTGCGGCAGTTGGGCATAATTACCGGTCAGGTAAATTATTTCAGCGGTATGACGGAAATACGCTCCGCCTCATCTGCCGCCGCGCAGTTCAAGCCTGATGCCCAGCGGCGCGTCGCCCGCCACGCCTCATCGGTACCGGACGTTCGCCACCAGTTCAGCGCTATCGCCGGCTAGGCGCAAGGGCGGGATCGGACCCCGGCCGTTTGGTTAGCCCTGATCTTTCATCGGGGTTGATGGCTGCCGCTGAGCGGCGTGCGGACCGTGTTCTGGGCTGGGATTTTAGCTTCGGTGTATGACGGTGGCCCGGCTGGCGGGCCGGGTGGCCGGGGTTCCACGGCCCCGGGTTCTCCTTCCTTGCTCGCAGGGATGGGTTAGCACTGGTCAGGGGCCTTGCGGGATCGCCTGGATGCGCTGCCAGGCGGCGGTTATGGCGTCGGCCCAGGGCCAGGTCGCGGCGATTTTCAGGCATCTTCGCCGCCCGCCGTGCACGAGGCGGCCGGCGGCGTGCAGGATCCGGTAGCGGAGCGTTTTCGGCTCGGCTTTCGCCAGGTCGCGGTCCAGGGCCAGCAGCTTCAGCCAGGCCAGCAGGATGCAGGCGATCATGGAGGCGGTCAGCCACGCCTGGTTGACCTTGTAGTCATGCGACGGGAAATGGCCCAGCCCGGTGTCCTTGCCGGTGCGGATCACGTCCTCCACCCGGGCGTGGACCCGGTGCGCCGCGTCGATGTAGGCGCACTGGCCCAGCCAGCCACGCGTGGTGGCGGGCCGGTTCGTTACCCACAGGCAGTACCGCCAGCCGTCCTCTGCCTCGAACAGGGTCAGCTGCGCGCCCGGGTGCGGGCGTTCCCGGCGGGCGAAGATCCGCATCGCCTTGGGCCAGCCCTTGAGCTGGTCCCCGGCCGGCCCTTCGCGCAGCAGCCCGGTCAGCTCGATGACGTGGGCTTCCTCGATCCAGCAGGCCCGGTGCGCGCACCGGAGATTACCGCAGGCATCGTCCGCGCGGCGCTCGCGGACTTTCCCGTGCGCGTCCACGGCGGCTTCCCAGGCGTCCTCGGGGACCTGGGCCAGCGCGGCCTTTTCCCGCTTGCCCAGCTCCCAGCCCACGGAGTAGATCACCTGGTACCCGGGGCGGGCCGCCAGCTTGTCCAGCTCCCTGATCAGGGCGTGGCTGGCGCCGGCCTCGTCGCAGGTGATCATCAGCTTCCGGCGGAACGCCGGCGGCAGCGCGGCGATCGCCTCGCCCAGGATCTGCAGGTGATCAGCGGCGGTATTCGACCCGGCCGAGCCGGGGCGCAGCATCCACGCCAGCGGCTCCCGCACGTTGTCGCATTCGGCGACCAGCGGGTGATGGCCGAATCCCTTGAAATTGGGCTCCGCCAGCTCCTTATCCGAGTGCGCGGGCACCACGGTCGCGTCCAGCCGGATACACGTCACCCCCTCCAGCGTCTTGTCCGCGACCCGCACCGGCGGCAGCGTGCCGGCCTGCGCCCACGCGTGCCGCCGCGCCTTGTTCACCGCGGCGGCGAGCTTGCGCTGCGCGCGGTCGCCGGCGCCGGCGATCTCCTTCAGCGCCCGCCACGCCGTCGGCACCGACGCCACCAGGCCGAACAGCTCCCGCTGATCGCCCATCACCCGGAAATCACTGATCACCCGGGCGCCGTCCGCGATCGCGCACGCCAGATCGCTGACGACCCGGCCCCGGTCATGCCCCCACAGCGGCGACGGCAGCGCCCGCGACAGCCCCGCCGTCAGCCCCGTCCGGTCCGCCAGCTGCCGCAGCAGAACCAGGCCCGCATGCGACACGATCCCCGTACCGCCGCCAGTGACTTCCAGACCCCGCGACCACCCTGTACCGTTCACGTAGAAAGTGCTCCTCGAACCCGGCGCGATAAGGACCCAAACACCCCTAATCGTCCCAGTTCAGGAGCACTTTTCCATTCAGGCGCGCCAGTCAGCCCACACGGCTCGGTGAAAAGACAGGGTTAGGTGCAGCCAGGGCCGGACAGGCGCCTCTTGTGACGTGTGCTCCGGGGTGAGTTCAGTGTGTCACGAAACGGCCCGCCATCCGGCCCGCGTGCGAACGGCGCCCCCGGAAGGGGCGCCGTCGCAATGCACTATCTGCCGCGGTACCAGGCGTGCACCTCTCCTTGCCGGCCGGGCCGTCGCCTCCGCTTGCGCCGGTGTCGGCGCTAAGACGTCTCCGGCGTTCCTGGCCGGCAAGCCTCTCGTGGCTGGTCACGCGTGGGTTCCCGGCTGTCGTGCCCGGACGTTTCGGTGTCCGTAACACCTTTTTACGACGAACGTCAGCGCTTGAAAAGGCCTTGACGTAATCAATTCGTGACATCGATCAGTAGGCCCGCTCGCATGCCGTGAACTGGTGGTTTGGTGAATGGACGATGGCCGGCTGGCGAATCACCGGCGCGCTGTCCGGCCGCGCTGTGGCGCTGGGAAGGACAAGACTGGCCAGCCACGTCCGACCGCGATGCGCCGCAGCCCCCGGTCGGGATTGACCGCGGTCGGATGGCCCACGGTCTCCAGCATCGGCAGGTCGGTGATGGAGTCGCTGTAGGCGAAGGAATCGGCCAGCCGGTAGCCGCGCTCGGCGGCCAGCTCGCGTATCTTCGCGGCCTTTGCCTCGCCGTACGCGTAGAAGGCGACATCGCCGGTGTACCGGCCATCGGTGATCACCATCTGCGTCGCGATCACGGTATCGGCCCCGACCAGCGCGGCGATCGGATCGGCCACCTCATGACCCGACGCGCTGACGACGATGACATCCCGGCCGGCCGCACGGTGCCCGGACACAAGTGACCGGGCCTCCGCGTACAGGTGCGGGACGATGATCTCGTCGAGGTTCTTCGTGACGATCTCGCGTACCTGCTCCGCCTGCCAGCCACGGCAGAGCTGGCTCGCCTGGGTGCGGATGCGTTCCATCCGCTCATGATCTGCGCCGGCCCGCTTGAACACTGCCTGGGCAAAGGCGCCGCGGATCATCGCCGCACGGGAGATCAGGCCGTCGCGGTAGAAGGGACGGGTGAACGCCAGCGTGCTTGATCTCGAGATGAGGGTCTTGTCGAGGTCAAAGAATGCGGCGCCGCTTCTCACCATCTCCCCAGCCGTGCTATAGAGATCAGTCCCCGCCCGCGCTATCCAGATCGCGCGGCATATGTTCTAATTCTTGTGCGGAAGGTCCTTCGTTGTCCCGACGTGTCTCCGCAAGCCCGTTTCAGGACGAGCTTTCCCAGAAGCCGGTTCGGCTCCTCCCCCCCAGGGCCGGACCGTGCGGCGGCCCCCGCTCTCCCCCCCGGCGGGGGCCGCCCCCTTTTTGCTATTGAGGCTGGTGAGGGGCTTGCCGGTGTCAAGCAGCGTGCCCAGCAGCGCCAGCGCCCCGGTCTTGGACAGTGGCATGTTCCCGTTTCCGCACTTCGGTGACTGTATGCACGATGGGCAGCCTGCGTCACATTCGCACGACGCGATCGCCTGGCGCGTAGCCGTCAGCCAGTCGGCCGCGGCGTCGTAGCCGCGTTCGGCGAATCCGGCGCCACCTTCGTGCCCGTCGTAGACGAACACGGTCAGCCGCCCGGTCGAGGGGTGCAGGTCGGTGGAGACACCGCCGATGTCCCAGCGATCGCACGTTGCGAACAGCGGGAGCAGGCCGATGGAAGCGTGCTCGGCGGCGTGCGCGGCGCCTGGCAGGTCCACCCCGGCCCGGGCCAGCCGCCCGGCCTGCGCATCGGAAATCGTCCACCACATCGCGCGGGTGCACAGGGTCCGCGGGGGCAGGTCCAGCAGGGTCTCGCCCAGCGGGCGGCCGTTGTCGGACCGGCGCCTGGTGTACGAGGTAACCTGCCTGGTGACCTCGACGTTCCCGAAGCACACCCGCGCGTCGCCCCAGTCCATCCGGCGCCGCTGGCCGATCACCTCGATGTCGGTCACCTGCCGGGCTGAGGTCACATAGCCGGGATCACCCAGGCCGACCAGCGCGACCCCGTCGGCCAGGTCCAGCGTGCTGACCAGGTAGGTGTCGCCCTGGTGCAGGTAGGTAGCGCCGTCATGCGCCAGGACGTGCGCGGACGGCTCGTCCACCGTACCGACGAGCCGGCCGGTGGTCTCCTCCACGATCTTGACAGGCTCCGCGCCGGTGCCGCGCAGGCTGGTCATCCGGGCCGCGTGCGCGCGGCGGGTCCAGTACCAGCCGGACGGCCTGCGGCGCAGCAGGGCGCGGCGGCACAGGTCCTCGGCCACGGCACCGGCCCCGCGGCCGAACAGCGCCAGGTCCGCCCCGGTGAGCGGCAGCTCGGCCGCCGCCGCGCACAGGTGCGGGGCCAGGACGTAGGGGTTCTCCGGATCGAGCACGGTCGCCTCGACCGGATGGCGCAGGATCTCCGGGTGGTGGACCAGGTAGGTATCGAGCGGGTCGTCCCTGGCGATCAGCACGGCGACCGCGCTGGCGCCTCGCCGCCCGGCCCGCCCCGCCTGCTGCCAGAGCGACGCCTTCGTACCGGGCCACCCGGCGATGAGCACCGCGTCCAGGCCGGTGATGTTGACGCCCAGTTCGAGGGCCGTCGTGGTGGCCAGGCCGGTGAGACGGCCGCCGCGCAGCGCCGCCTCGACGCCGCGCCGGTCCTCGGCCAGGTAGCCCGACCGGTACGCCGCGACCCGGGTGGCGTGGCCGGTGGCTCCCTGCTCGGTGAGGAGCCGTTTGGCATGTAGCGCCACGGCCTCGGCGCCCCGGCGCGAGCGGATGAACGCCAGCGTCGCGACGTCCTCGCGGACCAGGCCGGCGAGAAGCTCCGCGGCCTCCGCCGTCGCCGTCTGGCGTACCGGCGCGCCCGCCTCGCCGCGGGCCGCCGTGAGCGGCGGCTCCCACATGGCGAACGACACCGGCCCGTGCGGTGATCCGTCGGCGGTGACTTCCTCGGCCGCCAGGCCGGTCAGCCGGCGCGCGGTCTCGCCCGGCTGCCCCGCGGTGGCGGAGGCCAGCACGAAGACCGGGTGCCCAGCCCGGGCGTGGTGCGCGGAAACCCGGCGCAGCCTGCGCAGCACGTGTCCCACGTGCGAGCCGAAGACACCCCGGTAACCGTGGCACTCGTCGATGATCACGTACCGGAGGCGGCTGAAGAATCCTGACCATCGCCGGTGCTGAGGCAGCAGCATGTGATGCAGCATGTCGGGGTTGGTGAGCAGGTAATCGGCGTGGGAACGCGCCCAGGCCCGCTCGCCCGCGCTGGTGTCACCGTCCAGGGTGGCGCCCCGGACGCCGGGCAGCCCGAGTCCCCGGACCGCGGCGAGCTGATCGGCGGCCAGGGCCTTGGTGGGCGCGATGTACAGCGCCGTCCCGCCTTCCAGGACCCCGGTCAGGGCCGGCAGCAGATAGCCGAGCGATTTCCCGGAGGCGGTACCCGTCGAGATGATCACGTTCCGGCCGGAGCGCGCGTGATCGGCCGCCGTGACCTGGTGGGACCATGGCGTGCGGACCCCGCGCCGCCCCAGCGCCGCGGTGATCTCGGCTGGGACCCAGTCCGGCCAGGGCGCCGGGACGCCGGCCCGCGCCGGGACCTGCTCGAGATGGAGCAGCCGCCCGGTCCGCCGGCCTTCCCGCAGCATGCCGAAGGCGGGCGCCGCCTCGGATTCGGGCGGTGCCGCACGGCCGCCGGCGGTGTCAGGAGCGGCGCGGACGGGGCATATTCCCGCGCGGCCGGCGCCGGCGCTGGCCGGGGCGGACCAGGCCGCGCGAGGGTCCCGCTCACGCAGGGGCTCACTCGGGAGGGGCGTGATCGAAGCCACGGTTTTCAGTGCCTCATCTGTCGTCGCGGCGTGCCCGGCAGCCGGAATTCGTATAGACATGACACCGGAGCGTGGTTGAATGCCCCGAGGATCGTCCCGCGCCCCGGGTCCGCCGGACCGCGTGGCAGAGCGGGGACGATGAGACGACGACTGCATGGCGCTGGAGGATTTTGTGGAACTGAAGCTGGGTCACCACACACAGGACGGCATCGAGGTCGTCGATGTTGAGGGCGAGATCGACGTGTACACCGCACCGCGGCTCCGGGAGCTGCTGATCGATCTGGTCAATAAGAACAACTACAACCTGATCGTGAACATGGAGAGGGTCGAGTTTCTCGACTCTACAGGTCTTGGGGTTCTCGTTGGGGGACTTAAGCGCGTGCGCGCCTACGACGGTTCCCTCAACCTGGTCTGCACCCAGGAGCGGATCCTCAAGATCTTCCGGATCACGGGGCTCACGAAGGTCTTCGGCATCCACGACACGGTGGATGCGGCCATCGCCGCCCGCAAAGCTGAAAAGTAGCACGTGGCTGGCTGATCTCTGGTGATGGCCACCGTTGAAGTCACGTTCACGCCGCTGCCCGCGCACGTCCGCACGGCGCGGCTGGTCGCCACCGCCGTCGCCCGGCGCAGCGGCGTGGCGGAGGCACTGCTGGATGAGGTGCGGCTCGCCGTCGGCGAGGCATGTTCGCGGGCGGTGGAAGCACATCGGCGCTATTGCCCCGCCGAACCGGTCCGGATCGAGCTGACCGACCTGGACGGGCGTTTCGAGGTCGTCGTGACCGATGCCGCCCCCCCGGACGCCGGGTCCGGCGCGGACCGGTTCGCTCCGGTCATGGACGCGGCCGTGCCGGCCGCGAACGGCGGCTCGGTACCGTTTCATCCGGTTCCCGCGGAGGCGAGGGATGACGCGTTCCCGGCCGCGTTCGGCCTCGCCGTGATCTCGGGCCTGGCCGACGACATGCAGGTCTCGTCGACGGAGTCCGGGCTCAGCGTGCGCATGAGCTGGCCCGCCGTGCCGGCGGCGAAGTAACCGCCACCACCGTGTGGGGTCGGCTTACCCGTGAAGTTTCGGTCCAACTATGTTTCTATTACAGATGTATCTCTAAGCCGTTAGGAACGACCCCGCCTTTACCATTGCCGTCCGGCCTGCGTAGACTCCCCGGCACTGTCTTGGTAGCACGACTCAGTGCATGCGCCGCCTGCCTGGCGCCGGGCGCGGCGGACCGCCGCCCCGGGCGCGCGCCAGTGCGCGGCCAAACGCACGGCCGCCTGGGCCGGCACGATGCCTGGCTTGAGGGTCAAGGAGGACGACGAAATTGTCTACGCTTAGCGCCGCCGCGGCGGCGGGCGGGCCCGTCACCGTAAGCGGCGGAAACCTGCTGTGGGTCGTTATCGTCGCGGTCATCGCGCTGCTGGCGCTTGCGGTGGCCGCCGGCCTGGTGCGCGAGGTGCTGGCCGCCAGCAAGGGCACCGAAAAGATGCAGGAAATCGCCTTGGCGGTGCAGGAGGGCGCGGCGGCCTATCTGCGGCGTCAGTTCAGGACGATCGGCTATTTTGTCGTGCCGATCTTCTTCATCCTCCTGCTGCTTCCCGCGGACGGCGTCGGCGTCCGATGGGGCCGCAGCATATTTTTCCTGGTGGGGGCGCTCTTCTCGGGACTGACTGGTTTCACGGGCATGTCGCTCACGGTCCGTGGCAACGTGCGGGTGGCGGCTGCGGCCCGGGAGAGCGGTGAGAAGCACGCTCTCCGGATCGCGTTCCGGACCGGCGGCGTGGCCGGCATGTTCACCGTCGGCCTCGGCCTCTTTGGCGTGGCGGTCGTGGTGCTGATCTTCAAGGCGAACGCGCCGGACGTCCTGGAAGGCTTCGGCCTCGGTGCCGCGCTGCTGGCGATGTTCATGCGTGTCGGCGGCGGCATCTACACCAAGGCGGCCGATGTTGGCGCCGACCTGGTTGGAAAGGTGGAGCAGGGCATCCCGGAGGATGACCCGCGGAACGCGGCGACGATCGCCGACAACGTGGGGGACAACGTCGGCGACTGCGCCGGCATGGCGGCCGACCTGTTCGAGTCGTATTCAGTCATGCTGGTCGCCGCACTGATCCTCGGCAAGGTCGCCTTCGGCGACGACGGCCTGGTCTTCCCGCTGATCGTGCCGGCGATCGGCGTGATCACGGCGGTCATCGGGATCTTCGTGGTCCGGCCCCGCAAGGGCGACCGCAGCGGCATGACCGCGATCAACCGCGGCTTCTTCGTCTCCGCCGTGATCTCCGCGATCGGCGTGGCCATCGCGTCGTTCACGTTCCTGCCGGCCAAGTTCAGCCAGTTCAAGGGCATCACCGACCCCGCCATCCTGCATCATGGCGGCAACCCGCGCTGGCTCGCGCTCGGAGCCGTCCTGATCGGCCTCGTGCTGGCCAGCGCCATCCAGCTGCTGACTGGGTACTTCACTGAGACCAGCCGCAGGCCGGTCCGCGACATCGGGCAAAGCTCGCGCACCGGCGCGGCCACGGTCATCCTGTCCGGCATCTCGACCGGCCTTGAGTCCAGCGTCTATTCCGCGCTGCTGATCGGCGGGGCCGTCTTCGGCGGGTTCCTGCTCGGCACCGGCAACGCCACCATCGGGCTGTTCGCGGTCGCGCTGGCCGGCACCGGCCTGCTCACCACGGTCGGTGTCATCGTCTCCATGGACTCCTTCGGGCCGGTCACCGACAACGCCCAGGGTATCGCCGAGATGTCCGGGGATGTCTCGGGCGAGGGGGCGCAGATCCTCACCCACCTGGACGCCATCGGCAACACCACGAAGGCGATCACCAAGGGTATCGCGATCGCCACCGCGGTGCTCGCGGCGACGGCGCTGTTCGGCTCGTTCCGCACCACGGTCGAGACCGCGCTCGGCAGGGCGGCAGGCTCGTTCAACCTCTCCGTGGACCGGCCCAACGTCCTCGTCGGGATGATCGTCGGTGCCGCCGTGGTGTTCATGTTCGCCAGCCTGCTGATCAGTGCGGTCGGCCGGGCGGCCCAGCGGGTGGTCCTCGAGGTCCGTAACCAGTTCCGCACCCACCCAGGGATCATGGATTACACCGAGAAGCCCGAATACGGGCGGGTGGTGGACATCTGCACCAGGGATTCGCTGCATGAACTGGTCACCCCGGGCCTGCTGGCCGTGCTGACGCCGATCGCGATCGGCTTCGCGTTCGGCTACGCGCCGCTCGGCTCCTTCCTGGCCGGCGCGATCGCGGCCGGTGTCCTCATGGCGGTGTTCCTCGCCAACTCCGGCGGTGCCTGGGACAACGCCAAGAAGCTCGTCGAGGATGGTAACTACGGCGGCAAGGGCTCGCAGGCACACGAAGCCACCATCATCGGCGACACGGTGGGTGACCCGTTCAAGGACACTGCGGGGCCCGCCATCAACCCGCTGCTCAAGGTAATGAACCTGGTGTCGCTGCTGATCGCGACGAGCATCGTGAAGTACAGCAGCAACGTGGGCCTGCGGACCGGGATCGCCGTCGGCGCTGTGATCGTCATCGTCGGCGCGGTCGTCATGTCCAAGCGGCGGTCGGCGCACGAGGATTCGGGTACCGACGTGGGTAGTGCGGTGGCGGCGGGAACAGTCGACGCGATCGCCCCGGGTGCCTCCACCGCTCAGAGTGCCGCGGCCGCGCCGGGTGCCTCCGCCCCTCCGGATTCCTCCGCCGCTCCGGGTGCCTCCACCGCTCCTGGTGTCCCAAGGCCCGATTCCTGATCCTGGCGGAAGCCGCCGACGAGGCGGGCCGTGCGACCGGTGCGCGGCCCGCCTCGTCGCGTGCGGGCTCTTCACGCCTGGGTGCGGTCGTCGGCTTCCACCTCGTCGCTGGAGATGCCCAGCAGATACAGGACCGTGTCCAGGTAGGGGAGGCTCAGCGCGGTATCGGCCGCGTCGCGGACGGCCGGCTTGGCGTTGAACGCGATGCCCAGCCCGGCCTGGGCGATCATGTCCAGGTCGTTGGCGCCGTCACCGACCGCGACGGCCTGGGTCAGCGGAACGCCGGCCTGTTCCGCGAACCGCCGCAGCGCCGCCGCCTTCCCGGGACGGTCGATGACCGGCCCGCACAGCCGCCCGGTCAGCTTGCCGCCCGCGATGTCCAGCACGTTGGCGGCCACGTAATCGATGCCCAGCTCGGTGGCCAGCGGGTCAATAATCTGGGTGAAGCCGCCGCTGACGATCCCGCACCGGTAGCCGAGCCGCTTGAGTGTCCTGATCAGCGTGCGCGCCCCGGGCGTGAGCCGGAGCTGGCGCCGGACGTCGCCCAGCACGTTCTCGCTGAGCCCGGCGAGCAGGGCCACCCGTTCCCGCAGGGACGCCTCGAAGTCCAGGTCACCGCGCATCGTCGCCTCGGTGACCTTCGCTACCTGCGCGGCGCAGCCGGCCCGCGCGGCGAGCAGGTCGATGACCTCGTCGCGGACGAGCGTCGAGTCCACGTCCATGACGATCAGCCGCATGGCCCGCCGTTGCAGGCCGCCGTGCTGCACCGCCACGTCCACCTGCTGCAGCGCCGCCTCGCGGGACAGCTCCGAGCGCAGCGAGGCCGGGTCGGCACCGGACACGTCCATCTCGATGCACGTTACCGGGTCCTGGGCGAGCCGGGTGATCCGGTCGATGTTGGCGCCGCTCGCGGCGATGCGGCCGGCGATGGCGGTGACGGCCCCGGGAGAAAGCGGGCTGCCGAGCAGGGAGACGTGCAGCCGCCCCCGCCGCCGCGGCGTGTCGGGTGAGCCGGCGGTGATCTCCGCGTCCAGCCCGAGATCGGCGGCCAGGATGTTGACCTTCCGGTGAATGGCGGTCAGGTCCGGCGGTACGGCGGACGCGCACAGCACCCCGAGCACGAGCCGCCCGCGGATGACCACCTGCTCGATGTCCAGCACGCTGAGGTCGTGCCCGGTCAGCGCGGCAAACAGGCGCGACGTGACGCCCGGCCGGTCCCGGCCGGTGAGGGTGATCAGCAGCGTGGTGCGGGTGGCATTCATCGCGCGAGTAACGCTACCTGGCCGGCCTTACTACGGGAGCTGCAGATGCACGTCGCCGAACCCGGCGCGGCCTGCCCAACCGGGAGATCGCCCGCCTGCTGCACGTTTCCGAGAAGACCGTCAAGACGCATGTCAGCTCGGTGCTGGCCAGACTGGGTGTGCGGGACCGCACCCAGGCCGCGCTGTACGCGATCCGGCATTCCGGGCGTGCATGACGTCATCGAGCTGGGTTTTCTTTTTCCCCTGGGTCGTGAACCCGGTGAGCGTAGACGATGATTGTCTGCGGGGCCTGGTGGGGCTCGCCCCCGCCTGCGCCGGCACCCGGCGTAGGTTCGGTGTGGTGCGGACGTCTCGCCGCGCCGGAGAGAGAGGGAACCAGATGTCCGACGAGGTCTTGCGGTTGCGCGGCGTGGGCGTTCGGCGTGAGACGTCGATGCTGCTGCGCAACATCGACTGGACCGCACACGAGGACGAGCGCTGGATCCTGATCGGCCCGAACGGCGCAGGCAAGACGACCCTCCTCCAGGTCGCCGCGACGACGCTGTTCCCCACCGAGGGCACGGTGGACGTCCTCGGCGAGCGGCTCGGCGACGTGGATGTCTTCGACCTGCGGCCCCGGATCGGCATGGCGAGCGCGTCGCTGGCGGAGAAGGTGCCGCCGGGGGAGAAGGTCATCGACCTGGTGCTCACCGCCTCGTACGCGATTCTCGGGCGGTGGAAGGAGGAGTACGAGTCGGCCGACGTCACGCGGGCGGTAGAACTGCTGGACGCGTTTGGTTGCGCCCACCTGATCCGGCGCCGGTTCGCAACCCTGTCCGAGGGGGAGCGCAAGCGGGTGCAGATCGCGCGGGCACTGATGCCCGATCCGGAGCTGCTGCTGCTCGACGAGCCGGCCGCCGGGCTGGACCTTGGTGGCCGGGAAGACCTGGTGCGCCGCCTGTCCACCCTGGCCCGTGACGCCAAGGCGCCCATGATGGTCCTGGTCACGCACCACGTGGAAGAGGTGCCCGACGGGTTCACCCACGCGATGCTGCTTCGGCGCGGATCCGTGCTGGCCGCGGGCCCGATCGCCGAGGTCTTCACCGAGCGGAACCTGTCGAAGTGCTTTGGCGTGCCGCTGCAGGTCGAGTACCGGCACGCACGCTGGGCGGCGCGGGCGGTCCAGCCCTGAGCGTCGCCCTGCCTGAGGCCATCGCTGTCTTCGCCGCGGGAGTGGCCGCCGGGAGCATCAACGCCATCGTTGGCTCCGGCTCACTGATCACCTTCCCCACCCTGCTCGCCTTCGGCGTCCCGCCGGTTCTCGCCAACGTGACCAACAACGTCGGCCTGGTGCCCGGCTCCGCCAGCGGCGCGTACGGTTACCGGCACGAGCTCACCGGCCAGCGGGGCCGCCTGCTGTGGCTGGGCGTCGGGTCCGCCTGCGGCTCGGCGGCCGGCGCGATGCTGCTGCTGAAGCTCCCGGCCAGGACGTTCCAGGTGATCGTCCCCGCGCTGATCCTGATCGCCTGCGTCCTGGTCATCCTGCAGCCCCGGCTGAACAGCTGGCTCGCCGCGCACCGCAACGAGGGCAGCAGGCACGGCGGGCCGGGCCTGTTCGCCGGGGTGTGCGCGTCCGGTGTCTACGGCGGTTACTTTGGCGCCGCCCAGGGTGTGCTCATGATTGGGCTGCTCGGTGTCTTCCTGGACGAGTCGCTGCAGCGCATCAATGGCCTGAAAAACGTTCTCACCTGCGTCGTCAACGGGGTCGCGACGATCGTGTTCATCTCGCTCAGCCATGTCGCGTGGCCGCTGGCGGCGCTCATCGCCGTCGGCTCCACCGCTGGTGGCCTGATCGGCGCGCGGTATGGCCGCCGGCTGCCCCCGATGGCGCTGCGCGCGCTGGTGGTCATCATCGGCGTGATCTCCGCCGGCCGGCTCATCTTCTTCTAGATCAACGCGGCGCATTCGAGTGCAGAAAATTCCTGTTATTACAGGGCGGAAACTGCACACATTTTCGGATTTGACCAAGATCAGGCTGGCTCCGCATCGGGCAGTCCGCGGGTGGCCGGGCCCCGGATGGCCGCAGGGCAGGCCCGTGGTCAGGAGCGCGGCCGCACCTGGACCACGCCGTCGTCGGTGATCCGGCAGTGGAACGAGGGCTGCCGGGCTGTCGCGGGCCCGTGCACCACCGAGCCGTCCCCGACCCGGAACGTGCTGCCGTGCCATGGGCAGGTCACGCAGTCGCCGTCCCCCCCGCTGACCAGGCGGCCCTGATGCAGCGGCCCGCCGAGGTGGGCGCAGTGATCGGACAGGACGCTGACGTGCGGGCCGCGCCGCAGCACGAACAGGCTCAGGTACCCGAGCTGGCGGCGTACCGGCCGGCCGTCCGGGAGCTCGTAGACCCGGCACAGCTCGTGCCAGCCGAGCCCCGCCAGGTGGCCGATGGGCTCGGCGTGGCTGGCGCCCGCACCGAGGCGCAGCGCCAGGTGGCCGCCGAGATAACCGCCGATGGTGGCGGCGGTCAGGCCGCTCGCAGACAGCAGTTTGCCGGCCCGGCCGAACCCGCCCACTCTCGCCACGAGCGACGCGCTGAACAGCGTGGCCGCGCAGGCCCCGGACGCCGCGTGCACCAGCCCGACCCGCTGCTGGTGGCGATGCAGCGCGGACCAGTCGGCCAGGCCGGTGGCCGTGGCCGGCAGCGAGCTGGCGATGCCCGCGGCGATCAGTGTCCGGGAGGCGCGCTCGGTACCGGGAAACAGGTCGAGCAGGGCCGCCGACGTCCAGCAGCCCAGCGGCAGCCGCACCAGGGCCGGGTGGGCCGGCTGGCCGAACGGGACGCCGTGCAGCGCGTCGGCCCGCGGCCCCGGGGGCAGCGCGCGGACCACACCGCCGTACAGCGACCGAACCGCGGCGTCCAGGGCCGGGGCCCGCTCGATGCGCTCGGCGATATCCACGGGACGCGGGAACGGGAAGCGCCGGCGCGGTATCTCCTCCGGCGCATGCTTCGCATGGCTACCGCGGGCGAACAATCTGGACAGGGGTCGGCTCACGTATACCCCGTACCCGCCCGGCGGGCCCGTTTATCTCCTCAAAGCCCGTCGACCGGCCAGAACTTCGTGCCGTCAGGCCGCCCGGGCCGGTACGCCGTCCGCGTGCGGTCAGGCCGGGGCGGGCAACAGGATGCCGCGCCGGACGGCGTCCGAGATGAGGGCGCGGGCGTAGTGGCCCAGCTCCGGCGAGCCATCCTCGATCAGCCGCACCCTCGCCAGCACCTGATCCGCGGTGATTCCGTTGGCCTGCCACGTCTTCCCGCCCGCCTCGTAGTTGGCGATCAGGGGCTGAAGCCGGTCGAGGGCGCGGGCGAACCGGGCCTCCGGGGTGATCCGCTGCTCGAACTCATCCCAGAGCGCCCGCCGCACCGCCGGGGCGGCAAGCCGGTTAGCGGCTCTCTTGCGATTTGATCGTGTTTCTGTTAAATTCATGTATTTGAATAATTCGCCTTTAGGTGTGGTGATCGTAGGTGCTCACGCGATCAGCGCGGTCACGCCGATCACGACCGCGGCGGTGATCAGGACCCCGGTACCCGGCAGCCGTCCATTCAGGGCCGCCGCCACCGTGCCCACGGCGAATAGCACGGCGAAGGCCGCCGGCAGCGCGTACGGCGCCGGCGCCCCGCTTCGTCCCTTGCGAACGGTCATCTCGCTGCCATTCGACCGCCGCCCGTACGTGATACCGATGATCTTGATGGATCCTTAACGTCCAGCTCACCGGCATTGACGAGGCGCTAGCGGATGTCGCCAGGACCGTGGCCTGGCCCTAGATTGCCTGTAGAGCAAATCAACCGCTGGAGCTGCCTACCGCACCGAGGCCCGAGGCCTGCACCTCACGGTGACGCTGGTCGTCCGTCGCGCAGGCCGCCCGTGCTCAGGGCCATTGGTCAGCTCAGGCCGTGCCAATCGCCCTTAGCGACGGCATGGCCCGACAATTGATGCTGACAGAGGGATGCCTGCCGGCGTGATGGCGGGCGCTGCGAACAGCTAGAACGGTCACTGGCGGGTTCCGCCCGGTGCGTGAGCCGAAGAAGGCCGACCTGATGGCCTGGGAGATGGAGGCGGAGATCTAGTGGCCGTTCGTAAGGCGGCTGGGCTGCTCGGAGCGGGAAACGACCTTCCCGAGACCTTCTGGTACTCGGTGAAGCGCCGCCTGCTCGGGCCCCCGCTCGTCAACGACCAGCTCGGCGAGGAGCGGCTGTCCAAGCTGCTGGCCCTGGGCGTGCTGTCCCCCGACGGGATCTCATCGTCGGCGTATGGCAGCGAGGAAATCCTCATCGAGCTGCTCCAAAGCGGCCTCGCGATCGCCGCCTTTACGATCCTGCTGCCGATCACCGGCGTGGTCTTGTTCGTGCTCGCGCTGGTCGTCCTGTCCTACCGCGAGGTCGTCACCGTCTACACCAGGACCGGGGGCTCCTACGTCGTCGCCCGGGACAACTTCGGGCCGCGGGTGGCGCAGATCGCGGCGGTCGCGCTGCTCATCGACTACACGGTCACGGTCGCGGTGCAGACGGCGGCGGGCGCCGCGGCCATCGTGTCCGCGTTCCCGGCGCTGGGCACGTTGCACTTCATCAGCGCGGAGCAAGTCCTGCTGATCATCTCGGTGATCGCGATCCTTCTCATGTGTTACGGGAACCTCCGCGGCATCAGGGAAGCGGGCCGATTCTTCGCCCTGCCGACCTATCTGTTCTCCGGGTCGGTGATCCTGATGATCCTCGCCGGGCTCGCCCGGGAGGCATTCGGCGCGCTGCCCGTCGTCGATCCCGCGACGCTGCACGGAACGTATTTCCAAACCAACCAGAAGATGTCGCTGGTCATCTCCGTGGCCCTGGTTTTGACGCTGCTCCGTGCGTTCGCCAACGGCGGTTCGTCGCTGACCGGCATCGAGGCGGTGTCCAACGCGGTCAGCGCGCTGAAACCGCCGGAAGGGCCCAACGCCCGGAAGGTCCTGGTGACCCAGGGCCTCATCCTGGGCTTCCTCGTCGGCGGGATCTCCTGGCTGGCGCATGTGATGCATGCGACGCCATACACAGTCGGCACGCCGACCGTGCTGTCCCAGGAGGCGCGCCTCATCTTCGGCGGCGGGGCCGGCCGCATCCTGTTCTACTTCGTCCAGGGCGCGACCGCGCTGATTCTGTTCACCGGCGGCAACACCAGCTTCAACGGATTCCCGTTCCTGGCCAGCTTCGTCGCGCAGGACGCCTTCCTGCCGCGCTGGCTGACCAAGCGGGGACACCGGCTGGTGTTCTCCAACGGCATCATCGTGCTGACCGTCGTGTCGCTGGCCCTCATGCTCGCGGTCGGGGCGAACGTCAACAAGCTGGTGCCGTTCTACGCGATCGGCGTGTTCACCGGGTTCTCGATGGCCGGGTTCGGGATGTCCAAGTACCACCTGACGCACAAGGAGCGAGGCTGGCGCCGGCGGCTGGTCATCAACTTCTCGGCCGGTGTGCTCACCGCGCTGGTCGTGCTGATCTTCGCGGTCGCCAAGTTCACCGAGGGTGCGTGGCTCATCGTGATCGTCGGGCCCGTGCTGGTGTTCATCCTCATGAGGCTGAACCGTGAATACCGCTCCGAGGACCAGGTGCTGGAGAACATCGGGGACCGCCGGGCCGCCGGCGTGGCCCCGCGCCAGCCGAACTACACCCGCCGCACGGTGCTCGTGTTCGTGGACAGCATGGACCTGGCCACGCTGGCTGCCCTGCGGTACGCGCGCAGCCTGCGCCCGACGTCGCTGCGCGCGGTCCACTTCGTCATCGACAGCGCCAAGGCGGACCGGCTGCGCGAGCGATGGGTCCGGTTCGGCCAGGACGTGCCGTTCGAGATGATCGACACGCCGGACCGGCGGCTCGTGCACGCGTCCCAGGAGCTCGTCCGGCGGGAGGCCGAGCAGCCGGGCACCCAGGTCACCGTGGTGCTGCCGCGGCGCAGCTTCTCGCCGCTCATCGGCCGGATGCTGCACGACCGGACGGCGGACAAGATCGCCGCGGCGGTGAGCCGGATCCCGAACGCGGCCGCTACCATCATCCCGTTCGACGTGGAGAGCCGCGTCCGGGTGCTGCAGGAGCGGCACGCCGCCCAGACCGCGAAGGCCGACGGGACGACGGACGTCGACGCGGCGAACGAACAGTCCGCCCTATCCCACGGCGCCGGCCAGAGCGTGGCCAGTGCGCCCGCCGAACCGCCTCTGGGGGGCGCCGGGCGGCATCCGGCCCCGGTACCGCCGGAGCCGGATGCCGCGCCGGCGGACGGGCAGGTAGCCGTCCCCGAGGTCAAGCCGATCGGTTCGCTGCACGGGCCGGGAAAGATCACCGTCGAGGGGCGGGTGATGTCCCTGGCCATCCGCCCGGTCGAGCAGAACTCGGTGCTGGCCTGCGAGATCTCCGACGAGACGGGTTCGCTGACCGCGCTGTTCTACGGGCGCAAGCAGATACCGGGAGTGGACTGCGGCAGCCGGATCCGGCTGCAGGGCTCCGTGGGCATACGCGAGGGCCGGCCGGTGATGATCAACCCGATTTACGAACTGCTGGGATAGGCGGCTACTGCGCAGCTACTACCTGGGGTTCGAGCTGATGAGCTCGTAGGCGGGATTGATCATGACGGGGTGGCTGTCACGGATGCCGGTCGGCCCGCGCAGCCGGATCAGCGATCCGCAGATCACGCCGGCGATATGCGACCGGCCGTAGAACAACGCCGTCAGGTCGCCGGTCGAATCCGAGATCTCGCAGGCGAGGACGGAGTTGTGCGCAACGGGACGGATCTCCATGGCGCGGACGCGGCCCTCCACGGTGGCCTTACCCGGCTCGGTCAGCGAGCCGATCGGCGTGACCCCGGCCGACGGTGCCGGCCGCTCGTAGGTGCCCATCTTCTCCTGCGCGGCCGAGGCGTCCTTGGCCTCCCGCCCCTTCACGAGGTCGCGAAGTTTGCGCACTGCTTTCATCTCCTGGTCTGGGGTACCTTCCTGCCCTTCGCCCGCAACTGATGCGCGGCCGGTCGCACGGAGGGCTACCCCATCGGGTCCGCGCCATACGTGCGGGGCGGCCGGCTGCTGCCCGTCACCGTGCGGATGACCGTGCCGACGGCCGATCACCAGATGTTCACCTTGACGTGTCAGGGTGAACGGGCAGCAGGCATCCCGCTTAAGCCTAAGTGATGTGGTACTGAGTGATGTGCAACGTGATGTGCAACCGCTGGGCTTGCATCATGGTCCTGGAGGGAAAGCATGTCGCGCAGAGGAATGCCGATACTGGCGCGGCCGCCCAGCCGGCCACAAACTAATCAGATCTGACTAATCAGAAGAGTGAACCGACCATGACGACGACCCCGCCCGCGGCCCCGGCGCCGGGAACACACCGGGACACGCTGCACCTATCGGATCTGCTCAGGCGCCCGCTCGTGGACCGCAGCGGAGAATCTCTCGGGCGCCTGTCCGACGTGATCGTCCGCCTCCGCGGTGCCAACTACCCGCTGGTTACCGGCCTGGTCGCCTCGGTGGGCGGGCGTCTGGTCTACGTGCCCATCGAGATGGTCAGCAACTTCGACGGGGAAGTGCTGCGGCTGACCAGTGCCCGGCTGGACCTGCGGCGCTTCGAGCGGCGGCCCGGCGAGGTGCTGCTGAAGGCCGACGTACTCGGTCACCGGCTGATCGACGTGGAGACCGCGCACCTGGTCCGGGCGGCCGATGTTGAGCTGGAGCGCCGGAACGGCGACCGCGTCGTGGTTGGCGTGGACACGCGCCGGCGGTCCCCCCGGCTGCTGAAGGCCCTGCATCTCGGGGCGTCCGGGACGCCGGACACCGGCGGTCCGGAGCGCTTCCGGGACTGGAAGGCCTTCGAGCCGCTGATCGGGCACACGGGCAGCGCACTGCTGCGTGGCCCGTTCGGCCGCATCAGGAGGCTGAAGCCGGCCCAGATCGCCGACCTGCTGGAGAACGCCTCGAAGGAGGAGGAGACCGAGATCCTCGGGCAGGTCCACGCGGACCCCGAGCTGGAGGCGGACGTCTTCGAGGAGCTCGACGAGGACCGGGCGTCCAAGCTGCTCGGCGCGCGCACGGACCGCGAGATCGCCGATGTGCTGACCCGGATGCGGGCCGACGACGCCGCTGACGCGATCGCGGAACTGCCGCAGAGCCGGCGCCAGCCGGTCATCGACCTGCTGCCGCCCGGCACGCGCACCAAGGTGCTGACCCTGATGGGCTTCAACCCGACCAGCGCGGGCGGCCTGATGGGCGTCGACTACCTGGCACTGCCGTCCGGTACGGCGGTGGCGGAAGCTCTCGCCGCCGCCGGCGCCGCGTCCACGTTGCAGCCCGAGGCGCTGACCAGCGTGCACGCGGTAGACACGGATAACTGCCTGCGCGGCGTCGCGAAGCTGGTCACGCTGCTTCAGTCTGACCGCCGCGCCAGCCTCATCGAGGTCTGCGACACGGACCCGGTCCGGGTCGGGCCGGATACCGACGTTGTCGACGTCGCCGTGCTGATGACCGACTACAACCTGATCACCATCCCGGTGGTCGACGACCGCAGCCGCCTGCTCGGCTTGATCACCGTCGATGACGTGCTCGAGGTGACTCTGCCGGACGACTGGCGGCGCCGGGAGGCCGTCGAGCCGCCGGACCCGCACCATGGGGAGAGCCAGTGACGGGGGAGCATGACAGCCCTCAGCCGACCCGCGGCACTGCGGCCCAGGACGTTCCTGACCCCGCCGGGGCGGCTCCGGCTACGGCCTCGCCCGGCCCGCCCGGCGCCCGGGACCAGGGCATAGACGGTCCCGCTGCGGAAGCGCCCGACGCGGCGAGCCGCGAGACGGCGAGCCCTCCGCGACGCTCTGGCCCCGAAGGCCCCAGCGAGCACGGCCGCGGCGCGCGGACCTCCGGGCCGCCGGGAGCGGGCCGGCCCGGTACACCCGCCAGCGGGACGGAGCCGCCTGGCCTGAGCCGTCCCGGAGCGGGGCAGCAAAGTGCCGTCCTCGATGAATCGCACCTCGGTGACATCGAGGGGGCACTCGGCCGGATCCGGCTGAGCGACGACGATAGCCGCCGGGGGCTGCGGCGCCGGCTGGTGACCTTCCTGGCCATCATGGGCCCTGGCCTGATCGTCATGGTCGGGGACAACGACGCGGGCGGGGTGTCCACCTACGCGCAGGCCGGGCAGAACTACGGCTACAGCCTGCTCTGGGTGCTGTTGCTGCTGATCCCCGTCCTGATCGTCAATCAGGAGATGGTGGTCAGGCTCGGCGCGGTGACCGGCGTGGGGCACGCCCGGCTGATCATCGAGCGGTTCGGCAAGTTCTGGGGCGCCTTCAGTGTCGGAGACCTGTTCGTGCTCAACTTCCTGACCATCGTCACCGAGTTCATCGGCGTCTCCCTCGCGTTGCGCTACTTCGGTATCAGTCCCTACATCTCGATACCGGTGGCCGCCGTCCTGCTGATCGGCATCACCGCGAGTGGCAGCTTCGCCCGGTGGGAACGGGCGATCTTCCTGTTCATCGCGGCCAGCCTGGTGCTGTACCCGCTGGCGCTGCTGTCGGAACCGCATTGGGGTTCGATCGCCTTCCACCTCGTGGTGCCGGGAATCCAGGGGGGTGCCACCTCGACCGCGATCTTGCTCATCATCGCGATTGTGGGCACCACCGTCGCGCCCTGGCAGCTGTTCTTCCAGCAGTCCAACGTCATCGACAAGCGCATCACGCCCCGGTTCATCGGCTACGAGCGGGCCGACACCGCGCTCGGCTCCATCGTCGTCGTGGTCGGGGCGATCGCGATCGAAATTGTGGCCGTGTACGCGGTCCGCGGTACGAACCTGGTCGGGAAGTTCACTGACGCGCTCGGGGTAGCGCAAGCGCTGGAGGCTCACGGCTACGCGCTCGGTGCGCTGTTCGCGATCGTGCTGCTCGACGCGAGCATCATCGGTGCCTCAGCGGTGACCCTGTCCACCAGCTACGCGTTCGGTGACGTGTTCAGCATCAAGCATTCGCTGCACCGCAAGTTCAAGGACGCCAAGCCCTTCTACGCCAGCTACACCGCGATGATCGCCGTCGCCGCCGGCATCGTCCTCATCCCCGGCGCACCTCTGGGGCTGCTGACCACGGCGGTCCAGGCACTGGCTGGCGTGCTGCTCCCCAGTGCCTCGGTGTTCCTGCTGCTGCTCTGCAACGACCCGGAAGTCCTCGGCCCCTGGGCCAACAAGCGCTGGCTCAATATCGTGGCCGGCGTCATCATCGGCATTCTGCTCACGCTGTCCGCCACCCTCGTGGTCGGCACTATATTCCCGAACCTGAACGTCCTCGAGGTCGCGATCGTAGCGGCCATCGCACTCCTCGTGGGCGGCGGAGGAACTGGCCTGTGGCTGGAGATCAAACAGCGCCGAAGCGGCCGGACCCGGCCAGTCCCGGTGTGGACGACGATGACGGAACAGGAGCGCACGAACTGGCGGATGCCCCCCCTCGCCCTGCTCAAGCCGGTGGTCTGGTCACCGGGAACCAGGATGGCCATGACACTGCTGCGGGGCTATCTCGTGGTCTCCGTCATCCTGCTGATCGTCAAGGCCATCGAGCTTGGCAGCGGCTGAACGGAATCACTGTGACGCAGCCAACGTTCAGCCCTTTCACACAATGCCATTATTCGATCACCGGCACTGACGCCTGCCCGGGGGCGGCCGCGCCCCAGGCAGGCGGTACCCGCCGGTGCTGCCGGGATGCGAGACTGGGCCGGTGAGTGAAGCATCGCCGCGGTTCCGCCGCATTCTCCAGGACCTGCCCGGCTACCGGCCGGGCGCAACGGCGATCGCAGCGGGCGGCCGGTCGTTCAAGCTGTCGTCCAATGAGTGTCCGTTCGGCCCGCTGCCGTCGGTCGTCAAGGTCATCGCCGAAGCGGCGCAGAGCGTCAACCGGTATCCCGACAACGGCGCGGAGCTGCTGACCGCGGCGATCGCCCAGCGGTTCGGTGTGCCGCCGGAGCACGTCGCGGTGGGATGCGGCTCCGTCGGGGTGGCCCAGCAGCTCCTGGCGGCCGTCGGCGAGCCGGGCGCCGAAATCCTCTACGCCTGGCGGTCGTTCGAGGCGTACCCGATCCTCACTGACCTGGCCGCGGCGACCTCGGTCCGCGTTCCGCTCCGCGGCGAGACCCACGAGCTCCCGGCCATGGCGAACGCGATCACGGCCCGCACCCGGCTCATCTTCGTCTGCAACCCGAACAACCCCACTGGCACGGTGGTGCACGCCGGCGAGCTGACCGGGCTCCTGGACCGCGTGCCGCCCGACTGCCTGGTCGTGCTGGACGAGGCCTACCGGGAGTACATCCGTGACGAGTCCGTCCCCGACGGGCTGAGCCTGTACCGGGACCGGCCGAACGTCGCCGTCCTGCGCACCTTCTCCAAGGCGTACGGCCTGGCCGGCCTGCGGGCCGGGTTCATGATCGCGCATCCGCCGGTGGCCCGGGCCGTCCGCAAGACGATGCTGCCGTTCACCGTCAACAGCATCGCGCAGGCGGCGGCGGTCGCGTCCCTGGCGGCCGAGGCGGAGCTCCTCGAGCGCGTGGAGGCGACGGTCAAGGAACGGACCCGGGTCCGCGAGGCGCTGCTCGCCGACGGCTGGGCGGTGCCCCCGACCGAGGCCAACTTCGTCTGGCTGCGGCTCGGGGAGGCGACCGCGGACTTCGCGGCGAGCTGCGCCCGGTCCGGGGTCAGCGTCCGGCCCTTCGGGGGAGAGGGGGTCCGGGTCTCGATCGCTGAGCCCCACGCCAACGACACGTTCCTCGCCGTGGCGCGGGCGTACCCGCACCGCGCCTGATCAGGGTGCGCGATCAGGGTGCGCGATCAGGGTGCGATCAGGGTGCGCGGGACGGCTCCATCTCCTCGAGTTTCTCGGTGATCAGCCGGTAGAACTGGCGGGGGCGCCCCGGCTGCGCGGCCCGGCTCGGCGGCAGCGGCCACGCCAGCCCCTCGTCGACGAGACCGCGCAGCAGCCGCCGCGCGGTCCGTGAGGTCACGCCCAGCAGGCGGCCGGCCGTTTCGGCGTCCACGACCAGGGCCGTCTCCGATCCCTGGAGGCGTCCGGCCAGGCGCGAGAGCGTCTCGATCCCCCGCGAGGGCGCGCGCGGCGCCGGCGGCGTGGCCCGGCGGGGCGGGGGGACCAGCGACTGACCCTCCCGGGGCAGTGCCGGTGCCGGTCCCGCACCACCGGATCGGGACCGGACGAGCGCGGTCCGCGCGTGCGTCTCGGCCTCCTGCGCCGTACGCCCCATCCCGACCCCCACCTCGATCGTGATGCCGAGCTCGGCCCGGGCGCGGTCGGCGAACGGAAGCTGGCTGAAGTCGCCGGTCGCCGCGGCCAGCGACCCTCTCGTCGCCGCGACCAGGAAGGAGTGGTCGTCGGCCGGGGCGACCATCGCCTGGATGCGCTGCGCCTCGCCGATCAGGAACCGGTGCACCATCAAACGCAGCTCGTCACGCGAATACCGGGACAGGGCGCGCCTGGTCCCCTCCCGCAGCCGCGGCACCTCCACGACCACCAGCACGAGCTGAGCCGCCTCGAGCCGGTGGTGCCCGCCGAGCAGTACGGCGTTCCAGACCGCCATCCGGATGGCCCCGTCCGTCGGCCGGATGTTTATCACCGGAACCCCGGCCCGGGCCAGCCGCCGGCTTACCGAATCCAGGCAGGTCAGCGCGACCGATGTTTCGCCCATGCGCCAGAGCCGCTCGTGAAAGGCCGCGAGAGCCGCCGGGCTGCCGGGGTCCTGGCGCAGCCGCACGCCGTCCGCGGGGATGCCCAGCTCGGCATAGGCCTCCTCGACCGAGCCGCGCGGCAGCACGTCCACGCTGATCCGCTCGATGTCATGGCCCGGGGCCCGGCTGGCCCGCAGCAGCGCCGCGTACAGGGCTCCGCCGTCGAGCCGCACGTAGGTGGAGGGCACCGAGATGACCCCCGCGCGGCGCGCGTACTCGTACGGCACGGGGCTGGCGAACAGGCAGACATCGATCGCGGCGCCGAGCCGGGCGACCTTTTCCGGTGCTTCCCGCTCGCGCCGGTACGCGGCGGCGATCAGCCGCCGCGGCAGCGTGCCGCCGATGAGCCCGCGCGGATCCTCGCGCGGCCAGGCGAGGGCGCCGGGACCACCTGGGCCCGCCGGGTCGGCGGAGCCCGCACCACCACCCTGCTCCGCTGGGGTCTCCGCCGCCTCCAGCCGGGATGGCCCCGCCGTCTCCCCCCGCGGCTGGCCCGGTGACCCCCCGGCCGGCTGGCCCGGAGGTGGCCCAGGCGCCGGGGCCGCGCCGAAGGCCTCGTCCCGCGCCGCCGCGCCGGACAGCATGATGCGTTCCACCAGATCGTACGGCCCCACGACGCCGATAACGAGCTCGCTGGGCAGGTGCCTCCTCGCGGTCATCGGCCTTTTCCCCCGTAGACCGTTAACCCTAGGCAGACCGTAAGGTCTCTGCTGACGTGCGCGCTCAACGTTCACCCCATCCGTACTCGGTAACTAACCGCCCGCCGTATCCTGCACAGCCACGCCGCCTGATCGCCCCGAAAGATGCGGGTCAGTACTTTTCGTAACTCATCCGGCTCAACTTGTGAAGAGGTGCACGAAGCCGAAAATAATCCCGCTGCTCCGAACCGAAAACCGGTTTATCGCCGGCTAAGCGGCGCAGCCGTCTCGCGGCCCGGGGAAACCCTGGTCCGGTGCCTCTAAACCGAGGCCGCCTGCTCGACCGTGATATCGGCTCCTACGGTGGTGAGCCGCTGGGCGATCGATGCGTGCCCGCGGTCGATCAGGTAGCCCGGTGCCACCGCCGTCTCGCCTTCGGCGATCAGGCCCGCCAGGATCAGGGCGATGCCGGTGCGCAGGTCGTGCGCCACCACCTCGGCACCGCGCAGGGTGTTCGGACCGTGCACGATCGCCGCGTTCCCGTCCACCTCGACCTTCGCGCCCATCTTGTTCAGCTCGCCTACCAGCGTGTAACGGCCGTCGAAGATGGTCTCGCGGATGTAGCTCGAACCGTCGGCCAGGCAAGCGAGCGCCATGATTGGTGACTGGAGGTCGGTCGCGAAGCCCGGGTAGGGGGAGGTGATGACGTTGATCGGCCGGAGCGGGTTGGTCCGGCGGACCTGCAGTACCGCTCCCTGCGTGGAGAACTCCACGCCCATCTGCTCCAGCTTCCAGCGCACGACGCCGAAGTGCTCCAGCGAGCCGCCCACCAGGTTCAGCTCACCGCCGGTGATCGCGGCGGCCATGGCGAAGACACCCGCGTCGATCCGGTCCGGCATCACCGTGTGCTCGACCGCCGCCAGCTCACTGACCCCTTTCACGGTCACGAAGCCCGTCCCGCCGCCGGTGATGCGCGCGCCCATCTTGGCGAGGAAGGCGATGACGTCGAGCACTTCCGGCTCGAGCGCCGCATTGTCGATGATCGTCGTGCCGGGGGCGAGCGACGCGGCCATGATCAGGTTTTCGGTGCCGGTGTGCGACGGGGTGTCCAGGTACAGGTGAGCCCCGCGCAGGCCGCGGGTACCTGCCTTGATGTGGATGACCGATTCGCCCTCGTCGACCACGGCGCCGAGCCGGGCGAAGCCGCGGTAGTGGAAGTCGAGGTCACGGTTGCCGAGGTTGCAGCCGCCGACGCCCTCGATGACGGCCTCGCCGAGCCGGTGCAGGAGAGGCGGCACGAACAGCACCGAGCTGCGGAACCTCCGGGCAATCTCGGCCGGCAGCACCGGGCTGCTGAGCCGGGACGCGTCCACCACCAGTGTCCGCTCCGCCTCGTGAAACTCGACGATGGCCCCGACCGCCTGCGCCAGCTCGACGGCGCGGCGTACATCTTCAATGGGCGGCACGTTCCGCAGGACCGTACGGCCCTTGGAGGCGAGAAGCGAGGCCGCAATCATCTTGAGTGCGGCGTTCTTGGCGCCCTGGACGAAAACGGTGCCGTGCAGCGGTGCCCCGCCCCGTACGCGGTAACGGGTCTCAGTGCCCATCGTCATATGGATGCAACTCCTGTCGAGGGGTGGTGAATGAAACCGGCGTGTGGCCGGGTGCAGGCCGGGCGGGCCAGAGTGCCCTCCCAGCGGGCGGGAATGGCCGGAACCGCGGCGGGCTCCCCGCGCGAGTGCGTTGCCCAGTATTCCATCAGCCTCACCCGAGAGCGGTGGCTTGACCCGATTTGCCGTCACGCCAGGCTCTCCAGTCTGGAGAAAACCGGTCCCAGGCGCGCCACGTAACGTTCGGGGCGGCATGCTTCGTCCAGCAGGGCCTCGTCGATCGACCGCCCGCGGGCGGCGGCCTCCTTGCGCAGCGCATCCCGGAACGGGACACCCGCGTTCCAGGTCTCCATCGCCGCCGCCTGGACCAGCGCGTAGGCGTCCTCGCGGGCCATGCCGGAGGCGATCAGCTCGAGCAGCGCCGCCGAAGAATAGATGAGGCCGCCGGTGGCGTCCAGGTTGGCCCGCATCCGCTTGGCGTCGATGACCAGGCCGTTAACGAGCCCGGTGGTGAGGTGCAGCAGGTAGTCCACCGTGATCGCCGCGTCGGGCAGCGTGACCCGTTCCACGCTGGAGTGCGAGATGTCGCGCTCGTGCCAGAGCGGCACGCCTTCCATTACCGGCGTGATGTAGCCGCGCACCACCCGCGCCAGCCCGCAGATCCGCTCGGAGCGGATCGGGTTCTTCTTATGCGGCATCGCCGAGGAGCCCTTCTGGCCCCGGCCGAAGGGCTCGGACAGCTCGCGCACCTCGGTGCGCTGGCCGTGCCGCACCTCCAGCGCCACCGCCTCGCACACCGTGGCGGCCAGGGCGAGCGCGCTGACCCACTCCGCGATCCCGTCCCGCATCACGACCTGCGTGGCAACGTCCGCGGGCCGCAGCCCGAGCGCCGGCATGACCGCCGCCTCGACCTCCGGCGCGATATTTGAGTAGTTGCCGACCGGGCCGGACAGCTTGCCGACCGCCACGGCGTCCCTGGCGCGGCGGATGCGGTCCCGGGCGCGCGCCGCCGCGAAGGCGAAGTCCGCCACGCGGTGGCCCCATACATCCGGCTCGGCGTGGATCCCGTGGGTACGGCCCGGCCGCAGGGTGGCGCGGTGCGCCAGCGCATGATCACGCAACGCGGCCACCAGGGCGCCGGCCTTGGCCAGCAGGATGTCGGTCGCCTCGGTGAGCTGCACGGCCAGCGCCGTGTCCACCAGGTCCGACGACGTCATCCCGTAGTGGACGTAGGCGGCGGCGCTGCGCGGTGAGGTGTTGTCCGCCCAGGCGGTCAGGAACGCGATCACGTCGTGGTCGGTGACCGCCTCCACCTCGGCGACCGCCTCCGGCGTGGGCGGCGGGGCCGCTCGCACCGGGGCGACGCTGCCGGCCGGAACGGTCCCGGCCCGGGCGTTCGCCTCAAGGACCAGGGTTTCGACGTGGCACCAGAGCTCGTACCTGTGGGCCTCGCTCCAGACCCGGCCCATCTCAGGAAGCGTATACCGGCTGATCATGACCCGATTCCGCCTCTCCTGCGGGTGCCGCTGGCCGCCGGAACGTCCGCTCCGGCCGGGACCCCGGCGCGAGCGGCGGCCGCGGCGATGTCGCCACGCCACCAGGCTCCGCGCATCTGGATCTTGCCCGCCGCCTCGTACGCAGCGACGCGGGCGGCCTCGATATTTCCGCCCGTGCCGACGACGTCCAGTACCCGGCCGCCGGCCGACCGGAGCCTGCCATCGGGCCCGGCGGTCGTGCCGGCCTGCAAGACGTACCCGCCCGGCACGCGTTCGGCCTGGTCCAGGCCGCTGATGGCATCGCCGGTGGCGGGACGCCCCGGGTAGCCCTCGGCCGCGACGACGACCGTCACCGCGGCGCCGGGACGCCAGCGCGGGGCGTCCAGACCGGCGAGGTCGCCGGTGGCGGCTGCGTACAGCAGGCCGGCCAGGGGCGTGTCCAGCCGGTCCAGGATCACCTGCGTCTCCGGGTCGCCGAAGCGGGCGTTGAACTCGACCACCCGGATGCCCGCGGCGGTGAGGGAGAGGCCCGCGTACAGCAGCCCGCGGTACGGCATGCCGCGGCGGCGCATCGTGTCGACCGCGGGTTGCACGACCGTCGCCATAACCTCGCCGGTCAGGCCGGCCGGGGCCCAGGGGAGCGGCGTGTAGGCTCCCATGCCGCCGGTATTCGGGCCGTTATCGCCGTCGTGGGCGCGCTTGAAGTCCTGCGCCGGGAGCAGTGGCACGGCGGTGGTCCCGTCGCAGACCGCGAACAGCGACACCTCGGGGCCGTCGAGGAACTCTTCGATGACGACCTTGGCGGCGGACCGCGCGTGCGCACGCGCGGCGCCCGGATCGGTGGTGACCAGCACGCCCTTGCCGGCCGCCAGGCCGTCGTCTTTCACCACGTACGGCGGCCCGAACGCCGCCAGGGCCGCGTCCGCTTCCGCGGCCGTCACGCAGGTGCGTGACGCGGCGGTCGGGATGCCGGCCTCGGCCATGACTTGCTTGGCGAACGTCTTGGAGCCCTCGATCATGGCCGCGTCGGCGCCGGGCCCGAAGCATGGGATCCCGGTGTCGCGCACCGCGTCGGCCGCACCCGCCACGAGCGGTGCTTCCGGCCCGATCACCACCAGGTCGGCCGGCAGTTTCCGGGACAGCGCGGCGATGTCCGCCGGATCGGACGCGGTGACCTGCGAGGTATCGGCCAGCGTCGCGATCCCCGGGTTACCGGGCGCGGCGTGCAGGCCGGTAACGGCCGGGTCCCGGGCGAGCGCACGGACGATGGCGTGCTCCCGGCCCCCCGAACCGATCACTAGAACGCGCACGGCGGCGAGCCTACCGGCTAATTTCCGGCTGCAGATCCCGCATCAGATCAGGTCGCGGATCTGGAGGGTCTGGTCGCGCCGGGGGCCGACGCCGACCGCGCAGACCGGGGCGCCGATCATTTCCTCGATGGCCCGTACGTAGCGCTGCGCGTTCGGCGGCAGGTCAGCGAAGGACTGCGTCTGAGAGACGTCCTCCCACCAGCCATCCAGGTACTCATACACCGGGCGCGCGTGATGGAACTCGGTCTGCGTCGTGGGCAGTTCGTCGAAGCGTTTCCCGTCGACCTCGTACGCCACGCATACGGGCACCTTGTCCAGGCTGGACAGCACGTCCAGCTTGGTGAGGAAGTAATCCGTGATGCCGTTCACCCGGGTCGAGTACCGCGCGACAACGGTGTCAAACCAGCCGGTGCGGCGGGGCCGTCCCGTCGTGACGCCATATTCACCGCCGGTCTTACGCAGCCACTCACCCTGCTCGCCGGTCAGTTCGGTGGGGAAGGGGCCCGCGCCGACCCGCGTGGTGTACGCCTTGGCGATCCCGATGACCTTCGTGATCCGGGTAGGGCCGATGCCCGATCCCGCGCACGCGCCGCCGGCGGTCGGCGAGGAAGAGGTGACGAACGGGTACGTGCCGTGGTCGACGTCCAGCATGGTCGCCTGGGCGCCTTCGAGCAGCACGACGCGGCCCTCGTCCAGTGCGCGGCCGAGAACCAGGCTGGTGTCCGCGACGTAGGGCTGCAACCGTTCGCCGTAGCCGATGTATTCGTCGGCGATCCCGGCCGGCTCGATGGCGCGGCGGTTGTAGACCTTGGTCAGCATCTGGTTCTTCTCACGCAGCACCAGTTCCAGCTTCTGGCGGAAGATCCCGGGGTCGAAGAGGTCCTGGACGCGTATCCCGACCCGGGCGATCTTGTCGCCGTAGGTGGGGCCGATCCCGCGGCCGGTGGTGCCGATCCGCGCGCTGCCCAGGTAACGTTCCGTCACCTTGTCGAGGGCGCGGTGGTACGGCATGATCAGGTGCGCATTGGCCGAGATCAGCAGCTTGGCGCAGGACACCCCGCGAGCCTGAAGGGCGTCGATCTCCTCCAGCAGCACGCGGGGATCGACCACGACACCGTTGCCGATGACCGGTACCACGTCGGGCGAGAGCACTCCGGAGGGCAGCATGTGCAGGGCGTAGCTCTCTTCGCCGATGACCACCGTGTGGCCCGCGTTGTTTCCGCCCTGATATCTGACGACGTAATGGACCCGGTCGCCGAGCAGGTCGGTCGCCTTGCCCTTGCCTTCGTCGCCCCACTGGGCGCCGACGAGCACAATGGCCGGCACGGGGCTTGTCCCTTCTGCATAAGGCACTGCGAAGCCCCTGGCGGCTCTGCGTCGTCAGGACACGACAGCACGCTCACAGGGGCTCTTACGGATTGAGACTACCCCAGGCGCGGCCGGCCGCGACCCCGGCCGTCAGGCCGGGTGAGCGGCTGGTGTGCCGGCGAGTACCGCAGCGGGGCGCGAAGCGCAGCGGGGGGTTCCGGGGGGCCGCCCCCCCGGCTAACAGAGCCAGTTCCTTAGCGGCGGTGGGGCTGCTGTCGGCCAGGAACTGCCGGCAGCGTGCCGCCTCGTTGTCCTCGCCGATGGCCGCGGCCGACGCCGCGAGCATGTGCAATGACCGGAGGAACCCCCGGTTGGGTTCGTGTTCCCAGGGTACCGGGCCGTTACCGCGCCAGCCGGCCCGGCGCAGCCGGTCGAGCCCGCGGTGGTACCCGGTCCGGGCGTAGGCGTAGGCGGTGACAACTTCGCCGCTGCCGAACGCCCGCTCGGCGAGGGCGGCCCAGGCCGCGGACGACGCCGGGAAGCGTGCCGCCACGTCGGCCAGGTCCTTCCCGGACCGGAGCGCCTCGTCCGCGTCCGGCTGGGCGGGAAGGTAGGTCGCCGCGGGCCCGGCGCTGAGACCGGGCCCGGCCAGCAGGTCCTTGTATTCCATCCGTTATCTGTTATCCCGTCAGGCTCAGGCCATGCGATGGCCCGCGGCCAGCAGGTCCTCGCAGGCGCGTACCACGCGGTCGGCCATCCCCTGCTCGCCCGCCTTGCCCCAGGCCCGCGGGTCGTAGTCCTTCTTCCGGCCGACGTCACCGTCTATCTTCAGCACGCCGTCGTATTTGCTCATCATGTGCCCGGCGACCGGCCGGGTGAAGGCGTACTGGGTGTCGGTGTCGACGTTCATCTTGACCACCCCGTAGGAGATGGCCTCGCGGATCTCCTCCAGCGCCGATCCGGAGCCGCCGTGGAAGACGAGGTTGAACGGCTTCTCCTGGCCGTACTTGGCACCCACCGCTTCCTGGATCTCCTTGAGCACCGACGGCCGCAGCTTCACGTGGCCTGGCTTGTAGACGCCGTGCACGTTGCCGAACGTGGCGGCCAGGATGTACCGGCCGCGTTCGCCGAGGCCGAGCTTCTCGGCCACCGCGAGAGCGTCGTCCGGCGTGGTGTACAGCTTCTCGTTCATCGCGCCGACGACGCCGTCCTCCTCGCCGCCGACCACGCCGATCTCCATCTCCATGATGATGTGGGCCTTGGCGCACTGATCGAGCAACTCGGACGCGATGTCGAGGTTCTCCTTCAGCGGCACGGCGGAACCGTCCCACATGTGCGACTGGAACAGCGGGTCCTGGCCCCGCGCCACCCGTTCGGCGGAGATCTTGATCAGCGGCCGCATGTAGCCGTCCAGCTTGTCTTTGGGACAGTGGTCGGTGTGCAGCGCGATGTTGACCGGGATCTTGGCGGCGACCGTGCGGGCGAACTCCGCCAGCGCGCTCGCCCCGGTGACCATGTCCTTGACCGAGCCCGACAGGTACTCGGCACCTCCCGTGGAGATCTGGACGATCCCGTCGCTCTCGGCGCTGGCGAAGCCGCGCAGGGCGGCGTTGAGCGTCTGGGTGGACGTCACGTTGATCGCCGGATACGCGAAGCCCTGCTGCTTCGCCCGGTCGAGCATCTGGGCGTAGATCTCCGGAGTCGCGATAGGCATGATCCTGGCCTCTCTTATTGCCTTTGAGGTTCCCAGTATTGCGAAAGCGGGCCGCCTTGGGTACCAGGGGCTCCGGGGCCGCGCGAATACGGTACAACTGAAGGTCTATGGAGAGTTTCCTGACCTCAGCGGGCTATGGCGCGCTCATCCTCTTCGGATTTCTCGAAGCGTGCTGTGTGCCGATCTCCTCGGAGGTCACCTTCGGCTTCGCGGGCGTGCTGGCCTACCAGGGGCACCTGAGCCTCGTCTCGGTGATCGTCATCGGGACGCTGGCCGAGCTCGCCGGGTCGTGCACATCCTTTGCCGTGGGCCGCTGGGGTGGCCGTCCGCTGGTCGACAAGGTCGGCCGGTACGTGCTGATCACCCGCTCGGACGTGGACCGGGCCGAACGGTTCCTGGCCGGGCGCGGCGCCTGGGCCGTCCCCGTGGGCCGGATGATTCCCGTCGTGCGCGCCTTCACCTCGATCGTCGCGGGTCTCATCGAGATGCCGCTGGCCCGGTTCGCCGTCCTCAGCCTGCTCGGTACGGTCGTCTACGTGTCGGCGTTTTCGGCCATCGGCTATGCGGTCGGCAGCGCCTGGTCCAGCGTCGCCCGCGACGTCTCGATCATCGGCTACATCGTCGTCGTCCTCGTGGTCGCTGCCATCGTCGGCTTCGTCGTTATCCGGCTGCGCGCGTTCCGCCGGGAAGCGGCCGGGCCGGCCGTGGCCGCCGCGCCGCCGGACCGCGGCATCGGCCCGGCGGACAACGGTACCGGCCAGCCGAATGGCACCGTCCGTGACGCGAACGGCCGGACGGGCGCCGACCGTGGCTGATTCCGGGATAAAGCTACTCATCTGTCGGCTTCGGGGCTAATCTCCCCCCGTGGGCCGCCATAAGTCAGACCCTCATGGAACCGGCCGCTACGTGGCGGTCGGCAGCGGCATTTTTGTGCTCATCGTCCTGCTGGTCGTGGGAGGACTCGCCCTGTACGGGTCGCTCTGATCTTTGCTATCCGGCCTTTGCTATCCGGGCCCGGCTTCTGGTCGCCGGGGTTCACACGCCCAGGTCCGCCTGGATGTACGCGGGGCGGTAGGGCAGCCCGAGGCCGGTGATGCGCTCCCGGGCGCCGCGATCGACGAGCACCGCCACGCCGGCCACCTCCGCCCCGGCCTCTTGCAGGGCCTCCACGGCTGCCAGCACCGAACTGCCCGTCGTCGAGGTGTCCTCCACGACGAGCACCCGGCGGCCCGTGACGTCGGGGCCCTCGATCCGCCGCTGCAGCCCGTGCGCCTTCTCGCCCTTGCGGACCACGAAGGCGTCCAGAATGCGGCCGTCGCGCGCGGCCGCGTGCATCATCGCGGCCGCGACCGGATCCGCTCCCATCGTGAGACCGCCCACCGCCTCGTACGACAGGTCGGCCGTGGCCGCCAGCATCACGCGGCCGGCGACCGGCGCGAACCGCCCGGCCAGCAGCACGCGCCGCAGATCCACATACCAGCTTGCCCGCTGCCCCGACGACAGCACGAAGTCGCCGCGGACCACGGCATCGGTCCTGATGGCGAGGAGTAGTTCAGCCCGGTCGCCCACGGCCGGATCTTAGCCTCCCCCGCGACGCCGGCCGAGTAGGCGGCACCGGTTATCCCGCGCCGTCCGCTGCTTATCCCGCGCCGTCCGCTGCGGGTCCCGTCCCCTCCGCGGGACCCGCAGCGCCGGGCAGGCCGCCGGCGCCGGGTCCCGTCCCCTCCGCGGGACGCCGGGCGCCGGCGGCGTCAGTGGGCCAGCCCGTCCAGGAGGCGCTGGGCGTTCTCCGGCCGGGGCGGCAGCCTGATCATGCGCACCTCCTCCGTGCCGAGGGCAGCCCGGATCGTGCGCCGGAGGCTGGTGACGCGGAAGGCGAGCTCGTCGGTGACCCGCACCAGCGCGATCGCGGGCCCCGGGCGGTCCAGCGACAGCGTGTCGCCACCGGGGAAAGCCGCCCGCAGATCGTGGCCGACGAGGATGACCAGGGATATCCGCCGCCACGGGTCGGGACGCCGGGGCAGTTCGACCACCACGAGCCGGTGGGTGACCCGCGGGCGTGTTCCCCGCTGCTGGGCGTCCCGGTACACCTCGCGCAGACGCGTCCGCAGGTAGGCGAAGGACACCAGGCCGGTCAGCGGGTCCTCGCAGGTGGCGTTCGACAGGCGGGCGAGGCCCGCGTCGGCCCAGCTCTCGGCGAGAGAGGTGATCACGTCCAGCGGGGGCGCGCCCTCACCGAGGACCCGGTACAGCGCGGCGACGTCGGTCATCGCCTCGGTGATCCCGACGCCCGCCTGCGCGCGGGCCCGGCCGAGCGTCGCGCACGCCTGCCGCAGGCTTCCGTCGCCGCACGCGGCCCGGGCCACGGCGTCCACCGCCGCCGTCCACCAGTCATCTTCGGCCAGCCAGCCCGCGGACAGGCTATGCCGCCGCCACACCCCCCGGAGCCTCCATGGGTCTCCCCGCTTGAGCTCATGCTCCTGGCTTCCTCCTGCCGCTTGCGCTGCGCCCGGAACGCTGGTCTGCCGTATGCCGTCTGACCTCATGGGTGTCCTCCGCCCGCCGGTTTCCCACTGTCCAGACGGCGAAGGTGCTCCGGTATGACGCGGATTGCGCGATGATTTCCTCGTGACAAGATGAAATCATATAACTACACAGAGTAATAAATCGGCCGCCCGCTGAGCACGCTGGTACCGCGGTTCCGGTTCTGGGTAAGGGTCCGGGCGCGGTGAGATTTCGCTGACTCGTGCCACTTCAGTCACTGTGACCATCACGCCACAGCAGTCACAAGCGCGGGCCGGGCACGGGACGAAACGTCGCCTGAGCAGGAGCGAATACACGGAAAGGCAACCGCAGGAGGCTGGCTTCACTACGCTATGACCGGAGCGCGGGATCGCAGTCGACCCCCACTGTGACGTCATGATTTCTAAGAGTTCCCGCGCTAAGGGAAGGGCGGTGTTCCGTGGATCGTTGCGCGCTGTTCGTAGACGCGGGTTACATGCTCGCGGGCGGCGCGATGGCCGTCCACGGGACGCGCCGGCGAGAGTCGGTCAGCTGGGATTACGACGGACTGCTGCAGCTTCTCGGCAACCTGGCCCGCGACCGCACCGGCCTCCCGCTGCTGCGCTGCTACTGGTACGAGGCCACCGTCGAGGGCCGGCGAACGGCCGGCCATGACGCGCTCGCGGACATGCCGGGCATCAAGTTGCGCCTGGCCAAGCTGCGCCCGGGCCGCCGCGAAGGCGTGCAGACCGAGATTCACCGTGATCTGACGGCCCTGGCGCGCAATCACGCCGTCAGTGACGCCGTGGTGGTCAGCGCGGAGGAGGACCTCGCTCAGGTTCTCTCCGACGTCCAGGATCTTGGCCTGCGGGTCACGGTCGTCCACGTCATCGTGGACGGCAACTGGACGATCTCCCGGTCACTCCGGCAGGAGTGCGACGACATCATGGAGCTCACCAGCGCGCACCTGCGCCCATACGTGGAGCTGATTCCCGGGGCTGAGCCCGCTTGCGCGGACGAGCAGTACCCCGCTCGGGCCATGTTCTCCCGGTCGGTCTCCAACGGCCACTCGAACGGGAGCAACGGCTCCCACCAGGCGCTGTCCCCGGGAAGCGGCCACTCCGGGCCGCCGTCCATCTACACCGCGCCGGTGATCGCCGAGTACCAGCGGCCCGCGCAGCCGATCGCGCCGCCGTACCGTGACGAGCCGGAGCCGCCCGCCCGCGACGATCCTGCCGCTGCGGCGAGCCCGCCGCTGCTATTCGGGCGGCCCGAGGCGCCGGGCGCGCCGGAGCGGGCCGAACCGGAACCCTCGCGCTCCGAGCCCGTCCGCGGCGACGCCCCTCGCGCCGATGTCCGGCGCGGCGACCTGACCTCCACCGGAATGCACACCGACCTCGACCGCCCTGGCTTCGGCCCCCCCGAGCCGGGTCAGCGCGATCGCGATGACCGGGGCCTGCCCGACCGGGGCCGGGGCGCGCCGGGCGAACCGGGCGTGCCGCCGCTGCCCCCCTCGGTAGCGCGTAATGACGCCGCCGAGGCGGAGACGGTCCCCCGGCAGGACCTGTTCGGGGCTCCGGTGTCCATGCCGTTCCGGGTTACGCCCACGGCCGCGGATGACCTGTCCGGCCGTGCGGAGGCCGGGGGGCACGGCCGTTCGCTTCCACCGGGTGACCAGCCCCTCCCGCCTGGGCCGGGCCAGGGGGCGCAGCCGCCGAACGGCCCGGTGGGCCCGGTGAGCCCGACGGGCCCGGTGAGGCCGGTGAGCCGGGGCCGTTCGTCCTCCAGCGACTACTTCCCGCGCAACCGGGACGCCGAGGAGCCAGCCAGCTACGGGACAGGCAGTGCGCAGGATCAGTTCCGCGGGGAAGCGCCCGACCCGCACCGTGGCGGGATGTCCCCGTCACCGGGGCCGTTCCGCCGTACGGGCGGCGCGTCACCGGCTCAGCCGCTGGGGCCCGCGCTGGCTGGACCGGGCCCGCAGGGCTCACCCGGCCGGCCGGGTCCGCAGGGGGCGCCCACGCGCCCCGGCGCCCACGGGGCACCTGCTTCGCAGGCCCCGCAGGGCTCCCCGGTCACGCCGGGCCCGCAGGCCCCGGTGGGCTCACAGGGCCCGGGTGCTCCGGTCCCGCAGGGCCCGCAAGCCTATGTCGCACCACAGAACGGGACCTGCAGCGGGCCCCGGCCGACCGCCGCCCCCGGACGCTTGCCGTCGTCGGCCCCGGTTTCGCTGACCGACGCGGTGCAGTCGGCGCATGAGGAAGGCAAGGAGTTCGGCGAGTCGGTGGCGCGTGAGGCGCCCGCGCTATGGCTGGAGGCTGTGCTGGCCCGCAAGCCGCGGATGCCGTCCGACCTGGAGGCACGCTTGCTGCAGGGCTCGGCGCTGCCCATCGATTTCTTGCTTCACGATGAGGTCCGGCACGCGCTGAAGCGCGGGTTCTGGGACGCCCTGGAGAGTTCACGGCGCTGACTGGAACCACGGGATGATCGATCAGTTAGCCGGAACCAGCGGACGGGGCCACGGCGAGTGATTCAGTCCCCGGCACTGGTGCGGCCGCAGGTAACAGCCTGAGCACTGGTGCTGGCGAAGGGTTGGATATGGGTGGCCTGGGTACGTCCACCTACATGGTTGTCCTGACCGATGACCTGTTCGACGAGATCGAATTCGACGCTGCCCGCACCGGTGATCACCGACGTGCAGCATTGCGGATGAACCATCTCGCGGCGACGGCCGAACAGGCGGGAAGCATGTCCCGGGCTGAGGCGTACATGCGGGCGGGCGACCAGTGGTTGCTCGCCGATGAGCCCGCGATAGCCGCCGAGCGCTTCGAGCTCGCCATGGCGGACGGCGGGGCGACGTTCGCCGACCCGCGGGCGCCGTTGGCTCGGGCGATGTTCGCGCTCGGGCGCCGCGACGAGGGTCGGGCGCTGATCCGTGAGCTCGACAGCGAGGGCGCTGACGGCAAACGCGATCCGCGTACCTGCGACCTGATTGCTGAGCTGCTCGCCGAGCAGGGTGATATGGACGGAGCCCTGCACTGGGCCACGGCAGGCGCGGACGAGTGCAAACGGCGTGGCGACCGGGCCGAGCTGCGGTTGCTGCTCAGCCTGCGTTACCGGATCCGCAACGACCTTGGGATGCCCGAGGACGACTATGACCGGCTGCTCGACGAGCTGACCGCCGATGCGGGAGCGGGCCGGCGTATCCGGCCGGCCCGGCCTGCCGGGGGTACTGCGGACAGCTAGGTCCGTTCAGGCGATCAGGCCTGGCTGGCTACTTCCTCCGCAGGGCGGATGGTGAGTGAGTCCGTGCCCTCATCGACGTCGACGGCCACCTGGTCGCCGTCGGCGATCTCCCCGGAGAGCAGGGCGCGCGCCAGCTGGTCCCCGATGGCGGACTGCACCAGGCGGCGCAGCGGGCGGGCCCCATAGACCGGGTCGAAGCCGGTCAGCGCCAGCCACTCGCGGGCCGCCGGGGTGACGGTCAGCGTGAGCCGCCGGTCACCCAGCCGCCGGGCCAGGCGGGCCACCTGCAGATCGACGATCCGGCCGAGCTCGTCGGTGCCGAGGGCATCGAACACGATCACGTCATCCAGCCGGTTGAGGAACTCCGGCTTGAAGGTGGACCGGACGACGTTCATGACCGCCGCCCGCTTGACCGCCTCGTCGCTCATCGCCGGGTCCGCGATGAACTGCGAGCCCAGGTTCGACGTGAGGATCAGGATCGTGTTGCGGAAGTCCACCGTCCGGCCCTGCCCATCGGTGAGCCGGCCGTCGTCGAGCACCTGCAGCAGGATGTCGAAGACCTCCGGGTGCGCCTTCTCCACCTCGTCCAGCAGGATGGCGCAATACGGCCGGCGCCGCACGGCCTCGGTGAGCTGGCCGCCCTCCTCATAACCGACGTAGCCGGGCGGCGCGCCGACCAGCCGGGCGACCGAGTGCTTCTCGCTGTACTCGCTCATGTCGATGCGGATCATGGCCCGCTCGTCGTCGAACAGGAACTCGGCCAGCGCCTTGGCCAGCTCCGTCTTGCCGACGCCGGTCGGCCCCAGGAACAGGAACGATCCCGTCGGACGGTCCGGGTCGGCGACGCCGGCCCGCGCCCGGCGGACCGCGTCGGATACCGCCTGCACCGCGGTGGCCTGTCCGATGATCCGGTGCCCGAGCTCGTCCTCCATACGGAGCAACTTGCCCGTCTCACCCTCCAGCAGGCGGCCCGCCGGGATGCCGGTCCACGACGAGACGACGTCCGCGACATCATCCGGGCCGACCTCTTCCTTGACCATGGGCGCTTCGGCCGGGATCGCACCCGTGGAACCGGGGGCGCTCCCCTCGGCACCGGCTTGCGCATCCGCGGCGGCCGCGGCGGTCGCCTCGGCGAGCTCATGCTCCAGTGCGGGAATTTCGCCATACATCAGCCGGGAGGCGGCCTCGAAGTCCGCGTCCCGCTGGGCCCGTTCGGCCTGCCCCTTGAGGTCATCCAGGCGCTTCTTCAGCTCGCCGACCCGGTTGAGCCCGGCCTTCTCCTGGTCCCAGCGCGCGATGAGCGCGGTGAGCTGCTCCTGCCGGTCGGCCAGGTCAGCGCGCAGGCGCTCCAGCCGGTCCTTGCTCGCGGCGTCGGACTCCCGCGCGAGCGCTAGCTCCTCCATCTTCATCCGGTCCACGGTCCGCTGCAGCTCGTCGATCTCCACCGGCCGCGAGTCGATCTCCATGCGCAGCCGGGATCCGGCCTCGTCGATCAGGTCGATCGCCTTGTCCGGCAGGAACCGGGCGGTAATGTAACGGTCGGACAGCGTCGCCGCGGCGACCAGCGCCGCGTCGGAGATCACCACCTTGTGGTGCCCCTCGTAGCGTCCCTTCAGGCCACGCAGGATCGCGATCGTGTCCTCGACGGACGGCTCACCCACGAACACCTGCTGGAACCTGCGCTCCAGCGCCGGGTCCTTCTCGATCCGCTCGCGGAACTCATCCAGCGTGGTGGCGCCGACCATGCGCAGCTCGCCACGGGCCAGCATTGGCTTGAGCATGTTACCGGCGTCCATGGCGCCTTCGGCCGCTCCCGCGCCGACGACGGTGTGCAGCTCGTCGATGAACGTGATGACCTGGCCGTCGCTCTGCTTGATCTCGTTCAGGACGGCCTTGAGCCGCTCCTCGAACTCGCCGCGGTACTTGGCGCCGGCCACCATCGCGCTGAGGTCGAGGGCGATCAGGCGCTTGCCGCGCAGTGACTCGGGCACGTCGCCCGCCACGACGCGCTGGGCCAGTCCTTCCACGACCGCCGTCTTGCCGACGCCCGGCTCGCCGATCAGGACCGGGTTGTTCTTGGTCCGCCGGGACAGCACCTGGATGACACGCCGGATCTCGGCGTCCCGGCCGATCACCGGGTCCAGGTCGCCCGCACGCGCCTGCTGGGTCAGGTCGACACCGTACTTCTCCAGCGCCTGGTAGGTCTCCTCCGGATTCTCGGTCGTCACCCGGCCGCTCCCGCGCACTTGCGTGAACGCCTCCAGAAGCGCCTCGGGGGCGGCCCCCGCGTCGCGGAGCAGCGTGGCGGCCTGGCCGCCGTCGGCGGCCAGGCCCACCAGGAGATGCTCGGTCGAGACGTACTCGTCGTTCATCTTCCGGGCCCGCGACACCGCCGTGTTGATCACCGCGAGCAGCGGCCGGGACGTTTCCGGCGCGCTCAGCGTCTGCCCGTTGGCGCGCGGGAGCCGGCTAAGGCGGGTCTCCGCGTCCTTGGCCACGACCGCCGGGTCGGCGCCGGCGGCCCGTAGCAGCGGGGCCGCAGTGCCCCCGTTCTGCGCGATCAGCGTGACGAGCAGGTGCAGCGGGTCGACCTGCGGGTTGCCGTCCGCGGCGGCGCGCCGGACGGCGGCCGACAGGGCGTCCTGGCTCTTCCTCGTGAGTTTGTCGTCCATTTAGGCTCTTACGCTCTGTTCTCGTTCTCTCGCTCTTGCGTTCTCTTGGGCTCGGTTCAGCTCTCGGCCGGGTGCGTTTCGGCGCCCGCCGTGTCGTCGGTGCCGCGATTGGCGGCCCGGGTCCGCCCTCCGCGGCCTCCCGGGCCGCCGGACGCCGGCTCGGATCCGGTGACCGGCTCCCAGATGGCGACCCGCGCGCTGCGGGCCGGGACGATCCCGGGGCCTTGCCGGCCCTTCCTGAGCAGGTCGGCCAGCCGCGCGGCCACTGAACGGGTGGATTCCAGCTCCACCCGGAGTTGCGCGACCTCGTTGTGCAGTTCGGCGATCAGCCGCCGCGATCGGTCCAGCTCGTCGTTCAGCTCCAGGATCCGCTTGATCCCGGACAGGTTGACTCCATCGTCCTGCGAGAGGCGCTGCACCTCGCGCAGCGCCAGAACGTCCCGCATCGAGTAGCGCCGGCCCCGGCCCGTGCTCCGGCCGGGCGATACAAGCCCCAGCCGGTCGTAGGCCCGCAGCGTCTGCGGATGCAGTCCGGAGAGCTGGGCGGCGACGGAGATGACGTAGACTGGCGTCTCGTCGGACATGTCGTATGGGCTTGTCATGTCATCTCCTTCTCGCCCTGTTCATCGTGTCTCCTTCTTCCTGGCCGGCCTTACGCTCCCCTGGCCCGCAGGAGGAGTTCCTCCCTCGGGTCCTCACCGGCCGTAGCCTCGCGTAGGTCTTCCAGTGCCTTGCGGCCCTTTGTGCTTACGTTCTTCGGCACCATCAGCTCAACGGTGACGAGCAGGTCGCCGTAGGTCCCGTCCGGCCTCCGCACGCCCTTGCCCCGCACGCGGAACGTGCGGCCATTGGGCGTGCCGGCCGGGATCCGGACCGTTACCGGCGCACCGCGGTGCGACGGAACCTTGATCTCCGAGCCGAGGGCCGCCTCCGTGACGGTCACCGGCACGGTGACCGTCAGGTTGCCGCCCGACCGCCCGAAAACGGGGTGCGGGGTGACGTGCACCCGCACGTACAGGTCGCCGGAGGGGCCGCCGCGCTCGCCCGGAGCTCCCTTGCCCCGGAGCTTGATCCGCTGGCCGTCGGCCACCCCGGCCGGGATCCGCGCCTGCATGGTCCGGGTGCTCGTCGCGTGGCCGCTGCCGTTGCACGACGGGCACGGGTCCTCGACCACGAGGCCGCGGCCGCGGCAGGCGGGGCACGGCTCCGAGAAGGCGAAGCTGCCGAGGTTCCGGCTGGCCTGCCCGGTGCCCTCACAGGTCGGGCAGACCTTGGGCACGGTGCCGGCCCGCGCGCCCGTGCCGTGGCAGACGGGGCAGGGGCCGTCGCCGGTCAGGTGCAGCGGCACCGTGGTGCCGTCGACCGCCTCGCTGAACGAGAGCGTGGTTTCGGTCTCCACGTCCGCGCCACGACGGGGCCGGTGCTGCGGGCCCTGCGTGCCACCGCCCCGGTTACCGAACACTCCGCCGAGTAGGTCACCGATCCGGCCTCCGCTGGATTCGGCGCCGGTTCCGCCGAACAGGTCGCCGAGGTCAAAACCGCCGAAGCCGCCGCCTCCGGTGCCGGCCGTACCCGGGCGGCCGCCGGTGCCCGGGACCCGGAAACCGCCGCCGCCGAAGAGCGAGCGCGCCTCGTCATACTCCTTGCGCCGCTTCTCATCCGACAGGGTGTTGTAGGCCTCGGAAATCTCCTTGAAGCGTTCCTCGGCCTTACGGTCGCCCTTGTTCGCGTCAGGGTGATACTTGCGGGCGAGCTTGCGGTACGACTGCTTGATCTCGTCAGCGCCTGCGGTCTTAGGCACACCCAGGACCTTGTAGTAGTCCTTTTCCAGATAATCCTTGGTGCTCATCCGGTGTGCTCATCGCTCCCCTCGCCGCTCGTCAGTTGTCTTCCCGGTGGCCCGGCTGCCCGGCGTCCGCGCCCGGTTCGGCGGCACCGTCCGGGCCGGTAGCCGGTTCCGCCACCAGAACCCGGGCCGGGCGCAGGATCCGGTCACCGACCTTGTACCCCGGCTGGAAGATCTCCGCGCAGGCGACCTCGGTGACGTCGGGCGAATAGGAGTGCGCTAGCGCCTCGTGGATCTTCGGGTCGAACGGCTCCCCGGTCTCGCCGTAGGTCACCAGGCCGAGCTTCGACGCGGCCGACTCCAGAGACTCGGCGACGGACTTGAAACCACCCGACAGCTCGTCATGCTGCCGGGCCTGGCCGATCGCGTCGAGCGCCGGCAGCAGCTCGGTCAGCACGTTCGCGAGCGCGAGCTCGCGCACGGCGGTCCGGTCCCGGTCCACGCGCTTGCGGTAGTTCGCGTACTCCGCCTGAATCCGCTGCAGGTCGGCCGTCCGGTCGGCGAGCTGCTCCCTCAGTTTTGCCATCTCCTCATTCATGTCCGTACCACCGGCCGGGGCAGCGTGCGCCTCGGAACCGGCCCCGGCCTGCGCGGCCGTCCGGTCCTCCCCGGCAGGCCCGGCAGGCCCGGTGGGCCCGTCCGGCCCGTCCGGCCCGTCCGGCCCGGGGCCGGGCGCGGAGCCTTCCGGCTCCGCGCCACTCCCGTACCGCAAGCCACCCTGGGCCCGTGTGTCCTCGTCCTGGCCGTAACCGCCCGGTGCGGAGGCCGCGTGCTTGCCCCGGGGCCTGTCCGGCTCTCTCACCTGCCCGGTCACGGGGTCGATGCGCCGGCGGTCGTGGATCACCGGCCCGTTGCCCATTTCCTCAGGTGAATTCATCAAGCAGCTCCGCCTTCACGCGTGTCCGAGGGACCCTCGTCGACGATCTCCGCGTCCACCACGTCGTCGCCCTGCGGGGCGCCCGTCTCGTCGCTGCCGGGGGCCGTGCCCTCCTGCGCGCTCGCCTGCTGCGCCGCCTGAGCCTGGGCGTAAATCGCGGTGCCCATCTTCTGGCTCGCCTGCGAGGCCTTCTCACTGGCCGCACGGATGGCCTCGGTGTCGCCGCCCTCCAGCGCCTTCTTCAGGTCGCTGATGGCCGACTCCACCTCGGTCCGGACATCGCCCGGCACCTTGTCGGTGTTGTCGGCGAGGAACTTCTCGGTGCTGTAGACGAGGGTGTCGGCCCGGTTGCGGACCTCGGCCTCCTCGCGGCGCCGGCGGTCCTCCTCGGCGTACTGCTCCGCGTCGCGAACCATTTTGTCGATGTCGTCCTTGGCCAGCGCGGAGCCACCGGAGATGGTGACCGACTGCTGCTTGCCGGTGCCCAGGTCCTTGGCGGACACGTTGACGATGCCGTTGGCGTCGATGTCGAAGGCGACCTCGACCTGCGGCACGCCGCGGGGCGCCGGGGCGATACCGGTCAGCTCGAACATGCCGAGCTTCTTGTTGTACGCCGCGATCTCGCGCTCACCCTGGAACACCTGGATCTGCACCGACGGCTGGTTGTCGTCCGCGGTGGTGAAGATCTCCGATCGCTTGGTCGGGATGGTGGTGTTCCGCTCGATGAGCTTGGTGAAGATGCCGCCCTTGGTCTCGATGCCCAGCGACAGCGGGGTCACGTCCAGCAGCAGGACGTCCTTGACCTCGCCCCTGAGTACACCGGCCTGCAGGCAGGCGCCGACCGCGACAACCTCGTCCGGGTTGACGCCCTTGTTCGGCTCCTTGCCGCCGGTCAGGTCCTTGACCAGGTCGACCACCGCGGGCATCCGGGTGGAGCCGCCGACGAGCACGACGTTGTTGATACCGCTGGTGCTGATCCCGGCGTCCTTGATCACCTGCTGGAACGGGCCCTTGCACCGGTCCAGGAGGTCGGAGGTCATCCGCTGGAACTCGGCGCGCGTCAGCCGCGTGTCCAGGTGCAGCGGACCCTGGTCGGAGTGGGAGATGTACGGCAGGTTGATCTGGGCCTCGGACCCGCTGGACAGCTCGATCTTGGCCCGCTCGGCTGCCTCACGGAGCCGCTGCAGCGCCATCTTGTCCTTGGCCAGGTCGATGCCGTAGCCGTTCTTGAAGTCCATGACCAGCCAGTCGACGATCCGCTGGTCCCAGTCGTCGCCACCGAGGTGGTTGTCGCCGCTGGTCGCCTTGACCTCGACCACGCCCTCGCCCACCTCGAGCAGAGAGACGTCGAAGGTGCCGCCGCCCAGGTCGAACACCAGGATGGTGGCCTCGTTCTCCTTCTCCAGGTGATAGGCGAGCGCCGCTGACGTCGGCTCGTTGATGATCCGGAGCACGTTGAGCCCGGCGATCTGGCCGGCTTCCTTGGTCGCCTGCCGCTGCGCGTCACTGAAGTATGCCGGGACCGTGATGACGGCGTCCGTGATCGTCTCGCCGAGGTAGGACTCGGCGTCCCTCTTCAGCTTCTGCAGGACGAACGCGCTGATCTGCTGGGGGGTGAACTTCTTGCCGTCGATGGTGACGGACCAGTCGGTACCCATCTGCCGCTTGACGGACCGGATCGTCCGGTCCACGTTCGTCACGGCCTGGCGCTTGGCGACCTCGCCGACGAGTACTTCCGAGTTCTTGGCGAAGGCGACGACGGACGGCGTGGTCCGTGACCCCTCCGCGTTAGCGATGACCGTGGGCTCTCCGCCCTCGAGGACGGCGACCACAGAGTTGGTCGTCCCAAGGTCAATCCCTACCGCACGTGCCATGAGCAATCCCTATGGTTGAACGTCTGTGTGGGTTTGAGTCTTCCGCGCTCAAGGTTGCCATGGCCGATCACCGATGGCAACTGACTTGAGTCTATTTGACTCAACTTTATTAGAGTAGGTCCTGTTCCCCGCCGCCGGAAATTTTTCCGGCTCCCCGGTGGGCAGCATGCCCGGCCCCTGGTACCTGCGCCTGGCGCAACGGCCACTCCGCCGGGCGGTACGCCCGGGAGCCCGCATCCCGCGTGCCGCCCTTTACTCTCACAACGCCGCGCCGCCCCCGGCTCATCCAGCGCGGCGCTCCACCTGGCCAACGTGCCCGGAGGCGCCAGCGGCGCGACCAAAGGTCCCTTCGCGCACGTTCGCCAGGTGCGCCGCGAGTGGGCTGGCCAGCGCCGGGGAGACGCGCGGCCGGGCCCGTTCGGCATATAGACCGTTCGGCATATAGATAGGCGGTCGGCCCCGTTGGGCACATAGATGGGGAGGCGCGTGGCCGGGCCCGTTCGGCATATGCATATAAGGAGGCTTATGCAGAACGCGGCTTGCCGCAGGCGTCATCGCAGGTCAGGCGCTCGAGGCAGGGGTGTTTTGCATAACACTCAAGGCATATAAATGGTTGTTTACGGCCCGGGAGAGCTGGCTGGGCGGGCCGCGGTACTGGCCGGCTAAAGTTACTACTCGGTAGGATGCTGGACGGCAAACGTCCGGCCCATAGGGCGGCACGCGGTGAGGCGTGCGAGAACAGGCGGAAGCCGGCGGCGTACGCTGGCAGCCGACGCTGCAGGAGGAGGTCCCCCGTGGCCCTGAGAATCGTCCTTGGCCTGCTGTTGACCGTGGCGGCGGCCGCGATCGCCGGGCGCCGGCTGTGGTACCTGGGCCGGCTCGGCCTGGCCGGGCAGCCCGCGCCGGAACGGATCGAGGCGGTCCGCTCGCACGTGGGACGCGATGTCGAGGTCCAGGCGACGGAGGTATTCGGTCAGCGGAAGCTGCTGAAGTGGTCCGTGCCCGGCCTGGCGCACTTCTTCACCTTCTGGGGTTTCATAATCTTGTTCTTCACGATCATCGAGGCCTATGGTGACCTGTTCTCCCGGACGTTCGCGATCCCCGGTATCGGCCACTCCTTCGCGCTGGGGTTCGTGGAGGACCTGTTCGCGGTGCTGGTGCTGGCCGGCTTGATCACGTTCGCGGTGATCCGGCTGCGCAACGACCCCAAGCGGGAGGGGCGGGCGTCCCGGTTCGCCGGGTCGCACACCGGCGCGGCGTGGCTGGTGCTGGGCCTGATCTTCCTGGTGGTGGCGACGCTGCTGCTCTACCGGGGGGCGCAGATCAACAGCGGCGTGTTCCCCTACCCGCACGGCGCGTTCGCCTCGCAGATCGTCGGGCACTGGCTCGCGCCGCTCGGCTCCGGCGTCAACACCGTGCTGGAGGCGGTGTTCATCCTGGCCCAGCTCGCGGTGATCCTGGGGTTCGGGGTGTTCGTCACCTATTCCAAGCACCTGCACATCGTGCTGGCCCCGCTGAACGTCCTGTTCTCCCGCCGCCCGAACTCGCTCGGCGCGCTGGAGCCCATGCGCTCGGGCGGCAAGGTGCTCGATTTCGAGGAGGCGGACCCGGACACCGACGTGTTCGGCCGGGGGAAGATCGAGGACTTCACCTGGAAGGGCCTGCTGGACATGGCGACCTGCACCGAGTGCGGGCGCTGCCAGTCCCAGTGCCCGGCGTGGGCGACCGGCAAGCCGCTGTCGCCCAAGCAGGTCATCTTGGACCTGCGCGACCACGCGTTCGCGAAGGCACCGTACCTGCTGGCCAGCTCGGATGAGGAACGGGCCAAGCTGCCCGCGTCCGTCCTGGCCGAAGCCGAACGGCCACTGGTGGGAGATGCGGCTGCCAACGGCGTGATCGACCCGGATGTCATCTGGTCCTGTACCAACTGCGGGGCGTGTGTCGAGGAATGCCCTGTTGACATCGAGCACATCGACCACATCGACGGCATGCGGCGGCACCAGGTGCTGATCGAGTCGGCGTTCCCGGCCGAGGCGTCCACCCTGCTGAAGAACCTGGAGAACAAGGGCAACCCGTGGGGGATGGGAGCGGCCAAGCGGGCCGACTGGATCACCGAGTGCGACTTCGAGATCCCGGTCGTCGACGGCGCCATCGCCGATGACATCGAGTACCTGTTCTGGGTCGGCTGCGCGGGCGCGCTGGAGGACCGCGCCAAGAAGACCACCAAGGCGATCGCCGGGCTGCTGCACACGGCCGGGGTGAAGTTCGCGGTGCTCGGCCCCGCCGAGACGTGCACCGGGGACCCCGCGCGGCGGATGGGCAACGAGTTCGTGTACTCCATGCTCGCCCAGCAGAACGTCGAGACGCTGAACGAGGCCGGCCTGACGGCGCCGGGGAAGACGATTGTCGCGTCCTGCCCGCACTGCTTCAACACGATCGCGAACGAGTACCCGCAGCTCGGCGGGAACTACGAGGTGATCCACCACACCCAGCTGCTGTCCCGGCTGGTGGAGACGGGCAGGCTGAAGCCGGTCACCGCGATCGAGGAGAAGATCACCTACCACGACCCGTGCTTCCTCGGCCGGCACAACAAGGTGTACACGCCGCCGCGCGAAATTATCAATAAGGTGCCCGGTACGGAGGCGACCGAGATGCACCGCTGCAAGGAACGCGGGTTCTGCTGCGGTGCCGGTGGCGCGCGGATGTGGATGGAAGAGCGCATCGGCAAGCGGATCAATACCGAACGCATCGAGGAGGCGCTGGCCCTGGACCCGGACACAGTCTCTACTTCGTGCCCCTACTGCCTGGTCATGCTTGGCGACGCGGTGGCCGCCAAGAAGGGGTCCGGGGAGGCCAAGGAGAGCCTCGAAGTCATCGATGTGGCCCAGTTGCTGGCCCGTTCGGTCAAGCCGGACGGCGCGCCGGCCGTGGACGCCGGCGCGCCGGAAACGGGCGTCGACGGCGCCCCCGCCGGGGACGTCACCTCGGCCGGCGAGGGAAAGCCGACGACTTCCTGACCAGCAGCCGGTGCGGAGCCGGTGCGGTGTGATGATGCACCAGGCGCGGGTAATGAGCACCCTGCGCCCGCGCGGCCAGAGAGCGGGCATCACGGCGAATGCCACTACGGTGGCCACCAGCCATATAACGCCGAGAGCCTGAACGGTCGCGAACGTGGCAGCCGCCAGCGTGAGCGCGAGTTCGTAGCGCCAGCGCCACGCGACGACGATCGGGTTCGGGTGCCGTACCGGACTCAGCGCCATTTCGACGCTGGCGAGCACGCTCGGATCGTTCGGCTGGCGAGGGCGTCCCCCAGCCATGACGCCCTACCCGTCGTAAGCGATCGGCGGGTGATCGAGGACCAGGCAGCCGGTCCCTGAGCATGGCGCGCACAGGGAGTCGGCCGCGGTGGTTCCGGCGCCCCGGCAATGCGGGCACCGGACCAGCCGGTCGAACATCGGGTCGCGGTATGCCCGGCTCAGGCCGGCCTGGCGCCGCTCAATGCTCCAGCCGCGCCACCGGGCCTCCTGGTCGCTGGCGGCGAACATAAGGTCGCCGAACCGCTGAAGGAGGTCTGTCAGGCCGCCCGCACGCACCGCCGCCCCCAGGGTGAGCAGGCCCGTGAGCGTGCCGCGCGCGCTCGCGTAGGCGGCGCGGACCAGCATTATTGTGCCGGTATGACCCCAAGTCGCGGCGGCGACGGGAGTGGATACTCCCTGGTAACCGCCGGTTACGATACGGGGCTTGTCTTTACCGGGGTGATTGCTGGTCTTGGACCAAGCACTAGCACCTTTGGCTCTTGCATGGGCTGGGATGGTGTCAAGTTGGGTCGACGTGGCAGCGTCGGCCCAACTGCGTTGCCGGGGCAGGTGGTGGCAGTCCACTGCGCACCAGGGCAACTGGGGTGGTTTTCGGCGTTGGTCGCCGCGCGCACTCGAGCACAGCAGCGGCTGGCGCGATCTGGGCTGGTTCATGAGATCGCAGTGCCTCCTCTCCTCTGCCGCATGATCGGGGGATAGGTCGCGGCAAAGTTCGCCGCAGATGGCCCGATGGCCCGCGATGCTCTGGGCAGTGACCTCGTGGGTCACTGACGACCCCGTTGTCGGCGGGTCGCGTAGGTAGGAGGTACTCCATTGCGTCTGATTTCATGTTCCCCTTGGTATTGAGCTTTGGCAAGTGCCAAACTCAAATGCCAAAGGCACCACACGCCTGGCACACCCCAATGGCTGGTTTCATCCCATAGGCAGTTCGTGCTCATCGCTGAGGCTCTTGTGAAGGGAAGCGATCACAGTGGCCGAGGGCAGCCCCGCCGTCCGCCGGCGCGAGCTCGGTGCGCTTCTGCGAAGGCTGCGCGAGGAGAAGGGGATGTCCGTCCGGCAGGTCACGGACCACCTGCTGTGCTCACCGAGCAAGATCAGCCGAATCGGGACCGGCCATCGCGCCGCCACGCCGCGCGATGTCAGACCCGATTCCGCGAATAGCGCTGTGAGCTGATTCCTGCCCCTAAATGATCTTGGTGTGCCAGGATTCCCGGTAGCGGGCATGCTAATGGCCCGGGAGCCGCGCCGGGTTCGCGATCTGCGGGCCTTTCTTCGGGTCGGGCTGGCAGGCCGTGGATAAGGACGGGGAGCCGGGGCTCAGGGTGTGCAGGTCAGGCGGGGATGGGAAGTTCCCGCAGCCGGGCCAGGACCTCAGGGAGCAGGCTGTGGCCGGGCGGCAGCCGCAGGATCAGGTGGCGGGCGTGGCGGACCAGCCGGCCGGGGACGGCGATCAGCCGCCAGCGCAGGGTGGCGATCATGGCCTTGCCGCCGCGCACGCCGTGACCGGCCAGGATGTCCTCGCCGGCGGTGATGGCGGTGAGCTGGTGCAGCCAGGCGGCCATGGTCGCGGCGAGCAGCGCGCCCCACATCCAGGCCAGGTTGACCTGGGGGTATCCGGAGGGGAGGTGCCGCAAGGCGGCGCCGAGCTTGCTGTCGCGGAAGATGTTCTCCACCGTGGTGCGGTGCCGGTACCAGTGCTCCACCGCTATCGCCTTGGCCGGGGCAGTCACGTCCAGGTTGGTCACGATGAACGAGTAAGCGTAGATCGCCCCGGCACCGGCCAGCTCAGGCAACGGCAGGGCCCGCTGGTCCGGGCGCAGGGTGCGGCGGCGGCGGGACCGGGGGTCGGCGGAGACCTGCTCCGGATCCAGCAGGACCCGGCGGATCAGCAGCCGGGTGCTGGCCGGCCACCAGTCCGGGCAGTACTCCGCGACGGCGACCTGCGCGCCGTCCATGTCAATGGCGTCATGCCAGTCGTCCTCGGCGATCCCGGCCAGCAGCCGCCACAACGGCGCGATCCGCTTGGCGCCGATCGCGAACGCGATCTTCGCGTCGTGGGCGGCGCGGGCCAGCTGCCCGGCGAAGTAGCCGGCGTCGGCGCGCATCGCCACCCGGCCCGAAGCCCGCGCCGCCGCGGGCAGGGCGGCCAGCGCACGGCGCAGCAGATCCGGCGCGGTCGCGCGCGGGTCATCGGTGCCGTCGCCCAAGTCGGCGGCCAGCACGATCTCGGCTTCGGCCCAGGCCGCCACGTGCGGCCGGCCCACCCGCTGGCCCTGATGGTTATACGCCACGCCGCGCTTCTTCCGGCCGTAGACCTCCACGTCGGTGGTGTCCAGGTCGATCGTGACCGGGCCGCCGGCCAGCGCCGCGGCCCGCTCCGCGGGCAGCAGGTCCAGCATCCGCCCGGTCACCGCCGCCAGGCCACGCTCAACCGCTGTCCACTGGGCGGGAGTGATCCGCCGGGCCAGGCCCGCCGCGGTCGTGGACGCCAGCCCCGGCACCGGGGTGATCAGCTGGCCCGCCGCATCACCGCGCTGGCGGTCCAGCCCGGCCAGGAAGTCCTCCCCGGCCAGCTGCGCCGCCGCGAGCCCGGCCAGCAGCTCCCCGGCCCCGAACCCGCGATCCCGCTGCTTGATCGGGCCGACCGCCGCATCCAGCGCCCCGGTCACGTCCAGCCGGTCACACAACTCGCTGATCGCGGCCATCCCCGCGTTCGGCGTCAGCGCCGCATCCGGCGCGCCGGCCCGCACCTGCTGACGCCGCTTGCCACCAGCACGTATCCTGCTCACCAGATAGGTGTCCTCTCCGCTGGGCTGGTCATCACTTGGCAGCGATCATCATCCCAGGCCAGAGCGGCACCTATCGGCATTTACACGAGCGTGTCACCGGCTTACTCATGGAATCGGGTCAGAGGTCTCTGCGATTTGTACGGTGTGACGGATGAGGCCGGGCGGGACCGCATGATGAACCTCGCCCGGGAAGGAAAGCAGCAGGGCTGGTGGCAGCAGTACGACTTGCCCTATGCGACCTACATTGGCCTCGAGGTGGACGCTGTTTCGATCAAAGACTTTGATTCGGCGGTGCTGCCAGGCCTTTTGCAGACTGCCGCTTACGCTCGTGCCGTGCAAGAGGCAAGTGTCCCGAAAATCAGCTCAGAAGTCATCGATCAGAGAGCCGAGGAAAGGACAAGACGGCACAGTAATCGGGTCTGGCCCGGCTCAAGAGCTTTTCATGTAGTACTGGATGAGGCGGTGCTGCATCGCGTCATCGGCACGCCAGAAGTGATGAATGAGCAGCTTGCCGTGAAAACGGAAAGCTCCATCTTGACTGTACAGGTCATCCCGTACGCGCTGCCGGAGCGCTGGACCGCGTCTACCAGGGCAAACGCGAACCGGACCACAGGACTTCCGAATAGTTACGGTCCTTCGGCCTCCGGTCATACCTTCGCGCGGTAGAAGTCCTGGTAAGACCGGGATGGGGTTGGGCCGCGCTGGTCCTGATAGCGGGAGCCGTAGACGGCTGAGCCGTACGGGTGCTCAGCCGGGGAACTCGTCCGGAACAGGCAGAGCTGGCCGATCTTCATGCCGGGCCACAACTTGATGGGCAGGGTGGCGACGTTCGAGAGTTCCAGCGTCACATGGCCAGAAAAGCCCGGGTCGATCCAGCCCGCGGTGGAGTGGGTGAGCAGGCCGAGCCGGCCAAGTGAGCTCTTGCCCTCCAGACGCCCTGCTAGGTCGTCCGGCAGGGTCACCACCTCGAAGGTGGAAGCCAGCACGAACTCGCCGGGGTGCAGGACGAACGGATCATCATCTGCCGTTTCGACGAGCCGCGTCAGGTCGGGCTGTTCGACGGCTGGATCGATGTGCGGGTAGCGATGGTTCTCGAAGACCCGGAAGTACCGGTCCATGCGTACGTCGATACTGGACGGCTGGATCAGTTCCGGGGCGTACGGGTCAAGCTTCACCCGCCCGGACTCGATCTCTTTCCTGATGTCGCGATCGGAGAGCAGCACGCTCGCAACCTATCGGGTCCGGTACGATGTCTGAGCGAACAACGGCATTGGCCGGTGCTCTCCGCACGGAGGCAACCCATCCAGTGCGCGTCACGCGGGTGTAGTTCAATGGTAGAACGTCAGCTTCCCAAGCTGATAGTGCGGGTTCGATTCCCGTCACCCGCTCTCATCGATGGGAGCCGAGCTCAGGGTATGAATCACCCAGTCAACTTATTCCTCCCTGAGGCGAGTTATGTGGGTTGATCACGGCGCGTCGCGTTGATCATGAGATGGCCCCTGCGGCAGACAAGTGGTAGCTGAAACCCTTGTCCCGCAGAGGCCACCCCCATGCTGCCAACCGAAGACCTGTTCGTCTACGTCTACGTGCTGATCGATGATGCGATCAAGGCCAGGGCCATCGTCATCCCGGCGCGGCCCGGGCCGGCGCCCGGCTGCTCCGACGCGGAGATCCTGGCGATCACCCAGGTGCGCGTGCTGCTGGGCCGCCGCAGCGAGGCCGGGTTCCTCGCCGAGGTGGCCCGCGACTGGGCGCACCTGTTCCCGGTACTGCCGCACCAAAGCGAGCTCAACCGGCGGGCCCGCTGGCTGTGGGGCGCGTTCGAGCAGTTCCGCGCGGCGCTGGCGGCCCGCCTGCCCGAAGACGACTGCCAGCAGATCGACACCAGCGCGCTGCCGGTCAAGCACGCCTCCCGGGTCCGCGGCCCCGACGGCTGGACCGGCCCCAATGGCCTGCATGCCCGGTTCGGCCGCGACGCCGCGCACGCCGAGTGGTTCTACGGCTTCCGCCTGGCGGCCAAGACCGACCTGGGCAGCCGCATCGTGCGGGCCTGGAGCATCGTGCCCGCCGCCGTCAGCGAGCGTGACGTGGGCACCGACCTGCTGGAAGCCGGGCCGCCGCCCCGCGACCTGCTCGCGGACAAGGGGTTCAACGGCAAGGCGTTCGCCGCGTCCCAGGCTGCCCGCGGCACCGCAGTGCTGGTCCCGCCCACCAGGGACCAGCGCAAGACCATGCCGGCGATCCTGCAGAAGGTCATCGCCCAGTGGCGCAACCGCATCGAGACCACCTTCAAGGAGATCACCGACCAGATGGAGCTGGCCCGCCACGGCGCGCATACCTTCTGGGGCCTGCTCGCCCGGACAGCCGCGACCATCGCCGCCCATACCCTCATGCGGGCCTGCCTCGCCGCACCGTAGATCAACCCACATAACGCGCCTGAGGTGGCCTCCGGCGCTTCCCAGCCGGTGCCTTGGCGTGGCTTGACTGGTACGGCGTAGTAATAGGACAACGCGCTAGAGGCCGTTGTGGAGCGGGGATGTGGCTGATGCAGGAACGTCCTCCTGGTGCGGTAGTACGGGCTTGGTGTCCCAAACGCAGCGAGGAGGACGTTCTGTGGGTAAGGGTAGCGGCAGCGGCATGACGCGGGGTGACCGGAGGCGGAACGCCCGGCGGGAGCGGCTGCGTGGGCTGCTGCCGCGTGACGGCGCGGTGATCGGGATCGATCTGGCCGAGGATAAGCAGGCGATCGCGGTGATCGATCATGATGTCCGGGTGATCGCGCGGAAGACGGTACGGGTGAAGGCGTTCCGGCTGGGTGAGGCACTGGACTGGGCAGCTGGGCAGGCGCGGGCGAAGGGGTTCGTGCACGTGACGGTGGCGTGCGAGCCGACCGGGCCGCGCTGGATGCAGGTGCAGCGGCTGTGCGCGGAGCGGGGCCTGCCGCTGGTGTGCATCCAGCCGCTGATGTCCCATATTGCCCGTGAGCAGCAGGACTATACGACACACAAGACTGATGAGTCCGATTGCGTGATGATCGCCCGGCTGGCGGTCGAGCTGCACTGTTATATCCCGGAGGAGCTCGATGAGACGTGGGCGCACCTGCGGCAGCTGGGCCGGCGCCGGGCGCAGCTGGTCACCGCAGCGACCGCGTCGGCGCACCGGATCCAGGACTTCTTGTCCGTCGCGTGGCCTGCCGTGATGGAGACGTGCGCCCAGCCGCTGCTGTCCAGGACCTGGCTGGCGGCCCTGCAGGTGGTCACCAGCCGGTGCGGCGGGCAGCCGGGCAGGCTGGCCGAGATGGGCGAGGAGGCGTTCACCGCCCTGGTCCGCGGCGCGGCCGGTGACTGGGGCGCCTGCAAGGCCTGGGGCCCGATCTGCCGCCGGATCTTCGCCGCGCTGACCGACACCGAGGGAGTAGTCGCCTGGTCCCGGCGCGGGCTACTGCGCCGGGTCGCTGACGAGCTGGGCGACCTGCAGCGCACCCGCGCCCAGCTGCGCGCCGTGGAGGCTGACATGGCGGCCGTGCTCGACGAGCTCGGCCTGTCCCGGCTGGCGGGCATTCCCGCCTTGACTGCGGTCGGCGCGGCGGCGATCCTGGCCGAGACCGGTGACCCGCACCGGTATGACAGCTCATCCTCGCTGGTCAAGCACGCCGGGCTGTCCCCCTCTGACAACGCGTCCGGCACCTTCCTGGGCGAGGCGCACATCTCCCGCCGGGGACGGCCGGGCCTGCGGCTGGCCGTCTGGCGCATGGTATGGCCGATGCTCCAGTTCAACCCCGTGATGGCCGCCAAGTACCAGGCGATGACCCAGGCCGCCGGCGACCCCGCAGAGCACGCCGCCGCCGGCACCCGGCAGGCCAGCGCGGCGGCCGCCGCAGCACGGGCGCGGCGCGCCAAGGCCCGTGTCGCCTGCGCCGCCTCGCTGCTGCGCTGGATCTACTCCATGATCGTCCACGGCACCAGCTGGGATGCTGCCGTCGCCGCCGGCGAGACCGCCCGCCAGCACGCCCCCCGCCCGGCGGAGGCTGCCTGACCAGCGATACCGCCTCGATCCAGCATCGGCGCCCCGAAGACCTTCCTCCCTGACGAGGGGGAGAGCGAGCCCGTCCCGGCGTCGGGGACCACCCCGTACGACACCCTGGGCAGCTCTCCCCCGGTCGCCTGGAGCTTCTCACCAGCCCGGTTGAACGCTGTAGGAGCAGGCCTGCCCGCCACGCCGCGGGCAGGCCGAGCCCGCTTGCACTACGTAGAGCGAGAAGACCCAGGTGACGGGCGGCCCCGCAACCGCGGCACGGCGATCATCACGCCGCTGCTGGACTTCATCATGCGCTCACTCGCGCTCCCGTACCACGCGTACGCGACGCCGGCGTCACCCGTAGTAAGAACCCCAAGGCCGCGAACCGTCACCACCATCAACGCAAGACTCGCCCCGTACCGCTTGACAACTTCTTCTTACGCTGGTGTCTACACTTGCTGGCATGAGCGAGCCCGCGCATGACCTCCCGGTCAGCAGCCCCGCCGTCGAGCAGGCCGTCGAGCTGGCTCGCCGCGGCGTTATCACCCATCTCACCGTCCACGGTGAGCGGGTGGCCGCCATCGTCCCCGAATCCGTCCTTGACGCTCTTCGCGCTGCTGAGGACGCCGAGGATGCCGCCGAGGCGGACGCCGCGATGGACGAGCCCGGCGAGTCGATCCCCTGGGAGCAGGTCAAGGGAGAGCTTGATCTGTAGGGCCGCAGGACATGGCCGCCGCCTACACAATCGATGTCCGGCCGCGTGCCCGCCGCTCGCTGCGGCAGCTCGACCCGCCGGTACGTAAAGCGGTGGCTCAGGTCATTGACGGCCTGGCCACCGATCCGCGTCCTCCCGGTTTCCGGCCCCTGACAGGTCATCGGCCCTATCTGCGTGTGCGCTCGGGAGACTACCGCGTGATCTATACCGTGGATGATCACACCCGTGTCGTCATCATCGCCGCCGTGGGACACCGCCGCGAGATATACCGGAGCTTCGACGTGTAGCACGTGACCGCAGCTCAAGCCCCCGCTCCGTTCGCTTCTTCGTGCCCGTTGCGTGCCCGTAGCGACGGACGATCACGGTGACTCGTGGGCACTCACGGGAACGCCACCGCTCGGCCGCAGGTCAGCGTCCCCGCAGGTGATCAACGGGCACCGGCAGTGACTTCCCAAGCTGATAGTGCGGGTTCGATTCCCGTCACCCGCTCTCAGGGTTACCGACAGAACTGCCGGTCTCGTACCGACAGAACTCTTGGCGGTGACCTGTTTTTTTTAGGATGGCGCCGGGGTCTGACACCGGCGCTGATCGCGTTCCGGCAGCTTCCTGGCGGTGATCGCGGTGGCGTGGCTGCTGGGCGGGTGTCAGCCGTCGGGAAGGTGGCCGGGGAGGCTGGCCCGGCGCCGCCGCGCCCGGCGGGCGATGGCGGTCTTGCCGTCGGCGGTCAGTGCCCGCCGGGCGCGGATCTTGCGGATGCTGGCGGCGGCCAGCAGCAGCGCGGTGAACAGGGACTGGGCGGCGATGCCGCGGACGCGGCGGCGGCCGGGCTGGGCGAGGGCCTGGTGGGCTGGGTCTTTGGGGTAGCCGTTGAGGCCCTCGATGGTATTGCGCAGCGTGGCGTACCGGGCGTGTCAGGCGGGGCTGGCGTAGGGCAGGTCCTGGCGGTAGCGGGCACCGATGTCCGGCGGGATGGTGATCGCGGTCTGGCGGCAGATCCGCGGCGGTTCGGCCGGTGGCTGGAGTGCCTTGGCGCGCCCGTCGCGCGGTGACAGCGAGCCGGCGCGGAGGGGGCACATGAGCGCCGGGTGGCGGCCGAGGGCGGGGCAGGTCAGCCGCTGGTATCCGTCAGTGCCGGGACCGTCTTTGTGCTTGAGCTGGCAGGGGCAGCGGGCGGTGATCTGCTGGCCGTACAGGTCGCGGGGGATGGCGTGGTCGCGCAGCCGGGTGGTGGCGGTGATCAGCGGCTCGGGCAGGGCGGGGCAGTACCAGGTTCCCTCCACCAGGATGGCTCCGCCGGTGCTGGCCTGGATGCCGGGCTGGCCGGCGCGGTAGTCCATGACCGGCTGGTAGCCCAGCGCGCGGGCGGGGAGGTGGAACCGCTCGGGCAGGGCCTGGGTATAGGCGCGGCCGGAGCCGGGCCACCCGGTCTTGTGGCCGCGGGCGGCCACGGAGGTCAGGACCCGGGCGCCGGTGCCGCCGGGGTCTTCGCCGGGCCGGGCTAGTGCCAGGCCGATGGCGGGATCGGGATGCGCAGGCGGCGCGCCGGGCGGCCGGGCGTGGTGGCGATGGTGGCTTCCAGCGCCCAGGTGATCTTCCGCAGCGGCTTTCCCTTGTCGTCTTCGCGTTCGCGGTGGTCGCCTTCGCGGACGTACCAGCCGCCGTCGGGGTCGCTGGCGCACAGCCCGGTGCGCTTGGACGGGCCGCGGGACAACAGCGGGACGGGGGTGGCGTCCAGCCCGGTGCAGCCGTCGAACGCCGCGCGTTCTTCGCTGGTCAGGACGCTGATACTGGCGTCGGTCAGGGAGTTGATGAACGCTTCGGGCCGGCCGCGGGCCGCTTCGGCCTGGCCGGGGGTCATCTTCCTGGCGCGGGCGGTGAGGTCGGGCCCGGTCAGCCGCCGGTTTTCGGCAACGGCGAGGGGTCCATGACCGGGCAGATGGCGCCGAAGCAGTAGCGGACCCGGCGGTAGGCGGCCAGGAACGCCTGCTCGCCGCTGGCGGTGCCGGGGACGCCGGGCAGCCGGCGGGAGGCCGGCGAGAGCTGGCAGAACAGCAGCCGGGTGGCGTCGGTGAGGAACAGCGGCCGGTCATCGTGGGCCAGGCACACCAGCGCGGCGAGCACTGGGCCTTGTCCGGGCCGCCGTGCAATTAGCGTGCAGCTCTGCGCGCAGGCCAGCCTTGGCTAGCGCCTTGGCCCACGTCTTCGAGAAGTTGCTCCGGCGAAGCTGGCCGCCCCTGACGCCGACGAACACGAACCCGTCCGGGCCCGGCGCCGCGTACCTCTCTACGTGTGTCCACAGGTCGGGGATGATCAGCTCCGGGAGCGGGATCTTGCGAACGCTGGCCTTGGACTTGGGGGTGCCCTTGACGAGCTGTCCGAACTCGTAGACCGTCTCGACAATCCGCACGGACCGGCCGTCGAGGTCGAGGTTCCGCCGCCGCAGCCCGGCCAGATCACCCCAGCGCACGTTGCCGAACGTGGCGAGCAGCACGAGCGCCCGATAGCGCGGCGCTATGGCGTCGGCTAGCTGGTAGACCTCGGTGACGCTGAGCACCGGCGCGCACGGCAAACCCGATCGAGTCAACGTTCGCCACCGTCAGGCACTGGACCAAGATCACCAAGGGACCTGGCTCGCGGGCCGCCGGGCTGGCGATGGCGTTCAAGCTCATCGAGTCAGCGCAAGAGCGCTGGCGCGCCGTCAACGCCCCCCACCTCGTCGCCCTGGTCCGCGCCGGAGCGACCTTCATCAACGGAAAACTCGTCGAGCGACCCGGCGAGAAGGGTCAGGAAGACGCAGCCTAAAAGATCTTGATCCACAGGTCTTGACAATAACTCCGGTGCGGTTGTTGCTGCACCGTCCCCCTCTGGGGTTTGAACCGATGACCTCTCGCTTGTAAGGCAATTCTGCGATAGCACTGAGTGGCGAAAGTTAGTTGTGACCTGTGTAGATAAATAAGCCAGGATTCACGGAAGTCCGGGCGCGCATTCACTATGGTTATTACTCAGTTAGTGGTTGCTCGTCGCTAGGTTTCCTGGAGAGTGCCAGGCGGCGGCGGGTGGGGCCTGTGGGTTGTGCCGGGCGGCCTGACCGGCCGCCTGGTTGCGGCCGGTCAGGGTACGCTGCAGCTCAGCACGGCGTTTCAGCTGGTCAGCGCCCGTTAATTGAGGACGCCGAGCTTCGCGCTCCATTCCTGGTTGTCGAACACGCTGCCGTTGCTGAAGGTGTGCAGCGGCTGGACGTTCAGCCACGGAGGCGGCATGTCGGTCGGGTAACCGGCCGGGTAGGTCAGCACAAGCGGGTCGGAGGTGTTGGTGTCACTGCCGTTGATCAACGGCGCGTAGTTACCGACGCGGTCCGCGGTGTCGATGGCCCAGACGGTGCTGGCACCAGCGCCGCACCGCTCCAGCCGGATCTTGTAACCAGCCCGTGCATTGCCCGGCAGCGTGCCGACGCAGAAGCCGCTGTTCACGCCGTACGGCGCGTACTGGAGCTCGAATGCCTGGTCCCTGCCGTAGGTCTTGTTGAACGCCGCGGACACGAGACGGGCCTTGTAGAAGCTCTTCACCGTACCCTCGAAACGGTAGGTGAAGTCCTCGCCGCGGTTGCTGTTGCTGCCCCGGGAGAGGATGACTTCCTGGCCCGCCGCGGCTTTCGTGCGGTAGATGTCCACGAAGAAGTCCGGGCCGAACTTCTGGGTGTAGAGGTCGACGCAGTTGTGACCACAGGGCGGGGTCGCGGCGCTGGCACTCAGGGTGCCGGCTATGCCAAAGGTGCCGCCGGCAATCGCGAAGACAGCGGCTCCGGCCGCTAGCTTTGATTTGAAGGACATTCGGTTCCTCTCAAATGAAACAACGACCGTGCATTGGGCACGGATTCGGGGGGACCACCCCCCAACATGCGGCAGCGGACCGCGGAAACCGGATCAGCTGCGCGCTGCGTCCCGCTGGTGAGTAGTACCAGTGGCCGGAAGGGTTTTGCCGGGAAATCGGGCCCGGATGTGCCCCGCTCCGGCGTTTGCAGAACGGGAAGTTGCGCGTCCGCCGTCCCAGGAGCGCGCCGCCGACTGTCTCGGCATGGCCGGGACGCACGACCAACTCGGCAGCGGAGAAATGATCCGATTGGTGCCCGAAGGGTTCAGATCACCGCTACGCAAAAGATACATATTCGGTACAAACCCGGCGCACACGGCGTATACGGCCTCGCTAGAGTCGCCCACTGGTCTCCGTTCCCCGGTGCAGGGCGAGATTCAACCCCGCCGGATAAATGGTGACTCAGGAGTCTCATGCCCCAACGTTAACTCGCGAGATGCGAGCCGTCCATAGGGTGGCAGCAGCCCGCTGAGTCCCCAGCGTCTCGAGTGTCTAGATGCGTCCCCCTAACCCGTAGTTCTCCCTGGATGAGCTGACACCCCTGTTCACCAGGAAAACGTCGACGCATATGTCGTAGACATGTGAGTCCGGCACCTGGAGCTCTATGACCACGGCAGACATGATGGGCCTTACGAGCCTGGGGGAACTTCGGGCTAACCAGGGACAGCCGACGCCGGGCGTCCCGCGAGGGGGCCCTATAGCAATCCTTGCGTATCCGCCGAGGACCGGTGTGGCCCCGCGAAAAGAAGGGGGAGGAGAAGGACAGGATAATCAGGCAGGCCAGAGCTTGGTCACTGGGCCATTAGCGGGCCATTAACCCCGGTGACGAAGAGTCTCTCACGGTCACTCGTGGACAGAGTGCCTGGCAGGTCAAGCCATATGACAGCCCGGACGGCACAGATCCCAAGCTGATAGTGCGGGTTCGATTCCCGTCACCCGCTCTCGTCGATAAGAGCCCAGCTCAGGACATGTATCGCTCATCTTGTTTCCCTGGCCCTCAAGAGGCCTTCCGGCGCGTTGCGTGCCCGATGCCTCGTCAGCCGCCTGGTGCTCGCGGCGGCGTTTCCTGGCCCGGCTCAGCTCACGCCTGGCCATCTTGTCCAGGGTCGCTCCGATCTCCTGGCCGCGCGTGTTCAGGATGGCCCGCAGCAGCCGGTACGCCTTCGCGACCGTCACCGGCCCGAACAGCGGCTCACTGGACGGGCCCGCCTTGAGCCGAGCCGCCCGCCACTTGCGCACCGTCTCTTCCCTGATGTCCCCGATGGCCATTTGGCCAAAGGCGGGGTTCAGGTGGCGGCGCAACAGCAGTTCGCCGAGCTGCGCCGTCTTGGGGGAGAGTTCCCGATCCTCCGTCCACTCCGTGGCGTACTCCGCGAAGGGCACGGCACCCGCTGCAGGATCGAGCCAGTCGCCGCGCTTGATGTCGGCCTCTCTGACGGTCAGCCACTGCTCCGCATCCCGCTTGGTCGTGAAGGTATAGGACGCTGTGTGGTCCTTCGCGTCCGGGCCGGGATAGCACGCCTGCCATCGGCCCGAGGGAAGCTTGCGCACCCTCCCAAATCGTCGTTTGCCCATTACGCTGCCCTTCTCCTCTTCTTGGTGGTGATCGGTTCGACCAGTCCGGCCGCGATGAAGTCGCGCAGCGCGGACTCGGGGATACGCACGTGACGCCCGACCCGGACGAAGCTGATCCGCCGTTCTTCGATGAGCCGACGTGGGAAGCGTTCGGATGTGCCCAGCACTTCAGCGACCTGGGCCACAATGAGGAGCCGGTCCGTCGCGGGGTTCTCCTGGCCGCGCGTCATGCAGCCTCCCCGGTACCGAAAGATCCGGGCTTGGCTGGAGGCCTGCTCGGCGTCTGGCTTCGTTGAGTGCGGCGTGCCATTGCTGCCGGTCGGCGACGACGTGCAGGAGCCGCCGGGCGTGTTCCATGTGGTCGGGGTCGCTGGGGGTGACCGGTTCCCAGGCGTAGCGGGCCGGGTCGGTGCCCGAAATCCCGAGCGTGGCCATGAGCCAGTTCTTGCGGTCGGCGCGGTGATCGGCCAGCGTCTTACCGGACCACTTGCGGGAGACCAGGACCCGGCGGCCCGCGAGGCCGATGTGCTCGCGGCGGTGGGCTTTGCCCTTGCAGGCACCGGGGACGAGGCCGGGCCGGGGGTTCTGATCTGCCCCGAGCTTTCCGGACAGCGGATTTGTGGTTAATTCACGCTGCGGACTGCCGTTCCAGGTACTCATTGCGGACTTGCTGCGGGGTCCGGTACTGAAGCCCGGAGTGCCGACGTCTGGAATTGTACCAGAATTCGATGTACCTCACAACGTCGCGGCGCGCGTGCTCGCGGGTCGGATACTGAGTGCGGTGAACACGCTCGTTCTTCAGCGCGGCGAAGAACGATTCGGCCATTGCATTATCGTAACAGATACCGGTGCGGCCGACGGACTGCCGGAGATTATGCTTCTTGAGCGTCTCCGCAAACTGCCGGGATGTGTAATTGCTGCCGCGGTCGGAGTGGAAAATCGCATTAGCGGCGAGAGGAAAATTACGGGCGGCGATCTCGATGGCCTTCTCGATGAGCGGCGTCTTGTAGTTATCGCCCGCTGCCCAGCCGATGACTTCCTTTGTATGGCAGTCGATAACCGTCGCCAGGTAAAGCCAGCCCTCCCATGCCGGAATGTAAGTGATGTCGCCGACCATTTTCTCGCCCGGCGCGGCCGCGGTGAAATCGCGTTTCACGAGGTCGGGAATGTCGTGCTCCTGGCCGTCGCCCTCGGTCAGGCTGACCCGCCACGGCCGCGGCTGGCAGGGCTCCAGGCCCAGCTCACGCATGATGGACCGCACCAGCTCCGGCCCCGCGGGCACGCCCCAGGCCACCAGGTCCGCATGCACCCGGCGGTACCCGTATGTCTCATCCGATTCATCGAATGACTTCCGCACGATCAAAGCAAGCATCCCGCGCCTTTTCGCCGTCGCCGATTCCGGCGCGCTCCGCCATTCGTAAAACCCGGACCGCGATACCTCCATCCACCGGCACATCATCACGATCGACGGCACGTACTCATCACTCGATTCCTGGTACACCGCGTACTCCGCGTCGATGAACTCGAATTTATCGGTCACCGATGGTCGCGGGCGAAGTACGCCGCGGCTTTTTTCACGAACTCAAGCTCCATTTTCAGTTCCCGGGTTTCCCGCTCAAGCTCGCGCAGCCGCGCCCGCTCATTCACGGTCAGCGGCGGTTCCTCGCCGGCATGCTCACGGCGATAGGCCGCGACCCAGTTGCCGAGGGTGCCTTCGTTAATCCCGAGCTCCTTTGCCACTCTGGCTATCGGGCGCGACGTCTCGATCACCATCTTCACGGCTTCATCCTTGAATTCCGGTGAGAAGCTCTTCTTCGGCCGGGGCAAAATACTTCACCTTTCCAGACGCCCATCCTAATGGATGGACTGTCCGGAAGCCTCGGGGCACCTCATTCTTGGGCTGGATGCCGTAGCGGAGCCAGTTGGCGCACCGCGGCGAGCACGGCTCATACCGCAGCGCGTCGGCCAGTCGTTCGATATGGGCCCGCTGGGCATCGGTGGCAGCCTGGTGGCAGTCGGCCACTTGCTTGGTGAGGTATTTGTTGCTTGGTGAGGTATTTGGTCAGGTAACCGATCAAGCGGGGCCGCTGCGCGGCGCCCGTCCGGCGCTCCCCGCGCCGGGCTCTGCCTTGGGAGGCCCGCCCGGCGCGCCATCCCGCTAGCGACCGTTCCCTGATCCAGCGGGCACACTCGTCACGCAAGCTCGTCACGCAGCTCGGCGTAGCAGGCAGCCGTCTTGCCCTCGCTCCCGATTGTCCAGCTCGCGCCCACCGCTCACGGCGTGCCTCTGGGCGTCGCGGGCGCGATCGGCTGGGCCGACCCCTGACCGGCACTCGCTCGCAAAGGTCTCGGTGCCTACGAGAAGGACAGCAGGCCAGGACTCCCCGCCGCATGCTGCACTCAGCGGTGTTCTCGCCGTTGGTGTAGTTCACAGCTCCCCTTGGGTGATGCCATGCGCATCTTTGACGGCCAATAATTGCCGGTATGCCCATGACGTCCGCTAGGGAGAAAGAAGAGGTCATCATGAACGCAAACCCAGCGGCGAACATCGTTCTCGTGCACGGCGGTTTCGTGGACGGGTCCGGCTGGCGGCCGGTCTACGATCTGCTCACACAGGACGGCTACCACGTGGCCGTGGTGCAGAACCCAACCTTGTCGCTGCAGGGCGACGCCGCTGCCACGCGGCTGGTCATCGACGCGCAAGACGGCCCGGTGGTGCTCGTCGGCCACTCCTACGGCGGCGCCGTGATCACCGAAGCGGGAACCGGCCAGAAGGTGGCGGCCCTGGTCTACATATGCGCGTTCGCGCCGGACAAGGACGAGTCGGTGAACACGCTCCTCGCCGGTTTCCCGGCCGACGCGCCGCAGCCGCCGATCCTGCCGCCCAAGGTCGGCTTCCTGTTCCTGGACCGGGACAAATTCCACGCATCGTTCGCCGCCGACGTGCCTGCCGACCTGGCCGCGTTCATGGCCGACTCGCAGGTCCCGTGGGGCGTGGACGCGCTCGGCGGGCCGGTCACCGACCCCGCCTGGCGGACCAGGCCGAGCTGGTACATGGTCACGATCGAGGACCGGATGATCTTCCCGGCGGCCCAGCGCACCATGTCCCAGCGGGCTGGGTCGACCGTAGTCGAGGTGGCGGCCAGTCACTCCGTTTACGTATCGCAACCGGCTACCGTGGCGGACCTCATCAAACAGGCCGCGTCCGCGGTCGCCGCGCAGCAGTAATTGCGGCACCTGTCTCTGCGGCACAGACAACGACCAGACACCCCGGCCGTGGCTGCGGCGTCCGTTATTCCAGCCGCGGTTATTCCAGCCGCGGTCAGGGTCGCTGGCCAGGGCCGTTTCCGCGAGATCGTGAGGGGCGGCCTCCGGGGGTCCTGAGCTTGCCACCCGGTCCTCGGCGACATAAGCGGAGAAGGTGCAAGAATCCTGGCGGGCTCAGATCCCGGGGATGGCGCGCTGAGTGTACGTGCCCGCCCCTTCAGCCTCAAGCGTGACTGTTACCGCAGGACAACGAGCACAGGTGGAAAGCGCTTGGTGACGGTCGAGGGTCGCGCCGATACCGCCGCAGTTGCAGGCAAGGGAGGCCTCGCAATCCGCGGGAGTGTTCTCATTGACTCGGCTCCTGGCGCTGGGAAGACTCGGCCTATGTATGCGGTCGTGTCCACCGTGGGCATCAAGGACCCGGAGGTGGCCCGCGAGGCGTTGGCGGGCCTGAGGTTGAACTTGGTGCCCAGGGCACCTGGCTTCGTCAGTGCATATTGGCTCGCACCGATAGACGGCATCGGCATGTCCGTCATCGTCTTCGAGACGAAGCAGCACGCCGAGGAGGCTGTCGGCTATCCGCTCCCGCCACTGCCGGGCGTCACGCTGCTGACGGTCGAGATCCGCGAGGTATACGCCAGCGCCTGAACGGCCGGTCATGGGCGGCGCAGGGGCCGGGGGCCGGACGGCATACAGCACGGGAATACAGCAACGACCCCGTACAGCCACAGTCCCGGGCGGCCACCTACGCCCATAGCTAGCTGGGACGACGGCCAAACGCCCTGCGGCGCCGCTAGTTCGGGACGAAGAGGCCGTGCCCGCTGCGTGCCCGATCGGCCGGTCAACGCCGGGAAATTACGGTTACTCCCGGACAGCCCGATCACCGGCCCACCTGCGTACAGGCAGGCTGACCCGCTGCGCAAACCGACCTTCTTAGCAGGGGTCAATGGGACTATCCGGTCACCCTGACGAGGAACAGCCACGCGTTGACCACACCGCCGGCCAGACTCGCCACGGCGGCGGGAATCAGCCAGTACAAGCCACCACCGGCCTTCACCAGGAAGGTGATCCCAGCAACGCCAACGAGCACAGCGGTGATCGTGTTGGGGGAGAACCTTTCTATGAAACGGGCCACGACCTGATCGCTACCGTGACCGGCGCGCCGGTCCAGGATGAGCAGGGCTGCGCCCGAGACCACGGCCACAGCTAGCAATTCCGAGCCCAGGGCTGCCGCTGGCTGAGGAGCCACAAGCAAGACCGCGGCGAGCACAGAGATCATGAACAGCACAAGAGTTTCAGCGGCACGGGAGCTGAGGCTGCGCGATGCGGCCACCACGTCACCCTTGACAGAGAGCGCAACGAACAACAGGCCCGTCAACGCACCGGCAACGGCAGCAAGGGCCTCACCGAAGCCGAGCCACAGTGCGGTCGTGTATCCCACCGGACGACCTCCCAGATCTTCGACCGGACAGACGAGTGCTGATTCAATCAACGATTTGAGTACCCTGGCGCGGGGCCAGATGAGCGGCAGCGGCGTAACGACCGTCGAGCCGTGCCCCGAGGTTCCCCCGAGTTGCCATCAAGGGCCGGTTGTCGCCGCTGACCGCACTCTCGTGAACCTGCAACAAGCACGGGGGCTTCTTGACCCACGAGCACCGCCTCAAATGGGCTCGTAGTGCGTGGCTCGGGACCAAGGTGGAGCAGCCTAGTCGCGGGATATACGCGGGATGATCTTGCTCGGCGAGCCAGCCCCGAATGCAGGTCGTGGGCGGCCTGCACCTCGCCCAGCTCATACAGGTTGACGGCGAGCTGCGGATGGGGGAAGAGAAGGTGCCACGATCGATCTACGCCAGCGGTGGGCGCCGCACCGTTGGCGTGCCATTCTTACTTACGTGTACTTAGGGCTCCCCGCAAAATTAAGTGGGTTTGTCCGGGATAGTTGTCTACGGTTGTGGTATGAGACAGCTGGCGGTGGATGAGGACCGGTTCGCCGGAATGCTGGCGGAGGTGCGCCCGCATCTGAATGAGCTGCAGTGGCGGCTGCTGCTGGGGGCGCAGGCGCGGTCGCTGGGCCGGGGCGGGATCAAGCGGGTGGCGGCGCTGGCCGGGGTTCACCCGGACACGGTGGGCCGCGGGGCGCGGGAACTGGAGGCCGGGATTGAGCCGGATGACAGGGTCCGCCAGGCTGGGGCGGGGCGGCCCCGGGCGGCGGAGGCGGATCCGGCCCTGGTGCCGGCGTTGAACCGCCTGGTGGATCCGGCCAGCCGCGGTGACCCGGAGTCGCCGCTGCGGTGGACGACCACGTTGACGGAGAAGCTGGCCGGTGAGCTGGCAGCCGCGGGCCATCCGGTGTCGCCCGACACGGTGGGGCGGCTGCTGAAAGAGGACGGTTACAGCCTGCAGGGCAACGCCAAGACGGTGGAGGGAAAGCAGCACCCGGACCGGGACGGCCAGTTCCGGCTCATCAATGAGCTGGTGCGGGAGTTCCAGGCCGCCGGGGAGCCAGTAATCAGCGTGGACACCAAGAAAAAGGAACTGGTCGGCAACTATAAGAACGGCGGGAGGGAGTGGCATCGGCGCGGTGAGCCCGAGCGGGTGGAGGTGCACGACTTCAAGGGCGACCTGGGGCGGGCCGTCCCCTACGGCGTCTATGACATGAGCGCCAACGCTGGCTGGGTGAACGTCGGCACCGACGCGGACACCGGGGCGTTCGCCGTCGAGTCGATCCGCCGCTGGTGGCAGCAGATTGGCCAGGCCGCCTACCCGCACGCCAGCAGGCTGCTCATCACCGCCGACGCGGGCGGTTCCAATGGCAGCCGGCTGCGGCTGTGGAAGGTGGAGCTGGCCCGGCTCGCGGAAGAACTCGGCCTGGAGATCAGCGTGTCCCACTTCCCGCCGGGCACGTCGAAATGGAACCGGATCGAGCACCGGCTCTTCGCCCAGATCTCCATGAACTGGCGCGGCAGGCCGCTGACCAGCCACGAAGTTATCGTCGAGACGATCGCCGCGACCACCACCACGACCGGGCTGAGCGTCCAGGCCGCCCTCGACACCGGCACCTACGAGAAGGGCATCAAGATCCCCGATAAGCAGATGCAGGATCTGGAGGAGCGCTCGATCAGGCGACACGCTTTCCATGGGGAATGGAACTACTCCCTGCTGCCCGCCCCACGGCCAACACGCCCGACATCACGGAAGTAAATCTTCGGAGGGCCCTTAGTGACCGGTCGTTAGGTGGATCACACCGACGTCGGACAGTCCGTTGAGCACTAGTTGCACTCCGAGCGCGGCCAGCAGGAAACCGAACACCTTCTCGGTGACCAGCATCCGGCTCGCGTCCAGCTTGCTGCTGACCTGCACCGCCCAGCGGAAGACTACGACGTCGAGCGCGAGCACCGCGACGAGCAAACCGACAGCGACAGCGAGCACGGCGATTGAGCTTGCCTCTGCCGACAAGGTGACCAGGACGACGATCCCGGCCGGGTTGAGCAGGTAGGGCACGGCCAGCGGGAAGACAGCGACCTGCATCGGGTCCCGGCCTTCGACCGAGTGATCGCCGCCATTGCCGGTCTGCTGGCCGAGCACCATGGTGACCGCGATGATCAGCAGGATGATGCCGCTCGCGATGCCGAGCGCACCCGGCGAGAAGTGCAGCAGCCTGGTCAGCAAGCCACCGAGGATCAGCAGGACCGCGGCCACGGTGGCGGCGGTGGTCAACATCTTGCGCAGGACACGGCGCTTGGTGGTCTCCGGCATGTCCGCGGTCACGTCAAGGAATGGCACCAGCGCGATCTTGGGTCCGATCCCGATCAGGAGCAGCAGGAAAGTGTCGATGACGAAGGCGGCGTCTAGCGATTCGAGGTCTTTCATCCCAGTTTCGTCCAGCGTGTCTGGAGATCCGTGCTGATACGGGTCGCGGCGATCGCTGGCGGCCGCCCGGACCTGCGTGAATTGCGGCCAATTCGCCGACGGTCACATGTGATGAGAACTCTAGATCACCACGGTCCACCGACGGAACGGAACGCTTCAGACGCGCCAGTACGGGCCAGACTCTGCCGTGGCGCCAGGCCGACGACGGGCACGGGCTCGGCAGGCGCGGCGGGCCGAGGACCCGCACCAGCGCGCCACGGCGGGCCGACGACGCGGGCACCAGCTCGCCGCCGCACCGGTCCGAGGACGGGCACCGGTCCGAGGACGGGCACAGGGCCGACGACGGGCAGCGGCGCCAGGCCGACGATGGGCACCAACTCGCCGCGGCAGGCTGACGACGCGGGCATCGGGCCGAGGACCGGCGCCAGGACGAGGACGCGCACCGGACCAAGGACGGGCGGCGGGCCGACGGCGGCGGGCGCACCGGGCCGAGGACGGGCACCGGCCCGAGGACCCGCGGGCCGAGGACCCGCACCAGCTCCCGGTGGCCTCACCAGCCGGGGCGGTAAGCCGACCGGGATTTCATAGACGAGCGAGTATCGCTCGACCGGGATCACGATGTCGGCGGTCTCCACGGCACGCTCATCGGTGCGGTACGTGCGGCAGATCGTGAGCACGGTCCCGCCCGTGCGCATGTTCAGCCGGTCGGCCTCGGCGGCGAGCGCCGGGCGGGCGCTGACGACTTCCTCGGCGCTGGTGATCTGCTGGCCGATCACAGCCATCCGCTCGACCACGCCCCGCCCGGGGTGCGGGCCCTCCTCGGGGAGCATGACGGGTGTCCCGCTGGTCAGCTCCAGCGGCTCCCAGCTCACCGAGAGCATGACCGGCTCGCCGTCCGCGGTGAACGTGTACCGGGTGCGCATAGCGGGCTCGCCGGGGCCGGCCTCCAGCCGGGCCGCGACCGCTGGCGTCATCTCGGCGCGCTCGCTGGAGCATTCCCACGATCCGGCGCGGCCGGACGCGCCCATCTCGGCGCGGAACGGGGAACCGCCGCGGCGCGTGGTGTACCAGGCGCGGGTGAGCCGCTGCATCTCCGGCCGCTGCCGCACGTAGGACCCGGACCCGGAGCGAGTCTCGGCGAATCCCTCGGCGGCCAGGACCCGGACCGCCTCGACGGCCACGCGGTCGGAAACGCTGTACTGCCGGGCCAGCTCATGGCGGCTGGGCAGCTTGGCACCGGGCCGGAGGGTGCCATCGAGGATGGCGCGGCGCAGGTCGTCAGCGATGCGCTGATAGGTAGGCGCGGGCATAGGCCCAAGCTTGACGAACTTGGGTACTCAGGTACAAGCTGAGTACTCAGCTTTCGCCGCTCGGTGCAATCAAGAGATTACGGATGGACACCTCCATCACGTTCCCGGGCATCCCCGCCATCGTGCCAGCCGCCCGGCGGTTCGTGCGCGGAATCCTCGAAGGATCGCCCTCCTATGCCGATGCCGAGCTGATCGCTGGTGAGCTGATCAGCAACGCCATCCGCCACGCTCCGGCCGGACGCGACGGCGGCGAGTTCACGGTCACGATCCGCACGGCGCCCGGATGGGCGCGGATCGAGGTCTCCGACCCCGGCACCGGCCAGTGGCACCCGCTCGGCACCGACGACGAGGCCGAGTACGGCCGCGGCTTGGCCATCGTGGGCGCGCTCGCCGACAAGTTCGGCCACGACGCGGGAACGGACGGCCAGACCGTATGGGCGGAGGTCACATGGACGACGGAATAGCCAGGGCCCTGAAAGACCTCCGCCCCTACATAGCCGGGGCCCTCAAGGACCTCCGCCGGAACTGGGGCGGCGCCTACGAGATCACCGAGGCCCCCGGCGTCTGGCGTGCGATGCGCCTGGACAATCAGGCCACGCTGATCGCCATCGGCCCCAGGGAACTGCGGGATCTGATCACGGCGGATTGCACCGCCCAGCCGGTCCCCCGGTCCTGCCCGTGCCCGGAGATCCGCCCGGCGCGGTGGCGGCGAGCTGCTGGTGCCGCGGCTCGCAGCGGAGTTCCCGCCCGAATGCGTCCCGTCCGTGCGGTGCCCGATGGCATGAGCTTCGGCGCAGCTGGTAGCTTACGGCCGCATCCGTCTGTCCCAGGCGGCGGCGGTCTGCTGGGCTGGCCGGCGTAACGTTCGTGAGCAGGCTGCGCTCGGGATACACGGCGAGTGGCGAGGAGGCCGGGCATGACTTGGCAAGCGGCAAGCATGGGGGCGCGGGCCATAGGTGAGCGCTCCTTTCCAGACCGGCCGGAGGGTACGGACACTCTTCCGCAGATTGACCACATCCTGGTCTTGATGATGGAGAACCACACCTACGACAACTGGCTCGGCATGCTCGGCCGCGGCCCGGGCCAGCAGCCACGGGGAGACGGCTTCACGATCGGGCCCAATGGCCAGCCTACTGCGGCCAATCCCACCCCAGACGGTAAGACTCAGCACGCCTTCCATATGCCGACCACCTGCCAGCTACAGGGCAAGCCGACCCAGGAATGGACACAATCCCATATCCAGTTCGACGGCGGCCGCAACGACGGGTTCGTGAAGTCGGGCAGCGGCCCGGTGGCCGTGGGCTACTGGACCGGCCATGACCTGCCGTGGTCCTACTCGCTGGCCACCATCTTCCCGCTGGCCGACCGCTGGTTCGCTCCCGTGCTGGGCCAGACGTACCCCAACCGCCGCTACCTGCTGGCGGCCACCTCGGTGGGCATGGTAGATGACATCACCCCCGAGGTCATCGTGCCCCCGCCGCACGGGACAATCTTCGACCTCCTGGACGCCCATCAGATCCCGTGGCGGAACTACTACTCCACCTTCCCCGCGACCAGCTACCTGTACCTCGGCGATGCGATCCGCAACCACCCCAGCATTGTCCCGGTCGATCAGTTCTTCGCCGATGCCAAGTCAGACAGCCTTCCTGGTTTTGCGATCATCGACCCCAACTGGGGCACCAACTCCGGGGAGGACCCGCAAAACATCGTGCACGCCGAGGTGTTCGCCGCCTCCGTCGTGCAGGCCGTCATGGACTCCCCGGCCTGGCCGCGCACGTTGCTGGTATGGACCTTTGATGAAGGCGGCGGCTACTACGACCACCTGCCGCCACCTGCGGCGGTCGCGCCGGACGACATCGGGCCGGACTGGCCTGCGCCTGCCTATACCGGGTTCGCCCAGTACGGGTTCCGGGTCCCGGCGGTCGTGGTGTCCCCATGGAGCCGGCCCGGTCACGTGACCAGCGTGGTGCACGACCACACCTCGATCCTGGCCATGGCCGAACGCAAGTGGAACCTGCCGGCCCTGACACTCCGCGACGCGGCCGCCGCGGACCTGTCCGACTTTCTCGACCTGAGCCAGCAGGCGTTCGCCGAACCACCCACGCTGGCCGAGCCGCTCGCCGGTCCCCCGCAGCTCGCCTGCGAAAAGACGGGCCCCGGGCAGATACCGCCGCCGGGATCAGTCACGACCGGCTAGGTAACCTGCCCAAGTCCGGGACCAGGGCGTGTTTCACAAGCTGATCTCGGCATGGCTGCGGGTCTGGGTAACCTGCCCAAGTCCGGGACCAGGGCGTGTTTCACAAGCTGATCTCGGCATGGCTGCGGGTCTGGCCGAGACCAGGGCTGATCACATAGCGTGAACCAGAGTAGCCTGGCGCAGCGATCCGAGCGATTACGCACAGGCCTTTTTGGCTCGCCATTGAGGGTTATTCACAGGGTCGGGTTTATTCGCTAGAAAGTACGCAAAGCATCGGCGCGCCTAAGTGAAAGACGGCCCGCTTCTCGAAAGGATTGGGTTACCACACTCAACCTAGAGAAGCGAGCCGCCGGATGTATAATACCACGGGTTTCACCAGGGATGAGGTCATCGAACTCTGCGCCATGATCAACGCAGCCGAACTGGAACCCGGGACGAAACTCTGGCCGCCGATCCTGGGATTGTTCAGGTCGGCTGTCGCCTCTCTTACATATATGCGGCGCAACCGCGTCCAAGCGGAAATAGCTGAATCATTCGGCGTCTCGCAGCCCACAGTGAGCCGGGCGATTTCAGCAATGACCTCAATCATAAAGAAAGTGCTTGCCCCCTATGTTCCCACCGCGGACGAACTCGAGGAGAACATGCAGTACATCATCGACGGAACTCTGCTCCCGTGCTGGTCATGGGCCACACGGCCGGAACTGTACTCCGGCAAGCGCAAGACCACTGGCATGAACATACAGGTCGCGTGCAACCTTGCGGGACGCCTCGCGTGGATTTCCGACCCTGTCGACGGCAGCCGCCACGACAGCCATTGCATGGATGAATCAGGAGTCCTCATCACGATGGATCCCGGTAACTGGGCTGGCGATAAAGGATATGTCGGTCATGGCATGATCACTCCATTTAAGAAGCCCGCTGGAGGCGAGCTTCTCGACTGGCAGAGGGAATTCAACACTCAGGTCAATAAGCTCCGCTACGTCATTGAGCAAGTCATCGCAAACTTCAAAACCTGGCGGATCATGCACACCGACTATCGGCGCCCGATCGAGACTTTCCCTGCCACGATCTCAACCGTTATTGCTCTGCACTTCTACAAGATCGCCTGAATAACCCTCATTGTCGCCGAATGGCGCCCGTATCAGCCATTCGGTCGCGGTCCGGATAGCTGCAAGACCGGTGTTGCACGCATAGCACTTCTTTGAGACTCCGGCCGCAACGGGTTAGCGTTCGGGCGGCTAAGTAGCCGCCTGTGACCGATGCCAGGCATGCTTGCGGCCCGGCTGCATGCGGCTGATCCCACCTTCACGGCGGGCGGCACGTACGGTACAACCGGGGTGTGCGCTCGCGGAAGTACCGGGTGGTGATCGCGCTGGAGCGGGGCAGCAACAGGCTGACACGCTGGGCGCTGCGCGCGGGCCTGGCGCCGCGGGCGTTCGCCCTGCTGGAGACGACGGGCCGCCGGACCGGGCTGGCGCGGCACACGCCGGTGGGAAACGGCTGTGCGGCGATACCTTCTGGCTGGTCGCCGCGCACGGGACGCAGGCCGACTACGTCCGCAACCTGCAGGCCGAGCCCAGGGTGCGGGTCAAGGCCGGCGGGACGTGGCGCGCCGGGACGGCGGTCGTGCTTCCCGGCGATGACCCCGCCGTGCGGTCGCGGATGCTGCCCTATCAGTGGGACGCGGCGATCGGCATGACGATGGCCTCGGCGCCACTGACCATCCGTATCGACCTGGATCCGGAGCCCGAGTGAACTACGGGCGCCAGCCGTGATCAGGTCGTCAGCCCCTCGCAGGCCAGCCAGACGCCCACGCTGCGCAACCCGGCGCCGGGCACGGCGTCCTTGTACCGCTTCAAAACTGACATAGATACTGTGACCTGCGGTTTGGCCGGATGAGCTGGTTGCGGCAAGATCGCGGTTTGTGTCTCTTCGCCTGCTCTATCTGGTCCTGATCCGGGTCTTCGACTGGCTGGCGCTGCTCGGCCGCAGCGAGGCGTGTCTTCGACGCGATCTTCGCCGACGAGGGCCGTGAAGGTTGGTCCGCGCCGGAGCGACCTTCATCAACGGCAAACTCGTCGAGCGACCCGGCGAGAAGGGTCAGGAAGGCGCTGCCTAAAAGATCTTGATCCACAGGTCTTGACAATAGCTCTGACGACCCGCGAGCGTAAGAATCAGCGTTTGCGCGGGCGTCCCCTCCTAGCGGATTCTGGAAGTAGCCAAGGGTCCGTCTCTACTAGGCAACAAATAGCTACTAGGCAACAAATGGCTGCATCTCGCGGCCATGGCGAACTGGCCCCCAGCCCTCGGACTGTCACGGCACTCCAGGGTCAGCAGCCCTCTATCACAGAGCAGCCCCTTTCACAGAAGGAAAAATCGATGATTTCCATCAAAAAGCTGGTCACCACCGCCGCGCTTATAGCGGCGACCACCGTGGCGGGCATCGCTCCGGCGATGGCCACGACGTCAGCTCCGGCCACAAAGTCAGCTCCGGCAAAGGCCACGACAGCGCAATATAATAGGCATTGTCACCACTACTCCTATTATTACTACTACAGGCATGGGTACCGTTACCACTACCGCTACTGCAGGTCTTACTACTAGATGTAACTGGCACAGGGAAGCCCGTCCGCTAAGTGCGTACGGGCTTTGCAATGATGCGCTTTTGCAAGCACCCGCAGGTCAAGCACGGTTATTCAGAGAAGATCAAGGGAGTCCGCCCAGTATCGGCCAGGCCCAGGGACGACAAGCGACACTGGCTTCCCCAGCTGAAAGTCCCGACTCGCAATCAGCTGGGGGAGAGCGCAACCAAAATGCCTCAGCTGAGAACAGTCTCCGCAACCGCAAAACACCGGCAGGCGCGAGTTGCCATCTGTGCGGTCTGACCGCAGGTCAGAGGCACATGGGCGTGCGCTGTAAGGGCGATCCCTACCGCGACCCGTACTGATCAAGGCGCTTGCGGCGCCGCTGGCCCGGCGTCAGCGCTGGGCTCGGCATTGGCGGCCCGCCCGGCGCACGCCGGGCCACGTGCCTGGACGGCACGCAGATCAAGGTCACACGGCAGGCGCCGGTACAGGCCAGCCGTCTTCCTCGTTAACTCGTGTGGCCGTACAGGTCAGCCTCCCGCCGGGCGTCCTCGGCTTCTTCCAGCCGCCCTAGGTCGAGCAGTATTCCGCTCCATACGATCAGCGTGTCTGCAAGCCTGCCTTGGTAAGCAGCGGGATCTGCGTCGGTGAGCACCCGGTAAAGGCTCACGGCTTCTGTGGTGACGGTCAGCGCCCGCTCTGGGCGGCCCAGGTTACCCAGGGTGACGCCGAGGCTGGTCAGGGCCCGGGCGAGGTCGGCGCGGTAGCGGCCGGGTGCGGCCTCTTCCGCCGCCCGGTACAGCTCCACCGCCTCCGCCTTGACCGGGCGGGCGTCCCGTTCCTGGCCCAGCCTGCTCAGGGCGGCGCCGAGGCTGGTCAGGGCCCGGGCGAGGTCGGCGCGGTAGCGGCCGGGCGCGGCCTCTTCCGCCGCCCGGTACAGCTCCACCGCTTCCGCCTCGACCGGGCGGGCGTCCCGGTGTGCGCCCAGGTTACCCAGGGCGACGCCGAGGCTGGTCAGGGCCCGGGCGAGGTCGGCGCGGTAGCGGCCGGGTGCGGCCTCTTGCGCCGCCCGGTACAGCTCCACCGCCTCCGCCTCGACGGGGCGGGCGTCCCGGTGTGCGCCCAGGTTACCGAGGGTGACGCCGAGGCTGGTCAGGGCCCGGGCGAGGTCGGCGCGGTAGCGGCCGGGTGCGGCCTCTTGCGCCGCCCGGTACAGCTCCACCGCCTCCGCCTCGACGGGGCGGGCGTCCCGTTCCTGGCCCAGCCTGCTCAGGGTGGCGCCGAGGCTGGTCAGGGCCCGGGCGAGGTCGGCGCGGTAGCGGCCGGGCGCGGCCTCTTCCGCCGCCCGGTACAGCTCCACCGCCTCCGCCTTGACCGGGCGGGCGTCCCGGTGTGCGCCCAGGTTACCCAGGGCGGCGCCGAGGCTGGTCAGGGCCCGGGCGAGGTCGGCGCGGTAGCGGCCGGGCGCGGCCTCTTCCGCCGCCCGGTACAGCTCCACCGCCTCCGCCACGACCGGGCGGGCGTCCCGGTGTGCGCCCAGGTTACCCAGGGCGGCGCCGAGGCTGGTCAGGGCCCGGGCGAGGTCGGCGCGGTAGCGGCCGGGTGCGGCCTCTTCCGCCGCCCGGTACAGCTCCACCGCCTCCGCCTTGACCGGGCGGGCGTCCCGGTGTGCGCCCAGGTTACCCAGGGCGGCGCCGAGGCTGGTCAGGGCCCGGGCGAGGTCGGCGCGGTAGCGGCCGGGTGCGGCCTCTTCCGCCGCCCGGTACAGCTCCACCGCCTCCGCCTCGACCGGGCGGGCGTCCCGTTCCTGGCCCAGCCTGCTCAGGGCGGCGCCGAGGCTGGTCAGGGCCCGGGCGAGGTCGGCGCGGTAGCGGCCGGGCGCGGCCTCTTCCGCCGCCCGGTACAGCTCCACCGCCTCCGCCACGACCGGGCGGGCGTCCCGGTGTGCGCCCAGGTTACCCAGGGCGACGCCGAGGCTGGTCAGGGCCCGGGCGAGGTCGGCGCGGTAGCGGCCGGGCGCGGCCTCTTCCGCCGCCCGGTACAGCTCCACCGCCTCCGCCTCGACGGGGCGGGCGTCCCGGTGTGCGCCCAGGTTACCGAGGGTGACGCCGAGGCTGGTCAGGGCCCGGGCGAGGTCGGCGCGGTAGCGGCCGGGTGCGGCCTCTTGCGCCGCCCGGTACAGCTCCACCGCCTCCGCCTCGACGGGGCGGGCGTCCCGTTCCTGGCCCAGCCTGCTCAGGGTGGCGCCGAGGCTGGTCAGGGCCCGGGCGAGGTCGGCGCGGTAGCGGCCGGGCGCGGCCTCTTCCGCCGCCCGGTAGAGCGTGACCGCGGCGCGGTGAGCGCCGACTGCAGCGCCTTGGAACCTGGACTGCTCTAGCTGGTCGGCGGCAGATGTGAGGCTGGCGGCGACCTCGATGGCATCGCTCAACTGACCGGCGGCGAGCTCACCGACGCCGATTCGCAGGTTCACGGCAATGGTCACAACCGCCAGCGAGACGGGCACCTGCCGCAGGTCGGCCGCGAGCGCAGTCAGAACTTCATCAGTGACCTGCGCATCAGTGAGGATGTCCGCGAGGAGCTGACCGAAGGCGGCGTTGTCGAGGTTGCGGGCGAGGCGAACGGCAGCTGCGACCAGGACGTCGGCGTGTCCCATAAGGAGCCGCCGGAGCAAGGGATCGGCAGATGCGGGGTAGTGGTCGAGGGAGCGGGCCAGCACAGCAAGGGCCTGAGTCGCGCGGCGCTCAGACAAACCCGTCAGCGCAGCATCGGCGAGTTCGATAGAAGCAGAGAAAACGGACGTGACCAGATACTCCAGCAGCAGATCGGGTTGGATCGACCCGAGCCAGCAGGAGCTAGTCGCCGGGTACAGCTCGCGCAGCCAGCCGAGGACCTGTTCCACTGTCAGCTCGGACGCGTCGGCCAGAACGGGCAGCCGCCGCAGCACCTGCCGGGCCTCCTGCTCGTCGTCAGCGCCGAGCAATCCGGCAATGGCGACAACCTGCCGACCCGCGCCAGATCCCACCCCGAGCTGATCTAGGCCGCGGGCGGCCAGAGTGTGGCTCCAGTAGTTGTCCTCATGCCCAAGCAGCTCGTCCACGATGTCTTCGCTGGCGTCGACCGACGCGGGGGTGCCTCTGCCCTCCCGTGCGCACAGCACCGCCGTCAACGCGGCGGTGTGCAGGAGCAGGACCGGGGTGTCTTTGGCCACTGGCCGCAGCGTGGTCGCTGGGACGGGGATGCCGTAGTGGTCGGCGAACGCCTTCAGCGCCGCGTCGAATGTCTCCTGGTGACGCAGCGCAATACCGGTCAGCGGGCCCAGTTTCACTGCCTGAGCACCTGCCAGGACATCCTGGATGGCCGCGTTGCGGCGCAACGGGCCGTCCGGTTGGCACCACTCGCCCGGCGTGCGGGCCAGCAGCAAAACCCGGATCACCGGGTCCCCGTCGTGCGCGGCCAGCGCTTCAAGCAGCGCTTCCAGGTCCGTGCGAGCCTCGGCGTAGTCCACTACCAGCAACGTGGGTTGACCCGCCGCCGCGATCGCCGCGATCGCCTCCCCACCGCGACCGACCTGCAGGAACCCGCATTGCCACCACCCCGCCGTCTCCAGGCTGGTCGCCAACTCCACTGCCAGCCGGGTCTTGCCCGCCCCGCCAGGGCCAGTGATCAGCCGCACCACACCCCAGGTGGACCCGCGGGCCCACGACCCAAGGGCTCGCAGCTCAGCTCTGCGCCCGGTAAACCCGACCACCTGACGCTCTGCCCGCAGCAGCGCCGCCGGGCTACCCTCCAACCGTCCCGGACCCCGGCCTGGCCAGGTCGGCACGGGCAACGGCCGCATCACCGCCCGCAGATCAGCCTCAACCTGGGCGACGCGAGCCTGCTCTGCTGCCAGTTCAGCGACGCGCCGGTCCCGTCGGCTGATGGCCGCAGGCACGACCAGTCCCGCGGCGAAGACCGCGGCGCCTGCCAGTCCCGCCCAGGCCAGCACGTACCACGCGCGGACACGCTGCACCCACGGCCCCACCGCGATCGTCAGGCACACCACCGCCATGACCGCGGCCACCAACAGCCACGGCCGCCGTCCCCGCAGCATGGGCGATGCCTTAGCCACACTCCCCCCATATTTTCCGTCCCCCATCATTTAGTGAATGCCCTGCGAGGCAAACCCAGGCAAAAGCAGTCCCGCCATACAGCGCGGGCGTCCAAGAAGGCACCGGCTACCTCGAAGCGCAACGAGCGCGGGCAGGGCACGCTCAAAGAAGCCTACGGGGACGAAAGACCCGCCTGGATGCGTGATGGCATAGAGGTTACGCTCCTGGAGGGCAGGGAAGACCTCGAAGTAGTTGGCGAATCGTACTACCAGTAGAACCCATGGCCCCTGGTGAGCCCGAACCGCCGTGACGAGCGGGTGCGCTCTGACATCTGTGGAGTGCTGGTTGCTGAGGACGACAATCCCTACGACGCCAACGCTGTAGCGATCTGGGTGCAGGGGCTGAAAGTAGGCCACCTTTCGCGTAATAATACCCGCCGGTATCGTCCTGGCCCGCTCAGCCCGCAAGACCGCTACCGCCAGCCGGTCGCACTGAACGGCGTCATTGGCGGCGGAATCCGAAAAGACGGCCCGGAACGGCTTGGCGTATTCCGCCGCCACGACCCGGCCGACTTCGGCCTACGAGCACCCGCGGGCCCATAGTGCACCGCGCTCACAGCCCGGGGAAACGGCAAGCACACGAGGGAGCGACCCTGTAAGCAGGAGTTCATGCTGCCGCACCGCTTCCGGTCCTCGGTCGCCGACACTCCCTGCGGTCCGGGTCGGCTTGCCAACTGATGACATTCGCCGTCCTCCTCGCTGCGACGTGAACTCGGCCGAGTCCACCGCGTCCAGGTCAAGCCGGGGCAGGACGGTATGCCTGCTGCGTGCCCGATCGGACAGCGAACCGGGGGGTGATTGAACCGGGGGGTGATTCACGGTCACTGACGGACACGCGGGCACGCCGCCTGACCTGCGTTCCGGCTAGTCAGCGACCCCTTACCCGAAGCCTTCCAAGCTGGGAGTGCATAGGTCCCGGTGAGCACGTACGATCACAAGGAGTGACACTCCGGACCAGCGCTGCCAGAACGGCCGCAGTCACAGCGCGGCAGCGTGGTCCGGTCAGAGTGACCTACGTCTAAACGCGCCATTCATGCTCTAGCAGTTCACGAACCTCAGCAACGCTCTTTCCCTGGCCACCGCGAAGCACTCGGTCGTACACCGCCTGACGCTTATCAACCTCAGCCTGGATTCGGTCCGGCTGCACTTGTAGCCATTCCTCCCCTGCCCGCAGAACCTGCCCAGCAAGATCACGAAGGTTCACATTTCCGCCTGAGGATTCGAAGGTACATTTCCGGCGCAGAGCCTACAAGAATAAGTAGCTCTCTCATACAAGGACACGCCGCGCAGAGGGTGGCAGTGCACACCAATGTGCAGCAACCGCCCGGCTTCAGATGTGACCCGGCCGACCGTTATCACACCGCTGCCCTGCGCTACCGACCTGACTGGCCGCCATGCGGCTAGTTCATACCGAGGTGATCACTACTCTCCTGGCCGGACCACTGACCACAAACGTTGACCACAACTAGACCGACCGAACGCGGGCGCCCAGCAAACGAGGCTGCGACAGCGGAGGAATGCTTGAAACCTGTGGATCTGCCGGGAAGGGGGTGTACCTTCCCGGATCATCCAGAACAGGCTCTCAAGCAAGGCCGGCGGGCCAACGCCGGCCGGGAAGGCACACCCGGTGCTTACAGTAATCCCTGACCTGTCCGGCGCGCTGTCGGCGGACGGTTCTTCCTCGTCGCTGATCGATCAGATCGTCCGCGAGGGCGCTCGCCGGATGCTCGCCGTGGCGCTGCAGGCCGAGGTCGACGCCTATATCGAGCGGTTCGCGGGCGAGCGTGATGAGAACGGTCACCGGCTGGTGGTGCGCAACGGGACCGCCGAGTCGCGCACCGTGGTGACCAGCGCCGGGGCGGTGGGGGTGACCGCGCCGCGGGTCAACGACAAGCGCACCGACCCGGCCACGGGCGAGCGGATGCGGTTCTCCTCGGCGATCCTGCCGCCATGGGCACGCAAGACCCCGCAGGTCACCGAGGTGCTGCCGCTGCTGTACCTGCACGGCCTGTCCTCCGGCGACTTCGTGCCGGCCCTGGGTCAGTTCCTGGGCACCAGCGCGGGCCTGTCCGCGCCGGTGATCACCCGGCTGACCGAGGACTGGAAGGGCGAGGCCCGCGCGTTCATGGACCGTGACCTGTCCGGCGTCGATTATGTGTACGTGTGGGCCGACGGCATCCACGTGAACATCCGCCTCGGCGAGGACAAGCTGTGCCTGCTGGTGATGATCGGGGTCCGCGCCGACGGCCGCAAGGAGCTCATCGCCCTGGCCGACGGGTACCGCGAATCCTCGGAGTCGTGGGCTGACCTGCTGCGCGACTGCGCACGCCGCGGCATGCGCGCCCCGGTGCTGGCCGCGGGGGACGGCGCGCTGGGCTTCTGGAAGGCGCTGCGCGAGGTGTTCCCCGAAACCAGGGAACAGCGCTGCTGGTTCCACAAAATCGCTAATGTGCTCGGCGCCTTGCCCAAGTCCGCGCACCCCGGCGCGAAGAAGGCCCTCGCGGAGATCTGGAACGCCGAGGACAAGGACCACGCCCGCACGGCCGTGAAGGCCTTCGCTGCCGCCTACGGCGCGAAGTTCCCCAAGGCCACAGCCAAGATCACCGGCGATGAGGACGAGCTGCTCGCGTTCTACGACTACCCGGCCGAGCACTGGGTGCACCTGCGCACCACCAACCCGATCGAATCAACGTTCGCGACCGTCCGTCACCGGACCAAGGTCACCAAGGGACCCGGCTCGAAGGCGGCCGGGCTGGCCATGGCCTACAAGCTCATCGAGTCCGCCCAGCGCCGCTGGAGGTCTGTCAACGCTCCCCAGCTCGTCGCCCTGGTCCGCGCCGGCGCCGTCTTCGTCAACGGCAAGCTCGTCGAGCGACCCGAAGACCAGTCACCTGCCGCAGCTGAAACGGAGGTCCCGGCAGCCGCCTAAAAGATCTTGATCCACAGGTATTGACAATAACTCCGACAGCGTGCGGGATATGTGTGGGACGATCCCAGGTTCGCGTCAAGCTAGATCGTCCGGCCAGGTCAAGACGACGACGTTGCGCTGAACTGCAATGGCCCGTAAAACCGTCGGCTCAGTCACAGCGCATCAGTCGAGGCGAACGCTATAGATCAGCGCCCTTCGCACGGTTGCACTGGCCGCAGAGCAGTTGCAGGTTCTCAGCCGTAGTCGCGCCGCCCAGAGCGACCGGGATCAGGTGGTCATACTGAAGGTCAAACTGGCTGCCGCACTCTACGCACCGGCCGCCGTCTCGATCGAAGACAGCCCGGCGAACTTCACGGGGAATGGGCTGGCGCTGTCCGTGTGGTCGTTGCTGTCGGCCTTCATCGATGTCGAGCAGCATGTGAGCCCGGTCCAGCCGCTGAGTAGCCCGGCGCTGGCGGTCTCGTATCAGCGCCATGACGTCCCGATCTGAATAGCTGCCTGACTCCCAGTAGAAGGAGTCTTCGAACCACCACCAGACGCGGGTACCTGACCGGGCAACAGGCACCGGCTGCTGTCCCTGAACCGCCGTGAGCTGGCTGTACTTAGAGCCATTGAGGCGGATGGGTGGGCAGCATGTCCCGGTAAACCAGATGCGCCTGCGGAACAGGAAGCCACGGTCTTGAAGGAAGTGGGCATTAGGGTCCTGGCGTAGCTGAACACTGCCGAAAGTTGCTGCGCGCCTGGCAAATGGGGGAGTAGCTGGTGTCTTCGCGAGCGCCAGTGAGGCGACGGCTATGACGAGGAAGCCGATGACACAGCTGATGATCACGTCGCTGATCGCGGCCATCGACCCTCCAAGCAGCGGCGCTACCGGGAGCTGGGCGCCAGCTCTGGGCACGTATGGTTACAACCTCGCACATTTTAGTGTGTAGCGAAGTTCCCGGCCACGGTGGCGGCGGAAAGCGGCGGCGACCAGTCGAGTGCAACGCCCTGGTCGGCGGTGCGCTGGGTTCTGATCACCGGGCCATTAGCGGGCCATACGTCGGCGGCGGGACCGGTGGGTACACCCAGGGTCCCTCGCTTCGGGCAGGCCACCGGCGGTCAAGAACCAAGGCAAGCCTTGGCTGTAATGAGCCCGCAAGGGTACTGGTCACTGCCGGCCATGGGTGGGAAGATGCGGGTATGAGCGGCGGAGAGGACAACCCAATACGGCAGTTCGCCGCTGCCTGGGCGGCTGCCGCAGCCGTGGTGGCTGAGTGGGCGGAGCGGACGGCGGCAGTGACCATCGAGGCGTTTCATAAGCTCGCCAGTGACCCGGCCGTCCGTGCGGTGCTGGAGGGCTGGCGCGTCGCGCCTGTCTGGGCCCGGCGTGACTGCGGCTGCTCCTGCGCCAGGTCACACCCGGACGACCGGGGGATATGTGACAATAACGCGGTGATCACCCGTCGGGTCACGACGGACCTGGATGGTGATGTGGACGTACCGCTGTGCGCCCCATGCGCAGTGGCGCAAGGCGTCGCGGAACTGCCCCGGTAACCCTCATCCCCCTCAACACGCGTGCGGCCGGGTGGATGCGCTGGTTCATGCGCCTGCGGCGTTCCGGGACGTACTCCTCGCTGTGCCGCGGTGGTCCAGGTGAGGTCACGTGGAAACTTGCGTCCACGGATGCAACTCTGGACGGGCGCAACCGGGATCGAACCAGACCCGCTGTAAGACGCATCCGCATGGCCGCTGTTACTGATCAGTCAGGCCGACGTGTCATCTGTCAACGACGTCATGCCTGCGATTGCTGTAGCTGGCTGTGGATGGCTCTTGGGTGATTTGGCTCCCTGTCTGATTCCCCGCAGTCTCGTTAACGTGACTAATGTGATAGCTCGAACCGGATAACAGCTCATCCGAATCCACAAGGGTGATTATCATCACAAGATGGCTCGATGATAGCTAGGCCCGACGAGTATGACGAGTATGACGAGTATTCGGCCAGCGCCGCAGATCGGCCAGGTCTCGGGTGAAGACTCGACCCGCCAGGCTTGGCAAGCGCGGTGACCAGTGTGTATACGTCGAACCGGTAGTACCCGGCTACTCAGCCGGGCCGCCCGGTACGCGATCGTGCGGGGCATGTCCTGCGTGATGTTGCACGTGCACAAGATAGTGATGCCGCGCGGACCAGGGGACCTAACGACCCAGGTCCCGAAGATGCAGGGCCTTCGGCCCTGTCCGGGTCGCATTGAAACCGGGCAAGAACTAATCGTATGGGCCTTTAGCCGTAACATCGGCCAGTGATCGCTTGCTGCGCCCGTAAGTCCTATGCAGGGGAGAGAGAGCAATGTTCCGCCCAGACCTTATTAACAATTCAACAGAAACAAGCCTCCCCAAGCTGGCCGAGTGGGTCCGCAGTATCTCGGAGCTGACCAAGCCTGACGACGTCGTCTGGTGTGACGGCTCGGCGGACGAGTGGGAGCGGCTCACCAGCCTGCTGGTGGAGAACGGGACCTTCACGCGGCTGAACCCGAAGCTTCGCCCGAACAGTTTCCACTGCGCGTCCGACCCCGGCGACGTGGCACGCGTCGAGGACCGCACGTTCATCTGCTCGGAGAAGGAGGATGACGCCGGCCCGACCAACAACTGGATCGCGCCCGACGAGATGCGCAAGACCTTCGCGGGGGTCTTCGACGGCTGCATGCGCGGTCGCACGATGTACGTGGTCCCGTTCTGCATGGGCCCGCTCGGCAGCAGCATCTCCCAGCTCGGAGTGGAGATCACTGACTCACCTTACGTGGCCGTTTCGATGCGGATCATGACCAGGATGGGAGCGCCGGCGCTGCGGGCGATCGAGGAGACCGGATCGTTCGTCCGCGCCGTCCACTCTGTCGGCGCCCCGTTGGAGCCGGGCCAGGCGGACGTACCCTGGCCGTGCAACCAGACCAAGTACATCTCCCACTTCCCCGAGACGCGGGAAATCTGGTCCTACGGCTCCGGCTACGGCGGCAACGCGCTGCTCGGCAAGAAGTGCTACGCACTCCGGATTGCGTCGGTGATGGCGCGGGACGAGGGCTGGCTGGCCGAGCACATGCTCATCCTCAAGCTCACCCCGCCAGGCGGCGAGGCGAAGTACATCGCGGCGGCCTTCCCGTCCGCGTGCGGCAAGACCAACCTGGCCATGCTGCAGCCGACCATCCCCGGCTGGAAGGTCGAGGCCGTCGGCGACGACATCGCCTGGATGCGGTTCGGCGCGGACGGCAGGCTGTACGCGATCAACCCGGAGGCCGGCTTCTTCGGTGTCGCGCCCGGCACCGGCATGAAGACCAACGCAAACGCAGTCAAGACCATGTGGGGCAACAGCATCTTCACCAACGTGGCCCTTACCGACGACGGCGACGTGTGGTGGGAGGGCCTGACCGACGAGCCGCCCGCGCATCTGATCGACTGGAAGGGCCGGGACTGGACGCCCGACTCGGCCGAGCCCGCGGCGCACCCCAATGCCCGGTTCACCACCCCCGCCGACCAGTGCCCGATCATCGCGCCGGAGTGGGATGACCCCGCGGGCGTGCCGATCTCGGCGATCCTGTTCGGCGGCAGGCGCGCCAGCACCGTGCCGCTGGTGATCGAGTCCTTCGACTGGGACCATGGCGTGTTCCTCGGGGCCAACATCGCCTCGGAGAAGACCGCGGCAGCCGAGGGCAAGGTCGGCGAGCTTCGGCACGACCCGTTCGCGATGCTGCCGTTCTGCGGCTACAACATGGGCGACTACTTCGCGTACTGGCTGAAGATCGGCCAGAAGGCCGACCCGGCGAAGCTGCCGCGGCTGTTCTACGTCAACTGGTTCCGCAAGAACGCCAGCGGCAAGTTCGTGTGGCCGGGATTCGGCGAGAACAGCCGTGTGCTCAAGTGGATCATCGAGCGGCTGTCCGGCGACGCCAAGGCGACGCGGACCCCCATCGGCTACCTCCCGGCACCGGGCTCGCTGGACCTCGACGGCCTGGACATCAGCTGGGCTGACCTGGATCTGCTGCTCACGGTGGACACCGAGGCCTGGAAGCTGGAGACGGAGCACATCCCCGAGTTCTTCCGCACCTTCCACCGGCATCTGCCCGCCCGGCTCTGGGACCTGCACCAGGACCTGGTTGGCCGCCTCGGCTGAGCCTTGTGCCGACATAGCAAACACGCTGACCGGCCCGCTGCCCGTTCGGGCCGGTCAGCGTATCATCGCATAATCGCCGGCCGACGGCATTGGCAGGTGGCCGACTGGGAGGTCAATGCTCCATGACGATGGTCGTGACTGGCAGCCCGAACCGGCGCTCGGCCTGCCGAGGCAGGTCAGCCTGAAGCCAGCGTGACATGGGCCGGGGCAGCGTGGCCACGATGATCTCCTCGAACCGGTGATCGGCAAGAACCTTATCCATGGCCTCGAGCGGATCAGAACTCCCGAGATGGCCCTCCACGGGGAGGCTCAGCGCACGAAGATCGGCCAGTATGTGGTTGAGCCGTTCCCGGGCCTGCTCGGTCGCCTCCTCATCGGTGGCGGGGCCATGGTAATCCGTCGCCCACCACCACGTGCCGGGCCGGCAAAGGACAGTAGTAGCCGCCTCTGCGTCATAGTGCGCGGCGCTAGTGTTCGGGACGAGCACGAAAAAGGAGCAGGGGCCCGCCTTGATCCGCTTGCGGAGCTCTTCCCGCAGCTCGGCACCCGGCAGGGTCTGGTTCGCGACAACAAGGTACTTGAGCATGGCGCCCACCCGCTTCACATGTGTCCGGCCCTGGAACTCCACTCCAGGAACCGGCGGTGGCCCTCCGGTTTCCGGGCCTTGTGTGACCCGGCTATTCCGGCACGGCGCTCACCGGCCGATTCGGTGACCGTACGCTCCGGGCGCACTCGCGCGTAAATGCCATAAGTCCCGTTTCGGAATCCGCCGAAACTCGGGCCTGATCATTCGCGAGTCTTCCTGCCCGCAACGAGATCGCGGTGGCGCCTTCTGGCGGGGAATTGCGGGGGCACCTTCAGTCCGATACCAGCTGCCTGGCTACCAGTCCGATACCAGCTGCCTGGCTACCAGTCCGATACCAGCTGCCTGGCTACCAGTCCGATACCAGCTGCCTGGCTACGGTGTTGGCGGCTGCGTGGTCAAACAGGATGGTGTAATGATTGGTCTGCGGGATGGTGGTTACGGTCAGCGCAGGTATCTGCGCCTGCCAGTACGCGGCGAGCTCGTCGGGGATCATGCCGGGTGGCTGGCCGAGCATGCCCGTCGGCGCGCGGAGCAACGGGGTTGGTCCGGCCAGGCGGCCCAGGGCCGCCTTGATGCGCTCGCCCGAGGTGAGCAAGTCGCGGCTGTCGCTGCGGACCGATTCCGGCACCACCCGCGAACGCAGCGCGCCGGGCTCGCCGGTGAGCTCGTAGCGAGCGTACTGCTCTACGTCGCTGGTCCAGGCGCGGGTGAGAGCCGGGTGGGCGCGCCAGAACTGAATGTAGGCCTCTGGGGTCGGGAACGTCTCAGACAGCCGGGCCAGGGCCGGCCCGAGGCTGGCCGCGAGCAGCTCATCAAGGTCGGCGCCGGGCGGAACCGGCAACGGCAGGCCCCCGTCGATCAGGACAAGCCGGCCGAAGGTCTCCGGATGGGCGTCCGCGGCGAGCAGCGCAATATAGGCGCCCAGCGAATGACCGACCAGGACCGGCCGGTCCAGGCCGAGCGCGAGCACCGCACCGCGCAGGTCGGCACCGTGCTGGTCAAACCCGTACGGGCCGGGCAATGCGGCACTGTGCCCGCGGCCACGCAGGTCAACGGCGTAGAGCGTCCAATCTTCCGGAAGCGCCCGCGCCACCGGCTGCCAGCAGACCGCGTTGGCGGTGATGCCGTGGACGGCTATCACGGGCCGCGGGCCGGCGCCCCAGGAGAGCACGCGCAACGTGCCGCCTGCCACGTCGGCGTCGTGGGTCTTGGTGGGTATGTCCATGATGATCACTTTTCCCCAGTCGCCGGCGTGCGCACCGGCCATTCGCAGCGGGCCGAAGACACCCGTGAGGTGATCGCCTGATCTGCTGTGCCGGCCGTCCAGTCTGCTGGGGCTCGTTTCCCGGTGGCAGGGCCGAACGTCACCGATCCCAGGCCCACGGACATCGGCCCAATTTTTCTGCACGGCGCGGCGTTCGGCGCCGGGATCCCCCTCTGTCGGCCTTCGCGGCCTTCGCGGCGTTCTGCGGCGCCCCGCCCGCGTGCGACGCGGTCCGGCGGAGTGCGGTGGTCCGGGCCCGGCGAACCCGGCGATCTCACCGGCGGCGCACACCGGTCAGGGCGGCCATCCGGGCCCCCGCATCCGGGCACATCCCCGGGGCGGCCGTTCCTCCCTGGCCCGGCCCCCGAACCAGGAGAAGTCCCAGCCGGCCACGGGTACCGCTGAGCCCTCAGCCAGGAGATCGTCGAAGCTGGGCACGTTCGGGAGTCTGGCCGCCCGCTGGCATTCCCGGCGAGCAGGTTTCCGGTCAGCGCCGCGGGGCGTACATGATCACGGCCACGCCGGCCAGGCAGATCACCGCGCCGATGATGTCATAGCGATCGGGGCGGTAGCCGTCGGCGACCACGCCCCAGATGAGTGAGCCTGCGACGAAGACCCCGCCGTAGGCGGCGAGGATCTGGCCGAAGTGGGAGTCCGGCTGGCCGGTGGCGACGAAGCCGTAGATGCCGAGCGCGACGACGCCCGCCCCGATCCACGCCCAGCCGCGGTGTTCGCGGACCCCCTGCCAGATCAGCCAGGCACCGCCGATCTCGAAGAACGCGGCGAGGACGAACAAGCCAACGGAGCGAAGAATGAGCACGAGGCCACCCTCTCAGACGGAGCAACTCACCAGGCCGAACGCGGCTGGGCCGGACATCCCCCCGACCGTGCGGGCGGCGGATGAGGAGAGCGGATTCTCGTGTTATAGGGGCGTGACATTAGACTCGCCCGGGTTGCCTGCTGCGCGAGATGGCAGGACAGGCCGGGAAAGGGCCCGTCGGCCCCAGGGTGGCCGGCGCGGGGAAGGAGAAAACCGCAAGTGACGGTGGTTGATGAGGCGAACCGGCGTGCCGGGGGAGACGGAAACCAGGGGCACCAGCGCCCGGCGGGCCCGGCGGGCCCGGCGGGATCAGAGGTGCTGGCCGAGGCGGGCCGGCGGCGCGCGTTCGCGGTGATCAGTCACCCGGACGCGGGCAAGTCGACGCTAACCGAGGCGCTGGCGCTGCACGCGTCGGCTATCATCCAGGCCGGCGCCGTGCACGGCAAGGCGGGCCGGCGGGGGGTCACCTCGGACTGGATGGCCATGGAACGTGACCGCGGCATCTCCATCACCTCAGCGGCGCTCCGCTTCGGCTACGGCGGCATGGTGCTGAACCTGCTGGACACTCCCGGCCACGCTGATTTTTCCGAGGACACCTACCGGGTGCTGGAGGCCGTCGACTGCGCGATCATGCTGCTGGACTCGGCCAAGGGCCTGGAGCCGCAGACGCTGAAGCTCTTCGACGTGTGCCGCAACCGGCGCGTTCCCGTCATCACCTTCGTCAACAAGTGGGACCGCCCCGGCCGCGAGCCGCTGGAACTGCTGGACGAGATCGAGCAGCGGATCGGCCTGCGCCCGACGCCACTGAACTGGCCAGTCGGGGTGGCGGGTGATTTCCGCGGGCTGATCGACCGCGGCACCGGCGGCTTCACGGCCTACACCCGCACGCCGGGTGGCGCCGGCCGCGCGATGGAGGAGCACCTGGACCCCGTGCAGGCGGCCGAGCGTGCGGGCGCCGCGTACGCGACCGCGGTGGAAGAGCTTGCGCTGCTGGACGAGATCGGCGCGGACGTGGACATGGAATCGTTCCTGGCGGGCGAGTCCTCACCGGTCCTGTTTGGCGCGGCCCTGCCCAACTTCGGCGTGCGGCGGCTGCTCGAGGGACTGTGCGAGCTGGCCCCGCCGCCCGCTCCCCGGCTTGACGTCAAGGACGAGCCGCGCGCGGTCGACACCCCGTTCTCCGGCCTGGTGTTCAAGGTCCAGGCCAACATGGACCGCAACCACCGGGACCGGGTGGCCTTCGTCCGGGTATGCTCGGGGCGGTTCGAGCGGGGCATGGTGCTGACCCATGCGGCCACCGGCCGGCCGTTCGCGACCAAATACGCCCAGGCCATGTTCGGCCAGGAGCGTGAAACCGTGGACATCGCCTATCCGGGCGACGTGATCGGCCTGGTCAACGCGACGGCCCTGCGGCCCGGGGACACGCTGTTCGAGGCGCAGGCGGTCGAGTTCCCGCCGATCCCGAGCTTCGCCCCGGAACACTTCGCCGTCGTGCGCAGCAAGGACGCGAGCAGGCACAAGCAGTTCCGCAAGGGCATCGACCAGCTCGGCACCGAAGGCGTCGTCCAGGTGCTCGCGTCCGACCTGCGCGGCGACCAGGCCCCCGTGCTCGCCGCGGTCGGGCCGCTGCAGTTCGACGTGGTCCTGAACCGGCTGGAGCACGAGTTCGGGGCCCGGGCCGAACTGGAGCACCTCAACTACACGATGGCCCGCCGGACCGACGCCGAGAGCGCCGCCGGCCTCGCCGGGCAGCGTGGGGCCGAGGTCCTCACCCGCCGCATCGACGGGGCCCTGCTCGCCCTGTTCACCGACAAATGGCGGCTGGCCGCCATCCAGCGGGACCACCCCGGCATCCGGCTGGACACGCTGGTGGCCGGCACCGAGTAACCCGCCCGCCGGCCGGCAGCCCGCCCGTGCCGAACAGCGCCTCCGCGAGCGCGCGGCCAGCGCGCCTGGCACGCCGAAATGCCCCTCCGGGGCGGCCGTCAAACGGCTACGGGGCGACGGCTCAGATGTCGCCGGGTGATTCAATCTCGGCGAGAGCCTGGCCGTAGGCGAGGGTCATCAGCTTGGCCACGCTATCGTGCGCGCCCAGCGGCGCCGCCGAGTCCGCGCCGATGCTCGCGCACGACGCCTCGAGCTCGCCGGGCCTGGCCTCCGGCCCGATGATGCACGGCGCGATGGCGATCCGGCCCACGCCCATCTGCCGAAGTTGCGCGGCGGCTTCGCCGACGCTGGGATTGCCGTCCAGTGCGGCGGCGAACACGGGCAGGGCGAGCCGCGCTGCCAGCAGCACGGAGGTCGGCGACGCCGCTGCGGCGGACTGAGCGCCGCCGACGGTCGCCACGATGATGCCATCGGCCGACGTGGGGATGCTGAACATGCGGACCCGGTTGGCGCGGGCGAGGTGCGCGTCGGCGAGCCGGATGTGCAGCGCTTCGGCGAACGTCAGGCTCACGTTGAATGGTTCGGCGATGTAGGCGTTGACGCTGCTCTGGGTGACGCCATAGCAGATCGCGTCGGTCACGGCCGGATAGGGCAGGGCGAGCAGCGGCACCACGATGGCGGCCGGCCCGTCCGTCGGGCGCGCGGTGGCGGCGCCAGCCAGAACGGCGGCAAGGCCCGCCGGGTCGTCGCGGCCGGTTCCCACGCGCGCCATCCGCACGTCGAGGCTGGGATTGTCGACGCGCACGATCGACGCGATCTCCGCGGCCACGTCCGGGGTGCCGAAATGCCCGGCGACGGCGAGCACGAGGGCTGGTGCCTCCGGGGGCAGGCCAGCTGGCACCGGCCGCCGGTGACGGCCGGCCGAGGCGCCCGGCCTCGGCTCCGTCCCACGCGGCGGCGCCGGACTATGGGCAGGCACCGGCCTGGATGCAGGCTGGCGCTTTGGCAGTCCGGTGACTGGTTCCCGCAGATCGGCCACAACGTGAGCGTAGTCGCGCACGCTCCGGCATGCCCCAAAAGCTGCGAAACACGACAGTACGCAGTTGCCGGCCGGTAACTGCGCCGTGCCACCAGGGCGGACGCCGTTCGTGCCGCCGACGTGCGCTTTGTTACCCGCGAGTTCGGTTCCGGGTGATCAAATGGCGGGCGGGGGATTACCCGCAGGCATCCTGACCCGCTGTAGGCCGGCCGGACCCGCTGGGCCCGGCGGATGCCCCCGGAGAGGCCGCGGGGCCGTTCGAGGTCCCCGTGGCTCCGCCTGAGGACGTGGCGGAGCCGCCCGGGGCCGGAGACGAGCCGCCTTGCGCCGGGTGCGCGGCCGGCGACGCGGTGGGCGAGGCCAGGCTCTCGTCGTTCGCCAGATCCTGGAAGAGCTGGCCGGCCGCCTCGGCGTCCCACTGCACCGCCACCTCGCCGGTGGGGGTCTGATAATCCGCGCTGGCGAGCGGTACGGTCCGGAACGTCACGTCACGCGTGGAGATGCCGCGCATCTGGTCCGCGAGCGCCGACACGTTCAGGCCCTGGTTGACGGTCAGCGCGGACAGCGACGCGCTCATGAACCGGGACAGCCGCACCGGGTTGGCCAGCAGTCCCGAGTGGATGGCCTCGGTGAGCGCCGACGAGACCAGGCGCTGCTGGTCCTGGATGCGGGCGAGGTCGGACGTGGCGAAAGAATGCCGGTCGCGCACGTAGGCCAGGGCGGTGATGCCGTTGACGTGGTGCACGCCCGCCGGCAGGCGCAGCCCGCTGTAGGCGTCGTCCAGCGCCTGCGGCAGGCAGATGTTCACCCCGCCGAGCGCGTCGATCACCTTGACGAACCCGAGGAAGCCAACCTCGACGTAGTCGTTGATGGTCAGGCCGGTGACCTGCTCGACCGTCTGCACCACGAGACGGGCGCCGCCGTACCCGTACGCGGCGTTGATCTTGCTCATCCCGTGCCCGGGGATGTTCACCCAGGAGTCACGCGGGATGCTGACGACGGTCACCCGGCTCCGGTCCGCCGACACGTGTACCAGCATCAGCGTGTCGGAGTTCGAGGTGACGTCGTTGCCCACGTGCAGCACGACCTCCTCATGATGGGTCAGGCCGGTCCGGGGGTCCACGCCGGCCACCAGGATGTTGAGCGGCCCGGTCGAGCCGGAATCCGCCGTCCCGGCGTCCACGCGCTTGATCTGGTCGTTGATGTACCCGGTCAGGGCCCACGCGCCGCCCGACACGACGAGCACGAGCGCCGACATGGCCCCGCACACGGTCAGCAGGGCCCGCTGTCTCCTGGCGCCCCGGCTCGAGGCGATGCGAGCGGCCAGCCGGCCCTGCGCGTCGGAGCGGAGGTGCTGCTGCGGCGGTGGCCGCCGGGACTCCCCGTCCTGCCTGTCCGTCATGCTCCTCCCCCCACACGGCCCTTTGTCAGGCTATCTCCGGCCTCATCCGGTTGCCCGGCCGCAGCGCCGGCCGTCCGGGCCGCCCTTGTGGCGCGGCCCACACTGGCCTGCCGGCCGTATCCTGGCTATAGTTACTAGCGAGTAGCATGTCTCCGCTGTGGGCGAGCAGGCATGCCGGACGATCGCCAGAGGTGTGGGATGAGCCACTACAAGAGCAATCTCCGCGATATCGAGTTCAACCTGTTCGAAATGCTCCGCCGCCAGGACGTCATGGGCGCCGGGCCGTACGGGGAATTCGATGAGGAGACGGCCCGGGGGATCCTGGACGAGGTCAACCGGCTGGCCGTCGGGCCGCTCGCCGAGTCCTTCGCCGACGCCGACCGTCATCCGCCCGTGTTCGACCCGGCGGACGGCTCGGTGCGGATTCCCGAATCGTTCCGCCGGTCTTTCCGCGCCTACATGGACGCCGAATGGTACCGCCTCGACCTGCCGGCGGAGATCGGCGGCTCGCAGGCCCCGCGCTCCCTGTACTGGGCGGTGGCCGAGCTGGTCCTCGGCTCGAACCCGGCGGTCTGGATGTACTCCAGCGGCCCGGCGTTCGCCCATCTCCTGTGGGAGATCGGCACCCCCGGGCAGAAGCGTTTCGCCGTGCAGGCCATCGAGCGCAAGTGGGGCTCGACCATGGTGCTGACCGAGCCGGACGCCGGCTCCGACGTGGGCGCCGGCCGGGCCAAGGCGACCGAGCAGCCGGACGGCACGTGGCACATCGAGGGCGTCAAGCGGTTCATCACCAGCGCCGAGCAGGACATGACCGAGAACATCTTCCACCTGGTCCTGGCGCGCCCCGAAGGCGCTGGGCCCGGCACCAAGGGGCTGTCGATGTTCCTCGTGCCCAAGTACCGCGTCAACGAGGACGGCTCGCCCGGCGAGCGCAACGGCGTCCGGGTCACCAATGTCGAGCGCAAGATGGGCCTGAAGGCCTCCACGACGTGTGAGCTGACGTTCGGCGGCGACCGGCCCGCGGTCGGGACCCTGGTCGGCGGCGTGCACGAAGGCATCCGGCAGATGTTCAAGATCATCGAGCACGCCCGGATGGTTATCGGCGTCAAGGCCATCGGCACGCTGTCCACCGGCTACCTGAACGCGCTGGAGTTCGCCAAGAGCCGCGTCCAGGGGGCCGACCTCACCCAGATGCTCGACAAGGCGGCGCCGCGGGTCACGATCACCCATCACCCGGACGTACGCCGGATGCTCATGCTGCAGAAGGCGTACGCGGAGGGCATGCGGGCGCTGGTCCTATACATGGCGACGATCCAGGATGACCTGCAGACGGCCGCGGCCGGGGGGCGGACCGACGAGAAGGCGGCCAGCCTGAACGACCTGCTGCTCCCGGTGATCAAGGGCCTGGGGTCGGAGCGCGCGTACGAGCTGCTCGCGCTGTCGCTGCAGACCCTCGGCGGGTCGGGTTTCCTGCAGGAATACCCGATCGAGCAGTACATCAGGGACGCCAAGATCGACAGCCTTTACGAGGGCACCACCGGCATCCAGGGCATGGACCTGTACTTCCGCAAGATCGTCCGGGACGGCGGGCAGGCCCTCGGCGCCGTGCTCGCCGAGATCAGGGCGTTCGCGGCCAAGGACGGCGGCAACGGCCGGCTGAAGAGCGAACGGGCCGCGCTCGGCCAGGCGGCGGATGACCTCGAGGCGATGACCGGCGCGATGACGAGTTTCCTGACCCAGTCGGCGAGCCAGCCCGAGGAGATCTACCGGGTCGGGCTGAACACGACGCGGCTGCTGCTCGCGCTGGGCGACGTGATGGTCGGCTGGCTGCTGGCCCGCCAGGCCGAGATCGCGCTGGCCCGGCTGGACGAGATCGGGGTGCCCGCGGCCGGGGACCGCCGCGCGCAGAGCGAGCGTGACTTCTACACCGGCAAGGTGGCGGCCGCGCGGTTCTTCGCCGCGACGGTGCTGCCCCGGATCACCGCCGAGCGGAAGATCGCCGAGGAGACCACCCTCGACCTGATGGACATCCCCGAGGAAGCGTTCTGAGGTAGGCGCTGTGTCAGCCCGGGGGGCTGTGTCAGCCCGGGGGGCGACCCCCCGGAACCCCCCGCTATCCCGCGGTGGTGCAGGCCGTACACCGGCCGCTCACCCGGGCCTACGGCCCGGGATCGCTGGGCCGGTACGGGCGCCAATCCGTAGCCCGCGGTGGTGCAGGCCGTGCACCGGCCGCTCACCCGGGCCTACGGCCCGGGATCGCTGGGCCGGTACGGGCGCCAATCCGTAGCCCGCGGTGGTGCAGGCCGTACACCGGCCGCTCACCCGGGCCTACGCCCGGGGTCGCTAGCCGCTAGAACTCGTACTGGACGGCGGCGCGGCGGGACACGATCGCGGTGATGTGCTCGGTGATGATGGCCCGGTGCGTGGCGTCGTCGCGGTAGGCGAGGTATCCCTCAAGGTCGTCGAAGTCCGCCGTGACGGCGAAATCCCAGTTGCCCTCGTTGACGCCGATGTCGGTGCCCATCGCGTACGCGCGCAGCGACGGGATGAGGCCGGGCAGCCGTGACAGCTCGTCGGCGACCCGCTTCTGCTGCGCGTCCGTCGCGCCCTCACTCCAGCCGAACAGCACCGTGTGCCGGATCATCGCACCTTCCCTTTGGTGATCGGCGTCGGTTTCCGCAGGATCTGCGGAAACCGATGCCGGTGATCCAAGCTCCCCCCGGGGGAGAGGGAAGCGTTACAGGCCCATGTCGTCGAGTTCTTTGTGCAGGGCAGCCCGGGGGCCGTTCTTCAGCGGAGGCGAGGCCGGTGCGGGCGCGACGGCCGGGGACCGGGGGGTACGCAGGATCCAGCCCGCCATTACGCCGCCTGCCAGGCCTCCGGCGTGGCCGATCCAGCTGACGCCCGGTGTGCCGGGAATGGCGACCGCGAGGATGTAGGCGTAGGCGACCGCCGCCAGCGCCCCCACGATCGCATCGACGAAGTTCCGGTCGAACAGCCCGCGCACCACCACGTACCCGAAGTACCCGAAGATGAGTCCGCTCGCGCCGACCGTGAGCTCGTTGCTGGACTGGAACAGCCAGACCGCCAGCCCGCTGGTGATCGCGGCGATCACCGTGACCGCGATGAACTTGGCGATACCGCGGTAGGCGGCCAGGAAGCCGAGGACGAGCAGCGGGACCGAGTTTCCCTCGAGATGCTGCCAGGAAAAGTGCAGGAACGGGGCGGTGAAGATGTCCGCCAGATGGCCTTCACTGTGCGGCACGATGCCGAAACTCATGTCGAGCCGGTAACTGTCCGCCCAGTTGGCCAGCTGGATGGCCCACAGCAGCCCGATGAACCCGGCCATGAACATCAGGGCGCGCACGGCCTTGCCCAGGGAGAGGCTGCTCCGGCCGCCGCCCCGCTTCACGCCCTTGAGGTCGTCGCCGGTCAGCATGCCACCGGAATGGCTGTCAGGCATCGTGGTCTCCCACCGGATCGCGCGTTAGGCCCAGGCGAGCATGCGGACGGGATCTTCGAGCATCTGCCCGATCTCACGGAGCACGGCCGAGCCCAGTTCCCCGTCCACGATCCGATGATCGAAGGACAGGGACAGCGTCGTCACCTGGCGCACGGCGATCTCGCCGTCGTGCACCCACGCCGCGTCCCTGATCCGCCCGAAGGCCAGGATGGCCGCCTCGCCCGGCGTCAGGATCGGCGTGCCAGCATCCACTCCGAACACTCCTATGTTGGTGATTGTGATCGTACCTCCCGTTAGATCGGCTGGCGTACAACGGCCATCGCGGGCGGTGGCGGTGAGGCCGGCGAACGCGCGGGCGAGTTCGGGCATCGTCAGAGCGTGCGCGTCCTTGATATTCGGGACGATCAGGCCCCGTTCGGTCGCGGCGGCGAAGCCCAGGTTCACGTAGTGGCGGACGATGATCTCCCTGGTCTGCTCATCCCAGACCGAATTGATCATTGGATGACGCGCGACCGCCACGAGCAGCGCCCGGGCCGCAAACAGCAGCGGGGAGACCCGCAGCCCGGCGAATTCGGGCAGCTCGCGGACGCGCCGGAGAGCGCCGGTCGTCTCGGAGACGTCGACGTCGAGGAACTCCGTTACGTGCGGGGCGGTAAATGCGCTGGTCACCATGGCCGAGGCGATGTGCTTCCGGATGCCGCGGACCGGGACGCGCTCTTCGCGCGGGAGCGCCGTCCGGGCCGGTGACGGCGCCGTGCCCGCCTGCCCCGCCGCAGGCCCGGTTTCTTCAGCCGAACGGGCCTGGCCGCGAGTTTGCATCGCGTGCTGGACGTCGTCCCGGGTGATCGTCCCGTGCGGCCCGGTCCCGCGGAGCTGGCTCAGATCGACGCCGACATCCCGGGCCAGCTTCCGGACCGGCGGCTTGGCCAGCGACACGTGGCCATTCCGCGGGACCACCGGGACCGCCAGGCCCGCGGAGCCTGGCGGGACCGCCGGGACCGCCGGGGTGGCCGGGACCGCCGGGGCGGCTGGGGAGGTGACCGGGATGGAGGCGGCCGGAGCCGGGGCGGTCTTGCGGCGGCGCCTCGTTGTCGCGCCGGGCTTGACGCCGTAACCGACGAGCACCGCCTGGCGCTGCTCGTCATCGGGCTGGCGGTCAGCGCGGGCCCGTTCGGCTGCATGGGTGCCCGTGGCTGCGGCGGACGCGCTGGCCGCGAGCTCGGCTGGTGCGGATCCACCGGGGGAGCCGGCCACCTCGACGGCGATGATCGGCGTGCCGACGTCGACCGTCTGGCCCTCCTCGACCAGCAGGCCTGCCACCACACCCTCGAACGGGCAGGGCAGCTCGACGACCGCCTTGGCCGTCTCGATCTCCACGATCACCTGGTTGATGACGACCTCTTCGCCCAGCTTGACGTGCCAGGAGACGATGTCGGCCTCGGTCAGCCCCTCGCCGACGTCGGGGAGCCGGAACTGCTTCCGTTCGCTCATGGCAGCCCCCTCAGAACCCGAAGGTGCGGTCAACGGCGTCCAGCACCCGGTCCAGGTCCGGAAGGTAGTGCTCCTCGAACCGGGACGGCGGGTACGGGATGGAAAAGCCGCCCACGCGCAGGACTGGTGCCTCCAGGCAGTAGAAGCACTCCTCGGTGACGCGCGCGGCGATCTCGGCGCCCAGGCCACCGAAGACGGGCGCCTCGTGCGTCACCACGCAGCGCCCGGTCCGGCGCACCGACGCGCTGACCGTCTCCATGTCCAGCGGGGACAGCGACCGCAGGTCGATGACCTCGATGCTGCGGCCGTCCGCACGGGCGGCGGCCGCGGCGTCCAGCGCCACCTTGACCATGGGACCGTAGGCCAGCAGCGTGACGTCCGTGCCCTCGGCCACGGTGCGCGCGGTGTCCATCGCCAGGGCGTCCGCGGCGCTCGCCGTGGTGTCGACGTCCGCCTTCTGCCAGTAGCGCCGCTTCGGCTCGAAGAAGATCACCGGGTCGTCGCTGCGGATCGCCTGCTGGATCATCGTGAACGCGTCCGGGCCGCTGGAGCACGCCACCACGCGCAGGCCGGCCGTGTGGGCGAACAGCGCCTCGGGTGATTCGCTGTGGTGCTCGACCGCGCCGATGCCGCCGCCGAACGGGATGCGGATGACGACGGGAAGCGCGACGTTGCCGCCCGAGCGGTACCGCATCTTCGCCAGCTGGCTGACGATCTGATTGAACGCCGGGTACACGAAGCCGTCGAACTGGATCTCGCACACCGGCCGGTAGCCGCGCAGGGCGAGCCCGATCGCGGTGCCCACGATGCCGGATTCGGCCAGCGGCGTGTCGACGACCCGGCTCTCGCCGAAGTCCTTCTGCAGCCCGTCGGTGATCCGGAAGACGCCGCCAAGCTTGCCGACGTCCTCGCCCATGATCAGGACCTTGGGATCGTCCTCCAGCGCCCGGCGGAGCCCCTCGTTCAGCGCCCGGGCCAGGGTGAGCGTGGTCATTGAACCTCCCCGCTGCGGCCGAAGCCGCCGGTGCCGCGGGCCTGCGCCACGCTCGGCTCCCCGGGCGGGCCACCCGGTGACGGCGGGACGCCGTGCCCCGCATCGTCGAAGGAATCGAGGTAGCTGGCGTAGGCGTCCCGTTCGGCGTCGATGACCGGGTGCGGTTCCGCGTAGACGTGCTCGAAGGCGGACAGCGGTGACGGGTCCGGCATGGCCCGGCACGCCGTACGCAGCCGGGCGCCCAGCCGGCCGGCCTCGGCGTCGATCTCGTCGAAGAAGCTGGCGTCGGCAGCCCCGCTCCGCACCAGGTGGGCCTTGACCCGCTCGACCGGGTCCCGGAGTTTCCACGCCTCCAGGTCGCCGGCCAGCCGGTACCTGGTCGGGTCGTCGGTGGTCGTGTGCGCGCCCATCCGGTAGGTGAACGCCTCGATCAGCGTGGGCCCCTGCCCTTCACGCGCCGCCCGCAGCGCGGCCCGGGTCACCGCGAGGCACGCAAGCACGTCGTTGCCGTCGACCCGCAGGCCCGGGAAGCCGAAGCCGCGCGCCCGCTGGTAGAGCGGGATCCGGCTCTGCCGCTCCAGCGGTTCGGAGATGGCCCACTGGTTGTTCTGGCAGAAAAACACGACCGGCGCGTTGAAGACTGACGCCCAGATGAACGACTCGTTGACGTCGCCCTGGCTGGTGGCCCCGTCGCCGAAGTAGGCGATGGCGGCCTCGCCGCCGTCCCCGGTGGCCCCGTCTCGCTGGATGCCCATCGCGTACCCGGTCGCGTGCAGCGTCTGGCTGCCGATCACGATCGTGTACAGGTGAAAGTTGTGCTCCGCCGGGTCCCAGCCGCCGTGGCTGAGGCCGCGGAACAGTTCCAGCAGGCTGAGGGGGTCGACGCCGCGGCACCACGCGACGCCGTGCTCCCGGTAGGTCGGGAACGCCATGTCCTGCGGGCCGAGTGCCCGGCCGGAACCGATCTGCGCTGCTTCCTGGCCGAGCAGGGATGCCCAGATGCCGAGCTCACCCTGACGCTGAAGCGCGATCGCCTCGGTGTCCATCCGGCGCACGAGCACCAGGTCGCGGTAGAGGCCCTGAAGCTCGCGGGCGGAGATGTCGAGCGGGTAGTCGGGATGATCCACCCGTTCACCTTCGGGGGTGAGGAGCTGGATCAGCTCCTCACGTGCGCCTGCCTCCGGGGGCAGGCCGGCCGCTGCGGCCGGCGCAGAGGCCAGCGGCGCTGGCATGACCTCGTGTGCGGCGGACGAACCGCCGGTTTCGACGGACACGTGCCACTCCTTGATCCTCAGGGCCGGTGCGGGATCGCCGGGACCGGCCAGGCGGTTGCGATGCCGTCCGTTCGTGGCGGACGGCTTTTCATGCGGGAGCGCTGTGTAGTTGTCGCTGGGCCGGTACGGGCCGCGGGCGGGCGTGGGTCTCATCGCGTACGCTGCGGCCCTGGCACAGATGCATGTGAGCATATGTGCCCCGTCGGCCTTGGGAGGATACGTGGCCCGTGTTGTTATTGACGTCATGCTCAAGCCCGAAATTCACGATCCGCAGGGGGACGCCATCGCGGAATCCGCCCATCGCCTCGGCTACGGGGACGTGCTCAGCGTGCGCCAGGGCAAGAGATTCGAGGTCGAAATCGGCGGCCCGGCCGATGAGCCGGCCCTCGAGGCGGTCGCCAAACTCGCCTCGGACCTGCTCGCGAACCCGGTAATCGAAGAGTTCACGCTGCACGCCGGCTGATTGGCCGCGCTCGCGGCGGCATGTAACAGTGGTGTGTAACACCTGAATTTCACGGTTATGAATGGCCGTGGCGGGAAGCCTTCGCATGTAGGAGAAGCGGGGCGCCGCGAGTTACGTGGCGCCACGGATACGCGGAAGCGGGTGCGAATTCAGGTGACGGGACAGCGGAAGTCAGCCATGAGCGTCAATGGCGGGGCGGCTGTGAACGTTAAGTTCTGCCTTGCCTTTCAGCGCGAGGCGCTCAGCGTTCCCGTGACCAGGCGCATGCTCGGCGACGTTCTGCGGACCGTGGGCGTGGACGAAGACAGCATTTCGGACATCCTGCTGGCGGCTACGGAGGCGTGTTCTAACGTGCTCAGGCACGGCGGACCCCGGGCCACTGGGTACGCCGTGGTCGTCACCATCGGCGCGAACCGGTGCGAGGTGGAGGTCGCCGAGGACTGGAGCCTCGCGGGCACGGGGACCGTGGCGGACGTCCCGCGCCGGGCGGCCGGCTCCGGCGGCCGGCGGCTTTCCCGCCCGTCGCCGGGACTCACGATGCCGGGCGGCAGGCGCCGCGCCCGGCGGCGGGCGCGCCGGCCTGCCCCGGTGCCCTGGCGCCGCGCGGCCCCCGCGGGTCCTCCGGGTCCTCCAGGGCCTGCGGGCCCGGCGAGTGGGCTGGCCCCAGGCCGCGAGGCGAGGTGCCCGGGCCGTGCACCGGACGTCATGAGCCTGCCCGAATCGGGCCGCGGGCTGGACGTCATGCGAGCCTGCGTGGACGACGTGACGTTGCGCAGCCGGCCGGGCCGCGGCACCGTGGTGACCATGCGCAAGCAGATCCACTGGTCCGGCGGCGCCCCGCTGGCCCGGATGCGCGCGGCCAGCTGAGCGCGACCGGGCGGGCCCAGATCAGGCTGGCCCAGCCGGTAATCTTCGGGCGTGTCCCTCAATAGTTTGTGCGGTGTCCCGTGACCGCGCGGGTTGGCGTCATCACCTTCCCGGGGTCGCTGGACGAAGGCGAAGCGGCCCGCGCGGTGCGGCGGGCCGGCGGCGAGCCCGTCGCCCTCTGGCATGCCGACCGTGACCTGCGCGGCGCGGACGCCGTGATCCTGCCGGGCGGTTTCTCCTACGGCGATTACCTGCGCTGCGGCGCCATCGCGCGGTTCTCCCCGGTGATGGCCGAGCTCGCGGCCGCCGCGAAGGCGGGGCTGCCGGTGCTCGGCATCTGCAACGGCTTCCAGATCCTGTGCGAGGCGCACCTGCTGCCCGGGGCACTGACCCGCAACGCGGGCCTGCACTTCGTCAGCCGTGACGTGCGGCTGACGGTGGAGAACGCTCGCACGCCGTGGACCCGGGCCTACGCCGCCGGCCAGGAGATCACCGTGCCGCTGAAGAGCGGTGAGGGCGCGTACGTGGCGGACGCTGGAACGCTCGAGGCGCTCGAATCGGGTGGTCAGGTGGTCGTCCGCTACCTGGACAATCCCAACGGCTCCGCGCTCAGCATCGCCGGCGTCTGCGACGAGGCAGGCAACGTGGCCGGGCTGATGCCGCACCCCGAATACGCGACCAGCGAGCTCACCGGGCCCGGCGCCGACGGGCTCGGCTTCTTTTCATCGGTCGTGTCCGTCCTGGTGGGGGCGTGATGACGGCCCAGGACACGGTGACCCGCGCCGCGGCCACCCCGATCAGCCCCAGCCCTACGCCGAGCTCGGCCTGACCGGGCCGGAGTACGAGCGCATCCGGCAGGTGCTCGGCCGCCGTCCCACCGACGCGGAGCTCGCGCTTTACTCGGTGATGTGGAGCGAGCACTGCTCCTACAAGTCGTCCAAGGTGCACCTGCGGCAGTTCGCGGAGAAGGCGCCGCCCAGTGACGCGCTGCTGGCCGGCATCGGGGCCAACGCCGGCGTCGTCGACATCGGCGGCGGCTGCGCGGTCACCTTCAAGATCGAGTCACACAACCACCCCTCCTACGTCGAGCCGCATCAGGGCGCGGCGACCGGGGTCGGCGGCATCGTCCGCGACATCCTCGCCATGGGGGCGCGGCCGGTCGCGGTGATGGATTCGCTGCGCTTCGGGCAGGCTGGCGCGGGCGACACCCGCCGGGTGCTGTCCGGAGTGGTCAGCGGGATCTCCTACTACGGCAACTGCCTGGGCCTGCCCAACATCGGCGGGGAACTGGCCTTCGACGCCTGCTACGCGGGAAACCCGCTCGTCAACGCGCTGTGCGTGGGGGTGATGCGGCACGGTGACCTCAAGCTCGCCATCGCCGACGGGCCCGGCAACCAGGTCATCCTGCTCGGCTCGCGGACCGGGCCCGACGGCATCGGCGGCGCGTCAGTACTGGCCAGTGCGACGTTCGGCGGGGCCGGCAGCTCCGGCGGCGGCCACTTCGCCAAGCGCCCCAGCGTGCAGGTCGGCGACCCGTTCATGGAGAAGCTCCTGATCGAGTGCTGCCTCGAGCTCTACCGCGACGGCCTGGTCGCGGGCATCCAGGACCTCGGCGCGGCGGGCGTCGCGTGCGCCACCACCGAGCTGGCCGCGGCCGGGACGGGCGGCATGCGGGTCCGGCTCGACGCCGTGCCGCTGCGCGATCCGGCGCTGGGGCCGCCGGAGATCCTGATGAGCGAGTCGCAGGAGCGCATGATGGCCGTCGTCGAGCCGGCCAGCGTCCCGCGTTTCCTCGCCGCCTGCGCCAAGTGGGGCGTCCAGGCCACGGTCATCGGCGAGGTGACCGGCACCGGCCGGCTCGAGATGAGCTGGCATGGCGACACGGTGGTCGACATCCCGCCCGGTACCGCCGCGGATGAGGGCCCGGTGTACTCCCGCCCGCTGGCCCGGCCCGCCTGGCAGGACAAGCTGGCGGCCGGCGATCCCGCCGCGCTGCCGCGGCCGTCCGGGGCCAGCGGGCTGCGGGCCACGCTGCTGTCCCTGCTCGGCTCGCCCGGACTCGCCGACAAGACGTGGGTCACCGAGCAGTACGACCGTTACGTGCGCGGCGACACCGTCCTGGCCATGCCCGAGGACGGCGGCGTGATCCGGGTCGACGAGGAGACCGGGCTCGGGGTGGCGCTGGCCACCGACGGCAACGGCCGCTACGCGCTGCTCGATCCCTACGCGGGAGCGCAGCTCGCGCTGTGCGAGGCGTACCGCAATGTGGCCGCGACCGGCGCCCGCCCGCTCGCCGTGACGAACTGCATGAACTTCGGGTCGCCCGAGGATCCCGCGGTGATGTGGCAGTTCGCCGAGGCCGTGCGGGGTCTCGCGGACGGCTGCGCCGTGCTCGGCGTCCCCGTCACCGGCGGCAACGTCAGCTTCTACAACCAGACCGGTGCGGCCGCCATTCAGCCCACCCCGGTGATCGGGGTGCTGGGCGTGCACGAGGACGTGCGCCGCCGGCTGTCCATCGGCTTCGCCGCGACGGGGCCCGCGTCGTCCTGATCGGCCGGACTGAACCCGAGTTCGGCGGCTCGGCGTGGGCGCAGGTCGTGCACGGCCATCTCGGCGGCCGGCCCCCGGGTCGATTTTGACGCCGAACGGGCCCTGGCGGGGGTTCTCGCCGATGCGGCGGCGACCGGCGTGGCCTGCGCCGCGCACGACCTTTCCGACGGCGGCCTCGCGGTCGCGCTCGCCGAATCGTGCCTGCGCGGCGGGCTCGGCTGCCGGGTCACCCTGCCCGGGGACGCGTTCACGTTCCTGTTCAGCGAGTCGGCGGGCCGGGCCATCGTGGCTGTCCGTACCGGGGCGGAGGCGGAGTTCACGGAGATCTGCGCGGCGCATGCCGTGCCGGCCGCGGCCATCGGCGCCGTCGGCGGACACCGCCTGGAGGTCGAGGACTCCTTCACGGTCTCGCTGGCGGAACTGGCCGAGGTGCACTGCCGCGCCCTGCCGGCGATCTTCGGCTGACGGGCCCGCGCCGTGCCCGCCGAACCAGCCCGGCGTTCCCCGGCGGCTCACCGCACCCGCGGGGGCCGCCGGGCCCGGGGCCCGGATCCGCGTGACGCCGAGAGCGTGGCCGCCGTGACCCGCGCGCTGGACGCGGGCGGCCCGCCGCCGCCGGACGCGCTCCGCGTCGCGGTCAGGTACCTGCTCGGCCTGCTCGCGGCGGCGGTGCCCGGCCGCGCCGTGGAGGTGCGGGTCCCCCCGGTGGCCGCGGTGCAGTGCGTGCCGGGCCCGCGGCACACCCGGGGCACGCCGCCCAACGTCGTCGAGACCGATCCCGTCACCTGGATCCGGCTGGCGACCGGCCGGCTCGCGTGGGCCGGAGCGGTCAGCGCCGGCACCGTCCAGGCCAGCGGGCCACGCGCTGACCTCTCGCCGTACCTGCCGATTAGGGCGAGTAGCGGTCCCGCCGCGTCATCTGCTCATTAGACTGGTCATGTGCCAAAGCCCGACGGCCGCCTGACGGATGAACTCGATCCCTCCGACCGGCCGCCACGCGACGCCTGCGGTGTCTTCGGTGTCTGGTCGCCGGGTGAGGACGTCGCCAAGCTCGCTTATTACGGGCTGTACGCGCTGCAGCACCGAGGCCAGGAGTCGGCCGGGATCGCGGTCAGCGACGGTGACCGCATCGTCGTCTACAAGGACATGGGCCTGGTGGCGCAGGTTTTCGACGAGGCCGCGCTCAACACCCTCCGCGGGTACCTCGCCGTCGGGCACTGCCGTTACTCCACCTCGGGCTCGTCGGTGTGGGAGAACGCCCAGCCGACCTTCCGCTCCACGCCCAACGGCGGCCTGGCGCTCGGGCACAACGGCAACCTGATCAACATGCTGGAACTGACCCGGCTGCTGGACACCGACGCCGGGCCGGGGCACCGGCTGCCCGCGGCGACGTCCGACACGGACGTGCTGACCGCGCTGTTCGCCCGGCAGCCCCGCGCCAGCAGGAGCCCCCGGCACGGCCCGTTCCGTCCGCCGGTCGCGCCCCGGCCGGGAGTGACGCGGCACCGGAGGTCCGCGGCGACGACATCGAGGAGATGGCCCTGGCCACGCTCCACTCGCACGGGGCGCCTATTCGCTGGTCTTCATGAACGAGCGGACGCTGTACGCCGCGCGGGACCCGCAGGGCTTCCGGCCGCTGGTGCTGGGCCAGCTCGCGACCGGGTGGGCGGTGGCCAGCGAGACCGCGGCGCTGGAGATCATCGGCGCCAGCTTCGTGCGCGAGGTCGGGCCGGGCGAACTCATCACCATCGACGAGCGCGGCGTGCGGTCCCGCACGTTCGCGCCGGCCCGGCCGAAGGGCTGCCTCTTCGAGTACGTCTACCTCGCCCGCCCGGATACCACAATCGCAGGCCGGAACGTGCAAGCCACCCGGGTCGAGGTCGGGCGCATGCTCGCCGCGGAGCATCCCGCCGCCGCCGATCTCGTGATCCCGGTACCCGAATCGGGCACGCCCGCCGCGATCGGCTACGCCGAGGCGAGCGGCATCCCCTACGGCCAGGGCCTGGTGAAGAATTCCTACGTCGGCCGAACCTTATCCAGCCCAGTCAGACCATCCGGCAGCGGGGCATCCGGCTGAAGCTGAACCCGCTGGCCGGGGTCGTCGCCGGGCGCCGCCTGGTCGTCGTGGACGATTCGATCGTGCGCGGAAACACCCAGCGCGCCATCGTGGCCATGCTGCGCGAGGCGGGCGCGGCCGAGGTGCACGTGCGGATCTCCAGCCCCCCGGTCAGCTGGCCGTGCTTTTACGGGATCGACTTCGCGACCCGGGCCGAGCTGATCGCGGGCCACGAATCCGTGCCGGAGATCTGCGCGTCGATCGGGGCCGACTCGCTCGGCTACATTTCGCTGGACGGCCTCACCGCAGCGACCACGATCGCGGCCGACCGGCTCTGCCGGGCCTGTTTCGACGGGATCTACCCGGTCCCCGTCGTGGAGTCCGAACGGGGCAAATACCTTCGCGAGCCGGGCACGCGGCCGCTTCGAGGAAGCCAGGCCGTGACCGGAAGACCCGGTGATCAGGCGGCGTCCGGCGCTGCGGAGCCAGCGAATCCCGGCTTCCGGCGGCATCGGCTACGCGGCGGCGGGCGTGGACATCGAGGCCGGTGACCGCGCCGTCGACCTGATGCGGTCCTCGGTGGCGAGCACGGCGCGGCCCGAGGTCATCGGGGACATCGGCGGGTTCGCCGGGCTGTTCGACGCCCAGGCTCGCGGCGTAGGCACCGTCCTGGCCACCTCCACGGATGGCGTCGGCACCAAGGTCGTGATCGCCGCCGGCTCGGCAGCTACGGCACCATCGGTGTCAACCTGGTCGCCATGGTCGCGGACGACCTGGCCGCGTGCGGGGCCGAACCGCTGTTCATGACCGATTACGTGGTCTGCGGCGCGATCCGGCCGCAGCGAGTGGCCGCGATCGTCTCCGGTGTCGCGCGCGGCTGCGCGGCGGCGGGCTGTGCGCTGCTCG
>CAWDTK010000002.1:0-124662 GCA_963805255.1 uncultured Actinomycetes bacterium
GCCCCGGCGCTGCAGGAGTACTTCACCCAGCGCCTGATCAGCCAGCGCCAGGCCAGCCCGCACACCGTCGCCGCCTACCGGGACTGCTTCCGGCTGCTCTTCGCCTATATAGCCCAGACCAGCGGGAAGCAGCCAGCCGAGCTCGGTTTCGAGGACCTCGACGCCGGCATCATCAGCGGGTTCCTCACCCATCTTGAGAAACAGCGCGGCGTCAGCGTCGCCACCCGCAACGCCAGGCTGGTCGCGCTGCGCTCGTGGTTCGCCTTCGCCGCGCACCGCCATCCCGAGCACGCCGCGCTCATCGCACGGGTGCTCGCGATCCCGTCCAAGCGCCGCGACCGCCCGCTGGTCAGCTTCCTGGAGCCTGAAGAGGCCGACGCGCTGCTGAAGGCGCCCGGCACCGGGCGCTGGACAGGACGGCGCGACCGGGCACTGCTCACCTTCGCCGTGCAGACCGGCCTGCGGGCATCGGAGCTGACGGCCGTGCGCAACGCCGACCTCGCCCTCGGCCGCGGCGCGCACGTCCAGGTCCTCGGCAAGGGACGTAAGGAAAGGGCCGTCCCGCTGTCCAGCCACACCGTCGCGGCCCTGCGGCCATGGCTCAGCGAACGAAGCGGAGATCCCCCCGACCCGGCCTTCCCCGGCCCCGGCGGGCATCGCCTCAGCCGCGACACAGTGCGAAAGCTCGTCATCAAGCACGCGCGCTCGGCAGCAGCGGACTGCCCCACACTCGCGGCCAAGAAAATCGGCGTTCATACCCTTCGCCACACCTGCGCGATGACCCTGCTGCGCAGCGGGGTTGACCTGGCCACCATCGCACTATGGCTGGGACATGAGGATCTGCGAACGGTCCAGATCTACCTCCACGCAGACCTTCAGCTGAAAGAACGGGCACTCGCGCGGACCACCCCGCCCAACACCATGCCGGGACGGTATCGCCCGCCCGACCCCGTCCTCGCCTTCCTCGAGAGCCTGTGATTATGCAGAACTCCTCCCGGCCGGCATCTGGCCGGCCCCACCCCGGCAAGCAGCCACGGCCACCCGGGCAAAGCCGTTCCGCATAATCCCCGGTTCCGCATACTGAGCGTTATGGAGAATTCTCCATAAGGCCCATATCCGGAGGTATTTCGTGCGGGCCGGCGATGCGAATCCCGACCAGCTGAAGTACTGGACTGAGGCGTGGCTGGCGCGGATCAGGGACCTGTATGCCGCCCACGCGCAGCTCATGGCCGCCTGGCAGGAGGCTGCCGCCCCCGCGGCCGGGGAGAAAGCAGCCGCCGCCGCGCGGCTGGACAGCGCTTACGCCGCCTGGGACGGCGCGCTCGCCGTGATCGACGAGGCCCGCAAGAAGCAGATGGCCGCCCCCGGCCAGCAGGAGCCGGCGAAGAAGGCGCTCGCCACGCTGGACCGCGAATGGGACGGCCTGGCCGCGCACCGGGACTACCCGGCCATAAGCCTGGACAACAACGCCGCGGAAAGAATGATTCGCGGGCCGGTCGTGACCAGGAAGAACGCCCGCGGCTCCCATAACGATGACTCCGCCCGGCTCGCCGCCACGGCCTGGACCGTCACCGCCACCATCCAGATGGCTGGCCTGAACCCCCTGACCTGGCTCACCGCCTACCTCGACGAATGCGGCCGCAACGGCGGCAAGCCACCCACCGGGGGGAAACTGGAACGCTTCCTGCCCTGGAACGCCAGCCCCGAAGACCTCCGCACCTGGGCACAGCCACCGCCCGACGGATAAACCCCCGCACGAATAACGCCCCTACCGGCGCAGCCCCTGAAACGGCCACGCCGGCCGTCGGCGTGCCCACTCACAGGACTTCCGAATACTTACGTTCCAGGTACTCATTGCGGACTTGCTGCGGGGTCCGGTACTGAAGCCCGGAGTGCCGACGTCTGGAATTGTACCAGAATTCGATGTACCTCACAACGTCGCGGCGCGCGTGCTCGCGGGTCGGATACTGAGTGCGGTGAACACGCTCGTTCTTCAGCGCGGCGAAGAACGATTCGGCCATTGCATTATCGTAACAGATACCGGTGCGGCCGACGGACTGCCGGAGATTATGCTTCTTGAGCGTCTCCGCAAACTGCCGGGATGTGTAATTGCTGCCGCGGTCGGAGTGGAAAATCGCATTAGCGGCGAGAGGAAAATTACGGGCGGCGATCTCGATGGCCTTCTCGATGAGCGGCGTCTTGTAGTTATCGCCCGCTGCCCAGCCGATGACTTCCTTTGTATGGCAGTCGATAACCGTCGCCAGGTAAAGCCAGCCCTCCCATGAGGGTTATTCACAGGGTCGGGTTTATTCGCTAGAAAGTACGCAAAGCATCGGCACGCCTAAGCCTCGATCCACCGACCCATTCTGGTAGATCGTTTTCGCTTCGATTCCTGCGCGAGGAGTTTTCCGGGGTGAATCGGGGCGCGGGTGTCCTGCCGCTCGCCTTGCCTGCGGCTTGTCCGGGGTTCCTGGCTGGGGGCCGGGGTTCGGGTGGCCGTTGCGGCCGTCGGGGTGCGGACCGGTCGGGGCTGGTCAGGCCGCTGCGGCGGGCGGGCCGCAGGCGGTGGCGAGCAGGTTGCGCCATTCCTGCTCGCGGTGCCAGCCTTCGGGCAGGTGCAGCGTGAGGTGGCCGCGTCCGTGCCGGGCGGTGCGGCCGGCGACGGCGATCAGGTCTCGGCGGATGGTCGCGGCCCGGGCCTTCGCGAAGGGCAGGGATGCCAGGGCGCCGGCGGCGCGGACCAGGTTGTGCGCCATGGCCGCGATCGCCAGCCACGCGGCGTTCGCGGCGAACTTCCCCGATGGCAGGTGAGCCAGCGGCCCGCTGGTGACGTCGGCGAATACCTGCTCCACGACCGCGTGGTCACGGTGCTGCCCCTCGGCCTGGACGAGCTCGAACGGGGAATCGGTGAACACCGCGTGGTACCGCCAGACCGGGAACAGCTCGTCCTGCCCGGCGGCCGCCTTCTTGTTCAGGTCCCGGACCCGGCGGACGACCAGCCTGGCGGTGACCGCCTGGCCCTTCTTCGACGCGAACGCCGTGTAAGGGACTTCGGCGACCTCGGCGTCTGAGATCCAGGCGTCCAGCTGGTCGTCCCAGACCGCGCGCGGGTACTTGATGGCGGTCCAGGCGTCGCCGGGGATGGCGGCGATCGCGGCGCGGATGCTCGTATTCATGGGGACGGTGACGGAGAACCGGGCGCGCTGGGCGCGGACCGCGCCGATCACCGCGGCGTTGTAATAGGCCGAGTCCATCCGGACCACGATCGTCCCGGTGCACCCGCAGTCCCGGGCAGTGCCGATGGCGCGGGCGGCCAGGCTGGCCGCGCCCCGCGCGGAGGCGGCGCTGCCGCCGCGCAGCCTGGTCGCGGCGATCACCGGCGCCGACAGCGGCGTGCTGACCACCGCGGCCAGCGCGTTCAGGCCCCGGACCAGCAGCGACTTGCCCTGGATTTTGGTGTGGCCGAACTTCGCGCCCTGCTTCTTGTGCCCGTAGACCCGTTTCTGCATCGAGTCGATGTCAATGAACGCCAGGGTGCCCGCGCCGGGCAGCAGCGGCGCCTGCCCGGCCAGCGCGATCAGGAACTCCCGGCCCGCCTTCTCCAGCTGGCTGACGTTTCCCCAGGTATAGCAGCGCAGGTGCGAGCCCAGCGTGGACGGTGCCCGGATGCCGCCGAACAGTGTGCCCATCGCGCCGTGCCGCAGCAGGTCCATGTCATCGATCGAATCGGCGCCCGCGGCCATCCCGGCGGCCAGGCACGCGACCTTCAGGTGCGCGTTGACCCCGCAGTCCCCGCCCGGCCGGACGTGCTCCGCCACCAGGCCGGCGAGCCCGGCGCGCTCAGCGAGGGCCATCACCGGGACCAGGCCGGAGTGCGACACGAGATTAGGGTCGTCGAACGATGCGTGCGTCTTCGCCAGGCTATGCAACAATCGCACTTGCAGGGTGTCCTCTCGAACCGGTACTGGAAGCTTCACTAACTCCCATTGTCCCAGTTCAGAGGGCACCTTTCATGTTGCCACGCCCGAAAACACCCTAATTTGGTCGGTGGATCGGGGCTAAGTGAAAGACGGCCCGCTTCTCGAAAGGATTGGGTTACCACACTCAACCTAGAGAAGCGAGCCGCCGGATGTATAATACCACGGGTTTCACCAGGGATGAGGTCATCGAACTCTGCGCCATGATCAACGCAGCCGAACTGGAACCCGGGACGAAACTCTGGCCGCCGATCCTGGGATTGTTCAGGTCGGCTGTCGCCTCTCTTACATATATGCGGCGCAACCGCGTCCAAGCGGAAATAGCTGAATCATTCGGCGTCTCGCAGCCCACAGTGAGCCGGGCGATTTCAGCAATGACCTCAATCATAAAGAAAGTGCTTGCCCCCTATGTTCCCACCGCGGACGAACTCGAAGAGAACATGCAGTACATCATCGACGGAACTCTGCTCCCGTGCTGGTCATGGGCCACACGGCCGGAACTGTACTCCGGCAAGCACAAGACCACTGGCATGAACATACAGGTCGCGTGCAACCTTGCGGGACGCCTCGCGTGGATTTCCGACCCTGTCGACGGCAGCCGCCACGACAGCCATTGCATGGATGAATCAGGAGTCCTCATCACGATGGATCCCGGTAACTGGGCTGGCGATAAAGGATATGTCGGTCATGGCATGATCACTCCATTTAAGAAGCCCGCCGGAGGCGAGCTTCTCGACTGGCAGAAGGAATTCAACACTCAGGTCAATAAGCTCCGCTACGTCATTGAGCAAGTCATCGCAAACTTCAAAACCTGGCGGATCATGCACACCGACTATCGGCGCCCGATCGAGATTTTCCCTACCACGATCTCAACCGTTATTGCTCTGCACTTCTACAAGATCGCCTGAATAACCCTCCATGTCGGAATGTAAGTGATGTCGCCGACCATTTTCTCGCCCGGCGCGGCCGCGGTGAAATCGCGTTTCACGAGGTCGGGAATGTCGTGCTCCTGGCCGTCGCCCTCGGTCAGGCTGACCCGCCACGGCCGCGGCTGGCAGGGCTCCAGGCCCAGCTCACGCATGATGGACCGCACCAGCTCCGGCCCCGCGGGCACGCCCCAGGCCACCAGGTCCGCATGCACCCGGCGGTACCCGTATGTCTCATCCGATTCATCGAATGACTTCCGCACGATCAAAGCAAGCATCCCGCGCCTTTTCGCCGTCGCCGATTCCGGCGCGCTCCGCCATTCGTAAAACCCGGACCGCGATACCTCCATCCACCGGCACATCATCACGATCGACGGCACGTACTCATCACTCGATTCCTGGTAAGCCGCGTACTCCGCGTCGATGAACTCGAATTTATCGGTCACCAATGGTCGCGGGCGAAGTACGCCGCGGCTTTTTTCAAAAACTCGTTTTCCATCTTCAGTTCCCGGGTTTCCCGCTCAAGCTCGCGCAGCCGCGCCCGCTCATTCACGGTCAGCGGCGGTCAGCGGCGGTTCCTCGCCGGCATGCTCACGGCGATAGGAAGCGACCCGTAAGAATTCGGTGATCCCGTGGGCTGTTACTGAGCGGGCGGGGTGGTGAGGATCTGCCGCCAGCGCCGGTGCAGCGGGTAGAGGTAGATGTCCTTGACCGGCAGGGCGTGTTCATGGCGGCGGTCGAGCTTGCCCCTGCCCTTGGTCTGGCCAATGCGGGTCCAGTTGGCGGCGCGGTAGCTGGCGCCGGTGAACCGGCCGGCCTCGACGAAGGTCTCGGCCAGGACCGGGGCGTAGCCGTAGCGGGCCCGCCAGTCGGCGGGCAGCCGGCGGGTGACGGCGGCGAGCAGCGAGGAGGCGAGGTTGGGGACCGCCAGGTCGGGGCGGATGAGGAACCGGGCGTTGCCGCAGATCAGGTTCAGGTTGGCGCGGCGGGTGGCGGGGTCCCAGCCGATCCAGTCGTCGCGGGGGGCGCATTTCCAGGCGCTGGCGGCGAAGGCGAAGGCGGCGATCGGGCCGGCGGCGGGGGCGGCGGCGAGGTAGCGGATCTGGGCGCCGGCCAGCGGGGTGTAGCCGAGGTAGTGGTGGTCGCGGATGAGCTGGTTCCACTGCCGGGAGGCCTGGCGGCTGTCGACGACGCTGATGGTGACCGGGCCGAGATCGGCCAAGGTGGCGGCGGGGTGCGCCGGCAGCGGCAGGGCGAGCTGGCCGGGGTGCCCGTGCCGGGGGTGGCGTCCGTTGCCGTTGCCGTTGCGCGGCGGCGGCAGGGTGATCAGGCCGTCGGCGGCCATCCGGCCCAGGGCGACGCGGGCGGTCATGTCCTTGCGCCGCCCGCCGGGGGTCTGCCAGCCGAGCGCGTCGCAGATCGCGTCGGCGATCGCGCGGCGGGTCGGCAGCGTCGCCGCCAGGGAGCGGATCTCCTCCAGCTCGGCGAGGGTGAAGTCCCTGCCGCAGTAGCGGGCCGGGTACTGGCCGGGCGTGCCGGTCACGGTCACGGCGGCTGGTCCTTCCTGCCGTCTGGCTCGCCGGGCTGGCCGGTCAGGGTGATGTTCCAGGGCAGCAGGGCTTCCAGGGCCTGCCCAGCCGGCGGCTTGCCGCCGTTTGCGGCGCAGGCCTGCAGGTAGGCGTCCAGGTAGGCGCGGGGGTTGTGCCCGGTGATCCGGGCGGTGCCCAGGACGGTCCAGGCGTGGCCGGCCAGGTCAGCGGACCATTCCGCGCCGGAGCCGTTGTAGTTCTTGCGGCCCACGACCGGGGTGCGGATCGCCCGCTCGGCGGTGTTGTTATCCAGCGGCAGGTCCGGGAAGTCCCGGTGGCGCACCAGCCCGCCCCATTCGCGGTCCAAGGTGGCCAGCGCCTTCGCCGCGGCCGGGTGCAGCAGGTCCGGGCGGCGACCCTGAATACGGCGGTAGGCGTCGATCTCCTCCAGCGCCGCATCGAACGCGGCGGCCGCCCGGGCGTGCTCGCCAGTGCCCCCGGGGGCGGCGGCCAGGGCGCGGTGCGCGGCGTATAGTGCGGCGAACCGGCCGGTCCAGGCATCAGCCCAGCTGCCCAGCTCCTTGCGGTGGGCGTCGCCGGCCCGGATGAACCGCCGCCGGATATGGGCCCAGCACCAGAGGGAGGTGACGCCGTCCAGCTCGGAAAACGACCGGTACACCGAGTAGAAGTCCGAGCTGATGACCAGCGGCCTGCGGCCCTCCGGCAGCTGGCCGGCCTGCACGCCGTAATGGTCTTCGAGCACCTTCAGCGACCGCGACGCCGCGATCGTGTACACCACCGTGTCCGCGGCAGTGAACACCCACAGCCACCAGCGGCTGCCTCCGTTATCGGCGGGCTGGCCGAATACCCGCCACGACGTCTCGTCCACGTGCGCGTGCCCGGCGGCGGCGTTTCGCGCGGCGATCGCGGCCGCCAGCGGCGCAAGCAGCTCCTCCAGCCGCCGGGCCACCCCGGCCAGCGTGCCCGGCGCCACCTCCAGGCCCTGCATCGTCAGCATCGCGATCACCCGGTTGAACGGCAGCCCGAGCGCGTACTTGGCGACAAGCAGGTTCACGCAGAACTCCGTCGTGAACAGGCCCCTGGGAATCAGCGTCGCCGGGCCGGGCGCGGTCCGCACCGCCGGCACCGGGCACTGGCAGCACCGGGCGTACTTGCGCCGCCGGTGCACCACCCGCCACACCCGGACCCGCCACGATACCTGCTCGCTGGCATCCTCCCCGAACAGCTCATAGGCCCGGCCGCACCGCGGGCAGCGCCGCTCGCCCTCCGGAATGTCATGGACCTGCTCCTCGGTCTCCAGGTGCTCATGCCGGCGCCGCCCATGCCCGGCCGATCCCGGCCGCTGACCCCGGCGCCGCCCGCCCGCAGCGCCGCCATCCCCTGCCGGGGCGTCATCCCCGCCGCCGGCGTCGGCGGCTTGCCCGCCCGCCTGCCGCTTACCGGCGCCGTCTTTCTCGCTGGAGGTGCCGAACAGCATCCGGCTCAGCGTCACCACCCGCTGCTTCAGCGCGGCCAGCTGCTCCTGCTGCGCGGCCACCGTCGCGGCCAGCGTGGCGTTCTCCGCCTCCAGCCGCACGTTCTCCCCGGCCAGCCGCGTGTTCTGTGCCTCCAGCAGCTCCGCCCGCTCACGCCAGAACGCCGCCTCATCAGCGGGCCGGGAACAAGTACGCGCAGCCATCACGCCAAGGCTGCACCACCACCAGTCCCTGTGTCCAGCACCGCCGCACCCGCCCCGCCAGCGTGTCGCCTGCGCCGGCCAGCCACGCTCAGCCCACCGGAATCACCGAATACTTACAGCGACCCAGTTGCCGAGGGTGCCTTCGTTAATCCCGAGCTCCTTTGCCACTCTGGCTATCGGGCGCGACGTCTCGATCACCATCTTCACGGCTTCATCCTTGAATTCCGGTGAGAAGCTCTTCTTCGGCCGGGGCAAAATACTTCACCTTTCCAGACGCCCATCCTAATGGATGGACTGTCCGGAAGCCTCGGGGCACCTCATCTGCCACGGCGGTCGTCTGGAGCCGATCGTCGGCTCGGCCGTCGCGCTGCCCGATGGCTCTCAGCCAGGCGACGTGCTGTTCAACGGCAATGGCACGAAGCTAGCCGGGACATCGCACATCGACACCTTCACCGTCGGTGAGAACGGGCGCCTGACTGCCGCCGCGGGATCACCCTTCCCCGCGCAGGGCCTTGGCCCGTTCGGCAGCGAGTTCGGCCCGACGAATCCAGATCAGCCCGCCATGCCGGGCAGCGGCCGCACGGCCGTTGCCCGGCCTCACACCGAGGTGCAGGTCGGTTCCGCTGCGGCACGCCCGCCAGCAGCGTCAGCCCAGCATCCGGCAATGAACAACCTTCCGGCCTGCCCCGTGTTGCCAGAGATCCTGCCCCGTGTTGCCAGAGATCCTGCCCCGTGTTGCCAGAGATAAGGATCCCTCGCCAGAACGGCCCGCCCGGCGCGCCCGCCGGGCGGGAGGACCACACGACGGACACCCCACAGAGCCACCCCAGCCCAATGCCACTGCTGGCCACGCCGCCGCAGGAGCCGTGAGCGGGCCCCGCGCGCCAACGGCGGCGCCGATGACGTCCAGACGGTGGCCGGCGCCATACAGCTGGCGATCGGGCTTCTCACCGCGCGCCTGGACTCGCCCGCGCTGGAGGCGTGGGCCTGTGGGCCCTGATCCCGGGGGACCCGGCGGCCCTGGGCGACTTCATCGCAGGCTTGCACGTCTCCCAGCTGCTGCTCCACGAGCTGCAGGACGCAACGGGACAACCCTCGGCAGCCACCCTGCAAGAACTAGTGATCCTCGCGGAAACCCGGCGAGGAACACCGTCCGCCGGCTAGAGCACGGCTAGAGCAGCGCCGCCTGCCTCGGGCCATCACGGTGGCCGGGCCCTCGCCGGGGTCAGCGCAGAACGCGTCTGCCCGTGTCCCGAACAGGTCGTCGCCTTCGTTGCCGGCTGGTCCGGCTCGCCGGTGCCTACGGCGTCATCCGGGCCGGTCAGGGCCTGCGCCGGGTTCACCGCGGTCCTACCGTCGACCAGGCTGTATCCCAGGCGGCGAGCCGTCGCCGGTCGGCGAGGCGGTGGGCTAGCCACAGTGCGGTCAGCAGCGATCTCGAGCTGCTGCACCCGCCGGCCCCGCCATCACCCACGCGGAAGGACACATCGCGTTCACCAGCGCCGGCCGTTAGCCCCGGCCGTCCGGCCGCTCCCGGCGCTGGAGCCGGAGGCCGCCTCACGGATGCTCGGCCGGAAGTGGCTGCGGCCTTTCACCGGCCGGTAGAAACGCCGCGCCCCAAGTTGATGACGGAGGCGAAGTAGCAGGTCAGGACGACGGTGCTTCGCTTCGGTGCGGCGTTTGGCGTGCCGGGGCCGGCACATTGCTACATGCCCGGGCGATAGTGAACTCGGCCAGGGCGGCCAGGCGCGGCCTGGATGCTGTCGCGTGCTGGGAGCCGGCGGCCAGTGATGCGTCATCCGCAACCGCCGTACGCGTCTGCGGTACCAGCGAGTGCCAGCGGACCGGCGAGAACGACGGCTGCCTTAACGCAACGCCGTCCTCCGAAGGTGAGGCTGCGTGTCTCATCCGGGGCGGCTTGTTCTTCTGCGGCTGCCAGGAACGCCACGATCGCGTCGGCGACGGCATCGGGGGCTCGCCTGGGCAGGTGATGACCCGCGCCGTCGATGAGTTGCAGGCGGGCATCTGGCAGGGCGCGGGCGAGCCGACGGGCGGTATCGAGGGGTACCAGGGCGTCCCTGGGGTCGGCGAGCAGCAGGACCGGCGCCTGGACCGACGCGATGGCGTGCTCGAGCTCGCCGAGCTCGCGGAGCAGGGCGCGTTGCTCGGTCAGGAAGGTGCGCCACAGCGGGTGGTGTCCGCGGCCCGGGTGGCCCCAGACTTGCCAGTTGGCGTGCTCGTCCGGGCGTAGCGGGCGGCCGCGCCGCCGAGCGGTCCTGGCGAGCCGGGCCCGGGCGATCCATGGTGTCAGCCGCCATGCCACCAGCGCGCACAGCTGCCCGGTGCCGGGTGCGGCGAGCAGCTTGTCCCAGCCATTCACGCACCCGGGGCCGACGCTGGCGAGCAGGATCACCGCCTCGACCCGGCGGGGCGCCAGGGCGGCCGCCGCCAGTGCCACCCCGCCGCCGTAGGAGTGCCCGACCAGCACCGCGCGGGTGATGCCGCGCGCGTCCAGGTCATCCAGCACAGCGCGCGCGCCGGCGGCGAACCCGCCCGCCGGGAGCCGGCTGGAGCCGTATCCCGGCCGGTCGGCGGCGATGGCGTGGAGCTGGGCCGGCAGGCGTGCGGTGACCGGCTGCCAGTCGGCGGGCGAGCCGGGCTGCCCGTGCAGCAGGACGAGTTCGTGAGCGGCCAGCCTGGCTGGCCTGTAAGTGGTTCTCCTGTCAGCGGTCATGGCGGGTGTCCTGTTCCTGGGCGGTGCGCTGGGCAGGTTCGTCTCCGGGACGGGCGTGTCTTGGTGCCGGCGGGTCGCCGGATCGGCCGGGCTGCATGGACGGGCGCGGGGACGCCGTAGCCACAGCAGCACGAGCCATCCGGCCAGTGCGACTAGCCAGAAACTGGCCAGGCGGTAGAGCAGCACCGCCGCCAGGGCCTGGCTGGCACCCAGCCCGGCGGCGACCAGGGCCAGGCTGAGCGTTCCCTCGGTGGCCCCCAGGCCGCCGGGCGTGAGGTTGAGGCTCTGCGCGGCGATGCCCGAGCTGTAGACGAGCAGAAGATCGTGCCAGGGGACGGTGGCGCCGGTGGCGCGGATGCTCACGGCCAGGACCGCCGCGTCGGCGAGCCAGTTGGCCAGGGCCAGGCCGGTCACCGCCACCCAGCCCGACGGGGGAAGCCGTAGCGAACCCAGCCGCTGCGCCCAGGCCCGGATGATCTGGCGGGGTTCGGTGCCGGGGCGGCGCAGCATCCGGGATCCCTGCTGGAGGGCCCATGCGGCTGGCCGCTCGAGCGGGCCGCGCAGCCGCGGCCGCCGCGCGGCCGCGACCGCCACCACGAGAGCAGTTACGGCGAGCACGCCGCCGGGAACGGCGACCGCCGCGACCAGGATGTTCCCGGACGCCGGCGCGCCTCCGACCACGACCAGGGCTGCCGCGGCCGAGGAGATCACCCCGCCGGTCAGCAGCGACCAGCCGGCCAGCGGGGCATCGGCGCCCTGCCGGGTGAAGCGGCGGAACGTGTAGGCGGTGGCCAGTGCGGGTCCGGCCAGCGGAACCGAGACCGACACCGCGTTGGCGGCGTAGGCGGTGGCCAGCATCGGCCGCACACCCACGCTGGCGCCGCCGGCCGCGAGCAGCCCGCGCAGCATGACCGCGAAGGCGGCCATGGACGCCGATTCGAGCAGGACGGCGGCCGGGATCCAGAGCCAGTGCAGATGACCCAGCACCGCGAATGATGCGGCCACCGCGGCCCGCCCGGCCACCCCGGCGGCCGCCAGCGCCGCGATCGCGACGATGGCGGCCGCGATGCGGGCCACCTGCTTACTCCCCGGGCGTTGCGCGGGAGCGGCGTCCGGGCCGGCCGTGGTGCCCAGGAGGCACCGCGGCGCCGGCCGGAACCAGGTCCGGCACGCGCCCGCTGACGCGTGTCTGGTGATGGCCATGTCTGCCTGTCCGGGCCATCGGTCCGCTGGCTCCGCCCGAAGGAACGAGGTCAGCGGACCGGGGCGCCTGGTCGTGTCAGTAGCCGTAAGGGTTGCCGGACGGGGCGGCCGGGGCCGGGGCCGACGGGGCCGGGGCCGACGGGGCCGGGGACCCGGTGATCGGGGTGAGGCCGGGGGTGGCCACGAAGAAGCCCTGCACTCCCTGGCCGGTCACCTTGCCGGCCTGGTCGTCGGCGAAGGTGTACAGCAGGTGGCCGTTGTAGGCGACCTGGGCGCCGTGGATGTCCATGACCGCGGTGAGCTTGCCGGCCAGCCCGGTGGCGGCCGGCGACGCGGACGTCAGCGGCGGCCACAGCGCCGCCAGCCCTCCGGTGACGACCGACTTCGCCGCCGTGTCGTTCAGGTAGTAGTACAGCGGCAGGCCCCGGCTGCTGACCAGGATGGTCTCGGTCTTGCCTCCGACGGTCGCCTGCACGGTGCGGACGGCAGCCGCGGCGTGCTGGCTGGCAGCGGGCCGGATGCTGGCATGCGAGGTCGTCGCCGCGGCGGCGGCGGTGATACCGCCGCCGATGGCGGCCGCTGCGGCCAGGCTAATGCTGGCGATGATGATTCTCGGGTGTCGCACGGTTAGCTCCCTGTGGTATCGGCTGTGCACTATCTACTAATACGGTTAGTAGAGATGCGGGGTTCACTTGGCAGGCGGGTTATTCCAGCGGTGAGGCAGCCGGGGGCGCCGGAGCGCGGTGGGTGTGGCCGCGACTTGCGGTGGGGCCGGCCTGCGGCTGGGACGTGCCGGGACTGGTGGCTGCGGCGCCCTGCGGGCGTGCTCCCGGCTGCGCGGGGGCGGCCTGTGCCGCATCCCGCTGGGCGCGGGTGCGCAGCGGGATCTCCTTGAGGATCACCGCGAGCCCGCCGGCGCCTGCCCCCTGCACGGCGCGGAAGGCGATCAGCTGGTCCATGGAGTGCGCGAGCCCGGATGCCGCCGAGCCGGCCAGGAAGAGGACGATCGCGAACTGGAAGACCGGCTTGCGGCCGAACAGGTCGCCGATCTTCCTGTAGATCGGCATGACGACGGCGACGGCGAGCAGGTAGGCGGTGACCACCCAGCCGATGTGGTCCAGCCCGTGCAGGTCGCCGGTGATGGTCGGCCGTGCCGTGGCCACGATCGTCTGGTCCAGCGCGGCGAGCAACATGCCCAGCATCAGCGCCGAGAAGATCAGCCGCACCTGACGGCGCCCCGGGCCGGCCGCCCCGCCATCCGCGGCCCCGGCCGCAGGCCGCCCGGCGGTCCGCCGCAGCGGCCGGGACAGGACCGGTCCGTGTGCGGGCGCGTGACGGAGCGCTGCTGCGGGCCCTCTCCAGCCCGTGGTCATGGCCGTTGACCGGACGCGGGGATGCCGGCCGGCAGGGACGCGGGGATGCCGGCCGGCACAGGCGCGGGGGGGCCGGCGGGCAGGGCGGCGGGGCTGGCCGCCCGGGCGATGGCGCGGACCTGGTCGCCGGTGACGGTTTCCTGCTCCAGCAGGGCGGCGGTGAGCTGGGTAAGGGCTTCCTGGTGACTGGTGAGCAGGTCCCGGGCGCGGGTTTCCGCCCTGGCCAAGATGGCGGCGACTTCCTGGTCGACCAGCCACTGGGTGTGCTCGGAGTAGCCACGCTCGGCGAGCGCCGGGTAACCGGCGGGCGGGCCGCTGTAGCTGACCGGGCCAATCACGGCGCTGAGACCGAAGTCGCGGACCATCTGGGTGGCCAGGGCGGTCGCGGAGGCCAGGTCGTCGGAGGCGCCGGTGGATGCCTCACCGCGGATCAGGCGTTCGGCGGCCCGGCCGGCGAGGCGGACGGCGAGGGTGTCGGCCAGGTAGCTTTCCCCGTACAGTCGGCGATCCTCGGCAGGGAGCATCTCGGTCAGGCCGAGGGCCTGCCCGGCACCCAGGACGGTGACCCGGCTGACCGGGTCGGCGTGCGGGGACAGGGCGGCGACCAGGGCATGGCCGGCCTCGTGGACGGCGACAGTGGCCAGCTCGCCGGGAGCCAGCGGGCTGCTGCGCCGGGTGCCGAGCAGCACCCGGTCGCGTGCACCGTCGAAGTCGGCGGCGGTGAGGCTGGTGCGGCCGTCCCGGACCGCGGACAGGGCGGCCTCGTTGACCAGGTTGGCCAGGTCGGCGCCGGAGAATCCGGGAGTGGCGGCGGCGACATCATCGAAGTCGGCATCTGGGCCGAGGTTCTTGCCGCGGGCGTGGGCGGCCAGGATGGCGGCCCGCTCGGCCCGGCCGGGCAGCGGGACGGCGACCTCGCGGTCGAACCGGCCGGGGCGGCGCAGCGCGGGGTCCAGGGCGTCCGGCCGGTTGGTGGCGGCCAGCACCACCACCCCGCCGGATTCCTCGAATCCGTCCATCTCGGCGAGCAGCTGGTTGAGCGTTTGCTCCCGCTCGTCGCTGCCGGCGAAGCCGCCGTGGTCGCGGCGGGCGCCGAGGGCATCGATCTCGTCGATGAACACGATCGCCGGCCCGCGGGTACGGGCCTGCTCGAACAGATCCCGGACCCGGGCCGCGCCGACGCCGACGAACATCTCCACGAAACCCGAGCCCGAAACGGAAAAGAAGGGCACGTGCGCCTCGCCGGCGACCGCGCGGGCGAGCAGGGTCTTGCCGGTGCCAGGGGGCCCGGCCATCAGCACGCCGCGCGGCCCGCGCGCCCCGGCCCGGTGGTAACGGCCGGGGTCGCCCAGGTAGTCCACGACCTCGCTGATCTCCGTCTTCACCGCGGCGTAGCCGGCCACGTCAGTGAACCGGGTGCCCGGCCGCTCGGCGTCGATGACCCGCGCCTTCGCCTTGGCCACGCCGTTCAGGGAGCTCATGGCACCGCCCAGGCCGCCGCCCTGCCGGCGGACGCCGCGGATGACGAAAAACAGCAGGCCGCCGATCAGCAGCAGCGGCAGCAGCCCGGTCAGCACCGGCAGCAGCGGGGAGGACGTGGCGGCGGCGGTGGCGGTGACCTGGACGTGGTGAGCGGCCAGGTCACCGGCCAGGCCATTACCGCCGAGCGCGACCGGGATGGTGGTGGTGAACGGATGCCCGCCGGCCAGGCTACCGGTGACCTGGCCCGCCGGGCCGATGGTCACCGCGCGGACCGTCCCGGCGCCGACATCGGCCACGAACCGGGTATAGGTCAGCGGCGTGCCGGGGGCGGCGCCGCGCGGCAGGGTCAGCAGCACCAGGAAGCCGGCTATGGCCGCGGGCAGCAGCCACCGCTGCCACGGGGCTGTGTTTGCTTGGCCGGGCGGGCCAGGCTGGGACATGCGCATCTTCGTACTCCTTCCAGGTGCCCGGCGGCACGCCGGGCGGGGGTCTAAGGGGTCTGGCGGGGGTCTGGCGGCCAGGGCGTGATCATCGGGGCTGGCTGTACTCGGGTGCGCGCGCGGCCGGCCGGGACCCCGCCGCCACGCTCGCGGCATGCAGCCGCGCCTGCCAGGCGCCGAGCGCGGCGAGCAGGACGAGCAGGAGGATCACCGACTCCACGCTGAGCGCGGCAATGCCCAGCGGGCAGTGCCAGTTACCGACGTCGCCGTGATCGCCCAGGAAGCCTCCCCGCAGGGCGCGGGTCAGCACGTATCCGCCCATCGCCGAGACGGCCACGGCGGCAGCGGCGGCCGCCCACGCCAGCCAATGCGGCCGGGCGATCAGCACCCCGGCAACCAGGACCGCCGCGGCGATGATCCCGAGATACCCGATGCCGACCAGCGGGGTCGGGCCCAGCGTGCCCGGCAGGTCCACCACGTGGATCACCGCCAGCCCGGCCAGCGCCAGCGCGGCCACCGCGCGCGCCGCCGCAGCCGCGCCCCGATCCGGCTGCCACCGGGCGATACGATCAAACATCGGTGTCCTCCGTTGCCGGCCGTCCGTCCCCGCGGGCCTGGTGCCTCACCGGGGCGGCGTTAGTTTCACTTTCATCTACTAACACGCATAGGAGACTTGGCCGGTTCAGCAAGATGGAACCGGCGGGTGCGACGTGCATCACACCGGCCCCGGGGCGGCCGGGCATCCCGCGGCACCGGGATCACGCCGTGAGTCCGGTCTGACCGCGCAGTTCATCGCGGTATTCACCGGCCACGGGATCCACTGCATGGCAACGCCGCGAAGAGATCGCGGCCGGCGTGGACTCGTCGTCCGGCCTGTGCGGCTACGGCGATCAGCAGCAGGGCGCGCATCCAGGAGCCGCGGCGGCCAAGGCTCGCTCCGGCGATCCGCCGCGTACGGACGGATCCGCGCTTACGGGGCGATGCAGCAGCGCATCCAGCCGGAGCCGCCGGGCGGCGGCCGCAGGAGCTGGAGTCGATGACCCAGCTGCTGGCGATTACGATGCACGGGGAGCCGTCCGGCCGCGTGCCGCCAAGGTCCAGATCGAGGTGGCAGGCCGGTCCATGCTCAGCGTTCTTGACCTGCAGGCGGCCGACGGCCCGCTATCCGGCCGGGACCCAGGCCAGGAGCTCGGACCGGAAGCTGATCTCCGGGAAGGCTCCGGCGTCCAGGAAGCCGGGCCTGGCCAGCAGCCGGTCCAGCACCGGTGACCCGGTACTGACCGCGCCCGCCCTGGCGATCAGCCGCGCGTGTCGAATCCTCGATCGGCTCGGTAATCAGCACCCCGCCGGACAGGGGCAGGCGCCCGCGCACCGGCCGGCCGACGACCGATGCGGCAAACGAGGCATGCGACTGGCCGGATCGACCCGCCAGCTGCCGGCGGCGAGCCGTGCTTGCCCTCCTGGTGGGAGCTGCATGACGGGCAGGCTCCCAGAGAGCGGATCTTTTACTAACACGGCTAGTAGGTTTCCTTGGTTCCTCTCGCCCAGCCCGGCGGGAATCCGATAACGTCGGCCGATAACGCGGCCATGGATCCGGCCTATGACGGGAGGCCAGTTCCGCGCGGCATCCGGGTACGGCCTCAGGCCAGTCACGCCGCCATGGCCTGGCGCCGGGCCCGCCATACGGCCTCAGCTTGTCCTATCGGGGTGGCGGCCGGGCCCTGGGTGAAGGGCCAGATTTCCCCGGAGATGGCGCGCCAGTTGGCGGTGGCGGACAACTCGCCGAGGACGGTGAACAGCCCGAGGTTGATGCGCTGCAGGATCACGTAGGACCGCGGGACGGCGATGTAGCCGGCGACGGGGCTGCGCAGGTCGAAGAAGCGGCGCACGACGGAGGAGGCGTAGTCGCTGGTGATGGTCAGCGGTCCCGGATCGCGGATGGTGTCGCAGAACACGGCCAGGTGCTCGACGATCGCCTCGGTGCTGAGCGGCACGCCAGGGCGCAGGAATCCGGATTTCTCCAGGCTGCGGCGGAACGCCTCCGGGTCGTGCTCGACGCAGAACCCGGCGATCTCCTCATCTAGGCCCGGCGGATCGAGCAGGTAGGCCATCGACTCCCTGGCCGCCGGCGTGCAGCGCAGCCCAGGCCGGACCGACGCGACGTACCGTTCGAGCTCCGCGACGCTGGCAGGGACCTGGGGCCGGGGCACGCCGACGAGCTCGGCCGCGACTATCATCTCCTCGACGGCGCGGTCACTGTCCAGCGCCGACAGCGGTGTCCCGCACGCCCAGCCGGCCGCCAGGCTGGACTGGACCAGTGCCGCGTGCGCCCACAGCAGGAGCGCGGGATCGCCCGCCGCGTACAGACGGCCGGTAACCGGGTCGGTATCGCGGACATGATCATGGATGCGCCGCACCCGGGCCGCGGCCTGCACGGCCACAGCCCGCTCACCGAAGGTGACCGTGGCCAGGTACGCCGAGGTAGCGGCGAGCCTGCCGACGGGATCCCGGCGCCACCCGCTGCGCTGATCGACACCAGCCATCGCCAGCGGAAGCGGCGCCTGCATCAGCAGAGACCGCAGCCCCGCAACCGGCGAGGCCAGGTCAGCGCTCACCCGCCACGTGAGGCTGGCAGGCCCGAAAAGCCATCATCCGCGGCCTCTTCCGGCACACCGGAGACGTACGCTGCCGCTGAGCGCTCGATAAGACCGGTCGCGGTCGCATACAAATCCGCCGTCATCGCGGCACTCCTGGCCTACGCCCGGTATCCCTGGACTCAGGGCACCGGCCGACGATGACAGCACTGAATGTCATGCCGGCCAAGCTACCCAGCTCCTCAGGTTTCGCGACGACTCGGTCATCGCCGCCACTGTCCGGCCGGGCATCTCCTGGCTTGCCCGAGATCCTCAGCCGACTCATCTACTAACACCGATAGGAGGTAACGACGGTTCACCGTCGGCGACTGACAATCCGACACGTGCGACGAGGCCGCTGGGCATGCCACGCCGGTGCGACGGCTGAATGCGAAGCGCTGATGGCTGTTTACTGACCTCGCGCCGGGTACCTGGCAGCGGCGATGGCAAGGCTAGTAACCCGGCGGCCCTGGGCGTCTTCGCCGCCGTGGCCCTGATGGTCAGCATCCTGGTAGGCAATGCCGTGCGCCACGGCAAGCAGGCCGCCAGGGCGATCGCGGAGTCCGAGCTGCTGGCCGCTGCGGCCAGCATCCTGCGCGGCCCGGCGGCCCTCGCGGCTGTGCTGGACCAGGCCCGCGAAGCGTTCGGCATGGAATCGGTGACCCTGCTGGAACGCGGCCACAGCGCCAGCGGCGCCACCGGGGGGCGGGCGGCTGGACGCCTGTCGCCGTGTCCGGCGGACCGCCGCTAGGCCGACCCGGCGATGCTGCCGTGGCGGTCCCTGCCACCGACAGCCTGTGCCTCGCGCTGGGCGGGAGGACGCCGCCCGCCACCAGCCGCAGCAGCCTCGGCGCGTTCGCTGCCCTCGCCGCCGCGGCGCTCGGGCAGCAGCGGCTCGCCGCGGCGACCGAGGCGGCCCGGCCCATCGTGCACGCCGACCAGATGCGGACCGCGCTGCTCGCAGCGGTCAGCCACGACCTCCGCACTCAGCTGGCCGCGGCGCAGGCGGCGGTCAGCTGCCTGCGCTCCGATGACATCCAGCTGACGGCGGCGGACCAGGACGAACTGCTGGCCACCGCCGAGGAGTCCCTGGACCTGCTCACCAACCTCGTCGCGAGCCTGCTGGACGTGAGCCGGCTGCGGGCCGGGGCGTTGCCGGTGTTTCCCAGGCCGACCTGCAGGAGATCATCGCGCGCTCGTTCAACGGCATCGGGCCGCAGGCAGAGGCGGTCATGGTAGACGTCCCGCGCGAACTGCCCAGGTCATGGTGGACCCGCCGATCATGGAACGGGTCATCGCGAACGTGACCGCCAACGCGCTGCGGTACTCTCCCGGCGGATCGCCGCCGCTGCTGACGGCCAGCGCCCGCGGCGACCGGGTCGAGCTGCGCGTGGTCGACCGCGGACCTGGCGTCCCCCGGGCCGACCGGGACCGGATGTTCGCGCCTTTCGAGCGGCTCGGCGACACCGGCACCACCACCGGAGTGGGGCTCGGGCTCGCGGTGTCCCGCGGCCTGACCGAGGCGATGGCCGGCACGCTGGAACCGGAGCAGACTCCTGGCGGCGGCCTGACCATGGCCTCGGTGCCCGCGGTACCCGGGCCGGCCCGGGCATGCCCTGGCTCGCCTGGCAGCCGCGAGCGCGAACGGATCGGGATCGACCCGACGCCGAGCCGCAATCACGACGGCGCCCCAGCATGGCACGGCGCCGGAGTGACCGTGTCCCGGACGAATGGTTCCCCGTCAGCACCGAAGCGGAGGCAGCCCGCCGCGAGGCGGCCGGTGCCATCGCTATCTGCACGGCCTGCCCCGTGCGCGGCGCGTGCCTGGAGCTGGCGCTGCGGCACTGGACAATCGGCCAGCACGGCGTCTGGGGCGGCCTCGTCGCGGCCGACCGGGCCGCGTTGCGCCGCCGATGGCTCGCCTCCCCGCACGAATATGGCCGCGCCCTGTCCATCCTCGATCGCATCTGGGACGGACCCCGGGCAACCAGTCACGCCGGGCGAAGGGACCGGCCCGCCACGGCGGCCGGCACCTCGCGCCACGCCTTGACCAGCATGCGAACAGGGAGGATGGCCCGCGCGCTGCTCAGACACCTGACAGCGGCGGCGCCACCCGCTCGTGACCAGGCCCCACCGGGCGGCCGCAGTGTCCCGCCGGCCGCCTCGGTCCCGCAGCCGGGGCCGGCACCCGCCGGGCCGATGCCGGCATTGGACGCCGCGGATGCCGCGCAGCGAGCCCCTGCCAGGCCGGCGGATATCCGCAGCCCGGCGGCCGGGTCAGCCGGCTCACCGCCGGTTCGGCCCGGGCATAGCCGGTCGAATGCTCCACCAGCACGGCCCCCAGGGCCGGGGCGGGACGGCCGACCAGCCGCGCGGTCTGCGCCTGCTGCAGGGCCTGCCGCCCGGTGACGCGGAGATAGGTCGTCGCGGTGAGTGCTGTGCGGGCCACGACGGCGCCCGCCAGGGTCAGGCCCAGCCCGGCGACCGTGGCGCCGCCCGGGGTGCCGTAGGTGGCGCGGAGCCGCAGCACGCACGCACCCCCGGGTGACTCAGCCCCCCGCCCAGGGCGGTGGCATGAACGGACAGGGTCAGGCCGGCCAGCCCGATCGCGGCGATGACCGACCATCCGGCGGCCAGGTAGACCACGATGCCCGCCGCGGCGCCCGGGCGGTCCACCGGGCGTGGCCGAGCATCCCGGACCCCGCCATGCCCAGGCAGGCCGCATAGGCCACCAGCACCGCGGCCACGGTCACCGGGACTCACCGGTCCCAGCCTCGCCGAGCGCCTGGTCGAGCGCCTCGCGCAGCACCGCAGCGTCGTGCGGGCTCATCTGGAGCGCGAAATGCGCCAGCGCCGTGCGGTGGTCCGCGGTGGTGGCCAGCGCGTCGTTCATCAGCGCCGCGGTGTAAGCGGACCGGGACCCGGTAGGCTCGTACCGCCAGGCCCGGCCGTCCCGCTCCCGCCGCAGCCACCCCTTGCGGTACAGGTTCTCCATCACCGTCATCACGGTGGTGTACGCCAGCCCCCGCTCGTCATGGAGATCGTCGACCACCTCGCGGACCAGCACCGGGCGGCCCCACTCCCACAGCCGGTCCATGATCACCGCTTCCAGCTCACCGAAACGCCGCATTCTCACTCCCGGACATGGCCGTGCCGACGGCGTACGCCGTTACCTACTATCACGCATAGGGCAAGCCTACGGTTCAGGCATCTGCTCATTTTTCTTCCGGCAGCCGCCTCGACTATCTTCCGGCAGCCGCCTCGACCCGGCCAGCGGGCCGGGAACTCACCGGAGGCGTCCGGGGGCTTGCCTGCTCAACCGTGGCCTCGCCGGCCCCGGGAAAGTCTCTGGGGAATGCCCGCGCCGCAGGCGCCTCCCGCCGCAACCGAAGCGGCCGCGGTGAACACCACACTCTTACTATCCGTGTTAGTAGATATGGCTACTAACACACAAGCTCTCGACGGCGAGCTGCCCGGCGACCCCGATGCCGCGATGGCGACACCTCTGGATCACTGCTACATCAGCGAGCACGGCAAAGGCCACTACCCGGCCATCGAAGCGCTCGCCCGTGACGTCGAGCGGCTTCGCCAGCTCACCCGCCCTTACGTGGCCGACGGCGACGATGACCTCTGCCAGGCTGTCGCGCGCATACCCGGCGAGGATGCGCGCCGCGAAGCCGGGGAACTCCTCACCCGGATCAGGAGCCTCAGCCGATCCAGCCCGGACGCAATCAGCCGTCCCGGGCCGTGAACCGGCTCGTTACCACGGCGCTGGCGACGTGCCGCTGAAGCGGGGGTCGAAGTGCAACCCGACGAAAAACCGCGCTAAGCAACGATCACCCTGGTCAGACGGGCCGCAGCCGCCGGACCGCGAACGGCCTCAGTGCGGGTTCCCGTCCGAAGGCCTCACCGCCGCCGATCTTCGGTCGGAGGTCTGACGCTCGGGCGGAATGAGTCGCGGCATGGCGCACAAAATCGGGTACGCCCGGGTGGGCACCGCCGACCAGGATCCGCAACTGCAGCTCGACGCCCTGGAGGCCGAGGGCTGCCTGAAGATCTACAAGGACATCGCCACCGGTACTAAGGCCGGCCGGCCCAACTGGAACCTGGACCTGCGGCCGGGCGACACCCTGATCGTCTGGAAGATCGACCGCCTCGGCCGGAGCCTGCGGGACCTGATCGACATCGTGACCGGCCTGGAGGCCCGCGGAGTGGGAGTACGGTCGCTGACCAGCGGCATCGAGGACACCACCACCGCCCACGGCAAGCTGGTGTTCGGAATATTCGCCCTCATGGCCGAGTACGAGGCCGCGCTCATCGCCGAGCGGACGAACGCCGGCCTCCAGGCGGCCCGGGCGCGAGGGCGCAAGGGGGGCCGGAAACCCAAGATGACGCCAGAGCTGATCGACAAGGCCAAGCGGATGTACGACTCCAGGCAGTTCACCATGGCCGAGATCGCCAGCTCCTGCGCGGTCACCCCGATGACGGTGTGCCGCAACATCCGCACCGGCCAACCCGCCGAGGCCTGACCACCGCGCCACAAACCGCTCCAGAATCAGCTGTCTCTGTTGGCATGGTCTGTCCGTGCTGTCCGGCGTAGTAGATCATGGGATGGGGCCGCGGAGCCAGATCCGGATCCCGGCGACGTCGACGGTTCCCCGGTAGACGAAGTCGCGCTTGTCGTACCAGGTGGCGACCGCCCGGTGCTGGCGAAGCCGGTTTAAGGCGCGCTCGACGGTGTTGCGCTGCTTGTAGGCGATGGGGTCGAACGCGGTCGGCCGCCCGCCCCTGCTGCCGCGCCGGAGGCGGTGGCGGATCTGTCGGCGGGTCGGGGATGGTGGCCTTGATGCCGCGTCGCCGCAGGTGAGCGCGGGTCGCCCTGCTGGAGTGGGCCTCGTCGACCAGGACCTGGCCGGGCCTGGTCCGGGGCCGGCCAGGGCCCCGGCGCGCGATGTTGAGCCGGTCCATGAGGGGGGAAGGCGAGGGAGTCGTGGCGCCGCCCGGCGCTGGTGACCCGGGCCAGCGGCCGGCAGCCGGAATCGGCGAGCAGGTGGATCTTGGTGGTCAGCCCGCCCCGGGACCGGCCCAGCGCCTCCCGCTCCTTGCCGGGCCTGGCCGGGTTCGTCCCGGCGGGCGGTGGGTTCTTGTCATTCGATGGAGTCCCCTGACCGGGCCGGGGCGCTCAGCCGCGCCACCGCCAGCCGCTCCGGCTCAATGTCCGACGGCGGCTCATGCCGCGCCCCGGCGGCGTGCTGGTGCGCCCGCACGACCGTCGCATCCGCCGCGACCGTCCACGCCTTGCCTCCGCCTCATCACACCCGGCGCGCAGCCTGTCCAGGATCTTCTCCCAGGTCCCGTCCCCTGACCAGCGGCGATGCCGGTTATACACGGTCTTCCAGTTCCCGAACCGCTCGGGCAGATCCCGCCACGGGCACCCCGCCCGGACCGGCAGAACACTCCGTCGATCACCAGCCGGTGATCATTCCACCGGTGCCCCTGCCGCGGATGACCCGGCAGCAAAGGCTCCAGCTGCACCCACTCCGCATCACTGAGATCATGCCGCTTCAGCCGGTCATCATCCATGGCGCAATTCCAAGCCGGAATGACCCGTGAAGATCTACGGGACACGCCCTAGTCGTGCCGGCCGGCTGCTGGCGGACCCGGCTTCCTGGACGCGGGCCTACCGGGGATCAGCTTTTACGGTCCGAGCTACCGGGCTGGGTCCCGGCCGGACGGCGGGCCGTTAGCCGCCTGCAGGTCAAGAACACTGAGCATGACCTGGCCCGTCAGCTCGATCTGCATGGTGGCGATACGCGGCCGGATGACGAGCCCGCGCCGGCCGCGGTCTTGCGCGGCGTTGCCACCCAGCAGATGCCGCAGCCGATGAATATCGCGATGAACCGAGCGGTCAGACCGAATTCACGCCGTGATCCCGGGTGGCGCGAGATGGCGGCCGCCTCCGGGCCAGTGTGATGCACGTCTCACACCGGCGGCTCTGTCTTGCCAAACCTTTCATCTCTACTAGTCGTATTAGTAGTTGAAAGCGGCACTGCCGTCCCCTCCGCCGGTTGAACGGCACGTATCTACTATTCGTGTTAGTAGATAGTAGCCAATCGGCACCACCAGGAGCTAACCATGCGGCACCCAAGGATCATCATCGCCGGCATCGGCCTCGCCGCCGTGGCCGCCGCCGGCGGTGTCACCGCCGTTTCGGCAGGCGGCTCGGCCGCCAGCAGCGCACCCTCGGCCAGCCCGGCCGCCGCAGCGGCCACCGTACGCACCGCGCCGGAGGCCGCCGGAGGCAACACCGAGACGATCCTGGTCAACGCCCGCGGCCTGCCCCTGTACATCTACCGGCCCGGCACGGCGGCGAAGTCACTTGTCACCGGCGCGCTGGCCCAGTTGTGGCCGCCGCTGACCTCACCCGCGCCCACCGCCGCCGGAGTGAACGGCAAGCTCACCGTGCTCAACGACGCCAACGGCCACCAGGTCACCTGCAACGGCCACCCGTTGTACACCTTCGCCGACGATCACCCCGGCCAGGTAACCGGCCGGGGCTTCCAGAACTTCTTCGTGGCCACACCCGGTATTGGCCCGCTAACCACGTCCTCAGCGCCAGCGGGAACGGCACCTGCCGCCCCGCCCGGCGGCCTCGGCTACTGACTTGCGCCAGAGCGCCCGGCGATCACCTTGAGGACGCCGGCCGGCACCACCACAGAAACTCCGCCCAGCCAGGAAGCAACGCAGAAGAAAAGAGGATGGTCGAGATGACCGACGGACACCCGCGCCCGCAGGGGCCATGGGGCACGGCAGTGGGGACCCGGGAGCGGCCGGTGCTGCCGGCCGGCGTGCTGCGGCGTACCAGCCGGCTGGCCGTGCTGCCGCTGCGGCACGCGGGGCGCACCGCGGCCGCCGCGAGCCGGCTGTCCCGGGCCGCCACTGACCAGGTCGCCGCGCGCACCGCCGAGCAGCTGTTCGCCACCCTCGGCGAGCTCAAGGGCGGGGCAGCGAAGCTGGGGCAGGCGATGTCGGTGTTCGAGGCGGCGCTGCCGGAGGAGGTCGCGGCGCCCTACCGCTCAGCGCTGTGGCGGCTCACCGACGCGGCGCCGGCCATGCCCGCCGAGGCCGCCCGCCGGGTTATCGCCGCGGACCTCGCCGCCGCCTACGGGCCCGGCTGGCAGGACCGGCTGGTGGCCTTCGACGACACACCGGCCGCGGCGGCCTCGATCGGCCAGGTGCACCGTGGGCGATGGCGGAACGACGAGGGCCAGATCGTCGAGGTGGCGGTGAAGGTGCAGTACCCGGGTGTGGGCCAGGCACTGCGATCGGACCTGCGCCAGGCGCGGCTGCTGGCGCGGGTGATCGCCCGGCTCACCCGGCTGAACGTGTCCGGACTGGCCGACGAGCTCGCCAGCCGGATCGTTGAGGAGCTCGATTATGTGCGCGAGGGGCGGGTCCAGGCCGAAGTCGCGGCCGCGTTCACGCACCGTCTGCCGAAGGAACTCGCCGCCGCCCGCGCCGCCGGGGCACACGAACCACCGGGCCGGACCAGCGTCACGGTCCCGGCCGTCTACGCCGCGACCCCCCGGGTGCTCATCACCCGCTGGCTGGACGGGGTGAGCCTGTCCACTTTGCTCGACGGGCGCACCGATCTGCTCCCGGCGGGCTGGCGCGAGCTCGACGGCGGCGACGCCGCCGACCTGGCCGCCCGGCTGCTCGGCCACGCCATCTACGCACCCGCAGCGTGCACCGGCTGGATGCACGCCGACCTGCACCCCGGTAACTTCCTGCTGCTCCCGGGCGGCCGGCTCGGCATGGTGGACTTCGGCGCGGCCGCCGCCACACCCGGCGGCATCCCCGCGCCGTTCGGCCAGCTCGCCGCCGCAGTCCTCGCCGGCGACGGGCCGGCGGCTATACAGCTGGCCCGGCAGGCCGGAGCGCTCGCCCCCGACGCGGAGGTCGATCCACGGCTGATCATCGAGCTGCTGCGCCCGCTCGCGGCCACCGGAGCCGACAGCACCTTCACGTACTCGCGCGCGTGGCTGCGCAGGCTCATGACCCACCTCACCGAGCCCCGCTTCGCCCCCGCGCTGCGCAACCTGACGCCGCCGCCCGAATACGCCCTGGTCTGGCGGGCAACGCTCTCCGCCGCCGGGCTCTTCGCGCAGCTGGGCGCGACGGTGCCCACCCGCGGGTTCCACCTGGCCTACTCCCCGGGTTTCCGCGGCGCAATCTGCCCCGGCCCGGCCGCCGCCAAGGCGCCACCTGCGCTGCGTTCCGCTCTAGCTGAGCGAGGTATCAATGCCCCCGTATGACACCCATCCTGCCCTCGGCCATCCCGAAGCCGCTGCCTGGGCGCTGGGTGCCTTGGACGCCCCCAGCGAGGCCTTCGGGGAGCACCTGGCCTCCTGCTCTGAGTGCCAGGGAACTGTAGCGCAGTTCGAGTCGGTGACCCGGGCGCTCGAGTATCCGGTACCCCCAGATGAGCCCCCGTCCGACCTTGAGGCCCGCACGGTCGCTGCCGTGCAGTACGCAGCGATGACGGCCAACCGTCCAGGGGACGCCACAGTGGTGACTCCGGCCAAGGCCGTGACTCCGGCCAAGGCGACCCGGTGGTGGCACTGGCACTGGAATGCCCGCCTGCTGGCGCTAGCCACGCTGGCGCGATGGGCGGGTGAGGATCAGCGAGCGGATCGAGGCAGGCCGGCGGTGCGGCGAGTCCTGACACGGGTCTCGCGGGCGGCGTGGCGGCTGGAGCAGGCCGAACGGGAACGGACATGGGCGCTGGCTTCGGCCCCGCCGGGGGGATCTCGATCCGCACCCTGGCCACGGCGATAGGGCTGTCACCCTCTTGGGTGCACCAGCTCGTGGCCGATGCCGGCCTGGATGCGCTGGACGCGGCGCTCGGCGGAGCTGCGAGCAGCGGGCTGGCCAGCCCCGGAAGATCCCGACTCCGGGGAGGACGCCGAACTGGACGGGGCCGAGCCGGACCTGGAGTTCCGGGCCTTCTGCGCCCCGCGAGGCATTGCCCGGCCTCATCAACCGCGCAACTAGAGCGGGCCTGGGACCGCATGGCAGGCCGGGCGGTACCAGCGCGGTGAGACCGGCCAGCGGCCCGGCTACACCGGCAATCCATTCCGGTACTCCGGACGTAACAGTAGCTGAAATGTCAACTAGAGGGCACCGGCAGGCGGTGACCGGATAGGGAGGATGACGATGGCGCAGCAGACGATGACAGGCCGGGCGGGCGTAGCAAGGCCAAGCGCGGGGGACGCGGCGCGCTGGTCCGGCCGCGCCGCGCATGGCTCTGGCTGCCGCGCCCGGACGGCAAGATCATCGCCGCGGCCAGGCCCGCAGACAACCGCACCGGGGGCGCCGGTGCAGGTGGCTGGCGCAGGACGGGCAGCGGGTAAGAACCGCCCACAAGCCGGGACTACAACCCGGTCAAAAGTATGGTCTACGGGGCAATCTTCCTTCGCCGGCATTGCCCGGATCAGGTCTTGGGGTCGCCGTTCAGCCTTTCAGCTATCCGGCCTCTCAGCCTTGCCTCCCGACTCCGGGTCTCCCCGGCACTTCGTTCGGTCCAGCTCCCTCGATCACCTCGCAGACGCACTCTCAGGCTGTATGGCCTCCTTGACTCACCCTAGGGCCGAAAGTCCGGCATACATGGGGCCGAACGTCGCAGAGAATACGGCGGCTTGCTGCGGTAAGTGGACCTTCACGAGCGGACATCTACCGGACGGACCGGAGGGCGTCATGAGCGCCAGGGGGGCTGTATGCGTGTGCGGGCACAGCCGGGAGAACCACGAGCACTACCGGCGCGGAAGCGACTGCTCTAGCTGCGGGTGCAGGCAGTACCGCAAGCGCAGCTGGGTCGGGCGTGTGCTCAACGTGAGCCGGAGGCCGATGCGGATACTGCACGGCCGCCTGGAAGACGACGGCTACCCCACCACACCGAGGAATACCGCACGACGCGCGGCGTCATGATCCAGTGTCACCCGGCAGCAAGCCGACCTCGATTGCAGATCCACCAGTCTAGCCTGGCGCGGCAAGTAGGCCCATCACAGTACGTAACGGAAGTTGGTCACAGCCCGCCGATCTCGCGGACTCACAGCCCCTCCAATGGTGACTGTGAGTGATCAAGGCCCGTCTGTTCCTGGTGCTGCCCCTCTGCCGGTCTCACTGCCAAGCCCAGATCCCAGGACCGCTCAACTTCTCTTCCTGCAAGATCACTGCCTGAGGTTATGTAGCCGGTCGCTGCCATCCTGATCTCACTGATCCAAAGCCCCAGCCCGCGACCGGGCCAGTCCGACGGTCTGGTTGGCGGCGACGATGTCATTCAGCACGGTGTGCCAGGCTTCCCGCTCGATCCGGCGCTGATCGATCTGCTTCACGATCACACTCACCGCGCCGGCTATCAGCAGCCCGGCGGCCACGGTGAGCAGCCATTTGCCAAGCTCAGCGTTGACACCGGCCGGCGAAAATCGTTCAGTAAGACGAGGGCGACGGCGAACGCGGCGACGCCAAGCAGCACAAGCATGGCGGTCAGCGACCGGTAGCGCTGGCGCATATGCGAAGACTACCGAGCAGCTGGCCGCCGAGGACGAATCGGGCTCGCCGCCGCGGGGCGCGGATAATAAATAACCCCAGAGTTCCCTGAGGTCTCAATAACTTCTATAGCACCTGGACCTGGGCTTTCCCCGCTTCAGCAGGGCCGGTCTCACTGTTGAGGAAGTTTCGGGAAACATGAAGGATAATCGCCTGAACTGACTGTCTTGCAGTCCCGGTGAACCCATCCAGTCGCGCGCCCGGAGCCGGCCGTTTTCCTCCCTGACCCCGATAGCTGCCGGTCCTGCGAGCGGACGGGCATGTCAGGGGTCGCGCAGCGATTGCGGAGCGACACCCGCAGGGTGCCCTTGAGTACGCCCGGCATGGGCGATCGATGGGGGGTGAAAGTCCCCTGGAGGAAGAGCTGGTGCTAACTCCGAGCCGGAGGCAACTGCGTCGCTGTGAGGCGGGGTGGGAAGGAAGCCCGAGGCGAAACCCTGCACCGAGGAACACGAACCGCGTAGAAGGCTGGGCGATCTGGGTGAGCCTGCTCAAGAAGGCGAAGCCCGTCACCATCAACAGGGTCGCATCGTAGACGCGGCGGGCGTAGGGGGAATTGGTCGTTCTTATCCGGGGAGGTCTGCCTGGGTGTCGGTTGTGCTGTTGGTGTCGCCGCGCCGACGGCCCGCATCGTGAGGTGGGGGCTGACCGGGCAGAAGTCAGCAGAGGCCGTAGTACCGGCCGGGCATCGGATATTGGCCGGCGACGGCCTCCAGCTGGGCCTGGTGCTGCTCGCGGAGGGTGCCGCGTTCGCGGGCGGCGTCGGCGCGGACGCGATCTGTCTCGGCGCTGGCGTCGGCTTCGGCCTGGCGGGCGCGGGCGATCTCAGCGTCAGCGCGGCGGGCGGTCTCGGTCGCGTCGTCGCGTTCGCGGGCGCACCGGGCGGCCTCGGCGCGGGCGGCGGCGACCTGCCCGGCGGCGTCGGCCCGGGCCGCGGTGATCTGGGCGGCTACGTCGCGGCGGGCCTGCTCGAGCGCGGCCTGGGCAGCGCGGGCGTCGGCGCGGGCGGCTGCTTCGGCGGCCTGGGCGGCGCGGGCGTCGGCGCGGGCGGCTGCTTCGGCGGCCTGGGCGGCGCGGGCGTCGGCGCGGGCGGCGTCGAGGGCTTCGGCCAGGGCCTGGGCCTCGGCGGCGGCTTCAGCGGCGCGGGCTTCGGCGGTGACGGCGGCTGCCTCGGCGCGCCGCCGCGCGGCCTCGGCCTCGGCGATCTGTGCCCGGACCTGGGCCGGGTCCAGGCTGGCGGTCATCTCGCGGGCGGCCCGGGTGAGCACCGCGGCCTGGCGGATCACGGTGTCCAGGGCGGCCAGCGGGTCGGAGCTGTCCGCGGGGGACGCCGCCCGGGCGGGGCTGCGGGCGTCGTTGCCTGCTCGGCGACCAGCCGTACCCTGGCCGCGTCATAGGTGACCTTTATCCTGGCCCGTATCCTGGCCCGGACGAACTCCCGGTGCCGCTTGGCCGTCCGGTCTGCCGCCTGCTCCAGTTCCACGTCCCCGGCCAGCCCCAGGGCGTCAAGCACGTGCCGGACCACTGTCGGCGGCACGTCCTCGGCCTTCGGGAAGTAGCCCGGTCGCTGGTAGGACTTCAGCCACACCACCAGCGCCAGCAGGTGCTGCCGGTCCTGCGTGCGCCCCCGCGCCCACTCCGCCTCGGCATCCGTGGGAGTAAACGCCTCAGGCGAGTTATGTGGGTTGATCACGGCGCGTCGCGTTGATCATGAGATGGCCCCTGCGGCAGACAAGTGGTAGCTGAAACCCTTGTCCCGCAGAGGCCACCCCCATGCTGCCAACCGAAGACCTGTTCGTCTGCGTCTACGTGCTGATCGATGATGCGATCAAGGCCAGGGCCATCGTCATCCCGGCGCGGCCCGGGCCGGCGCCCGGCTGCTCCGACGCGGAGATCCTGGCGATCACCCAGGTGCGCGTGCTGCTGGGCCGCCGCAGCGAGGCCGGGTTCCTCGCCGAGGTGGCCCGCGACTGGGCGCACCTGTTCCCGGTACTGCCGCACCAAAGCGAGCTCAACCGGCGGGCCCGCTGGCTGTGGGGCGCGTTCGAGCAGTTCCGCGCGGCGCTGGCGGCCCGCCTGCCCGAAGACGACTGCCAGCAGATCGACACCAGCGCGCTGCCGGTCAAGCACGCCTCCCGGGTCCGCGGCCCCGACGGCTGGACCGGCCCCAATGGCCTGCATGCCCGGTTCGGCCGCGACGCCGCGCACGCCGAGTGGTTCTACGGCTTCCGCCTGGCGGCCAAGACCGACCTGGGCAGCCGCATCGTGCGGGCCTGGAGCATCGTGCCCGCCGCCGTCAGCGAGCGTGACGTGGGCACCGACCTGCTGGAAGCCGGGCCGCCGCCCCGCGACCTGCTCGCGGACAAGGGGTTCAACGGCAAGGCGTTCGCCGCGTCCCAGGCTGCCCGCGGCACCGCCGTGCTGGTCCCGCCCACCAGGGACCAGCGCAAGACCATGCCGGCGATCCTGCAGAAGGTCATCGCCCAGTGGCGCAACCGCATCGAGACCACCTTCAAGGAGATCACCGACCAGATGGAGCTGGCCCGCCACGGCGCGCATACCTTCTGGGGCCTGCTCGCCCGGACAGCCGCGACCATCGCCGCCCATACCCTCATGCGGGCCTGCCTCGCCGCACCGTAGATCAACCCACATAACGCGCCTCAGGCAGTTCCCGCGCCGACACCACCCGGCCAAGCCGCGGATACGCGGTCCGATCGAGCGACGTCACACCCAGCCCACGACCGCGGCGAGGCAGTCGAGCAGGATCTAGTTGCGGCGGGTGAGCCGCTTTGTGAGCGGGGCCGCACCTTCGGCGGCTCGCCCGGCTCGGTGTACACGGCTCTACCGTAACCGTGCAGGCCCTTCGCGCCTCCCGCGGTTCAGCGCCTCGAGAGGTCCGTTCGGCGGGCTATTCGCCATCCTCACCGGTCCGGCCGTCCTCGACCTCCGCCGGCCCAGCGGGCCCGCCGACGGCCGCGGGCTCACCCGCACCGTCGATGGCCGCATGCCCGTTCCCGTGGCCGTTGCCGTGCCCGTCGGTGGGCGGAGCGAGCGAGATTCCCTCGGCGAAGAGCTCTTGCACGCGGGCCTGTACCTTGCCCCGGACGCCCCGCATGGCCGGCTCCGGCAGGCCGTTTTCGTCCACCTCGCGGGCCGCGATGGGCAGGGCCTCCGGCCTGGCGACGAGGACGGCGGCCTCTTCCTCGTCCAGCGGCCGCTCCGCCTCGACGTACGCGCCGTTCGGCAGCTGCGAGATGATGCCGGTCTCCACGCCGTGTATGAGCATCTGGGCGTCCCGGCGCTGCAGGCCCAGGCAGATGCGGCGGGTGATCCAGAAGGCCACCGCCGGCCCGATGAAGATCGCGTAGCGGGCGATCTCCGTGGTCGTGTACAGCGGGATCTGGAGTTTGTACGCAATGATGTCGTTGGCGCCTTCCAGCCAGAGAACGCCGTAGAAGGTGACCCCTCCCATGCCCAACGCGGTGCGGGTCGGGGCGTTCCGAGGCCGGTCGTTGACGTTGTGGTAGCCCTTGTCGCCGGTGGCCCACCGTTCCATCATCGGCCATAGGGCGAGCGCGGTGACGAGCACCCCCAAAACGACCAGGGCCGGGACGAATACGTTCCACGCGACGGTATGGCCGCCGATATCCCACGTCCAGCTCGGGAACATGCGCAGTGCGCCCTCGAGCCAGCCCATGTAGAAGTCGGGCTGCGATCCGGCGGAGATCGCCACCGGCGTGTAGGGACCGACCTGCCAGATCGGGTTGATCTGCGCGAACGTGGCGAGCAGGGCGAGCACGCCGAAGACGAAGAAGAAGAACGCGCCGGTCTTGACGGCGAAGTAGGGATAGGCGGGCTGGCCGACGACGTTGCCCTCGGTGCGGCCCTTACCCGGCATCTGGGTGTGCTTCTGGTGCACCATCAGGAACAGGTGCGCGCTGATCAGCGCGAGCAGCAGGCCGGGGATCAGCAGCACGTGGATGATGTAGAACCGGACGACGAACTCGGTGCCGGGGAACTGCCCGCCGAACAGGAAGAACGACAGGTACGTGCCGACCACCGGGATGCCCAGCAGGACGCCCTCGGCGATCCGCACGCCGGTGCCGGACAGCAGGTCGTCGGGCATGGAATAGCCAAGGAAACCCTCGAAGATGGCGAGGGTGAACATGACGATGCCGATCAGCCAGTTGGTGTCCCGCGGCTTGCGGTAGGCGCCGGTGAAGAAGATCCGCAGCAGGTGGCAGAAGATCGCGGCCAGGAACAGGTCCGCCGCCCAGTGGTGGATCTGCCGCATGAGCAGGCCGCCGCGCACGTCGAAGCTGATCCGCAGCGTGGACTGATACGCCTCGCTCATCCGGACGCCGTTCAGCTTCGTGTACGACCCGTGGTAGACCACCTGGGTCATGCTCGGGTTGAAGAACAGCGTCAGGAAGATGCCGGTCAGGATCAGGATGATGAACGAGTACAGCGCGATCTCGCCCAGCAGGAACGTCCAGTGGTCCGGGAAGACCTTCCGCAGCAGCGTCCGGACGCCCTTGGCCGCGTGCAGCCGGTCATCGAGCTCGGCGCCCTGCGCGCGCAGTGGCTTCGGTATGGTCAGCCGCCCGTTGCTATTGCTCATCCCCGCTCCCAGAAGCTTGGCCCGACGGGTTCATGGAAGTCGCTCTGGGCCACCAGATAGCCCTGCGCATTCGTCGTGATCGGAAGCTGCGGCAGCGGCCGCGGGGCGGGCCCGAAAAGGACCAGCGCGCCGCGGGTGGCGTCAAACGTGGACTGATGGCACGGGCAGAGTATCCGGTGCGTCGTCTGCTCGTACAGCGCGGCAGGACATCCAACGTGAGGACAGATTTTGGAGTAGGCGACGATGTTGTCGACCGTCCAGTTCAGGTTGGTTGGCGCCTGGAGCTGGCCCGGAGCCATCTTGATGATGATCGAGGTGGCCTTGGCCAGCTCCTCGTCGTTGTCCTGGTAGCCCTCCGGCACCACGGTGATCATGCCGCCCTCGGAGTCGAAGCCGGCGGGCGTGATGGGCTGGTTCGTACCGTAGACGAGCAGCCGCATGCCCTTCTTCCACACGGTGTGCCGCAGGCTGGTGCCGGGCAGCGGCCCCAGGTCACGCAGGAGCACCAGCGGCGCCAGCGCGACCGGCACGGTCGCCGCGATCAGCGTGCGCCGCAGCAAGGGGCGCTTGGTGATCTGGCTGGCCTCCGCGCCTTCGATGAACGTCTCCGCGAACGCCGCCCGGTCCGCCTCGGGGGAGGCCAAGGGATGGCGTTCCTCGGTCAGTTCCACCGGCGGCATGATGTTCCTGACCCAGATCACCATGCCGGCGCCGACGGCGAGGAAGGCGAGCGACATCGCGCTGCCCAGCGCGAGGTTCGACCGCAGCGTCGCGTCCACGGCGTTTCCGGTGCCCCGCACCTCGAGGCCGACGTAGGCGGCGACGAAGCCGACGCTGGCCAGCGCGGAGATCAGGAACAGGGCCGCCGCGACCCGCTCCCAGTTCCTGGCCGAAACGGGGTCCGGCGGATCGGCCGGCAGCTCATGCAGCTCGGGAGCCTCGGCCTCGCCCGGGCCGTACGGCTCGGTCCCGCCGCCGCCGTCGCCCTCGCCGCGCCCGGGCTCCGTCAGCAGCCTGCGCTCGGGCGGCGGAGTGCCGATCACGCGATGCGGAGCGTGCGGCTCCTCCGGCGTGTTTTCCAGGTCGCTGTCGTTGTCGCTCATCGGTTACCCGTGATTTCTCCCGTACGCTCTTCCCGGCGCTTCGCGGTGATCCACATGGCGGCGAGGACGAGCGCGCCGATTCCCCCCAGCCACGCGACCAGGCCCTCCGTGGTCGGGCCGATGCGGCCCAGGCTGAACCCGCCCGGGTTGGCCTCGGCGCGGGTCTGCGTCACGTAGGCGATGATGTCGCGCTTGGCGGTGGGGGGCAGCGTGGTGTCGTTGAACACCGGCATGGCTTCGGGTCCGGTCAGCATGGCCTCGTAGATCTGCCGGTTGGTGGCCTGCGTCAGCGCCGGGGCGTACTTGCCAAAGGTCAGCGCGCCGCCGGCGCCGCTGTAGTTGTGGCACTGGGCGCAGTTCGCGTTGAACAGGCTCTGGCCGAGCCCTGTGTCCGTGCCCGCCGTGGTGTCCTGCTGGTCGCTGGGGATCGCGGGGCCGCCGCCGAGCGAGGCGACGTAGGCGGCGAGGGCGTCGATCTCCTGCCGGGTGAAGACCGGGGGCTTTCGCGGCGCCTCAGCGTCGTTTTCCTTCAGCGGCATGCGGCCCGTGCTCACCTGGAAGTCAACGGCCGCGGCGCCCGCCCCGATCAGGCTCGGCGCCACCGAGGTGCCCTGGGCGTACTCGCCGTGGCAGGCCGCACAGGAGACCGCGAACAGGTTCTTGCCCTGGGTGATCAGCGGTGACGACGAGCCTGAGCCGGCTGACGCGCTGCCGCTGCCCAGCCCGGTGACCGCCGCGTACAGCATGCCGACCGCGACCAGCGCCAGCAGGACGGCTGCGTAGCCGAAGAGCGGGCGACGTCGCCGCGCGGTGATCCACCTCACTGCTGCCCTCGGTTTTCCGGATTGTGGTCCATTTGTGTCTTCGTGGCTTCGTGTGCTGTTGGATGCGTGGCGCGGGCGTGAACTGTGTCACCCGCGGTGGCGGCATCCGCCGGTCAGTAGATCAGGGTTGCTCAGTGGATCAGGTAGATGGTGGTGAACAGGCCGATCCAGAACGACGTCGACAAAATGCCAGTAGTAGGAGACGACGATCGCGCTGATCTGCTGCTCCCGGGTGAACCGTTTAGCCGCGTAGGTCCGGCCGAGCAGGAGCAGGAACGCCACGAGGCCGCCGGCCACGTGCAGGCCGTGGAACCCGGTGGGGATGTAGAACACCGAACCGTACGCGCTGGACGAAACGGTCAGATGCTGTTTGTGCACCAGGTCGAAGTACTCGTAGCCCTGGCCGAGGTCGAAGTACAGGCCCATCAGGAACGTCAGGACGTACCACTCACGCAGGCCCCACTTGCCCACGTTGAAGAGGCTGCCCGCGCGCCCGACCTGGCCGCGCTCGACCGCGAACACGCCCATCTGGCAGGTGACGCTGGACAGCAGCAGCACGGTCGTGTTGACCGACCCAAGAGCGATGTCCAGGTGGGCGCCGGGCCACGGCAGGCCCTCGCCCTTCACGACGGAACGGACCGTGAAGTACATCGCGAACAGCGCCGCGAAGAACATCAGCTCTGAGGACAGCCAGATGATCGTGCCCACGCTGACCAGGCTGGGCCGGTTGGCCGGCGTGCGGGGTGCCGCCTCGCTTACGGATGCTGTCGCCACGACGTCATTATTACGACAACACGTAGGCGAGCGGCAGCCGCCCCCCCAACTCAGTGGCTTTATTTTTGCCGGATATTTTTGCCGGAGCTGCTCCTGGCTCCGCACGGGCCGAGGAGCGTGCCCTCACAGCCGGCCGGTCGGCGGCGCCATGAAAAGGCGCTGATCCGGAGAACGGGGCGCTGATCCGGAGAACGGGGCGCTGATCCGGAGAACGGGGCGCTGATCCGGAGAACGGGGCGCTGATCCGGAGAACGGGGCGCTGATCCGGAGAACGGGGCGCTGATCCGGAGAACGGGGCGCTGATCCGGAGAACGGGGCGCTGATCCGGAGAACGGGGCGCTGATCCGGAGAACGGGGCGCTGATCCGGAGAACGGGGCGCTGATCCGGAGAACGGGGCGCTGATCCGGAGAACGGGGCGCTGATCCGGAGACGGGGCGCTTCGCAGGTCGCGAGCGCCCCTTGGCTATCCGGTCAGCGGCAGGTCTCAGGCACCGGTCTTCTTCACGCGGCGCGTGAACGGACGCCAGCCCTCGCGACTGAACGCCAGCCCGGGCCGTGCGGGTCCTTGCTGTCGCGGACGGCGACGGTACGGGGGCGGCGGCCGCCTCGACGCAATCGCCGGCGTTGCTGCTGCTGTGGCTGGCGGTCCGCCAGCTCAGGGTTCCTGTCGTCCCCATGTCTCGGCCACTTCCTGATCTCGGCCACTTCCTGCACAAACTCAGGGGATGCGCTGCCGGTGAAGTCGGCGAGGACGAACGGGCCGCCGCGCATGCCCTCGTTCGCTCCGGCGGATAGCGGGACGACCTCGAGAACGACATGCGGGCACGTGGCCGCGTCGGCCAGGAACTCCAGTTGCTTGCCCATGATCTCCGGGCCGCCGACCGGGCGTCTCAGCACGGCCTCGTCCCGCAGCACCCACAGTTCCGGCCATGACGCGCCGACGGCAGGCGGGACACCAGCAACCAGAGCGCCAGCAGAGTTCTACTGCTCACCGATAGACTTCACTTAAGTCAAGCATCGCCGCAGCTCAGGGCCTTGTGGTCACCAGCGAGAAAGCAACCGTTTCGTGAAAGTCATTGTTTACAGTCATGATGCAGACGTCCGGGCCCAAATCCGGCTGGCCATCGGCCACCGTCCCGAGCCGGATGCGCCGGACGCCGAGATAATCGAGTGCGCCACCGAACCAGCGCTGTTCCGGCTGCTGGACGAGGCCGGAGCCGAGGTCATGGTGCTGGACGGGGAGGCGCAGCCCGCGGGTGGGATGGGCGTCTGCCGCCAGGCCAAGGACGAGATTTATGACTGCCCGCCGGTGCTGCTCATCACGGGGCGGCCCGACGACGGCTGGCTGGCGACCTGGTCCCGGGCGGACGCGGTGATCAGTCATCCGATCGACCCGCGCCAGCTCGCCCGGGAGCTGAGCCGCCTGATGCGGCGCCGCGCCGGGCGTTCCGAGATCGCCAGCAGCTGACCGCCGCCGGCCCCATGGAAGCCCGAATGAACTGGCCGGCGCTGATCGGCGCGCTCGTCAAGGGTGAGTCGCTCACCGCCGACGAGGCGGCGTGGGCCATGAACGAGATCATGGAAGGCGCGGCGACCGACGTCCAGATCTCCGGTTTCGCGATCGCGCTGCGCATCAAGGGCGAGACGCCGGCCGAGCTGGGTGGCCTGGCCCGAGCGATGCTGGAGCACGCCACCCCGATCCGCGTGCCCGGGCGTCTCGTCGACCTCGTGGGTACCGGCGCCGACTGCGCCCGGACCGTCAATATCTCGACGATGGCGACCGTCGTCGCCTCGGCCGCCGGCGCCCGCATGGTCAAGCACGGCAACCGGGCGGCCTCCTCCCAGTGCGGAGCCGCCGACGTGCTGGAGGCCCTCGGCGTGGTCATCGACCTGCCGCCCGCGGCCAGCGCGGAACTGGCGGAGGAGATCGGGGTCGCCTTCCTGTTCGCCCCGCTCTACCATCCCGCTTTGCGGCACGCCGCCGTGCCGCGGCGTGAGCTCGGCGTGCCGACCGTGTTCAACTTTCTGGGGCCGGTCGCGAACCCGGCCCGGCCCCAGGCCCAGGCGGTCGGGGTGGCCGACGGCCGGATGGGCGCCGTCATCGCGGGCGTGCTGGCGGCGCGTGGTACGAGCGCGCTGGTGTTCCACGGCGGGGACGGGCTGGACGAGCTGACCACGACCACGACCTCGTCGGTCTGGGTGGTGCACGGCCCGGCGGTGGCCGCGGCCGAGCTCGACCCCGCGGAGCTGGGCCTTCCCCGGTCAAGACCCGAAGACCTGCGTGGCGGCGACGCCGCGCACAATGCGGCCGTGATGCGGGCCGTTCTGGCCGGCGAGGCGGGCCCGGTGCGCGACATCGTGCTGCTGAACGCGGCGGCGGCCCTCGCCGCGGACGAAGGCGTACCTCGCCCGGAGGACCTGTACCCGGTGCTGTCCGCCGGCCTGGCCCGCGCCGCCGAGGCGATTGACTCGGGCGCCGCCGCGGAGCTGCTCGCGCGGTGGATTAAGGCCAGCCAGCGGCTCGCCGCCGCGGCGTCGTCCTGAGGGCCCCGGCGTCGTCCTGCGGGCCCCGGCGTCTCCTGCGCGGGCCGCGGCGTCGTCGCGGCCGACTTAGTCCTGGCGGCCCAGCGTGGTCCTGGCGGCCGGCGTCGTCCTGCTGGCTCAGGCGGGCTCGGCCGCGCCCAGGGAGAAGGCGGCCTCGAGGTCGTGCCGCGAGTAGGCGCGGAACGCAATGTGCGTCTCGGTGTGCGTGACACCCGCCATCTTGTTGAGCCGACCGGGAATCACGTCGGCGAGTTGGTCGTGCCCGCGGACCCGGACCATCACCACCAGGTCGAACTCGCCGGTCACCGAGTACACCTCGCTGACCTCAGCGATCTGGGCGATCATCTCCGCGACCTCGGGGATGCGCTGGATGTCGGCCTTCACCAGAACGATCGCGGTGACCATTCGCTGCCTCCCTGGCCGTTTGTTTCCTCGCGCCCTCCACCGGGCCCGGCTCAGGGTACCGCCAGCCACTCGGCGAGGTCATCGAGGGTCCGGATTCCCAGCAGGGCCAGCCGGGTGATCAGCACATCGAGCACGGCCGCGGTGGCCCGGGCGTCGGCCAGTGCGCGATGACAGGGCGCCGTCGGCGCCTCGAAGAAGGAGGCCAGCGTGGCGAGCTTGCAGTCGGGCGCTTCGCCGTCGACGAGGACCTGCCGGGCGACCGCCACGGTGTCCAGCACGGGAAACTCGGGCCAGGGCAGGCCGCAGGCGTCGCATGCCGCGGCCAGGAAACCGAGGTCGAACGGCGCGTTGTGCGCGGCGAGCACGCACCCGCGCGCGAAGCCCAGCAACGCCGGCAGCACGTCGGCCGGCCGTGGTGCGGCGGAAACCATCTGGCTGCTGATCCCGGTCAGTGCCTCGATGGCGGCGGGTACCGGCATGGCCGGATCGACCAGGGTGGAGAATTCCGCGGTCACCCGGCCCGCCCGGACTTTGACCGCGCCGATCTCGGTGATCCGCGCCTCGGTTGGCGACCAACCGGTCGTCTCCACGTCGACCACGACGAACTCGACCTGTGTCAGGGCGAGCTCGACCTGTGTCAGCACGAGCCTGTCGGCCACGTCCTGTGCCGCCGGGGCGTCTTGTGCCGCCGGGACGTCCTGCGGCGCGCCGCACCTGACAGCCGGCACCGGGACCGCGGCGGCCCAGGTGGGCGCGCTGGTGTGCAGATCGGTCACGGCTTCCACGGTAGGGCGGTCCACCGACACTTTGTGGCCGCCGCGCCACCGGGCCGCGAGGCCGCCGCGCCGCCGCTCGGCCGTGCCGCTGTGCCGCTGGGCCGCTGTGCCGCTGTGCCGCTGTGCCGCTGTGCCGCTGGGCCGCTGGGCCGCTGGGCCGCTGTGCCGCTGGGCCGCTGGGCCGCTGGGCCGCTGGGCCGCTGGGCCGCTGTGCCGCTGGGCCGCTGGGCCGCTGGGCCGCTGTGCCGCTGGGCCGCTGTGCCGCTGGGCCGCTGGGCCGCTGTGCCGCTGGGCCGCTGTGCCGCTGGGCCGCTGTGCCGCTGGGCCGCTGTGCCGCTGGGCCGCTGTGCCGCTGGGCCGCTGTGCCGCTGGGCCGCTGTGCCGCTGGGCCGCTGTGCCGCTGCCCTCTCTGTCAAACTCGCATGAGACACAGGAGTGAACTAAATCTCTGTAGCGAGCAGGGCGAGACAGGAACTACCTCACGTGACTATGACCATGCAGGACATGGCTTCCGGCTCGGCCGGGCAAGATGGTGTCGTGGCCCCGGACGGCAAGGGGCCGCGGGCAGGGCAGCCGAAGCGGCGGACCTTCACCGCGGCGTACAAGGCGCGGATCGTCCAGGAATACGATGCCCTGGAGACCGGGCGCGAGCGCGGCGCACTGCTGCGCCGGGAAGGGCTGTACAGCTCCCATATCGCCGACTGGCGGAAATCACGCGATGCTGCCGCGATAAGCGCGCTGGACACCAAGCCGGCCGGGCGGCCGGGACGCAGCGCGGAGGCGGTGGAAAACGAGCGGCTGCGCAAGGAGAACGAGAAACTCACCGCGGAGTTGACCCGGACCAAAGCAGCGCTTGAGGTGGTGGGAAAAGCGCACGCGCTCTTGGAGCTGCTCTCCGAGAGCGCGGACTCAAGCGCGAAGCGGCAGAAGTAACCGATACCGCATTCGCTGAGCTCGAACCGCTGACCTGTGTGAAGAGAGCATGCGAATTGCTCGGGAAATCACGGGCCACGCTGCACCGCCAGCGCAACCCGAAACCGCCAGCGGAAAAGGCACCTGCCGAGCCGCGGGCGCCGCATCCGGCGGCGCTGAGCTGGGCCGGGCAGCAGGCGCTGCTGGCGATGCTGGACAGCGACCGGTTCGCGGACAAATCTCCCGCCCAGGTATATGCCATCTTGCTCGACGAAGGCATCTACCTGGCCTCCATCCGCACCATGAGGGTTATTCAGCCGATCTTGTAGAAATGCAGGGCAATGACAGCTGAGATCGTAGTAGTGAACGTTGCGAGTGGGCGGCGGTAATCGGTGTGCATGATCCGCCAGGTCTTGAAGTTCGCGATCACTTGCTCGATTACATAGCGGATCTTGTTGACCTGCTTGTTAAATTCCTTCTGCCAGTCCAGGAGATCGCCGCCGGAAGGCTTCTTGAAGGGCGTGATCATGTTATTACCTACGTATCCCTTGTCACCCAACCAGGTTCCGGGGTCAAGTGTGAGGAGAACCCCGGATTCACCCAGGCAATAGGAGTCATGGCGGCTTCCGAAAATCGGGTCGGAGATCCACGAGAGGTACCCGGTACTCGTGCAGGCGACCTGCACATTCATTCCGGTGGTCTTATGTTTTCCGGAGTACAGTTCCGGGTGCGAGACCCATGACCAGCACGGGAGCAGGGTGCCGTCAACGATGTACTGCGTCCGCCCGTCAAGCTCGTCAGCCGTCGGAACATACTTCTTGAGAACCTTGCCCAGCAAAGGGGTCACGCCCGAGATCGCGCGGCTAATCGTCGGCTGGGACACCCCGAAAGTCTCGGCAAGTTCCGCCTGGACCCGATTACGGCGCATATATGTCAGTGCCACGCACATGGACCTGAACAATCCAAGGATAGGCGGCCAATAATAAATGCCGGGCTCCAGCTCTGCTGAGCGGACCATCGCGCACAGGTCAACGATCTCATCTTTTGTGAATCCCGTGGTATGATACATTCTCAGCGGTCCGTTTCCCTCGAATTGAGTGTGGTAACCCAATTCTTTCGGGCAGCGGGCCGACTTTCATGCAGGCGCGCCGTGGATAGCCGATTCAGTTAATTCGCTCGTGCCGTGAATAACCCTCCATGTACCGGGTGCTGGCGCTGGCGGACCAGGTTCGCGAGCGCCGCGCCCAGGCGCAGCACCCGCCCCGGGTCCGGCCCGAGCTCGTCGCCGACGGCCCGGACCAGGTATGGACGTGGGACATCACCAAGCTCAAAGGACCCTGGCGCGGAACCTATTTCGACCTGTACGTGATCAGGGCGATTCCAAGATCGCTAATGGAAGTCACGTGATTACGGTGAGCAATCGAACGGGTCGAGCGGGACGGATGCGCGGCAGCCGCCGCTGCTCCTTGAATTAATTTTCCGTCACATGCCCGAATTACCAGAAGATGGCCTTCTCTTTTCCGGGATGATAGTTGTTTCCACGCAAACATCGATCCTGAGAGAAGGCCATCCTGTGTCAGTGTCGCATTCTGCCTTCGGCCCGTCAAGTCCTGATGCCGGCGCTACCGAGAATGAGAGCGCCGGGAACGCGGACATTTCAAGCCTGCTGGGCATGCTGGCATCTGTCACCGACCCGCGCAGTCCGCAGGGAATACAGCACGCGCTGGTATTCGTGCTGGCGGTCTGCATGGTGGCGATGCTGGCCGGCGTGAAGAATTACCGGGAAATCGCCGGCCATGCAGCGGACATGCCCGAGTCCTTGCTGAGGAAGCTGGGAGCTGAATGGAGCTGGTTCAGGCTCCGCTGCAAGCACCCGAGCAAGTCAACGATACGGAGCGTGCTGACCAGGATCGATGCGGCCGAACTGGACATGATAACCTGCGCGTGGCTTTTCGCGCAGGCCAGGAAAAGCGGGAACGACGAGTGGGAAATCGCGGTCGACGGGAAGGTAATGCGCGGTGCATGGACTGACGAGAACGACAAGGTCACGCTGTTCTCCGCGATGCTCCACCGCGAGGCTGTCACGATAGCGCAGCTCAGGGTACCCGACGGCACCAACGAGATCACCCAGGCGGACGCCCTCCTGAACGCAGCGGAAATCCCGGAGGGAGAAGCAGTCCTGGTCACCCTCGACGCCGCGCACACCCAGCGGGAAACTGCGGAATCCGTCGCCGGGAAACCCGGATGGGACTACCTGATGACGGTCAAGGGAAATCAGCCGACCCTGCAGAGGCAAGTATTCGATAAGATTCTCCCGCTGCTCCGTGAAGCCCCGCCCAATGTCATGGAGGAACACAGCCGCGGCCGGATCAAGAAGTGGTCCTGCTGGATCACCGGCGCAGAAGGAATCGATTTCCCGCACGCCAGCCAGGCCGCCGTGATCCGCCGTGAGATATTCGAGATCACCGGCGGCCGCGTCAGCAAGGAACACGCCCTCATCCTCACCAGCAGGAAAGCAGGAAAGATGACCGCCGCCGACGTTAACCGGAATACCCGCAGCCACTGGGGAATAGAGAACAAAAGCCACCACATCCGCGACACTGTATACCGGGAAGACCACAGCCAGGCCTATTCCGGAGACGGCCCGCAGGCCCTCGCAGCTCTTCGCAATCTCACACTCGGGCTACTCCGCATGAAAAACGTGAACGCCATCAAGGAAACCACGGAATGGGTCTGCCGCGACCAGGTCAGGGCACTCCAGTTCATGACTACCTAGCGTGACCTGGATCACGGAAAGTGATCTTGAATTGGCCCTGGTACGTGATGCTGGACATCTTCTCCCGCAAGGCCATTCACCAGGAGGTGCACCTCACCGAGAACGGCGACCTGGCGAAAGCGTTCATGCAGAACGCGATCATCGCGAACGGCGGCGCGGAACCTTGTTACATCCACGCTGATAACGGCACCTCGATGACCTCCAAGGACGTCAGCGGACTGCTGGCCGATCTGAAGATCACCCGCAGCCATTCCCGCCCGCACGTCTCGAACGACAACCCGTATTCCGAAGCGGCGTTCAAGACCCTCAAGTACTGCCCGGTCTTCCCCGGCAGCTTCGCGACCCTGGAGGACGCCCGCGCATTCTGCGACGTTTTCTTCACCTACTACAACACTGAGCACCGCCATTCCGGGATCGGCCTTCATACGCCCGCCTCGGTCCACGACGGCACCGCCTGGGCCATCCAGGCCCGCCGGCAGCAGGTCCTCGACGGCGCCTTCACGGCCCGCCCTGACCGGTTCCGCGGCCGCCGCCCGCTAGCCCCGGCCCTGCCCGCCAGAGTCTGGATCAACAAGCCCCGCACCACCATCGAAACCCAGGAGGCCCGTCAGACAAAACCAGCCGCCTGATGTCTCATTGAGTTTGACAGGCTCCGCTGGGCAGCTGTGCCGCTGTGCCGCTGTGCCGCTGGGCCGCTGTGCCGCTGGGCCGCTGTGCCGCCGTGCCGCCGTGCCGCCGTGCCGCTGGGGCGCCGTGCCGCTGGGCCGCCGGGCCGCCGGGCCGCGGGCCGCCGTCTGGGGGGTGGCCCCGAAATGTCGGTGGCCACACCTAACGTGAGGCGCGTCCATTGATGCGATGAACGGAGAGTCATGCTTATTGACTGCGGGCAATGTGAGTTCCGTGCCGTGGCTTGCGGCGACTGCCTGGTCACGGTGCTTGTCGAAAATGGATCAAGCAGCGCGGGCGTAGGACGCAAAAGCGACCGCAAGCGTAATAAAAACGTAAGTAATAGCGACGCGCGGCGCAAAAGGGACAATATCGCCCTCGGCCGCCGCCGGGTAGGCGGCGCCGCAGGCCGCGAAAAACCGCCGGAGGGTATCCCCAGCCGATATGCCCTCGGGGTCCTTGAGCTGCGCGGACTGGGTACGCTCGCAGCGGCGGGCCTGGTCCCGCCGCTGCGGTTCCGTCCTGCGAAAAAGGCAACGGGCGTGATTGTAGCGTTATAGAGTCTTGCCTGTGCGGTGATTGGCGAGCTGGGGCGACACTGGCCGAAGCGGTTGAAACGGCCTATTGCTTTCACTAAGGTCTCCTTCCGATTACACCGCTCAATCACCTCGCCCTCGCGAGGTGCCCGGGTGGTCCCTGTCATCGTAGAAGGAGCGTGTCTGGCCCGTGCGTATGCCGCTACTGGGCATGAAGGTCCGGCTTCGAGCGAGTGTCGCGATCGCGGCGGGTCTGATGGCCGCCTTCGGCCTCAGCACCTACACGGTGACGGCCGGAGCGGCGCCCCAGCCCACGCTGGCTGAGGCGCAGGCCAAGGTCAACCAGGACAATTCGCAGCTGGACCAGGCCAATCAGCAGTACGACCAGGTTGCGCAGCAGGTCTCGCAGGCACAGCAGAAGCTGGCCGCCGTCAGCAAGCAGGTCGCTGCCGACGAGGTGCAATTCATGCAGTTGCGGGGAGCCGTCGCGCAGATCGCGGCCGAGAGCTATGAGAGCGGTAATACGACCTCGGTCGCCGGGCTTCTCACCTCGAGCGATCCGAAGACCGTGCTGAACGGGGCCACGATGCTGCTGGAGATCTCCGGCAACCGGAATCAGGAGATGCAGCAGTTCCTCGTCGCCGCGCGCCAGCTGAAGAACTCCCAGCAGCAGGCTCGGCGCACCAAGAACGCCTTGGCCGCGATCGAGCAGCAGAGGGAGCAGAACCAGCAGCATGCCGGTCATCTCCTGACCAACGCGAAAGCCGTGCTGACCAGCCTGACCCCGCAGCAGCAGCAGACGGTCGAGGCCAATGCCGTCGGCGGGGGCGCGACCACCGCGACCGCGTACACCGGGTCGACCGCGACCCGGGGCGGGAAGGCCGCGGCGTTCGCGGTGGCCGAGGCGCAGACCGCCTGCCCGTACGTCTTCGGTGGTAACGGGCCGTGCGCGGATGGGTTTGACTGCTCGGGACTGGCCGAGGCCGCGTGGGCGTCGGCCGGGATCTCGATCCCGCGGACGACCTACGAAGACTGGTCTTCGCTGCCGCACATCTCCCTCAGCTCCCTCGAGCCGGGCGACCTGATCCTCTACGACGGCGAGGGGCATGTCTCGGTCTACCTCGGCAACGGGATGATCGTCGACGCGCCGCATACCGGTGCGGACGTGGAGGAGATCTCCATGAACGAGCCCTGGTACGCGCAGAACACCGACGGCGCCGTCCGCCCGTAACCTCCGTAACCTCCGTAACCTCCGTAACCTCCGTAACCTCCGTAACCTCCGTAGGACGATAAGCCCGGCAGGGTGACCTGCCGGGCTCACTTGCGTCTACGTCGCCCCCGGGGCCTTCTAGACTCGGGCGCTATGCGCGGCACGCTGATCGTCACCAACGACTTCCCGCCCCGGCAGGGCGGCATCCAGTCGTTCGTGCACGGCCTGGGCTGCCTGCTGCCCCCCGGACAGGTCGCGGTGTACGCCCCGGCGTGGGACGGCGCCAAGAACTTCGACGCCCGGCAGCCGTTCCCGGTGATCAGGCATCCGACGTCGCTGATGCTGCCGGTCCCGTCCGTGGGCCGCCGGGCGGCCGCCGCGCTCCGCGAATACGACTTCGACACCGTGCTGTTCGGGGCGGCGGCGCCGCTGGGGCTGCTGGGGCCCGTCCTGCGCCGCGCCGGGGCCACCCGCCTGGTGGCGCTCACCCACGGGCATGAGGCGGGCTGGGCGGCGCTGCCCGGCGCTCGCGGCCTGCTGCGCCGGATCGGGGACAGCGTCGACGCGGTGACCTACCTCGGTGAGTACTTCCGGGCCCGCCTCGCGCGGGCGCTGTCGCCGCAGGCCGCCGCGCGGATGGTACGGCTGGCCCCCGGCGTGGACGTCGCCGCGTTCCGGCCCGGGCCGACCGGGAACCCCGGCACGGCCGGACTCAGGGAGCGGCTGGGCCTGGCAGACCGCCCGGTCGTGGTGTGCGTGTCCCGCCTGGTCCGGCGCAAGGGACAGGACACGCTGATCCGCGCGTGGCCTGGCGTCCGCTCCGCGATCCCCGCCGCGCGGCTACTGCTCGTGGGGGACGGGCCGTACGGTGGCGGCCTGCGGCGCCTGGCCGCGGACCTGGGGGTGGCCGATGCCGTCACGTTCACCGGCAGCGTCCCCGTCGGGGAGCTGCCCGGCTGCTACGCGGCCGGCGACCTCTTCGCCATGCCGTGCCGCACCCGCTGGGGCGGCTTGGACGTGGAGGGCCTCGGCATCGTCTACCTGGAAGCGTCCTCCGCCGGGCGGCCGGTGATCGCTGGTGACTCCGGCGGTGCCCCGGACGCGGTCCTGGACGGCGAGACGGGTTACGTGGTTCCCGGGCGCAGCGTCACGGCCCTCGTGGAGCGCATCACCGAACTGCTGGCCGACCCGGCCCGGGCGGCGGCCATGGGGCGCCAGGGGCTCGCGTGGGTGGAGCGGGAGTGGGACTGGTCCCGCGTCGCCGGCCGCCTCGACGCGATCCTGCGGGGCGAGGGGTAGCGGCCCCGGCGCCGTACACCGCTAAGAGCTGGCCTAGCAAGGTGCGCTCGTCGCGGCTTGCGTCCTGGCGTAACCGCAGTATCTGATCGTCCCGTTACTGATATCAAGGGCCAACGGGACTTTCGGCTCGCCCGGCCGGGCATCCACGGGCCGGCCGCGGTGGTCTGGGGGTGCAGACGCCGGCGGCGACTGGGGACACGGAGACAGCCGTGGTGCCTGGTCGATCAGCCGGCTGTGGTGCCCGGGTCGTCGCCGAGCCTCGTCGCCGCGAGGCGGTCATCGCCGCAGGGGGCTGATCTACGTGGTTGGGCTTTGGGGGCCGGTGATGTAGGTCCAGCCGGATGGGGTGATCCAGGCGAAGATGCCGGGTTCGGGTTGGGCGAGGCGCCAGCCTTGGGAGTGTTTGACGCGGTGATGGTGGCGGCAGAGGGGGCCGATGTTACAAAAGCCTTGTTTTGGTGCCCGCAGTTGACCCTGCTGGTTAATTCGTGTGGCTGTACCGCTTCAAAACTGACATAGATACTGTGACCTGCGGTTTGGCCGGATGAGCTGATTGCGGCAAGATCGCGGTTGTGTCCCTTCGCCTGCTCTACCTGATCACGATCCGGGTCTTTGGCTGGCTGGTGCTGCTGGTCCGTTTCTCCTGGTGACAAGTTGGTTATAGCGCTTGACGGTGCTGCTGATGTGGCCTATGACCTAAATTCGCGCCGAGTCTGTATAAGAAGGTGATCGGCGGTCGGCCGTACTGGTACCTGCGCGAGATGGGCTGGGTGGACGGCAAGCCGAAGCTGGTCTCGGAGCGGTACCTGGGCACGGCGGCCGAGGTGGAGGCTCTGCTGGATGCCCGGGAGCGGGCGATGGTGCCGGAGCGGACCCGGCATCTGGATTTCGGGGCGGTGGCCGCGGCGTGGGGGCTGCTGGCCGGCTTGGGCGTGGCCGCGATCATCGATGAGGCGTGCGGGGGCAGGCCGCCGGGGCTGCCGCTGTCACCGGGCACCTACCTGGCGCTGGCCGCGCTGAACCGGGTCGTGGATCCGTGCTCCAAACGGGCCTTCGCGGACTGGTGGCGCACCACGGCGGCGGACCGGTTCACCAAGATCCCGGTCTCGGCGCTGGATCACCGCCGGTTCTGGGACGCGATGCACGCGGTGCCCCTGCAGGCGCTGCCGCGGATCGAGGAGAAGCTGGCGCTGGCGGCATGCGCCCGGTTCGGGCTGGACACCAGCTCGGTGGCGCTGGACATGACGAACTTCGCGACCTTCACCGGCACCGGCAACGCCCGGGCGCCGATCGCCCAGCGCGGCAAGGCCAAGCAGAAGCGGGCTGATCTGCGGCTGGTCGGCCTGGGGCTGGTGGTCACCCGCGGCGGCGGCATCCCGCTGCTGTCGCACGCCTACCCCGGCAGCAAACCCGACGTCACCCAGTTCCCGCAGATGATCCGGGCGCTGGCCGCCCGGCACGCCGCCCTGGCCGCCGCCACCGGGCAGGACGGCACCGAGATGACGGTCGTCTTCGACGCCGGGCAGAACTCCGAAGCCAACTTCGCGCTGCTGGCCGGCACGGGCCTGCGCTACGTGGGGTCAGTGCCGGCCAGTGACTGCCGTGACCTGCTCGCTGTGCCCGCGGACGCCCGCGCCGTCGTCGACCGGGAACGGTTCGGCGGGCTGACCGCCTGCGACACCCGGCGGGAGGTCTACGGCACCGAGCGCCGGGCGATCTTGACGCACTCCCCGGAGCTGCACGAGCACCAAGCCCGCGGGTTCGACGGCACCACCTTGGCCAAGGCCGCCCGGCAGCTGGATGAGCTGGCCGCCACCCTGGCCCGCGGCAAAACCCGCCGGGCCAGGGACAAGGTCGAGGCGGAGATCACCAAGATCACCCGCGACCCGTGGACCCGGCGCGTCATCACCTGGCAGCTGGACGGCGGCAAGCCCCGCGACCTGCGGCTGACCTGGTCCGTCGACATCACCGCGCGGGCCGCGCTGGAAGAGGAGATCTTCGGCAAGCACGTGCTGATCACCGACCACGACGACTGGCCCGCCGCCGAGGTGATCGCCGCCTACCGGTCCCAGTCCGAGGCCGAGTTCTCCTTCCGCCAGATGAAAGACCCCCGCGCCGTGTCCTTCTCCCCGATGTTCCACTGGACCGAGCACAACATCCGCATCCACGCATCCACGCGTTCACCTGCGTTCTCGCGCTGCAGACCGCCCATCTGATGCGCCTGCAAGCCGAGCGCGACGGGTTGCGCATGTCAGTCCGCGAACTGCTGCACCAGCTCGCCGCCATCGGCGAGACCGTCCTGATCTACCCCGCCGAACGCGGCCGGCCCAAGGCGCGCCGGATGCTCACCGAGACCACCGCCACGCAGGACAAGCTCATCGAAACCTTCCAGCTCCACCGCTACGCACCCGCAGTTAGGTCATAGGCCCCGGCCACCCCCGAAACCGCGTCCCAGCAGCCGAAACACCTTAACGGGGAGCATGATCATTGGAAACTCCGGCTAGCACAGAAGGACGCGCGTGCGGAGCAGGCCGAAGGTGGCGTGGCCGTACATTTGGCGTTTGAGCATCTTGAGCCGGTTGACGTTGCCCTCGACGACTCCTGAGCTCCAGGGCAGGGTGAGGCCGTTGAGGACGGCGTCGTGGTCGTGCTTGAGGCCGCGGGCGAAGGAGTGCAGGTCGGGCTGGTCGTCTGCCTCGACGGCGGCGATCCAGTCATCGAGGCGGTCTCCGTGCAGGCCGGTGAGGATCTTGGCGAACTGGGTGACGTGCCCGGCTAGGGCGTCCAGGTGCGGGCAGCGTTCCCGGGCCCGGGCGAGCCCGGCTTTCTCGTCGTCATCGAGGGAGTCCGGGTCCTTGAGGATCCAGCTGGCCAGGTCGCGGGCCTTGGGCGGGCCGGGCACGGCGGGCGGTGCGGCGCTGGCTTCCCGGAACGGCTGGACGTAGCCGCTGATGGTGCCGTAGCTGCCGCGGTAACCGCGTTCGCGGAGCTCGGCGTGCAGCTGGCGGACGTTGGTGCAGCCCTCGTTCCACCGTTGGTGCAGGTAGGGCTTGTGATCGTCCAGCAGCGACGGGCGGCCGCCGTGGATCTTGGCCAGTAGCTCATCGGCGCTGGCCGCGCGGTAGAAGCGGCGGATGGTCTCCTTGGCCAGGCCGGTCTCGCGCATGATCGGCTTGATGCCCTTGCCGTGGGTGCGCAGCGCCTGGACCTGCTCATAGCGCTGGCGGGTGCGGACGGCCAGGGCGGAGTCTTCCGCTCGCCGGGCGGCGGCCGCGGCGGCGGCCTGCTGCAGGTCCGGGGCGGCCTGGCTGCCTGCAGGCTCGTGCGGGTCCGGTTCGGGGGCGGGTTCTTCCAGGCAGCCGCGGTGCCTGGCCACCGTCTTTTCGGCGTGCCCGGCGAGGCTGCACTTACCGCGGTCGGACGCCGGGATCCACACCGCGACACCGGACGCATTGACCTCAACGGCGCGGAGCTGCCCGGCGCGAACCTCAACGGCGCGGACCTCACCAGCACGACGCTCAACGACGCGAACCTTTCCGGCGCGAACCTCAAGGGCGCGGACCTCACCAGCACGACGCTCAACGACGCGAACCTTTCCGGCGCGTACCTCACCGGCGCGCGCCTGAGGTTCGCGGAGCTCAACGGCTCGAACCTCAACGGCGCGGACCTCTCCCACGCGGATCTCAGCGGGGTGACGGAGCCTGCCCCCTCCGGCACCGGCGCCATGATCCGTAGCAGCACGTGGCTTAACGGCGCGGACCTCACCGCCGCGAACCTCACGTACGCGGACCTGACCTACGCAGAGCTCCAAGGCGTGAACCTTTCCGGCGCGAACCTCTGGAGCGCGAACCTCAGTTACGCGAACCTCGGCCTGCAGTATGTCCTCATCAAGGGCAACACGGTCATACGCACGGCGACCCTCACCGACGCGACCCTCACCGGCGCGACCGTCACCGGCGCGGACTTCACTGGCGCGGACCTCACCGGCGCGGTCGCCGCCGAGGCCGGGCTGCCCGGACGCGTGGTTCCGGAGGGCTGGAGACTAGACCCGGTTCCGGAGGGCTGGAGACTAAGTTTTGGCCGACTGGTGCGGGCAGGCTGACCGCCGGACCGTGACACCCAACTCGGCACCCAGAGCCTGGTCACCTGCCAGGCCCGGGAGGGGTACCGGCGGGCACCGGCGAGACCGGGTGATAAAGCGGGTTATCACCCGGTCGCCCGCGAGTTCAGCCTGACTGAAGGTGCCGCGCGGGGAACTCGCGGTCATCCGGTACCTGGCGACCGCGATCAACGTGGGTTCGCGGCGGGCATCATGGCGCTCGGGGCTTGGGCAGCGACCTGGGATCCAGGTGATGGTGACGGGATCTGAAGTTCACAGGTCGCGCGGCGCGATATCCGCTATTTCGGGTCGGCTGCCCGGCGCCGGTCGTAGAGGCGGATCGACCACAGGTAGCAGGCCAGCGCGATGCCAGCGCTCCAGGCGACCGCCGCGATGGCGTGGGTACCGACCGGGCCGCCGGTGAGCAGACCGCGGACGGTCTGGATGACCGGCGTGAACGGCTGGTACTCGGCGAACTGGCGCAGGCCGGCGGGCAGAGTGGAGATAGAACGAAGCCGCCGGACAGGAACGGCAGCAGCGTCAAGAACATCGGCGTGTTGCTGGCAGTCTCGACACTCTTGGCGGCCAGGCCGAGGGCGGTCGACAGCCAGATCAGCGCGAAGGCGAACAGCATCAGCGCTCCAGCTGCGGCCAGCCAGGCGAGCGGGCCTGCCGCCGGACGGAATCCCATCGCCAGGGACACGCCGGCAACGAGCACCAGCACGGCTAGGGCGTGTCCCGTGGATCTTCGAGGCCTGATGCTGTAGATCAGTAAGGTGCTTGAGCGACTGAAACGTCATGACCTGACTGATGAGGAGTGGGAGCGGCTGCGGGCGTTCTTGCCCGCCGATCCCCGGCAGGGCGGCCGGTGGGCCGATCACCGGACGGTGATCAACGGGATCTTCTTCCGTGCCCGGGCGGGCTGCCCGTGGCGGGACCTGCCGGAGGGCTTCGGGAACTGGAAGACCATCTATAACCGGCATCGCCGCTGGTCACTGGATGGAACCTGGGAAAAGGCCCTGGACGGGCTGCGGGCCGGGTGTGATGAGGCCGAGGGCAAGGACTGGACGGTCAGCGCCGACTCGACGGTCACCCGGGCCCATCAGCACGCGGCCGGGGCCCGCCATGCACCGGCTGCTGATGACCGCACAGGGGGCTCCAGCGAATGACAAGAAATCTGGCCGGGAAGCGATCGGCCGCTCCCGCGGCGGGCTGACCACCAAGATCCACCTGGCCGCTGACCTGCGCTGCCGCCCCGTCGCCCGGCTGACAAGCCCCGGCCAGCACGGCGACTCCCCCCGGTTCATCCCGCTGATGGACGCGGTCCGCATCCAGCGGCGCGGCCTGGGCAGGCCCCGCAGCCGGCCCGGCCGCGCGATGGCGGACAAGGCCTACTCCTCCGCCGGCAACCGCGCCTACCTGCGGCAGCACCGTATCAAGGCGGTTATCCCCGTCAAGGAAGACCAGAAAGCCCACCGCCGCAACCGTGGCCGCTCCGGCGGCCTGCTGCCGGTCTTCGACGACGGGTGGTACAAGAAGCGCAACACCGTCGAACGCTGCTTCAGCAAGCTCAAGCAGTTCCGCGCCGTGGCCACCCGCTACGACAAGCGCGAGCGCATCTACCAAGGCACCATCGACGTCGCCTCGATCAGCATCTGGCTACGCGACCCCGTCCCATGATCCACGGGACACGCCCTAGCACCGACCCGACCAGGTCCGCCGGCAGCGACGGGCGCCCGGTCCGCGACGGGAACAAGTCCGCGGTGAAGCTGTCGGGGAACAGCTCGGTGCGGTGCTCGGCCAGGAACGCGAACACGCTGCCCGGCGGCACCAAGTGCCCGGTGACCTCGCCCGCGTCCCACAAGTCCCGGTCCGGTCGCGTCATCCCCTGCATGGCACGATTCTCCCAGGGAATCGAACACGATGCCGGCAAAACACGCCCATCAGGGTTCGCGAGTTATTCAGTGTCGTCCTAGGAGGGAGCCGTGCAGGTCCGCCGCGAAGCTGCGCACCAGTGAGGGGCTGATGCCGCACAGCGAGACCAGGACGGTGACCGGGATCCGCGGCCGCAGCACGGCCAGCGCCTGGCACATCATGCGGATGGCGGGCGCGTTTCCCGGATCGTGATAGATCGTCTCCTCAACGAGCCTGGTCAGGAGGTCATCGACGGTGGCGACGTTCCAGCCGGATACCTGGCCTAGCCGGGTCAGGCAGTCCTGCACTGTCTGGGTCTCGCGCATGACCTGGTCCTGGACGCGGGCGTTGCCGCCCGTCCGGCGGTGGAACTCGCTCGCATCGGCGGCCTGCACCGGCCCGAATCTCAACTCCAGGTGCTGGCGGCTTTGCTCCGGCCCGAAGCCGGAGATCTCCAGCTTCGTCGTCCCGGGTGGCGGGTCCAGCGTCTGGATCCGCTCCGTCCGGCAGAACTCGACCACCCGTACGTTGGCGGGCAGTTCCTCCCGCAGAAGATCCGAAACGAACGAGCGGCCCGTGTCCTGCTCGCGGGCAGCTATAACTGCGTTATCTGCAGCGTCGATCGCCACCACCAGCAGGGCATCCGGGCTGGACACTGCGAGGGACTCTGCGGCGGCACGGACCCGGGCCATGAACGCCCGGGAGTAGTCCGAAGCCGGAGGAGCCGGGCTCGCTGGGACCAGGGGATCACACAGGCCCGCGCCGGCTAGCTGATTGGCCAGCTGAACGTAACCTTGACGGTGCTCATGGCGCGGGGAACTGGATCGCCGGTACCCGCCGCGGGCAAAGCAGTCGTACACCAGGCATACAGAACCAGCGGGCAGCAACGCGCCCAGCTGCACGGCCAGCACCGACTTGCCGACCCCGCCCGCGGCGTGCACTACCATGGGCGCTTTCGACGCGGCAAGACTGCGTGCGACGGCCTCGGCGTCCGGAACCGGGATGATCTTATCCGGGGCCAGCAAGAGTGACGGCGCCGGCAGCAGCTGGTCCGGCGAAGCCCCAAGAGCCGCCAGCACCACCTTCATGGTGATGAGCGGATCCGGCTCCAGCGAGGTGGCACGCCGTGTGACTGCCTCTTTCAGCCGCAGCGGGCCGTCGTTGGGCGCTCCAGGGAGCAGCGCGGCAACGTCATGGGTGAACAGGTGAGTCAGCCGCAGAAGCGCCGGCGCGCGGGCATCGATCGTGAACTGCTGGCAGAACCGCTTCGCCAGGTCCCCGGACAAGCCGAGGTAGCCGCGGATGTAGCCTGCGATCTGAGGATGGCGCGATGTGATGCCTTGAGCGATGTCGCGCAGGGATTGCACGACAGCCTCATCAACAGGCCGGTTGGAAACGAAGTCGAAGACGGCACGGTCAGCAAGTGAAGGGCTGGCGGCGTTGAGTTTCGAGAATTTCTGGCTGAAACCTTCTAGCGTTCCCTTGAGCCCGGATACCGTCCAGGGCTGCTCAGCGCGGGTTGTTGAGTGCTTGAGCTGACGGTAGATGATCTTGTCGGCCGATCCCGGGTCGACGGCACCGTAGTACTCGGCGACGTCGATTACCTGCTCGCCTGCGGTTGCGGTTTCCAGCGGCGACGAGCCCTCGATGGACACCCCGGCGAGGCCGCTGCCTGAGTGCAGTAGCTTGAGGCACTGCCGCGCAGCCCAGTAGTAGTGGAACTGATCTCCATCGCGGCTCGCCCGTACCAGATCGGGCGAGGTCACGCCCTTCACCTCAGGCGAGGCGCTGTCGGCGGCTCAGGGAGGATGCCGCCCGGCACGAGACATCTGGAGTCGCTGAAGGAGCAGCGCCATCGTCTCATGGGCTCACATTATGGTCTCTCAGCTGGCATCACCGGGAGCCGGGTTGGCGTCAGCCGGACCTTAGTCTCCGGCCAGGGATGCCTATAGCGGTGATATGAGTGCTGCGCGGACCAGTTCGACCAGCTTGCTGAGGTCCCTGTCCTAGGCCGCAAGCTCCCCCACGGCGGTGCCGGAATACCTGTATGTGTCGGAATGTTACATCGGCGCTACGATACGACGTCGTGGGTGCGCAGGAGATCTTCCTCGCCGTGGCAGGCGGCGCATCGGCAGTCGCGGCCTGCGTATCGGCCCGGCGCCGTTCGGGCGACGCTAACCGTAGGCTTGTCGGCGGACTTCGGGGCGATGGGCACCAGCGGAGGCAGCATGGCGGCGATTCGACGTGGCAAGCGAGAAGGAAGAACGCTGCCCCACAGCCTTGACCGCCGGCTCGCGACCTATTCGCTATCTGGCCTGCTAACGCTGGTGACTGCGGCGGGGGCGTCGCCTACCGTGCGCCACCGATGGCCGTCGGTTGGCCACCTCACCGCCCGATCACTTGCGCTCCCAAATCACGGATCGAAGGCTGTGACTCCAGCGCTTCTGGGACAGCTCGACCGCGGCACGCCGGGATGAACCGGGCATCGTTCATCTCGAGGACTTCCTGCCGAACGACCCGAGGAAGACGGTGCTCGCCCGCCGCGGGGACCGCCTGGTCCGGTTGTTTCCTGGCTCGGTCGAGCGTCCTGTCGCGGATGTGGAGCGGGCAGACCTGGTCGCAGCAGCCATCGACGAATTCCTCGTTCCGCGCCGAGGGTTCGGCGTGCACGACTATGTCGACGTGGGGCTGCTGTACCTCGATCACGCAATCGGTGTCCTCGGCCCTGCCTGGCTGGACAGCGATGTCACCGATCTCGACGCCGCACCGTTCATCTCGGGAGCCGAGTACGCCGCCGCCGAGACCCTCATCTTGCATACCCCGCCGCCAGACGTCATCGAGTCGGCGGGGCGGGCAGCGGCTTTCCATTTTGCGACCTCGCCTGTGGCCACCCTCCCCTATGTGCCCGACCATCCTCAGAGCGTATTCGGCCGTTACCTGGCTGTATCGTTGCCGTCTGAGGGCTGGCCGCAACTGCCGCGGACATCGGGTCAATGCCTGTGGTGGCTCCCCCCGCCTTCATCCCGGATGCGCTTGGTTACGGCGTTTCCGCTCTGGCGAGGGACGCTGCCGGTGATGCAGACTGTGCACGACGATTCGCGCAGCTACAGAGGCTGAAAGGCCAGGGTCTGAGGCTATGGCGGTTCGGGTTCGAGGGTGAGTCCGGTCTGGGCGAGGAATCCGCTGATGAGCTCGGGCCGGTACTGGATTCTCTTGAGCCGGTTCTTGACGATGGCGGCCAGGTCGCTGACAGTGGGGGCGGCGAGGTTGCCCAGGCCGTTTTTCATGTTCGCCCAGACACCCTCGGCGGGGTTGAGGTCCGGGGCGTAGGAGGGCAGCTGGATGACGGTCAGCCAGTCCGGATGCGCGCCGGTGAACGTGCGCATCACAGCACTGATGTGGGTGTTGAGGTTGTCGCATAAGTCCGACATCGGACTTATGCGACAACTACGGCACGCACAAGACCCCGGTAGTACAGTCGCGGTTTTACATTCGGTGATGTTGGTGTTGCGGCGAGGATTCGCCTGCAGTCGCAACGGTAACGCTGAGTGACTGGTTTCGGTCGCGTGGCGGAGTTACAGCCGTGAAATTCGGGGCGGCCGTGCCGGGTTGCCTGATGCGTGACCATAAGCAATAACGACACGGCCGTACAGGCCAGGATAGAGGATGCCTTCGATACCGTGGCGAGGGCAGATGCGCAGGTCAGGACGGTGCTGGGACGGGTTCTGGCGCAGCGCCGCAGCGCGGGGACCGCGCTGGATTACGTGCGGGGGCTGGCGCCGGGGGTGAGGGCGAACTGCTGGGGCCTGGCGGAGGCGGCCGGGCACGAGAACCCGCACCGGATGCAGGCCCTGCTGCGCGGCTACCGGTGGGACTGGACGCGCCTGCGGGCGGAGCTGGCGGGCCTTGCGCGTGCCTGGCTGCCGTGCGACCCGGGCGACCTGATCGGGCCGGGGATCGCGGTCGATGAGACCGCGCAGCTCAAGGACGGGGACGCGACCGCGTGCGTGGCGCCGCAGCACGCCGGATGCACCGGGCACGTGGAGAACTGTGTCACCACGGTGTTCTCCGCGTGGGTGACCACGTCCGGGCAGGCCTGGGCGGATTTCGATGTGTTCATGCCGCAGCGCTGGGAGAAGGACTGGCGGCGGCGCCGGGCCGCCCGGATCCCGGGCAAGCTGGAGCGCAAGACGAAACCGCAGCTGGCCATCGGCCAGCTGGAACGGCTGCTGGATGCGGGCCTGCCCGCGAAGTGGGCGGCGTATGACGAGGTGTACGGCCGCAGCGGCGAGCTGCGCCGGTTCTGCGAGTCCAGGGGCCTGCCGTATGTGGCAGTCATCCCGCGCGACTTCCGCATCACCCTCCCGTCCGGGGCCGTGATCAAGGCCGGGGACGCCGCCGGGGACGCGGTCTTCGAGCGGCGCTCGTGCGGGAATGGCGCCAAAGGCCCCCGGTTCGCGGACTGGGCGCTGCTGGCCACCAGCAGCCCCAGGCACTTCCTGCTGATCCGCCGCCTGCTGTCCCGCCCAGGCGACCTGGCCTTCTACCTGTGCTGGGCGCCGGAGGGCACCCCGGCGACCATGACGTTCTTCATCACCATCGCAGGCCGCAGATGGCCGGCTGAGGAGACGTTCAAGACCGGGAAGGACGTCCTGGGCTGGGACCAGGCCCAGGCCAGGACCTGGGACGCGGTTCTGCCGGCACACCGCCCTGGCCGCCCTCGCGCAGCTCCGCCACGCCGCCATCCGCAACGCGCTCTGCGGCGACATCACCCTCCCGGACGCCCCCGCCCGCGCAAGCCACGACGACGGCCGCGACGGCAAGGACGACGTCAGCGGCCCCGACCTGCGCATCCCGCCCGGCGACGCGCCCGTCCCCGTCCGCAGCCGGCAGCCCTGCCCGCCGCGCATCGGCGCCGTCAAGCTCACCATCGCCGAGACCGCCCGCATCGAACGCCTGGCCAGGCAGTACGCCGCCGGGCTGATCACCCGCGCCCGCCTCGCCTTCCACCTGCGCTGGTCCCGCTGGCGGCGCTGCCACCAGGCCAGAGCCCGCTGGCACCACTACAGCATCCGGCTGCTGGCCGCGGCAGCCACCTGAACTGCGGCGACCGGAAGGAGGTGACTCGATGTAACCGCAAACCCAGGCGGATCACGTCACAATCCGCGACACGGCATCGCCGCACCGTGAAAACACGACTGTACTACCGGGTGCGCCATGAGGCGCACTGCTATATCGCCCGTCAAACGGGCAGAGATGAGAGGAGATTATCTCTGGATCTGATGCCTAACCGGAATCCGAAAGGATAATAAGGGACAATAGCATGGCAGAAAACCGGCAGTCGTGGCCAGGCGTACGGAACGGCGTGCCGGGAGATCCGCACGATAAGGTGAAAGTCGGATTACCTGAAGCCCAGTCTCCAGAAGGTGCAATTTGACGCCCGCCGGAAAGACGCCTGTAACCGGCGCCGGCCCCTGCGGTGCGATAGCCAGAGGCGCGCTGCAATCCTCCGGGGCGCAGGAGCGATGCCCTGTCAGGGCATTCAAGGAGACGGACGGGACACCTAGCCCTGATCTTTCATCGGGGTTGATGGCTGCCGCTGAGCGGCGTGCGGACCGTGTTCTGGGCTGGGATTTTAGCTTCGGTGTATGACGGTGGCCCGGCTGGCGGGCCGGGTGGCCGGGGTTCCACGGCCCCGGGTTCTCCTTCCTTGCTCGCAGGGATGGGTTAGCACTGGTCAGGGGCCTTGCGGGATCGCCTGGATGCGCTGCCAGGCGGCGGTTATGGCGTCGGCCCAGGGCCAGGTCGCGGCGATTTTCAGGCATCTTCGCCGCCCGCCGTGCACGAGGCGGCCGGCGGCGTGCAGGATCCGGTAGCGGAGCGTTTTCGGCTCGGCTTTCGCCAGGTCGCGGTCCAGGGCCAGCAGCTTCAGCCAGGCCAGCAGGATGCAGGCGATCATGGAGGCGGTCAGCCACGCCTGGTTGACCTTGTAGTCATGCGACGGGAAATGGCCCAGCCCGGTGTCCTTGCCGGTGCGGATCACGTCCTCCACCCGGGCGTGGACCCGGTGCGCCGCGTCGATGTAGGCGCACTGGCCCAGCCAGCCACGCGTGGTGGCGGGCCGGTTCGTTACCCACAGGCAGTACCGCCAGCCGTCCTCTGCCTCGAACAGGGTCAGCTGCGCGCCCGGGTGCGGGCGTTCCCGGCGGGCGAAGATCCGCATCGCCTTGGGCCAGCCCTTGAGCTGGTCCCCGGCCGGCCCTTCGCGCAGCAGCCTGGTCAGCTCGATGACGTGGGCTTCCTCGATCCAGCAGGCCCGGTGCGCGCACCGGAGATTACCGCAGGCATCGTCCGCGCGGCGCTCGCGGACTTTCCCGTGCGCGTCCACGGCGGCTTCCCAGGCGTCCTCGGGGACCTGGGCCAGCGCGGCCTTTTCCCGCTTGCCCAGCTCCCAGCCCACGGAGTAGATCACCTGGTACCCGGGGCGGGCCGCCAGCTTGTCCAGCTCCCTGATCAGGGCGTGGCTGGCGCCGGCCCCGTCGCAGGTGATCATCAGCTTCCGGCGGAACGCCGGCGGCAGCGCGGCGATCGCCTCGCCCAGGATCTGCAGGTGATCAGCGGCGGTATTCGACCCGGCCGAGCCGGGGCGCAGCATCCACGCCAGCGGCTCCCGCACGTTGTCGCATTCGGCGACCAGCGGGTGATGGCCGAATCCCTTGAAATTGGGCTCCGCCAGCTCCTTATCCGAGTGCGCGGGCACCACGGTCGCGTCCAGCCGGATACACGTCACCCCCTCCAGCGTCTTGTCCGCGACCCGCACCGGCGGCAGCGTGCCGGCCTGCGCCCACGCGTGCCGCCGCGCCTTGTTCACCGCGGCGGCGAGCTTGCGCTGCGCGCGGTCGCCGGCGCCGGCGATCTCCTTCAGCGCCCGCCACGCCGTCGGCACCGACGCCACCAGGCCGAACAGCTCCCGCTGATCGCCCATCACCCGGAAATCACTGATCACCCGGGCGCCGTCCGCGATCGCGCACGCCAGATCGCTGACGACCCGGCCCCGGTCATGCCCCCACAGCGGCGACGGCAGCGCCCGCGACAGCCCCGCCGTCAGCCCCGTCCGGTCCGCCAGCTGCCGCAGCAGAACCAGGCCCGCATGCGACACGATCCCCGTACCGCCGCCAGTGACTTCCAGACCCCGCGACCACCCTGTACCGTTCACGTAGAAAGTGCTCCTCGAACCCGGCGCGATAAGGACCCAAACACCCCTAATCGTCCCAGTTCAGGAGCACTTTTCCATTCAGGCGCGCCAGTCAGCCCACACGGCTCGGTGAAAAGACAGGGCTAGGGCGTGTCCCGTGGATCATGGGACGGGGTCGCGTAGCCAGATGCTGATCGAGGCGACGTCGATGGTGCCTTGGTAGATGCGCTCGCGCTTGTCGTAGCGGGTGGCCACGGCGCGGAACTGCTTGAGCTTGCTGAAGCAGCGTTCGACGGTGTTGCGCTTCTTGTACCACCCGTCGTCAAAGACCAGCAGCAGGCCGCCGGAGCGGCCACGGTTGCGGCGGTGGGCTTTCTGGTCTTCCTTGACGGGGATAACCGCCTTGATGCGGTGCTGCCGCAGGTAGGCGCGGTTGCCGGCGGAGGAGTAGGCCTTGTCCGCCATCGCGCGGCCGGGCCGGCTGCGGGGCCTGCCCAGGCCGCGCCGCTGGATGCGGACCGCGTCCATCAGCGGGATGAACCGGGGGGAGTCGCCGTGCTGGCCGGGGCTTGTCAGCCGGGCAACGGGGCGGCAGCGCAGGTCAGCGGCCAGGTGGATCTTGGTGGTCAGCCCGCCGCGGGAGCGGCCGATCCCTTCCCGGCCAGATTTCTTGTCATTCGCTGGAGCCCCCTGTGCGGTCATCAGCAGCCGGTGCATGGCGGGCCCCGGCCGCGTGCTGATGGGCCCGGGTGACCGTCGAGTCGGCGCTGACCGTCCAGTCCTTGCCCTCGGCCTCATCACACCCGGCCCGCAGCCCGTCCAGGGCCTTTTCCCAGGTTCCATCCAGTGACCAGCGGCGATGCCGGTTATAGATGGTCTTCCAGTTCCCGAAGCCCTCCGGCAGGTCCCGCCACGGGCAGCCCGCCCGGGCACGGAAGAAGATCCCGTTGATCACCGTCCGGTGATCGGCCCACCGGCCGCCCTGCCGGGGATCGGCGGGCAAGAACGCCCGCAGCCGCTCCCACTCCTCATCAGTCAGGTCATGGCGTTTCAGTCGCTCAAGCACCGTACTGATCTACAGCATCAGGCCTCGAAGATCCACGGGACACGCCCTAGTGCTCAAGGAGCTGTATGACCTGTCGGACACCCAGACCGCGGACGCGCTGAAGTTCGACATCCGGTGGAAGGTGGCCTGCGGCCGGTCGCTGCTGCAGATGAGCTTCGACCCGTCGGCGCTGGTGTACTGGCGCAAGCGCATCGCGAAGTCGAAGCGCCCGGACCGGGTGTTCGACGCGATGGCGGCGGTGATCGCGGAGACGGGGCTGCTGCGGGGCCGGCGGAAGCGGTGCGTGGACTCGACGGTTTTCGACGACGCGGTGGCCACGATGGATACTGTGTGCCAGCTGATGGCCGCGATGCGGAAAGTGGCGCGGGTGGTGCCCGGTGCCGCCGCGGTGATCGTCGGCGTGTGCCAGCTGGACTACTCCAGGCCGGGCAAGCCTGACATCGACTGGGACGACCCGGCTGCCAAGGAGCAGCTGGTATCGGATCTGGTGAATGACGCGCTGGCGGTGCTGGCGGAGCTCACCGGGGAGGGCGCGCCGGAGCGGGACGCCGCCGCGGCGGACGCGCTGGGCCTGCTGGCGCTGGTGGCGGGGCAGGACGTGGAGCCGGCTGGGGGGTCGGACGGGACGGACGGGCGGTGGCGGATCGCCCGGAAGGTCGCCCCGGACCGGGTGATCTCGACGGTGGACCGCGAGGCCCGGCACACCCGGAAGTGCAAGTCCAAGCGGCGCGACGGGTTCCGGGGGCATGTGGCCGCCGAGCCGGAGTCTGGGCTGATCACCGACTGCGAGATGACGATGGCCGCCGGGCCGGGCAGCACGGACGCGGAGAACGGCGTCAAGATGGCCTGCCGCGACCGGTTTCATGGTGACAGTGCGAGCGCCGGTGACGGCGGGGATGACGCTGCCAGCGCCGGGCAGGGCGCGGATGCCGGCCCTGCGGCGGCGCAGCCGGGGCCGGGCACGGCCGCCGGGCCGGAGCCTGAAGCGCATCCGGAACCGGGACCTGAGCCTCAGCCGGAACCGGAGCGGGAGGGCACGGGTGAGCAAGGCCGGGCGGATGACCTGGAGGTTTACGGCGATTCCGCCTACGGCAGCGGGGAGGCCCGCGCCGCCTACCGCGACGCCGGGCATGACACCGTCATCAAGCCGAAGCCGCTGCGGCCGGCCGTGCCCGGCGGGTTCACCCTCGACGACTTCACCATCAGCGAGGACGACGGCACGGTCACCTGCCCGGCCGGGATCACCCGGCCGATGAGCCCCGCCCGGACCGTGACCTTCGGCGCCGCGTGCGCGGGCTGCCCGCTGCGCGAGCGGTGCACCACCGCCAGGGATGGCCGCTCCATGACCATCCACCCGCACGAGGGCCTGCTGCGCGCCGCCCGCGCCCAGTCCCGGACGGCGGAATTCAGGCAGGCCTACCCCACCCGGTCAATGATCGAGCGGGTCATCGCCTGGACCGCCACCCAGAACGGCCGCCGGGTCAAGCTCCGCTACATCGGCACCGCCAAAAACGACGCCTGGCTGCACAACCGGTGCGCCGCACTCAACCTGCGCACCCTGCTGCGGCACGGCCTGACCCGCTCCGGCGGGGCGTGGGTGCTGACCTGACCAGCCAGCACACCCCGGCCCGCCCTGGCGGCAGCCCCTGCGGCCCCCTCCGCGGTTTCTGCTGCCGCGCCGCAGCCGCCCGGCCCGCCGCGCGGCGGGCCAGCGGAAGGTTGCGGGCACCGGAGCCCGGCCAGCCGGCCACCAGGCCGTCCGCCCGATCCGGGTTGTTCAGTGGCGTCCTAGCTGACGGTGACACGCTGCAGTTCCGCGACGAGCCGACCGAGACCTGGTTCCGCTCGCGGTTCATGCCGTACGGCGAGGAGCTGGCAGCTATCGTCGAGCGGCTGCGGCCTCTGGCGGACAGCAGCGCGTACGCCGCGGCCTCTCTCCCGTATCTGCTGTGGGAATCCGGTGATTTCGGGCAGCTGGTCAGCCTTGCCCTGACTGACGATGCGCTGCCTGCCGGGAACGATCTTGAGCGCCACCAGATCGCCCAGCAGCGCGTCCAGTTCGCGCTCAAGGCTGCCCTCCGCCAGCGCGCGTACCCGCCCGCAGCACGGCTGGCCCTTCGTGCGGGTGCTCAGGGCGCCGGTCACAGCCGCCTGCTCCGGCTGCTGCGCAAGAACCCCGACCTCGCGGGCGTGTTCCTCGACGCCCAGACCATTGAGGACCTCGTCGCGGCACGTGACCTGACCGGCAGCTGGCCCAACTCCAACCTGGTACACGAGGGCGCCCTGCTGTCCTTCGCTCCCTCACAGTAAGACAGCGCCCGCAGCAGGCTCCGCAGCGCGATCGACTGGACGGTGGCATGGGTCAACGCGCCCCGCGAAGAGCATGAAAGGCACGGCGTCGACGCGGGCGATATCGCCGATATCGCCATCGGGCTGCTCAACGTCGACGGCCCCGCCGCCTGCACTGAATTCCTCCAGCGCTGGCGCCCGCCGACGGCCCCCCTGAAGCCCGCCGCGATCATCGCATCCCGGCTGGCCCAGCACGGCCGGGTCGCGGATATCACTGCCCTGCTCAGCCAGCACGATGCGGGCGAGTACCTGCTCGCCGGGGTGGCGTCGGCCGCGGCGCAGGCCGGGCTGGTCCCAGAGGCGCCGGCTTTGGAGCGTTGCGTGGCGATGCTGTGCGCGCGATCGGAGGCCCTTGCCGCGCCGTCATTGTCTTTCGGGGAGCGTGATGACCCGGATGTCACACTCGCGGCCTGCTGGATCGTCGCGCTTGGCGTTCGCTACCGGCAGCTGAGCGCCCCGGAGGCCGAGCGCATTCTCACGCTGTACTTGCCGGCCGCCCTGCCCGAGTCGGCCGGGTCGCGGTGGCAGACGGGCAGCAGCACGGCCATCAAGGGACTCGCGCTGCTGTCCCGGCTACGCGGCGAGCGGTTCGACGTAAACGCGTTCGCTCCGGCCGCCGTCGCGGAAGCCGGGCAGGACGCGCACCTTTACTCGCAGGCCGTGGCTGAGTTCAAGGCTAATGTCGAGCCGTTCGCTGCATGGGCAGAACTGTGGGCCAGGACAATGCTGGGCCAGACGGCGGATACCGGTGCTGAAGTCCAGCGTGCGGTGGAAACGCTGCGCCCTGTCCCGGACTACCGCGCGCCCTACATGTTCATCAACGCCGCCGCACGCACCGGCTCGTTCCTGCTCGCGTCTGCGGCAACCGGCATGCCGCGCGAGCAGTTCGCTGCATGGGTGCGGACCAGCCACCGGTACCTATCCCGCGATGCCCTGACCGATATCGTGCAGCAGGCTGCCGGATCCGCGGAGCTGCATGATCTTGCGCTCGAAGTGGCCGAGCTCATCGCCGCCGGGATCGCGGCGAGCCACGACAGCGCGGAAATGCGGATCGAAGACCTTGTCCGGCTGTCGCGAGCGATCTACCGTCTGTCCCCTGATGAGTCACGGGCGTACTTCGAGCGAGCCGTGCAGGCCGCGGAGCGCGTCGGCGATGACGTCAGCGCACGGTGGTCTGCGCTGCTGAAGATCAGCAGCGCGGCTAGTCAGCCTGGCCAGCCGGACCGGGCCGCCGCCTACCGGCTGGCGCAGATCACCGAGGCCCTGGCTCCCTACCTGGACGACGCGCTCGATCACGAGGCCGCCCTGCACGTCATCACGCAGCTTGATCCCCACGAGGGGATCGCGATCGCCTCACGATGGCGTGACCGGCGCTTCGGCTGGCTCGATCCGGCTGTCCGGGCCCTGGCCCTGCGCGATGACTGCGCGCTTTCATCCCTGCCGCTCGCGTGCATCGCGATGACCATGTTCCAGAGGGACCCGGACCCGCTGCCAGCGGCCGAACGCGCGATGCGCAGATACCCAGGCCAGGCCCAGCTGGTCGCGGACGCCGTCGCCGCGCTGCCGCCGTACATGATTCACGGGCAGTCCGCCCTCGGCAGGCTGCGCACCGCGGCAGGAGAACCAGGCAGCACCTTCGACAGTTCGGCCCTGGACCGCTACGAGGCTTCGCGCCACCCGGGTTATGAGGAGGACAGCGCATCCGGCCGGTCCTGGGCCGACGACCAGACCGCCGCCCGGGCTGAAGCGCTCAGACGGCTGGGTGACCTTGACCTGGCCACCCCGGCTGGCATCACCGCCGCGCACCAGCTCTGCCGCGGCACGCCCCTCATGTGGCAGGACGTGGCCCAGGCCGCGCTTGCTTACCCGCCCGGGAAACTCGCCCAGGTCATCCGCGTCATGACCGCTGACGCGACGCTTTCCGAGTTCGCCTACGCCGACGTGATCCGAGCCCTTGCCGACCGCACGACGCTGCCACAGTCGGCCAGAGCCGCCGTGCGCGAGATGGCAGCGACGATCGCCACCCGGTTCTGCATCAGCCTGACAACCAAGTCCTACAACCCGGTCGACATGGCCGCCCTGACAGCGGCCGGAGACCTCAGTTCCGACCCGATGGACCTGGCGCTGGAGGAACTCGGCCGCCGCCCCGGCACGCTGGCCGGCGAGGCATGCTTCTTGCTCGCCGGCCGGCTTGGCAGCAAGCTCAGCCCGCAAGATGCGGCCCAGGTGCTCGACGAGGCCTGCAACCAATACCGGGACATCGCCCCGGCGGATACGGCGGACGGGCCTGTCAACCACCTGGCGCCAGCACCCCAGTCAGCCGGATCCTGCCTCGCGGGCTTCATCTGGGCTGCCCTCGGCGACGCGGCCATAGCGACCAGATGGCAGGCAGCACACGCCGTCTGCGTCTTGATCTCCCTGCAGCAGTCAGCTGTACTAAAGCCGCTGGCGCGCTACGCGGCCGGGGAACTCCCGTCAGGGCCCTTCACCGACCAGCGTCTTCACTTCTACGACAAGCACGCCATGGTCTGGCTCCTCACCGCGCTGGAACGCGCGGCTGCCGCCGCCGACCGCTCCGGCCTCAAACCGTTCATCCCGCTCCTGCTGGCCGTGGCCGCGGCTGATGACGACCACATCCTGATCCGGCGAAGCGCGAGCAGCGCGCTGCTCGCGCTGCGCTCCAGCGGGCTCGCAGAACTCACCCCGGCGGCCCAGGAAATACTGGAGCGAGCCGGCAAGCCGATCACCGTGCTCCCTGGACAACCCGGACGGCCCGCCTCCCCCCAGACCGGGGAGCCCGGCCTCCGGTTCTTCTTCGACTTCAAGGAGTACTGGTGCGGGCCGCTCGGCACGGCATTCGGCCTCGCCGACGAAGATGTCCTGCGGCTCGCCGGCGACGTTGTCACTGGCACATGGGCGATGCCCTACAGCGGTGACCCGTCGCAGGACCAGCGCCGGGCCCTCGGGCTCTACCCGGACAACTCGACCTGGGCGCGCGCCACCGAATGGCCTAAAGAAGACGACCTCAGTTTCTACCTCGGCTTCCACGCGCTGATGACGGTCGGCGGGAAGCTGATCCGGACCCGGCCCGTCTATGACGGTGACTGGGATGAGGGGGACCAGTTCAGCTACTGGCTCCGGCCCCTCCGGCCTAGCCGCCCAGACAGCCGGTGGCTCGCGGACCGGCGAGACGGCAGCCCGTATCCGGTCCTCGCCATCTCTCCGACACCTCGCACCGCTGACTGGGAGACGAGCCTGTCCTCCGCCAGCTTCGACACCTGCCTGTCAGCCGCAGACGGATGGCTCACAGTCTGGGAACGCTCGGCAGAACAGACCTATGACCGTAGTCAGGACATCGCGATCCAGTCGGCACTGGTCGACCCTGCGCACAGCACAGCCCTGGCGTCCGCGTTGCAGACCGCCCCGTCCTACTACGACTTCCGTCTGCCCGATAGCGATGACCACGACTTCACCATCGATGAAGCCGGATACCGGCTGTCAGGGTGGATCGCCGTGCCATCCGCGGGCCGCGGCCTGGATACCCAGGACCGGTTCGCGGCACAGGTCAGCTTCCCGCCAGCTCAGCCGTCCGGTGAGGTGGCCGGGCTGCTTGGCCTGAGCGCCGATCCGGACATGTGCGAATGGCGCCGCGGCAGCCTGCTGGCCATGCGCTCGGCATCATGGGATGGCAGGGTCGACTCGGGCCAGATGACGACGGGCCCGCATGGAGAACGCCTGGAGATCCGGCGGGACATCCTGGGCGAGGTGCTGCGCCTGACCGGCATGCACCTCATCCTGACCGTCATGATCGATCGGTCGCTCGACCGCTGGCCGCATGCGCAGGACGGAGACAACGATGAGCGATTCCCCTACCGGGAAAAGTCCTACAAGGTGTTCCTCTTCGACGGAGAAGGAACAGACCCCCGCGTTCAGCTCGGTCGTCGAACTCGGCAAAGCGATAGCGGAGACACTCGACCGGTCTGACTTCCTCGGCAGGTGGATGGCGCACTACATCGCGCAGCAGATCACCGACGCCGAATCAGCAGACCCAACCGAGCGGGCCAGCAAAGAACAGGCGGCGGCCGAGTCAATCCTGGCGTTGTGGCAGCGGCGTTCCGGCCTGCCAGCAGACCAGCCGCCCATGAACTCATTCGAGCGGGTATTCACGGCCCTGGACCGCCTGGCCGGACCGCAGGACCCATGGAGCTTTTACCGCACGTTCCCCGCCCACGCCGAGCCAGGCGAGGAAGATATCGTCTCCAGCACCCTCCTCCGCCTGGCGCTGGACCTGGAAGATAGCGCCCGCGGCGCCGTCCGCGCCCTGGTAGCAGAGGCAGCCGCAACGTCCCTGGACCGTGAAGCGGAATGGGTCCGCCTGAGCGCGAACCTCACCGAGGACGAAGAACGCAAGGCGATCCAGCAGTTGCAGCGGCTCACCGAGCAATCGGACGGACAGCCCGAGAACGACGGCGACATGCAGCCCCTGGAGCGCAGCCACGCCCAGATAGCCCGGATGATCAAACAGCTGACAGCTATAAACGACGCCATCACGCAGGACCTGTCTGGCGGTCCAGCTGAACTTGCCGGTGGCAGCTGATCATGGTTGCCCGCCACGGGTGGCGGACCTACGCGCCGGGAAACGCGTAGGCTCTGACCGCCTGGGACGCTACGCTCCCGGGTCATGGGACCGGCGCCAGCGATGCGCTCCCGCTGCCCGGGGCATGACCGGGTGAGCAGATGCGCGGCCATATGTGCGACGCGTATTTCCCTGCGCGGCACGCGGTAGGCGGGACATGCTGCATCTCCTGATCGACACCTCGGTATGGCTGGATCTGGCGGAACGGCGCGACGGCCAGCGGTGGATCGTGCCCCTTCGTGTCCTGCTGTTCCAGAAGAAGCTCAAGCTGATGGTTCCGGCGCTGGTCATCGACGAGTTCGACCGCAACCGCCCCCGACGCGAAGATGCTCTGACCAAGTCCGTCGTCGACCGGCTGCGGCAATTCCGGCGTGACCTCCGCAGCTTTGCCGGCGAGCGGGACGAGTGGGGATTGCTCGATCAGTTGCAGCAGCACGTCCCGCTCGTCAACACGACCGCGCCGCAGAACTTCCGCGAGATCGCCGAACTGCTGCGTGCCGGCACCACGCTGGTACCAACCGAGCGCGAGTACAGCAACGTCGTGCAGCGCGGGCTCTCCAAGAAGGCGCCGTTCAGCTCCGGGAAGAACAGCGTCGCCGACGCGATGCTGATCGAACTGTACGCAACACAGCTCCGGCAAGCCGGCCCCGGTGACGTGTACTGCTTCGTGACATCAAACCACAACGATTTCTCGGTGCCCAACGGCGACTACCGGCAGCCGCACCCGGATCTGGCTGGCCTGTTCTCGGATGACCGCTCGCAGTACAGATACCGGGTGGAGGGGCTCAACGAGATCTTGACCACGCACCTGGGTGATGCCTTCGTGGAAGAGCAGGACGAGGTGGACGCTCTGGCGGCTATGACGAGCCACGCACGCTCGCTGAAATCGCCGCAGCGGAGCAGGAGTTCTTCGACCGGGTCCGGTATGTACGCAGAGTGGTGCACTCCGACCGCGAGGACGTCAGCTTCCCGGAACTCGAAGCGAAGTACGGCCGCGACACGCTGCGGGAGCCTATCGGCGAGGGGCACGACCAAGCCTGGCAATACGGTTTCATCAGCGGCAAACTCTCAGCGCTGCGGTGGGTACTGGGGAGCGAATGGGACTTCCTCGATACCTGACGGAAGGCCCGCCTTCGTGTGGTGCGCTCCGGCAGGCCGACCCCGGCAGCCGGTGTGGGGCGGGGTCAGGTCGGCTCCTCTGTGGCGTAAATAGTCGCCTCTACCTGGTACTTGCGCTCCAGGAGGCACAGGTGGCTGCTTGGATGCCCGTGAGCCTGGCGGCGCCCGGCGCGCTCTTGCTCGGTGCCGGGCTGGTCGGGCCAGCCGTCTTCTTCCTGCCGCACCCGCTTGTCACCCGCCAGCGAGATGGGACCAGCGGCTCGCCACGACCTAGGGACCACCTGGCCGGGTTACGTGAGCATCATGGTGTGGCCGGGGCGGTGTCGTCAACTGGGGGCGGGGCGCTGGCGGCGGCGGTAGGAGTCGCCTTCGACGATGAGCTCGTGGCAGGTAGAGGTGAGCCGGTCGATGGCCGACTGTGCCAGCAGCGGGTCGGTCATCAGGGGGAGCCATTCGCTGGCGTCGCGGTTGGAGGTGACCACGGTGGAGGCTTTGCGGTGGCGTTCGGTGATGATCTCGTAGAAGTCGGTGGTCTGGGCCGGGGTCAGGGGCTGGAGCGCAAAATCATCGATGATGAGCAGCTCGACGGTGGTCAGGCGGCGGTACTCGTAGTCCAGGGTGTTGTCCAGGCGGGCGGCGGTGAGGCGCTTGAACAGCTTGTCGGCGCGGGCCATGTGAACGGTGCGGCGGCGGCGGACGGCGATGTGACCCAGGGCGGTGGCCAGGTGGGTCTTGCCGACGCCGACGGCCCCCAGGATCAGGGCGCCGTGGGGGCCGTCGAGGAACCGCAGGGAGACCAGTTCGTTCCACAGTCGCTGGTCGTAGCGGATGGCGGCGGTGGGGTCCCAGGTTTCGGTGCGCATGGCGGGGTCCAGGCCGGCGTTTTTGGCGCGCAGCGCGATGGAGCCGGCTTCGCGGCGGGCGACTTCGTCGGACAGGATGAGCTGGAGGAAGTCGGCGTGGGGCATGTTGCGCTGGCGGGCCAGGGTGAGGCGTTCGGGCAAGGTGGCGGTGAGCTTGCCGAGCTTGAGGGCGCGCAGGGTGGCGGTGAGGTCGGGGCCGAGCGGGTCGGTCAGCGGTGACATGGCTGGTCCTTCCGGTGAAATGCGAGTGGGCTGGTGCGGGCAGGGGCGGCTGGGCGCGGCCCCTGCCCGCGGCGGGGGTTCAGGGCCGGCTGCCGCCGCCGGCCCGGGTGGTGGCCGTGGCTGCGGCCGGCCGGGCGGCGGCCGGGGCAGCGGGGCCGGGGGACGCGCCGCCGCCGGGGCCACTGGCAGCGGGCTGGGCCGCGAGGCAGCGCTGGTGGTCGCGTTCGAGGTCGAGCTGCTGCTCGGCGTGCTCGGCGCGGGCGCGCCAGGTGTCGGCCAGAGCCTGGACGGCGTGCAGCTGGGCGGCGCAGGCGGCGGCCTGCGCGTCGCGTTCGCGGGTGGCGTCGGCGCGGACGTGGTCGTTTTCGGCGCGGGCGTCGGCTTCGGCCTGCCGGGCCCGGCCGATCTCGGTGTCAGCGTGGTGCCGGGCCTGTTCGGCGGCGGCTAGCGCGGCGTCCCGGCCGGCGCGGGCGGCGCTGGCCTCGTCGCGGGCAGCGGCGAGGGCGGTGCTGGCTTCCCGGCGGATCCCGGCGATCTGGACGTCGGCCTCGTCGCGGCTGGCCTGTGCGCGTGCGTCGGCGGCGTCCGCGTCGGCGCGTGCGGTGCCGGCGGCCTCCAGCGCGGCCAGGGTGTCGTGCCGGGCCTCGCGGACCGCCGCGGCGGCTGCCTCGGCGTCCTGGGCTGCCTGAGCCGCGCGGGCAAGGGCGACGGCGGTCTCGGCCTGGGCCTGGCGGCGGGCGGCGTCCGCGGCGGCCAGCGCCGCAGTGACCCGGCCGGGGTCGGCGGTGGCCAGCTCGGCGGCGGCACCGGCTACCAGGCTGGCGGCATCGGTGAGCAGCTGGTGCAGGGCGGCTAGCGGCCCTGCGGCCGGGCCGGGGCCGGCGGCGGCCTGCTCTACGGCGGGGCGGTGATCGTTGTGCCACTTGCGTGAGCACGCAGGGCTGCAGAACAAGCGAGGTGCGCCGCGCCCGGCGGCAGCGGGCAGTTCGCTGCCGCATCCGGGCTGCTTGCAATGGCGCGCACCTGGCGCATCGGGCGCCGCCGTCCCGGCAAGCGGGCCGGGCAGCAGGCTCTGGTCAATCATCTGGCTGGTCATGGCAGAGGCCTTTCTTTTTCTTTTCTGCTCGGGAGAAGAAAAGGAATGAAAAGAAAACCGGGGAATGGGTGAGCTGCGGGCGGCGCCGCGCTCAGGCGGCGACGTGCTTCCCGGCGGCGGTCAGCAGGTCAGGACCGGCCGCCGCCGGCCGGGTCGCCGCCGTCGACGACCTGCAGCCGGACCCCGGTCGCGGTGGCGTACTCGGCCGCATCCCGGGCGAACCGGCCAGGACCGTCGCCGGCCGCCGCGGCCAGGCCGGCCGCCGGGGTGTTCTCGGTGGCGTTCTTGAGCATCGACTCGATCTTGGAGACGTTGATGACGTCGACGTCCAGGGCCCGCGCGCAGGCCGCCTCCGCCGCCGGCGGGCCGTAGCGTTTCGCCAGCCCGATCAGCCGGCAGGCCGACCGCATCATCATCCACGGCGCGTCGCCGTCCAGCAGCCGCTGCGCGTAGATCCCGGTAGCCGGGCCGTAGCTGGCGGCCTGCGCGACCAGCCGGTCCACGGAGCGGGTGGCATACCCCTCCACCCCCGGCGGCATGTCCGCGGCATCGGTGGACCGGCCGCCGGGCTGCTTGCGCGGGTGGGTCTTGATCAGCTGGTCCCGCAAGTACACCTTCACCAGGTGCTCATCAGCGCGGGCCATCACCCGCGCTCCCACGTGACGCCACGGCACCGAGTACAGCGCCCGGGCCACCTGGATGTGGTAATCGACGTGGACCTTCACCTGCGCCCAGTACGGCACCCGGTACCGTTCCGCCGGGGCCGGCAGCAGGCACGGCGCCTCCTGCGCGGCGAATACCACCGCGGGCACCTGCCGGGTGGTGCCGTGCACCCGGGCGTTCGCCGTCCCCAGCCAGGCGGCCATCTTCGACCGCGCGTCCGCCAGGTCCAGGAAGGTTTCCCCGGCGAAGAAATTTCCCTGCACGTAATGCACGCCGGCCTCGACCCGCGGCTTGTCGCGGGGATGACGGACCCGGGCCGGGTCGGTGACGAACCCCCGCGCCTGGGCGTACTCCAGCCATTCGCGGGTCAGCCGCGGATTGACCGCGTCCGCGTTCGCGACGACCGGGCTCATGTTGTCGGGCACGACGATGTCGGGCACGACGACGCGGAACACGCCGGAGAAGAACTCCCAGGCGTCCTCGCACCCGGCGATGACCTCCTCCAGCGTCATCGAGAACGTCAGGTACACGAACATGTACCGGGAAAAGCACGCGGTGAACACCAGCGCCCGCAGCTTGCGGCGCCTGCCGTCACCGGCCGGGATCAGGCCCAGGTCCCCGAAATCGACCTGCAGCTCACCGCCCGGCGGCCCGTCATCAACCGGCGTGGTCACCTTGCCGCCGCCCGCCCCGCACCGCTCGGCCGCGAACCGGTGCAGCGTCCGCTCCGCGACCACCACGCCCTGCCGGGCCAGCAAGATGCCGATCTTCACCACGGGCACCCCGCCCTCGACCCACTTCGCGATCTGCTGCTGGCGGGCCTCCAGCTCCGCCCACCCCGCACCGTGCCCGTCCGGGCGCACCGGCCGCACCACCGACACGACCTGCCCGATCAGCTCATCGGTGAGCTGCTCCTCACCTCCCTCGCGTGACAGTCCGGCCGCCACCCCGGCCCTCACATACCGTCTGCTCGTCTTGCGGTCAACGCCTGCCTGCGCGGCCACCGCCCGCTCGCTCTTCCCCGCGAGCCAGGCCCTCAGCGCCTCACGGACCTCGATCACTGATACCTCCCGGAACACCATCCCGGCGACCTCCAGCCGCTCGACTGGCGAAGATCAAACCGGGATGACACCGGACAAGCGGCGCACCACGCCGCTGGTCCAGTTACTGGCGACCGGGTGGTCCCATGCTCATGGCGGAAAACCCCTCAACCTGGTCCCATACCGCTGGCGGATGACAGAATGCCGACGCCGGAGAATCCTTCGGCTAGCTCGCGCGTGAGCTGCCGTACCCAGGGCACACGGAGGTACTGGAGGGCCACCCACTCCGCGATCGCCGTCCGCACATCGCCCGGGATCGGCCACACGCGCTGGTCAACCAAGGCCCGTATCGCGGCAACTGCGTTCCCCTCGACCACACTGAACAGGTCCTCAGCTTCGTCGCTCTCCGAACCGTCATCAAGTTGCACGACGTAGAAGTTCCTCACCACAGCGGCGTCATCGACCGAGACCGGGACGCGGACCTCACCGGGCAGCGTGATCCTGGTCAGCAGACCGCGGTCATCAGCGAACCTCCGCAGATACGACTTGTTGACAGTGTGATTCCTGCGCTTCAGTTGCCTGGTCCCCGTAGGCATGTGATCACCATAGCGGCGGGCGCCTACAGCCCGGACCGATTTCTTGTTCGGTTACGGCGCATGACCATAAGATCCAGCGCGACCGATTACGGCTCCAGCCCGCCACAGATCGAGTTGGCTTCTCGTACGTCTGGCCATCCGAGCAGCGCGCTGTACACCAACCACGGCCAGGCGAAAGCAACGTGCCTCCATACCGGAGAAAGGTTTCGCCCTGGCATAGTGCCGAGACCGCGAACCGCCTAATCTGGACGGTGTGATCCTCGTCGGACTCAGCCTTGTGAAAGGCGCATAAGGGATCGCTCTGTGCTCGGCACGGACTTATTGGCTGGAGGGGATGCCGTCATGCAGACGCATCTTTTGTCTTTGCTTTAAGCTACCCAGTAAGCGGTTACCGATTGACCGAGACCGCAAAGGCGCGGAACTCCCGTTTTGGCGTTTGCCCGGAGAACGAAGAGCAGTCACCGTTGGCCGGGATCCCGGTCGCGGTCCGGGTATTCGCAGGTAATACCTCAGATTCGGTGGCGTTCGGGGAAATCATCCCGGTCGTACGCGAAAAATTCGGGCTCGGTGAGGTCATCATGGTCGGCGACCGCGGGTCGGTCACCCAGGTGCGGATCCGGCAGCTGAAGGCGCTGCCCGGCGCGGGCTGGATCACCGCCCTGCGCGCCCCCCAGGTCGCGGCGCTGGCCCGCGACGACGGGCCGCTGCAGATGTCGCTGTTCGATGAGCAGAACTTCGCCGAGATCACCGACGCCAGATACCCGGGCGAGCGGCTGATCTGCTGCCGCAATCCCGCGCTGGCCGGCCAGCGCGCCGCCAAACGCGAATCCCTGCTGGCCGCCACGGAGAAAGAACTGGGCAAAATCAGGGCGTCGGTACAGGCGGGCCGGGTGAAAGACGCTGACAACATCGGGGTGAAGGTCGGCAAGGTCATCAACAAGCGCAAGGTCGGCAAGCACTTCATCACAGACATCGCAGACGGCCGGGTGGAGGTCCAGCGCGATCAGGAAAAGACCGGCGCGGAGGCGGAACTGGACGGGATCTACGTCATCCGCGCTTCCGCCGCGGAGGAAAAACTCGGCGCCGCCGAGACCGTCGGAGCCTACAAGGAGCTCGGGAACCTCGAACGCGACTTCTGGTCGATGAAATCAGAAAATCAGAAGGGTGCGGCTCTTTTGAGGTGAGCTGGTTACGCTGCGAGGACGAGGCTGTCGCGGTGTTTGACGTGGTGGATGCGTTCGTGCTCTTTGCGGAGGTGGAAGCGCCGTAAGAATTCGGTGATCCCGTGGGCTGTTACTGAGCGGGCGGGGTGGTGAGGATCTGCCGCCAGCGCCGGTGCAGCGGGTAGAGGTAGATGTCCTTGACCGGCAGGGCGTGTTCATGGCGGCGGTCGAGCTTGCCCCTGCCCTTGGTCTGGCCAATGCGGGTCCAGTTGGCGGCGCGGTAGCTGGCGCCGGTGAACCGGCCGGCCTCGACGAAGGTCTCGGCCAGGACCGGGGCGTAGCCGTAGCGGGCCCGCCAGTCGGCGGGCAGCCGGCGGGTGACGGCGGCGAGCAGCGAGGAGGCGAGGTTGGGGACCGCCAGGTCGGGGCGGATGAGGAACCGGGCGTTGCCGCAGATCAGGTTCAGGTTGGCGCGGCGGGTGGCGGGGTCCCAGCCGATCCAGTCGTCGCGGGGGGCGCATTTCCAGGCGCTGGCGGCGAAGGCGAAGGCGGCGATCGGGCCGGCGGCGGGGGCGGCGGCGAGGTAGCGGATCTGGGCGCCGGCCAGCGGGGTGTAGCCGAGGTAGTGGTGGTCGCGGATGAGCTGGTTCCACTGCCGGGAGGCCTGGCGGCTGTCGACGACGCTGATGGTGACCGGGCCGAGATCGGCCAAGGTGGCGGCGGGGTGCGCCGGCAGCGGCAGGGCGAGCTGGCCGGGGTGCCCGTGCCGGGGGTGGCGTCCGTTGCCGTTGCCGTTGCGCGGCGGCGGCAGGGTGATCAGGCCGTCGGCGGCCATCCGGCCCAGGGCGACGCGGGCGGTCATGTCCTTGCGCCGCCCGCCGGGGGTCTGCCAGCCGAGCGCGTCGCAGATCGCGTCGGCGATCGCGCGGCGGGTCGGCAGCGTCGCCGCCAGGGAGCGGATCTCCTCCAGCTCGGCGAGGGTGAAGTCCCTGCCGCAGTAGCGGGCCGGGTACTGGCCGGGCGTGCCGGTCACGGTCACGGCGGCTGGTCCTTCCTGCCGTCTGGCTCGCCGGGCTGGCCGGTCAGGGTGATGTTCCAGGGCAGCAGGGCTTCCAGGGCCTGCCCAGCCGGCGGCTTGCCGCCGTTTGCGGCGCAGGCCTGCAGGTAGGCGTCCAGGTAGGCGCGGGGGTTGTGCCCGGTGATCCGGGCGGTGCCCAGGACGGTCCAGGCGTGGCCGGCCAGGTCAGCGGACCATTCCGCGCCGGAGCCGTTGTAGTTCTTGCGGCCCACGACCGGGGTGCGGATCGCCCGCTCGGCGGTGTTGTTATCCAGCGGCAGGTCCGGGAAGTCCCGGTGGCGCACCAGCCCGCCCCATTCGCGGTCCAAGGTGGCCAGCGCCTTCGCCGCGGCCGGGTGCAGCAGGTCCGGGCGGCGACCCTGAATACGGCGGTAGGCGTCGATCTCCTCCAGCGCCGCATCGAACGCGGCGGCCGCCCGGGCGTGCTCGCCAGTGCCCCCGGGGGCGGCGGCCAGGGCGCGGTGCGCGGCGTATAGTGCGGCGAACCGGCCGGTCCAGGCATCAGCCCAGCTGCCCAGCTCCTTGCGGTGGGCGTCGCCGGCCCGGATGAACCGCCGCCGGATATGGGCCTTATGGAGAATTCTCCATAAGGCCCAGTATGCGGAACCGGGGATTATGCGGAACGGCTTTGCCCGGGTGGCCGGGGCTGCTTGCCGGGGTGGGGCCGGCTAGATGCCGGCCGGGAGGAGTTCTGCATAATCACAGGCTCTCGAGGAAGGCGAGGACGGGGTCGGGCGGGCGATACCGTCCCGGCATGGTGTTGGGCGGGGTGGTCCGCGCGAGTGCCCGTTCTTTCAGCTGAAGGTCTGCGTGGAGGTAGATCTGGACCGTTCGCAGATCCTCATGTCCCAGCCATAGTGCGATGGTGGCCAGGTCAACCCCGCTGCGCAGCAGGGTCATCGCGCAGGTGTGGCGAAGGGTATGAACGCCGATTTTCTTGGCCGCGAGTGTGGGGCAGTCCGCTGCTGCCGAGCGCGCGTGCTTGATGACGAGCTTTCGCACTGTGTCGCGGCTGAGGCGATGCCCGCCGGGGCCGGGGAAGGCCGGGTCGGGGGGATCTCCGCTTCGTTCGCTGAGCCATGGCCGCAGGGCCGCGACGGTGTGGCTGGACAGCGGGACGGCCCTTTCCTTACGTCCCTTGCCGAGGACCTGGACGTGCGCGCCGCGGCCGAGGGCGAGGTCGGCGTTGCGCACGGCCGTCAGCTCCGATGCCCGCAGGCCGGTCTGCACGGCGAAGGTGAGCAGTGCCCGGTCGCGCCGTCCTGTCCAGCGCCCGGTGCCGGGCGCCTTCAGCAGCGCGTCGGCCTCTTCAGGCTCCAGGAAGCTGACCAGCGGGCGGTCGCGGCGCTTGGACGGGATCGCGAGCACCCGTGCGATGAGCGCGGCGTGCTCGGGATGGCGGTGCGCGGCGAAGGCGAACCACGAGCGCAGCGCGACCAGCCTGGCGTTGCGGGTGGCGACGCTGACGCCGCGCTGTTTCTCAAGATGGGTGAGGAACCCGCTGATGATGCCGGCGTCGAGGTCCTCGAAACCGAGCTCGGCTGGCTGCTTCCCGCTGGTCTGGGCTATATAGGCGAAGAGCAGCCGGAAGCAGTCCCGGTAGGCGGCGACGGTGTGCGGGCTGGCCTGGCGCTGGCTGATCAGGCGCTGGGTGAAGTACTCCTGCAGCGCCGGGGCGATCGGGCTCATGACCGGGTCTCCGGCGGCGCCTCGAGCCGCTCGGCGGCGAGCGCGAGCAGCTCCGGCGAGGCCGACAGGTACCAGTATGTCCACTTCGGGTCTGCATGACCCAGCCAGGTGGACAGCTGCGGCAGCCGGGCCTGCACGTCGGCGCCCTCGCGATACCAGCGGATGAGGGTGTTCACGGCGAAGGAGTGCCTGAGCCCGTGGATAGTCGGCCGGCAGCGGTCCGAGCGGGGCCGGATCCCGGCCCGGCCGAGCAGGACCTTGAACATCTGCTGCGCGGCCTCGTAGTTCAGCCGGTTGCCGACGGGGTGGACGAACAGGGCCGGCGCACCCGGCGCCGGTGATAGCTCCCCGCGGCGGCGCAGGTAGCAGCCCAGCGCACGGACCGTGCTCGGGTGGAGCAGGAGCTGGCGGGACGTGCCGAACTTGGAGTCCGAGATGGTGAGCAGGCCCTCGCCGGGCGACAGGTCCGAGCGGTCGAGACGAATGGCCTCCCCGATTCGCATCCCGGTCACCGTGAGCAAGGAGATGAGCGTCTCGTAGGTGGCCGCCGACAGCGGCCAGCGCACCCGCCGGGCCGCCGACAGCAGCGCGGCAACGTCGTCGGCGGAGTAGAGATACGGCGTCGTCCGCCGGCGGGGCGGCAGCCAGCCGAGCGGCGGAACCTCGGTGGCCGGGTCGCTGGCCTGCAGCCAGCTCGCGAAGCCGCGCACGACGGTCAGCCGCATCGCCAGCCAGCCTGGGGAGGCGTTCGCCGGCGCGCTGACCCAGGCCAGCGCCAGCTCGCTCGTCACCCGGCTGGCCCCGGCCTGCTCGCAAAAGCCGGCGAACTGCTCCAGCAGCAGGCCGTCACGAGCCAGCTTGAAGCCAACCGAGCGGCGCACCGCCAGGTACTCAGCCAGCGCGGCGCGCAGCGGCCGCCCGCTCATGCCCCGCCTCCCGGCCAGGGAAGGACGAGTGCATCCAGCGCACGATAGTCGACCTTCGCGTAGATCGCGGTCGTCGCTACCCTGGCGTGCCGCAGGACCTGGCCGACCTCGGTGAGCGAGGACCCCGCTGCCAGCATCTGGGTTGCCAGGCTGTGGCGGAGCCGGTGCGCCCCGGCCCGGGGGACCCCGGACCGGTCACAGGCGTTATACACCGCCCAGGTGACCGCCGCTGAGGTGATCGCGCCGGTCGGAGCCGTCGCCCGCAAGAACACCGCCCTGGTGTCCGCCCTGGGCCGGCTGCGCAGGTAGGCGGCCAGCGCCGCGCCGACGTCACAGGGCAGCGGAAGCCGGTCAGCCCGGCCGCCCTTGCCGTGCACGGTCAGCTCACCGGCCCGCCAGCCGAGGTCCTCCAGGGACAGCGACGCGACCTCGCCGGCCCGCAGCCCCAGGCGTGCCAGCAGCATCAGCATCGCGTAGTCCCGGCGCCCCAGCCGGGTCCGCCGGTCGCAGCTTGCCAGCAGCCTGGTGACCGTCGCCGGCGGCAGGGCCCGCGGCAGGCCGCATCCTTTCCGGTTCGCCACCGCGGGCACCGCCTGCGCGACCGGTGCCGCGACGAGACCTTCGACATGCAGGAACCGCAGGAAAGACCGCAGCGCGGTCGCGAGGTCCGCGGCGCCAGCCCGGCTGCGGCACGGCAGCTCGCGGCCGCAGAAGGCACTGACCGCTGCCGCGTCGGGTCCCGGCTGGCCAACAGCAGCTCCCGGATACTCACCCAGGAACAGCGCCGCCGCCTTCAGCCACCGCGAGACCACGGCCGGCACCAGGCCCCGCTCCCCGACCAGGTGAGCCCGGTAGCGGCCAAGCAGCTTCTCTTCTGCGCTGGGCGGCGGCCCGGCGGCCGGTGAGGCCGGCAGCACACCCTGCGCCTGCAAGAACGCCAGCAGCCGCCCGAGCGAACCCGGCGTCAGCCGGGCCACGTAGCCGTCCGCCTTCCGGGCCGCGCAATACGCAGCGATCTGCTCGCAGCTCAGCGCGTCCACGCCCTCACGGGTCATCCACCGGCTGAGGTGTGCCATCAGCCGCAGCTGCTCGGCGGTGGACAGGTCCGTGAACCCGCAACTGCGCAACTCCCGGCCAAAACCCCGCGCACACGGCGCCAGGACCCCAGCCACCCTCACCTTCGTCCACGACGGCATCGCAGACCTCCTCTCCCAGGCACCATGCCTGCGGAAAGAAGCATCCGTCAGCCAGCCGCGATTATGCAGAACTCCTCCCGGCCGGCATCTGGCCGGCCCCACCCCGGCAAGCAGCCCCGGCCACCCGGGCAAAGCCGTTCCGCATAATCCCCGGTTCCGCATACTGGGCCCAGCACCAGAGGGAGGTGACGCCGTCCAGCTCGGAAAACGACCGGTACACCGAGTAGAAGTCCGAGCTGATGACCAGCGGCCTGCGGCCCTCCGGCAGCTGGCCGGCCTGCACGCCGTAATGGTCTTCGAGCACCTTCAGCGACCGCGACGCCGCGATCGTGTACACCACCGTGTCCGCGGCAGTGAACACCCACAGCCACCAGCGGCTGCCTCCGTTATCGGCGGGCTGGCCGAATACCCGCCACGACGTCTCGTCCACGTGCGCGTGCCCGGCGGCGGCGTTTCGCGCGGCGATCGCGGCCGCCAGCGGCGCAAGCAGCTCCTCCAGCCGCCGGGCCACCCCGGCCAGCGTGCCCGGCGCCACCTCCAGGCCCTGCATCGCCAGCATCGCGATCACCCGGTTGAACGGCAGCCCGAGCGCGTACTTGGCGACAAGCAGGTTCACGCAGAACTCCGTCGTGAACAGGCCCCTGGGAATCAGCGTCGCCGGGCCGGGCGCGGTCCGCACCGCCGGCACCGGGCACTGGCAGCACCGGGCGTACTTGCGCCGCCGGTGCACCACCCGCCACACCCGGACCCGCCACGATACCTGCTCGCTGGCATCCTCCCCGAACAGCTCATAGGCCCGGCCGCACCGCGGGCAGCGCCGCTCGCCCTCCGGAATGTCATGGACCTGCTCCTCGGTCTCCAGGTGCTCATGCCGGCGCCGCCCATGCCCCGCCGATCCCGGCCGCTGACCCCGGCGCCGCCCGCCCGCAGCGCCGCCATCCCCTGCCGGGGCGTCATCCCCGCCGCCGGCGTCGGCGGCTTGCCCGCCCGCCTGCCGCTTACCGGCGCCGTCTTTCTCGCTGGAGGTGCCGAACAGCATCCGGCTCAGCGTCACCACCCGCTGCTTCAGCGCGGCCAGCTGCTCCTGCTGCGCGGCCACCGTCGCGGCCAGCGTGGCGTTCTCCGCCTCCAGCCGCACGTTCTCCCCGGCCAGCCGCGTGTTCTGTGCCTCCAGCAGCTCCGCCCGCTCACGCCAGAACGCCGCCTCATCAGCGGGCCGGGAACAAGTACGCGCAGCCATCACGCCAAGGCTGCACCACCACCAGTCCCTGTGTCCAGCACCGCCGCACCCGCCCCGCCAGCGTGTCGCCCGCGCCGGCCAGCCACGCTCAGCCCACCGGAATCACCGAATACTTACCCTGGAACGGCAGTCCGCAGCGTGAATTAACCACAAATCCGCTGTCCGGAAAGCTCGGGGCAGATCAAGAGCCGGAAGCCGGTGTAGTTGCTACCGCCGTTACCGGAGTTGGCGACGTACACCAGGTCATTGTGGATCGCGATGCCGACGGGCAGGACGCCGCCCGAGGAGACGACGCCATCGCGCGAGCTGAGCCAGCCGTCGTGCTTGATCTGCAGCACCCAGACCTGGTTGCTGCCGGCATCGGCGGCGATCAGGAAGCGACCGTCCGCCGAGATCTGGACCGCGCCTTGAGATGAGAGCCCCCCAGTTCGCGCACCGCCGGCGCGAACGGGGATCCGGCTTCGCGGGTCAGCGTTCCATCCATGTGACGGTCAAACGCCCGATCCTGTTTGTTCCAGCCGTGTTGTCATTGACATTGACGTGCCCGGCTACCGGGGACGCCTGGATCGAGGCGGAGGTCGACACGGGGACGGCCGCAACCGCGGCGGCCGCCGCGAGGCTGAGCAGTGCCGGGCCCGCCCGGGTGGCAGCAGTCGCCTGCGGGCGGCCACCCGTCGCGGGCCGGGAGGGAGGTGGCGGCCTGTGCCGCCGGTGACTTGGGACGCCCGGGTGCGGCGCGGGTCACCGGGTGATGCGCCTGTCGATGCTGCACCGGTTGCCGGTGAATTGTTCCGGTTGCCCGGTCTGCCTGGCGGTGGCCAGGACAGCCACGGTCAGCAGGACCCCGAGTCCGGCGGTGGCCGTGTCGGGGATCGCGTAGGCAGCGTGAAAGCCAGCCGCGGCGGCTTGGGGTGCCGATGCGGCGCCGATGAGCAGCGCGGCCCAGCATGCCCGGCGCTGGCCGCCCTGGCATCCGTGCGCGGTCCACAGGCTAAGTGCGGCCGCGGCAAGGCCGGCCGACAACAGCCCGATAGCCGGCGCCGCGTGCCGGGCGGTCGCCAGGACGATGCCGCACCGGGCCAGGTCCAGGGCCGCCGCGGCGAGCAGCATCACGGCGATCAGGCGCCGGCCGGGCCAGAGACCCGCCGCCAGTACCGCTCTCCCGCCATCGGCGGCAGCTCCCGGGACGTCCCTGGGCGGGTGGCTGGTCATCATGCCGCGGTCGCGTCGTGGTCTTGCAGCTGCTGGCGGAGTGCCTGCAGCGCGTAGTGCAGCCGTGATCTGGCTGTGCCGTGCGGGATCCCTAGCTGGCGGGCGACGGTCGCGGTCGTGCCGCCGCGGTAGAAGGTTTCCACCAGCACCGTCCGGTGGGCGGGTGACAGGTGCTGGAGGGCGCCGGTAACGAGTTGCCGATCCAAAATCTCGTCTAGCCCTGAATCGCCGCGGACGTCCTCGGCGGGCTGCGCTTGCACGGTGACCGGCCGTGCCCGTGCGGCCCGGTCGGCGTCGATCAGCAAGTTGCGCGCGACCCGGAACAGCCATGGCCGGATGGGCCGGTCATCGGCGATCAGCTGCGGCAGGTGACGCCAGGCCCTGATGAACGTTTCCTGGACGATGTCATCGGCGCTCGCCCGATCAGGACAGAACCGTACGACGTAGCCGTGCAGGGCCTCGGCATGACGCGAGTACAGCAGGCGGACCGCGGCATCGGCGTCGTGGGGTAGCTCGCCGCGGGTCACGTGCGGGATGGCAGACATGCCTACTAACACGGATAGTAGCCGCGTCTTGTTCACCCGCACCGTCAGAGGCAGAGGCCGGCGCCGATGGCAATCCGGTAGCTCTGGGCGGTGTCCTGGTGACGCAACCGGGCCGGTGACCATCATGCATAGCCTGGACGGACACGAGCCTGCCGCCCGGCCCGGGGCAACGGCCCTGCAGTTTCGCGGCCTGCCGCCCAGGGACTCCGCATCCGGGGTGAACCGGCTGGCTGTTTCTATCCGTATTGGTAAGTAGTGGCGGGAGCAACCGCGGCACAGGCAGGCCCGGGAGGTCGAAGGTGCGTCAGCTGGGCGAGCTGGAAGCTCTGGTCATGGACCGGTTGTGGGAGTGGGGCAGGCCGGCGCTGGTCCGCGAGATGGTCGATGATCTGCACGATGACCGGCCGCTCGCCTACACCACGGTGATGACGGTGATGGAGAACCTGCACCGCAAGGGGTGGCTGCGGCGGGAGCGGGACGGCCGGGCGTGGCGTTATGAGCCCACCGGGTCCCGCTCCGGGTACACCGCGGGGCTGATGAACGACGCGCTGGGCACCAGCACCGACCGGCGCACGGCACTAGCCCATTTCGCGCTGCAGATGAGCCCGCACGACGCTGCGCTGCTGCGCGGGGCGCTCGACCAGGCGCTCCGCGGGCCTGAGGCCGGGGAGGACCGGTGACCGTCGGGGCGGTGCTGCTGTTCTACGCGGCCTGCGTCGGCACACTCGGCTCCAGGATGCTCAGCCGGGCCAGCTGGACGGCCCGGGCGCCGCTGCTGGCCATCGCCATCTACCTGGCCGCCGGCTGGTCGGTCGTGGCTGCCCTCGGGCTGGCCGGCCTGACCCTAGCAGTCCATGCGACCGCCCTCGGCGGGGGGCTGAGCCATCTGATCGGGGCGTGTGTGCTGCGGCTTCGCGCGACCTACGCCACCCCGGGGGGCGCCACCGTGGCCGGGCTCGGCCTCACGCTCGCGGGCGCTGTGCTGGCCCGCACCGCGGTCACCGCCACCACCCACCTGCGCGCCACCGGGCGGCAGGCATCGCGGCACGCGCAAACCGCCCGCCTTGTCGGGGTTCCCGAGCCGGCCCTGGGGGCCGTGCTGGTGGAGCATGCGCAGCCGGCCGCCTACTGCGTGGCGGGCCGGCACCCGACGGTGGTCCTGACCACCGGCGCGGTGCAGGCACTGGATCTCGCCCAGCTGGCCGCGGTCCTCGCGCACGAACGAGCTCACCTGGCCGGCCGCCACCACCGGCTGCTGGCCATGGCGAGGATCGGCCGCCAGGTGCTCCCGTTCCTGCCGCTGCTGCGGGACGCCGACGCCCAGGTAGCCCGGCTGGTCGAGATGCACGCCGACGATGCGGCAAAACGAGCCAGCGGCCCCGGGCCCCTGGCCACCGCCCTGGTCGCCCTCGCCACAACCGCCAGCCCGGCACCGGGCCTCGCGGCGGCGGCCACGGACACGGTGCAGCGGATACACCGGCTGCTGAACCCGGCGCAGCCACTCGGCCACGCACGTCGGCACCTGCTGCGCGCCACGGCCGCCGCGCTCGCGCTGACCCCGGTGCTGCTGGCCCTGGCCCCAGCCGTGCTCGCACTCGCGCTGGGACGCGTTCCCGCCGCCTAACACAAGCGGCGTGACCAGGCGCGCCAGCGACGCGGGCACCGCCGCGTGCCCGCTCTCCGGTCACATGGTGCTCTCCAGCTGACCCTGCTCTTCACCCAGGCGCACGCCGTTGGTCACAGCCACCGCGGCCTGCAGTCCTCCAGCCACGCTGTGATGCCAGATATGCATAGCCAGGCACGCCGGAGGCCGGGAGGACGACATGAGGAACACGCAGGGCGAACGCCGCCGCTGCTGGTGGCCGCGCCGCCGCAGGGACCGCGGGGCGGCCCGTCGCGCGCCGGGGACGGGCACGGATGGCGGCCAGACCGCGGCCGGCGGCCTCATGTTGTTGGCGTTGCCGCGGGCGCCGCCCAGGGCATGGCGCTTACCTATTCCCGGTTCCTGGCTGATGCCGGAACCGGCGCGGTCCGCGCGGTGACCATCGGCCGGGCAGGCCGGGGGACCGGCAGCCTCGCCAGCGGACAGCCGTTCAGCACCACCATCCCGGTCGCGCTGGATGACCAGACCCTGGCCGCCAGCCCGGGCCCGGGGACCTGCTCACCCGCCATCGCGGGGCGCTTGAGCAGCTCACCACGACCCTGCTCGACCAGGAAACCACCAGCGGCCACCAGGTCCGCGCCATCGCCAGTACAGCCGCCGGCGCCCGGCCGCCGACCGCCGGCGCCCGCGCGGCGAGCCAGCAGCCATGATCAGCCCCGGGCGGGCCGGACCCGGGGCAGGACCGCGGGGTCATTCCAGAGTGCTCCGGCCCGGCCAGGCACCCCCGGCGCGCCATCGCTGACGTGGGTGCACCGCCGGCGACAGCCGCACAGGCCGCCCGCGGCCACCTTAGCTCGCGCACGCCGCCCAGCTGGCTGCCTCGCCGCCGGAATACCCCGCCTGCCAGGTGAACCCCGCACCGTTACTATCCGTGTTAGTAGATAGTCGGACCTTTCGAGGAGCTAGGCCAGACCCAGAAGCAGGATCGTGACCGGCCAGCCGGCCGCACCGCGTCGCTGCCGGCGGCTTCCCTCAGGCCGCCGGCAGCGCTCGGAGCCCCGGGCAGTCAGCGCAGAACGTTCAGGGTGTTTTTGTCGTCGTTGACGAAGTAGACCTGGCGCGGGTGCGCGGTCGCGGCCAGGCCGAACAGGGCACCACCGGGCGGGTCGGCCTTGTCCACGTCGCGGACGGCGGCGACCTTTCCTCCCTGGGTGAGCTCGACGAGGTTGTTGTCGCCGCCGTTGGCGGTCAGCAGGTCACCGTTCGGCGTGAGGATCAGGCCCAGCGGGCCGTTGAGCGGGGTTCCGGCCGAGACCGTCGCCGACGGGGCGCCCGCGTTGACCGGCTGGGACCTGAAGACCGCGTCCGGAATCCGGGCGATGCGGGACTTGACGGTGTCGGCGACGAAGAGGGTCCCGCTGGGGCTCAGCGCGACCCCGGTGGGGCCGACGATCAGGGCCGCCGGGTCGGTGTGGACCGATATCCCGTTGGCGATCACCGTGCTGGCGACGACCCGGGGCTCCGCTCCGGTCAGGCTCAGCCTCAGCCGGACGACGTCGCCTTTGGTGGTGGCGGCCGGCTTGCCGTTGGTGATGCCGTTCAGCACGTTGGAGACGAACAGGTCGGCCACCGGGCCGAGGTCCAGCGCGGTCGCGTCCCACGGGCCGTCGATTCCGTGCCCGCGGATGACTTCCCGTACCCGGCCGGAGGCGTCCAGCACGAACAGCTCACCAGGCCGCATGGTCGCGGACGTCCCGTCGGCGGTCGGCAGGCTGCCGACGATCACCCATCCCGAGCGCAGCGCCACCAGCGCGGTGGTCAGCCCCACCCCGCCCGGCACGGCCGTGGCCGGGATCGTCGCGAACAGCCGCTGGTGGCCGCCCGGGGAAACCTCGACGATCGTGGCGCCCCGGCCCTGCTCGCCGCCGGGCGCGCCCGCGGTCGGCGCGTTGTTGAAGTTGCTGACCAGTACGTCCCCGGCGGTGAGCTGGCCGTGGCTGCGCGGGACGATCGCGACCCCGTAGGGGTTGACGTCCCTGTTGGCCGGGATGGTGCTGGCCACCGTGCTGACCGTGTTCAGGCCGCCCACGAAGGAACCGCCCGCGCCGGTGCTGGCCGCAGCCGGGAGTACCCCGGCCACCACGGCCACGGCGGCGGCTGAGAGCAGCCCCACCGCACGTTTCCCTATAAAACCCCTGCCCATTCGCGTATCTCTCTCTGCTCGCGACGACGCGTGCGATCGCCCGCGTCCGCGCCAGGCCCAGATCTCCGGCAAACGCTGTGCGTGGGGAGTTAAAGGCCGGGTTCGGGGTTGAGCCGGTAGGTGACGGGGCGGGTGTCGCCGGGCATGACGGGTGGTTCGTTGTTGACCTGCTCGATGAGCATCGTCAGGGCGCGGGCGACGCGGGGCGCGCGGGGCAGGTCGAGCTGGACGGTTATCGCGTCCGGTGTGTAGGTGATGACGCCGGCCAGGCCGCGGATGATGGTCTGGCGGGTGATGGCGCGGTACTCGTCGTCGTCGCGGAGGTAGGCGTTGAGCTGGTTCGATACCCAGTGCTCGGCATTGTGGGCGAGCAGCCGCAGGACCATCTGCAGGCCGCGGCGGCCCGTGCGCAGCAGCGCTTTCTTCGCGTCGGGGTCGATGTCGGAGGCGGGCAGCTTGGCGGGGATGTCCTTGCGGGCATCGACGGCGGCGGCCACGGCCTTGCGGGCGCGGGTGATCTTGGACTGGGCGGCGGGGATGGCTGCGTTCTTGGCAGCGGCGGTCAGCGTGGGGCCGGCGAGCAGCCCGGCTAGGGCGCGCTCGGCGGCGGCCAGCCTCTTCTCCGCTTCGCGGACCGCGGCGCTGGCTTTCTTGCGGGCCGGGTTATCGATGATCTTGGTGTTGGTCTCGATGCTGGCGATGTAGTCGCAGATCTTGCCGATCCCGTAGTTCTCGGAGGCGTACTTCAGGAAGTTCTCCTCCCGCCACCGGGATTTCAGCCAGGACAAGATGCCCGCCGGGCACGCCTGCAAGTCCGAGGTCAGGATCTGCAGCACGACCTGGCCGTGCTCGAACAGGGTGATCTGCCGGGCTTCGCCGTAGTCCTTGATCTGCACTTTCTCATCGGCCCAGGCGATTTCCCGCTGCCGGCCGACGACGGTGATGGTGGTGATGACCGGCAGCATCGCCGGGACGGCCAGCGGCGCCCGCCGGTAGGTGACCCAGTGCACGTCCTGCTCGCGGCAGTGCCTGAACACCTGGGGATAGGCGCCGCCGCGGTCGAACCCGAGCATGATCTTCGCGCCCGGGCCGGCGGCTTTCTTCAGCTCGGCCAGGGCCAGCGGCAGCGTGGTGCTCAGCCCGGACGGCTCCCCGGTGACGAAGCACACCGCCCGCCCGTCGTGCGCGGTCACGTGGGTGTCCGCGCGCCCTCGCTCAGCGCGCCCACGCTTGTTGTTCCAGCCCTTGGCGACCGGCTTGGCGCCCGTATACGGGACGAAGTGGTCATCGACGTAATAGACACCGGACAGGACCGGGTCCGCGGTGAGCATCGCGGACGCGAACAGCCGCTGCACCGCCACCGGGTCCGCGGCGTCGGCGATCTGCGCCAGCCGGGGCCGCAGCGCCCGCAGGCCCGGCAAGGTCCCGAGCCCGGCCAGCGGCCCGGCCTCAGCAGCGGTCAGGTGCTTGAACTGCTCGGTGGTCGCCGCGCCCAGCGCGAAGCACATGCTCACCGCGGCCAGCACCGCCGCGTCTCCCGGCTCCGCCGCCCGCCCGCCGGCCTGGGCCAGCACCGCGCCGGCGCCGGCCCGGGCGAAGAACCCGTGCAGCAGCATCGCCCCCGCATACCGGGACCGGAACACCCCCTCAGGAACCAGGGGCCACGACGGCAGCCCGCCAGGGCCGCCCGCCCCAGGCTCCCCGGCCCCCGGTCCTGGCCCTGCCGCAGGCTCAGGCGATGCCGCAGGCTCAGGCGATGCCGCAGGCTCAGGCGATGCCGCAGGCTCAGGCGATGCCGCAGGCTCGGGTGATGCCGCAGGCTCAGCTGCGGGCTCTGCCTGAACCCTGGCCGCCGCCCGGCATCAGCCTCAGCCTCCGGCTCGGGATCAGCCGCAGGCCCGGTCTCAGCTGGGGTGGCCGGCTTCGGCTCGGTGAACAGGGGTTCCGCGGGCGCCCAGCCGGGCTCGCCGCCGCCGGCCGCCTGCCCGCGCCGGCCCAGGCGGCGGCTGATCGTGGTGTGCGCCACCCCCAGCTGCCGCCCGATCTGCGCGTCGCTGGCGCCCTGCGCCCGCAGCTGGCTGGCCTGCGCCCACTGCGCCGGGCTGACCGTCCCGGGCCGGCCCGGCCGCGGCTGCCCGATCAGCGCCGCCGACCCTTCCCGCATCGCCGCGTTATGCAGCGTGGAGACGTAGTTCTCCGTCAGACCCAGCACCGCCGCGACCGTCCGGCCCCTGAACCCCAGCTGCCGCAGCGTCGCCAGCGCGATGTTCCGCATCGCGGTATCAGCGGCGTCGTACTCGAACAGGACCACCGGCCCGGCCGAGATCACGCACCGGCCCCCCGAGGTGAGCATCCGAAGGTCCCGTGCCTCTGGCATGCCTTCCAGGATCGCCGCAACCGCTGCTGACATGCCACTATACTACCAAAGCTTTAAGAATTACGCACAGATGATCGCGGATAAAACCGCACGTCACGGACTACACGTTTCGCCGTTGCCGGAGATCTGAGGCCCGGCCGGTCGCCCATCGCTCATCTTCACTACGGAACATGGCCGCCACGGGATTGGGTCTTTGTGGAATTGCGTCGGGGAACTCACGGCCGCCGAGAAATTGGATGGCCGAACGATGCCATGCTGGGGTGAACGCGTGGAAACCCGGGCCCCGCACCGGGTACCCGGGCTCCAGCAGGTCAGCCGTCTAGGCGGCTTCCCGCTGATCGCTGAAGTCCGCGCCGTCACCGGGCAAAACCTCGGTGAGCATCACGCTCGACGGCGCTCCAGGCGCCAGCGTCAGTCTGCCCGCCCGGGATCTCGGGAAAGCCGATCCCGGCACCCTGGTAACCGGCCTCGAGCATCGCCTCCACCACCTGGAGGACCGCAAGGCCTCCGTCCCCGCCGACATCGGCCATGCTCACCGCGAGATCGATCACGCCCGCGAAAGCATCGGCAAGCCCTTCCCCCAGACCGCCCGGCTCGCCCGAGCCTGGGAGCGGGCCCGCAGGATCGATGAGCAGCTCGCGCAGATGGCCGCGCCGCCCCAGAGGACACGCAACCCGGCGCGCAGCCAGCAACAGCGGGAGCCCGGAGAAACCCCGCAGTGGTTGAGCGTTCCCGCGGCCCTGGTGGTTAATTCCGTGGGGAATCCGGGGTCGCGCGGCGTGGCACACCCGCTGTGGATCTTGTGTTTTGCATGATCGGGCTGCGGCCTCCTTTCCCCCTTGCGTCGCCTTCCCCTTGTGCGGGCCGCAGACTGGAGCTTGTGGTATCTGTCGTCCCGCAACCATGGCCGCAGCCCGCGCCCCAGCTCGTGGAGGCTGTCGCTGCGATGTACCGGGGCAAGCGGGAGCGCCCGCTGCCGGTGCTGGTGCGCGGCAAGCTCGGCGAGTGGCTGGCCGGCGAGCGGGGCCAGCGGGTTCCTGCTCAAGGACACCGTCCCGGCGGACCTGCACAGCGCGATCCGGGTCGTCGCGGCCGGGGACGCGCTGCTCGCGCCGAGCGTCACGCGCCGGCTGATCGGCGAGTTCGCGCGCCTGCCGGCCACGGCGGCGGAACCGCGCGGCCCGAACGGCGCCGGCGCCCTGGCCGGGCTCACCGAACGCGAGATCGAGGTACTCACCCTGGTAACGCCGGGCATGTCCAACGCCGAGATCACCGACCACCTGACCATCAGCCCGGCCACCGCCAAGACCCACGTCGGCCACCTGCTGGCCAAGCTAGGCTCCCGCGACCGCGTGCAGCTAGTGATCATCGGCTACCAGAGCGGCCTAGTGGGAGTGACGTGATGGTGCCCCCTCCGGGAGCACCATCACGAACCCCAGCCACCGCGTCTTTAACGCCAGCCACCGCGGGCTACGGACCGAATCCCTTACCGGCCCAGCGATCAGGCCAGCACTAGTGGGCGTAGTGGCCGCGGTAGTACTCGAAGACGAAGCCGATCACGGAGAACATCGTCATCAGCGCGCCGATCAGGAACAGCCACCAGCCCATCGCGAAGCCGGCCGCCGCCACCGCGCAGGAGAAGCCGAGGAACAGCGGCCACCAGCTGTGCGGGCTGAAGAATCCGACCTCGCCCGTGCCCGCGGCGATCTCACCCTGCGGGTTGTCCTCGGGGCGCTCCGGCAGGCGCCGGCCAGTGAACAGGACATAGAAGCCGGTCAGGACGGCCAGCCCTACCGCGAATGCGAGCGCCGCGGTGCCCGTCGGGTCCTTCGAGTAGTACCAGTAGATGACGTCCGTGCCACCGAAGAATGCCGCGCAGCCCATGAACAGCCAGCCTTCGACCTTCATGCGAACCTCACCCTCACCGTGCCAGACATGGTCAGCTAAGTCTTCCGTTACTCGTCGGCGGGCGAGGGGGCGATCGACTCGGCCGGCGGCGTCATCGTCTGGCTGAGCGACCGGGAGGCCATGCCCGACTTGATGTGCGGGTAGTGCAGTTCGAAGGCGGGGCGCTCCGACCGGATGCGCGGGATTCGGTAGAAGTTGTGCCGCGGCGGCGGGCAGGACGTCGCCCACTCGAGCGAGCTCGCGAACCCCCATGGGTCCTCGACGTTGACCATCTCGCCGTATCGCCACGTCTTGTAGACGTTGTAGAAGAAGATCAGGATCGACAGGGTCAGCACCCAGGACCCGACCGAGGAGATCTGGTTGAGCGTGGTGACGTTGCCGGGCAAGTCCGGGTAGTTGGCCACCCGCCGCGGCATGCCCTCGACGCCGATCCAGTGCTGGACGAGGAACGTCATGTTGAACCCGATGAACATCAGCCAGAACTGGAGCTTGCCGATCCGGTCGTCGAGCTTCTTGCCGGTCATCTTCGGCCACCAGAAGTAGAAGCCCGCGAACATCTCGAACAGCACGGTGCCGGCCAGTACGTAGTGGAAATGCGCGACCACGAAGTAGGAGTCGCTGACCGCGAAGTCCAGCGGCGGCGAGGCGAGAATGATGCCGGTGATGCCGCCGAACAGGAACACGATGAGGAAGCCGATCGTGAACAGCATCGGCGGCTCGAACGTGAGCTGGCCGCGCCACATCGTGCCTGCCCAGTTGAAGAACTTCACCCCGGTCGGCACCGCGATCAGGAACGTCATGAACGAGAAGAATGGCAGCAGCACCCCGCCGGTGGTGAACATGTGGTGCGCCCATACGGTCATCGACAGGCCGGCGATGGAGACCGTCGCGGCGATCAGGCCCTTGTACCCGAACAGCGGCTTGCGGCTGAAGACCGGCAGGATCTCGGTCGCGATGCCGAAGAACGGCAGCGCGAGGATATAGACCTCCGGGTGGCCGAAGAACCAGAACAGGTTCTGCCACAGCAGCGCGCCGCCGGTCGCGGCGTCGAACACGTGGGCGCCGAGCCTGCGGTCGATTTCCAGCACGAGCAGCGCCGCGGCCAGCGCCGGGAACGCAAGCAGAATCAGGATGCTGGTAAGCAGGGCGTTCCAGGTGAAGATCGGCATCCGGAACATCGTCATGCCGGGCGCGCGCAAACAGAAGATCGTCGTAATGAAGTTGACGCCGCCGAGGATGGTCCCGAGCCCGGACAGCGTGAGGCCCATGACCCACATGTCGGCGCCGATGCCCGGTGAGTACGCCGCGCTGGTCAGCGGCGAGTAGGCGTACCAGCCGAAGGCGGCGGCGCCGCCGGGGGCCAGGAAGCTGGCCAGCAGGATGAGCGCGCCGAACAGGAAGAAGTAGTAGCTGAGCAGGTTCATCCGCGGGAACGCCACATCAGGCGCGCCGATCTGCAGTGGCATGACCACGTTCGCGAACCCGATAAACAGCGGGGTGGCGAACAGCAGCAGCATGATCGTGCCGTGGATGGTGAACAGCTCGTTGTACACCTGGTCCGAGACGATGCGGTTGCCGGGCTCGAAGAGCTGCAGCCGCATGACGACGGCCATCAGGCCCGAAATGAGGAAGAAAACGAACGAGGTGATCAGGTACATGTACCCGATGACCTTGTGGTCCGTCGACGACGCCCAGCCCGCCAGGATCGAGCCCTTACGCTCGGTGCGCTGCCGCGGGATGAGCGGCATGCCGGTGGGCGGCTGCCGTTCGATCGTGCTCACTAAACACCACTCCTGAATGCCGTCTTCGCCGCGGGCTGCCCGCCGGATGACGAATTGGAGGACGCCTGCCGCGATGAGATCCACTGCCGGAACTGGCCCGGGGGCACCACCTTCAGCGTGAACAGCATGCGGCTGTGGTAGAGCCCGCACAGTTCACTGCAGTGGCCAAGGTACGTGCCGGTCTTCGTCAGCGTGACCTCGAAATGGTTCGGGTGGCCGGGGATGACGTCCCGCTTGAACAGGAACTCCGGCACCCAGAACGAGTGGATCACATCGGGCGAGGTGAGGTTGAACCGCACGGTCTCGCCGGTCGGCAGCTCGAGCAGCGGCAGCGGCCCCGGGTACATCACGCCGTCGTCCTTGACGTTGTACTGCGGGTACTGGAACTCCCAGCTCCACTGGTAGCCGACGACGTTGACCGTCACGTTCGGGTTGGAGGACAGATTGTCGATGTAGTTCTCGTCCTTGGCCGTGTAGTAGAAGAGCACGGCGATGAGCACGAACGGCAGCGCCGTGTACAGGATTTCGATCGGGAGGTTGTACCGGACCTGCGGGGGGAGCCGGTCGCCCCGCTTACGGTGGAAGATCACCGCCCACAGGATCAGTCCCCACACCACGCACGCGACGATCAGGCCGGCGATCCATGAGCCCTGCCAGAGATGCAGCGTGACCTGCCCCTGCTGGGTAATGGGGTTCGGGAAGCCCAGACGCGTGAACGTGTCGTTCGTACAGCCGGTCAGCGCGACCAGCACCACGGCCAGGGCGGCCGCGCGCGGCACCCAGCGGCGCGGCCTGCCTGCGCGTCCGCTGCGCGGAGCGGGGCGGATGGGAGTCAACGGAATGCCTTCCGGGCGGGGTCGCCCCGGCTCAGGGAGCCGGTGCTCAACGTCCTTCTACAGCGTGTCGTGGAAACAGTATCGCGCTTCCGCCGCCTGACGTCGGAGACCCCCGGCGTTTTTCTCGCACCGGACCCGTGACGCGGGCCGATGGGCGCCCGGCCGGCCCGGGCGGAAAACCCGAAGGGATAATTCATAACGAATTGAAGTCGACCGGTTTCAAACCGTATTGTTGAGCGCACGACACAAGTGTCAGGGCATGATGGACTCTGTGGGCGTGATCGCATGAGCAACCACTGGTTTGGCCGTACCGCCGGACGCAGCGCGCCGGCCACGGCCGCGTCGGCTACGGCCGTGCCGCCACACGACATGATCCGGCCGGCGGGCGAGGGCAGGCTGGATCCGGCCACGGACGATCCGGCGGACCGCGCGAGCCCGGCGGGCCCCACTCCCCTGCTGACGATCGACGCCCTGGGCCGTAAGTGCCCCATCCCGATCATCATGCTGGCGGAACGCATCCACGAGGTGCCGATCGGAGGGATCATCGCCGTACTGGCCGATGATCCGGCCGCCGAGAACGACGTGCCCGCGTGGTGCCTGATGAAGTCGCATGATCATGTGCTGACGCAGCCACTGGACCGCGGCTGGTCGATCCTGATCCGCCGCGGGTACTGAGCGGGATACTGGTCTGGCCCGCCCGCGCTCAGGTCAGCTTGGCGAACGCGGCGCGAGCGACGGCGAGCGACCCGGCCGAAAGCTGGCTCACCGACACCGGCCCGTACCCGCCGCGGTTGGAGCGGTCGAGCCCGTTCAGCGTGGCGGTGATCACCACGTTGCGGTAGCGGATGACCGTGGTGGCAACGTCAGTGGTGGCCCCGCCCACCTGATAGACCTGAGTCGCGGTGAACGCCGCCGTCCCCAGCCCCGGCACCGTGGTGACCTGCGCGCGGGGGCCACCGGTCGCGGCGGGCGGGTCCTGCTTGGCCTGCATGGCCTCGGCGTACGCGTCGATGGCGGCGAACGTCGCGCTGCCGTTCCCGCTGGCCAGGCCGTTGGGCGTGTAGGCCTGGATGCCGAGCTGGAGCAGCCGGTAGACGGGACGGGCGTCCAGGGTCCAGTCGCACTGGCTGTCCAGCACGCCGTCGAGCGGCGGCGGCGCCGCAACCTTGGGCTTACTGGGAAGATAGCTGTCCAGGGTGGCCGCGGGGACCGCCGGGCACGCGCTCGGCACCTTCTGGATCTCACCCGGCAGGAACGTGGTGATAAGCGAACCCGGGGTGACCGTCGCCGGGCCCGGGCCGCCCGGGATGACCAGGACCACGACCACCACGGCGATGACGATGACGACCGCGGCCGACACCGCCCAGGTCAGCGGGCCGTGCCGGTTTCCCCGGTTCCCCCGGCTGCGGCGGCGCGGATGGCGAGCCGGCCAGTCCGCGGGTGCGACGTCGTCGGGCCGCTCCGGCGCGGGATCGGCCGGCGGACGTGGCAAAAGTGACCCCTGCTCTGTCACAGCGCGCCTCCGGGGAAGGAATCAGACCCGGACGATCCTATGGCACCCGCCACCGGACGCGCGGCGGTTTCCCGGGGCAGGCCGGGCGCGGCCCGGGCCAGGCGGCCCGGGCCAGGCGGCCCGGGCCAGACGGCCCGGGCCAGACAGCCCAGGCCAGGCGGCCCAGGCCAGGCGGCCCGGATCAGGCGGCCCGGATCAGACGGCCCGGACCAGGCGGCCCGGATCAGGCGGGCGCGAGGGCGGCACCGGCCCAGCGGGAGCCCACCCCGCTGATCCGTACCGTCCGGGTGTCGCCGGAGAGCTCGATCGAGATCTCCAGCCGGTCGTCGGACAGTCCCTCGGCCAGGCCCTCGCCCCACTCGACGGCGGTCACCGAGCTGGCCGCGCCGGAGTCCAGGTCGAGATCGTCGATCTCGGCGGCACCGCCGAGGCGGTACGCGTCGGCGTGCACCAGGGCCGGCCCGCCGCACAGCGACGGGTGAACGCGGGCGATCACGAACGTCGGCGACGTGACGGGCCCGCGCACGCCCAGGCCGTCACCGATGCCCTGGACCAGGGTCGTCTTACCGGCGCCGAGCGGCCCGCTGAGCACCAGCAGATCACCCGCGCGCAGGCCGGCGGCGAGACGGCGGCCAAGACCGCGCATGTCGTCGGCCGTCGCCACCTCGACCTGATCACGCATCGACGGCTCCCTCCGGGCCGCCGGGCCCGACGCCGGCGTAGGACCGGGGCACCCGCGCCCCGATTCCGGTGACGATCTCATAGGAAATGGTGCCGAGCGCCTCGCCCCACTCCTGGGCCGTGGGCTCGCCGCCGTCGCCGGGGCCGAAGAGCACGACCTCATCGCCGGCCGAGACCGGCTCGTCGCCGAAGTCGACGACGAACTGGTCCATGCAGACCGTCCCGGCGATGCGCCACCGGCAGCCGCGCGCCTGGATCAGGGCACGGCCCGCCGCGCCGCGCGGCACGCCGTCGGCGTAGCCGAGCGGCACCACGCCGAGCGTGGTCTCCGCGGTGGTGACGTAGCGGTGGCCGTAGGACACCCCGGTACCCGGCGGCACTCGTTTCACCTGGGCCAGCCGCGCGGTCAGCGTCATGGCCGGCCGCAGCCAGCCGGGGGCGCCGCCCGGCAGGGTGGACAGGCCGTAGATGGCGCCGCCCAGCCGCACCAGGTCTAGCCGGGACTGCGGGGCGGTCAGCGCGCCCGCGGTGTTGGCGATGTGCCTGACCTCGGGTGTCAGGCCGGCCTTCTCCGCGTAATCGGCCGCCTCACCGAACCGCGCGAGCTGAGCGGCGACCGACGGGTGCCCGGGCTCATCGGCGCAGGCGAAATGGGACCACAGGCCGGTGACCCGGAGCTGGCCGTCCGCCTGGGCGGCCAGGGCTGCGTCGACGACCGCGGGCCATTCGGCCTTGGTCGCACCGCCCCGGCTGAGCCCAGTGTCGGTCTTGAGCTGGAGCCGGGCCGGGCGCCCGGCCCGCACGGCCGCGGCCGCGATCTGCCATACCAGCGAAACCGTCCCCGCGGTCAGGTCGACCCCGGCCGTGATGGCGTCGGCGTGCGCGTCCTCGGCCAGCGCCATCAGGCACAGCACCGGGACCGTGATCCCGGCCTGGCGCAGCCGCAGGGCCTCCGCGACGTGCACGACGCCGAGCCAGTCCGCGCCGCCGGCGACGGCCGCCCGGCCGGCCTGGGTGATGCCGTGGCCGTACCCGTCGGCCTTGACGACGGCCATGACCAGGCTGCCGTTCATCCGCTGCCGCAAAACCGCCACGTTGCGGGCGATGGCGGTCAGGTCGACCGGCGCCTGCGCGTGATATGTCTCCCCGGGGCCGTCCATGAACGTCAAGTCTGCCAGGCTCCGGCCGCTGCGCCGTACGCTCGCGGTACGTCCGTTCGGCTGGAAATCACGCTCTGATGGCGCGAATGGCCCCCGGCAGCGCCCGGACGACGTCGGCGGCACCGATGGGCGCACCGTCGATCGACGACCCGTCCCCGGCGGCTTCGTCCACCACCGTCCCGGCATCGGGCACGGCGCCGTCCGGATCACCGGCGGCCGCACGGCGGGCCGCGACGCCGTGCAGGAACGCGGCCGCCAGGGCGGCTCCGGCCGGGGCCAGACCCTGCGCGAGCAGCGAGCCGGCCAGGCCGGACAGGACGTCACCGGTTCCCGCGGTCGCCAGCCAGGGTGTCCCGGTGGAGTTGACCAGGTCGGGCTCGCTGGGCTCGCCGGGCCGGTGCCCGGATGATCCGGGCGGTGAGCTGATGACGGTCGTGGAGCCCTTGAGCAGGACCGTGACCCCGAGCTGGCGGGCCGCCTCCCGCGCGTGCTGAAGGCGCTGGGCCTCGATGTCACCCCGGTCGGCGCCGGTGAGGCGCGCGAGCTCGCCCGCGTGCGGCGTGATCAGCGTGGGCGCCTGGCGCGGCAGCAGATCACGGTGGGCCGCCAGCACGGTCAGGCCGTCCGCGTCGACGAGAACCGGCAGGTCGGTCCGGAGCACCGCGCGGAGCAGCTCGGCGGCGTCGTCGCCCGTGCCCATGCCGGGACCGGCCACCCAGGCCTGCACGCGGCCGGCCGAGGCGAGAAAATCTTCCGCCGCGGTGCCGGCGAACCGGCTGCCGCCCCCGGCGGGCTCGGGCGGGAGAACGGTGATCACGGTCTCCGGCCACCACTGCCGGACGACGTCGACCGCCGGCTGGGCGGAGATGAACCGGACCATCCCCGCGCCGCCCCGGATGGCGCCGCCCACAGACAGCACGGCCGCCCCGGTGAACTGCTCGCTGCCGGACACGACACCGATGACGCCCCGGCGGTACTTGTCGGAATCGGCCGTGGGCGACGGCAGCATCGCGGCGACGTCCGCGGCCTGCGCGGAGACGACGTCGGGCGCGTCCAGGTGGGGTCCCAGGCCGATGTCGACCAGCTCGACCACACCGGCGTGGGCGGCGCCGGGATCGACGAGCAGGCCCGGCTTCCACGTGCCGAAGGTGACGGTGACGTCCGCGCGGACGGCCGGGCCGTCGACCGCGCCCGTGTCGGCGTCGATGCCGCTGGGCAGGTCCACGGCGACCACGGTCGCGGCGGAACGCGCGGCCAGGGCGGCCAGGGCCGCGTACGGGTCCCGCAGGCCGCCCTTGCCGCCGATGCCGAGCATCCCGTCGAGGATAAGGCCGGCCCGGTTGATCGCGGGCTCGACGGCCGGGTCGGCGCTGGTGACGATGCGGCCGCCGGATGCGCGCAGCGCGGCCGCGCCGCCCTCGTGGGTCCGCGCCCCCGCGGCGACCGCCAGCACCGCCGCGCCGCGCCGGGCCAGGTGCGCGCCGGCGTAGAGCGCGTCCCCCCCGTTGTCGCCGCTGCCGGTCAGCACGACGACCCGCGATCCGTAGACCCGGCCGAGAAGCATCGCGCACACCGAGGCGAGCCCCGCCGCCGCGCGCTGCATGAGGGCACCATAGGGCAGTGTGGCCATCAGTTCGCCTTCGGCCGCGCGGACCTTGGCCACGCCGTGAGCATCGCGCATGAGGAATGCCTACCCTTCGGACGGGCTTGTCACCGTGGCCCCTTCGGCCATGACCATGGCCACGGCGGCGCCTGCGTCGTGGCTGAGGGACAGGTGCCATCGCGCCACGCCCAGCCGGCTCGCCGCCGCGGCGACCGTGCCCCGCGTCCGCAGCGATGGCCGGCCACTGCGTTCCGGGACCACCTCGGCGTCGGTCCACCGCAGCCCGGCCGGCGCGCCGAGCGCCTTGGCCACGGCTTCCTTGGCGGCGAAACGGGCCGCCAGCGAGGCTACCGGCAGCCCGCGTTCACCGTCCGCGAACAGGCGCCCGGCCAGTCCCGGGGTGCGGTTCAGCGCGGCCGCGAGGCGCGCGACGTCCACGATGTCGATGCCAATGCCCACGATCACGAATCAACTGTATTGGCCCGGGGGCGACCCCCTGGAACCCCCCGCTGCGGTGCTCGCCGATACACCGGCCGCTCACCCGGGCCGGAGGCCCGGACTCGCCGGGCCGGTACGAGCGTCTCGCCGTAGGTCTGCGGGGGTGCTCGCCGGCAGCACCGGCCGCTCACCCGGCCTGCGGCCGGGGTCGCTGGGCCGGTAGCAGACTTTGCTGGGGTCTGCAACTCAGGCGAGGGCGGTGTGGATTACGTCGGCGACGCGGCGGGCTACATCTTCCGCCTGGTGAGTGTCGACGGCTTCAACCATCACCCGGACGGCGCGTTCAGTGCCGCTCGGCCGGACCAGGATCCGGCCCGAGGCCCCCAGCTCGTCCCGGGCCGACTCGACGGCCCGGGCCACCTCCGGCGAGGCGGACGCGCGTGCCTTGTCGCCCGGGACATTGATCAGCACCTGCGGGTACCTGGTCATGACCTTGACCGCCTCGGCCAGCGTCACGCCGCGGCGGGCCAGCACCGCGAGCAGGTGCAGGGCGGTGAGGATGCCGTCTCCGGTCGTCGCGTGGTCGCCGAGGATGATGTGCCCCGATTGCTCGCCACCCAGGACGTGATGCCCGGCGAGCATGGCCTCCAGCACGTACCGGTCCCCGACCGGCGTCTCGGCGACGTGGATGCCCGCGTCGGCCATGGCCATGCGGAAGCCCAGGTTCGACATGACGGTGACGACAACCGTGTCCCCGGCGAGTTGGCCTTCGTCCTTCAGGTCGGTCGCGAGGACCGCGAGGATCTGGTCGCCGTCTACCACCTGGCCGTCGGCGTCGACGGCCAGGCACCGGTCAGCATCACCGTCGTGCGCGATGCCGGCGTCTGCGCCCTGGGCCAGCACGGCGGCGGACACGGCGTCCAGGCAGGTCGATCCGCAGCCCTGATTGATGTTGTGGCCGTCGGGTTCCACGCCGATCGCGATGACCTCGGCGCCCGCCCGGCGGAGCGCCTCCGGCGCGGTGGCGTAGGCGGCCCCGTGCGCGCAGTCGACGACCACGCGCAGGCCGGCCAGCGGTGGCCTGGCCGGGTGCGGGACACCGGTCAGGGAGGCCAGCAGATGATCCAGGTAATGTTCCTGGTCGGCCTGGGCGTCGACGACCCGCCCGAAACCGTCAGCGGGTGGCTCCTCCGGCCGGCCCGGCTCGAGAAGGTCCTCGATCCGGTCTTCCACGGCGTCCGGCAGCTTCAGCCCGCCGCGCGCGAAAAACTTGATGCCGTTGTCCGGGGCCGGGTTGTGGCTGGCCGACAGGACCACGCCGAAGTCGGCATCCAGCGCCTTGGCCAGGTAGGCCACGGCGGGCGTGGGGAGAACGCCCAGGCGGAGCACGTCCACGCCGGAACTGGCCAGCCCGGCGACGACGGCCGCCTCGAGGAACTCACCCGAGGCCCGGGGGTCCCGGCCCACTACCGCGCGCGGACGCCTCGCTGAGCCGGCCGCGCGGGAGCGCCCGAGTTCGTGCGCGGCGGCCACCGAGAGGTCAAGCGCCAAGCGCGCCGTAAGATCACGACCAGCAAGGCCGCGGACACCGTCAGTACCGAATAGCCGGCCCATGAGGTTACGCCCCCGCTCCGCAAGGTTCCCGGTTATCTTGAAAGACGCGCGACGTTAGCGCTTGGAGTACTGCGGCGCCTTGCGGGCCTTCTTCAGGCCGTACTTCTTGCGCTCCTTCACCCGCGCGTCACGGGTCAGGAACCCGGCCTTCTTCAGCGCCGGGCGGTTCTCCGCGTCAATCAGGATGAGCGCCCGCGCGACACCGAGCCGCAGCGCGCCGGCCTGCCCGGTGACCCCGCCCCCGCTGATGCGGGCGATCACGTCGAACTGGTTCTCCGCGCCCAGGGTGACCAGCGGCTCACCGACGATCTGCTGATGGACCTTGTTGGGGAAGTACCCCTCCAGCGTCCGGCCGTTGATCTGCCACTGCCCCGTACCGGGAACGATGCGGACCCTCGCGATCGCTTCCTTGCGGCGTCCGGTTCCGGCGCTCTGGCCGGTCGTCACCGGACGGCGCGCCGTCCCCTGACCGGGAGCGTCCGCGGGCGTCTCACTGGTGTACTCGGCGGGAACGTCGTCTCCCTCGTACTCACCGAAGTCCACGCCTTCCGCGCCTGCGTCATCGACGGGCGTGTCTACCCCTGTGGGCTCAGCCACGGTTACTTCCTCGTACTTCCTTGCCGGGAGCGATCGGCTGCTCGGCTGTCATCTGCGCGCCGCGGGACCAGGCCCGCGGTGCCTGCGCTGCGTGGGCTGGTCTTTACTGCGGAACCTGGGTGATCTCGAACGGCACGGGCTGCTGGGCCTGGTGCGGGTGATCGGGCCCCGCGTACACCTTGAGCTTGCGGAGCGTCTTCCGGCCGAGCGAGTTCTTCGGCAGCATGCCCCGCACCGCCTTCTCGACCGCGCGCTCGGGGTGCTTCTCCATCAGTTCGCCGTAGCTTACCGACCGCAGACCGCCCGGGTAACCGGAGTGCCGGTACGCCTGCTTCTGCTCCAGTTTGTTGCCGCTGAGGGCGACCTTGTCCGCGTTGATGACGATCACGAAGTCCCCGGTGTCCACGTGCGGGGCGAAGATCGGCTTGTGCTTGCCGCGCAGCAGCACGGCCGCCTGGCTGGCCAGCCGGCCGAGAACGACACCGGACGCGTCAATAACGTGCCACTGCCGCGTGATGTCACTGTCCTTCGGGCTGAACGTGCGCACAGTCGAGCCTTTCGCATGTGGGACTGAAGGTCAGGGGCCCGTGCCGCGGCGGCCACCCGAGGGAAGCCCGCCGCACCGGCCGCAACCGCAGACGGAAACGCCTGCCCGGGCGCCACGTGCATGCTCACAACACATGGACGCGAATGCAAAGAATACTCGCTGTCCAGCGTCTTTTGCAAAGTAACTGGATTACGGCGCTAGCGGCCCGGCCGGAAGCCGTCTGGAGGCCCGCGGCGGCCCCCTGCCGGGGGAAGCTGTGGCTGGAGACCGCCGGAGAGGCGTCCAGTGCTTAAGCGCAGCGGAAAAATATCGCGACCACCTTGCCGCGCCAGAGCAGGACGCTAATCTCGCTCTTATGGGATACCGGGGCACTGAAGGCTCCCGCACGCCGACCGGCTGGCAGAGCCAGCGGTCCGGGCGGCCTCGGTCATATCCGGCTCGCATGGCCCTTGAGCCGGCGGACGGCGGCCCGGGTATGCCCGGCGGCGCCCCCCACGATGGCGCGGGTGACGACAAAGCGGGTTACGGCACCGGCGAATGGGCCGCTGTCCAGGGCGAGGACGATTACGGCGGCGATGCCGCGCAGGGCCACGGCGCGGCGTCGCGCGGTCCCGCCCGCGGTTTTCCGCCGGTGCCGGGGCAGCCCGACCCGGTCTACCCGCAAGACGATTTCGACGCCTGGAGCGACAGCACCGCCACCCGGGGCGGGCAGGCGGGCGCCCGCCAGGGACAGCGGGACTCCCCGGCCGCAAGCGGGGGGTGGGACGCCGCTCCCGTCGCCCAGTGGGAGTCAACTGGACATCAGGGGGAGCACTGGGGCCAAGGCGAGCACTGGGGCCAGGATGAGGCCGCCTCCCCCCAGCCCTGGGGGGAGGGCAGCGGACAGTGGGACGCGCCGTACGGCCAGTGGGACGAGAACGGCGAGTGGCACAGCCCGGACGAGAACGGCGAGTGGCACAGCCCGGACGAGAACGGCGACTGGCACAGCCCGGACGAGAACGGCGACTGGCACAGCCCGGGTGAGCACGGCGACTGGCACGGCCCCGACGAGTACCACGGCGACGACGGCAGCGGCCACGAGGGAAACAGCCATCACGCGGATGGCTACGACCGCGCCGACTTCGCCATCGCCGGCCGGGACGCGCAGCGGTGGGAATCAGTCGATTACCCCACCTACGGCGACTCCCCCGACGAGCCGGAACCCGGTGGGCCCGGCGGACCCGGTGGGCCCGGCGGGGAAGAGGACGGCGGCCGAGGGAATCGCCGCCGCTGGGGCGGTCGCGAACGGAAGGGAACGGCCAGCCAATCAGCGGATGGCGGGCCCGCCGGGGCCAGCGGGCCCAGCGGCCGTGGTCGCGGCGCGACGGCCGGGAAGGCGGCCCGCGGCCCCCGGGCCAAGACCGTCCTGGCAGCCGCGGCGTCCGTGGTGCTGATCGCCGCTCTCGCGGCGGTCGCCTATACCTTGCTGAGTAGTCATTCGCACCAATCCGGCGCGACCGCGGGATCTTCCCCGGGCCTATCCGTGCCCAAGCTCCCGACCCCCACCGCGTCGGGCTCGCTGGGCACGTCGGGCGCATCGAGGCTCGGCAAGTGGGGCTATATCACCAGCCGGGCCACTGACCCGGCGCCGCTGACCGTCGCCGAGCCGTATCCGGCCCAGTTCCTGATCAACGGCAGTTCGTTCGTCCGGACCACGGACCGGGCCGACACCGACTGCAATCAGGCGCTGTTCGGCACCCAGCTGGAGAACGCGGCCAAGGTCGACGGCTGCTCGCAGGTGGTCCGGGCGAGCTACATATCCGGCAGCCAGACCATGATGGGCACCGTTGGCGTGGTGAACCTTTCCAGCGCCAACGACGCCGCCAAGGCCGGGAACGCCTCCGGGGCGAACGACTTCGTCACCCCGCTGGACGGCGAGGCCGGGCCGACCCGCAACCTGAGCCAGGGAACCGGCGTCGTGCAGGCCGAGTACAAGGGCCACTACCTGATCCTGATCTGGGCGGAGTTCGCGAACCTCAAGGCACCGTCGACCGAGACCCAGCGGGCCCAGCTGGAGCAGTTCGCCTCCGGCCTCATTTCCGGCAGCGCCAACATCGCCCTGAGCAACCGCATGGTGAGCGGCCATCCGGAGGTCACGGGAACTCCCGGACAGCGGACGGGAATTCCCGGATAGCGTCAGGCCGGAGGCCCGGACCGTACCCGGCTACGCAGCCGGCGGGTCGCGCTGGCGCGGGCGGCGAGTTCCCCAGGCGGCGGATAGCGTACCTCGGCCAGGCACAGGCCGTGGGGCGGCACGACGTGCACGGCGTGGTCCCGGACCGCCGCCGCGAGCACCTGCCTCGGCCAGCCCGGGTCCCGGCGGTCCTCACCCACCGCGAGCAGCGCCCCGACGAGGGCGCGCACCATGTTGTGGCAGAAGGCGTCGGCCACCACCGTCGCCACCGCCACCCCGTCGTCGTCACGCGCCCAGTCGAGCCGGAGCAGCCGCCGGACCGTGGTCGCTCCCTCGCGGCGGCGGCAGAAGGCGGCGAAATCGTGCTCACCGAGCAACGCGGCGGCCGCGGCATTCATCCGGTCCACGCTGAGGCGGCGCGGGTACCACAGCGTCTCGTTCCGGCGCAGCGGATCAGCTGCCGCGCGTTCGTCGCTGACCCGGTAGGAGTACCGGCGCCAGAGCGCGGAGAACCGCGCGTCAAATCCGTCCGGCGCCGGCGCCAGGCCGCGCGGCCGCACATCGGGCGGCAGCACGCTGGCCAGCGTGCGAACCGCGCCGTCCGCCGCGGCGAGCCAGGCGCCCGCGGCCACGTCGGCGTGCGCCACCTGTCCCCGGGCGTGCACACCCGCATCCGTCCGGCCCGCGACCGTCAGGCGCGGGGCCGCGGGCAGCCGCAGCACCCGGCCGAGCGCTTCTTCGGTGACCGCCTGCACCGTCCGCCGCCCGGGCTGGCTGGCCCACCCGGAAAAGCCGGAACCGTCGTAGGTCAGGTCCAGCCGCAGCCGCGCGAGAGCCGGGCAGGCCGGATCACGATCCGGATCCGCCCCGGCGGCACGGCCCCGGCATCCGCCTTGTCCGTGTTCACGTCACTGGGCTCACTTCACTGGGCTCACGTCACTGGGTTCACGTCACTGGGTTCACGTCACTGGGTTCACGTCACTGGGTTCACGTCACTGGGCTCACTTAACTGGGCTCACGTCACTGGGCTCACTTCACTGGGCTCACTTCACTGGGCTCACTTCACTGGGCTCATTTGGCTGGCTCGCCTCACTGGCTCGTGCCCTGGACTCCAGAGACGCAGCGACGGGCTGCCCCCTCATCGTGCGGGGGGCAGCCCGTCGGGGTGTGATCTCCCGGTGTGATCTGTCGGTGTTGTTTCTCAGGCGGACTCTTCGTCGTCAGCCGCAGCGGGCGCTTCGGGCTCCTCGCCCTCGGCGGCCGGCTCTTCCGCCGTGCTCACGGCACCATCGGTCGCCTCATCGGCCGGTGCAGCCGTCTCGGCGCTGGCCGCAGGCGCCTCGCCATTCTCGGCGGCAGCTGGCTCGGCTCCCGCCCCGGTGGGGCTGGCCGCCGGGGCGGGAGCCTCGTCCCGAGACCGGCGGAATCCGGCGGCGCGGCCGGGAGGTGACTTCGTCCCGGACCAGCTCGATCACGGCCATCGGGGCGTTGTCGCCCTTGCGCGGCCCGATCTTGGTGATCCGGGTGTAGCCGCCGTGACGCTCAGAGAACTCAGGCCCGATCTCGGTGAAGAGCGAGTGCACGATTCCCTTATCGGAAACGACCGTGAGCACCTGCCGCCGCGCGTGCAGGTCGCCCCGCTTGGCGAAGGTGATCAGGCGCTCGGCCACCGGGCGCAGCCGGCGCGCCTTGGCCTCGGTCGTGGTGATCCGCCCATGCTCGAAGAGCGCTGTGGCCAGGTTCGAAAGAATATGCCGCTGGTGAGCCGAGCTTCCGCCCAGCCGCGGCCCTTTCGTGGGCGCGGGCATTCGTTTCCTCTTCTCGGTTTCCTATTGGCTTGCTGTGCGGTACGTCAGTACTGCTCGGTCTCGACGTAGCTGTCGTCCTCGTCCGGCGCGTAGTTGTCCACCGCGCTGCTCGGGTCGAACCCGGGCGGGGAGTCCTTGAGCGCCAGCCCCATGTCGATCAGCTTCTGCTTGACCTCCTCGATGGACTTCGCACCGAAGTTGCGGATGTCCAGGAGGTCCTGCTCGCTGCGCGACACGAGCTCGCCGACCGTGTGGATGCCCTCGCGCTTGAGGCAGTTGTAGGAGCGGACGGTGAGGTTCAGGTCTTCGATCGGCAGCGCCAGGTCCGCGGCCAGGGCCGCGTCCGTGGGCGACGGGCCCACATCGATGCCCTCGGCGTCGACGTTGAGCTCGCGCGCGAGCCCGAACAGCTCAACGAGCGTCTTGCCGGCGCTCGCCACCGCGTCCCGCGGCCGGATGGAGGACTTGGTCTCCACGTCGAGGATCAGCCGGTCGAAGTCGGTCCGCTGCTCGACACGGGTGGCCTCGACCTTGTAGCTGACCCGGGTCACCGGGGAGTAGATCGAGTCGATGGGCACCCGGCCGATCTCCTGGCCGGGCTGCTTGTTCTGGGTGGCCGACACGTAACCGCGACCGCGCTCGACGGTCAGCTCCATCTCGAGCTTGCCCTTGCCGTTCAGGGCGGCGATGTGCAGCTCGGGGTTGTACACCTCGACCCCGGCCGGCGGGGTGATGTCCGCCGCGGTGACCTGACCCGGCCCCTGCTTGCGCAGGTACATCACCACGGGCTCGTCGTGCTCGGAGGAGACGACCAGGCCCTTGAGGTTGAGGATGACGTCGGTGACGTCTTCCTTCACGCCCGGCACGGTGGAGAACTCATGCAGGACTCCCTCGATCCGGATGCTGGTGACGGCCGCCCCGGGGATGGACGACAGCAGCGTCCGGCGGAGCGAGTTACCGATCGTGTACCCGAAACCCGGCTCCAGCGGCTCGATGACGAACCTGGACCGGGCATCACCTATCTGCTCTTCCGTCAGGGTGGGACGCTGAGCGATAAGCATGTGGTGCCTTCCTTCCCGCGACGCCCGCTATTTGACGTCACGACCTTGTCCCGTGACGCCCGTTATTTGACGTCACGATCTTCCCGGCGACCGCATGGCCGCCGGTTCCGCCCGGCGCTGGTGGCCGGGCGGACAATTAGTTACTTCGAGTAAAGCTCAACAATGAGCTGTTCCTGAACCTGCGTGTCGATCTGCGCGCGGACCGGAAGCGCATGCACGAGAATGCGCATCTGATCCGGGACGACCTCGAGCCACGCCGGAACCTGGCGCTCGCCGGCCTCGGCCTGCGCCACGATGAACGGTGTCATGTCGCGCGACTTCTGGCGGACCTCAACGATGTCGTTCTCGGACACCCGGTAGGACGGGATGTCCACCTTCCGGCCGTTGACCGTGAGGTGCCCGTGCGTGACGAGCTGTCGGGCCATGTCGCGGCTCTTGGCAAAGCCCGCCCGGTACACGACGTTGTCCAGGCGGCTCTCCAGGATCTGGAGCAGGTTGTCGCCGGTCCGGCCGTGCCGGCGGGTCGCCTCTTCGTAGTAGTTGTGGAACTGCCGCTCCAGCACGCCGTACATGCGGCGGGCCTTCTGCTTCTCGCGGATCTGAAGGAGGTACTCGCTCTCCTTCGGACGGTTCCTGCCGTGCTCACCCGGCGGGTAGGGCCGGATCTCGATGGGGCACTTCGGCGAGTCGCACTTAGCGCCCTTCAGGAACAGCTTCATCTTCTCGCGGCGGCAGCGCTTGCAGTCCGCGCCCGTGTCTCGAGCCATCTGCTCTTTAACTCCCTCAGACCCGGCGCCGCTTCGGCGGGCGGCAGCCATTGTGCGGAACCGGGGTGACGTCCTGGATCGAGCCGACCTCCAGGCCGGTCGCCTGCAGCGACCGGATGGCGGTCTCCCTGCCCGAGCCGGGACCCTTAACGAAAACGTCGACCTTGCGCATGCCGTGCTCCATGGCCCGGCGCGCGGCGGCCTCGGCGGCCATCTGCGCGGCGAACGGCGTCGACTTGCGCGAACCCTTGAACCCGACCTGCCCGGAGGACGCCCACGAGATGACGTTTCCGGCCGGGTCGGTGATTGAGACGATCGTGTTGTTAAACGTGCTCCTGATATGGGCGTGCCCATGAGCGACGTTCTTCCGCTCCTTGCGGCGCACCTTCTTGGCGCCCGCGTTGCGGCTCCTCGGCGGCATCTGCTCTTAACTCCTGAGGTGATCGGTCTTAGACCCTGACCCTCAGGCCAGAGTCCGCGGACTACTACTTCTTGCCGGCCTTCTTCTTGCCAGCCACGGTCTTCTTCTTGCCCTTGCGGGTGCGCGCGTTGGTCTGCGTCCGCTGACCGTGCACGGGCAGGCCCCGGCGATGCCGGATCCCCTGGTAGCAGCCGATCTCGATCTTGCGCCGGATGTCGGCCTGAACCTCGCGGCGCAGGTCGCCCTCGACGCGGTAGGTCGCATCGATCCAGTCACGGAGGCGGACCAGATCGTCTTCGCCGAGCTGGCTGACCCGGGCGTCGGGACTGACGCCGGTCGCCTTCAATGTCTCCAGGGCCCGGGTGCGGCCGATGCCGTAGATGTAGGTGAGCGCGACCTCCATCCGCTTCTCGCGGGGGAGGTCAACGCCGACAAGGCGTGCCATGGGCGGGCAGTTCTCCTTCGGTAAGTGGGAGGTCCTTCGCGCCGCTCCCTGACCCTGCCCGAGCCAGCCCCGGCCTCCCCCGGGGGTTGCTCCATGGCCAGCAGGCCAGGGAGCTGCGGTACGCGTTTAGTTGTCGATGCCCTGGCTTAATTCAGCCCTGGCGCTGCTTGTGCCGCGGATCTGAGCAGATGACCATCACCCGGCCGTGCCGCCGGATGATCCGGCACTTACTGCAGATCTTCTTCACACTCGGCTTGACCTTCACGGCCTGCGTCTCCTCATGGGTCCGTCGCGTGAGCGGCCCTCTTACCGTGCTGTTCGCTGCGCGGCTTACTTGTACCGGTACACGATCCGCCCGCGGCTCAGGTCGTAGGGACTGAGCTCGACCACGACCCGGTCGTCAGGCAGGATGCGGATGTAGTGCATCCGCATTTTCCCGCTGATGTGAGCGAGAACCTGGTGCCCGTTGTCCAGCTCCACCTTGAAGAAGGCGTTTGGCAGAGACTCGACAACCGTGCCTTCAATCTCGATGGCGCCGTCTTTCTTGGGCATGTCCTCCGCGTTTCGCTATCCGGCTCGGCCGTGCGCGTGGCGCACGGCGTTGCATTGCTACATATCCTGAGTGGGCTGCCTGGCCAGGTACGGCACGGAGACCTACACCTCGCCGGACGCGCAGTGCCCGCCGACGCAAATCCGCCTCGACAGGATCGGCACGGCCGAGCAGACGTTGCTTCGCGGTAAGGCTACGCGAGAAGAACAGCCCACAGGCCGTGTGCGAGTGTACGCGATACGCGGCACCAATGCGAACTCACCGGCTCGCACGGATCCACGCCAGCGTACGGGCCCGGCAGCGCGGTGGCCGGCGGCTCAGGGTGCCCGCCCACGGCGACTACAAGCGACGCGGCCACGATTTTATGCCCGCCGCCGGGAGCAGCCCCTGCGCCGGCGGCCGGTGCAGCGAGGCGTCGGGCAGCGTGTAGCGGCGCAGGTCGGTGTGCGGCAGGTCGGCCAGCAGCTCATCGAGTTCGCCGAGGGTCCGGGCCGCCAGCGCCCGGTCGATCCGGTCACCGAACTCCTCGGCCGTGAGCCGGCCGGCCGCGTGGTGCTCCTGAAGCAGCGACACAACGTGGTCCCGGTCAGCGTCAGAGGCGCGGATCCGTGCGTCGGACGGCATCGGCGTCCTCCTCACCTATCGCAACCTGTCGCTCCGGGCGACGGGCGACGGGCGCGGCTCCGATTAGCTGCGGAGCCTCTGTTCTGAGAGTGCATCCTCGGGTGCCTTTCCGGCAACCGCTGCCTGGCCGATGGCCGAGAAACCGGCCGCGCCGCCGTCCGGCGCCGTCAGCACCCAGGGGCCGTCGGAGGTGATCGCGACGGTGTGCTCATAGTGCGCCGCGTAGCTTCCGTCGGCGCTGACGACCGTCCAATCGTCATCCAGCACCTCGGTCTCGGCGCGGCCGAGGACGACCATCGGCTCGACGGCGATGGCCATGCCCTCGGCCAGCCGCGGGCCACGGCCCGGCCGGCCGTAGTTCGGCACCGGCGGCTCCATGTGCATGGCGCTGCCGATGCCGTGCCCGACGTACTCTTCGATGATCCCGTACGATCCCGCGCCCCGCACGGATGCCTCCACCGCGTGGGATACGTCGGTGAGCCGGCGGCCGGCCTGCGCCCGGGCCAGGCCCTGCCACAGCGCGGTCTCGCACACCTCGAGCAGCCGGGTCAGCTCGGGGGCGATCTCCCCCACGCCGATGGTGAGGGCCGCGTCGCCGTGCCAGCCGTCGACGATGGCGCCGCAGTCGATGGAGATGATGTCGCCCTCGCGCAGCACCGTGTCCGGGCGGGGGATTCCGTGCACGATGACCTGGTTGACCGACGTGCAGACCGACGCCGGGTACCCGTGGTAGCCCTTGAACGAGGGGGTGGCGCCGGCCCCCCGGATCTCACGTTCGGCCAGCTCGTCCAGGTCAGCGGTACTGATGCCGGGTTTGACCGCCGCACGGAGCAGCTCCAGCGTGCGCGCCACGACCAGGCCCGCTTTGCGCATCAGCAGAATCTGCCCGGGGGTCTTGATCTCTATCCCCGACTTCGGCCGCATCCGCGTTCCCATCTCGTCAGTGGACGTGTCAGCGGGCGAACGGCCGCAGCCCGGCCAGGGCCCGCTCGGTGATCTCCTCCACCGGCCCCGTCGCGTCGATCCCGATCAGGATTCCCTCGTCGGCGTAGTAGGCGACCAGCGGCGCGGTCTGCTTGGTGTAGACCTCGAGGCGGTGCCGCACCGTCTCCTCGCGGTCGTCGTCGCGCTGGAAGAGCTCGCCGCCGCAGGCGTCGCAGATCCCGTCCCGGGTGGGCGGGTCGAAGAGGATGTGCCAGACGCGCTCGCACCGCCGGCAGGTCCGGCGGCCGGACAGCCGGCGGACCACCTCATCCTCGTCCACCACCAGCTCGAGGACCACGGTGAGCCGGGTGTCCCAGTCGGTAAGCAGCTTCTTCAGCGTCTCGGCCTGCGGCACGTTCCGCGGGAACCCGTCCAGCAGAAAGCCGGCCTGCGCGTCGTCCTCACCCAGCCGGTCACGGACCATGGCGATGGTGACCTCGTCAGGAACCAGGTCACCGCGGTCCATGTACTCCTTGGCCTGACGGCCCAGCGGTGTCCCGTTGGTGACATTGTGCCGGAAGATGTCACCTGTTGATATTTTCGGGATCGCCAGGTGTGAGGCTATGAATTGGGCCTGTGTCCCCTTGCCCGCTCCGGGAGGCCCAACGAGGACGATGCGCACTATCGGAGGAAACCCTCATAGTTGCGCTGCTGCAACTGGCTCTCGATCTGCTTCACCGTGTCCAGGCCGACACCGACCATGATCAGCAGGCTCGTACCGCCGAACGGTATCTCGTTACTCACGTTCATCAGCGCGAACGCCACCATCGGGATCAGGCCGATTACCGCTAGGTAGAGCGAGCCCGGCGCGGTGAGGCGCGTGAGCACGTAGCTCAGGTACTCGGCGGTGGGCCGGCCGGGCCGGATACCGGGGATGAAGCCGCCGTACTTCTTCATGTTGTCGGCGACTTCGGCCGGGTTGAAGGTGATCGAGACGTAGAAGTAGGTGAAGCCGATGATCAGCACGAAGAAGGCGAGCATGTAGAACGCCGAGTCCGTCGAGGCCACGTAGCGGTCGATCCACGCCACCCAGCCCTGTGGCTTGGCCTGGTTCCCGAACAGCGACGCCGCCAGTTGCGGGATGTACAGCAGGGACGAGGCGAAGATGACCGGGATGACACCGGCCTGGTTGACTTTCAGCGGGATGTAGGTGGACGTCCCGCCGTACATGCGCCGGCCGACCATGCGTTTGGCGTACTGCACGGGGATCCGCCGCTGCGCCTGCTCCATGAAGACGATGAACGCGACGATCGCGACCAGCACGATCACGGTGATCCCGGTGACGAACGCCGACTTGGTGCGGTAGATCTCCAGCAGGCCGCCGGGGATGACCGCGATGACCTGGGTGAAGATGAGGATCGACATGCCGTTGCCGACGCCGCGGTCGGTGATCAGCTCGCCCATCCACATGATCACGGCGGTGCCGGACACCATGGTGATCACCATGGTGGCGATCGTGAAGACCGACGCGTTGGGGATCAGGGGGGTGTTGCAGTTCGGGTACAGGCGGCCGGACCGGGCCAGCTCCACGTAGCCGGTGGACTGCAGCACGCCCAGCCCGATGGTGAGGTACCGGGTGTACTGGGTGATCTTGGCCGTGCCCGCCTGGCCCTCGTTCTTCAGCGCCTCCAGGCGCGGGATGACCACGGTGAGCAGCTGGAGGATGATGCTGGCGGTGATGTACGGCATGATGCCGAGCGCGAACACCGACATCCGCAGCAGCGCGTTGCCGCTCAGCAGGTTGATGAGCTGGTAGACACCCTGCGCGGTGCCGTTGCTGGCCTCGATCCCGGCACAGGTGGTGATGGCCTTCTCGGAGATGCCGGGGGTCGGTACCGCGGCCCCGAACCGGAACAGCGCGATGATGCCGATCGTGAAGAGCAGCTTCTTGCGCAGGTCTGGCGTCCGGAAGGCCCGGAGGAACGCGGTCAGCATGCGCAGTCCTCGGTTCGATTGATCAATGTCTCCCAGCCGTGCGGCTTCCGTATCCTACCCGGCAGTTCCGGCATTGTCTTCTCCAGAAGGCCGGAGCGCCCGCCGTCGGCGGGCGCTCCGGAAATTACTAAGGCGAAAGGATCGGTCGCTCAGAGTTCCGTGACGGACCCGCCCGCGCCGGCGATCCGCTCCCGGGCGGACGCGGAGAACGCGTGCGCGCTCACCCGCAGGGCCACCGAGATCTCGCCGTCGGCGAGCACCTTGACGCGCTCGCCTTTGCGGATGGCGCCCTTGGCCACGAGGCCGTCCGGGGTCACGTCGCCGCCCGCGGGATACAGCTCCGCGAGGCGGCCCGTGTTCACCACCTGATAGGTGGTGCCGAAACCGGCGTTGGAGAAGCCCTTGAGCTTCGGCACGCGACGGTACAGCGGCATCTGGCCGCCCTCGAAGCCCAGGCGCATCGTGGTCCGTGCCCTCGTGCCCTTGGTGCCGCGGCCCGCGGTCTTGCCCTTCGAGGCCGCACCCCGCCCGACCCGGGTCTTCGCGATGTGTGCCCCCGGCGCCGGCCGGAGGTGGTGCAGCTTCAGGCCACGGCTCGCAGGGCCTGAAGGGCCCGGCGACGCGGGCTCCGCCGCGGGCTTACTGGCGTTCCCGGCCTTACTGGTGGCCTCCGGAGTGTCGTGCGCATTCTCTGGCGCATTCTCTGGCGCATTCTCTGGCGCATTCGCTGGCGCATTCGCTGGCTCGGCTGGCATATCAGTCGACCTCCTCCACGCTTACCAGGTGACGTACGGCCTGGATCATGCCGCGGAACTCGGGCTTGTCCGGCTTGAGGACAACCTGCCCGATCCGCTTCAGGCCGAGCGAGCGCAGCGAGTCCCGCTGCGGCCTCGTGCCACCGATCTCTGACTTGATCTGGGTGACCTTCAACTGTGCCATGGTGCTGCTCCCGCCTAGCCGGCCGCCGCGGCCGCGCGGGCCCGGAGCATCGCCGCCGGAGCGACGTCCTCGATGGGCAGGCCGCGCTTGGCCGCGATCTCCTCCGGCCGGCTCAGGCCCTTCAGCGCGGCCACCGTCGCGTGCACGACGTTGATCGGATTGGAGGAGCCGAGCGAGCGGGAGAGCACGTCATGGATGCCCGCGCACTCGAGCACGGCGCGCACCGGGCCGCCGGCGATGACGCCGGTCCCCGGGCTGGCCGGCTTCAGCAGCACGACGCCGGCCGCGTCTTCGCCCTGCACCGTGTGCGGGATGGTGCCGGCGATGCGCGGCACCCGGAAGAAGTGCTTCTTGGCCTCCTCGACGCCCTTGGCGATCGCCGCGGGCACCTCCTTGGCCTTGCCGTATCCGACGCCGACCATGCCGTTGGCGTCGCCCACCACGACGAGCGCGGTGAAGCTGAACCGGCGGCCGCCCTTGACCACCTTGGCCACGCGGTTGATGGTGACCACGCGCTCGAGGTAGGCCGGCTGCTTGTCGGCCCCGCCTCCACGTCGGTCGTCACGGCGTTCACGCCGCTCGCCGCCCGGGCCGCGCCGCGGAGCTCCTGGCATCAGTTCATCCTCATCTCAGGTATTTCAGTCATGCAGTGTCCAATTAGAAAGTTCGCGTTATTCAAAGATCCCGCTGTGCTTCCTGCCGATGACACCTGCACTGGCCGCTCAGACGGGCCAGGAGGCCCGTGTTCGCTAGCGAGTCGTGAATAAGGTTCACGGGCCATCAGAAATCCAGCCCGCCTTCCCGGGCGGCATCGGCGAGCGCCGCCAGCCGGCCGTGGTAGGCGTAGCCACCACGGTCGAACACCACGGTGGTGATGCCTGCCCCGGCCGCCCGCTGGGCCAGCAGTCCGCCGACCTGGCGGGCCTTGGCCGTCTTGTCCCCGTCGCCGCCGCGGATGCCGGCGTCCAGCGAAGACGCGGACGCCAGCGTGCGGCCCGCGGTGTCGTCGACGATCTGCGCGAACATGTGCCGCGCGGAGCGGTTGACCACGAGCCGGGGCCGCTGCGGGCTGCCGGTGACCTTCTTACGCACCCGCAGATGCCGCTTGGCCTGCGACGCGGCACGGGCGCTCAGCCGCCGCCCGCTGCGCGCACGCAACCTGGTCTTCGTGCTAGCCATGGCTACTTCCCAGCCTTCCCGACCTTGCGGCGAATCTGCTCGCCCTGGTACCGCACGCCCTTGCCCTTGTACGGGTCGGGCTTACGCAGCTTGTGGATCTGCGCCGCGATCTCGCCCACCTGCTGCTTGTCGATGCCCTCGACGGTGAACCGGGTGGGCGCCTCGACGCGGAAGGTGATGCCCTCGGGGGGGGTCACCGTCACCGGGTGGCTGTAGCCGAGCGCGAACTCCAGGTCCTGCCCCCGGGCCTGCACACGGTACCCGACGCCGACGATCTCCAGCGTCTTGCGGTAGCCGTCGGTGACACCCGTCACCATGTTGGCGATCAGCGTGCGCGACAGGCCGTGCAGGGCACGGACCTCGCCCTCGTCGCTGGGCCGGGTGACCTTGATCGAGCCGTCGTCGCGGACGACCGTCAGCGGCTCGGGCACGGTATACTTCAGGGTTCCCTTGGGCCCCTGGACGGTCACGTCACGCCCGTCGATGGCGACGTCGACGTTGCCGGGCACCGTGATGGGGAGCCGTCCGATCCTTGACATAGCCGCCTCCCCTCTTACCAGACGTAGGCGAGGACTTCGCCGCCCACGCCGCGCTTGTTGGCCTGCTTGTCGGTCATCAGGCCGTTGGACGTCGAGATGATCGCGACGCCCAGGCCGCCCAGGACCCGGGGCAGGTTGTCCTTCTTCGCGTACACCCGCAAGCCCGGTTTGGACACCCGCTTGATGCCGGCGATCGAGCGCTCGCGCGAGTTGCCGTACTTGAGGCTGACCACCAGCTTCTTGCCCACCTCGGCGCTCTCCACCGACCAGCCGGCGATGTACCCCTCCTGCTGGAGGATCTCGGCGATGCGGGACTTGATCTTGGAGTACGGCATGGCCGCCGTGTCGTGGTAGGCGGCGTTCGCGTTACGCAGACGGGTCAGCATGTCTGCAACCGGGTCGGTCATCGTCATGGCCTGATGGCCCTCCTCACCGCGGTTTCCGTCCCCGCCCGGGCTGCCTGCCCGGGCGGTGCGGACCTTCGGTGTGGTCGGTGGATGCGCGGTGCGCACCCAGGGTTGGTCTTACTTCTTCATCGGCGGCCGCCGGGGCACGGCGGCCGCCCGTGGGCTACCAGCTGGACTTGGTGATGCCCGGCAGCTCACCGCGGTGCGCCATCGAGCGGAAACATATGCGGCAGAGGCCGAACTTACGGTACACGGCACGCGGCCGCCCGCAGCGCGTGCAGCGCGTGTAGGCGCGCACGGCGAACTTCGGCTTCCGGTTGGCCTTGACGACCAGCGCCTTCTTCGCCACTATCAACCCTCCCTGAAGGGGAAACCGAGGCGCCGCAGCAGCGAGCGGCCCTCTTCATCGTTGGTTGCGGTCGTGACGAAGGTGATGTCCATCCCGCGCTGCCGGTCTACCCGGTCCGGGTCGATCTCGTGGAACATCAGCTGCTCGGTCAGGCCGAACGTGTAGTTGCCGCGGCCGTCGAACTGACGGGGCGACAGGCCGCGGAAGTCACGGATCCGCGGCAGCGCAATCGTGAGCAGCCGGTCGGCGAACTCCCACATCCGGGTGCCCCGCAGCGTCACATGCGCCCCGATCGGCATGCCCTCGCGCAGCTTGAACTGGGCGATGGACTTCTTCGCCCGGGCCACGGCCGGCTTCTGCCCGGTGATGAGGGACAGGTCGCGGACCGCGCCCTCGATCAGCTTGGCGTCCCGGGCCGCCTCGCCGACGCCCATGTTGACCACGATCTTGGCCAGGCCCGGCACCTGCATGACGTTGCCGTACTTGAACTCCTCACGGAGCGCCGGCCCGATCTCGCTGAGGTAGCGCTCCTTGAGGCGCGGCACGCCCTGCCCAGGGGGGGGCGCCGTGGTCGCCTCTCTCGTCGCTGCTGGCATCAGATGTCCTTACCGCTCGGCCGGGCAACCCGGACCTTCTTGCCGCCGGAGTCGACGCGGTAGCCGACGCGGGCCGGCTTCTTCGTGTCCGGGTCGACGATCTGCACGTTGCTCACGTGGATCGGCGCTTCGGCGTGGACGATGCCGCCCTCCTTGGCGCCGCGTACGCCCTGGGTGACCTTGGTGTTCTTCTTCACCATGTTCACGCCCTGGACGAGCACCCGCTGGCGGTCGGGGTAGACGGCGATGACCGTGCCCTCGCGGCCGCGGTCACGGCCCGCCACGACGATCACGTGATCACCCTTCTTGATCTTCACTAGAGCACCTCCGGCGCGAGCGAGATGATCCGCATGAACCGCTTCTCGCGCAGCTCGCGGCCGACCGGGCCGAAGATACGGGTACCGCGGGGATCCCCGCCGTCCCTGATCAGGACCGCGGCGTTCTCATCGAAGCGGATATAGGAGCCGTCACCGCGGCGCCGCTCCTTACGGGTGCGCACGACGACCGCCTTGACGACGTCGCCCTTCTTCACGCCGGCACCGGGAAGCGCGTCCTTCACGGTAGCCACGATGATGTCGCCGATGCCCGCGTATCGCCGGCCCGAACCGCCGAGCACACGGATGCATAGGATCTCCTTCGCACCCGTGTTGTCGGCGACCTTGAGCCGCGACTCCTGCTGGATCACGTCAACTCCTGCTTCCTCACGCCGGGCATCGTGGCCGGCGAAGTTGTTACTTGGCCTTCTCGAGGATCTCGGCCACGCGCCACCGCTTGGTGGCGGACAGCGGCCGGGTCTCCATCAGCAGCACACGGTCGCCAACGCCGCAAGCGTTGGCCTCGTCGTGCGCCTGGTACTTCTTGGTACGGCGGATGACCTTGCCGTACTTGGGGTGCTTCACGCGGTCCTCAACCTCGACCACGACGGTCTTGTCCATCTTGCTGCTGGTCACGAGGCCCTCGCGAGTCTTGCGATAGCCGCGCCTATCGGCCGTTCCGGCTGCGGCCGGCGTGTTCTCACTCACTGGCGTCCGCCTCCTGGTCCCCGGCGTCTGCGGCCTCGTCCGGAAGCTCCACGACGATGCCCAGTTCCCGCTCCCGCATCACGGTGTAGATGCGGGCGATCTCCTTGCGGACGGCGCGCAGCCGCCCGTGGTTCTCCAACTGGCCGGTGGCGCCCTGGAAGCGGAGGTTGAACAGCTCCTCCTTCGCCTCGGCCAGCTTGCTGCCCAGCTCGTCCTCGGTGGACGTCCGCAGCTCAGCGGCGGTCAGGCCCATTGCCATCACGCCTCACCGCCCTCTCGCGTAACAACCTTGCAGTTCCTCAGCGAGCACAGCATCGGGAGCTTGTGCGTGGACATCAAGCTTCACCGCCCTCTCGCGTAACAACCTTGCAGTTCCTCAGCGAGCACAGCATCGGGAGCTTGTGCGTGGACATCAAGCTTCACCGCCCTCTCGCGTAACAACCTTGCACTTCATCGGGAGCTTGTGGATCGCCCGGCGAAGCGCCTCCCGCGCGACCGGCTCGGCCACACCAGACAGCTCGAACATCACGCGGCCCGGCTTGACGTTGGCGATCCACCACTCGGGTGATCCCTTGCCGGATCCCATCCGGGTCTCGGCCGGCTTCTTGGTCAGCGGCCGGTCCGGGAACACGTTGATCCAGACCTTCCCGCCACGGCGGATGTGCCGGGTCATCGCGATACGGGCCGCCTCGATCTGCCGGTTGGTCACGTACGAGTGCTCGAGCGCCTGGATACCGAACTCGCCGAAGACCACGTGCGTGCCGCCCTTGGCCACGCCCTTGCGGGAGGGCCGGTGCTGCTTACGGTGCTTGACCCTGCGTGGAATGAGCATGTCCTAGCCCTCCGCTCCGGTTGCGCCCGCCGTGCCCGCAGCACCCGTCGGGCCCGCAGGGCCCGCCGGGGCGGCTGCCGGTGCCTCGGCCGGGGCGGTCGCGGGGCCCGCGGGACCCGACGGACCCGACGGGCCGCCAGGGCCGCGGTCGGGCCGGTCACCCCGCTCGCGGCGGTCCGGACGGCGGCGCGGCGCGGGACCTCCCGGCCGCTCCCGGCGCGGGCCACCGGCCCGCAGGGCGGCCTGGGCCGCCTCACGGGCCGCGCGAGTCGGGGGCGCCTCGCCCTTGTAGATCCAGACCTTCACACCGATGCGGCCGAAGGTCGTGCGCGCCTCGTAGAAGCCGTAGTCAATGTCGGCACGCAGCGTGTGCAGCGGTACGCGCCCCTCGCGGTAGAACTCCGAGCGCGACATCTCCGCTCCGCCGAGACGGCCGGAGCACTGCACCCGGATGCCCTTGGCGCCGCCCTTCATCGCGCTCTGCATCGCCTTGCGCATGGCCCGCCGGAAGGACACCCGGCTGGACAGTTGCTCGGCGACGCCCTGCGCGGCAAGCTGGGCGTCGATCTCGGGGTTCTTGACCTCGAGGATGTTGAGCTGGATCTGCTTGCCGGTCAGCTTCTCCAGGTCGGTCCGGATGCGGTCCGCCTCGGCGCCACGGCGCCCGATGACGATGCCCGGGCGCGCCGTGTGGATGTCCACCCGGACGCGGTCCCTGGTCCGCTCGATCTCGACCTTGGAGATGCCGGCCCGCTCCATGCCGCGCTGCAGCATGCGGCGGATCGCCACATCTTCCTTGACGTATTCCTTGTACAGCTTGCTGGCGTACCAGCGGCTGTTGAAGTCGGTGGTGATGCCAAGCCGGAACCCATGCGGGTTCACTTTCTGTCCCACTATCGGGTCCCTCCTTCGGCCTCGTCCGAGACGATCACCGTGATGTGGCTGGTGCGCTTGTTGATCCGGTAGGCACGGCCCTGGGCCCGCGGCCGGAACCGCTTGAGCGTCGGCCCCTCGTCGACCCATGCCCGGCTCACGACGAGCGCGCCACGGTCGAACCGCCGGTCGCTGACCCCGGCATTGGCGATCGCGCTCGCCAGGACCTTGCCGACCGGACCGCTGGCGGACTGCGGCGCGAAGGCGAGCACCGCCTGTGCCTGCTCGGCGGGCATCCCGCGGATCAGGTCCACCACGCGGCGGGCCTTCCGCGGCGTGACGCGCACGTAACGCGCCTTTGCCCTCGCTTCCATCAGTATCTCCGTCTCTGCGTCGTCGCGATCTAGCGCCGGCTGCGCCGATCGTCCTTCACGTGGCTGCGGAACGTCCGCGTGGGCGCGAACTCCCCGAGCTTGTGGCCGACCATCGACTCGGTGATGAACACCGGGATGTGCTTACGGCCATCGTGGACGGCGATCGTGTGGCCCAGCATCGCCGGGATGATCATCGAGCGCCGGGACCACGTCCGGATGACGTTCTTGCTGCCCTTCTCGTTCTGCGTCTCGACCTTCTTCATCAGATGATCGTCGACGAAAGGGCCTTTCTTAAGGCTACGAGGCATCGCGTAGTGTTCCTTCACTCAGGCTCGCGTTATCCGGAAAACCGGAGTCCTGTTTCATCTTCTTGTTCTGTCTGATCCCCGCACCAGCCGCTCGCCCGGGCCGCTGGCCCGGGCTCGCTAGCCGGTTCCGGATAACGCTCACCGCGTCCTACCGCTTCTTCCTGCCGCGGCGTCGGCTGATGAGCCGGTCGCTGGGCTTGCTGGCCCGCCGGGTGCGCCCTTCGGGCTGGCCCCATGGGCTGACTGGATGGCGCCCGCCGGAGCTCTTGCCTTCGCCGCCGCCGAGCGGGTGGTCAACCGGGTTCATCGCGACGCCGCGCACGGAGGGGCGCTTGCCCTTCCACCGGTTGCGTCCCGCCTTGCCGAGCTTGATGTTGCCCTGCTCGGCGTTGCCGACCTCGCCGACCGTGGCGCGGCAGCTCACGTCCACCCGCCGGATCTCGCCCGAGGGCATCCGGAGCTGGGCGTAACCGCCTTCCTTGGCGAGTAGCTGCACGCCGGAGCCGGCCGACCGGGCGATCTTGGCGCCGCCGCCCGGCCGGAGCTCGATGGCGTGCACCACGGTGCCGGTCGGGATGTTGCGCAGCGGCAGGCAGTTCCCGGGCTTGATGTCCGCCCCGGCGCCGTTCTCCACCCGGTCCCCCTGGGACAGGCCCTGGGGGGCAATGATGTAGCGCTTCTCGCCGTCGGCGTAGTGCAGCAGCGCGATGCGGGCGGTCCGGTTCGGGTCGTACTCGATGTGCGCGACCTTGGCCGGCACGCCGTCCTTGTCGTGCCGCCGGAAGTCGATCAGCCGGTAGGCGCGCTTGTGGCCGCCGCCCTGGTGCCGCGTGGTGATCCGGCCGTGCACATTCCTGCCACCCTGCGAATGCAACGGGCGCACCAGCGACTTCTCCGGCTCGTCCCTGGTGATCTCGGCGAAGTCGGAGCCGCTGGCACCGCGCCGGCCCGGCGTGGTCGGCTTGTACTTACGGATAGCCATGAGTGCTCAAATCTCCTGTATCGTGCCTGCCGCTAGCGGACCGGGCCGCCGAAGATGTCGATCCGGTCGCCCTCCGCCAGGGTGACGATCGCCCGCTTGGTGTCCGGCCGCTTGCCCCAGCCGACCCGGGTGCGGCGGCGCTTGCCCCGCCGGTTGACGGTGTTGATGCCGGTCACCTTCACGCCGAAGACCTCCTCGACCGCCAGGCGGACCTGGGTCTTGTTGGCGTCCGGCGCCACGATGAACGTGTACTTCCCCTCATCGAGCAGGCCGTAGCTCTTCTCGGAGATCACCGGCCGCAAGAGGATGTCCCTGGGATTGTCGGTGCCCTTCACTGGGCTGCCTCCTCGCTACCCGTCGCGCTGCCGCGGCCGACGAACGCCCGCAGCGCCTCAGCGGTGAAGACCACGTGGTCGGCGGCCAGCACGTCGTAGGTGTTGAGCTGGGTGTCGGCGAGGACGCGCACGCCCACGACGTTGCGCAGGCTCTTCCTGGTCAGCTCGTCGTCGCGGCGCGCGACGACCAGCACGGCGGTGCCGCGGCCGGAACCCGTCGCCGAGCCCAGCACGGCCAGCGCGTCCCTCGTCCGGGGCTCACTGCCGTCGACGAATCCGCTCACCACCCGCACCCGGCCGTGCCGCGCCCGGTCGGACAGGGCGCCGCGCAGCGCGGCCGCCTTCATCTTCTTGGGCGTCCGCTGCACGTAGGAACGCGGCTGCGGGCCGTGGACCGTGCCGCCGCCGGCGTACTGCGGGGCGCGCAGCGAACCCTGCCGCGCCCGGCCGGTGCCCTTCTGGCGGTACGGCTTCTTGCCTCCGCCGCGGACCTGGCTGCGCGTCCTGGTGGCGTGCGTGCCCTGCCGGGCCGCCGCGAGCTGTGCCACCACGACCTGGTGCATCAGCGGGATGTTGACCTTGGCGTCGAAGATCTCGTCGGGCAGTTCGGCGGTCTCGGTCGTGCTGCCGGACGGGCCGACCACTGTGACGGCGGTCATCAGGCCTCCCTCGCGTTCGTGGCCGGCGCCTTAGCGGCGCTGCGGACCAGGATGAGGCCGCCCGCGGCTCCCGGCACTGCTCCCTTGATCAGCAGCAGCCCGCGGTCCATGTCGACCGAATGGACCGCGAGGCTCTGCACGGTGGTCCGGACGGCGCCCATCCGGCCCGCCATGCGTACGCCCTTGAAGACCCGGCCCGGGGTGGCGCACCCGCCGATGGCGCCGGGCGAGCGGTGCTTGCGCTGGGTGCCGTGCGAGGAGCTGAGCCCCTTGAAGCCGTGCCGCTTCATGACACCGGCCGTGCCCTTGCCCTTGCTGGTGCCGGTGGCGTCAACGAGCTGCCCGGCCTCGAAGACCTCGGCCGTGACCTCCTGGCCTACCTGGTACTCGGACGCGTCATCCGTGCGCAGCTCGGCCAGGAACCGGCGCGGCGTCACGCCCGCCTCGGCGAAGATACCCGCGATCGGCTTGGTCACCTTGCGCGGGTCGATCTCGCCGTAGCCGAACTGGACGGCGGAGTAGCCGTCACGGTCCGGCGTGCGGACGGCGGTGACGACGCACGGGCCGGCCTTGACGACGGTAACGGGAGTCACCTGCCCGGCATCGTCGAAGACCTGGGTCATACCGAGCTTGGTGCCCAGGATGCCTTTCATCTGTGTGGCCATGTCGGTGCGTTCCTCAGAGCTTGATCTCGATGTCGACGCCGGCCTGGCAGGTCGAGGCGCATGAGCGAGTCGACCGTCTTGGGCGTCGGATCGATGATGTCGATCAGCCGCTTGTGTGTCCGCATCTCGAAGTGCTCGCGCGAGTCCTTGTACTTGTGCGGTGAGCGGATGACGCAGTACACGTTCTTCTCGGTAGGCAGCGGCACAGGGCCCGCGACGCGCGCGCCAGTCCTGGTCACCGTGTCGACGATCTTGCGCGCCGAGTTATCGATGACCTCGTGGTCATATGCCTTGAGCCGGATGCGGATCTTCTGTCCCGCCATTGGCCTTTTCCTGTTCCTTCGCTTCGGTGGTGCCGATGCCGCTGTGCCCTGGCGTGCCACGGCGGCCGGGCCGGAAACGGTCCGGCCGCCGTGACAGCCGCTACTTGAGGATCTTCGTAACCCGGCCGGCGCCGACGGTACGGCCGCCTTCCCGGATCGCGAAACGCAGCCCTTCCTCCATGGCGATGGGCTGGATCAGCTCAACGTGCATGTCGGTCCGGTCGCCCGGCATCACCATCTCCGTGCCCTCAGGCAGGGTGACAACGCCGGTCACGTCCGTGGTCCGGAAGTAGAACTGCGGACGGTAGTTGTTGAAGAACGGCGTGTGCCGTCCACCCTCGTCCTTGGACAGGATGTAGACCTGGCCCTCGAACGAGGTGTGCGGGGTGTTGGTGCCCGGCTTGATCACGACCTGGCCGCGCTCCACGTCCTCGCGCTTGATGCCGCGGAGCAGCAGCCCCACGTTGTCACCCGCCTGGCCCTCGTCGAGGATCTTGCGGAACATCTCCACGCCGGTGACGGTGGTCGTCTGCGGCTTCTCCTTGATGCCGATGATGTCCACGGTCTCGCCGGTCTTGATGACACCGCGCTCCACCCGGCCGGTCACCACGGTGCCGCGGCCGGTGATGGAGAAGACATCCTCCACGGGCATCAGGAACGGCTTTTCGATCTCGCGCACCGGCTGCGGGATGCTCTCGTCGCACGCGGCGAGCAGCTCCGCGACCTTCGCGCCCCACTGGGCGTCGCCCTCAAGCGCCTTGAGCGCGGACACCCGGACCACGGGGACGTCGTCGCCGGGGAACTCGTACTCGGTGAGCAGGTCGCGGACCTCCAGCTCGACGAGCTCGAGGATCTCCTCGTCATCGACCATGTCCGCCTTGTTGAGCGCCACGACGATGTAGGGCACACCGACCTGACGGGCGAGCAGCACGTGCTCGCGCGTCTGCGGCATCGGGCCGTCGGTGGCCGCCACGACGAGGATCGCCCCGTCCATCTGGGCGGCACCCGTGATCATGTTCTTGATGTAGTCGGCGTGACCGGGGCAGTCCACGTGGGCGTAATGGCGCTTCTCGGTCTGGTACTCGACGTGCGAGATCGAGATCGTGATCCCGCGCTCCTTCTCTTCCTTCGCGTTGTCGATCTGGTCGAAGGGCGTGAAGGGGTTGAGATCTGGATACTTGTCGTGCAGCACCCGGGTGATCGCCGCGGTCAGGGTCGTCTTGCCGTGGTCGATGTGCCCAATGGTGCCGATGTTTACGTGCGGCTTGGTCCGCTCGAACTTGGCCTTCGCCACTGGTGTCTCCTCGTTGCGATCCGCCCCACCGCAGTGGGGCCAGGCGCTTTCTCGGGCGCCGTGATTTCCTTACGTTTCTTCTGCCTACTCGCCGCGGGCCTTGGCGATGATCTCCTTGGCGATTGATACCGTGCGGCACCTCGGCATCATTCGCCCCGTGCCTTCGCGATGATCTCCTTGGCAATGCTGGGCGGCACCTCTGCATAAGAGTCGAACTGCATGGTGTAATCCGCCCGGCCCTGAGTTCGGCTCCGCAGGTCCCCCACGTAGCCGAACATCTCCGACAGCGGCACGTGAGCCTTGATGACCCGGGCCCCGGAGCGTTCCTCCATCGCCTGGATCTGGCCACGCCGGCTGTTGAGGTCCCCGATAACGTCACCCATGTACTCATCGGGGGTC
>CAWDTK010000003.1:0-321573 GCA_963805255.1 uncultured Actinomycetes bacterium
CTCGTCGTGCGGTTCTTCGACGACCGTGACGCCCTTGGCGGTCCAGTCGGCCATATCCGCCCGATTTTCGGCAAGTACTACGGCGACCCGCTCACGGTACGTAACCGGAACCGCGCCGGAGCGGTCACGCGCCGCTTCTGATACAGGCTCGAGCCGAGAAGCCAGCAGCCGGCCCGCTGGTCACCGCTCAGCCGGGGTCGTCCGGCGCCAGGCATGCCCAGATCCAGATCCAGACCCGGACCCGGACGATCTGCATACCGAACTGCACACGGCATGCCCTGCTCATGTAACTGGACCTTGACGGGGAGGCTGCGGGGGCCGCGAACCTGGCCGCTGGACCAGGTGACGGCAGCCGGGTCGGCCAGCTCGAAGTCCGGGTAGCGGGCCAGCCATTCTTCCAGGGCGACTCGCAGTTCCATCGTCGCCAGGTGGGCGCCGAGGCAGCGGTGGATGCCCATCCCGAAGGCGGCGTGCCGGCAGTCGGCCCGGTCGAGGTCGACGCGGCCGGGATCCTCGAACACGCCCGCGTCCCGGTTGGCGGCAGGGAATGGGAGCAGCAGCCAGTCACCCTCCTCGAGCTGGTGGCCGTGGAAGTCGAGGTCTTTGGCCACCAGGCGCGCCATCGTGACTGGCGCATAGGCGCGGAGCAGTTCCTCGACGCCGGTGTCCATCAGCGCTGGCTCGGTGGCGAGGCGGTGCCGGTCGCCGGGGTGCCGGGCCAGGTGCCACAGCGACGCGCCGATCGCCGACCAGGTGGTGTCGATGCCGGCGATCATCAGCAAGATCATCGTGCCCCGGACGTGCTCGCGGGACAGCCGGGCGCGGTCGATCTCCGCACTGAGCAGAAACGAGGTGAGGTCGTCCCTGGGGCTGGCGATGTGGTCACCGATCTGGGCGTCTATGTAGTCGTCCAGCTCCGCCGCCGTCGCTTCGCGTTCCTCGGCGGTCGTGTCGACCTCCTCCATCACCTGGTGGATGAAGCGGCGGAAAATGCCGGCGTCGGACTCCGGGAAGCCGAGGAACCTGACGATGACCCGGACCGGGATGTGCTGGGCGTACTCGGCGGCCGCGTCGAAAGCCACGTTGCCCGTGGTCTGGTCGAGCAGTGCGCGGCACAGCTGCCGGGTGAACGGCTCGAGGGCGGCAACCGATCTGCGGCCGAAGGCGGGCAGCAGCATCCGCCGTGCCAGCTTGTGGAAGGGCGGGTCCGAGGTGATCGGCGGCGAGATGCCGATGGGGGCGGGCAGGTCATCCGGGCCGGGGCGCCGCTCGCTGACCACCACCGAGCGGGAGGTGAAGTGCTCGGTGTCGTGGGCGACCTCGCGGATCAGGTCGTAGGTGACCGGCAGCCAGGCCCCGCCGTAGCGGCCGGTGTGCGCGACCGGGCAGCGCTGGCGCAGGTCATCCCAGATCGGGTACGGGTCGGCGGTCCACGCGGGGTCGGTGTGGTCGAAATCGGTGGCCCAGTCCTGGACTGGGGGATGACGATCGGCCATCGCTTACTCCCTCATATGCTGCCGGGGAACGGATCCGGTGGTTCCCGGGTGTGCGCCGAGCTGCGTGACCAGGCCGGACAGGACCACAAGCCGGGTGGCCTGCAGCCCCCGGTCTCGCCGGCCAGCGGCCATGGCTCGCCGGCCCCCCCGTGGACCGGGTTTGGGCCGCCGTCCAGCGGCATGCCCCGCCCGCCGCCCCGTCTCTACCGGGTGGCTGCCGGGTCGCGATCTGGGCGATGACGGGTGCCGGCTCTCGATGTCCTGCGCGATGCTGCCTCGCGGGTGAGTCCGATCACGCACAGAGCGCATGGGCTGCCGTCCGCTGGGCGAATAATGGCGGATCGAATATTGATGATTACCAGTAAATGCTTACTATCGCATAACCGGCACAGGATCATACGGCCACCTGGTCTTCGGGCTCGTCCACCTGCCGGACATCCGGGCCGGGACCGTCTCCCACGGCCACGAGGGCGAGATCTACCAGCGCTGCCACGTCGGCATGGAGGACAACTCGGCGCCCGGGCCTGGTCCTGAACTGCATCGTGCCCCTGTTATCCGGGGTCCGTTCTCGGCGTCAGCGACGGCAGGTGACGGCCCCGCCAGCCCGGAGCCGCGTCCCGCGTCTCTCATAAGCGGACCAGTTACGAGAGTTCCGCGAGCCCCCGGAACGTGTCCGTTTTGCCCAGATGCTCGCTCGCAGAAGACCTCTCAGAACCCAGCGGTTCTGAGAGGCGCTTCTGAGAGACTGATCACGTGGAGCTGACGCCCGGTCAAGCCGCGAATGCTGTAGAACGCCACGGCTGCCCGAAGCGCGAAGTGCCCGCCGGGAGTCCGTGCCGCACCCACGGCGGCAAGACCGCGATCAAGTACCACACCCGCCCGCTTCATCCTCGTCCCCGCGCTCGCGCGCAACGACGCCCTCCGCGACCCTGCAGGCCCGCGACATCCAGCTCGAACTCCTCACCGGCCCGCTCACTGGCGTCTACGACCCGGGCGGCATGGGTGCCATGCTCTTCGCCGTTCTGGCCGTCGCTGCCCGGCTCGACCGCGGCTACATCCGCGAGAAGACCCTGGCGGGCCAGGTCATCGCCGCGGGCAAGGGCAACCATGGCGGACGCCCGGAGGTCACCGGCGACGACATGGCCGTCTTCGGCCGCGCGCTGAAGGACAACGGCGTCCGCATCGCCGAGATCGCGAAGAAGCTGGTCATCAAGACGGGCGGGAACGCGGGCAAGCACCCCTCGGCCGCCTCGCTGTACCGGGCGCCCGCCGAAACCGGAGACCGCGGTGATCCCCCGCCCGGCGCGTGCACCGGTCCCCGCGGCGCGCGGTTCGCATGACCGGGCCAGATCCAGATCCTGAATGCCTCGCTCGCGGAAGCGCTCTCCGCCGTCCTGCTCGTGGTGGTGCTGGCCTGCGCGGTGGTACGCCCGTGGGGCCGGCCGGAGGCGGCCGTCGCCGTCCCGGCCGCCGTCGTGGTCATCGGCACCGGGGCGATCTCGCTGAGCCACGCCCGCGCCGAGGCCGGGCGGCTGGGGCCGGTGATCGGCTTTCTCGCCGCGGTGCTGGTCCTGGCTCAGCTGTGCGACGACGAGGGGCTGTTCCGCGCGTGCGGGGCCTGCATGGCCCGCGCTGCGGCGGGACGGCCCCGCAGGCTGCTGGCCTGCGTGTTCGCCGTTGCGTCGGTGATCACCGCGGTGCTCAGCCTGGACGCCACGATCGTGCTGCTCACCCCGGTGGTATTCGCCACCGCCGCCCGGCTCGGGGCCCGGCCCAGGCCGCACGTGTACGCCTGCACCCACCTGTCGAACACCGCGTCGGTGCTGCTGCCGGTATCCAACCTGACCAACCTGCTGGCGTTCGCCGTCAGCGGATTGAGCTTCACCCGCTTCGCGTCCTTGATGGCGCTGCCCTGGCTGGTGGCGATCGGCACCGAATACCTCGTGTTCCGGAGGTTCTTCGCCGCCGGAACTGGACGCCGGGGCCCAGGCGCCGCCGGCCGCCGGACCTCCCGGGGTGCCGGTGTTCGCGCTGGCCACGGTGGCGTGCACGCTCGCGGGCTTCGTCCTTTCCTCCGCACTCGGGATCAACCCTGCGTGGGCGGCCTTCGCTGGCGCGATCGTGCTTGCCGCCCGGGCCCTGGCCCAGCGCCGCACGTCCCCCGCGGCCATCGTGCGCGCGGCGGCGGTGCCGTTCCTCGCGTTCGTCCTGGCGCTGGGCATCGTGGTCCGCGCGGTAACCGGCAACGGGCTCGCCACGGCGCTGGGTCATCTGATCCCCGGCGGTACCGGGCTGCCGGCCCTGCTTGCGATCGCGGCGCTGGCCGCCGTGCTGGCGAACGTCATCAACAACCTGCCCGCCGTGCTGGTGCTGCTGCCGCTGACCGCCCCGGCCGGGCCCGGCGCGGTGCTCGCGGTGCTGCTCGGGGTGAACATCGGCCCCAACCTCACCTACGCCGGGTGCCTGGCCACCCTGCTGTGGCGGCGGATCGTGCACGAGCATGACACCGACGTGGACCTGGGTGAGTTCACCCGGCTCGGCCTGCTCACCGTGCCTGCCGCCCTGCTGCTCGCGGCGGTGGCACTGTGGGCCTCGCTGACCGTCATCGCAGGCTGATCACCGTGACCGTCGTCATCGCCTGGATCGTCGAGGGCACCTGGCCGCCTGCGTGGACGCCACCCGCCACTGAACCCGACGAGCTGCAGGTTCCCGGTGCCAGAACCGATTCTCCTGCCAGGCGCGGCGCCGCGGCGCCGTGGCGCGCGAGCCGCCATCGGCGGGGCGCCCGCTCCCCCGGCGCCAGCTCACCGCACGGCACCGTGGTCGCGGAGGGCGCCTGGGCGCAGCGGGGTGCCGAGCAGCTGGCTGACGAGGGTCCGGTGGGCGGCGTGGAGGGTGCGGACGGCCGCGCGCGTGAGGCCGGGCTTGACGGGCGGCCGACCGCCCCGAGGCCGGCCGGGCTTGGTCGGGATCCACAGGTAGCCAGGGTCGCTGCCCTCGAGTTCGGCGATGATCGCCGCCCGGGCCCTGAGCCACCGGGTGAGGATCTGCACGGTCGCGGCGCCAAGCGGGCATGAGCCGTCGGTGACTTCGACGCACGCGTCGCCGTCCAGGTGCAGGGCGCTGACATTGAGGCGCGCCAATTCGGGGACGCCCCGGCCGGTGTCGGCGACGAGCGCGGCCATGGCGGCGGTGCGCAGCGACGTGGCGGCGTTGGCGTGCACGGGCCTGCGGACGGTCAGGTCGTGGAGGACTCGCTCGGTATCGGCGGGGGTTAGGTGGAAGCCGCGGGCGGGCGGTGGACTGTCACGGCGGCCGGGCAGGCCGAGGAATTCAGCGAAGGCGTTGCAGGAGTCGATGCGCACGCGCATCGAGTTGAGATACGCGGCGGCATCGGGGCCATAGAGGGTGTTGCGGGTGCGGATCTTGCCTGCGGCCGCATCGGAGAGCCATGCGTCGGCGCGCGCGGGGTCCATGAGCTCGCCGACCGTGATCTGAGTGGTGCCGGCGGCCTCCTGGGCGTGCTGCAGGTACTCGTCGAGGAAATGCCGGCGGATTCCGCCGGGTTGTGCTGCTGAACTGGCGGCTGGCCAGATCGCGGATGAAGTCGTCGACGGCGCCGCTTGCCGGCGAGTGGGCGTCCGGGACTGCCATGCGTGAAAACTATATGATCATAATGATAACAGCAAGAAGCAGAGCGGACAGAGATCGGCCAGCCGGAGAGATCTGGCCCGTGCCGGTCCGGGTCGTACCGATCCGGTCCGAATCGGTACGACCCGGATCCCCCATTGCTGGCGAGTCGTCTCCTTTGGTCAGGCATGCTTCTTGCTGTTATCAGCCTTTGGGCAGAAGAGCAGAAACTCCGCTCGCCGCCTTTACCTGGCCTTTCGTGCGGCAGCGCGGGCTTGCTCCATCTGGTCGACACTGACCGGGCCAGTTCCCGGCAGGCCTGCGGCCAGCCACGCCTCCTGCGCGCGTGCCGTGTCCCCACCCGCCTCTTGCAGCACTATCTTCTTCGCCGCCGTGCTGGGCACGGCCCCATCAGCGCCGAGATCCATCAGGTGCGCCAGCATCCGGACCGACTGGTTCCGCTGCCCCGTCTTCCGCTCGTTGTACCGGTAGACCAGCACCCAGCGTCCTTCCAGGGAACGCGCCCGGTCGATCAGCGCCCGTCCGCGGTCGGTGTCCTTCTGCTCGGTGCGGATCGGCTCGCTCTCGCCCGACGGCAGGCGCAACGTGAGCAGCCCGCGGCGGCTCGATTCCTCGATCTCAACCTTCTCCAGGAACGCGATGAAGGTCCGTGCTGACTCCAGCCGCTCGATGTCCTGCCTCGCCTGCTGGGCAATCAGGTGAAGGTCTACGGTCAGGCCGTGTACCCGGCGGCCCCAGGCCGCCTCTTCACCAGGAGGACACGGTCCCGCAGCCTGAGCAGCCGCGATGACCAGGCTGTAATGGCTGTTGTTGTCCACGGCGCCCATTATCAGCCGCCGGGCTGACATCAGCGGGCGCCCAGCTACGGCCTGAAGCCTGATACCTCAGTCGCAACGCCTCGAAGGGGGCGAAAGGGGGGCCGAATATTGACGGTTACCGGTAAATCCTCTGACAGCGATGCATGCAGTTTGGGGCCTGCCCGGCAGCTGATCTCATAGCTTCGGGTCATGCCGGCCATCTCTCCCCCAACCACGTCGGCCTTCATGTTCACGCGACGGTTCCGCGGGTGCTTTCGGCCCGTCCCATTGCGGTCCCGGCTGTGGCCGGCGGAGAGCAGACGCTGCGGGACCCGGCACGAGGTCAGGACGAAGCCTGGAGCTTGACGCAACCAGAGGGTTGCTATAGGTTTGTCGCAACCGGATGGTTGCTATACGTGGAGGTTCTCTCATGCCTATCCCGGATCGCATCGAGCGCACCATCGATCTCGCCCAGCCGCCGCAGCGGGTGTGGGAGGCGCTGACCAGCGCAGAAGGACTCGGCGGCTGGTTCGGCGATCGCGCCACCGTCGACCTGCGCCCCGGCGGCACGGCATACGTCGAGTGGGATGATGATGAGGATGGCTCGAAAGCGACGCTGACGATCTCCGTCGTGGAACCGCCGACCAGGTTCGCCTGGACCTGGGGAATCCAGGGGCTGCCCGCCACCGATCCGCGCCGTACCTACGTCGAGTTCACCCTCGCGCCGAGCGGCGGGGGGACCCGGCTGACCGTGGTGGAGTCCGGATTCGCTCAGGTGCCCGACGAGCTGCTCGACACCGCCTATCGCGGCAATGTCGAGGGCTGGCGCAAGGAGCTGGCGGAGCTCGCCGGCTACCTCGATGCCGCGGCCTGACGCGGAGACACGGCCTGACCCGGAGGCAGTCGCGGCGGCGGTCTTCGCCGCGCTCGCCGAGCCGACCCGGCGCAGCATCCTCAGTGCCCTCGCTGCCCGCGGCCCGGCGACGGCGACCGACCTGGCAGGCCTGCTGCCGATCTCGCGGCAGGCGATCACCAAGCACCTCGAGATGCTCGCCGCCTCGGGCCTCGTACTCGCCGAGCCCGGCGAGCGCCGCCGGATTCCGCTACCGCGTCAACGCGGCGCCGATGGCGATTGCCCAGTCCTACCTCGCGGCGCTGGCCCGGGACTGGGACAGCAAGCTGGCCCGGCTGCAGCGCTCGCTGGACGCCCCGGCGCCCCGGCCCGAGGCCGCTGCTCCGGACCCGGCAGTACCGGGGGGATGATCTGACGCGGCTGGGACCGGCCGCCGGCTCGATCACGTCCCGGCGATCACAGGAGCACACGGAGATGGGCGGGCACGGAATGGACTCGATTGATGGAGGAGCCGATGGAGCTTCTGCAGGTTGCGCGGGAACGCTCCGCCGCCGTGACGAGCGCTAGGCCAGCCGCGACGGCAGCCGCGCTGACGGCGACGCTCGGGCTCGCCGCCGCATGCTGGGTCGTCGCGGTCCGGCAGATGAACGGGATGGACATGGGCGTTGCGACCCGGCTCGGCTCGTTCGCGTTCTTTGTCGCCGTGTGGGTGCCGATGATGGCGGCGATGATGCTGCCGGGCGCGGCTCCGGCCGTCTTGAGACGCGCTCATGCCAGCGGCCGGGTGCGCGCCGTGCCGCTGTTCGTCGGGTCGTACCTTGCCGTCTGGGCGCTCGTGGGCGCCGGCGTGTATGCGTTGTACCGGCCGCACGGGTCCAGCGCGGCCGGCGCGGTTGTGATCGCGGCTGGTGTCTACGAGTTCACGCCGCTCAAGCGGCACTTCCGCCGGCACTGCCGGGAGAGCGTCGGCTCTGGATTCGAGTTCGGGCTCTGCTGTGCCGGCTCGAGCATCGGGCTGATGGTGATGCTGGTGGTGCTGGGCGTCATGAGCGTCACCTGGATGTGCGTGATCGCCGTCCTCGTCCTGGCCCAGAAGCTGCTGCCCGCGAAAGCCGCCATCGATGTGCCGCTGGCGCTGGCGATCGTCGGACTTGGAGTCCTGATCGTCATCGCGCCCTCGTCGGTTCCCGGGCTCATGCCACCGATGTGAGAGGTCTTCGGCGGCGCGGGCCACGCCAGGCTGTTGTCACCAGCAAGACAAGCCAGCAAGACAAGAAGGAGAAAGACAATGACCGATCACAAGACCGGAACACGTGAAGAGTGGCTGGCGGCCCGGCTGGAGCTGCTCGGGGCCGAGAAGGCGCTGACACGGCGCAGCGACGAACTGGCGCGGCGGCGGCAGGAGCTGCCCTGGGTCCGGATCGACAAGGAGTACCGTTTCGAGACCGATGAGGGCGCAGCGTCCCTCGCCGGTCTCTTCGCAGGACGCTCGCAGCTGCTCATCTATCACTTCATGTTCGGGCCCGGCTACACGGCAGGGTGCCCGTCCTGCTCGGCGATCGCGGACGGCTTCAACGGCTCCGTCGTCCACCTCGCGAATCACGACGTCACGCTCTGCGCGGTGTCGCGGGCTCCGCTCGCGAAAGTGCAGGCGTACAAGCGGCGGATGGGCTGGAGCTTCCCCTGGGCGTCTTCGTCCGGCAGCGACTTCAGCTACGACTTCCAGGCGGCGTACACCAAGGAGCAGTGGGAGTCGGGAGGCATCGAGTACAACTTCCGCGCGGCGGACTTCCGGCCGCCGGCCGGTCAGGACAGTTCCGGGCTCGACGAATGGGCGTCGGGTGTCGTCGGGACGGACTGGGAGGCGTACCGGCGAGAAGGGCCCGGCGTGAGCGCGTTTGCAATGGAGGATGGCGTCGTCCACCACACCTACTCGGCGTACGAGCGCGGGCTGGACGGCCTGTGGGGCATGTACCAGTGGCTCGACCGCGCGCCACTCGGCCGCAACGAGACCGGCTTCTGGTGGCGCCGCCACGACGAGTACGGCAGCCAGTGAACGCCTCGACCACGGCTCCGGTGGTGAAGCCAGCCTGCCGGGCCGCCCAGCGCAGGGCGCGCTTGGAGCCTTCCGACCCGTCGACCCCCGCGACAATGCGGGCTTCCCCGCCATCGGCAGATCCGTTCATTGCTCTCCCCGCCCGCGGGCTGACCCGGCCGATGCTGTCCGCGGTGCCGTCACCGACGTGTCGCACATCCTGCCATGGACGGTACGGTGACGCTGCTGGCGGGGCGGCGGCCAGCGAGCCCGGGAGGCTCACAGCCAGCCGTATGGCTGCCACTGGCTGCCACGATCCGGTCCGCCCTCCAGCGTAGCGGTCGCGGCCGAATGCCAGCCAGCGGCCAGGCCCGGGCCTGGCCAGACTAGCGAGCGGATCAGGGCCTGCTGGATCTGCCGCACCCAGCCGCGGTCGGCTAAGGGCGGCTGGCAGGTCGCCCGCTACAATGACCGCACTGGACACGCTGACCGAAGGTTACGGATGGCTGAGCGGCCCGCGGCGACCCAGACCGGGGTGGCCGCCTCGGAGCGGGATGCCCTGCTGGCCACCAAGATGCACGTGCCCGGCACGCGGCCGGGCTTCGTGGCCCGCCCGCGATTGATGGCGGGGCTGGAGGAGGGGCTGGCCCGGGAGCTGATCCTGGTCTGCGCCCCGGCCGGATCCGGCAAGACGGCCATGCTGGCCGACTGGGCCCGGCGCAGCCAGCGGCCGACTGCGTGGCTGTCGCTGGACGCAGCTGACGACGATCCGGCGCGGTTCTGGCTCCATGTTGCCGCCGCGCTGGACGGGGCGCGCCCCGGGATCGCCGAGCGGGTCGGCCCGCTGCTCGGCCCGCCCGCGCCTTCCTCGTTCGAGGGGCTGGTCACGGTCCTGATCAACGAGCTGGCCGGCCTGCCCGGTGCGGAAGAGGTACTGCTGATCCTCGACGACTACCACCTGATCGGCTCCGAGCCGTTACACGCGTCGCTGCGCTTCCTGCTGGAGCACCAGCCGACGGGACTGCACCTCGTGCTGGCCAGCCGTGCCGACCCGCCGCTGGCGCTGGCGCGGCTGCGGGCCCGCGGTCAGCTAGCCGAGCTGCGCGCCGCCGAGCTGCAGTTCACCGCCGAAGAGGCCGCGGCGCTGCTCCGTGAAGCGGCCGGGCCCGGCCTGCCCGACGCGGCCGTGGCGGCGCTGGCGGCCCGCACCGAGGGGTGGGTGGCCGGGCTGCAGCTGGCCGGCCTGTCGCTGCGGGCACAGCCGGATGTCGCCGGGTTCGTGGCGGCGTTCAGCGGCAGCCACCGCTACGTCCTGGACTACCTGGCGGAGGAGGTGCTCGAGCGCCAGCCCGGGCAGGTGCGCGCCTTCCTGCTGGAGACCTCGGTGCTGGACCGGCTCAGCGGCCCGCTGTGCGATGCGGTTACCGGCCGGACCGACGGCCAGGCGATGCTGGAGCAGGTGGAGCGGGCGGGCCTGTTCCTGGTGCCGCTGGACGAGGTACGCGGCTGGTGGCGCTATCACCAGCTGTTCGCCGACTTGCTCCGCGCCCGCCTGCAGCAGGAACAGCCCGCACGCATGGTGCAGCTGCACCGCAACGCGGCCGCCTGGTCACAAGAGCACGGGCTTGCCGATGATGCCGTGCGGCACGCGGTGGCCGCTGGGGACGTGGACTGGGCGGCTCAGCTGATCGAGCAGCACGCCGACTCTCTCATCTACCTGTGGGGCGAGGGGCCGACGATGCAGCGGTGGCTTTCAGCGCTCCCGGACGGGCTGGCCGGCTCGCGGCCGCACCTGCTGCTGACGCAGGCCCGCCTGGCCCTCCTCAGCGGCCATGTGGAGGCAGCCGAAGGCCTGCTGGGGGCCGCCGAACGCGCGTTCGGCGACGCCGCCGGGGCGCCGGGCGAGCCTTCGGCCGGCAAAGCCGCCAGTCTGCTGGCGAACGTCCCCGTGGGGATCGTGCTATATCGTGCTTACCTCGCCGCGCTCCGCGGCCACGCCCAGGACGCGACCGCGTTGGCTTCGCGGGCCCTGGCCGAACTCGACGAGGACGAGTGGATGCTGGCGTCCATCGGCCGCGCGATCCTGGCCATGGCCGAGTGGCTGCGCGGCAAACTGCCCGAGGCCGAGCGCGCGCTCTGGTCGAGCATCGCCCAGCTGCGGGCGGCCGACCAGGGCTTCCTTACCGCCCGGCTCTGCCATGGCCTCGGCCAGGTCCAGCGCGCCCAGGGCCGCCTCGATGCGGCCCTCGCCACATACCAGCAGACGCTGGAGATCACTGCAAGGCCGGGGCGCCCGGCCCTGCCGGGAGCGGGCGCTGCGTTCGTCGGCCTGGCCGAGGTGGCCTACCAGCGGGACGAGCTCGACATGGCGCTACGTTACGTCACCGAGGGCATCGCGCTGTGCCGCCAGCTCGTCTACACCCAGCCGCTGGCCACCGGCCTAGCCACCCTGGCGTGGATCCGGCAGGCCAACGGGGATCCGGCCAGGGCCCTGGATGCGATCGGCGAGGCCGAGCGGGTCGCGCCGGGTCGCGCCGTCAACGGCCTGCTCAACCCCGTCCCGGCGGAGCGGGGACGGCTGCTGCTGGCCCAGGGCGACCTCGCCGCGACCGCCCGCTGGACGCGTGAGCGCGACCTCAGCCCCGGCGACGAGCCAGGCTATGCGCGGGAGCCTGAGTATCTCGTATTGGCCCGGCTGATGCTCGCCCAGGATCTCCCCGGTCAGGCGCTCCAGCTGCTGGAGCGCCTGCACGCCGCGGCGGTCGCCCAAGGCCGGACGGGCAGCGTCATCGAGCTGTGCGCGCTGCAGGCGCTTGCGCTGGCGGCCAGCGGCGGGGAGGCCAGCGCGGTGGCCGCCCTGGCCGAGTCGCTCACCCTGGCCTGCCCCCAGGGCTACGTGCGGGTCTTCGCCGATGAGGGCGCGCCGATGGCCGCCCTGCTGGGCCGGCTGGTCGCGGCCCAGCGGGCCGGACACGCCGCCGCCCGCGGCGTCCCGCTCGACTGTCTGGCCCGGGTCCTGCGAGCGTTGGATGGCCAGCATGCGGCGCCGGGCTCCGGGCCGGGCACCGCGGCCGCGGTGCCGGGCATGGTCGACCCGCTGACCGCGCGCGAGCTGGAGGTGCTCGGGTCGCTGGCCGCGGGCAGGCCGAACCAGGCCATCGCCGAGCAGCTGGTGGTCTCCCTCGACACCGTCAAGAAGCATGTCAGCCATGTGCTCGGCAAACTCGGCGCGGCCAACCGCAGCGAGGCCGTCGCCCGGGCACGTCACCTAGGACGCCACTGAACAACCCGGATCGGGCGGACGGCCTGGTGGCCGGCTGGCCGGGCTCCGGTGCCCGCAACCTTCCGCTGGCCCGCCGCGCGGCGGGCCGGGCGGCTGCGGCGCGGCAGCAGAGACTGCGGAGGGGGCCGCAGGGGCTGCCGCCAGGGCGGGCCGGGGTGTGCTGGCTGGTCAGGTCAGCACCCACGCCCCGCCGGAGCGGGTCAGGCCGTGCCGCAGCAGGGTGCGCAGGTTGAGTGCGGCGCACCGGTTGTGCAGCCAGGCGTCGTTTTTGGCGGTGCCGATGTAGCGGAGCTTGACCCGGCGGCCGTTCTGGGTGGCGGTCCAGGCGATGACCCGCTCGATCATTGACCGGGTGGGGTAGGCCTGCCTGAATTCCGCCGTCCGGGACTGGGCGCGGGCGGCGCGCAGCAGGCCCTCGTGCGGGTGGATGGTCATGGAGCGGCCATCCCTGGCGGTGGTGCACCGCTCGCGCAGCGGGCAGCCCGCGCACGCGGCGCCGAAGGTCACGGTCCGGGCGGGGCTCATCGGCCGGGTGATCCCGGCCGGGCAGGTGACCGTGCCGTCGTCCTCGCTGATGGTGAAGTCGTCGAGGGTGAACCCGCCGGGCACGGCCGGCCGCAGCGGCTTCGGCTTGATGACGGTGTCATGCCCGGCGTCGCGGTAGGCGGCGCGGGCCTCCCCGCTGCCGTAGGCGGAATCGCCGTAAACCTCCAGGTCATCCGCCCGGCCTTGCTCACCCGTGCCCTCCCGCTCCGGTTCCGGCTGAGGCTCAGGTCCCGGTTCCGGATGCGCTTCAGGCTCCGGCCCGGCGGCCGTGCCCGGCCCCGGCTGCGCCGCCGCAGGGCCGGCATCCGCGCCCTGCCCGGCGCTGGCAGCGTCATCCCCGCCGTCACCGGCGCTCGCACTGTCACCATGAAACCGGTCGCGGCAGGCCATCTTGACGCCGTTCTCCGCGTCCGTGCTGCCCGGCCCGGCGGCCATCGTCATCTCGCAGTCGGTGATCAGCCCAGACTCCGGCTCGGCGGCCACATGCCCCCGGAACCCGTCGCGCCGCTTGGACTTGCACTTGCGGGTGTGCCGGGCCTCGCGGTCCACCGTCGAGATCACCCGGTCCGGGGCGACCTTCCGGGCGATCCGCCACCGCCCGTCCGTCCCGTCCGACCCCCCAGCCGGCTCCACGTCCTGCCCCGCCACCAGCGCCAGCAGGCCCAGCGCGTCCGCCGCGGCGGCGTCCCGCTCCGGCGCGCCCTCCCCGGTGAGCTCCGCCAGCACCGCCAGCGCGTCATTCACCAGATCCGATACCAGCTGCTCCTTGGCAGCCGGGTCGTCCCAGTCGATGTCAGGCTTGCCCGGCCTGGAGTAGTCCAGCTGGCACACGCCGACGATCACCGCGGCGGCACCGGGCACCACCCGCGCCACTTTCCGCATCGCGGCCATCAGCTGGCACACAGTATCCATCGTGGCCACCGCGTCGTCGAAAACCGTCGAGTCCACGCACCGCTTCCGCCGGCCCCGCAGCAGCCCCGTCTCCGCGATCACCGCCGCCATCGCGTCGAACACCCGGTCCGGGCGCTTCGACTTCGCGATGCGCTTGCGCCAGTACACCAGCGCCGACGGGTCGAAGCTCATCTGCAGCAGCGACCGGCCGCAGGCCACCTTCCACCGGATGTCGAACTTCAGCGCGTCCGCGGTCTGGGTGTCCGACAGGTCATACAGCTCCTTGAGCACTAGCACCGACCCGACCAGGTCCGCCGGCAGCGACGGGCGCCCGGTCCGCGACGGGAACAAGTCCGCGGTGAAGCTGTCGGGGAACAGCTCGGTGCGGTGCTCGGCCAGGAACGCGAACACGCTGCCCGGCGGCACCAAGTGCCCGGTGACCTCGCCCGCGTCCCACAAGTCCCGGTCCGGTCGCGTCATCCCCTGCATGGCACGATTCTCCCAGGGAATCGAACACGATGCCGGCAAAACACGCCCATCAGGGTTCGCGAGTTATTCAGTGCCGTCCTAGGCCTGATCCCCTAGCGCGGCGCCCGCCGTCACGGCGGTGCGGGCAGCTCGCTGATCAAAGCCGTCACCAGCATCGAAGGACGGCGGGGCGGCTGGGTAGTGCGCCCGCCCGCTCGCTGAGCCCCGGGCCTTGCCGCCCGGCCGCACCATCGTGCCAGGCACCGGCCGCGGAAGATTCCACCCGCAGGTGCACCTTCGGGTGACGCCCCGGCCCGGGGCCTGTTCGTAGCGTGCCGGATGAAGGAACGCATACCGCACCGAGAAGGAAACGTTATGTCATCTACTCAATCAGCCCCGGCCAGCAGCAGGTTTCCGGAACTCTCCCGCACCGCAGCCGAGGGTCTGCGTGATTCGGTCACCGGCGGGCTGCTCACCCCGGGCAGCAGTGGCTGGGATCAGGCGCGTGCCGCGTGGAACCTGGCCGCCGATCAGCACCCGGCCCTGGTTGTGGAACCAGCCCGCCCGCAGGACATCCAGGCGGCCGTCCGCTTCGCCCGGGCCAACGGCCTGGGCGTGGCCACCCAGGCCAGGGGCCACGGCGCGACCGGCACGGTGGGGCCGGACGTGGTGCTCGTCAATACGCGCCGCCGCACCGGTGTCACCATCGACCCGGCGGCGCACCTGGCCCGGGTCGAAGGCGGCGCCCGCTGGCTGCATGTCATACCGGCCGCCGCCGAGCACGGGCTCGCCGGCCTGGCCGGCTCGTCGCCTGACGTCGGCGTGGCCGGCTACAGCCTGGGCGGTGGCCTGGGCTGGCTCGGCCGCCGCTACGGCCTGGCGGCCAACAGCATCGTCGCGGCCGAGCTGGTGACCGCCGACGGCGGCTACGTGCGCGCCGACGCCGGCCACGACGCCGACCTGTTCTGGGCGCTACGGGGCGGCGGCGGCAACTTCGGCGTCGTCACGGCCCTTGAGTTCACCCTCTACCCGGTCCGCAGCGTCTACGCGGGCGCGGCGGTCTGGCCGGTCGCCCGGGCGGGTGCCGTGCTGCGCCGCTACCGGGACTGGACCGCCACCGCACCCGATGAGCTGACCGCCACCGCGATGCTCATCCAGTTCCCGCCGCTGCCCGAAGTCCCGGAACCGCTCCGCGGCCAGGCGGCGGTCTACATCGGCGCCGCGGTCATCGGCGACGAAGCCACCGGGCAGCGCCTGCTGCGCCCGGTCAGCGACCTGCCGGACCCGCTCGTCAGCACGTTCGCCATGATGCCCGCTGCCCAGCTGGGCACGGTCCACATGGACCCGGCGAATCCGAGCCCCACGATGGGCGACAACCGGTTCCTCTCCGGCTTGACCGACGAGGTAATCAACGGGGTCATCGAGGCGGCCGCGTTCGGCTCGGGATCGCCGCTGGCCCTCGTCGAGTTCCGTCAGCTCGGCGGCGCCCTCACGCGTTCGGGCCCGGACCACGGCGCGCTGGATCACCTCGAAGGGCAGTTCCTCGCCTATGGGCTCGGCCTGCCGTTCGCCCCGGACGCGGCGGGCCCGATCGATGAGGCCCTGGCCCGGGTGATGAGCGCGGTGGCGCCGGTGGCGAACGGCCGCAGGTACCTCAACTTCTACGACCGGCCCGCCGACACCCGCGCCGGGTTCTCCTCCTCCGCCTTCGGGCGGCTGAGCAGGCTCCGGTCGGCCTACGACCCGGCCGGCCTGTTCCGCGCCAACCTGCCGATACCGCGGCCGGCTGGCCAAGGCCGCCCGCGCTCCTGCGGGTGGCCGGCCGCATCAATCCCGGCGCCGGCCGACCGCCCGGGGGGCCAGCACCGTGCCGGTTTCCGCCGTTCCGCAATCAACTGGATCACGTCATGCCTCGCGGCTACCCGGCGGCCCGGCGCCGTTTCACCGCGCGGCGGGCAGGCTCGCCCCCGGATGCCGGGGGCCATCGCCTCCGGCGAAGACACCGGCGGCCGGCCGGCAGCCAGGGCGGGCAGGTTACACCGGTGTTAGCTGTAGGGCCCTTCGGCTTCGGCCCGGGTGCGCCAGTGGCCGTCCGGGCGGCTGGACGCATCGTCCCGGCCGGCCGGCGGCCGTGCGGGGTGGCCGCTGGGCGGGCTGGCCGGCTCCGCATGGCCGCCCCGCGCGTCCGCGCGGACGCCGGCGGGCTCGGCCACGGTGACCGGCGGCGAGGGCTGCACTCCCTCGTCGTGTGCCGTCGCGACCGGCGATTTGGCGATCTCGATGTAGCCGACCACGATCAGGACCAGTGCGACGATCTCCGGCACCAGGAACCAGCCGAGCCGCAGGTGCTCCCCGAACAGCAACACGCCGTAGCTGATGCTGATCAGGGCGTCACCGACAGTGAGCATCGGCTGGGAGGCGGCGAGCGTCCCGGCCTGCAGCGCGTTCTGCAGCAGGAACAGGGAGCCGACGCCCGCGATGGCGACCCCGTACAGCTGCCACGTCTCCAAGAAGGCCACCGGGCCCCGGTTGAGCGCGGAGACGGCCTCCTTCATCAGCGCCGCGGTCAGCGCGTACCCGCACGCGGCCGCGAGGCCGAGCAGGGCGGCGCGCGGCTCGCCGCTGACCCGCAGCGCGGCCAGGATCAGCACGGTCTCGAAGCAGCCGGTCGCGATCAGCGTCAGGATCCAGGTGCCGGTCGCCGCGTGGTCTCCCCCGCCGCTGGGCTCAGCCGCGGCCAGTCCCGTCCCGAGGCTGACCGTGACCAGCGCGACCGCCCCCCACGTGCGCCCGGCCAGCCGACGGTGCCACACCCAGCTGCTGAGCAGCAGGGCCAGCGGCAGTTCGACGATGAAGATCGGCTGGACGAGCGCGATCGGGCCGGTGGCCAGGGCGCCCGCCTGCAGCAGGGCCGCCACCACGACCATGGCGATCCCGGCCAGCCAGATCCGGCGCCGGACCAGGTTGGCGATCAGCGACAGCTCCAATGGACGCGACGTGCGGGCCTGCGCAGCGGCGCGGCGCTGCAGCACGGACGCGGTGGCGTTGCTGGCGGCCGTCAGAAGGGCCAGCAGGACGGAAATCACGTCATTCTTCCTACCCCAGAGGATCAATCGCTACCAGTCGTTATCTCTTCCCCGCGGAGCGGGGGCCTGCGGGGGCACCCCAGCGGATAATACTGTCGGCCAGGGAATCTTTCCGGGATGGCGGGCCAGCATGCCGGTAAACTCAGCCGCCCAGGTAGCGCAGCACGATCCCGCGGCCCGCCAGGTAAGCGCCGGGGATTCCGCCCGCCCCCAGGCCGGCCACTTCGGGCAGCGACCGTCGCCACCGCGGCACCCCCTATCTGGGGCGGGAAACCGCAGATGCTGCGGAAGAGTCGCCCCGAACCCCGCAGTCCCCTGGAACACGCCGCACTCGGCAAGCGAGGGTGAGCGTAGGCCCGGCGGGCGCCGCTCAGCGGCGGGCGGTGCCGATCAGGCCGTCCCGGGTGACCAGTGCCGCCAGCTCGGCGGCGGTCTGGCCCTCCGTGCCCTCCGTGCCGACCGGGGGCATGGGCAGCACCAAGTAGCGGGCTTCGGCGGTGGAATCCCATACGGCGATGGTGACCTCTTCGGGCAGGACCAGCCCGAACTCGGCGAGCACGGACCGCGGCTCGCGGACGGTCCGGGACCGGTAGGCCAGGCTCTTGTACCAGCTCGGTGACGGGCCGAGCAGCCCCACCGGATAGCAGGAGCACAGCGTGCAAACGATCACATTGTGCCGTTCGGGAGAATTGGCCACCACGCGGAGCTGAAAGCCGCTCACCTGGGGACCGAACCCCAGCTCGGCCGCCGCGGCCGGGCCGTCGGCCAGCAGCCGCGCGCGGAACGCGGGGTCCGTCCAGGCGCGCGCGACGAGCCGGGCGCCGTTGACCGGCGACGCGCTGGCGTAGAAGCGGGCCAGGGCCGCGTCGAGCTCACCGTCGCTGGCCAGCCCGGCGGCGATGACCCGTTCCTCCAGCCGCCGGACCCGGGCCGCCACCGGAAGGTCGTCATGTCCGGTCTCCGCGGTCACGGCGCCTCCTCCAGGTAGCCTTCCCACAGGTCGGCGGTGACCGTATGGCGGCCAGTCCCCCACAGGCCGGCCGCGGTGAAGCGCACCGCATAGACCGTTTCGACGCGCGGCGCCGCGATGCCCCGCGCCACGTCGTCGGGCAGCGGCCACTGACCTTGCACGGCAACGACTTCACCGACGTGTCCCCGCAGGTAGCGAGGCAGCCGCGTGTGGTGGCCGGGGTCCACGGGGCGGGTACGCACCCGTGTACCGGGCGCGAACCTCACCGGACGCCCTCCCGGGGGCCGCGGGGCCGGGGGGACGCTCACGCGATGCCTTTCGTCGCGACCAGGATCTCCAGGGCGTCCAGCCACCGCTCGTAGTACGACGCGGACAGGTACCGTTCCGGCGGCAGGCTCTCGATGGCATCACGCAGCTCATCGCCGGTGAACAGGCCGCGCTGCCCCAGCACGCCCGCGAGCGCGTAGACCCGGGCCTCCCAGTCGGCGTGAAACGGCGGGCCGCCCTCGCCGCTTTCGCCCGCCGGCACCGGCCCGAACCCGGTCTGCCCGCCCACGTCGTGCACCCTGCTCACACTCGTGACGGTAACCCACATCGGGCCGGCCGCGCACGGCCGCAACGCCATTGACTTAAGGGGTTTGGCCGGTGAACTGGGATGTTACGTGTGCGGCCTGCGTCAGCCCGTGGTGGCGGTGTCCCGCGCTTGTCCGGCGTGTCGCGGGCGTAGATCGGCTGGAATGAGCGGCGGCTCCTGGTATGAGGACTGATGTCTGAAGTCAGTTCTAGCCCAGGAGCCGTGCATGGAGTTCTACCCGACTTTGCCTGCTGACGCCAGCCCAGTGGCCGGTGGCATGGATGCTCGCGGCGTGAGGCCGGGGATCGTCGCGGTGCGGCCCGCTGACCTGCGCCGTCCCGGCCGGGGCGGGGTGTCGGCTTTGCTGCCCGGCCCGGCGGGCCGGCCGGTGACTTCAGGTGAGGATCTGGTGTTCTGCCATCAGGTGACGGTCGCGCCAGCGGTGGTGCGGCGCAGCGGCGATGTGCAGGCCGGCGGCTGGCTCCCCGGTCACGTCACCCTCGGCCTGCTTGAGGCATACCTGCCGGCTGGGGAGATCGAGGAGCTGGTGGAGGATTTCGGCTGCGCAGAGGAACGGCAGCGGCTGCTGCCGGCCGCGATGACGGTCCGGCTGCTGGTGGCGATGACCTTGATGCCGGACGCGCCGGTGCCGGAGGTGACCTTGCGGGTGGCCGGGCTGCTGGCGTGCCTGCCGTGGGCGCGGCCCTGGCACGTGCCGGGTACCGAGGCGGTCACCCGCCGCCTGGACATGATCCCCGCGGAGCTGTTCGAGGCGCTGTTCTGGCTGGTCGCCGGGCCGATCGCCGATCCGGGTGCGCCGGGGATGCGGTGGCGGGGGCTGCTGCTATGCGCCCTGGACGGGTTCCAGGTCCGGGTCCCGGACACCAAGGCGAACCGGAAGTATTTCGGCTCGTCCGGCACCGCGGATAACTCGTCGCCGTTTCCCCAGGTCCGGGCCGTCATACTCACTGCCGCACGGGCCAAGGCCACCCTCGGCATGGAGTTCGGCCCCTCCTGCGACGGGGAGCAGACCCTGACCCGGCGGCTGGCCAGATCCCGTCCCGGGATCTTCGCGGCGGGCCGGCTGATCCTGATGGACCGCAATTTCCCGGGATTCGCCCTGATCAAGGCGATCCGCGCCCAGGGCGCGCACCTGCTGATGCGGATGAAGTCCGATATCGTCCTGCCGCTGCTCAAGGCACTGCCGGACGGCTCGTATGAGTCCTTCCTGTCCGACGGCGCCGACCGCATCCCGGTCCGCGTCGTGGAATACGACGTGAAAGTCCCCGGCCCGGGCGGCGCCGGGGACGAGCTGTACGCTCTGGCCACCACGCTGACGGACTGGCAGGCATACCCCGCCGCGGAACTGGCCGCCTGCTACCCGGACCGGTGGGCCGCGGTGGAAACCGTCATCGGCGAGGACAAGTCCGCGATCACCGGCGCGGGCCCCTCCCGCGGCCCGATCCTGCGCTCGTCGTCCCCGCACCAGGTCACCCAGGAGATGTGGGCCTGGATCACCGCCACCCAGCTGGTCCGCATCCACGGCTGCCACGCCATCCAGGCCGGCACGGCCGCCCAGCTCACCGCCGCTCCCGGCAGCGAGCCGAAGGCGCCGGCCACGCCCGCCCGGGTGTCGTTCACGACCGCCCGCCGCGAGGCCGTCCGCTCGATGACCCAGACCCTGGCGCCCGCGACTGCCCCCGCCTCAGTGCTCGCTGCCGCCGCCGCGCTGGCCAGCTCCCGGATCCTCGCCGCCCTGCTGCCCGTCCGGCCGCCCCGCCACCGCGAACGGTGCACCAAGGGCCGCCAGCAGTTCCCGTCCTCGCCGGCCACCGGGCGGGTACCCGCCAGCACCGGCGAGGCCACCATCACCATCTACCCCGCCGGGCAGATCATCTACGCCGGCGCCCGCACCGCTCCTGCAGCCAGCCCGGCCTCCGGCGACACTTCCTAACCCGGTCATCCTGCATAAACGACCCGGAAGGAGAAACCCCGTCCCGGCCCGTGGAACCGGCGCCCCCCCCGGAGCGACATCCGGGCTACTGTCATGCCCACCGCCACAGCAAAACGCCCAGGAAAACCCATACGGGCATACACGGCCGATACAACCCATAGAACACCTAACACCTAAAAGCGATGGCGTTGCGCACGGCCGGCGAGGTGGGCAAGCTCCTCAAGGCGGTGCGGGAGTTCGACAGCTACATTGGGGTGCTGGGGCTATTCGGCGGGACGGCTGAGCAATGCCTGCCGTCAGGCAGGCCCGCGGTGAACGCTAGGCTGGTTTTGCGCGAATTGCATGATCGCCTCCACCGCGCGTTGGTAACCACCCGCTTCACGCGTGATCTGCTGCATCTGCCGGACACGTTCGCGCATGGTCACATCGTGCGCCACCCGCTCCACCGCCTCGCGCAGCGTGGTGACGTTCACGCGCCGTCTCCAGCATAATTCCAAGCCCCATGCCACCTATACGCCGCGCGGTTATATTCTGCTCAATCATCTGCGGGAAACACACCATGGGGACACCATAGTACAGGCTTTCCATCGTGCTGTTCATACCGCTATGGGTGACAAATACGCGAGCCCGCTTGAGAATGTCCAGTTGGGGCACATAAGCTGAGACGAGGAAGTTATCCGGGACCGCGCCAAGGTCGGCTGGATCGACATTCCTGCCTCGTGAGAGAACGACCTGCCAAGGCGTTTCACCAAAAGCCTCCAAACACTGCTTGAAGAACTCCGGCTGATTGTTGAAGACGGTCCCCAGCGAAATATAAAGGATTGGCCTTTCACTACTCAGCTTTCCCAGCGGGAAGTCGCTAGTCTCGTGGCGTGCCAGGATAGATGGACCGACAAAGACATAGCGGTCATCAAACGTGTCTCCGGATGGCTGGAATTCCCGGGGCAGGAAGACAATATTGAGCTGCTCCGCGTGCGTGAACGCGCTGCGCAGATCGAATGGCGGAACATGATATTTTTCGCACACGGCCCTGAGCTCCGTGCTTATCTTTTCCATCGCCTCGGATCTACGCTGAACGGCCTCGCTTTGCTCTGGTGCCGTCATTGTGAATACGTTGACATGTTCATTCATGGCGTAGGTAGCGTGCAAGGTAAGAGCTGGCACATTGAGCAGCTGAACCACTATTCTTGCCCACACACACATGGTTTCGTACACAATGCAGGACGGCTGTTCAGCGCGGATGCGATCCAATACTTGCGGCAGGACGTGGCGACTTTCGTCAACCATCCGCGCCACTATTCCTCCGGGTATGCCGTAAGTACTCGCCACCGGCGATATGTTCTTCAGCTGCGAGTCGTAGCCGCGAAAGCCCGCTCCTGTGGCCTGGACGGCCTCCTGAAACGGGTCCGAAAGGTAGCAGATCACTTCCTGGCCGCGTTTCACCAGTTCCTGCGCGACGGCAAGCGCTGGGTTTACATGTCCATATGCTGGCATCGTCAAAAAAACATACTTGCTGGCCATCACGTAGGCTTTCTTTTGGTCGGGAGCAAAGTCTTCCTGATGATTAGAAAGCGTTTAAAGCGGCATTGCCCAATACCTGGCTGCGCTGCGCCAGCGGCCTGATCGCCTTTGCGCCGGGCATTCGAGCTGGAACAGGATGACCTGCCTGAAGCCCGGGTACTTCTGCCCGGCTGACCCGTCGCGGTCGGCGATCCTGCCGAGTCGGCCAGGGCTGCCGTGCTGCCGTGCTGCCGCCCGGTAGGTTTCTGCTCACCGCTTCACGGTAGCGAACCGCGCACGCACAAGCCGCCGCGTCGGCAGAGGCGCGGCCTCTGAGCTCCTCATGACCGCTTCAGCTGCCTGAGATAGTCAGCAGTCCCGCAGACCTGACGGGCCACGCACAGGGACGAGAGGGGCAGGCAGGGCTGGACGTCGGCCGGGGCAGGGAGAAGGTCGCCCTGGTCCGGCTGCGGCTGTGCAAGGCGCTGCTCGGCGCCGCCGGGACGCAGGCGATGGCCGCCGAGGCCCTGGCTATCGAGCGAGGCGTGGCGACGGAGCAGATCGCGGCGGCCGAGGGGCTGGCGCTGCACGCCGCCGCGTTCAACGGGATGCCAGACCCGGTGCTGCACCTGGCCGCCCGTGCGATGGGCGTGGTCACCGGCCTGGCCGCGCTCGAACCCGACCCGCGCGCCCCCGGCGCCGACGTGCTCGGAGAGCGGGACAAAGTGGGAGAGGCTACGCCGCGAGCGCCACGGGGTCCACTGTCCGGCTGAGGCCGGGGTACCGGCGGTGGGAAGTCGCCGGCGAGCTGGTCGTTGAGGATGCGGGTGCGGACCTGGAGCAGGAGGTGGGCGCCGCGGGGTGTCCAGCGCATCTGCTGTTTTTTCAGCGGCCGCGCGCTGAGCTGACGGGCAACCGTGGCATCGGGAACCTCGCCAGCCAGCCGGGCTGCTCCGCGTCCGGCCGTCGCCGCCAGCCATCGGGGCCTGGCGCTCAGCACTCATCGCCGGGCTATCCTCGGACGGACCAACGCGCAGAGGAGAGCGCCGGCATGACGCAGCAGCTCGCGGGATACGAGGACTCCGACATCCTGCTCGCGTCCGGAAGGCTCCGGGTACGGCGGTGGGGCACCGCGGATGCGCCAGCGGTGGTGTGTGTGCCCGGTTTGCTGGCGAACCTGTGCGGCTTCGACCGCCTCGCCGAGCGGCTCGCCGGCGGCACACTGCAGCTCGTGGCGATCGACCTGCGCGGCCGCGGCCGCAGCGAGGTGACCGGTGCGGGCACGTACGGCTGGCGCAGCCACGCGCGCGACGTGCTCGGCGTCGCGGACGCCATCGGTGCACCGTCGTTTGCGGTCATCGGCCAGTCCAGCGGTGCGGCCATCGCCATGACCTGCGCGCAGCTCGAGCCGTCGCGGGTCGAGCGGCTGGTATTGGTCGATCTGGCGGGCAGTCTTGACGAGCGGTCGGTGGTGCCCGTGGTCGCTTCGGTGAGCCGGCTCGGCACGGTGTACCCGTCGGCGCAGGCGGCCATCGCAGTGATCAAGCAGATCGGCATCATTCCCAACTGGGACGAGTACTGGGATCGCTACTTCGGGTACGAGCTGCGCGACGTCAACGGCGGCGTGGCGTCGAGCACCGACCGGGGCGCAGTGCTGGAGGATCTCGGGTACGGGAATGCGATGTACTGGCCGGGCCCGGATGCGCCGATCCACGCGCTGTGGAGCGCGATCACCATGCCGGCGCTGGTGCTGCGCGCCCGGCAGGAGATCATGCCGGGGTTCGGGTCCATCCTGCCCGCTGCGGAGGCGGAGCGGTTCGCGGCGGCGGTGCCATCGGCACGCGTGGTGGAGATCGACGCGAATCACTACACCATCACGATGCACGACGATTCCATCGCCGCCATCGGTGCGTTCCTGCGCACGAGCTGACGCCCTCCGGGCGAAGTCGCCCCGGGCGCTGGCCGCGCGGGTGGCGGACCTCTCCGGTTCCGTCGGCTCAGTGGCTCGCGGGCACAGCGCGGCAGACGCAGAACTCGTTCCCTCCGGGGTTCGCCATCACGGAGAGCGGGACAAAAATGCCACCCGAGGACTGGGATGGCGCGTGGGCATTCCTGGAGCGGACCCAGCCGCACCTGGCGTTCGACGCAAGCGTGCGCGCGGAGGTCATCGGCCGGCTGCTGGAGGCCGATGACCATCGCGACCCGGCAGACGTCGGTGACTGTCGCCAGGAGCTGGCCGAACTTGCCCCGCTGCTGACCCTGGAGCGTTTCGACCGCCGGAGGTGTAACCAAGATCTCCGCGGCCGTGGGCGTGGACGCCGTCCCCTGAGGGGAGCCCCGAATGAAGATCAGCGTGCAGGTGATCGTGCACCCCGACGACGACACCGAGGTCTCGCCCGTGATCCGGGAAGTGCTCACCCTCGACCACGGGGACCTAGCGCCGGACACCCTCGGCCTGCAGCTAGCTGAGGCAAAAGACCTGCTGGCGGCGGTGCAAGACACCGTGGCCGGACAGCAAGTGGCCGCCGCGATCGCCAAGCAGGCGGCCTGCCCGCACTGCGGCGTGCCGCGCCGGCACAAAGACACCCGCACGATCGTGGTGCGCAGCTTGTCCGGCGCGCTGCGGCTGGCGAGTCCCCGCTGGTGGCACTGCGATTGCCGCGACCAGCCTGCCCGGACCTTCCAGTCGCTGGCCGGGCTGCTGCCCGAGCAGACCACCTGGAGCTGGCCTGCCTGCAGGCCCGCTTCGCCGCCGTGTTCGTGGTCAGCAACGACGTGGTACGGGACAGCGTGGCCCGGGCGTGCCAGGCGCTGGGCGTGCCGTGGTACGGCCCGGCCTTCGGCTCATAGGCCATGTTGCCCCGGAGCAGGTCGCGGAACTGAACGCCCTGGCCGGCTGACCCCGCCAGACCAAGACAAAGGACTGTTTCAGATGACGACTGAATTCGACTACATCATCATCGGTTCCGGAGCGGCCGGCTCAAGTCTTGCCTACCGACTGAGCCAGTCCGGCCGCCACCGGGTGCTGGTTCTCGAGTACGGGCCCGAGGACAGTGATCCCCTGCACCGCATTCCCAAGGGATATCTCTCCACCGCTGTTGACGACCGATACACGTACCGTTACCCGACCGACGATGGGACAAAGCTGGACGCTCGGACCGCCGGTAGTTTCCAGCGAAAATACGGCGCTTAGCAAAGAGCGCTGGTCGGCCCTGGGCGGATTGCCGGGCTTTGACTGCGTGTGAGCACCTGATCCGGTTAGGTATTCTCCGTCGGCTTTGATCTCGCCGGGGAAGGGTGCCGGCGGCGACCAGCGACGTGCCGTCCGAAGATCCCGGTCGACAAGACCCGGGCCCTGACGCACGGTCAGATTGACGCGCTGTTCCGCCTGGACGCGCCGGCCCGGAGAAGACCTGGACGCGCCGGTCCGGAGAAGACACTGTGGCGGCTGACCTACGAGACCGCCGCCCGGCGCAGCCCGCCGGCTGACGGCCGCCGGCTGCACTGCGCGCTGGCCCGCTCGAAGCTGACAGTCATCCCCTCCGGCCCCGAGGATGTCAACGATCCGGGCAGGAGCACCCCTGCTCGCTCCCGGCGACACCAGGCGCTGAGCGGCCCCGGTTTTCCGATCCAGCCCGCGCACGGGGCGGAGCGGGAAACCGGGGCCCGCGGTGGGCTGGGCTGTACGTCGCCTCGTGGGAGCCGGGGCGGGTTCGCTTCACGGACCCGGCTGGCTGCGGGCGGCTATCTGCCGTGTGGGCCGGTTCGGGGTGCTGGGCCTGTTCTGCGGAGGCGGTGGGCTGCCGCTTGAGGTAGCGGTAGGTCAAAGCGCTGCCTGCGGCCAGGGCGAGGGTGGTGATGGCCAGGGCGAGCACCGTCGTGTCCACCGAGACCATCAGCAGTCCCGCCGAGACGGTGGCCAGGACCAGCCAGCGTTGTGTCTTGCTCATGGTGCGCCTATGACTTTCTGGTTGACATGGGCCGTGCGGGGCGCCGGGCAGGGGTGCACGGCAGTGTCAGGCCGGTGGTTCGGTGAGCGCGGCGATCCGCCGGATCAGGGCTTCCTTGACCTCGGGGGCGAGCGGGGCCGGCCTGGTCGCCTCGAACAGCCACAGGCCGTCGGCGGCCAGCCGCGCGAGGAACAGGTCCAGCTGTGCCGGATCGGGCACCGGCGGCTGGGGCACCCAGCGCGCCATCAGGTCGTTCCACACCTGCGCCAGCTCCGGGCTGGTTGCCGACTCCACCATGAACGCCAGCTCCGCCTTGCTGGCCAAGCCGTGTGCACTGGAACGCACATAGGCCGCCGCGCGCTCCTCGGCTGTCGACTCCTCCAGCGGCTTGCCCAGTTCCGTGAGCAGATGCTGCTCCCACTCGCCGGTCAGGTGCCGCTGGATCGCTATCAGCAGCTCGTCGCGGGTGCGGAAGTGGTACATCAGTCCGGGCTTGGTCAGGCCGGCCTCCTCGGCCGCAGCCTCTAGGGTCAGGGCGGTGATACCGTGCCGCTCGGTCACCCGCACCGCGGCCTGCAAAATCTGGGTCCTCGAACTTGGTCGCATCTCATAACTTTACCATCCGGAAGGTAAAGTTACTCGCCTAAGGAACGCGGCCCCGCCCGGCTACCGAAGCTCGTCCGCCCCAGGCTCGCGCAGCGGGCGCAGGCCCCGGGCAGGTCGGGGAGATGGAAGCAGGACCGGCCGAGCGTGTTCACGTGGTGGCGCACGAACGGGGAGAACGGCTGGGACGAGACCAGCGCTGGACCCTGGACCGGGTCACCGTGCTGATCGGCGGCACCGAGCCAGCGGCAAGGCGGCGAACGTTTCCTGACGGGACGGCGGCCGTCAGGTGCCCAGGGCGAGCAGGCGGACGGCGTTCTGCTTGAGGATCTTGGAGCGGATGTCCGGTTTGATGTCCAGCTTGCCGAAGTCGCGGAGCCACCGTTCCGGCGTCAGCAGCGGGTAGTCGGTGCCGAACAGCACCTTGTCCTGCAGCAGCGAGTTCATGGCGCGGACCAGTTGCGGCGGGAAGTACTTCGGCGACCAGCCGGACAGGTCGATGTAGACGTTGGCCTTGTGGGTGGCGATAGAGATCGCGGCGTCCTGCCACGGCACCGACGGATGCGCGAGGATCACCGCCAGCCCCGGGAAGCCGGCAGCCACATCGTCGATCAGCATGGGATCCGACAGCCGCAGCTTGATGCCCCGGCCACCCGGCAGCCCGGCGCCGATGCCCGTCTGGCCGGTGTGGAAGACCACCGGCACGCCCAGCTCCTCGATCGCCGCGTACAGCGGGTAGACGGCGGGATCGTTGGGCGCGAACCCCTGCAGGCTGGGGTGGAACTTGAACCCGCGGACCCCGTGCCCGGCCACCAGCCGCCGTGCGCGGCGCACCGCCTCGTCCGGAACCAGCGGGTCCACCGAACCGAACGGGATCAGCACGTCAGCGTATCCGGCCGCGCGGTCGGCGATCTCCTCGCTGGACAGCGCCGGATGCCCGGAAGCCGTCGTCGCGTCCACGGTGAAGATGACGGCGGCCATCTGCCGCTCCCGGTAGAACGCGCCGATCTGCTCCACCGTCGGCGTGCGCTCGTCCCCCGCCTTGAAGTACCTGGCCGACGCGGCGAGGAGTTCGCCGTCCATCGAGTAGCGCCCGTGCCCGTCTCCCTCGACGTGCACGTGAACGTCGATCGCGACGAATGGCGTCGTATCCATCCGGGTTCCTCTCGGCCGTAGCGCCTGCTGCTAGCGAACCTACGCCACCGCATTGATTTCGCCGGCCCCTGCGCGAGGCCGGCGAGGTGGAAACTGGCGGCGAGCCATGGTCACGGGGGGGCGGCCGCGTACTTGTGAGGCAGCAGCCTACGATTGAGGCATGAACCGGATGCAGGTGCCGGCGACGAAGGTCATCGGCGCCAGCCCCGAACGGATCTTCGCGGTGCTGACTGAAAGGTCATCGGCGCCAGCCCCGAACGGATCTTCGCGGTGCTGACTGACCCGCCGGAACATCTCCTCATCGACGGGAGTGCAGCGTCCGCGCGGTGCAGCCGGGCGGCCCGGAGCGGCGCACCCTCGGCGACCAGTTCGGCATGGACATGAAGATCGGCGCGCCGTACAAGGTCCTCAACACGGTCGTCGAGTACGATGAGGACCGGCTGATAGCCTGGCGCCACTTCAACGGGCATCGCTGGCCCTGGCAGCTCAGGCCCTTCGGCGACGGCACGACCGAGGTCACCGAGACCTTCGACTGGCCGACGGCCCGGATCCCGCTGCTGATCACGCTCAGCCCGTTCCCCCGGCGCAACGCCCGCGGCATCGAGACGTCGCTCACCCGGCTGGCGGATATGGCCAGCGGGCCGGGATAGTGACAGCCGAACGGGACTGGCCGGGGGGCGGCAACGCCGTGCAGGGACACCGGGCAGGGACACCGGGCAGGGACACCGGAGGGGAATAGCAGGCGATGGGCATTACCTACTCAACCGTCGTGGACGCGCCGGTCAGCGAGGTGTTCGGATGGCACACCCGCCCCGGCGCGATCACGCGGCTGTTGCCGCCGTGGCAGCCGGTCCGGGTCGGCCAGGAAGCCGGCTCGCTGCGCGATGGCCGCGCCGTCCTGCTGATGCCGGGCGGTGTGCGCTGGGTGGCGGCCCATCAGCCGGACGGTTACAACCCGCCGCATCAGTTCGTCGATCAGCTGGTGTCGGCCGGGCTGTCCTCGGTGCTGTCCTGGCGGCACACCCACATGTTCAGCGCCGAGGGCGAGGCCGAAGCGGAAAACGAAACCCGGGTCAGCGACGATGTGCAGACGCCGCTGCCGGCGGCGGCACTCCGGCAGATGTTCGCCTACCGGCACCGTCAGCTCGCCGCGGACCTGGCCACCCACCGCTGGGCACGGCTGCACCGCAGCGAGCCCCTGACCGTCGCGGTCACCGGAGCCAGCGGCCTCGTCGGGACCGCGCTGACCGCCTTGCTCAGCACCGGCGGCCACCGCGTGATCAAGCTCGTCCGCCGGCCGGCCGCCGGAGCGGGCGACCGCCAGTGGCAGCCGGACCAGCCCGATCCGGACCTGCTGGCCGGCGTGGACGCCGTAGTCCACCTGGCCGGGGCCAGCATCGCCGGCCGGTTCACGCCCGCGCACAAGCGGGCCGTCCGGGACAGCCGCGCCGGGCCCACCCGGCGGCTGGCCGAGCTGGCGGCGGCCACGTCCGGCGGCCCGCGGACGTTCGTCAGTGCCTCCGCCGTCGGCTACTACGGCGCCGACCGCGGCGACGAGATCCTGGGCGAGGACAGCCCCCCGGGTGACGATTTCCTGGCCGGCGTCGTCACGGACTGGGAGGCGGCCACCGCCCCCGCCGCGGAAGCGGGCCTGCGGGTCGTGCAGGTGCGCACCGGGATCGTGCAGACCCCGAAGGGCGGCACCCTGCGGCTGCTCTACCCGCTGTTCGAGGCCGGGCTCGGCGGCCGCCTCGGCTCGGGGCGGCAGTGGCTGTCCTGGATCGGCATCGACGACCTGGCCGACATATACCTGCGTGCCCTCGTCGATCCCGCCCTGTCCGGGCCGGTCAACGCGGTCGCGCCGGACCCGGTCCGGAACGCGGGCTACACCCGCACGCTCGGCGCGGTGCTGCGGCGGCCGGCGGTCATTCCGGTCCCGGGCTTCGGACCCCGGCTGCTGCTCGGCGAGGAGGGGGCCCGTGAGCTGGCCGAGGCCAGCCAGCGGGTCCGTCCTGACGCCCTGCTCGCCGTCGGCCATCCGTACCGTCACACGCGGCTCGAGCCGGCGCTGCGGCACCTGCTCGGGCACGTCCGCAGCGCCTAAGCCGGGTCTCAGCCGCCAGGCCCGGCGGCGCGGGCCAGGGTTCAGCCGGGCACGCCGGTGACGCGGACCACGACGATGGCCACGTCGTCTTGGCGCCGTATGCCCTCGCTGAACGCGTTCAGATCGTCCTCGATCGTCTTGACGATGCTGACGGCAGGGCGCCCGAGGCTCCGGGCCAGGGCGTCGGCCAGCCGGGCTGTCCCGTAGAACGAGCCGTCGGCGGCGCGCCTGTCGGTCACACCGTCTGAGTAGAGCACGAGGGTGTCGCCGCATTGCAGCGCCAGCCGTTCCGTCCGCGTATCCGCGTCCTCGAACATGCCCAGCGGCAGGCCTCCGCCCGAGGTGAAAGAGACCTCGCCGCTGGCCCGGACCAGCGCCGCAGCCGGATGCCCGGCGCTGGTGAGCTTCACGTCGAGGCGATCAGCGCGCCAGCGCAGGTGCGCCGCTACCGTTGTGACGAAACGGTCGGTCTCGTGCGTCATCATGGCCGCGTTCACCTTGGCCAGCACCTGGGCTGGGTGGTCGTCCCAGAGGCTGAGCAGCCGGATGCCGTGCCGGACCATGGCGACGACCGCGGCGGCCTCCGCACCCTTGCCGCACACATCGCCGAGGACCAGGCCCCAGCCGCCCGGGCTCTTGAAGAAGTCGTAGAAGTCACCGCCGACCTCGATGTCCTGGGCGCCCGGGCGGTAGGCGGCCGCCCAGTCCAGGCCCGGCATCGGCGCGGGCACCGGTGGCAGCAGGCTGGCCTGCAGGGCCGCGGCCGTGTCGGAGCGGCGCCGGTAGCGGCGTTCGGTGCGCAGCGCCAGCGCCAGGTGCTCTCCGATGTCCTCCAGCACACGGAGGTCGGAGAGATTGAAGGCCGGCTTGTCCGGCGGCCGCACCAGGGTCAGCACGCCGTCGGTGGAATCCCCCGCCCGCATGGGGACGCTGAGCACCGAGCCGGCCCCCAGGACGGCGAGCACCGGATGGCCGTCGGCGGTGACTCCCAGCGCGTTCTCGTCCAGGATGTGGGGGTGCAAGGCGGCCTTGCCGGTCTGCAGGACCTGGTTGTGCAGCGGTGCCGCATCGGCCGTGTCTCCCCCGACGAGCGGGGCCAGGGGGTTGTCCGGGCCGGCGACGACGGCCCGGGTGACGCCGCCCTCGCGGGCCAGATCAATGATCACCCAGTCGGCGGTGTGGGCCTGGAGCAGCCAGGCCACCCGGTGCAGGGTGCCCGGCTCACCGGGGGATCGGCCCTCCAGCAGCAAACGCGTGACCTGGGACATGAGATCCACTCGGCGTGCCGCGGCGGCCAGCGCGCTCTCTGGCTGCGGGCCGCCGTCAAGCTGCGGGCCGCCGTGCGCGGACTGGCTTTCCGGTGCCGGGGCCAGCGGGGCACCCGGGGAAGCCGGCTGGGCAACGGGTGGCAGCACGGCCGCGGCCACCAGCGGGTGCACCTCCGACGGCGGATTGAGGCGGACCAGCAGAATGCGCGCCCGCAGATGCCGCCGGGAGGCAAGCAGCACCGAGTTGAACGAGCTTTTCCCGCCGTTGCGGAACACGGCCGACAACTGTGACCGGAAGGCGGCCCGGGCCGTCAGGTCGACGAAGACGGGAAACGGCTTCCCCGCGACGTAGGCGGATGAGGTGCCGAGCAGTTCCGCGGCGGCTCCGTTCGCGCGGCGGATGAAGCCTCCGTGGTCGAGGACGAAAACGGGGACGGGGAGCTCACCGAAGACGGCCCGCAGCAGCGCGCGTTCGCGGTCCGTGGCGTCACTGCGCCGGAAGATCTCCTGGTCCTGCTCGGCCACCTGGTCACGGATGACGCGCAGCTCTTCCTCGGCGAGTTCCAGTTCGATGAAGAGAGCGTCTGCCACGTCCGGGGAACTGTGCCCGACGGTCCGCAAGGCCCTGTTCCGCCTGCTGAAATCGGCGAATTCCTGATCGAACCCACTGAGTTCAGTGCTGTCAGTCACCGACCTCTCCTATCCGGTCCTATCGGGCGAGGCTGGCGCACCGTCTGGCTCTCGGCGATGCCTGCACCGCCTGGCCGCCGACCAGCCCGCGCACGATCTAACGCCGATGCCGTCGCTCATATCGATGCAAAACCGTTGCACCCACGCAGGCATTCTATCCCGCAACAGGCCCCCCTGCCTTCCCCCGGAAGACTACAGATTGAGAGCAATCATATTCTTAGCGTACACATCGGCCGCCTGGCAACTCATTCGCCAATTCGCTGTTCCGCCTGCGGCGCCTCGGTGCGGACGTGATCTATCACCAAGATGAAGCCACTGGTCGCGCCGTCCTCGGTGCGGAGCGGAGTGGCGGCGATCCGCAGGTTGACCGTCTTCCCGCGCCGGTTGACCGCGGCGAGTTCCAGCGCCGGCGAGTCGTCACCGGCCTGGTTCACCAGCTTGCGCAGGTGTGGCGTGACCACTTCGGTCGGCAACCCGATATCGAGAGCCAGCAGGCTCTTGCCGACGGCCTCATCCGCCCGCAGTCCCCACATCTCCTCCGCTCCCGGGCTCCAGACCTGGACGCACAGCTCCCCGGTCAGCACGATGACGGCGTTGCCGAGGCTGCGAAAGACCGCGCCCAGGAAACTGTTGGTCTGGTTGACCTCTTCGGTGCGCTGCCGCAGTTCCTCGTTGATCTGCTGCAACTCGTCGTTGGTGGACTGGAGCTCCTCGTTCATCGTCTCCAGTTCCTCGTTGGTCGACTGGAGCTCCTCGTTGGTGGTCTCCAGTTCCTCGTTGGTCGACTGGAGCTCCTCGTTGGTGGTCTCCAGTTCCTCGTTGAGCGACTGCAGTTCCTCGTGCGCCCGTTCCAGTTCGGCGTTGGCGTGCTCCAGGTCATCGCGCATCCGCCGGTCCCGGGTGACGTCGATGAAGCTGATGCCCACGCCGACGAGATCGCCGGGAGTGCCGAACAACGCGGCAACCGTCACGTCGTAGTAGCGCGGCTGCGAGCCCACCCGCTGCCATTCGACGTCGCGTAGCTCTATCTGGCGCAGGTCCGTGCGCACCTGCTCGATGGGAGACCGCAGCTCGACCGGACGGAAGGAGACCTCGAGGTCCTGGAACGGGCGGCCCACGTCGCGAGGCCGCAGGTTGAACAGCGCCTCCGCGGTCGCGTTGGCCACCCCCAGGTTCCCGGCCAGGTCGATGGCGAGCTGCGCAACCGGTACCGACGCCAGCGCCGCGGCCTTCAGCCGGCCGACAGCCGACTCATGCCCGGCTGGCTCCGCCCACAAACCCGGCTCACCCGGTACCCGCGGACCCGACGGCACCTTCCGGAAAATGCGCTTGCGCAGATCTACCGGCTGAAAATGGTCGGAGTGGTTGAGCAGCATCTCGGCTTTGCCGAGGAAAAGGTAACCGGGATCAGACAGCGCAAAGTGAAACCGGCGGAGGACGTCAGCCTGCGTTTCCGCGTTGAAATACATCAGGGTATTGCGTGACACCAGCAGGTCAACACGGGAAATAGGCGCGTTCCGGGTCAGATCGTTGCGGCCGAAAATCACCTGCCGCCGGAGGTCACGCCGGAAGGTGCATTTGTCGCTGCCCAGCTCGAAGTAGCTTTCCCGCAACGGTTTCCTGGCCGGGGGCTGGGGTGCGCATTCTGGTGAGCCTGGCGTCGCGGGCGGCTTCGGCGGCGGCCAGGTCCTTCTTCGCGGTCTTGACGGCGGCGGCTGCTTTCTTCTTGGCCGGGTTGGGGACCTTCCGGTCCGGGTCCTCGGCGGTGACGGCGTAGGTGTCCAGGGCGTCGAGGGCGAAGTGAGCCCGGCCGTAGCGGAAGTAGTTCTCCTCCCGCCACCGCGAGCCCATCCCGTAGACCGCGGCGGCGGGCGGCATGTCGGCGGCCTGGCGGGTGGCCAGGATCCGGATCTCCAGGCCTTTGTCCAGGCGGGTGACCTGCCGCAAGGTGAGCACGCGTCCTTTGTGCGTGCCGCTGGTGACGGTGATGTCGATGCTGCCGTCGGCCAGTGCGTAGCGGTGCTCGCGGCCGTCGTCGCCGGCGTGGACGGCGGTGGTGAATGCGTCCGCGGGCAGGTCGGGGATGTCTTCCCCGGCGCTGGCCTTGCGGTAGGTGAGCAGGTCGAACCTGGCGTCGATGATCTCGGCGAACAGGTCCGGGGACCAGCCGCCCCGGTCAAAGCACGATATGGGCTTGCGGTCTTCCCCGGCGATCTGGCGCAGCTTGGGCAGCAGCTCCTTGATCTGCCCGGCCAGCGAGGTGGACGGTTCGGCCATGACGACCAGCAGCGGGTCCCCGGCGCCGTCGGTGACCCAGGTCTCCTCCGTCGCCGGGCCGGGGAACTTCAGCCGGGCCACGTGCATCTTCTGTATCTCCCGCGTGCCGAAGTACGCCCGGGTGTGCCCATCGATGCAGAGGAACCCGAGGTCGTCCGGGCTGGCCGCCGCGCGGCGCCTGGCTATGGCCATCTGCAGGTCCGCGGCCTTGCCGGCGGCGGCGAGCCCGGCGAGCTTGCGGCGGATCGTCTTGGTTTCCGGTGCCCGGTCCAGGCCCAGGATGCGGCCCATCGCCGGCGGGGGGACGCGGGTGGTGCCCTCGGCGCGGGGCTCGCGCAGCAGCGCCTGCAGCACCTGGTGGACCAGGACCGTGTCCAGGCTGTAGTAGCCGTCGCGGAATCCGGCCGTAGACCTGGCGGGCGCATTCCAGCAGGCCCGTGTCCGCCAGGGCGGGCAGAGCGATCAGCAGCCCGGCCAGCGGGTAGCGGCCGCCGGCGGCGAATACCGGGGCAGCGCCCTCGCCGAGCAGCCCGAACCGGGCCAGGACGCGTTCCCCGTCCCGCGGCACCGGGTCCGGCAGCACCGGCAGCAGCCCGCCGGCGGCCTCGGCAGCCTCGGCCCGGCCTGCGGTGCTGTCCTGACCTGCGGGCTCGTCCGCAGCGTCGGCGGCAGCATCGTCCTGGCCAGCGCCGCCGCCGCCGCCGGCGGCGGGCTGCTGCTCGTCTCGTGCGGCGGCGCCGTCCTCAGCGTCCTGGCGTGCGGCGCTGCCGTCCTGGCCTGCGGTGTCCTCGCCGGGCTGGCGTTCTTCCCGGGCCGGGACGGCGGCGCGGGGGCGGGCCGGGACCGTCCCAGGGCGGTGCGGACCGCGAAGGTCGAGACACCGCACCGGCTGGCGATCGCCTCCAGGCCCAGGCCCCGCGCGTCCAGGTCGTTGATTTCCGCGGTCAGCTCCGGGGTGAGCTTGGTCGGCCCCTTGGGGCCCTTCCTGGCCGGCAGCAGCCCGGCCAGCCCGTTCTCGCGGTACGCCGAGACCCACCGCCATACCGTCGCCAGGTCAGTGCCGAGCGCGGCCGCGACCTGCTTCTGCGTCGCGGCTTTCAGCTTGGTCACCTGCACCGCGGCCAGCCGCCGCCCGGCCTCGTCGCCGGCTTCCCAGGTGAAGGTCGCCATGCCGTGCACCCATATCTGGCCGCCGCCGTCCGGCAAGGTGAGCAGCCCGACGCCCGGGGCGATCTCGGCAGCGCCGCCAGGCAGCCACGGCAGTACAGCCTGGGTCAGCCTGCTGCCTGCCACGAGGACCCTTCTCCCGATCTCGGATATGCATTTATTTTATCAAATCCGGGGCGAAGCCCTCCGGCACGTCACCTAGCGCCCGGGCGTCATAGACCCCGTAGCGAGCCTGCTGCAGGGCGTCTTCATCCAGGTCAGTCGCGTAAATCTTTACCCGGGCGCGGAATTGATCGGGCCCCAGGGCTTCGGTCAGGATAATGGCAAGGGTGTACGCCTCCTCACCGGTGGCGCATCCAGCGCTCCAGACACGTATCGGCGCCTGCGGCCCCTTGGCCGACAGCAGTTCCGGTACTACCTTCTCGCTCAGCACCTGCCACGCCGCCGGGTCCCGGAAGAAACCCGTGACGTTGATGAGCACGCTGTTGAAGAGTTCCGTGAACTCCTCGGGCTGCAGCTCGAGGTAGTCCCGGTACTCACCGAAAGTCGACAGGTCAAGCGCCGCCATGCGGCGGTATATCCGCCGCTGCAGCGTCGACGGTTTGTACCCGGTGAAGTCGAATCCCCGCGTTTCCTTGAGCATAAGCAGGAGGTCGTCGAAGGCCGGCTTAATGTCAGGCGAGGTCACGTACGAAAGCGTACGCTTCCGCGCAGCGGCAGGCGGGCCACTGATCTGGCGCCGGGTCATCCTTCGGGCAGCGGCACCGTTTCGGTGGCCAGCTGGCTGACCAGCCGGACCAGGTCCTCGAGTGGCAGGGCCACCGCGTGCCGGGTGGCGGCCAGGGCACTGGCCGGCATGCCGGGGTACGCGGCCTCTGCCGGCTCCTGGATCAGGACGCGGCCGCCGCACCGCTCCACCATGGCGCAGCCGCGTGCCGCGTCGTCGAGCGTGCCGCTCAGCACCACGGCCACGACGCGGGGGCCGCCATAGAGTGCGGCGCTGCGGAACAGCGGGTCAGCGGCGGGACGGACCCCATTCTGGCGCGGCCCCTGCGACAGCCCGACCGTGCCGTTGACGATGAGGACATGATGGTCGGCCGGCGCCACGTAGACGCGGCCGTGCACCAGTTTTTGGCCGTCCATCGCCAGCCCGGCCGCCAGGGGGCCGGAACGGTCGAGAATGCCCGGCAGCGCCTGGCCGCCGGTCGCCGGGATGTGCAGCACCGTCAGGACGGAGGCGGGAAGATCAGCGGGCAGCCCCGCCAGGAAGGCGCGCAGCGGCATCAGCCCGCCGGCCGAGGCTGCCACCACGATGATGTCCTTACCGCGATGGCCCGACATGGTCTTAGGGCTCCCCGCAAAATTAAGTGGGTTTGTCCGGGATAGTTGTCTACGGTTGTGGTATGAGACAGCTGGCGGTGGATGAGGACCGGTTCGCCGGAATGCTGGCGGAGGTGCGCCCGCATCTGAATGAGCTGCAGTGGCGGCTGCTGCTGGGGGCGCAGGCGCGGTCGCTGGGCCGGGGCGGGATCAAGCGGGTGGCGGCGCTGGCCGGGGTTCACCCGGACACGGTGGGCCGCGGGGCGCGGGAACTGGAGGCCGGGATTGAGCCGGATGACAGGGTCCGCCAGGCTGGGGCGGGGCGGCCCCGGGCGGCGGAGGCGGATCCGGCCCTGGTGCCGGCGTTGAACCGCCTGGTGGATCCGGCCAGCCGCGGTGACCCGGAGTCGCCGCTGCGGTGGACAACCACGTCGACGGAGAAGCTGGCCGGTGAGCTGGCAGCCGCGGGCCATCCGGTGTCGCCCGACACAGTGGGCGGCTGCTGAAAGAGGACGGTTACAGCCTGCAGGGCAACGCCAAGACGGTGGAGGGAAAGCAGCACCCGGACCGGGACGGCCAGTTCCGGCTCATCAATGAGCTGGTGCGGGAGTTCCAGGCCGCCGGGGAGCCAGTAATCAGCGTGGACACCAAGAAAAAGGAACTGGTCGGCAACTATAAGAACGGCGGGAGGGAGTGGCATCGGCGCGGTGAGCCCGAGCGGGTGGAGGTGCACGACTTCAAGGGCGACCTGGGGCGGGCCGTCCCCTACGGCGTCTATGACATGAGCGCCAACGCTGGCTGGGTGAACGTCGGCACCGACGCGGACACCGGGGCGTTCGCCGTCGAGTCGATCCGCCGCTGGTGGCAGAAAACCGGCCGGACCGCCTACCCGCACGCCAGCAGGCTGCTCATCACCGCCGACGCGGGCGGTTCCAATGGCAGCCGGCTGCGGCTGTGGAAGGTGGAGCTGGCCCGGCTCGCGGAAGAACTCGGCCTGGAGATCAGCGTGTCCCACTTCCCGCCGGGCACGTCGAAATGGAACCGGATCGAGCACCGGCTCTTCGCCCAGATCTCCATGAACTGGCGCGGCAGGCCGCTGACCAGCCACGAAGTTATCGTCGAGACGATCGCCGCGACCACCACCACGACCGGGCTGACCGTCCAGGCCGCCCTCGACACCGGCACCTACGAGAAGGGCATCAAGATCCCCGATAAGCAGATGCAGGATCTGGAGGAGCGCTCGATCAGGCGACACGCTTTCCATGGGGAATGGAACTACTCCCTGCTGCCCGCCCCACGGCCAACACGCCCGACATCACGGAAGTAAATCTTCGGAGGGCCCTTAGTATCGCCCCCTCCGCGCCGGGCGGCACAATTGCGCCTTCCCGGTCAGGCCTCGGCGATCGCGTCCGCGACGGAATCGTAGACCGGAATCAGCTGATCGGCCCTGGTCAGCTGGAGAACCCGCGCCACCGAAGTCTGCGGTGACGCCAGCGCGAGCACGCCGCCCTGCTGGTCGAGTTCCCGGCTGGACCGCAGGAGCATGCGCAGACCGGTCGAATCCATGAAGTTCAGTCCGGACAGGTCCACGATCAGCAGGCGCGGGTGCTGCACCACGACCGATTCCAGCACACCGTAGAGTTCCTCACTGTTCGTCGCGTCGACCTCGCCGGTGAGGACCACGACCGTGTACGCCGCCCCGGTCGACTCGGGGACCGACACCGACGCTCTCAGCAGGCCCACAGATTTCCTTATACACCCGCCGGGCCGCCTCGCGCCGCCCGGCAGCAGCCGGCGCAGGTCACGTTCGGGCAGCAAAGGTCACGTTCCGCCTACGGTCTGCGCAGCCTGGCCTGCCGGGCCGGGGCCGCAGGGCCGGGGCCGCAGGGCCGGGGCCGCAGGGCCGGGGCCGCAGGGCCGGGGCCGCGGTGAATGCGAGGCCCGGGGCGCTGTGACCGCGGGACCGGGGCCGCCGTAACGTGGCCGTCGTGCGCAGTAACGGCGACTGGGCCAGCCGGGACAGCGAACCGGCGGGCGCCCAGGGTCAGGAGGGTCCGGCGCCGCCGGCCATCCCGGTGCCGGCCATCCCGGTCCGGCCATCCCGGTGCCGGCCATCCCGGTGCCGGCCATCCCGGTGCCGGCCATCCCGGTGCCGGCCATCCCGGTCCGGCCATCCCGGTGCCGGCCATCCCAGTGTCGGCCGGAGCGCTCATCTTCGACCGCGAAGGCCGTCTGCTCATCCTCAAGCCGACCTACAAGCCGGGCTGGACGATCCCGGGCGGGGTGATGGAAGCGGACGGGGAGACGCCCTGGGAGGCATGCCGGCGTGAGGTGCACGAGGAGTGCGGCCTTGAGGTGAGCCGCGGCAGGCTGGCCTGCATGGACTTCCGCCGCCCGCGCCCCGGCCGGCCGGGTGGCGTCCGGTTCCTGTTCGACTGCGGCGCGCTCGGCCGCAAGCACCTGGGCGCCATCGTGTTGCAGCCGGAGGAGATCGCCGAGTACCGGCTGACGGAACTGGCCGAGGCCCTCCCCCTGCTCCGGGGCCCGATCCGGCGGCGGGTCCAGGCGGCGTGCGCGGGCCGCAGGCCGGTCTACCTGGAGGACGGGCGGCGGCCCAAAGGGCCGCCGGCGGCCCGAGAGGGTCGTGCGCGGATGAGGCGGCATACGGGTGCCCGCGGCGCCCGGGACGGTCACGGATGTGCCCGGCCGGAACGCGCCGGCCAGGCGGTCCAGGTCAGCTGACGGCGCGCGGGTCCATCTGGGCGGCGTGGTCAGGCACGTACGCCTGCATGTCCCGCGCCGGGCGGACATAACCCTGGGACGCCGGGCGGGACGGGAGGTGCAGGGGGGTGAGCTTCACGTCGTGGTAGGGGATCGTGCTGAGCAGGTGCGCGATCATATTGATCCGCGCCCGTCGTTTGTCGTCACTTTCCACGACATTCCACGGTGCCTCCGGGATGTCGGTGTGCACGAACATCTCGTCCTTGGCGCGCGAGTAGTCCTCCCACCGCGTGATGGACTCAAAATCCATCGGGGACAGCTTCCACCGGCGCATCGGGTCGTCCAGCCGCGACTTGAACCGGCGCTGCTGCTCTTCGTCGCTGACCGAGAACCAGTACTTGCGGAGCAGGACGCCCTCCTCGACCAGCAGCCGCTCGAAGATGGGGCACTGGTGCAGGAAGCGGCTGTACTCCTCCTTGGTGCAAAAGCCCATGACGTGTTCCACGCCCGCGCGGTTGTACCAGCTCCGGTCGAACAGGGCCAGCTCCCCGGCGGCGGGCAGGTGGCTGACGTAGCGCTGGAAGTACCACTCCGTCCGCTCACGTTCGGTCGGCGCGGGCAGGGCCACGATGCGGGCGACGCGGGGATTGAGGTATTCGGCGACCCGCTTGATCGTGCTGCCCTTGCCGGCCGCGTCACGGCCCTCGAAGATGACCACGATGCGGGCACCTTCGACACGCATCCACTCCTGCATTTTGACCAGCTCGGCCTGCAGCCGGTACAGCTCCTTCTCGTAGGCATCGCGCGGGAGCCGGGCCGCTTTCTTCGCCGGCCGCGTGCCGCTAGCCTTCGCCATTGCCACTCCTCCTGCCCCGGCGGACCGCCCGTCTCCGGGCACGGCCGTCCATCCCGCATTACTCGCAGCGTATCGGCGCAGGCCCGGTTTCCGATGGCTAGCCCGGCGGGATTTTCCGCAGCCCGGGGCCCGGGCTGCGCCCCGGGCCGGGACCGGGGCGCGCGGCCGGGAAAGCCCGCCCGGTACCGACCGGGTGGCACCCCAGCCAGCGCGGCCTGGCCGCGGTGAGCATCGCGCCGGGTCACGGGAGCTTGTGGAGCCCGGCGCCGTTCAGCAGGTAAGCGGGAGCGGTGGCGGCGGCATCTGTCTGCACGAGTTCGAGCATGGCGGTGGCGGCGATCTCCGGGGTGAGCAGCGGGTATGGCAGCTGGTGGAGGAAGTCCTCCAGGGGCAGGCCGGCTTGGGTGGCGTACGCCTCAACCGCCGGTCCGCCGACGCCCGTTTGCGGTGCGAACTGGGGCATCACGGCGGTGAAGGTGATGTCCAGGCCAGCACGCGTTGCTTCTTCTTGGGCGTACATGGTGATGAACCGCTGGGTTGCCTTTGCGCCGGCGTAGCCGCCGCTGAGCGGTGAGCCGTTCGGGTTCAGCGCGGCACCGCTGCTGAACACAACGACCTTGCTGCCGGGCCGCAGCGGCCTGAGCAGCGCCTCGCGCAGCCAGTGGAACGTGATGCGGACGTCGGTCTGCCAGTTGATGGAGAAGGTCTCCCACGTCTGCTGCTGCAGCGGACGCATGTGCGGGGTGGCGCCAGCGACCAGAATGATCACCTCGGGGTCATAGCGGTCGAGGAGGCCGGCGGCCGCGGTGGGGTCACCGGCGTCGGCGATCTCGGGGTAAATGGTGCCGGCGCTGGTGGCTTGGTCAAGAGATGCGGCTGGGGTGCGGGACACGGCGACCATGGGGGCGCCGGCCTCGGCGAAGGCGGTGGCGATCCCGTGGCCGAGGCCGCGGCTTGCGCCGACGACGATCGTGGTCTTGCCGGACAGGTTGTTCATGGTGTCCTCCTAGTCATGTCGGGGTCGGGCCGTCAGGCGGCTCCGTCGGTGGTTGCCCGGGCAGGCCGAAGAGGGGGAACAGCCCGGGAGTACGGAAGGCCGTGATTTCCTCGATGCCGTCGTCGCGGAGAGTGAGCACGATGATGCTCTCCGCTTGAAAGGCGCCCGTCTGCTCGTCCCGGATGTAGGCGGCGGCAGCGGGTTGCCCGTTGGCGCTGATCGGGAGCAGCTGGAAGCGTCTGACCGGGGAGAGGGGCCAGCGGCCGAGGAACTCCGCGATCGCGTCGCGGCCCTGGTACCAGCTCGGCTGGGGCGGCATGGTCATGCGAGCGTCCTCGGCGAGCATGGCGACGAGCGTGGCGACGTCATTGTTTTCCCAGGCTTGGGCGAAGCGGTTCACGAGCTCGCGCACCTCGCTGTCGCCGAGCGTTCGCAGCGTCGCTTGCTGACTCCGGGCGGGCACCCGCTCGTCGACGGTCTTGTGGGCACGCTGGAGCGCGCTGTCGACCGAGACGGGGGTGGTTTCCAGCACCTCAGCGGTTTGGCGGGCGGAAAAGCCGAGCACATCTCGCAAGATCAGCACGGCGCGCTGGCGCGCAGGCAGGTGCTGCAGGGCCGCGGTGAAGGCGAGCTCGATGCTTTCGCGCTGTTCGTAGTGGGCGTCGGGGCCGAGCAGGTCGCCCGCGACGCTGAGCTCGCCGTCTGGGTAGGGCTCGAGCCACACCGATTCGGCCAGCGCGCCGGCCGGGAGGTCGTGTGGATCAGCCGCTGGGGCGTAGCCGGCAGGCAGGACGCGTTTGGGGCGCCTCTCAATCGTCCGGAGGCTGGCGTTGGTCGCGATCGTGTAGAGCCAGGAGCGAAGGGAGCTTCTGCCTTCGAAGCGGCCGAGTCCCCGCCAGGCGCGCAGGAGCGTCTCCTGGAGGGCGTCGTCTGCGTCGGGAAGCGATCCGAGCAGCCGGTAGCAGTGGGCGCGAAGCTGCGCCCGGTACGGTCCAACCAACTGGGCGAACGCGTCCTGGTCGCCGCCACGGGCGGCCTCGAGCAGGCCGGGTTCGCCGCTCATCGCTTCGGCTCCCACAGGCGACCTCTCCTTCTTCTGCGCTGGAAACAACGCTCCACCAGCCCGACGGTCCCTCACGAGGCGCTGGCAGTACGGCTGCGCCGAGCCGGCGGGCGCGCTCGGTCGCGTCATGGATCAGGTCAACTTCCACATCCGGGAGCCACAGCGGCCGCCGGGTGCCGCACTCGACGATCCCGCCGCCCAAACTGGAGCCGAGGTCGAGGGCCAAGTAGGAGTTCGGCGCGATTGGAATCAGCTCCGGCTCCCACCGCAGCTCCGAGTAGAAGGCGCTGGCGCGCGCCCGGTCGGCGGTGTGCAGTTCCAGGCGGACGACCGGCCGCGGTGCTGACTGGTTGGTGCTCATGTAGCCGTTGATCCGGGCGGGTCGCGAAATCCATCGGCCGTCACCGGAGCCGCTCTGGTCGCTGCGGCTCTGGCCGGGTGTCCGGCTGCGATGATGCCCGGTGTCAGCGGCCGCTCTGGTGCTGTAGGTGCGATGTCGCGGCAGCCACCATCGGGACGGCGTGGTTGCCGCTCGGGTCCCACGTGCTGCCGTGCCGGCGGATGAAGTTCAGCTCGGTCTGGCCGCTCAGCTGCTCCGCCGTGAGAGTGACGCCATACATTCCGAACGGCAGCGATACGGAGTCCGCATCGGTCACCCCCGTCCAGTTGGCCGGGTCGCCGAAGCCGTAGTGGAGGGTAAACGGCTGGGTATCCTCAACGACCAGGTTACGGCCCGCCACCAGCCCGGTCAGCGGCACGGCCAACCGCCAGTGAGACGTCGGCGGCGCCGGCGGCTGACCGCCGTACCTGGCCGTGACGGCTGTCAGCTGCTCCGCGGGAGTCTTGCTTGCCCTGGTCCAGGCAAGCTTGATGAGCTCGCTGTGCGCCCACGCGAGCGGCGTCGCGCTGAGCGTGCGCTGCCCGGTGGTGAGCGGCAGGGCCGGTACCCCGTTCCGCGGGTAGAGCGGCGACTGGTCCCAGACCTGTTCCGGCAGCAGCCCACTTGGCGTCCGCATCTTCAGCATGGCAGTGAGCTGCGCAAGCCCGTCGTCGCCCGCGAGGACCGCGAGGTGGCCGCGTTCTCCGGCGAGCAGCGGCCAGACGCGGCCGACTCCCACGCTGGAGAAGTTCGCGCCGTCCACCTGCTCGCCGTAACCGTCGTAGTCGTAGCGGTAGTAGCTGGTGCCGGTGCCGACGTTTCTGGCGAGCATGACGTCGATCAGGCTGGCGGTGTCGGACAGCTTCTTGTCGGTTGCGCTGCGCAGGCCAAGGCGGGCCAGGTAGGCGAACTCCAGCCCGAGGACGCTCGAGGCCGCGATCTCGTAGTCCGGGTAGGGCTGGTTGGCGATGCGTGCCAGGCCGTACTGCGGGTCGGGTCCGATACGCACGTAGTGGCCGTCGAGCCCGAACAGCAAATCAAGCGATGAGCCCGCGACGTAGCACCATTCCTCGATGCGCTCGTTCCAGTCGTCGGCGAGCGCGAGCGCGTACTGGCTGGAGGGGGTGTCGAGATATTTGGCCCCGGCGACCATTGCCGCCACCATGATTCCGAGGGTGAAGGGGCTTCCCCCGGCATCTTCCTCCCACCGGTCCATCGGGGTCAGCGGCCCATTCTGGACGAGGTAACCGATGGCGGCCTTGATCATCGCAGTGATCGTCTCGGACGGCGGCTGCCCCAGGTCGTCGAGCTTGGCGGCCAGGATGACCGGCAGCGCGGTCTCGTCCAGTTGCACGCCTGTCCAGAAGGGCGTGCCGTCGGGGAAGAAGTTCTGCCCCCAGTGCCCGTCCGGCTTTTGCCGGGTAGCGAGATAGTCGAGCAGCTGCGCCGCGTCGTCCAGATGCCCGAGCAGTGTGAGCGCGAGCCCGGCCTCAACGGCGTCACGCGGCCACACGAGGTGATACCCTCCCGCGTTGTTGCTCGTGTCGCCCCACGGCGTGCACAACCCGGCCACGATGGCCCCCGGGTAGGACGCGCAGTCTTGGTGCACCCGCAGCACGGTGGCCGACTGGCTGAGGGCGTCCGCCAGGTCCGCCGGGTCGCTTCCGGAAGACGGCGGCAATTTGCAGGTGCCGGACCAGGCCTGCCAGTTGCTGGTCAGCTGGGCACTGGCGGCGGCCGGGCCCGTGGCGAGGCTTGCCGCCGCGAGCGCACCCGCGGTCCCGGCGTCCGTCGCAAATGCAAGTGCAATCGCACCGGAGGTTGCGGAAAGCTCACCGCCGAGGACGACAAAACCCGGCCCGGCGTCCGTGAAATTCCAGGTCATGGAGCCGTTACGGCTGAAATCCTGCCAGAGGCCGGAGGATCCGAAGTAACCCACGCTTGCCTGGCCGAATCCCGGTGCGCTCGACAAGCACAGAAACCGCCCGGCACTCCGCGCGAACAGAGATCCTCCTGAGTCCACCCAGGCGGTGTTGTCGGAGCCGCCACCGTAGTCCTGGTCGGCGTTTACGGCCGGATGTTGTTGCAAATGGCTTGCCAGGAAAACGTAAAGTTGCGCGTCGGAAACACCGTCGAGCGTGTAGCTGACCAGCACGACGTCACGTCCGGGATCAGGTATAACCTGCAGTGTCAGCCGATAGGGATGCTGCGCTGGGCCGGTATGGACGATAGACGCCAGGGGCACTGCGGGATCGGCGGTTTGCACCTGGTAGGTCGCGACTGCCTTCACCTCATACCACCAGCCGTCACCAGCCACGATGAAACCCATGTCACGAATCTGCGGTTCGCCGACCGTGGGCCAGTACACCTCATTGAGGATGCCTTGACCCATGGTCGCCCATACGTGGCCGGTACTCAGGCCAGTTGTGACGGCGTCTTTGGGGCCGGGGGCCATTACAGGGCTAACAGGCAAGCCCGGCGTTGGGGCACTCGACATGTCTGGACCTCCTTATGGGCATCCAACAATACGAAGGCCGGAAAAGAAAGGGCCAGCCGCCGGTGTCGTCCAGCGCATCCACTTGGCTGAGGTATCCGGCCTGAGGCCTTGAACAGTGACCAGGTGGCTGGCTGGGCTGGCTTCTTCAGGCGGCGCAACATCGGCGTGCCGCCGGGGCTTGCTGCCGTTAGCAGCGGTTAGCTATCCTATCTATCGCACAGACCGACTCTCTATGCACTGGTAGCAGTGGTAAGCTCATGACCGGGAGCCGTACCTAACGGCGGTATTGTGCGCTTTGCTCAGGTCGAGGACCAGGCACGTTGCGTGAGCAGGCACCGGGGCACAGCGCCGCCGGGACGCAGATCCTTCACCCGCGGCACGTATTGCTCATGTCAGCCAACCGCGGCGTACACCGCACGGGCCGGCGAGTGTGGTGATCGACGACGTGCTCCCCATGGCGGCCCGCATGATCGAAGTGCGCGGGATCGCAGTGGTGATCCCGCCGGGGGCCTTCGGAGAGCGGAAATTGAGTATGCAAGAATTCTCAGATCAGCCCGGAGCATAGCGATAGTGGCGCGTGCGCTCGACGGCTGCCGCCGCCCTGGGGGCCGCGCGGTACCGCCGGAACCGCAGGCGCCGGAAATGGTTGGGGACATATGGCCGGGAATCAGCTGCCGTCGATTAACCACATCGTCCAGCTCATGCTCGAGAATCGCTCGTTCGACCACATGCTTGGATTCCTGTATGCCGGCACGGGGAATGTCTCGCCGGCGGGCCAGGCGTTCGAGGGCCTGACCGGCAGCGAGTCTAATACCGACGCCAGCGGCAATACCGTGACGGTTTACCAGATCGATCACACGGCGCCGGGCGCCTACTTCATGCCGGGCGCTGATCCCGGTGAGGGGTACGCGAATACCAATGAACAGCTCTTCGGCAGCGGCAAGCCGCCGAGCCCGCCGGCCGCGACCAACACCGGCTTCGTCGCGAACTTCGCCGACGCCATCACCTACGACCAGCGCTCCGGCCGCAGTGTGCAGGCCGGCACTACCGCCTTGGCCATCATGGGGATGTTCCCGCCCGCGGCGCTGCCGGTACTGTCCGGTCTGGCCGCCGGCTTCGCCGTCTGCGACTACTGGTACAGCTCAGTGCCCACCGAGACCTTACCGAACAGGGCCTTCGCCTGCGCCGCGACGAGCCAGGGGCACATGAACGACGCCACGGCGTCCTTCACTGTGCCGAGCATCTTCGGGCTGATGACCGCGCACAGCCTGAGCTGGAAGATCTACGGTTACAGCCAGGATCCGCTGACCCGCAAGGACTTCCCTGACACCCTGAGCGCCCCGGATTCCTGCTTCGGGCTCTTCGCCGATTTCCAGTCCGACGCCGCGGCCGGGACGCTGCCCCAGTACTCCTTCCTCGAGCCGAGCTGGGGATCGGCGGGCAACAGCCAGCACCCCAACTACGACGTCTCGCTCGGCGAGAAGCTCATCCAGGACGTCTACAACGCCGTCCGCAACGGCCCGGGCTGGAACCAGACGCTGCTGTTCATCAGCTATGACGAGCACGGCGGCCTGTATGACCACGTGCCGCCGCCGTCGGGGGCCACCCCGCCGGACGCCACGCCCGGCGAGTTCGGGTTCGACTTCACCCGGTTCGGGGTGCGAGTCCCAGCGGTGCTGGTCTCGCCGCTGATCCCGGCCGGCACGGTGTTCCGGGTACCCGCCGGGTCGGCACCGCTGGATCACACCTCCGTACTGAAAACCATCCAGACCCGCTGGGGGCTGCCCACGCTGACCGCCAGGGACGCCGCCGCGCCTGACGTCGGAGATGTGCTCAGCCTGGCTGCCCCCAGGACCGATGACCCGCTAGCCGGGGTGGCCGCGCCGAGCTCGACCGGCGCCAACCTGGCCGCGGCCGAGGTGTCGCACCTCCAGCTGGTGAACGCTCAGCTGACATCGCAGCTGCAGGTTCCGCTGAGCGAGCTGCACTCCGCACCGCTGCTAGAAACCCAGCGGACGCCGTCGGACTACGACCACTACATCGCAGCGCGCACGGCTACCTGGAAGGCTGCCAGGATACGCGGCGGCGCTCCGCCCGGCTGACCGCCAGCCGGCCGGGCCCGTCCGGGCTGCCCTCGGGCAGCGCGTCATAGCCGGCGGCGGCAGGCCGGCGCGGACGGCCCTGAGTGCGCGCGACGCCGGTCAAGAGCACGTCCCGGCAGCGAGATCACTGCCGTTCACCGAGTTTCTGCACGAAACTGACGCCGTCACCGACCGGAATCAGAAGCACTTTCACGCGAGGATCAGCGGCGATCGCGTCATTGAGGGAGCGGACCGCAGCGACGTCCTCGTCGCCACCCTGTGCGTCATCCGCAGCCGCGTGACGCGTTTCTCCTCGCCGGCCCCGCCCGCCAGCAGTATCCAGGCGCCGAGCCCGACGAGCGCCGCGACCGCCAGGTAGTCCGCGACGGGGCCGATGGTGCGGGCCAGCGGCGCGCCGGCCGCCACCCCGATCAGCGGCATTCCGCTCTCGAACGCGACGAACAGCGTGGCGAGGCGCAGCCGGTCCCGGGTGGTCAGGTCCCCGGTGGCGCCGAGCGCGGCCGCGGCCGCGAAGGAGTCCAGGCCAAGCGGCAGCACGAACGCCAGTAGGCGCAGCACGCTCATCGGGTCGGCCCCGTGGAACTCCCCGTGTGCACGTCGCGAGCGTACCCGGCCGGTGCAGGGCGGGATCTTCGCCCTGCTCGCCTTGCGCAACCGCGCCTACCCGCGGCCGGCCCGGTGAGCCCGGTGAGCCCCATGGGGCCGGTGAGCCCCATGGGGCCCGGGGCCGGCCCGCCAGGTCAGCCGGGGCAGCAGCGGCCGGACGGTGCGGTGCCGCAGGCAGCCCTGCCACACGCCGATGCTGTACGCCACGTCGTCCAGCAGCCGGGCGGAGACGTAGCGGGCGGGATCCATCGGCGGGCGCCGCTCCCGCCAGCCGAGCACGGGCGGCGCGAGCACCAGCGCGGCCAGCGGCAGCCGCAGCCGCGGGACCGCGATCGCGGCCGGCAGCGCCACCGGCCACCACGCCCGTGAGAGCGTACTGCCCAGCAGCCGCCCCGCGGCCACCGTCCCGCCCGCGGCCAGCCGGGCGGCCACCGGCCAGGGATCGCCGGTGACCGGGGCCAGGCGCCGGGCCAGCAGCGCGGTCGCGGCGGCGGTGATCCCGGCGCCGGTGCCGGGGTGGCCGAGCGCGGCGGCGGCCCACGCGGTGGCGCTCCACCCGGACATGGCCACCGCCGGGAGCGTGCCCGGGTGCCGGAGCTCCAGCGGCGCGGCCGAGGTCCCGTAGTCCACCCGGCGGGCGAACCAGCTGCCCAGCCGGACCCGGTGCTGGTGGGCGACCGTGGCCACCGGCTCGTACCGGACATGCCAGCCGGCCGCGGCCAGCCGCCAGACGAAGTCGACGTCCTCCCCCACCGGCATGTGCTCGGCGAACCCGTCCCCGGCCGCCACCACACGGACGACAAGGGCGGCGCCGGGCACGTACGGCACCTTGGAGCCCGGCCGCACGATGCTCGGCACCGGCCCCATGTCCAGGGTCGAGCTGAAGCCCTCGTACCGCGCCAGCCATCCCGCTGGGCCGGCTCCCGGCGGATGGGGCACGATCCGCGGGGCTACCGCCGCCACCACCGGGTCGCGGAAGTGCGGCAGCAGCGGGCTCAGCCAGCCGGGTGCCGGAACGCAGTCGGAGTCGAGGAACGCCACCAGCGGGGTGTCCGCCGCGGCCAGGCCGGTGTTCCGCGTGGCCGCCGGGCCGCCGTTGACCGCGCGGTGCACGCAGCGCGCCCCCGCCGCCGCGGCGACCGCGGCCACCGCGCCCAGATCGCGGGAACCGTCGTCCACCACGATGACCCGGTATCCGGCCAGCCCCGCGAGGCACAGGGCCAGCTCGGCCGTCCGGTCGCGGACCGGGATGACCACCGTGACGTCGGCGGGACCGGGGCCGCCCGCCGGGACGGGATGGGCGATGCCGGCCCACAGCAGCCGGCGCGCCAGCTTCTGGGCCCCGGGCGACCCGGCCACGGGCGCGCCGTCCCACCAGCCGGCCACGTGGCGGGCCCCGGCCGGGCTGAGCCGCAGCATCCGGTACGGCGACCCGCCGAGCAGGACCGTTCCGCCGTCCAGCGACCGCAGCCCCGGGTCCGGGCGCAGCCGCAGCCCCTCTGTGCTTGCCGAGCCCTCAGCGGGCGGCCCGGATGCCGTCGCGGGTGCCATGAATGCCACCATAGGAGCATGACCAGCGAGGGCACCGGGCCTTCCGCGGGCACCGGGCCTTCCGCGGGCACCGGGCCTTCCGCGGGCACCGGGCCTTCCGCCGGGACCGGGGCGCCGGGGAACGCGCGGGCACCGTTCGACCCCGGGCGGCCGTACGAGAAGCACCCGCAGGTGGCGATCAGGCCGGAGAGCTTCGGTGCCCTCGCCTATCACTACGGCAACCGCCGCCTGGTCTTCCTCAAAGCCCCGGCGCTGGTCAAGGTGGTCGAGACGCTAGCTGAATTCCCCAGCGCCGCCGCCGCGGTCGCGGCGCACGTCCCGGCCGCGCAGCGTGAAATGTACTGGACGGCGCTGTCCGGCCTGCTCGCCTCGGACGTCATCCGGGCCCGCTGAGCGGACCGATCCCGCGCCAGCCTTCACACCACACCCGGCACGCCGGTCCCCGCAGGCGACACCGGCCGGGACCGGACCACCGCCCGCCGGGTGTCTTTACACTACTTCCCGTGCCTTAGGCGGTTGCTGACCGTCAACTACATCCGCGGCCCCGGCGCCGCGCACCGGGGCCAAATGATCATCCCGCGATACGTTGACATTGAGGTGAACAGACGGTGCGTTTCCCGGGAGAGCGGAGCCTGATGCCAGACGCGGTGACGAGATTCTCCGGCTTCCCCGGCGCCTACGACCGGGCCCGCCCGCACCCCCCGGCCGTCCTGGCCCAGGCGATCAGCCAGTGGGCGGGCGTGCCCGCCCCCGAGGTGGTGGACCTCGGCGCCGGCAGCGGCCTTTCCCTGCTGCCGTGGTCCGGGCGGGCCCGCCGGGTCACCGCCGTCGAACCGTCCGCGCCGATGCGGCAGGTCGCCGCGCGCCGGATCGCCGCCCTGCCCGACGCGGCCGCCTTCACCCTGGTCGACGCGTCGGCGGAACGTACCGGCCTGCCGGACCAGTCCGCGGATGTCGTCACGGCCAGCCAGGCCATGCACTGGTTCGACCCGGACCGGGCGCTTCCGGAGATCGCCCGGATCCTGCGCCCCGGCGGGGTGCTGGCCGCCTACGACTGTGACTGGCCGCCGACAGTGGACTGGCAGCTCGATGCCGCTTACATGGCGTACGAGGAGTACCGCGCCGGGCTGGAGATCGCGCGCGGGCTGCGCCCGCCGTACGCGGAGAAGGACGGTCACGCGGAGCGGATGCGCCGCAGCGGCCTGTTCCGCTACGTGACCGAGATTGCCGTGCACAGCGAGGAGCACGGGGATGCCGAACGGTTCGTGGCGATCGCTCTCAGCCAGGGCGGGACGGTCGCCCTGCTGGAGCAGGACGTGTCCGAGGACGAGCTCGGGCTGACCCGGCTGCGCGAGGTCGCCAGGCGCCGCATCCCCCGGCCGGTGACCTGGTGGTGGACGTACCGCGTCCGCCTGGCCGTGCGCTAGGACCGCCAAACGGCCCGCCAGGCCGTTCGCCTGGCAAATAGTTGTGCTCTAACAACTTTTGACGGCTATGCTTGGAAGACGTGCGGAAACCGGCGGAAGAGGGACACGCGACGGCAGGCGACGGGCACCGCGGTGGTGCGGGCCACACGGGCGGTGATGACCCGGGCCGCGCCCCTGCGGGTGGCGGGACCGGCGGCGGCCGCGTGCGGAGCGGCAGCTACAAGTGGGTGACGCTGTCCAACACCACGCTCAGCATGACGATGGCCACCATCGACGCCTCGATCGTGATCATCGCGATGCCGGCCATCTTCCGCGGCATCCACCTCGATCCGCTCTCGCCGGGCAACATCAGCTACCTGCTGTGGATGATCATCGGGTACCTGCTGGTCCAGGCCGTCCTCGTGGTGACGCTGGGCCGGCTGGGGGACATGTTCGGCCGGGTGAAGATCTACAACCTGGGCTTCGTCGTGTTCACGGTCGCGTCGATTCTGCTGTCCGTGGATCCGCTCCTGGGTGGTGGCGGGGCGCTGTGGCTGATCGGCTTCCGCATCGTCCAGGCGTTCGGCGGCGCGATGCTGATGGCCAACTCCGCCGCCATCCTGACCGACGCCTTCCCGGCCAACCGGCGCGGCATGGCGCTGGGCATCAACCAGATCGCCGGCATCTCGGGCCAGTTCGTCGGGCTGCTGCTGGGTGGTCTGCTGGCCGCGTGGGACTGGCGCGCGGTGTTCTGGATCAACGTCCCGATCGGCGTGTTCGGCACGGTCTGGGCGTATCTGAGCCTGCACGAGATCGCCACGACCCGGCGCGCCAGGATCGACTGGCTGGGGAACGCCACCTTCGCCCTGGGTGCCGGGCTGCTGCTGGTCGCGATCACCTACGGGATCCAGCCGTACGGCGGGCATCCTACCGGCTGGACGAACCCCCGGGTCCTCGGCGGCCTCGCGATCGGCGTCGTTCTGCTCGTGGCTTTCTGCTTCATCGAGCTCAGGATCCCCGAGCCGATGTTCGACATGCGGCTGTTCCGCATCCGGGCCTTCGCGGCCGGCAACCTGGCCTCCCTGCTCGGCGCGATCGCCCGCGGCGGCCTGCAGTTCATGCTGGTCATCTGGCTCGCGGGCATCTGGCTGCCGTTGCACGGCTACAACTTCACCGACACGCCGCTGTGGGCGGGCATCTACATGCTGCCGCTGACGGCTGGGTTCCTGATCGCCGGGCCGCTCTCGGGATGGCTGTCCGACCGCTACGGCCAGCGGCTGTTCGCGACGACCGGGCTGCTGGTGGCCAGCTGCGCGTTCATTGGCCTGATGCTGCTGCCGATCGTCTTCCCCTACTGGGCCTTCGGGACGCTGATCTTCTTGAACGGAGTCGGCTCCGGGCTGTTCGCCTCGCCGAACACGTCCGCCATCATGAGCAGCGTCCCGGCCTACCGCCGCGGCTCCGCATCCGGCATGCGGTCCACCTTCCAGAACTCCGGGATGGCGCTGTCGATCGGCATCTTCTTCTCGCTGATGGTGGCCGGCCTGGCCAGCACGCTGCCGCGCACGCTGACCGCGGGGCTGCACAGCCAGGGCGTTCCGCTGGCCATCGCGTCGAAGGTGGCCCATCTGCCGCCGGTCAGCACGCTGTTCGCCGCGCTGCTCGGGTACAACCCGATCCACAACCTGCTCGACCCGGCCGGCGTGCTCAGCAAGCTGTCCCCGCAGCAGGCGGGCGTGCTCACCGGCACGCAGTTCTTCCCCCACATCATCTCGGGCCCGTTCCACTACGGCCTGGTGATCGTCTTCACCGCCGCGGCCATCATGTCGTTCGTCGGTGCCATGGTGTCGCTGCTGCGCGGCAAGCAGTTCTTCTACGAGGAGCCCGGCTCGGGGAACGCGGCCACCGCCGCCGCCCTGCCCGCCGCCGCGGGCCCGGCCGGGGCCAGCGGGGCCAACGGGGCCAACGGGGCCAGCCTCACCGCCGTCAGCGGAAATGGGACGGCCCCTAACGGCGCCGCGGCTAACGGGAATGGCGCCCTGGCTAACGGGAACGGTGCCGCGAACGGGACGGTGCCGCGAACGGGAACGCTAAGCGGAAAGGGCGCCGCTAGCGAGAACGGCGCCACGGCCCCGGGACCCGAGGGCGCCGGTGATCCGGCGGCGCCACCCTCCCATGGCCGGCTCGGATAGCCTAGGCTGGCGTTATGCCGCGTTATGAGTACCGCTGCCGCGCCTGCGGTTCCACGTTCGAGGTGACCCGCCCGATGAGCAAGTCCTCGGCGCCGTGTTCCTGCCCGGACGGCCACGATGACACGGTGAAGCTGCTGTCCGCCGTGGCGGTGGGCGGCCGGAGCGCCAGCGCGGGACCCGCGTCAGGCCCCTCCGGCGGCGGCTGCTGTGGCGGGGCCTGCGGCTGCGGCAGCTGATTACGCCGCCGTTTGCCCGGCGGGGACCGCGGCGGAGGACTAATCGCGGGGAGCCCGGGAGGCATGGCGTCCGTTTGGGTGGCGCCGCTTTTAGTCCTGCTGGCGGGCGATCGCCTCGGCCAGTTTCCGCTCCCAGGCCGGGGCAAACCCCGCAGGGTGAACCCCGGGCCGGCAAACACCGTGGTCGCGCTGGTACGGGCAGGCGGGCGTGCCGGCGAAATGCTGGCGAAACAGTTCTGCCATCGCCCGTAATCAATGCGGAACATCCGAACAGTACGTTAGGGGGCGTGGCGGACATCTTCGACGGGTATCAGCCCGCGGAGGCCTGGGACGAGATGTTCTCGGGACCCGGGGAGCCGCGCCCGGCCTACGACGCGCTGATCAGCGCGCTGCAGCCGATGGACCCGGCGGAGCTGCGCTACCGCGCCGATCAGCTCGCGCGGGTGTTCACCGACCGGGGGGTCACCTTCGACCTGGGCGGCGAGGAGCGGCCGTTCCCGCTCGACCTGGTCCCCCGGGTCATCGACGCCATGGAGTGGGACCTGATCGTGCGCGGCGTCCGGCAGCGGGTCCGGGTGCTGGAGGCGTTCCTCGCCGACGTCTACTCCGGCCGGCAGGTTTTCGCCGACGGGATCGTCCCCTGGCGGGTGCTGCTGACCTCCTCGGGCTTCCACCGCCAAGTCGCCGGGCTGGTCCCGCCCAACGGCGTCCGGGTGCAGGTCGCCGGAATTGACCTGATCCGGGACGAATACGGGGCGCTGCGGGTCCTGGAGGACAACGTCCGGGTCCCGTCCGGGGTCAGCTACGTGATCGAGAACCGGCTGGCCATGACGCGGACGTTCCCCGGGCTGTTCGCCGAGCAGCGGGTGACCGCGGTGGACGAATACCCAGCGCGGCTGCTCGCCGCGCTCCGCGCCGCCGCCCCGGAGGGCGCCCACGATCCCGTGGTCGTCGTCCTCACCCCCGGCGTCAACAACGCGGCCTACTTCGAGCACGCCCTGCTCGCGCGGCTCATGGGGGCCGAGCTGGTCGAGGGACGAGACCTGTTCTGCACCGGCAACCGGGTCTACCTTCGCACCACCCACGGGCGGCGCCTGGTCGATGTGATCTACCGCCGCATCGACGACGATTTCCTCGACCCGGTGCTGTTCCGGCCCGATTCAGTCATCGGCTGCGCCGGCCTCATCAACGCCGCCCGGTCCGGGAACGTGACCATCGCCAACGGGGTCGGCAACGGCGTGGCCGACGACAAGCTCATCTACACCTACGTTCCCGACCTGATCCGCTACTACTTCAACGAGGAGCCGGTGCTCCCCAACGTCGAGTCGTACCGGCTGGACGACCCGGACGTGCGCACCTGGGTCCTGGCCGAGCTGGGCCGGCTTGTGCTCAAGCCGGTCGACGGGGCCGGCGGCAAAGGCATCGTCATCGGGCCGCACGCGCACGAGCAGACACTGACCGAGCTGCACGGCATGGTGGCCGCCAATCCCCGCGGCTGGATCGCGCAGCGGCCGGTGAGCCTGTCCACGTCACCGGTGCTGATCGGGGAACGGCTCGAGCCCCGCCACATCGACCTGCGGCCGTTCGCGGTGAACGACGGCAACGATGTCTGGCTGCTGCCCGGCGGCCTGACCCGGGTGGCGCTACCCCAGGGAGCGCTCGTGGTGAACTCCAGCCAGGGCGGCGGCTCCAAGGACACCTGGGTAATGTCCGACGGACAGGCCGCCGAACGGACCGACGCGCCCGGCTTCGCTCCCGCCGCCATCGCCCCCAGCGGCATGCTCGCCGACCGCCAGAGCGACCCATACCAGGACCAGGACCAATGACTGACGACGGGCTGCTCAGCCGGATCGCCGAGACGCTGTACTGGACCGGCCGCTACGTGGAGCGGGCCGACGACACGGCGCGCACCCTGGACGTGTACGTGCACCACATGCTCGAAGACCCCGAGGTGGACGAGGACTCCGACTGCCGCGCGATGCTGGCCATCCTCGGTGTGCCCGCGGCCGACGACGCCCCGATGGACATCGGCATGGCGCTGTCCCGGCTGGCCTACGACCCGAAGAACCCGAGCGCGATCGCGGGCGCGATCCTGGCCGCGCGGGCGGGCGTGCGCAGCGTGCGGGACGTCGTCTCGAGCGAGATGTGGGAATGCCTGAACGTCACCGGCCTCGGCCTGAACTCGCACCGGCGATCCGCTGAGCGGCTCGGCCCGCACATCTACTTCCGGTTCGTCCGCGAGCGCGCGGCGCTGTTCTTCGGCCTGGCCGACTCCACCATGAGCCACGACGAGGCGTGGCGGTTCCTCATCCTGGGCCGGAGCCTGGAGCGGGTCGACATGACCGCGCGCCTGCTGCTGGCGCGGATGTCCGGGTCGCGGCATCAGCTCGGCTGGCTCACCGTGCTGCGCGCCTGCGGGGCGCACGAATCGTTCATCCGGACCCACGGGTGGGCCAGCGAGCCGGCCGACGTCGCCGAGTTCCTGATGCTCGACCGGCTGTTCCCGCGGTCGGTGCTGCACGCCCTGTCCACCGCCGAGCAGTGCCTGCTGGCGCTGGATCCAGGCGACGCGGTCCGTTCCGGCACCGGTGACCCGGCCCGGCGGCCGATCGGGCAGTTGCGGACGCGGCTGGAGTACGCCGACCCCAAGCAGCTCGAGGCCGATATGCCCGAGCTGGTCAGCTCGCTGCAGGCCGCGTGCATGCAGGCCAACAGGGCGATCGCCAAGCGCTACTTCTCCTACGCCGCCCCGGTGGCGTGGGCGCAGGAAGGCTTATGATGGGCTGGCGGATCGGGATCGTGCACACCACGCGGGTCAGCTACAGCGGCTCGGCGCGCGCCTCCTACAACGAGGCCCGGATGACCCCGCCGAACCTGTCCCGGCAGACCGCGCTCGCGGCTACGGTCCGCACCGGGTCGAACGCGCCGATCTGGACCTACCGCGACTACTGGGGCACGACCGTCAGCTCCTTCGACATCCAGGAGCCGCACCACGAGCTGCTCGTACAGGCCAGTACGACCGTGCAGACCAGCGCCCCGGAGGCGGCCAAGCCTGCGTTGCCCTGGACGGAGCTCCGGGAACAGGCGGCCAGCAGCTACGTCCTGGAGTTCCTGGCCGAGACCCCGCGCACCACTCTGAGCCCCGAGGTCGCCGCGGAGGTCACCGGGTGGGTCGTCGGCGCGGAACCGTACGAGGCCGCCCGCGAGATCGTCACACTGGTCAACAACCGGGTGTCCTACCGGCCCGGCTCGACGGGGGTGCAGACCAGCGCGCAGGAGGCGTGGGACGCCCGGTCCGGCGTCTGCCAGGACATGGCGCACATCAGCGTGGCGCTGCTGCGGGCCGCTGGGCTCCCGGCGCGGTACGTCTCCGGGTACCTGCACCCCGACCCCAGAGCGGAGCCGGGGCACGCGGTCGCCGGGCAGAGCCACGCCTGGGCCGAGTACTGGACCGGTGAGTGGGTTCCGTGCGACCCGACCAGCCTGGCGCCGGTCGGCGAGCGGCACGTGGTGCTCGGCCGCGGGCGTGACTACTCCGACGTTTCCCCGCTCAGGGGCATCTACAGCGGCGCGCCGAGCGTCGCGATGAAAGTGACCGTCGAGGTCACCCGCCTGGCCTGACCCCGCCCAGCCCGCGCGGAGCCCGGCCCCCGGTACGGAACATTCCCCGGAACGGAACCGCTGCGGAGCCTGGCCGGTCAGGAGTTCGCGCTCGTCCCGGTGAACGACGCCTGACTGGGCTGCGGGATGCCGATCGCGACCCCGAGCCGCCGCCACACGACGTCCGACGCTACGATGCGGCGCGTCGCGCCCAGGCCGTGGACCAGCTCACAGCCCGCCGCGTTCAGCGTGACCGGGGTGAAGCGGTGCGGACCGGCCGCGAAGGTGAGCCGGTAGGTGATGCCGAAGTCGGCGGGGCAGGTCATCTGCATGTGCGACACGGGCGGCAGCGCGCACAGGCTCTGCGCGACGGACTGCGCCGCGGGCGCGTTGCTCACCTTCTCCGTGGCGGGGAAGGTGAACCGGGGGTGGTTGCCGGGCAGGGCGTTCGTGCGCTGCACGGTCAGGCTGTCGGCCTGCGTGCCCGCCCCGCACAGCTCCGAGCCGTTGCCAGCCAGGTTCCCGCTGCTCGCCGATGAGCTGGGCGAGGCGGTATGGCCTGCGGTGGGAGCGGAACCGCTCCCGCAGGCCGCCACCGCGGCGACGGCGGCCGCGGCCAGCGCCGCGGCGGAGACGGCGGTGGCGGTCAGGCGGGCTCGCTGAGCCCGCTGGCCCGCCCGCCGCTTGCCTCCGGGTGACGTGCGGCTGCGCGGCACGAGCATGTGTCTTCTCCGTTTCCCGGCCATGGGCACTTACGGAAGTCCCCCTGATTGGCCGTGTTGAGGATTAGACGCCGCTCCCCCGCCTGCGGTTCCACCCGCTGGCTGACCCTGGCTGGCTGGCTGCTGGCCCTGGCTGGCTGCTGGCCCTGGCTGGCTGGCCCTGGCTCGCCTCCGGTGCCTGCGTCAGATGAGACAGCCGGGCCGTCTCGAATGCGGCAGCGCAGGCCGCGCGCATCCCGTTGGCTGGTACACATCCGGCAATGACGATGAAGGCGGTCATCATGACGACGCTCCTGGACCGCAAATCTCCAGACACAGGGCCCGGCGACCAGCCCGGTACGGCAGCCGAACGGGCCGGCTGGTCCGCTCAGGACCTCCTGGCCGAGATGGCGGTGCTGCTCCGGGACAGCAGGCCCGGACTGCTGGCCGGGGTATCCGCGCTGGCGGCGATGACCGTGGGCCTGGCGGTGGAAGCCACGGCCTTTTCCGCGGCTTCCCGGCCCGCCGCCGCCAGCTGGGCGTGCGCCGGCCTGTTCGCGATCGTGGCCGCGTGCTGGCTGCGCGCGGCCGCCCTGTTCATGCTGTCCGGCGCGCCACTGGGGCGCGCGCTGGGCCGGCTGCGCCGGCGCACGGGCGCGCCGCTGGACCCGCGGGCGCCATGGGCCAGCATCCCGCCCCGGACGGCAGGGCGATGGACCTGGGCCGACGCGCACCTGATGGTCGGCCAGGCCCGGTTCCGGTACGAACGCATTCAGCAGGCGCTGAACTGGACGATTGTCACCGGCATCGCCTTCCTGGCCTGTTCGGCCGCCCTCCTTTTCACCCGGTGACCCGGCCCGGCCACGGGCCGCGGGGGCCAGGAAACCGGCACAGCACACGGAACGAAACATGGCGATTGTTAACCACGGTGCGGTGGTTCATCGTGGAAGGCAGGAATTCGACACGCGGCCCGGCTACGGCGAGGCTGACGAGCTACCGATAACGGGTACATGGGTAAAGCGGATATACCGGCAGGGGGTTTCTGGGGCCAGCTCCCTGGGCGGGAACAGGAGTTGCTCCGGTCGGCCGGGCGCACCCGTGTCTTCCCTCCCGCCGCCACCATCTGCGTACAGGGAGACCCGGCGACACATATCTTCATCCTGCTCAGCGGGTGGGTAAAGGTCGTCGCGGTCACCGGCGAAGGCCAGCAGACCGTGCTGGCCCTGCGCGGCGACGGGGACGTCGTTGGGGAGGTGGCGGGTGAGGTGACCGGCTACCGGACGGCCACCGTCAAGACCATCGGCCGGGTGCGGTCGATCGTCGTCACGTACCGGCGGTTCTCGGCGTTCCTGGACGCGAATCCCGCCGCCGCGCGCGCGTACCGGCACACCCTTACCCGGCGCTGGAACGACACCGCCGAGAGCCTGCGTGTCCAGTCCACCTCCAGCGGGGCTCAGCGGCTGGCCCGGCTGCTGGTTGAGCTCGCCGAGGGGCACGGCCAGGGCGGTGAGCACCAGACGACGATTGAGCTGCCGCTGTCGCAGGAGGAACTGGCGAGCCTGGTGTCCGCATCGCGGGCCACCGTGACCCGCGCCCTGCACGACTGGCGGCAGCGCCGCCTGGTCGAAACGTCCACGCGCCATATCACGATCACCGACATGGCCGCGCTGGCGCGGATCGCCGGCCGCCGAACCGGACCGGCGTCGACGTGACCAGTGCTGACGTGACCAGTGCTGACGTGACCAGTGCTGATGTGACCAGTGCTGACGTGACCAGTGCTGACGTGACCAGTGCTGATGTGACCAGTGCTGATGTGACGAGACCAGCGCGGATGAGACCAGCGCGGATGAGACCAGCGCAGATCAGGCCTCGGTATCCAGGAGGGCGCCGAGGATGCGGCCGAGCGATGGCGCGACCAGGAGCTACCCGGATAGGAGACGTTGGTCACGAATGACCCGGGGCCGCCCCGGCCCCGGATGTGCGGCATCGCCCGGCGCGAAGCAGCCCGCAGGCGCCCGGCGCCCGCGCGTGCTGACCCGGATCTGGTACTGCATCCGGTTTGCCTGCGACGAGACGTACCGAAGGTCTACATTTATGCCACTTATTCAGGCGCCCGGGGGCTCCGTCGCCGCGGAGCGCTCAACCACGGGCTCTAGGTGCCGTGAGGGGACGATGAGCCGGAGGCTTCTCCAGCTGGTGATGCCGGTGTTCCCGGACCGCCGGATGTTCCGCCTCCATGACTCGGCCGTCGACCCCAACGCCGCTGGCGCCCCCCCTCCCCCGGTCGGGTCGCTGATCAGCGTCAACCGTGAGCAGTTGTGGGTGGGAAGCCTGCAGGAGCAGCTCGATGTCCGGCTCGTCATCGAGGAATGGGACGGAGCGCCGCCGCCGTTCGGCGACACCTGGCAGGAGGAGGCGAAATGCCGCCTCTACCTGCGCGGGTACCTCAGCATCGACGAGGGTTCGGTGGGCAAGGCCATTCACGGGCTGCGGCTGGCCAGCGGGGTGGGCGACTACGCCTTCCGGGTCTACGCGAGCAACCGCGAGGAAGCGGCGCGCCGCTACGCGGAACTCTATGATGCTCACCGCAACCCACTCGCTGATGAGTTCCAGCAGGCCAAGAAACAGCTGGAAGGACTCGAGCGGTACCTGATCCAGCTCTGGCGCGAATACTTACCACTGCCGGCTTCCCGGCGGCCGGGGGCTGCCTTGCCACGGGGCGTTCGGGCGCGCGCCGTCTCCCTGGCCACGCCGTCGGCGGGCGTTCCGGCCCCGGCGGCCGGGCGGATTCCCGGGCCCCGGAATGCCCTGAGCTTTAGCCGCTAGGATCACGGGCCGTGGCTCGCGGTCGAGACGGGGTGCGCGGCCGTCCCGGTCGCACCCGCGGCCGCGTGCGCTCCGCTGCCGGTCACCCGCGAGGCGGGGGTCTGGTGCGGCGTGTTGCCGGAGGCGGCCCTGGCCGCCGGGCTATGGGCCGAACTCGCGGCGGAGTTGTTCGCCAAAACCTTGCCTGAGTTCGTGCCGGGGCCGACGCCGATCTCCGGCTGGCCAGTGCCCGTACTGGAGACGGTCGTCACCGGATGATAGCCAGATGTCCGCGCACCGGAGCGAAAGGGCAAGATCGCGTAGACCATGAGAGAGACCACCGCGACGACGCTGACAGTAAGCAGGGAACCGATGAGGCGCGCTCGCGCGGAGCGGAAAACGTTGATCCGGCTCGGCCGCCGGAAGGCCGACATGCGGGCAGCCAGCCCGGGGTCCTCCGCGGTGAGCCGCCGCTCAATTTCAGCGAGCATGCGCTGCTCGTCCATAGATAGCGCCATAGCGCCACCTCCGCGTTGCACGCTGGTGGATACGTTCTTAACTATCCCCCACCACAAGATCTTTATCCAATTGTTCTGGCTTTGCAGTGGCTCGTTTTCCGGGCCGGGCCGGGCCGCGCGTGCCAGGGGTTCGGCCGGGCCCCGGCCCCCGGCCTTGGAACCCGGGAGCATACGAACATATGTTTGCCATCATCGAATAAGGGTTCTACGCTCGCGGATATGCGATGGGATCACCTTCGGCTAGACGGCCCGGCGGACGGCCCGGCGGACGGCCCGGCGGACGGCCCGGCGGACGGCCCGGCGGACGGCCCGGCGGACGGCCACATTGAGGCGGGCGGCGGCCGGCCTGCCGGCGCGCTGTTCGAGCGGGGCGCGGTGACGCGCACGTTCGACACGCCGGGCTTCCGCGGCATGACCTTCTACGAGATCCAGGCCAAGTCGATCGTGAACCGGGTGCCGGCGACGTCGCGGATGGCGTTCACCTGGACCATCAATCCCTACCGGGGCTGCCAGCACGCGTGCGCCTACTGCTTCGCGCGGAACACGCACACATATCTCGACCTGGACGCCGGGGAGGATTTCAACTCCAAGGTCGTGGTCAAGGTCAACGCCCCGGAGCTGCTGCGCAAGACGCTCGCGTCACCGCGCTGGCCGGGCGAGCACATCGCGATGGGCACCAACGTCGACTGCTACCAGCGCGCGGAGGGCCGTTACCAGCTGATGCGCGGCATCATCTCCGCGCTGCGCGATCACGCGAACCCGTTCTCGATCCTGACCAAGGGCACGCTGATCCTGCGTGACCTGGACCTGCTCACCCAGGCGGCCGAGGTCACCGACGTGGGCCTGAACGTCTCCGCTGGCTTTATCGACAAAGCACTTTGGCGATCCCTGGAGCCGGGCACGCCGAGCCCGGACCGGCGGCTCGGCGTCTGTGCCACGCTGACCGGCGCCGGGCTGCGCTGCGGCGTGCTCATGGGCCCGGTGGTGCCGTTCCTGTCCGACTCCTCCGCGCAACTGGAGGCGGCCGTGCGCCGGATCGCCGAGACCGGCGCCGTGCACGTCACCCCGATCGTCCTGCACCTGCGACCCGGCACGCGGGAGTGGTACATGCGGTGGCTGGCCGAGAACCATCCCGGGCTCCTCCCCCGCTACCGCGCCCTGTACCGGCGGGGCGCCTACGCGCCGAAGGATTACCAGGCGGAGATCACCGAGCGGGTCCGCGACCTCGCCCGGCGCTACGGTGTCGGGGCTACGACGCCCGCGGCGGGCCGTTCGGTGGGCGCCAGCCGGGGCACGGGCCCCATCCGGCGCGCGGCCCCGGACGGGCCGGCGCGCGAGCCCGCGAGGGAGGCGCCCATGCAGCTCAGCCTGCTATGACGAGAGGGCCGGGCCGCGGCGCGCGCCGCGCGTGACCGGATGACCGGCCCGCCCATTCGCGGGACCCGTTCCTCCAGCTCGCCCCGCACCACCGGCATGACACTGGCCGAGCCGGGGCGGCGGGCGGCACAGCACGCGGTACAGCAAGGACAAGCGGTACAGCAAGGACAAGCGGTACAGCAAGGACAAGCGGTACAGCAAGGACAAGCGGCACGGCAAAGAGGAACCGCGCACCGCATAGACGGACGGCACAACCGTTGCGTTGCAGGCCCTGCCGTAAAATCGGCTGGCGTGACAGCCGACGGGAATGATGTGACGCCCGGCGAGCCGAACCGGGGATCCGGTCCGGCCGCGCCGGAGCCCGGGGGCCTCATGGCCCGCACCGTGCCCATCGCCGACCCCGGTGACCTGCTGGCCCGCATTCCGGCCGCGTCGTCCCCCGCACCAGCCCTGGCCTGGATACGGCAGGGCGCCGGGCTGGTGGGCTGGGGCGAAGTCGCGCGGGTCACGCTGCCCGCGGGCGAGGATCGCTTCACCGCCGGGGAGAAATGGCTGCGCACCCTGTTTGAGGGAGTCGTGGCCGACGACCAGGTCCGGCGGCCCGGCACCGGCCCGGTGGCGTTCGGCAGCTTCACCTTCGATCCGGCCTCCGACGGCTCCGTGCTGATCGTGCCCCGGACCGTCCTCGGCCGTGACCCGTCCGGGCGGGCCTGGCTCACCACCATCTCCGACGGCCGTAAGCCCCGGGACGGCCGTGAGCCGTCGGCGCCGCCCGGTGATCTCGCGTGTGCCCCTGGCGGTGCGGGCCCAACGGGCCCAACGGGCTTGTTGGTCCCCAGAGTCACAGCGGTCCCCGCCGGGCCGGGCACCGCCTCATCCGGTTTGCGCTGGTACGACGGCAGCCTGACCGCACCGGAATGGGCGCACGCGGTCGCCGTCGCCGTCAGCCGGATTTCCGCCGGCGCCCTGCGCAAGGTCGTGCTGGCCCGCGATGTGTTCGCGACCGCGGCGGCCCCGGTCGACGCGCGGGTCCTGCTGCGCAGGCTGGCCGCCCGCTACCCGGACTGCTTCACGTTCGCGTGCGCGAACCTGGTCGGCGCCACCCCCGAACTGCTGGTCCGGCGGCAGGGCAGTGAGGTCACGGCGCTCATCCTGGGTGGGACATCGCCCCGGGGGACCCAGCCCGCCGAAGACGCCGCGCTCGGCGCCGCCCTCCTCGCCTCGGCCAAGAACACCGAAGAACACGCCTACGCGGTCGCCTCGGTGCGGGACGTGCTCGCGCCCCTGTGCGCCGGGCTCGACATCCCGTCCCGCCCCTCGCTGCTGAAGCTGGCCAACGTGCACCATCTTGGCACCTCCGTCCGTGGCAGGCTCGCCGCGGACCGTTCGGTGCTATCGCTGGCCGGAGCGCTGCACCCGCCCGCCGCGGTGTGCGGGACGCCGGCCGAAACGGCGCTGGAACTGATCCGCGAGCTGGAGCACATGGAGCGGGGGCGTTACGCCGGGCCGGTCGGCTGGGTGGACGCGGACGGCAACGGGGAGTTCGGGATCGCCCTGCGCTGCGCCGAGCTGGAGGACCGCCGGGCCCGGCTGTTCGCCGGCTGCGGTATTGTGGCGGCCTCGGATCCGGCCGCCGAGGTCGCCGAGACCGAGATCAAGTTCCTCCCGATGCGCCAGTCACTCGGCGGCTGACCGCCGGGCCCGCACGGCGGCGCGGAGTGGGTCAGATGGCGAAGTCCTCGCCGTGCCAGATCCCGGCGTCGGGCGGGCGGATGGTGTGGCCGGCTAGGTGGCCGTCAGCCAGTGACTCCAGGCGGTCGAGCCGCCACATCAGCGACTGGAGGCTGGCGCCGACCAGGTCGGGCAGTAGCGCGTCGTCGTCCTGCGGCAGGGCGGTGGCCGGCCGGGGAAGGCTACGCGCGATGACCTGCCCGGGTACCCCGACCACCACCGATCCGGGCGGGACCGGCTTGACCACGACGGCGTTAGCGCCGATCCGGCTGTCGTCACCGATGACGATGGGGCCGAGGACTTTGGCGCCGGCCCCGATGATCACCCGGTCACCGACGGTGGGATGGCGCTTGCCGGTCTCCGTGCTGGTGCCGCCGAGCGTGACGCCCTGGTAGATCGTGACGTCGGTGCCTATGTCCGTGGTCTCCCCGATCACCACGCCGGTGGCGTGGTCGATGAACAGGCCGGGACCGAGCGTGGCGGCGGGGTGGATCTCGACGCCGGTCAGCATCCGGGTGAGTTCCGCGGACAGCCGCGCGAGCAGCCGGGCGCCCCGGCGCCACAGCCAGCGGCTGACCCGGTGGCCCCAGATCGCGTGCACGCCCGGATAGCAGACAATGACCGTCAGGGCCGAGCAGGCGGCCGGATCCCGTTCCCGGGCCGCCCGCACGTCGCGCCGCAAGGCTGCCAGCATGACTAGCCGGCGAGCCCGGCGAACAGCGCGGTGCTGAGGTACCTCTCGCCAAAGTCCGGCAGCACGACGACGATCAGCTTCCCGGCGTTCGCTGGCCTGCGCGCCACCTGCAGGGCGGCCCACGCCGCCGCACCGGATGAGATGCCGACGAGCAGCCCTTCCTCGACCGCCAGCTGCCGGGCCACGTTCAGCGAATCCTCGTTGCCGACGGTGATGATCTCATCCACCAGTGTCATGTCCAGCACCGGCGGGACGAATCCGGCGCCGATGCCCTGGATCGGGTGCGGGCCCTTGACGCCGCCCGACAGCACCGGCGAGGCGGCCGGCTCGACGGCGACGAACTGGGCCGACGGCTTGCGCTCCTTGATCACCTGGGCGACGCCGGTGATGGTTCCGCCGGTGCCGACCCCGGCCACGAAGATGTCGATGGCGCCATCGGTGTCCTGCCACACTTCTTCGGCGGTGGTGGCGCGATGGATGGCAGGATTCGCGGGGTTCTCGAACTGCTGCGGCACGAAGTACCGCTCGTCGGTCTTGGCCAGTTCCTCGGCCCGGGCGATCGCGCCCGGCATGCCGTCCGGGCCCGGGGTGAGAATGAGTTCGGCGCCGTAGGCCCGCAGCAGCATCCGGCGCTCCATGCTCATCGTCTCCGGCATCGTCAGCACACAGCGGTAACCGCGGGCAGCGCACACCATGGCCAGGGAGATTCCCGTGTTGCCACTGGTCGGCTCGAGGATGATCGTGTCCGGCCGGATCAGCCCGGCCTGCTCCGCCGCGTCGATCATGGCCACGCCGATGCGGTCCTTGACGCTGGCCGCCGGATTGAAGGACTCCAGCTTCGCCACGACCTCGGCCCCGGCGCCCTCGGTGATCCGGCGCAGCCGCACCAGTGGTGTGTTCCCTATCAGCTGGGTGATGTCCTCGGCGATTCTCATTGCCCTCTCCTCCGCTAGCGCCGACCATGATCGGCTGGCCAGGCCCTCTCTCCGTTTCCGATAGGAACGGTGTAATAGGGACAACGTAGGGCGCAGGGCCGTAAGTCCCAGTATTCACCGACTTTCGGGTCTGAAAAATCGGGATTAGGCACGGTGAACTCGGATGTGAACGCCGAGGGACGGCATTCATCTGAGGAGAAGCCCGATGACCACTGTTCAGGAACCTCCGCTGACACTGGGCGATAGCTCGGCCCGCCAGCTCGCTAACGCCACAAAGACTACCGCGCAGATGACCACGATCACGCCGCGGTGGCTCGTTCACCTATTGCCGTGGGAGCCGGTCGAGGCGGGCATCTACCGGCTGAACAAGGTCAGGCATCCCGAGAGCGTTGACGTCGCCTGTCCCGGGCGCGACGAGTCCGTATTGCCGCAGACCTTCGTCGATTACGACGACCAGCCTCGCGAGTACCTCCTCAACGCGGTTTCGACCGTGGTCGACATCCACACCCGGGTCTCCGACCTGTACAGCAGCCCCTACGACCAGATCGGGGAGCAGCTGCGGCTGACCATCGAGACGATCAAGGAACGCCAGGAGTCGGAGCTGGTCAACAACGCTGACTACGGCATGCTCGCGAACATCGCCGACCGGCAGCGCATCTCCACCCTCACCGGCGCGCCGACGCCCGACGACCTCGACGAGCTGATCACCCGGGTCTGGAAGGAGCCGGCGTTCTTCCTCACCCATCCGCGCGCCGTCGCGGCGTTCGGCCGTGAGTGCACCCGGCGCGGCGTGCCGCCGGCCACCGTGAGCCTCTTCGGCTCGCAGTTCATCACGTGGCGGGGTGTCCCGCTGATCCCCTCGGACAAGGTTCCGCTGGAGGAGGGAAAGACCAAGATCCTGCTGCTGCGGGTCGGCCAGGAACGCCGCGGTGTCGTCGGCCTCTACCAGCCCGGCCTGACCGGCGAGCAGAGCCCGGGTCTTTCCGTCCGCTTCATGGGCATCTCACGCAGCGCGATCGCGTCCTACCTGATCTCGCTGTACTGCTCGCTCGCGGTCCTGACCGACGATGCCCTCGCGGTTCTCGATGACGTCGAGGTCGGCAAGTTCCACGACTATGCGTACACCTACCGGTGACGTTCATGAACACGAACCAAAACGGCCGCCACAACGGCCGTCTGGACGAGGCCGCGCTGACGCGCCTGGCCAACGAGTTCTTCACCGCCTTGCCCGGTGACCCGGGGCTGCCCGGCGGACCGGCGCTGCCCGGCGGACCGGCGCTGCCCGGCGGACCGGCGCTGCCCGGCGGACCGGCGCTGCCCGGCGGACCGGCGCTGCCCGGCGGACCGGCGCTGCCCGGCGGACCGGCGCTGCCCGGCGGACCGGCATCGCCCGGCGGACCGGCATCGGAGCGCGGGCCGGCATCGGGGACCGGGCCGACGGAAAGCGAGACCAGCCCGCCTAACCCGCCTCCCGGCGGGCCGGCCGCGGGTCGTTACCCCGGCGGCAGCCTCGCCGCGCTGGCGGCGGAGGCGATAAGGGCAGCCGAAGCTCTGGCCAGCGCGCCGTTCCTGCCGAAGCAGCCGGGAATCCCGGAGGCGGTACCGTCGCCGCCCGGCCCACGATCAGGATGGGACCTGCGTGTGCCGATCCCCCTGCCCGCAGCGGACCCCGCCGTTCCCGTCCTTCCCGCAGCGGGACCCGGAACCGCGGCAGGCGGCCTGCACGTGCCGCCGCACGGCCAGGAGTTCTACTTCATCGGCCCGTCACCGCAAAGCGGTGGGAACGTCCCGCTGACCGTACCCGGACCGGCCGTGACGGATACGCCGGCCGCGCCGGGAGCGCTGGCTACCCCCCGCATGCCGGGAGCGCTGGCTACCCCCGGTATGCCAGGTGCGGCCTCTGCCTACGACGTGGACGCGGTCCGGCGCGATTTCCCGATCCTCGCCGAGCGCGTCAACGGGCACCCCCTCGTCTGGCTGGACAACGCGGCGACGACGCAGAAACCGCAGGAGGTGATCGACCGCCTCACCCGCTTCTACTGCCACGAGAACTCCAACGTCCACCGCGGCGCGCACGCCTTGGCCACCCGGGCCACGGAGGCGTATGAGGACGCGCGGGCCAGCGTCGCGAAATTCCTGGGCGCGCCGTCCCCCGACGACATCGTTTTCGTCCGGGGCGCCACCGAGGCGATCAACCTGGTGGCGCAGAGCTGGGGGCGGGCGCACATCCAGGCCGACGACGAGATCGTCGTCTCCTGCCTGGAACATCACGCCAACATTGTTCCATGGCAGCTTCTCACCGAGGAGCGAGGGGCAAAGCTGCGCGTGATCCCGGTCGACGACAATGGCCAGATCATCCTCGACGAGTACCGCCGGCTGCTGACCGAACGGACCCGGCTGGTCGCCATCGCCCACGTGTCCAACGCCCTGGGAACGATCGTTCCGCTCCGCGAGGTCATCGACGCGGCCCATTCGGCCGGTGCCCGTGTGCTGGTCGACGGGGCGCAGGCACTGGCGCACTCCCCGGTGGACGTGCAGCGGCTCGATCCGGATTTCTATGTCTTCTCCGGCCACAAGGTCTACGGGCCGACCGGCATCGGCGCCTTGTACGGGAAGGCCGGCGTGCTCGACACGATGCCGCCGTGGCAGGGAGGCGGCAATATGATACGGGACGTCACCTTCGAGCGAACCTCCTACCAGCCGCCGCCGGCCCGCTTCGAAGCCGGGACCGGTTCGATCGCGGACGCCGCGGGCCTCGCGGCCGCGCTCGGCTACGTGGAGCGCATCGGCCGGGTGAACATCGCGAGGCACGAGCACGAACTGCTCGGCTACGCGACGCGGGCGCTGACCGCCGTGCCGGGCCTGCGCCTGGTCGGCACCGCGCCGGACAAGGCGGGCATCTTGTCCTTCGTGCTGGACGGGTACCGGCCGGAAGATGTCGGGTCGGCGCTGAACGCCGGCGGGATCGCGGTCCGCGCCGGGCATCACTGTGCCCAGCCCATCCTGCGGCGCTACGGGCTGGCGGCGACGGTACGGGCCGCCCTGGCGATGTACAACACGCACGCGGAGATCGATGCCCTGGCGAATGCTCTGCACGCCCTCACCGCTGCCCGCCGCCGATAGCCCCCCGCCCAGCAGGTGGCCCACTGCGCGGGGGCCCGGATTTGGGCAGGGTTTTCCGCAGCATTTGCGGAGAACCCTGCCCGAATGCCCTGCCCCGGGGCGACTGCCGCGCCATTACAGACGGTGACAAGCCGGCGACCGCGCAACACGCGATATCCAAGGTGATATGCGCGCCGGCGCCTACACGGCGCCGTGCGCGGGTGACAGGGCTCAGCCCGGCAGATCCTCCGGACGCTTTGCCGCAAGCTTGCCATGCAGCAGGCCGGTGACCTGGCCGACCTCGATGAGGTATCCGTCCGGGTCCCGCATGTAGCAGCGGATCTCCGCGCCGCGGTCGATCGGCGGCGTTACGAACTCCGCCCCCTTCGCCTTCCACTCCTCGTAGCAGGCCTGGATGTCAGCAACACGCAGGTTCAGGAAGATTGAGGTGGTGTTGCCGGGCTGGTAGTCGACCACCGAGATGCCTGGCTTGTCGGGGGTGGGCGGCCCGCCGGGGTTCATGAGTATCCACGAATTGGCGAGCCTGACGATGCACGGGTTCTCGTCCAGGACGACGGTGCCGCCTAGGACGCGCGAGTAGAAGTCCCGGGACCGCGCGACCTTGCGGACGGTGATGAACAACGTCACCAGAATGCCCTCGGCGGGCGCGGGGAGGTTGGCGAAGTCGATGCGGGGCGCGGGTTCTGTCATTGTTGCTCCACTCCGGCGGTATTGGCGGACATCGGTTTATCGAGCGACGGTCCTGGTCATCAATCCTTCTCCCGAGGTGGCCGGCGCAGAAGTCCCTGGACCGAGCGCGACGGCGTGGCGGTCTTGATTCTCCGATCGTCAAGCCCGAGCGCGTACGCGCCGGTCAGTCGCTCGCCGTCTGAGAGCAGCGTCAGGAACCCGTTGGATTCGGCGTAGGCGTGGGTGTAGGTGGCGGTCTTCGGCACTTTTGACAGGAGCGTGGTGGCGCTGTACTCCGCTGCGACCGCGCCTACCGCCGCTGCCTGCGGGTCGGTATAGGTGACCCGCCGTACTGCTCCGCGCGCGGTCCGTCGAAATCGTCGGCGATGAGCACGATCTCTAGCGCGCGGCCGCGATCGGCCAGCCGGGAGGGCCTGGCCATTGGTTTCCCTCCCGGGACCACACCGATGGCGACCTCGAACTGGCCGAGCAGCGTGTTCTCGCGCGAGGCGAGCCTCAGGTCACAGGCCAGCACGAACTCGCTTCCGGCGCCGCGGGCGCGCGGCGCTTCCTGTCCTGCTCCTCAGTCAGCAGATCGCCGGCGTCCGTCTCGATGAACAACGTCACGAACATGGGGTGGATGATGGTCCTCCTCCAGTTCTCTCCAGTTCTCGCGTTCACGCCGCGACGGGCAGCCGGACGTGGGCGGGGCAGTGCGGAGGAATCCCCCGGCCGCCGGGAAGGATCTCGCCCATGTCGTCGAACATGATCACTCCGTTGGACAGCAGGCTCCATCCCTGCTCGGGGTGACAGGCGACAGTGCGGGCGGCGTCGCGGTCCCGGTGGTCAGCCGGGGGGCACGGGGGTCGGTGTGAACGCATGGCGCACCTCTGGTCTGGGGGCTGCAGATGTACTTGGTCGTGCGGGCTCGCGGAGCCTGCTTTCGCCGGGCGGGTCAGGCGACCTGGGGGTAGAGGCCGGCGACTCCGGCGGAGAGCCCGGCCAGGACGCGCTTGCTCGTCTCGTCGGCGATGATCTCGGCGTCGCCGGCCTGGATGCCGTCGATGGCCAGCTTGGCGACGGCGGCCGGGTCGGACTTGGGGACGTCGAGGTGGCGGGTCATGTCGGTGTCCATGTAGCCGACGTGCAGGGCGGTCACCCGGGTGCCCTGGCTCGCCAGCTCCAGGCGCAGGGCGTTGGTCAGCGACCATTCCGCCGACTTGGCGGCGCAGTAGGCGCCGGACCGGGGGATGCTCAGCCAGGACAGCGCCGACAAGATGTTCAGCACCGCGCTGCTGCCGTGGGCGGCCAGCTGCGGGGCGAAGGCGCGGGTCACCGCGAGGGTGCCGAAGAAGATGGTGTCCATCTCCAGCCGGATGGTGGCCGGGTCCCCGGTCAGCAGCGAGGATCCGGTTGACGAGCCCGCGTTGTTGACGAGGATCGCCACCCCGCTCGCGGCCTGCGCCGCCGCGGCGACCGAGGCCGGGTCGGTGATGTCCAGGGCGATGGGGGTGACGCCCGCCAGGTCCACGGCCTGCGGGTCGCGGGCCGCGGCGTAGACGCGGGCGCCCCGGTCGCGAAGCTGCGCGGCCAGCTGCCGTCCCAGGCCGCGGTTGGCCCCGGTCACGAGCACGGTCTTGCCTGTGATATCCATGACGTTTCTCCCTCTGAGTATGTTTTTCTGAGTATGTTTTCGCAGCGCGGGACCCGCGGCCGCAGGTCCCGCGCTGATAGCCGGTTCAGCCGCTGCTTACCGAGGACCCGTTCGCTGTGGCCACGTTGCCCGGGTCGCTGTGCCCGGGACACCCTCGGGCGAGCCCAGAATCGTCACGTCGGCAGGTCCGTCCCGGCCTGCTCCGCCACCAGGTAGGCGGCGTACCAGGCGGGCCAGTTCTCGTCTTGGCCTGACCGGTGCAAAAGGTGCGACCGCCCGGTGCGCTTCTGGTGCTCGACGTGGGCGGCCTCGGCACGCCGAAGCGCGCTGGCCAGGTCCGCCGTGGATGCGAATGCCGTCTCAGCGGCGTCGATCCGGCCGGGGAGCCGCGTCGTGACCTCCTGGACCAGCCATGTGTTGCCGTCGGGATCGTTGAAGGAGCAGAACGACCCGTAGCTGGTGCGCTCGGGGTCGGGGCCGGGCTGCCGTGCCTCGGGGGGGAACGGCGGGCCGTGCCAGATCTCACTGGCGTCGATGCCACGGCCGGTGAGTTCGTCATGGGCCGCTTCGATGTCGGAGACGGTCAGCCCTCCCTCGGCCGAGCCAGGCGTGGCCGCCGTGAGTCCCGTACCGAACGTGACCGACGCCGCAGATCCCGGGGGCGTGAACTGGACGATGCGAAGGCCGTCCAGCGGGGCGGCGTCGTCGTCGAGCCTCCAGCCCAGGCGCTGGTAGAACTCCTTGGACCGGTCGACGTCGGACACGGGGATGATCTGGACCTCGAGGTGCATGTCGACCTTCCCGACGCTCGCGTCGCGGCTCGGGCTGTGTACTTCGGTGGTGCTCATGTCTGCCTCCTCGCTTGTGTTGCTTGTGCGACAGAACGCCTCGCTGTTACCAGCTCGCCATTCGCACGACGCGCATGCCTGACGCCGTCGGCGATATTTGCAGGCATCTCGCCTGCACCTGACGCTTTGTCGCTCGGATACGTCGAGACCGGCTCGACGCGATCAACGATAAGCGGGTACGTGGCCGCGATCTATTGCACGATGGTGTTGGTCGATACCTTGGTATCAGGGTGCGCGACCCGTGGCACGTCGAGTGCTGCAGCGACTCTCACCAGTTCGGCGAGGGAATCGGCTCGCATCTTCCGCATAACCCGGCCTCGGTGGGCCTTCACCGTGATTTCGCTGATACCGAGCTTGGCTGCGATCTGTTTGTTCAACAGGCCGGAGACGACCAATGCCATGGTTTCTCGTTCGCGCGGCGTGAGTGACGCGTGGCAATCTCGAAGCGCACGCAATTCGGCCTCGTGAGCAAGTGCAGTGCGGCTGCGCTCGATCGCTTGCCTGATGGCATTCAGCAACACGTCATCGCCGAATGGCTTGGTCAGGAACTCTACCGCCCCAGCCTTCATCGCCTGCACCGTGGTCGGCACGTCGCCATAACCGGTGATGAAGATGATCGGCATGTCTGACCGATCGACGATGCGTTTCTGGAGATCGAGACCATTGAGGCTGGGAAGTGCCACATCGAGAACCAGGCAGCTCGGAACATCCGCGCGCGAGCGTGCAAGGAAATCCTCCGCCGACGCGAAGGTCTCTGGCTGCCAGCCGCCTGAGAGAATCAGCAACTCCAGTGATTCCCGCACTGATACATCGTCGTCAACAACGAATACGACAGGGGTGTCGCGCGAGATCACTCGTACCCTTGATTCGCTGCCTGCTTCGCCCGGTGAACTCATGTCGCCCTCGCGGGCTGAGAATGTGGCCGATGAAGCGCGGCCCTGACCGCATCCAGAAGGGCTGCCTCGCTGAACGGCTTGAACAGGCACTCTGCGGCCCCCCGGGCGAGCAGTCGTGGGTGGAGGGTCCTGTCTCCCTGCGCGGTGATGAACACAGTCGGAATCTTCTGCCGCCGCCGTGCCAGTTCCTGTTGAAGGTCAGGGCCCGACATCCCCGGCATCACGATGTCGAGGAGGAGGCAGCGGGTCTCGCCGACGACGGCCGACGCGAGGAACGCTTCGGCCGATGAAAACGCCTCGGCGGCAAACCCGAACTGACGCAGCAAGTCTGGCAGCGACTCGCGCACGGATTCGTCGTCGTCGACGATCGACACCAGCGAACGCTTGCCCGTCGTCATAAGTGCCTCATCGCGGTGTCAGCGTCTGGAACGCTCTCCGGACCGCTGGGAAGCGAAAACGAGAAGGTGGCACCGGGACCGTCGTTTCCCTCTGCCCACAGACGTCCATGATGTCTCTCGATGATGGAGCGACTGATGGAAAGCCCGATACCCATGCCGTCGGTTTTCGTTGTGTAGAAGGCGTCAAGCAGCTTGGTCATGTTTTGGGGGTCGACGCCCACGCCGGCATCCCGCACACTCACGCGCACACGATCGCCGGCCTCGCGTTCGGTTCTGATCAGCAATTGCCGCGAGCGATCGTGCACGTCAACCATCGCGTCGGAGGCATTGCGGAGCAGGTTCAGGATGACCTGCTGGAGCTGGATCCGATCGCCGGTGATGGCCGGCAGATCCTTGGCGAGCTCCGACTGAAGAACGACGTGGTTTCTCTGGAGGTCAGACAACGACAGCGCGATGACCTCCCGCGTGATCTCGTTCAGGTCTACCGCTTCGATCGCCGATGCCTTCTTGGTAAACAGGGCACGCACTCGCGCAATCACATCAGCTGCACGGTTTCCATCGCGGATCGTCCGCCGTGCGGTTTCGCGCGCGCCGCCGACGTCCGGCGGGTCCGCGGCGAGCATCCGCAGACAGGTACTCGCGTTAGTGATAATGCCCGAGAGCGGCTGGTTCACTTCGTGGGCGATGGACGCGGTCAAAGTACTGAGGGCGGTGGCCCTGGCCACGCGTGCCAGCTCAGATTGTGCCTTCCCGAGCGCCTGCTCCGACAAGCGCCGTGCTGTCACGTCTTGAACGGCACCGATGTACTCCACTCGTCCGTCCTGGTCTCGGGTACCGTGAGCAACCATGTGCAGGTACTTAATTGACTCGTCGGGCATCTGCAGCCGGTACTCACATTCAAAGTCGGTGCCGGCGCCTCGTGCCGGCTCGATGACGCCACGCAGCGATGGGATGTCTTCCGGGTGGACCCGGGATCCGATCAGCTCGGGCGTCAGGGGCGCAGCCTGGTCAAACTCGAAAATACGATAGAGCTGTTCTGACCAAGTCATTTCGTCTGTCGTTACCCGCCAGGAGAAGCTCCCGGTTGAGCTGAGGCGTTGAGCCTCTGCCAGGAATGCCTCGTTGCGCCGCAACCCTTCTTTGCGTTCCGCGATGGCACGCAGATCATTGGCCGCTTCCGCTGCTTTGCACACCGTGATGTCCTGGAAAGTCACCAGAACCCTGCGCTCTGAATGGCCTGGCAAAGTCAAGGGGCGGGCGTCGAGAATCAGCGTCCGTTGACCCTCTCCCGGAATGACGTGATCTACCTCAACGGGCTGGAACGCGCGACTGCCGGCTAGCATCCCTTTGAGCTTCGTACGCAACGAGGCCAGCTCCAGGAACAATGCGTAGAAGGCGCGATTGCCCGACTGGATCCGCTGATCAGCGCTCAGCACGACGACAGGATCGGCAATAGTGTTGAGGATGGCCTTAGCGCATTCGCGTTCATAAATTACCTGATCGATGCTCGCGCGGAACGCAGTCACGTTAGTGAATGTCAGCACCGCGCCGGTGACCTGCCGATCGCCTCCTTTGAGGGTTATTCAGCCGATCTTGTAGAAATGCAGGGCAATGACAGCTGAGATCGTAGTAGTGAACGTTGCGAGTGGGCGGCGGTAATCGGTGTGCATGATCCGCCAGGTCTTGAAGTTCGCGATCACTTGCTCGATTACATAGCGGATCTTGTTGACCTGCTTATTAAATTCCTTCTGCCAGTCCAGGAGATCGCCGCCGGAAGGCTTCTTGAAGGGCGTGATCATGTTATTACCTACGTATCCCTTGTCACCCAACCAGGTTCCGGGGTCAAGTGTGAGGAGAACCCCGGATTCACCCAGGCAATAGGAGTCATGGCGGCTTCCGAAAATCGGGTCGGAGATCCACGAGAGGTACCCGGTACTCGTGCAGGCGACCTGCACATTCATTCCGGTGGTCTTATGTTTTCCGGAGTACAGTTCCGGGTGCGAGACCCATGACCAGCACGGGAGCAGGGTGCCGTCAACGATGTACTGCGTCCGCCCGTCAAGCTCGTCAGCCGTCGGAACATACTTCTTGAGAACCTTGCCCAGCAAAGGGGTCACGCCCGAGATCGCGCGGCTAATCGTCGGCTGGGACACCCCGAAAGTCTCGGCAAGTTCCGCCTGGACCCGATTACGGCGCATATATGTCAGTGCCACGCACATGGACCTGAACAATCCAAGGATAGGCGGCCAATAATAAATGCCGGGCTCCAGCTCTGCTGAGCGGACCATCGCGCACAGGTCAACGATCTCATCTTTTGTGAATCCCGTGGTATGATACATTCTCAGCGGTCCGTTTCCCTCGAATTGAGTGTGGTAACCCAATTCTTTCGGGCAGCGGGCCGACTTTCATGCAGGCGCGCCGTGGATAGCCGATTCAGTTAATTCGCTCGTGCCGTGAATAACCCTCTTTGAAGGGAGATATCCCCATAACGAAGCACCTGTCCCCGTCGCGGAAATCTGTCCGGGATTCCATGCCGGTTGCGATGACCTGGCTGCATTGCTCTTCCAGACCGGGCAAGCCAGCGAGAACCGAATTATCACGGGACGCCCGGCCAATGTCGGATGGCGAGAGGCGAAGCATATCCGCAGCCGCCGTATTGAAGCCCGCGATCACGAGGTCGCGTCGCAAGACGACGATGGGAACTTCGACGGTATCGAGGATATTGATCAGATCGGTCGCAGCCGCGTTCGCGGCCGTGTCGTCACCGTTGGCTGCCCGGAAACCAGACCAGCCGCCATTGCGCGTGGCGGGTTGAGCGCTCATCAGGCGGCGCCCGCAGCGGGTAAGAATTCGGTGATCCCGTGGGCTGTTACTGAGCGGGCGGGGTGGTGAGGATCTGCCGCCAGCGCCGGTGCAGCGGGTAGAGGTAGATGTCCTTGACCGGCAGGGCGTGTTCATGGCGGCGGTCGAGCTTGCCCCTGCCCTTGGTCTGGCCAATGCGGGTCCAGTTGGCGGCGCGGTAGCTGGCGCCGGTGAACCGGCCGGCCTCGACGAAGGTCTCGGCCAGGACCGGGGCGTAGCCGTAGCGGGCCCGCCAGTCGGCGGGCAGCAGGCGGGTGACGGCGGCGAGCAGCGAGGAGGCGAGGTTGGGGACCGCCAGGTCGGGGCGGATGAGGAACCGGGCGTTGCCGCAGATCAGGTTCAGGTTGGCGCGGCGGGTGGCGGGGTCCCAGCCGATCCAGTCGTCGCGGGGGGCGCATTTCCAGGCGCTGGCGGCGAAGGCGAAGGCGGCGATCGGGCAGGCGGCGGGGGCGGCGGCGAGGTAGCGGATCTGCGGCGCCGGCCAGCGGGGTGTAGCCGAGGTAGTGGTGGTCGCGGATGAGCTGGTTCCACTGCCGGGAGGCCTGGCGGCTGTCGACGACGCTGATGGTGACCGGGCCGAGATCGGCCAAGGTGGCGGCGGGGTGCGCCGGCAGCGGCAGGGCGAGCTGGCCGGGGTGCCCGTGCCGGGGGTGGCGTCCGTTGCCGTTGCCGTTGCGCGGCGGCGGCAGGGTGATCAGGCCGTCGGCGGCCATCCGGCCCAGGGCGACGCGGGCGGTCATGTCCTTGCGCCGCCCGCCGGGGGTCTGCCAGCCGAGCGCGTCGCAGATCGCGTCGGCGATCGCGCGGCGGGTCGGCAGCGTCGCCGCCAGGGAGCGGATCTCCTCCAGCTCGGCGAGGGTGAAGTCCCTGCCGCAGTAGCGGGCCGGGTACTGGCCGGGCGTGCCGGTCACGGTCACGGCGGCTGGTCCTTCCTGCCGTCTGGCTCGCCGGGCTGGCCGGTCAGGGTGATGTTCCAGGGCAGCAGGGCTTCCAGGGCCTGCCCAGCCGGCGGCTTGCCGCCGTTTGCGGCGCAGGCCTGCAGGTAGGCGTCCAGGTAGGCGCGGGGGTTGTGCCCGGTGATCCGGGCGGTGCCCAGGACGGTCCAGGCGTGGCCGGCCAGGTCAGCGGACCATTCCGCGCCGGAGCCGTTGTAGTTCTTGCGGCCCACGACCGGGGTGCGGATCGCCCGCTCGGCGGTGTTGTTATCCAGCGGCAGGTCCGGGAAGTCCCGGTGGCGCACCAGCCCGCCCCATTCGCGGTCCAAGGTGGCCAGCGCCTTCGCCGCGGCCGGGTGCAGCAGGTCCGGGCGGCGACCCTGAATACGGCGGTAGGCGTCGATCTCCTCCAGCGCCGCATCGAACGCGGCGGCCGCCCGGGCGTGCTCGCCAGTGCCCCCGGGGGCGGCGGCCAGGGCGCGGTGCGCGGCGTATAGTGCGGCGAACCGGCCGGTCCAGGCATCAGCCCAGCTGCCCAGCTCCTTGCGGTGGGCGTCGCCGGCCCGGATGAACCGCCGCCGGATATGGGCCCAGCACCAGAGGGAGGTGACGCCGTCCAGCTCGGAAAACGACCGGTACACCGAGTAGAAGTCCGAGCTGATGACCAGCGGCCTGCGGCCCTCCGGCAGCTGGCCGGCCTGCACGCCGTAATGGTCTTCGAGCACCTTCAGCGACCGCGACGCCGCGATCGTGTACACCACCGTGTCCGCGGCAGTGAACACCCACAGCCACCAGCGGCTGCCTCCGTTATCGGCGGGCTGGCCGAATACCCGCCACGACGTCTCGTCCACGTGCGCGTGCCCGGCGGCGGCGTTTCGCGCGGCGATCGCGGCCGCCAGCGGCGCAAGCAGCTCCTCCAGCCGCCGGGCCACCCCGGCCAGCGTGCCCGGCGCCACCTCCAGGCCCTGCATCGCCAGCATCGCGATCACCCGGTTGAACGGCAGCCCGAGCGCGTACTTGGCGACAAGCAGGTTCACGCAGAACTCCGTCGTGAACAGGCCCCTGGGAATCAGCGTCGCCGGGCCGGGCGCGGTCCGCACCGCCGGCACCGGGCACTGGCAGCACCGGGCGTACTTGCGCCGCCGGTGCACCACCCGCCACACCCGGACCCGCCACGATACCTGCTCGCTGGCATCCTCCCCGAACAGCTCATAGGCCCGGCCGCACCGCGGGCAGCGCCGCTCGCCCTCCGGAATGTCATGGACCTGCTCCTCGGTCTCCAGGTGCTCATGCCGGCGCCGCCCATGCCCGGCCGATCCCGGCCGCTGACCCCGGCGCCGCCCGCCCGCAGCGCCGCCATCCCCTGCCGGGGCGTCATCCCCGCCGCCGGCGTCGGCGGCTTGCCCGCCCGCCTGCCGCTTACCGGCGCCGTCTTTCTCGCTGGAGGTGCCGAACAGCATCCGGCTCAGCGTCACCACCCGCTGCTTCAGCGCGGCCAGCTGCTCCTGCTGCGCGGCCACCGTCGCGGCCAGCGTGGCGTTCTCCGCCTCCAGCCGCACGTTCTCCCCGGCCAGCCGCGTGTTCTGTGCCTCCAGCAGCTCCGCCCGCTCACGCCAGAACGCCGCCTCATCAGCGGGCCGGGAACAAGTACGCGCAGCCATCACGCCAAGGCTGCACCACCACCAGTCCCTGTGTCCAGCACCGCCGCACCCGCCCCGCCAGCGTGTCGCCCGCGCCGGCCAGCCACGCTCAGCCCACCGGAATCACCGAATACTTACCGCAGCGGAGTAGAGCTCACGGCTTCGTCGGAGCACGGGATCGGCTACCGTCGGGAAAAACCGACGCAGTGCCAGCAGCAGCGCTTGGGCAGGCGGCATGCTGAACGGCGGCCGATAGCGGGAGAGCAGCCGGCTTTCAAGGACACGGGCTTCGTCCGGGCCGACCGTGTCCCGGAGCGCGCCGTTTACGGCGCGCTCCAGCCGAGCATAGTCCTCCACTGGAATAAGGTGAGAGTGATTCGTCCCGAGCCTGGGCAGCATGTGCTCGTGAACATCGCCGTTGAAGTTGTCCATCAGGAACGAGCAGAACATCGCGATGTCAATTGTTTTATTGAGCTGATCGAACAGGTCCTCGAGGTTCATGCTGGCGGCGATGTCCCCGCGCTCCCACAGGAGATTGACCATTTCTCCCCACGCACGCACCTTTTGGTAGCTGCCTCCGGCGCGCGCCTGTCCGAGGACGTCCCCGAAGACGCGACGGAATACAGGCGGATCCGGCATGGCGTGCCGCATAAGGCGGGGCAGGATTTCGTCGGCGTCAACCACCGTCAGCTGCCCGCGTTCCTGTGCCACATGCACATCCACGCCCTCGGCCTCGAGGCGTGGGCGGAAGGCGTTCCAGTGGCTGAGCGTTGGAAAGAGCATGACGCCCTCTCCGTTCGCGAGACCAGCACGGGCGTACCGACAGACCGCGCGGTTGAGAAACTCCTGGTCCTGGTAGAGCTGTACGATGTGATCGCCTGGGGCGGCGTCCGCCACCACCTGATCCCAGGGCTCACCGTGCGTCATCATTGCCTCCGAAACCGGCGGCTGTGAGCTACATGAGGAGCACCCGCTGGACGACAGGCTAAAACCGGTCCCGGCCTTCACATCCAGTCCTCTCGTGACCTGACCATACGCCCGCCCTCGGCCGAAGGTCCAGTGCACTTTGGTGCTGGGTCTTGGGCTCCGGCGGAACCGACGGCGTGTAGTCGAGGCGCTTCCGGCGCCTGAGCTATGGATTCCCGCGGCGATCTAGCACAGGTCCTCGATCCCGCGCCCGGTATCGCGGAGAGCCAGGCCGAGCAGCCTTCGAGCTCAAGGCGGCTGAACACCTTCCAGGCGACGTACAGTTCCTGGGCCGAGCAACATCCCGATCTCGCCCTGCTCCTCCTCCGCAACACCGATGACATGTAGGCGTCGCACGCGGCCCGGCCGCGAAAGGGCTATGCGTCAGAATGCACCTGGAGAAGTGACTGACCGTACAGCTGGTCGCGAACACGAACCGCCGATATGCGTGGTCGCCCTGGTGCCTTAGCTCGACGTTCGTGCCGTAAGCGAACGGGCAATATGCGTGCCGATGAGCCGACGGTGGTTGCGGATGCTCAGCGGTGCTGGTAGCCGCGGTGGTACATCCCTTTCACGGTGCGATGGCGCCGCGCGGCAGGCCGCCCGGCTGCCTGGTCAGCGCGGCTGCTGTCTCATGAGCCGAAGGCCTCCAGGAACGCGGCCCGGCTCATCGGCGCCGGGATCGGGCGGCCAGGCTTGGTGTCGGGGTCGCAGACACCGGCACCCCACGGGTCCTCCCACATCGCGTGCCAGCCGAACAGCGAGCACCCGCAGATGAAATCGGCCATGGCGCGGACGAACACCGCGTTGTCGCCGCCGCCAAGATAACTGCTGCCGGTCTTCCACAGCACCAGGCCCCACTCGGGGAACGACAGGGGCTTGCCATGGTTGAGCGCGAGGGAATACCAGCCGCGCAACGAGTCCCACTGCGTCAGCATGATGTCGAGCACCTGCTGCTGCTGCGCGGTGGTCGTGCCCGCGGCGTTCCCGGGGTAGATCTGCGCCCCGGCGCTGTTGTTCTGCGTCCAGTCGTAGACATCGACGCCGATCTCATCGACATAGCTGTCACCGGGATAGCAGCTCTCGGTGCCCTTGGCCGTCAGATTGCCGGCACCGAGGGCAGGGCTCCAGCAGAACCGGAACGCCGCGCCGGGCAGTCCGCGCAGCACGGTAACGACGTGGCTGTACCCGGCGATGTAAGACGCCTGACCGCCTTCTGCGACTTGCCACGGGTACCAGTTGCCGTTGAACTCGCGGCCGATGCGCAGCAGCGCGCCGCCCAGCCCGAGGGCGATCAGGCGGTTGCCGAGCGCTTTCCAGTGCGCGTCGTTGACGCCGTTCGCCTCGTCGGCCCATGTCTTGCCGCCACTGCCAGCCGACGCCCCGCAGCACGCGGGCACGCCGAGCGCCAGCTGCCGCTGCCCGAGCACGCCCTGCCACACGCTCACGTCGGCTGTGCTAGTCAGGTTCCCGTTCTCAAACTGCGCCCACGAGGTGGGCTGCTCGGCCATGAAGTCCGCCACCTTCTGCACTTGACGGCCGATGAAGTTCTCGTAGACGCCGATCGCGGAGATTCCGCAGCCGCGCCCGCGGTAAACCCCGATCGGGATGCTCGCGCCAGGTGTGCTCAGAGCTATGCCTCCTTCGATGATCCAGCGGCGCAGTGCCGATGGCCGGCAATCCCACTGCACCGGTAGCAGCCCGGTGCGGGCCCGCGGGCTAACTAACGCCGAAGCCCCAAACCGCACCTGACGGGTTCGCCGGCCGGTTCAGCTCGGGGACGACCGCGGCCGCCATCGGGAAAACTGCAACGGCGTCAGCCTATTCGCAGGCGAATCGGGTCCGTGCCGTCGCGGCCGTTCTCCGCCAGCGCACCTGTCAGGCGCGCCGAATCGGCACTTCCGCGCCAGCGGGGAACCACGACCGCTATCCCTGGCATCACGCACTGTCATCGGCCACCGCCGCACCTTGACGCACAGTCCCGCCGATATGCTCGGTAAACCTGCTTGCCAAGACGCTCGCCTGACGCCCCGCCGAACCGGATGATCTGCGTCGGCTTCATGCGCGGCCTAACGGCTGACCGATGGGGGCGGGGGCTTGAGGGTGCTCGCTCGCCGGGCAGGGCCTGGGCGCCATCGGCGGCCTGGCCGGGGCTGTCTTGGCGCTGCTCGGGTGGGTGTGCTGTGCGTGCTCACCGTCGTGATGATCACCCGGGGCCTGCAGCTCGTCCTCGGACAGCCACGGTGAGGTACAGGACCAGGCGTGCCGTCGCCATGCTGGCAAGTGGCTAGGCCCTGCCGAGCCACCACGGCTCCGTTCGGGATGATTGATTAATTCTCCGAACGGACGCGCGTGGTGACTCTCGCCGGGCAAGCCGGTCCGGAATCACCGGATGATGCGATTGCCGCTCACCCTGCCCGCTGCGAGGCTGCGATCAACAGGCCGGCTGACTCCAAGAGAAGCGAACTTGAACATCAGGCCCGCAACCGAGGAGGAACATCATGGGAAAGATCGCGCTTGAGGAGCACATGCTGCTCGACCGGGAGGACCACATCGACCGCTGGCGCACACTGGTGCCGATGATTCCGGAGCAGTTCCAGCAACGGCTCATTGCCCAGCTCACCGACACCTCGCGCCGGCTGGAGGTGATGGATCAAGGTGAGATCGACCTGGCCGTGCTGTCGAATGCGGCCGTGGTCCAAGGGTCCCTCGAGCCGCAGGCCGCCCTGCGGATAGCCCGGGAGGCCAACGACCACCTCGCCGAGGTGGTGCGGGCACGGCCGGACCGGTTCGCGGCCTTCGCCACGACACCCGTGCAGCACCCGCAGGAGGGCGCGGACGAACTTCAGCGCGCGGTCGAGCAGCTCGGGCTGGTCGGAACCATGCTGTTCGGGCAGACCGGCGGGCGCTACCTCGACGACCGGTGCTTCGACCCGTTCTGGGAGCGCAACATCCGGATCACCACCGCGGGCGCCTTCTCCGACGACCCGCTGCACTGCGCCCTCGACGCACTCGGCGAGGACAACGTCATGTACTCGATCGACTACCCCTTCGAGTCGATGACCGAGGCCGCCGAATGGCTCGACGCATCCAAACTCGACGCGCACGTCCGCGCGAAGATCGAACACGAGAACGCCCAAGCGCTGCTGAAACTCAACCAGCCTGGCGCATGACACAGAGCATCAGGACACCTCTTCCTGCTTACCAATACCGGGATCAACGGCCAGGACCTGCCCATCGACGGCGGCCTTCTGGTTATCTGATCGCAGGCAGTCTGGCTTGGGTCATGACTGGGAATGTCCGCCCGCGCCGCCGTGGCGGGACGGCGCAGCTCGGGCCGCGGCGGCCTGCGCGGCGTGCTGCTGGGCCTGGCGCAGCTCGGCGACCGCCACCGCCAGGGCCGCCAGGTTTGCGATCAGCGCGACCGTGACCAGCGGGGTGTCGGCTGTGAACCTTCCAGTCAGCGCCAGCAGCCGGGCCGCCGCGCGCAGCCGGTTCCCTCGCGGGTCGGCACGGGGATCTGGCCGTACCGGGCGCGGGCGGCGCGGTCGTAGCTGTCGGCGGTCTGGCGCAGCGCCGGACTGCCCAGAGCCTGCGCCGCGACGTGAAGGGTGTCAGCGGCGGCCCAGGCGGCATCGGCGGCCTGGGCCGGATCAGCGTGAGCGCACCGGCGGATGTGCCCGGCCGCGGTGGCGGCCTGGCGGGCCGCGTGCTCGTTAAATCGCGTTCCGTTCCGGAACGGTGCACCGGAACGCTGCGGAGCGTTCCGCCGCGCAGTTCCGGGCCGGGCCCCAGCGGCGGCGCAGCCGCGGCAGGGTCAGCTCGGCCGGCAGCCGGCCGCTTCCGTACCACAAAAGCTGCCCGTCACCACCGTCATGGCTGGGCAGGCCGACCGCGTACCCGGTGACCTGGCCCGGGCTGGTCTCGATGAACCGCAGCCGCACCAGCACGCCCGCCTCGCGGAGCCGGGCGAAGAACCCGGCCTCATCGCGTGCCTGTTCCGCCACCCCGGTGACCACGTTGCGGAGCACGGCGCGCGCCGCCGCCGCAGACTGCCCGCGCCCGGGGAACGTGCCGTGCTCCGCGGCGGGCCCGGCCCAGCGGCGGCGCAGCTTCGGCAAGGACAGGTCAGCGGCAAGCTTCCCGCCGCCGTACCACACGATCCCGCCGCCCTTGGCGATATGCCGGGGCAGGCCGACCGCGTACCCGGTCACCTCACCCGGGTTCGTGCAGTCGATGCCGTACGGACCATCACAAACTAACGGCCCACACCATCACCGCTCGCGATGGCCGATAGGAACGCTGGGACTGCTGGGCAAACGTGATCTGCTACAGCACCAGATCGGCACCCCATGATCGGGAGCGGTTTTACATCAGAGAGGCGGCATCCTCACCCGGTACGCACCTCTGATCTGAGCGGATACGCGCTGAGCTGCCTTGCAGATAGCTTGCTGTTTCGCCGTGGTTGCGCGACCGTCCGCTAAGGCCTGGCGTTTCCTTCAACGCAGTGTGCGGAACGCCGTGCGGATTTCTTCTGAAAACAGTTGCGGCTCCTCCCAGGCCGCGAAGTGGCCGCCTTTGCCGGCTTCATGGAAGTAGATGACGTGGGGGTAGAGCTTCTCGACCCAGCTGCGCGGGGCCCGGAAGATCTCGCCCGGGAACGTGGTGAAGCCGACCGGGAGTGTGACCTCCGGAGGAGCCTGGCCGGCCGCGTGCGCTGCGGCCCGTCCGCCCTCCCAGTACGAGCGGGCTGCCGAGGCCCCGGTGCCCGTCAGCCAGTACAGGCTCATGTTGTCCAGGATGTGGTCGCGGGTCAGGCCGCTGGAAGACTGCCCGTCGACAAAGGCGCGGGAGATCTTGTAGTAACTGTCGGTGTCGTGGTCGAGCATCCAGGCCGCCAGCGCGACCGGTGAATCCAGCAGGGCGTAGCCGATCGTCTGCGGCCGCGTGGTCTGCTCCAGGAAGTAGCCAGAGCCGCTCGTCCTGAAGGTGTTGATCGCGGCGAGCGCAGCGCGTTCCTCCTCGGAGTCCGCGGGCATGCCGCTGACGTTGCCCAGCGCCTGCCTGAGGAAATTCAGGTGGATGCCCACCAGCCCCTCGGGTGCCTGGCCGCCCATCGCGTCGGTGACGGCGGCGCCCTGGTCGCCGCCCTGGGCGACGTAGCGGGTGTAACCGAGGCGGCGCATCAGCTCCGCCCAGGCGCGCGCGATTCGGCCTGAGTCCCAGCCGACCTCGGTAGGCTCGCCGGAGAAGCCGTAGCCGGGCAACGACGGGATGACCAGATGGAATGCGTCCTCGGCGGAGCTGCCGTGCGCGGTCGGGTCGGTGAGCGGGCCGACGACCCCGAGCATCTCGATGATCGAGCCGGGCCAGCCGTGCGTGATGATCACCGGCAGCGCGTTCTCGTGCCGCGACGTCACGTGGATGAAGTGGATGTCCTCCCCGTCGATCTCGGTGGTGAACTGCGGCAGCGCGTTCAGTTCCGCCTCGCACCGGCGCCAGCCGTAATCGGCCGTCCAGTAGCGGGCAAGTTCCTGGATCGTCGCCAGCTGCACGCCCTGCGACCGGTCGGCGACGAGCTCCTTGGCGGGCCAGCGGTTCGCGGCGATGCGCCGCTTAAGGTCGGCGATCGCTTCGTCGGGCATCTCGACGCGGAAGGGACGGATCTCAGTTTCGCTGGACATAAGTCAACCTCCCCGGATTGGTTGACGACGGACGGCTGGCCGGTTGGCTCCGGCCTGAGGTGCCAGGGCAGGCCCTTCATCCCGCACCAGCGGAACAGTTGGTACTGTCTCACGATCGCGGATCAGGCGGACGTATCGCGCCCGTGACATCCCTGGTCCGTACCCTTGGCCTGCGTCGGGCAACGATGTGGCATGGACGGCGGGGTTACTGCCCATAACCCATTAGCGAACGGAATGGCCGTCGGACACCGGATATCCCGTTTTGCGGTGCTCCCCGCGGGCTCAGCGTCCGCAGCGGGCGGCAGACGCTGACAGGCCTGCACCGCCAGATCCGCTCACGCTGGACCCGTCGGAGGTCGTCCACGGGCCACGTCAATCAACAGCATCACACTGAGTGACGGGGAGTTCAGGAATAACGCCCGCCGAGCCGCCGTTCGTCCGCGCGGTCGCGGCGCTCCGCATCCTGCAGGTCCGGAGTTTCGGTGGCGCCCTCACCCTCGTCGTCCGCGGCGAGGCGGATGGCGTCGTCCTGGTCGAGTGACAGGTCCAGTGCTACCGCTATCTCGTCGGGGAAGAGGGTGGGCTTGGGATGCAGCACAGTCATAAGGGCCAGCAGGTCCCGCGCCCCAGCGGACAGGTGGTCGATCTGGTTGCGGATCAGCGCCTCATACCGTCCTCCGGGAGATTTCTCGTGGGCGATCGCATCGAGCTGCTCGTGGATGACTGCCGCGACCCGCCGTTGCGAACCCCTGGACGCTGTGCCGATGTATGTCGCCACGTCACGGAGGCTGATCGGGCGAAGCCCCGCGCCTCGGCGAGGGTCCCGGCGGCCTCAGGCCAGTGTGTGACCCCGGGCGCATCGCGGCGCAACTGCTCCAGCGCGTCACCGACGTCGCCGTAGTCCCTGACGGTGACCACCGCCTCGTCCGGCCAGCGCATCTCGTACGCGAGCCGGTCCTTCACCGAGTGGTTGTTCATCTCGGCAAGGACGACCACGGGCAGCGGGTCTCAGGTGAACACGCGGGAAAGCGCGCTGAGCGCCTGCGGGTCCACATCCGCCTTGCCGGTCTCGAGGTACAGAGTGATGAGCACCGGCCCGGGTCCCAGCACCGGCAGCAGAGACGCCGGGTCCGCCGCGGCGGGTCCCCCGGCCCGCTGGCCCGCCAGGCTGCGCAGGATCGAGAGCACATCCGCTCGCGCCTGCTCGATCGCGTCCTTTCCTCCGCTCAGCCGGACGGGCAGCGGCCTGGGAATCCTGGCGTAGGAACGGCGGAGAAGCACATCTTGCCGGAGGACTTCGACGAGCGTCGTCTTCCCCGTTCCCGGCTCGCCGAAGACGAGGGTCGCCCCGGCCGTCTCCCTGCCCAGATTGACCAGCCGCGTGCGCGCCTGGATGAACGCCGCGCCGTGGTCCACAAGTGCCCGCTTAAAGCTATCCTCTTCGACCCACCGCCTGAGCGCCCTGGCCAGCTCCTGCCTGAAGTGCTTCTCCGAGGTCACCTTCGCGCAGGCCCTTTCCCCGCCCACCTGGTCACGGAATTTCTGCTGGCGATCAGCCTGGCCTGCGGTCTGCGGCTCCTTAAGCTCAAGCCCGCTGGCCACGTCCGGGTCCAGCAGGAACATCGGGCGCGAGAGCTGACACCGGACCGCCGCCTGGAACTCGAGCTCGGCATAGGAGGTGCGGTCGTCAGGCGGGTGAGTCCCGTAACGGACCCCGGCTATCCCGACCAGGAGGTCACAGCCCTGGACGGCTCCGGCGCAGACCTCCCGCCCCTGGCCGTCCCGGGCGCCGGAGTCCTCCGTCATCACCGGCTCGAAGCACTCCAGGCCCCAGTACCTGAACTTCAGGATGACCTCATGCGCGGCGTCGCGGAATCGGTCCAGCCCCAGACCTGCCGAACTGACAAAAACTCGCCAGCGCGGAGCCGGCATATCCCCAGAACCGGCTGCCACCTGGGCGTGGTAGTTGATCTGGATGCTGTGATCGCCGACTAGCACGCCCGCAGCCTGAGCTGCATCGACACGATGCATGCCGCCATCACCGGCGTATGCCCGGGCTGACCCCGCACCAGGACCTGGATCAGCGTTCACCTCGCCCCTTCCCCGCGCGCAGGTCAGGAGCAGACCCGGTATCCGGAGACCCTAAGCCACCCGGCGGGGCACCGAACTCGTTGTACTGCGTGTTACGGTCCCCGATCCGCACACCCTGAGCGCCGCGCACATCGACCACGTACTTCCCCGCCCGCGCTCCAGCCTCATCGACCAGCCGCATCAACGCTTCCGCGGCTCCCACCAGGCCGGGATCACGGTCGGCTCCGGCCTGGTCCAGCTCCGCCATGAGCGGGGCTTGGGCTGCCCCGCGTTTTCCGGACCGGCGAATTAGTGTTATTTCATACCGCTGCCTGCTGATTCAGGTACTCGTCCAGGACTTCTTGCGGAGTCCGGTATCCGAGCCCTGAGTGAAGCCGCGTCTGATTATACCGGAGTTCGATGTACCGCGCTATAGCGTTTTTCGCTTTCTTCCGGGACGGGTACTCCGTCCGGTTGACCAGCTCGACCTTCAGCGCCGCATTCACCGATTCCGACAATGCATTATCGTAACAAATACCGGTGCGGCCTACAGATTGCTCTATCCCCAGCCTCTTCAGGACGCCGGCGAACTCGGCTGACGTATAATTACTGCCACGGTCACTGTGAAAGATCGCACCAGCCGGGAGATCGAGATTGCGGGCGGCCATCTCGATCGCTGCGGTGATCAGCGGGGTCTGGTAATTATCATCCATCGCCCAGCCCACTATCTTGCGGGTGGCGCAGTCGATGACGGTCGCCAGGTAAAGCCATCCCTGCCACGTGGGAATATACGTGATATCGCCGACCATTTTCTCCCCGGGGGCCTGTGCGGTGAAGTCGCGGCACACCAGGTCCGGGATCGGGCCGGCCGCGCCCTGGCGGGTCATGGACGGCCGCCACGGCCGCGGCTGGCAGGGCACCAGGCCCAGCTCGCGCATCAGGGCACGCACCAGCTCCGGGCCACACCGCTCGCCGCCGCGGGCCAGGGCGGCGTGCATCCGCCGGTACCCGTAGGTGCCGTCGTTCGCTTTGAACAACGCTGCTATTTTCACTTTCAGCAGTTCCCGGCGCCTGGCGGTATCACTTTCCGGCCGTGACCTCCAATCGTAGAACCCCGATTTAGAAACCCGGAGCCATTGGCACATGCGGGTGACCGTGGGAGCGGCAGCCGTATCCACGGCGACGGTGGCGTATCCCGCGTCGATGAACGCGTACTTGTCGCTCACCGATGCTCCGCTGCGAAGTACGCCGCTGCTTTTGAGAGAAAATCAGCCTTCATCCGGAGCTCGCGGATTTCCCGCTCCAGCTCCCGCAGCCGGGCACGCTCGGACAACTCCAGCGGCGGCTCGTCTTCCGCATGCTTATCCCGGTACGCGCGCACCCAATTACCCAGCGACGTCTCGCTGACATTAATCTCCCGGGCCACATCCGCGATAGGCCGAGACGTGTCCACGACCATCCGCGCCGCTTCCTCACGGAACTCCGGCGTATACGTCTTATACTTATACTTCCCTGGCAATTTATCCCGTCCCTTCGACTGAGAATCCTAAAGGATCCGCAGTCCGGAAGGTCCGGGGCACCCCAGCTCGCCATATCTCGGGGGCCTGTTCATGCTTGGCCAGCACCAGCTCGCCGTCTGGCCCGCCGCCTAGCCGTTTCCTCACCAGAGCCTTCAGCCCGGTGTACGCGTCCTTGACCCCTCCTTGACCCCTGAAGACGCAGCATCCTTTATCCCCAGGGCCGCACCGGCCGCCAGCGCAGTCACAATCAGCGTGACCGGATCCATCCCACCCCTCCGCCCCTAAAAGCAACGCCACACTACGGAAACCCGCCGCGCATTACCTATAACTATGTGTACGAATCATGCCCGCCAAGACGGCGGGTCGGCGTCCGCGACAATAATGGCACGGCCGGGCCAATGACCCAGCCGAAGGTGAACATTCACGTCCGGCTGTGCGCTTGAGTTATTCCCAGGTTGCCGTTCGTGACGGGTTCTGGGTGCGGTTCGGGCGCAACGCCATCGCTTTTAGGTGTTGGGTGCTCTATGGGTTGTATCGTCCGCGTATGCCCGTATGGGTTTTCCTCGGAGTTTTGCTGTGGCGGTGGGCATGACGGTAGCCCGGATGTCGCTCCGGGGCGGGCGCCGGTTCCACGGGCCGGGACGGGGTTTTCTCCTTCCGGGTCGTTTATGCAGGATGACCGGGTTACAGCGGGTGCAGCGCATGGCCGGCGCGCTCGGGCAGCTCCTCGATGTAGAGGTATCGGTGCTCGGCAAGCTCCCACACCGCCTCCGTCGCGTTCGGGAAGAACGCGGGTCCGGAGCCCCGCGGCTTGGCCGCAGGATCTGTGGTGGGACACAGGCTCGACGTGCAACTCGCCTGACGACGACCTCCAGACCGGCCATGCCGCACCGGGTGGACGGTCGGCATCTGCAAGCAACATCACGCTGAGTGATGGATAATCTCAGTAAAAACGCGCACAGTCCCGCCGATCTGGACGGCTCCAGCTCAAGCCGCAGGTATATGAGCAGCGATACAGATTGGATGATCTGCGCACGTCCAACCGGACGATCTACGTGGCTGCCGAAGGCAGATATTTGGTGGCATGGAGGATGCGCCGGCGCCGCCGCTCGTCAGCCAGCATGCCGCCGGGTCATTCGGCCACCGGCACATCGATAGTCCGGATGGCCGTTGCTGACGCCGTGGTATGAGACGAGAAGCTGGCGCGAATATCCGCTGAATGCCTCGAGCGGCATCCCGGCTGGCGCGAAGAGGTCCTTGCGAAGAGGAACCAAGCGCCGCGGCGCGAACGGGAACGAGCCGCCTGAGAACCCGGTAAAGATCCGCTGCTGCGCGTCGTCCAGCGGTTCGTAGGTCACTTTCTCCTCGAGCTGGCCGTCCGCGACGCTGACGTCGACGCGGAGCTGATTCGAGCGGTACGTGCCGGCGTAGGGAGTGAGATCGCCCACTGGGGACGTGTCCGGCACGAGGTCTCAGATCTCCGGCAAACGCTGTGCGTGGGGAGTTAAAGGCCGGGTTCGGGGTTGAGCCGGTAGGTGACGGGGCGGGTGTCGCCGGGCATGACGGGTGGTTCGTTGTTGACCTGCTCGATGAGCATCGTCAGGGCGCGGGCGACGCGGGGCGCGCGGGGCAGGTCGAGCTGGACGGTTATCGCGTCCGGTGTGTAGGTGATGACGCCGGCCAGGCCGCGGATGATGGTCTGGCGGGTGATGGCGCGGTACTCGTCGTCGTCGCGGAGGTAGGCGTTGAGCTGGTTCGATACCCAGTGGTCGGCATTGTGGGCGAGCAGCCGCAGGACCATCTGCAGGCCGCGGCGGCCCGTGCGCAGCAGCGCTTTCTTCGCGTCGGGGTCGATGTCGGAGGCGGGCAGCTTGGCGGGGATGTCCTTGCGGGCATCGACGGCGGCGGCCACGGCCTTGCGGGCGCGGGTGATCTTGGACTGGGCGGCGGGGATGGCTGCGTTCTTGGCAGCGGCGGTCAGCGTGGGGCCGGCGAGCAGCCCGGCTAGGGCGCGCTCGGCGGCGGCCAGCCTCTTCTCCGCTTCGCGGACCGCGGCGCTGGCTTTCTTGCGGGCCGGGTTATCGATGATCTTGGTGTTGGTCTCGATGCTGGCGATGTAGTCGCAGATCTTGCCGATCCCGTAGTTCTCGGAGGCGTACTTCAGGAAGTTCTCCTCCCGCCACCGGGATTTCAGCCAGGACAAGATGCCCGCCGGGCACGCCTGCAAGTCCGAGGTCAGGATCTGCAGCACGACCTGGCCGTGCTCGAACAGGGTGATCTGCCGGGCTTCGCCGTAGTCCTTGATCTGCACTTTCTCATCGGCCCAGGCGATTTCCCGCTGCCGGCCGGCGACGGTGATGGTGGTGATGACCGGCAGCATCGCCGGGACGGCCAGCGGCGCCCGCCGGTAGGTGACCCAGTGCACGTCCTGCTCGCGGCAGTGCCTGAACACCTGGGGATAGGCGCCGCCGCGGTCGAACCCGAGCATGATCTTCGCGCCCGGGCCGGCGGCTTTCTTCAGCTCGGCCAGGGCCAGCGGCAGCGTGGTGCTCAGCCCGGACGGCTCCCCGGTGACGAAGCACACCGCCCGCCCGTCGTGCGCGGTCACGTGGGTGTCCGCGCGCCCTCGCTCAGCGCGCCCACGCTTGTTGTTCCAGCCCTTGGCGACCGGCTTGGCGCCCGTATACGGGACGAAGTGGTCATCGACGTAATAGACACCGGACAGGACCGGGTCCGCGGTGAGCATCGCGGACGCGAACAGCCGCTGCACCGCCACCGGGTCCGCGGCGTCGGCGATCTGCGCCAGCCGGGGCCGCAGCGCCCGCAGGCCCGGCAAGGTCCCGAGCCCGGCCAGCGGCCCGGCCTCAGCAGCGGTCAGGTGCTTGAACTGCTCGGTGGTCGCCGCGCCCAGCGCGAAGCACATGCTCACCGCGGCCAGCACCGCCGCGTCTCCCGGCTCCGCCGCCCGCCCGCCGGCCTGGGCCAGCACCGCGCCGGCGCTGGCCCGGCGAAGAACCCGTGCAGCAGCATCGCCCCCGCATACCGGGACCGGAACACCCCCTCAGGAACCAGGGGCCACGACGGCAGCCCGCCAGGGCCGCCCGCCCCAGGCTCCCCGGCCCCCGGTCCTGGCCCTGCCGCAGGCTCAGGCGATGCCGCAGGCTCAGGCGATGCCGCAGGCTCAGGCGATGCCGCAGGCTCAGGCGATGCCGCAGGCTCGGGTGATGCCGCAGGCTCAGCTGCGGGCTCTGCCTGAACCCTGGCCGCCGGCCCGGCATCAGCCTCAGCCTCCGGCTCGGGATCAGCCGCAGGCCCGGTCTCAGCTGGGGTGGCCGGCTTCGGCTCGGTGAACAGGGGTTCCGCGGGCGCCCAGCCGGGCTCGCCGCCGCCGGCCGCCTGCCCGCGCCTGCCCAGGCGGCGGCTGATCGTGGTGTGCGCCACCCCCAGCTGCCGCCCGATCTGCGCGTCGCTGGCGCCCTGCGCCCGCAGCTGGCTGGCCTGCGCCCACTGCGCCGGGCTGACCGTCCCGGGCCGGCCCGGCCGCGGCTGCCCGATCAGCGCCGCCGACCCTTCCCGCATCGCCGCGTTATGCAGCGTGGAGACGTAGTTCTCCGTCAGCCCCAGCACCGCCGCGACCGTCCGGCCCCTGAACCCCAGCTGCCGCAGCGTCGCCAGCGCGATGTTCCGCATCGCGGTATCAGCGGCGTCGTACTCGAACAGGACCACCGGCCCGGCCGAGATCACGCACCGGCCCCCCGAGGTGAGCATCCGAAGGTCCCGTGCCTCTGGCATGCCTTCCAGGATCGCCGCAACCGCTGCTGACATGCCACTATACTACCAAAACTTTAAGAATTACGCACAGACGATCGCGGATAAAACCGCACGTCACGGACTACACGTTTCGCCGTTGCCGGAGATCTGGGTCTGGGACGTCGACGTTGAGGTGCTCGCGGAGCAGCCAGAGCAGGATCTGGTCATGGAGCGCCATCGCCCGCGGGTCATTGCCGAAGGCCGCGAAGATAAGATCGTGCCCGGGCACTACCGCCAGAATCGCCACTCCGCCGGGCGATGCTCCTGACATTGAGAGCACGGTCGTTTCCCCGAATGGCACGAGCGGCCATCCGAGCCCGATGGGCGGAACGTTCGGGGTCCCCATGTCATGCGATACGGTCTGCATGCGCGCGGCTGACTCACGCGACAGGACGCGTTTCCCCGACGGTGATATGCCGTTAGCGAGATGAGTCCGCCCGAAGGCGAGGAGATCGCCGATGGTGCCGATCGGCGTGCTTCCGGCGGGCGCCCAGGAGTCCGGCAGCATGAACATGCCGGTTCGCCGGGCACCCCCGGTGGCCGGATCGGGGAAGTGGCCGACGGCGGTGCTGCGAAGGATGGCTTCCTCGGCAGAGGTGCACGAGTCATTCATGCCAGCCGATGCGTACACCTCGCGCTTGAGCAGGTCCTGGTAGGACGTGCCCGTCACTACCTCCAGCAGGCGCCCCGCTACGATCATCCCGCCGTTGGAGTAGCTGATGTACTCGTCTGGCCCGAACAGGGCCCCGCAGTGCTGCCCGAGCCCGTCGAGGAATACCTTCAGGGCGCCGCGACCCTTGGCATCGGGGAAGAACAAGTCCGCATCGATCCCGTTGGTATGCGTCAGAAGATCCCGGACGCGGATCTTTTCGGCCGCTGCGGGCGTAATCAGCCTGAACTCCGGCAAGTACTTGATCACCCGCTCATCGATATCGACGATGCCGCGCTCGACCTGCTGGAGAACAAGGGTCGTGGTCAGGACCTTCGTCACGGATCCGAAAAGGAATCCGGTGTCCTCGCGTATGGGCGCCCCAGTGACGACGTTCGCCGTCCCGTGGGCCACGACTCTCCGGCCGCCGTCATGGTAGACGCCGGCCAGATACCCGGGGACCCTGCTCGACTCGCAATAGGCGGCGGCCTGCTCGCGAACGTGCGTCGCGACATCCTCCAGAGCGTGTGACATCTCACTCCCCGTTCCGGCTTCTCTTCGTGCGCGACACCGGGGTTCCCGGCTCCGGTAACGAATTGCACACTGTTCAAGTGGACGCTAGCACGTGTCTTGAACAGTGTGCAAGTCCTTTCCTGAACTAAGTAAAAGTCGCGGCCCGCTGCCCGTATCCTGGGCATATGCCCCGCGACACGCTGACCAGCGAGCAGATCCTCACCGCCGCCATCGACCTGCTGGACACCGAAGGCCTGGAAGGCCTGAACATGCGCGCCCTGGGCAGCCGGCTGGGCTCCGCGGCCACCGCGGTCTACTGGCACGTGGGCAGCAAGGATAACCTCATCGCCCTCGCCGCCGACCAGGCGTGGCACGAGCTCGCGCTGCCCGACCCGGCCACGGCCGGCTGGCGGGCCGCAGCCACCGCCATGGCCACCGGCCTGCACGCGATGCTCACCCGCCACCCCTGGCTGGTGCAGGCCTTCGGCACCCAGGTGCTGTACGGCCCCGGCAAGGCCCGCCACGACGACCACCTCCTCGCCATCTACGAGGCGGCCGGCTTCACCAGCGCGCAGGCCGACCAGGCAGCGGCCACCATCTTCACCTTCGTGCTCGGCAACGCCCTCGGCCGGGCCGCGACGGCCTCGCTCACCCGCAAGCTCAGCCGCGATGGCGGCAACGCCGAAGAGCTGATACGCGACAGCACGGCCAGGGCCAGTGAGATCGCGGCGCAGTTCCCGCGGCTGCGCGCCCGCGCCGGAACAGCCGCCGACGCCTACGGCGCGGCGCCCGGCAACAGCTTCGAGTTCGGCCTCCAAGCCATCCTCGACGGCCTGCAAGCCCAGCTCGCCGCCCACCGCACGCCAGCTGACCAGGACCCGCGCAAGCCAGCCCACCACCAGGAACCACTCGGCGACCTCGCCTCATGAAGCGGGGAACCACCAGAGCCAGAACGGGCTAATCTGCGCGCCGCCCGCATCCCGCCAGCTCAACTGTCCGCCGCGCATACCCGGCGATCTGCGCGAAGCATCCGGCTGTGACGCTGCCGGCGCGTGCACCCTCCGTAACGATCATTTGTTCAGGTGTGAAGAGCTGTTCCGGGCAGACCGTGGGCAGGCGCCGTGCTCACGAAGCTGTCGCCGCCGGACAGGACATTAAAGCGCCGGCCGTGTTCAAGATGGGTGACGCTGCGCGTTCATAACGAGTGCCCGTAACAGCGGGGTCAGGTGAGGCGGCGCTCGGCCGCCCAGCGGGTGAGCTGGTGGCGGGTGGACAGCTGCAGCTTGCGCAGGACCGAGGAGACGTGGCTCTCCACCGTCTTGACCGAGATTACGATACCACGGGTCGCGTAGACTGGGGCCATGAAAGAGAAGCAGCAGCTCAGGGCCATCGTGGCCAAGCGGCTATCCAACCTCACCGAGGCCACGACGCACCTGGCCAGTGAGGCCGGCTCTATTGAGGATTACTGCCGCCGCAAGGACATCCTGGTAGTGGCTGAAGCCGAGGATCTGGACGTGTCCGGGGGCAAGCCGATCCGGGAACGTCCGAAGGTCGGCCCGCTGCTTATGCTTGATCATCTTGATGAGTGGGATGTCCTGATCATCTATAAGATAGACCGTGGCTTCCGCAATCACCTGGATTTCGTCACCTTTTATCACGAGTTCTGTGAAGTCCACGGCAAGAAGATAGTCAGCGTCACCGAAGACATTGATATGTCCACGCAGATGGGCAGGTTTATCGCCGGCATCCTGGTGCAGTTCGCCGAGTGGGAACTAACACGCATGAGTGAGCGGCGTGGGGCTGCAGCGGACGTAATCCGGCGGGCTGCCAGATGGAATGGCGGCAGCTTTCCATTCGGATACGAGCCCTATCAGGTTAAGTCAGCGGGGCAGGCATTCTGGTACCTGCGCCGGCATCCGGTCTATGCCCGTGAGGTCCTGGAAGTGTTCCGGGCTTTCGCAGCCGGCATGCCGGCTACCGCTATAGCCACAGACCTGAATAAGCGTAAGGTTCCCACCGCCAGGGATATTCAGCTGTCCTGGTCGGGCAGGCCGGTAAAGAGCTTCAAGTGGACGGCCACGCAGGTTCTGTATCTGCTCCGGTCGGAGACGGCACGCGGGTATGTGCTGCATTACATCAACGGGCCGGATAAGCCGCCAGTCCGCGTGGTCGGGCACGATGGTGAGTATGTGCGCCGTGAACCGCTGATCGATGACGAACTATGGTTCCGGGTCCAGGCTGTGATTCGCGATAACGCGACGCCTAAGTCGGGTAACCGGTACGGTGCCTCGCTGCTGCTGCAGGTGGGATTCTGCGGCTACTGCGGGGCGGCGCTGCATCACAGCAGTTCGGCATCTGGCAGCCGGAAGACACGTAATCATTACTACCAGTGCCGGAACCGGCTCTCAACTCATAGGACTCCGCAGAAGTGCCAGGCTCTCGGATCGGTATCTATGCGCGGCCTGGATGATACGGTAACCGGCGCGCTGCTTGATGCGGTGGGGACCTGCGACGTGCTGAAGAAGAGCGTCATCCAGGGTGATGACCATTCTGCTGCTCTCCAGAAGCTCGGTATGCAGATTGCAGACCTGACAACTCAGCATTACGTGCACGGGGGCGTGGATGACTTCCACGCCAAGATGGCCGCGCTCAAAGCCGAGCACGAGCGCGTATCCAGCCTGCCCGCCGAGAAGCCGAAGGCGTGCACGGTAGCCATCGGCAAGACGTTCCGGCAGCTATGGGATGAGATGGATGACGGGCAGCGGAACGACTACCTGAAGTCAGCTGAAGTCAGCGCGCTCGTAGTCCGGGCTGACGACATCGATCAGCTGGCTGTGACCGCCGGCACCGATGCTGCTGACAACCTCGTGCTTGACATTCCGGTGAACATCATCAGCGAGTTTGGCGGGCGTCAGCTCAATCAGTCAGGACCGCCGCCCGCCAAATTCGCGGTGAACATCAGTCTGGGTATGCTAGGCGACCAGTTGCAGCGTGCTGCCCATCTTGACGTGGCTTAACCGCTCCCGGAGATGCTCCTGGGCATACACCAGGCTGACTGCCCCGTGCAGCCGCCGGGGATTTCCGGGAATGCGATGCGGCGTGACACAATGCTCCAGCGCGTCCGTGCATTCTGGATGCTTGCAGTTGAAGCTCCCGCCGCACCAGGAAACCGTCTCGGTTGTCTGGCACCGATGGCACACTAATAGACGTATTAACTCGTTGGTGTAACCCAGGGCTAATAATGGGTCTGGGTCGATGGTGTCGGTATTCTGCACCGAAGTTCCTCCTGACGGTATGCCGAAGTGTTCTTAACCGCCAGAATACTGCCGAGGAGAAAATACAGCCTTGTCCATTCTGACGCGGGTGTCAGCATTCCGAGCATAATGCTCGGGTCAAATGGCCGCTAAGCGGCGAACGTGGCTCCCAGCAGGATATTTACTGCCCTCCGCTGCACAGGCCATTACAGGGCCGCATAAGCTACAGCCTTGTCGATTACACGATGCCCACTTGTCAATTCCGCGCAATAGGCATAGGCTGCTTCCCTGACGCCGGTAATACGATGGCTACCAATCCTCTCCTTACTGACAAACCGGCCCAAGCCCACCCGGCCCAGTCCGTGCCGAACCGCACCGATAACCATGCCCTGCCGTGCCATGCCATACCCGCCCGACTACCCCCTCCCCGCCCTCTCCTTACCACACCGACCCGCCTATCCACTCCCCGCCTCCCCGCCCCTGGCCGCACCGACAAGTCATTCCTTGCTTTCCCACCCTGCTGACTGAGCACTGTTAATGCAGTGCTCAGTCAGATAGGGCATGTCGCGAGACAACTAAGACAACTAAGACATCTTCAGAGGGGAGAGACATGACTTCCGCAGGCCCAAAGATAGAGGAGCCTGATTATGAGCAGGCTCCTGATCTGACCTTCACCGTTACCGCGATCCGGAAGCTTTATGAGAAGTATGTGGCGTTCCACACCGCGTATGCGCGTGCGCAGGCCGGCACAATGGCCCTGTACACGCTTGTAAGTATTCGGTGATTCCGGTGGGCTGAGCGTGGCTGGCCGGCGCGGGCGACACGCTGGCGGGGCGGGTGCGGCGGTGCTGGACACAGGGACTGGTGGTGGTGCAGCCTTGGCGTGATGGCTGCGCGTACTTGTTCCCGGCCCGCTGATGAGGCGGCGTTCTGGCGTGAGCGGGCGGAGCTGCTGGAGGCACAGAACACGCGGCTGGCCGGGGAGAACGTGCGGCTGGAGGCGGAGAACGCCACGCTGGCCGCGACGGTGGCCGCGCAGCAGGAGCAGCTGGCCGCGCTGAAGCAGCGGGTGGTGACGCTGAGCCGGATGCTGTTCGGCACCTCCAGCGAGAAAGACGGCGCCGGTAAGCGGCAGGCGGGCGGGCAAGCCGCCGACGCCGGCGGCGGGGATGACGCCCCGGCAGGGGATGGCGGCGCTGCGGGCGGGCGGCGCCGGGGTCAGCGGCCGGGATCGGCCGGGCATGGGCGGCGCCGGCATGAGCACCTGGAGACCGAGGAGCAGGTCCATGACATTCCGGAGGGCGAGCGGCGCTGCCCGCGGTGCGGCCGGGCCTATGAGCTGTTCGGGGAGGATGCCAGCGAGCAGGTATCGTGGCGGGTCCGGGTGTGGCGGGTGGTGCACCGGCGGCGCAAGTACGCCCGGTGCTGCCAGTGCCCGGTGCCGGCGGTGCGGACCGCGCCCGGCCCGGCGACGCTGATTCCCAGGGGCCTGTTCACGACGGAGTTCTGCGTGAACCTGCTTGTCGCCAAGTACGCGCTCGGGCTGCCGTTCAACCGGGTGATCGCGATGCTGGCGATGCAGGGCCTGGAGGTGGCGCCGGGCACGCTGGCCGGGGTGGCCCGGCGGCTGGAGGAGCTGCTTGCGCCGCTGGCGGCCGCGATCGCCGCGCGAAACGCCGCCGCCGGGCACGCGCACGTGGACGAGACGTCGTGGCGGGTATTCGGCCAGCCCGCCGATAACGGAGGCAGCCGCTGGTGGCTGTGGGTGTTCACTGCCGCGGACACGGTGGTGTACACGATCGCGGCGTCGCGGTCGCTGAAGGTGCTCGAAGACCATTACGGCGTGCAGGCCGGCCAGCTGCCGGAGGGCCGCAGGCCGCTGGTCATCAGCTCGGACTTCTACTCGGTGTACCGGTCGTTTTCCGAGCTGGACGGCGTCACCTCCCTCTGGTGCTGGGCCCATATCCGGCGGCGGTTCATCCGGGCCTGCGACGCCCACCGCAAGGAGCTGGGCAGCTGGGCTGATGCCTGGACCGGCCGGTTCGCCGCACTATACGCCGCGCACCGCGCCCTGGCCGCCGCCCCCGGGCGCACTGGCGAGCACGCCCGGGCGGCCGCCGCGTTCGATGCGGCGCTGGAGGAGATCGACGCCTACCGCCGTATTCAGGGTCGCCGCCCGGACCTGCTGCACCCGGCCGCGGCGAAGGCGCTGGCCACCTTGGACCGCGAATGGGGCGGGCTGGTGCGCCACCGGGACTTCCCGGACCTGCCGCTGGATAACAACACCGCCGAGCGGGCGATCCGCACCCCGGTCGTGGGCCGCAAGAACTACAACGGCTCCGGCGCGGAATGGTCCGCTGACCTGGCCGGCCACGCCTGGACCGTCCTGGGCACCGCCCGGATCACCGGGCACAACCCCCGCGCCTACCTGGACGCCTACCTGCAGGCCTGCGCCGCAAACGGCGGCAAGCCGCCGGCTGGGCAGGCCCTGGAAGCCCTGCTGCCCTGGAACATCACCCTGACCGGCCAGCCCGGCGAGCCAGACGGCAGGAAGGACCAGCCGCCGTGACCGTGACCGGCACGCCCGGCCAGTACCCGGCCCGCTACTGCGGCAGGGACTTCACCCTCGCCGAGCTGGAGGAGATCCGCTCCCTGGCGGCGACGCTGCCGACCCGCCGCGCGATCGCCGACGCGATCTGCGACGCGCTCGGCTGGCAGACCCCCGGCGGCCGGCGCAAGGACATGACCGCCCGCGTCGCCCTGGGCCGGATGGCCGCCGACGGCCTGATCACCCTGCCGCCGCCGCGCAACGGCAACGGCAACGGACGCCACCCCCGGCACGGGCACCCCGGCCAGCTCGCCCTGCCGCTGCCGGCGCACCCCGCCGCCACCTTGGCCGATCTCGGCCCGGTCACCATCAGCGTCGTCGACAGCCGCCAGGCCTCCCGGCAGTGGAACCAGCTCATCCGCGACCACCACTACCTCGGCTACACCCCGCTGGCCGGCGCCCAGATCCGCTACCTCGCCGCCGCCCCCGCCGCCGGCCCGATCGCCGCCTTCGCCTTCGCCGCCAGCGCCTGGAAATGCGCCCCCCGCGACGACTGGATCGGCTGGGACCCCGCCACCCGCCGCGCCAACCTGAACCTGATCTGCGGCAACGCCCGGTTCCTCATCCGCCCCGACCTGGCGGTCCCCAACCTCGCCTCCTCGCTGCTCGCCGCCGTCACCCGCCGGCTGCCCGCCGACTGGCGGGCCCGCTACGGCTACGCCCCGGTCCTGGCCGAGACCTTCGTCGAGGCCGGCCGGTTCACCGGCGCCAGCTACCGCGCCGCCAACTGGACCCGCATTGGCCAGACCAAGGGCAGGGGCAAGCTCGACCGCCGCCATGAACACGCCCTGCCGGTCAAGGACATCTACCTCTACCCGCTGCACCGGCGCTGGCGGCAGATCCTCACCACCCCGCCCGCTCAGTAACAGCCCACGGGATCACCGAATTCTTACACACGCTTTATACGCACGTGTACGACGACTTCGAGTTCGCGCCGATCGTGCTGATCACCGCGCCCACTAGTGAAAGCGGTAAGTCGCGCCTTTTCGATGTGGCGGAGCTGGTGGTCCGGTCGCCGTTCCTGGTGGTGGACCCGAGCGGCCCGTCCATCCGCAACGTGGTCGACAGCTGGCACCCGACGCTCATGATTGACGAAGCCGACCTGCTCAAGGTCAATAAGGATATGCGTGCCCTCCTCAATGCCGGGGTAGAGAAAGGCCGGCTGATCACGCGGGCCGGCCCGCGCGGCTCCATCCTTACCTATGACCCGTTCGGGCCGAAAATGCTGGCAGGCATCTATGGGGAGGCACCACCGCTGCGGGGAGCGACCCTATCGCGCTGTATCCAGATTGCACTGCGAAGGCGGTACGACAAGGAAGAGGACGTTGCCGACTTCCACAAGTCGGATGCACTCGCTGAGACCGCGCTGCTGAAGGCTGCCATCACGCAGTGGGCGCAGCTGACCAGTCATGACGCACTGCGGAATGCCCGGCCTGAGATGCCCGCCGAGCTGACCGACCGGCAGCGGGATGCGTGGCGCCCGCTGATTGCCGTTGCCGACCTGATCTCCGGGGGGTGGGGCAACGCGGCCCGGCAGTGGGCGGTGGAGCTGTCCCGGGCGGTCCCCGTGACCCCGGACATCATGGTGCAGGTGCTGCGGGATGTCTACCGCGTCCTGCGGGACTACCCGGACCACCGCATCAAGAGCACCGTTCTGGCCAGCCTGCGGAACGACCTCAGTGACCGGGAGCTGGATGAGGATATTAACCCAAGGCAGCTGGGGATGCGGCTGAAGCGGTTCCACATAACCGGGACCAAATGGTACGACCAGAGCACCCAGGTGCGCGGCTTTGTGTACAAGGGCGATTCCGGCGAATGGACACCGGAGTGGAAAGACGCGATAGGGCGGTACCGGCTGGATGAAAAGCGAGACAACGAAGATTAGGTTGTCTTAGTCGTCTTAGTTGTCTTATCCGCTTTCCATGGACGGGCCGCTGCCTGTCCGGCTGTTAAATACGCCCAGGTATAAATAGCACACTACCCGTAGAGGATACGCACATGACCAACTTCGACAACTTGTTCGCGGCGGACGGCACGTTCGCGTTCGATGCAGGGCCAATTCAAGATCACTTTCCGTGATCCAGGTCACGCTAGGTAGTCATGAACTGGAGTGCCCTGACCTGGTCGCGGCAGACCCATTCCGTGGTTTCCTTGATGGCGTTCACGTTTTTCATGCGGAGTAGCCCGAGTGTGAGATTGCGAAGAGCTGCGAGGGCCTGCGGGCCGTCTCCGGAATAGGCCTGGCTGTGGTCTTCCCGGTATACAGTGTCGCGGATGTGGTGGCTTTTGTTCTCTATTCCCCAGTGGCTGCGGGTATTCCGGTTAACGTCGGCGGCGGTCATCTTTCCTGCTTTCCTGCTGGTGAGGATGAGGGCGTGTTCCTTGCTGACGCGGCCGCCGGTGATCTCGAATATCTCACGGCGGATCACGGCGGCCTGGCTGGCGTGCGGGAAATCGATTCCTTCTGCGCCGGTGATCCAGCAGGACCACTTCTTGATCCGGCCGCGGCTGTGTTCCTCCATGACATTGGGCGGGGCTTCACGGAGCAGCGGGAGAATCTTATCGAATACTTACGGTCGGCTGATTTCCCTTGACCGTCATCAGGTAGTCCCATCCGGGTTTCCCGGCGACGGATTCCGCAGTTTCCCGCTGGGTGTGCGCGGCGTCGAGGGTGACCAGGACTGCTTCTCCCTCCGGGATTTCCGCTGCGTTCAGGAGGGCGTCCGCCTGGGTGATCTCGTTGGTGCCGTCGGGTACCCTGAGCTGCGCTATCGTGACAGCCTCGCGGTGGAGCATCGCGGAGAACAGCGTGACCTTGTCGTTCTCGTCAGTCCATGCACTGCGCATTACCTTCCCGTCGACCGCGATTTCCCACTCGTCGTTCCCGCTTTTCCTGGCCTGCGCGAAAAGCCACGCGCAGGTTATCATGTCCAGTTCGGCCGCATCGATCCTGGTCAGCACGCTCCGTATCGTTGACTTGCTCGGGTGCTTGCAGCGGAGCCTGAACCAGCTCCATTCAGCTCCCAGCTTCCTCAGCAAGGACTCGGGCATGTCCGCTGCATGGCCGGCGATTTCCCGGTAATTCTTCGCGCCGGCCAGCATCGCCACCATGCAGACCGCCAGCACGAATACCAGCGCGTGCTGTATTCCCTGCGGACTGCGCGGGTCGGTGACAGATGCCAGCATGCCCAGCAGGCTTGAAATGTCCGCGTTCCCGGCGCTCTCATTCTCGGTAGCGCCGGCATCAGGACTTGACGGGCCGAAGGCAGAATGCGACACTGACACAGGATGGCCTTCTCTCAGGATCGATGTTTGCGTGGAAACAACTATCATCCCGGAAAAGAGAAGGCCATCTTCTGGTAATTCGGGCATGTGACGGAAAATTAATTCAAGGAGCAGCGGCGGCTGCCGCGCATCCGTCCCGCTCGACCCGTTCGATTGCTCACCGTAATCACGTGACTTCCATTAGCGATCTTGGAATCGCCCTGCGTTCGATGTGTCCGGTTCCGACGAGGCGCTGCGCGAGTCGATGCGCGAGACTGGCTACCTGCCCGGCCACCCGGTGATCAAAGACGAGCACGGGATTATCATTGAGGGTCACCGCCGTGACCGGGTGGCCCGCGAGCTGGGCATCGAGCCCGAGACGATGACGATAACCTTCGGCGACAGCAGCGAAGCCGATATACGGCGACTGCAGCAGGCCGTCTTCTCCAATCTCGGCGGGCGGGCGTTCCCGTTGGAATCCCGACGGTCGATCGCGGCGCATATGGTGGTCGAGTTGAGTTGGACCCAGCAGGCGGCAGCATCGGCGCTCGGCGTGTCCCAGAAGACGATCTCCAAGGATCTCGCCAATATAGAGCGCCGTAAGCGCACGAAGGAGGAGAAGGAGAAGGAGGAGAAGGCCAAGGAGGCCGGCCAGCGTAAAAACTCCTCCGGCCAGGGGCGACCGCGGCGCAGAAAGACTGCCGAGGAAGACGACTGGGCACCTGGGCTGAGTGCTGCCCAGCGGGCGGTTATATGCCGCATCGGCTGGCAGCTGGAGCACCGGATTTTCTCCGGCCCCGTTAGCCTCGGCGGAACAGTCCTGCAGGTGGCGGAAGGCACGGCCAAGGCGCTGACCGCCAGGAAGCTGATCACCACCACCAGCGTCTACTACAACCTCACCGACGCGGGCCGTAAGGTGTTCGCGGCGGCCCCGGAGGCCTTCATTGTGGAGGCGATGGGCGGACCCGATCGGATGGCTGAGCTGCTACAGGTCGCGCCGGTCGCGGCCCCGGAGACCGCCGAGGAGGCGGCGGTACCGCGCCCGCCACCGACGAGCCGACGACGCGGCAGGAGGCGGTACAGGACCAGCCAGAGGCCGAACGCCGTGCATGGCGGGACAACGGCGGCCGGTTCACCATCAAGCAGCTGCAGGCCCTCTGTGAGGCACATGGCCTGCCGTCATCCCGGTACAACCAGGACGGCACGCAGCCGTGGCCGCACACCAAAGGCTGGTTCCTGGGACGGCTGGATGAGGCCGGTATCCCGCTGCCTGCCCCGGAACTGGCTGAGACCACGCAGACGCCAGCCGAGCCCAAGGCGGTACAGCCAGCCGCCGACGCGCCGCCGGAGCCGGTACAGGGCCCGCCAGAGCCAGTTCTGACCGACGCTGACCTGCGGGAAAGGCTGGATCGCAATATGGCGACCGCAGCCCACCAGGTTGTGCTCCACTACCAGCACGGCAGCGCCTGGGATGAAACGATCACCACGGACCTGGCCGCCGCCATGATGCGGTGCTGGCCAACCGAGCCGTACGAGGTCGAAGTCGGCGGCGAGGTGATCGGCACGCTGACCTTCACCCCGGCGACCGCCGCCAGCTCGGTGACCCGCCAGCAGCCCCGGCGCGCCCCGCCGCGCGAAGCGGCGTCGGCGGTTACCGCAAGATCTGGCCCTGGTACACGAAGTGGCCGTCCGGGGCCATCGGTATCAGCGTCGGCGTGACCTGGCTGCGTGCTACGTCCAAGACGGTAAATCCGGCCGCCCAGTTTCCCCACCCGTTCTTCAGGTAGCTGGCCTTCGACACGTCCATCATGTGCCCGGTCTCGATTCCGGTCAGCGTGCGCAGCTTGCCGGCGTAGCCGACCGCCTCGCTGATGACGCTCATCCGGTGGACGTGGCCCATCACGACGTTCTTGCCGATCTTCCGGGCTGCTCCCATGGCGGTGTTGCCCGCAATGCGGCTCAAGGAGAAGCCCAGGTGCCCGTGGGTCGCAATCCAGCCGGGGGCGAACGGGTAGAAGTCGGGGAGCAAGATGACGCCGTGCCCGCTGAAGTCGAGCAGCACGTCGAGGTCGAACGGGTGGTAATCATCGAGGGCGGGGCAGTACCGCGTGAAGTACACGCGAGGCCGCAAGTCGTGGTTACCGGGTATGACAGCCACCGGCCCGTCGTAGACCGCCCGCAGCGCCGATAAGAACCCGCCCGCCCGGCGCTCAGGGATAGGGTGCCGCGTTGTGGATAAAGAGACGGATGACATAATCAAGGGGATCGTGGATGAGGCACAGGCGCTGACCGCTGAGTTGCGCGACAGGATAGCGGCACTCCTCAGGACCGGTGACATCATGCCTGACACCGACATGACACCCATCCCCGAGACTTGCCGGTCTTCACCGGAACATCAAGGCGTGCCCGCCACCGTCATCCTGGACTGCGGCCCGGACAACCAGGTCCCCGCGTGCAGTCAGTGCGCCGCCCGGCATGAGACAGCCCTGACCGATGAGCAGAAACGCCGGATCGCTGAACTACTGCCCGCCGTGAAGGTCAGGCCGCCACTATCGGGATATCGCATACCCCCGGGATAGAACTCCCCATGCACGCCATCACGCCGACACGCCGCCTGTGACCAACGAGACTCTCAGACCCCAGCAATTCAATCTCTGTAGTAGCCCGCGCTCCGGACCAAGGTCACCGCATGGTGGGCCGTTCAGGTCTAGCCCTGATCTTTCATCGGGGTTGATGGCTGCCGCTGAGCGGCGTGCGGACCGTGTTCTGGGCTGGGATTTTAGCTTCGGTGTATGACGGTGGCCCGGCTGGCGGGCCGGGTGGCCGGGGTTCCACGGCCCCGGGTTCTCCTTCCTTGCTCGCAGGGATGGGTTAGCACTGGTCAGGGGCCTTGCGGGATCGCCTGGATGCGCTGCCAGGCGGCGGTTATGGCGTCGGCCCAGGGCCAGGTCGCGGCGATTTTCAGGCATCTTCGCCGCCCGCCGTGCACGAGGCGGCCGGCGGCGTGCAGGATCCGGTAGCGGAGCGTTTTCGGCTCGGCTTTCGCCAGGTCGCGGTCCAGGGCCAGCAGCTTCAGCCAGGCCAGCAGGATGCAGGCGATCATGGAGGCGGTCAGCCACGCCTGGTTGACCTTGTAGTCATGCGACGGGAAATGGCCCAGCCCGGTGTCCTTGCCGGTGCGGATCACGTCCTCCACCCGGGCGTGGACCCGGTGCGCCGCGTCGATGTAGGCGCACTGGCCCAGCCAGCCACGCGTGGTGGCGGGCCGGTTCGTTACCCACAGGCAGTACCGCCAGCCGTCCTCTGCCTCGAACAGGGTCAGCTGCGCGCCCGGGTGCGGGCGTTCCCGGCGGGCGAAGATCCGCATCGCCTTGGGCCAGCCCTTGAGCTGGTCCCCGGCCGGCCCTTCGCGCAGCAGCCCGGTCAGCTCGATGACGTGGGCTTCCTCGATCCAGCAGGCCCGGTGCGCGCACCGGAGATTACCGCAGGCATCGTCCGCGCGGCGCTCGCGGACTTTCCCGTGCGCGTCCACGGCGGCTTCCCAGGCGTCCTCGGGGACCTGGGCCAGCGCGGCCTTTTCCCGCTTGCCCAGCTCCCAGCCCACGGAGTAGATCACCTGGTACCCGGGGCGGGCCGCCAGCTTGTCCAGCTCCCTGATCAGGGCGTGGCTGGCGCCGGCCCCGTCGCAGGTGATCATCAGCTTCCGGCGGAACGCCGGCGGCAGCGCGGCGATCGCCTCGCCCAGGATCTGCAGGTGATCAGCGGCGGTATTCGACCCGGCCGAGCCGGGGCGCAGCATCCACGCCAGCGGCTCCCGCACGTTGTCGCATTCGGCGACCAGCGGGTGATGGCCGAATCCCTTGAAATTGGGCTCCGCCAGCTCCTTATCCGAGTGCGCGGGCACCACGGTCGCGTCCAGCCGGATACACGTCACCCCCTCCAGCGTCTTGTCCGCGACCCGCACCGGCGGCAGCGTGCCGGCCTGCGCCCACGCGTGCCGCCGCGCCTTGTTCACCGCGGCGGCGAGCTTGCGCTGCGCGCGGTCGCCGGCGCCGGCGATCTCCTTCAGCGCCCGCCACGCCGTCGGCACCGACGCCACCAGGCCGAACAGCTCCCGCTGATCGCCCATCACCCGGAAATCACTGATCACCCGGGCGCCGTCCGCGATCGCGCACGCCAGATCGCTGACGACCCGGCCCCGGTCATGCCCCCACAGCGGCGACGGCAGCGCCCGCGACAGCCCCGCCGTCAGCCCCGTCCGGTCCGCCAGCTGCCGCAGCAGAACCAGGCCCGCATGCGACACGATCCCCGTACCGCCGCCAGTGACTTCCAGACCCCGCGACCACCCTGTACCGTTCACGTAGAAAGTGCTCCTCGAACCCGGCGCGATAAGGACCCAAACACCCCTAATCGTCCCAGTTCAGGAGCACTTTTCCATTCAGGCGCGCCAGTCAGCCCACACGGCTCGGTGAAAAGACAGGGCTAGCGGCCCGGCGGGGCCCCACATACGCAGGAAGCAGTGGATGGTGTTCTTCATTCAGCTTTCGACGCCACCATTCCCGAGACTCTTCGGGTGAAGGGCTGGGCACCGTGATGCCCCTGACGTGCTTGACGACTTCACGCTCCCCTTGCAGATCGCGCTCGAAAGCAAGCTGTACATCGGAGCGCGCCCGCTGAGCCTTAACTGCGAGCGGCCTAACATCATCGTTCATTCTTTTAACGTGGAGTGCCACTTCAAGGATCGCCATATAGCAATATGTGGCGGCGTCTTGCACGTCCGAAGGCGCTATCAGCTGGATGTTGGCATCAATCCGTTGAAGCTCGCGAGGACTCGGTAGCAGTTTGAACTCATCCTCGTACTTGTCAGGATCACTGATGACGCTGGAGACAGCAAGAAGGTACTGGTCCACGACCCGTATGAAGTTGCTGTACAACTCCTGTTTCAGATGCAGGAAGCGCTCCTCCTTGCGCATCTTCCATTCGCGTTCTTGGCGGTCCGTGTCCCAATCAAGCCGGGTGCGCTCCCGGCGAGCCGTGAAGACAACCCAAGTTATCTGGGTAATCACCGCACCGCCCACCACGCCGCCAGCACCTATCGCAGCGGCAACGACTACGGGTACGGTATCGGACGCTGTCATAGCCGTCTATCTCGCGAGACGTTATTCGTCCTCGGTGCCGTCCTCATCGGGCACGACCGAGTTGACGAACTGCTGCCGTTGCCGGTTGTCCTGCATCTTCCTCTGGACGCGCCGGTCGTCCTTCAGGCGCTGCTGGGTTGCTTCCCTGGCGGCCCTGCTGCCTGTGGGCTGCCCCTGGTTCGGGTTAGACATAGGTGTGTCCTCTCTGAGCTGCGAAAACACAGCCGTGTAAGTATGTTCGTTCGCCCCAGTCTAACGGGTCTCGTGGGTGCCTCACACCTCGCTTGCCGAGGCACCCGAGTTCGGGCGCGATGTGCTGGACGCGCTGCGCCAGCCGCTCGAATCGGGAGAGGTGGTGATCGCCCGGTCCGGGATCACGGCACGGTTCCCGGCGAGGTTCACGCTCGTACTGGCGGCCTGCTCATAGTTTCGTACGGCCATGGCGTAGCTCATCCGTGGTGGTCGAGATAGGCGCAAGTTAATAGCGCCTCGGCCTGGTCCGCAAATCGGGCCGCTTCCTCGGGGGTCTCCCGGATACCCAGATGCAGGGTGTGCTCCCCGAAATTCTTTACCGCTTCGTATCCGAGCAGTGCACCGGTCGGTGCATCTAAACGACGTACACCACCAGCGAAGACCCGGCCATCGGTAATGTCGGTATATCGTGAGTCAGGAACGCGCATTGGCATATTGCCATTGTACCCAAGACTGGTACTGCGGCACTGCGCCGGGCCTGGAAATAGCTCAAGTCCCGAGCAGCCTTTTCCAGGCACTTCGCTGGGTAGAAAATGGCTCAGCTCTTTTGTGACTCCTGGCGACGTAAGTATTCGGAAATCCCGTGGTTACCGATGAGTAGGATTGCGTCTACCAGCACAAACGCGGACAGGCTCACAGGACTTCCGAATACTTACCCTGGCGACGGCGATCTCCAGGCAGCGAAAAAAGGACCGGGGCCTCGCTGCTGGTGAGTTTTTTCCGAATGTGCCACCACGGGTGCGCATGGTGTGTAGGTTCAGCTGACAGTGAAAGAAGAGTCCCGCCAGAGCGCCCGCGCAGCGGCGGCGGGGCCGGGGGGAGTGAACGTGAAGAGAGCCTGGGCACTCATACCGGCCGCGGCACTGGGCATCAGCCTGGCCGCCTGCGGGAGCAGCAGCGGGCCTTCCGGGCCAAACATCTTCAGTAGCCCCTCAACAACACAGGCAGCAGACCCCGCACTGAACTGGACCGCAATCGGCCAGCAAGACGGTATCGCTGCGGAGAAGACCCCGGGCCTGAACATCACCTACGACGGGACCACCGCCACGACGGCGTACGCCTGGTGTGCGGACATCATGTTCAACCCACAGCCGGCAAGCCTCGACGCCACACTCAAGGCGAATCATCTCCCCGCCGCCGGCACCGAGGCGGTGCAGTGGAATGCAGGATGTGAGAAGGCATTCGGCACGGCGCCTGCGGCGGCAGCCCCGGCACCAGCATCTACGAAGGGTGCGGCTCCTCTGGGGTGATGCAGTATGAAGCGTTTTAATGTGCTCGCTGTCGCCGTGTCCGGTTTGATCGTGTCGATGCGTGCATAAAGGGCTCCTTCTCGTTACGGTCCCGGTTGTCTGACGACCGGATCGCAAAAGAAGGAGCCCGATGCAAGGGTACGTGCCTGCCCAGGACGAGGCGTTCGCGGAGTCGAGGAAGTGCTTCCGTGAGCTTGAGGAGTGGGCGGCCTCAGAGGAAGCGGCAGAGCTGCAGCACGCTGACCTGGAGGAAGAGCTGGACGTGCGGGGACGGGAGCTGCTGCGGCAGCTGTTCCAGGACCGGCTGGACGCCACGGCAGCGGCCGAGGAGCGGCGTTATGACGTGGCCGGGGAGGACGGCGTCGTCCGCATGCGGGCGGAAAGAGGCAGGGAACGGCCGCTGATGACGAAGTTCGGGCAGGTCACCGTGTCACGGATCGCCTACCGGTCGCCGGGCAGGCCCAACGTATACCCGGTGGACGCGGCGCTGAACCTGCCGGAGGAGAAGCACTCGCACGGGCTCCGCAAGATGGCCGCGGCCGAGGCCGCGCGGGGCTCGATAGAGGCGGCATGCGCGGCGGTCACCCGCGCGACCGGCGTGCGGATCGGGAAGCGGCAGGCGGAGGGGCTGATCCGCCGGGCCGCCGTTGGCGTGGACGCGTTTTACCTGTGGCGCGTGGTCCTGCCGGCGCCGGCCGGGATCCCGCTGGTGCTGACCTTCGACGGGAAGGGCATCGTGATGCTGCCGGACGCGCTGCGGCCCGCTACCGCGAAGGCCGCTGCGGCCGCGGAGAGCAAGCTGGCTACCCGGCTGTCGCCCGGGGAGAAGAACGGCCGCAAGCGGATGGCCGAGCTGGCCTGCGTCTATGACGCGGTCCCGGTCCCGCGCACGCCGCAGGACGTCATCAGCACTCCGGCGCAGAAGCGGCGGACGAAGAAAGCGCAGGCCGCGAAGCCGAAGGGCAGGCAGAAGCCGCGGGAGCCGCAGGCCAGGGGCAAGTGGCTGACCGCCTCGGTCACCGACGACATCCCCGCCGTCATCGCCGCGGCCTTTGACGAGGCGGAACGCCGTGACCCGCAGCACAAGCGGGAATGGGTGGTCCTGGTGGACGGCAACAGCACGCAAATCGAGGCCGTCACCGCCGAGGCCGCGGCCCGCGGCGTCACGGTCACGATCGTCATCGACTTCATCCACGTGCTCGAATACCTGTGGAAGGCGGCCTGGTCCTTCTTCGACAAGGGCGAGCCGGCATCCGAGGAATGGGTGGCTGACCAGGCTCGCAAGATCCTGCACGGCAAGGCGCGCCAAGTCGCGGCCGGCATCCGCCGCCGCGCCACCACCTACGGCTACTCCCCGGCCGAGCGCGCCGGCGCCGACGAGTGCGCCCGCTACCTGGAGAACAAGCAGGGCTACCTGGGTTACGCCACCGCGCTGGCCAAGGGCTGGCCCATCGCCACCGGAATAATCGAGGGCGCCTGCAGGCACATCGTAAAGGACAGAATGGACATAACGGGCGCCAGATGGGGCCTCGAAGGCGCCGAGGCCGTCCTGAAACTCCGCGCCCTCATCGCCACCGGCGACTTCGACGCCTACTGGCGCTTCCACCTCCGCAGAGAGCACGAACGCATCCACCACGCGAAATACCGCGATACCTACATCCTCGCAGCGTAACCGGCTCACCTCAAAAGAGCCGCACCCATCTACGAAGGCGCAGCACGCCCAAGCGGTCAGTGCCGCCCAGCAGACGCTCGCCAAGGATGTCAGTCAGCTGCAGCAGGATACCCCGAAAGTGAACACCAGCAGGCTGGTTAGCGCTGTCCAGCAGGAGCAGGCCGCCTACACGCAAGAACAGAATGATCTGCCCCGAGCTTTCCGGACAGCGGATTTGTGGTTAATTCACGCTGCGGACTGCCGTTCCAGGTACTCATTGCGGACTTGCTGCGGGGTCCGGTACTGAAGCCCGGAGTGCCGACGTCTGGAATTGTACCAGAATTCGATGTACCTCACAACGTCGCGGCGCGCGTGCTCGCGGGTCGGATACTGAGTGCGGTGAACACGCTCGTTCTTCAGCGCGGCGAAGAACGATTCGGCCATTGCATTATCGTAACAGATACCGGTGCGGCCGACGGACTGCCGGAGATTATGCTTCTTGAGCGTCTCCGCAAACTGCCGGGATGTGTAATTGCTGCCGCGGTCGGAGTGGAAAATCGCATTAGCGGCGAGAGGAAAATTACGGGCGGCGATCTCGATGGCCTTCTCGATGAGCGGCGTCTTGTAGTTATCGCCCGCTGCCCAGCCGATGACTTCCTTTGTATGGCAGTCGATAACCGTCGCCAGGTAAAGCCAGCCCTCCCATGTCGGAATGTAAGTGATGTCGCCGACCATTTTCTCGCCCGGCGCGGCCGCGGTGAAATCGCGTTTCACGAGGTCGGGAATGTCGTGCTCCTGGCCGTCGCCCTCGGTCAGGCTGACCCGCCACGGCCGCGGCTGGCAGGGCTCCAGGCCCAGCTCACGCATGATGGACCGCACCAGCTCCGGCCCCGCGGGCACGCCCCAGGCCACCAGGTCCGCATGCACCCGCCGGTACCCGTATGTCTCATCCGATTCATCGAATGACTTCCGCACGATCAAAGCAAGCATCCCGCGCCTTTTCGCCGTCGCCGATTCCGGCGCGCTCCGCCATTCGTAAAACCCGGACCGCGATACCTCCATCCACCGGCACATCATCACGATCGACGGCACGTACTCATCACTCGATTCCTGGTAAGCCGCGTACTCCGCGTCGATGAACTCGAATTTATCGGTCACCGATGGTCGCGGGCGAAGTACGCCGCGGCTTTTTTCAAAAACTCGTTTTCCATCTTCAGTTCCCGGGTTTCCCGCTCAAGCTCGCGCAGCCGCGCCCGCTCATTCACGGTCAGCGGCGGTTCCTCGCCGGCATGCTCACGGCGATAGGAAGCGACCCAGTTGCCGAGGGTGCCTTCGTTAATCCCGAGCTCCTTTGCCACTCTGGCTATCGGGCGCGACGTCTCGATCACCATCTTCACGGCTTCATCCTTGAATTCCGGTGAGAAGCTCTTCTTCGGCCGGGGCAAAATACTTCACCTTTCCAGACGCCCATCCTAATGGATGGACTGTCCGGAAGCCTCGGGGCACCTCAGAAGGATTATTCAGCCGAGCAGGCCGGTTCCTGCCTGAGTCAGAACATCAACCCTGCCACCGTCACCGTCACCACCGCAGGGGATACCGTCAGCGCGGATTATCAATCTGTCCAGGCAGCGGCAACGCCCGTCGCCGGCGAAGAATCCTCGATTACCGCGGACCTGGCAGCCGTGCACCAGGACCTGAATAATCTGCTGAGCCTGAATGCAACACCAAGCACTAGCCCTGATCTTTCATCGGGGTTGATGGCTGCCGCTGAGCGGCGTGCGGACCGTGTTCTGGGCTGGGATTTTAGCTTCGGTGTATGACGGTGGCCCGGCTGGCGGGCCGGGTGGCCGGGGTTCCACGGCCCCGGGTTCTCCTTCCTTGCTCGCAGGGATGGGTTAGCACTGGTCAGGGGCCTTGCGGGATCGCCTGGATGCGCTGCCAGGCGGCGGTTATGGCGTCGGCCCAGGGCCAGGTCGCGGCGATTTTCAGGCATCTTCGCCGCCCGCCGTGCACGAGGCGGCCGGCGGCGTGCAGGATCCGGTAGCGGAGCGTTTTCGGCTCGGCTTTCGCCAGGTCGCGGTCCAGGGCCAGCAGCTTCAGCCAGGCCAGCAGGATGCAGGCGATCATGGAGGCGGTCAGCCACGCCTGGTTGACCTTGTAGTCATGCGACGGGAAATGGCCCAGCCCGGTGTCCTTGCCGGTGCGGATCACGTCCTCCACCCGGGCGTGGACCCGGTGCGCCGCGTCGATGTAGGCGCACTGGCCCAGCCAGCCACGCGTGGTGGCGGGCCGGTTCGTTACCCACAGGCAGTACCGCCAGCCGTCCTCTGCCTCGAACAGGGTCAGCTGCGCGCCCGGGTGCGGGCGTTCCCGGCGGGCGAAGATCCGCATCGCCTTGGGCCAGCCCTTGAGCTGGTCCCCGGCCGGCCCTTCGCGCAGCAGCCTGGTCAGCTCGATGACGTGGGCTTCCTCGATCCAGCAGGCCCGGTGCGCGCACCGGAGATTACCGCAGGCATCGTCCGCGCGGCGCTCGCGGACTTTCCCGTGCGCGTCCACGGCGGCTTCCCAGGCGTCCTCGGGGACCTGGGCCAGCGCGGCCTTTTCCCGCTTGCCCAGCTCCCAGCCCACGGAGTAGATCACCTGGTACCCGGGGCGGGCCGCCAGCTTGTCCAGCTCCCTGATCAGGGCGTGGCTGGCGCCGGCCCCGTCGCAGGTGATCATCAGCTTCCGGCGGAACGCCGGCGGCAGCGCGGCGATCGCCTCGCCCAGGATCTGCAGGTGATCAGCGGCGGTATTCGACCCGGCCGAGCCGGGGCGCAGCATCCACGCCAGCGGCTCCCGCACGTTGTCGCATTCGGCGACCAGCGGGTGATGGCCGAATCCCTTGAAATTGGGCTCCGCCAGCTCCTTATCCGAGTGCGCGGGCACCACGGTCGCGTCCAGCCGGATACACGTCACCCCCTCCAGCGTCTTGTCCGCGACCCGCACCGGCGGCAGCGTGCCGGCCTGCGCCCACGCGTGCCGCCGCGCCTTGTTCACCGCGGCGGCGAGCTTGCGCTGCGCGCGGTCGCCGGCGCCGGCGATCTCCTTCAGCGCCCGCCACGCCGTCGGCACCGACGCCACCAGGCCGAACAGCTCCCGCTGATCGCCCATCACCCGGAAATCACTGATCACCCGGGCGCCGTCCGCGATCGCGCACGCCAGATCGCTGACGACCCGGCCCCGGTCATGCCCCCACAGCGGCGACGGCAGCGCCCGCGACAGCCCCGCCGTCAGCCCCGTCCGGTCCGCCAGCTGCCGCAGCAGAACCAGGCCCGCATGCGACACGATCCCCGTACCGCCGCCAGTGACTTCCAGACCCCGCGACCACCCTGTACCGTTCACGTAGAAAGTGCTCCTCGAACCCGGCGCGATAAGGACCCAAACACCCCTAATCGTCCCAGTTCAGGAGCACTTTTCCATTCAGGCGCGCCAGTCAGCCCACACGGCTCGGTGAAAAGACAGGGCTAGCTACTCCTCGGCCGTCTCAGCGGGGCAGGCAGCCACGTCAGCCGCTTCGGCAGCGCTGACCCAGTACGGAAACCAGGCCGCTTCGCTTGACAGCGCGGGAGCACAACTAGCGCAGACCGCAACTACTTACGCCCAAGCACATATGTGCCTGCCTACCACCGAGCCGCCGGAATCATCCTAGCGAGAGGACCGCGAGCGCCTTACGTGACGCCCCCGCCCCCAGCGGGTCAGCTGATCTCGCTCCGCATCCGTCAGCACAAGCGGGGCCTTCGGCCTCCCGGTTCTCGCCACCTGACCAGTCTAGACTTTTGCGACCAATTTCAGGCGCAGGACACGTAAGTATTCGGAAATCCCGTGGTTACCGATGAGTAGGATTGCGTCTACCAGCACAAACGCGGACAGGCTCACAGGACTTCCGAATACTTACCAGGACACTAGCTAGTGTCATGCGTCTGAAATTCGTCGGCAATATCGTGCGAGGGAGTCGAGGATCTCCTCGGCGGTCTTCCTCCACACGAACGGCTTCGGGTCGTCGTTCCAGTTCTCGACCCAGGCACGGATGTCGGCTTCCAGGGCCTGTACGCTCTTGTGCACGCCGCGGCGGATCATCTGGCTGGTCAGGAACCCGAACCACCGCTCCACCTGGTTGATCCAGGACGACCCGGTCGGCGTGAAGTGCATGTGGAAGCGGGGGTGTTTCGCGAGCCAGGCCCTGATCGCCGGGGTCTTGTGGGTGCCGTAGTTGTCGCAGACCAGGTGGACGTCCAGCTCCGCGGGGACGGTCTTGTCGATCGTGGCCAGGAACTTGCGGAACTCGGTGGCGCGGTGCTGGCGGTGCAGCTCGGAGATCACGGTGCCGTCGGCGATGTTGAAGGCGGCGAACAGGCTGGTGATGCCGTGCCGGTAGTAGTCGTGGCTGCGCCGCTCGGGCATGCCGGGCATCATCGGCAGCACCGGCTGGGACCGGTCCAGGGCCTGGATCTGCGATTTCTCATCCACGCACAGCACCACCGCCTTCTCCGGCGGGTTGTGGTACAGGCCCACCACATCGACGACCTTCTCGGTGAACAGCGGGTCAGACGACAGCTTGAACCCGTCAGCGCGATGCGGCTGGAGCCCGAAGTCCCGCCAGATCCGCCCGATCGTCGACTTGCTCAGCCCCGATCTGGCAGCCATTGACTTACGGGACCAGTGCGTGGCGGCCTTCGGCGTCTGCTCCAGGGTCGCCACGATCACCTCCTCAACCTGGTCCAGGCTGACCGACGGCGGGCGGCCCGGCCGGTCCTCATCAGCCAGCCCGTCCAGGCGCCGGGCCAGGAACCGCCGCCGCCACTTGCCGGCCGTGTCTTCATGCGTGCCCAGCCGGGCCGCGACCTCCCGGCTCGGCACGCCCTCGGCGCAGGCCAGCACGATCTTCGACCGCAGGGCCAGGGCCTGCGACGACTTCGCCCGCCGCGCCCAGCGGGTCAGCTGATCTCGCTCCGCATCCGTCAGCACAAGCGGGGCCTTCGGCCTCCCGGTTCTCGCCACCTGCCCAGTCTAGACTTTTGCGACCAATTTCAGGCGCAGGACACTAGCTAGCCGCCCACCTGGAAACTCACGGAGCGCCGCCGGACTCTGAATACAACCGTCGTCGCCGGGAAAGGTATCGCCGCGATAAGGCCCACCAGGCAGGCGATTAGGCACTGTTACACAGTGCCCAGTGCCCCAAGTCGCGCGGGACTCCTGGCGGCCGACTCTGCGGCCGATCGGGTTAATGGCCGGGGTCGACGATGGGCAGTTATTTAGCGAGACTCATTAGCACGGCTAACCGATGCTGCGTTCGATTTATCGCAGCGCGAGCCGAGAACCCGTTCGAAACGACCCTCCCCAGTTAGACTTACAGGGCCGCACAGCTACAAGTCTCAAAACAGGTCATAGGCTAGATGCCCTGGAGAGCCGCAGGAGCCATTCTGGGGACGCGCAGGGCTATGCCTGGTGGTGGCGACTCTCCGGCTGGCGGGCGTGGTCGACTCGACGCAGCCGAGGATAGACATAGATACCGGTCTATCTCATTGCCAAACGGATAGATGCCTGTCTATGGCTGACGCCACCCTGACAGCATCCTATGCACGTGCAAGTATCCATGACGCTAGGCAACCATTCGTTGCTGCTGGTGACGGGAACCAAGAGTAACCGCTAGCTACGCTGGGCAACAGGTCAGCTCAGTCAGCCTGCGAGGCGCTACTACATATTGTTCGTTATGTGGTAGTGTCATCTTATGAACGCAGACCTCGAAGTGCACGCGCCCGAAGATGACACGCGCGTCCTGATCCTGTCGTGGATCGCCACAAAGCGGAGTGTCAGCACCCGTGCGGCATATGCCCGGGATGTCGCCGAATGGGTGAAATTCCTCGATGAGCGCGGTACGCACCTCCTCGACGCCAGCGAAACCGCTGCCGCACTCTGGGCTCGGCAGCTGGAGTCCGCAGGACGCGCCGCTTCCACGGTCGCGCGCAAGATGACGGCGGTCAGTTCGTTCTACGCCTGGGCCGTCAAGAATCGGCACATCGCAGAGAATCCCTTCGCCGCGCTCGACCGGCCGGAAGTCGACTACGACACCAGCCACACGCCGGGGCTGACCAGGGACCAGGCAGACGCTTTGCTGGAAGCCGCAGACAAGGAAACGCTGCGCACGGCGGCACTGGTTGCGGCCCTCATCTACACCGGTGCCCGCGTCTCCGAGGTGACCGGCGCGAACATCGGGGACTACGGATATGACCGTGGTCACCGCGTGCTGCGAGTGAAGCGGAAGGGCGGCAAGATTCAATCCCTCGTAGTCCCGGCACCGGCCGTCGCCCGCCTCGACGCCTACCTCGCCAGCCGCCAGGACGTCAGCACGGTTCCGGCCCTGCCGGGTGATACTGCCGGCGTGCAGCATCGCGTGCTGTTTGCCACCAGCACCGGATCACGGATGTACCGGCAGGAGGTACGTCATCTGCTGCAGCGCCTAGGCCGTGCGGCCGGGTTGCCGGACGAACTGGCCGCCACCCTGAGTGCGCACAGCATGCGCCACGCCTTCGGCACCCTGACCCTCGACGCGGGAGCACCGCTGCGGGATGTCCAGGATGCAATGGGACACGCTGATCCGCGCACCACACGCCGGTATGACCGGAGCCGGGGCAACCTCGACCGATCACCGGGGCTGGCGCTGGCTGGGTACCTCGCCCGCGGCCGCTTACGGCGCAGACGTCGGCAGATAGTTCGCAGTGCGAAGTAATTCTCGAGAATTTCCTCGACGCCGGGCACGTGCCGATGGGTATAGTTGGGATTTCAAATTCGCGCGTTTCTGGAACCTTCCAGGCTGTACGCCGTTGTGGTAAGCGGAGGGTTCCTCCGTTTAGCTGAGCTGCGCTTCCTTCTTGCGCTGCTCGTTACCCCGCACTCGGTGAGAAGCACAGCAGTATTTCTTTTCCGACCCAGCAGGACCCGGTGTAAGCGGCTCAAAGCACCAAGCGCAGACGGGTCCGGGTGCAGCAGACGGGCCGTCCGGCGTGAAGTAGTGCGCGCCGATCAAGCTGGAGACGCTGGGGTCAGCATGAACGGGAACCATCTGTGCGCTGCCGTGGCTCCTGATAACCCGGAAGCCGGTCTTCTGACGTGGGCTATTCGTTTCCCAGCCGACTTCATCATCGTTCTGAACTACCGGCTGCTGCGGCTTGCTGACGGCCTTTCGGACCACCTGGGCAGCGCCGAGGTCACGGCGGATGTCTGCGCGGTGTGGAGCATCGTACAGCTGGCCGGCGGGCAGATCGGGTGTCTGGGTTGCCCGCTGGATGACTGGCTGCTCATCACGGCCGGCCAGGGTGCGGTCCATCGCATAGCTGCCGGGGTGATCTTTCTGATCCCAGACACGGCGTGGTGGCGGAGATCGTAAATCGCGGCCCGGCCCGCCTGCCGGGCTTTGCCAGACGGCGCCCATGTGTACCTCCCATAAGATATATCTCGATTGTCTTAGTTTCGCGCGCGATCTCTTGCGACGTTCAGTGCGGTCATGTGCGCGCTGTCAACGCCGAGGTCGGGGTGCAGCACCCTGGTCAGTGCGCGGAAAACACTGCTCGGCCAGTTCCGGGGATAACGCCTCAAACATGGCATCGCACCAGCTGTCGGGTGCCTGCTCGTCTTCGGCGTCGGAGATCACCTCGAAGCCGGCACGGCGGAGGTCGCTGGCTAAGCGGCCGATCATGCTGATATCGACCAGCCAGACCTTTAGGACCGAATCCCAGCGGCGTAAGTGACGCGGGAGTGAGGAAAGGTAATGCCTGGCCTGATAGCAGGTCACCGACGCCATCGTGGCACCCGCTGGGACGCTGATACGCACGACCTCAGTCATGATCAAATCGCCTCCTGCACGGGGGGTGGCAAGGGTGGCAAGCGTTCAGGGAAACTTTCTCTATAGAGTTGCTTCGCGTGGAAAGTTTCCGTAGGGCCTTGCCACCCTTGCCACCCATTCTGACCTGGGCTTTTATCATCGGAATCGGATGCCCAGGTAGGCGGTGTAACGGGCTGGTGCCTTCGGAAACTCGTTTCGCCGTGATAATCCCTGGTGTCGTCGCGTCTGGCGCTTCTCCACGTGGTGCTCGGCTATCTCCTCGTGATGGTCGACGCGAGCCCGGATGGTTTCGGTAGGCCAGGTGTGGTGCCCCCGCGATTCCAGCCACTCGTTGAACACCTTGTCGAACTCGGTGGTCATGACGTGGCTGTCGCGGTCGAACGTCATCTGCTCGCCGAGGAAGCCGAGCACCAGGTCCGCCGTGCACCTCCACTCCCGGCTGTCGGTGTCCACTTGCTTGGGTATGTCCGGCGTGTCATCGGCGTACCAGCGCACCGCCCCGGCGACCAGCCAGGCCAGCACCGCCTCGCGCTGCTGCCTATGCTTGAGCCGTGCGCGGAGCCCAGGGTCGCCCAGTCGGTCGCCGTTGGCTATTACGTCCTCCGGCCGCTTGCGCCAGGTGTACGGGAAGCGCATCAGCGCCAGCCGTCGCCAGGTGCCGCTGTCGGTCTCGTTGACCTGCGGGAGGTAGTTGGTGTTGACCAGCAACGTGTGCGTGGCGGGGAAGGTGAACGACCGCTGGTAGAGGTGCCGGGCCGGGATCTCCGGGGTGGCGACCAGCTGCTTGAGCCGGGTGACGTCAAGCCGCCGTCCCTCGGGCAGCTCTTCGAGCACGGCCAGCCGGATGCCGTAAAACTCCGCGACCTCGGTGGGAATGCTGCGCGGGTCGGCGATCAGCGCCCGGTGCGAGACCGTGAGATAGTAGTCACCGAGCGTGCCCGCGATGGCGGACGTGACGGTTGTCTTGCCGTTTGCCCCGGACCCTTGCTGCACCAGCATGATGTCGTCGGCGGTCATATGGCCGGTGATGGCCTGGCCGAGGTGCACCTGATACCAGTCCACGACTTCGGGCGGGATGGCCCGCAGCGCCGCCGCCCAGTCCGCGTGCTCGGCGCCCGGTCGGTACGCCACCGGGGCCATCTTGCGCAGCCGCAAGCCGGGATCATGCGGCAGCAGCTCCCCGGTTTTCAGGTCGATCACGCCGTTGTCGCAGTTCAGCAGGTCCGGCTGGGCGTCGAACTCAGCCGCCTCGGCGGTGACGATTCCGGATGCCAGCGCGGTGATCGCGTCCAGCTTCGCCTTGACCTGATACCGCTCCCAGTGGACGGTCTCCTGCCGGGCCGCCTGCTGTTCCGCCTTGGGCCTGTCGTCAGCCACGACATCCTTATAGGCCTCGATCGACCCGAGGTGCTGCTGGATCGTCCATTGCCGGGCTACCTCGCGGACATCCTTGTCGTCGCAGGTCTCCCACCGCTTGCCGGTCCAGCGGTGCCAGCCGAGGCCTTTGATGCACACGTACTTGTCTTCGATCGCGGCGGCAAACGTGGCGGCCAGGTTCGCGTCAGTGAACAGGGTTGCCTGGATCTCGGTGCCGTGGATGTCTTCGTCGGTGAGCATCAATTGCCCCCGATCAGGTCCGCCGCGCCCTTGGCGAGCCCGCTGTCGATGGTGGCGTTCACCCGGTATTCACCATCGTCATCGACCAGGCCACATGTCTCGGCTGCTTCCAGCAGCTGCTCCCTGGCCTTCTCGATGTCGATGCGCCCGATGGCGACCACTTCGCCGAACCGGCACGCGGACTCGTGCAGCTGGTTGTTCCGTCCCGCCTTGTCGTCGTCGCGCCCAGGCCGTAGTGCACCCGGCTCCAGATGCTTGATTCTGGACAGTTCGGCGTTGAGGCGGGCCTGGGTGACTGAGGGCCATTCCAGCAGGAGTGCATGGCAGGCTTCGCCGCTGGTCCGCTTGCGCCGTGGCTTCTGGTGCAGCATCTCCAGCAGCCAGTCCGGCGCCTTGAGTACGGGCGCGTCGTTGTAGATCGTGTACTCCCGGCCGTCGCCGACGAGGGCCTGGAGGTCCGGCTTCCCCTCATATGCGCGCCGGTCACACACCGAGCCGGCGGCGAGCACGTAGCCGCCGTCCCCCCGGCCGCCACCGCGTACGTCGATCCCCTTCGGTAGACCCCCGGTGCCGTTGCCGTACCGGTCCGGGTCGGGGTTAGCGAAGTAGAAGTGCAGTCCCCCGGTCGGGGTTTCCACGATTCGGGTATCCGGCCAGTCGCCGTCCGGCTCGTGCTCCTCGCACAACTGGGTGAACGCCTTGATCCCGTTGGCGCCGCCGTGGTCGTCGGTGTCGATGATGAGCAGACCGGATTGTTTGCAGGCGATGCCGACGTTGGCGCCCTCCGGCCAGCCGCGCTCCCTGATTTCGCCTAGATCGCACGTGGCCGCCCCGGACCACGCCAGCGGATACCCGTTGAACTGGTATGGCGTCTTGTCGAACGCCTGGACCGGGAATACGAAGTGCTCACGGCGGGCTTCAAGTAAAGCCGTGGTCAGGTCGGGAACCCGGTGGTTATGTTCGAGCCCCGGCTGATGTACTATTGGAATGGCAGACATTAGTTGTGCTCCCACAACTATCAGGTGTGTGGTCTGGCGGTCAGCCGCACACGACGGGTTGGGCCTCTCGCTCCGGCGGGGGGCCCTAATCTTTGTTCGAGTCCTCCGCGAAGTGGTACCTACAGCATAACATGTGTTCGATAAATGGTGTTATACTGGGACTACATGCATCGAATAGCTGGTTAGGGAGGCTATATGACTCCGGAGGTATTGCGGCGCGGACGGGCCGTGGCTGTGACCACAGAGCAAGCTCGCCAGGCGCGTGCGATCATCGACACGGGTGTCTCGGTAGCTGCCGTAGCGCGTGGGCTGAGTGTCAGCCGGGCAGCGCTTACCCGGGCACTGGACCGGAATCACTTGTCCAACAAGGACATCTTTGCCGAAACCGCCGCGATGAAGCTACAGGTCGACACCATGCAGGCTGAGCTGGAGCAGTTGAGGAGCCGACGCGATTCCGCGCCGTCCGGGAAGGTGGATGCATGACCGTTAGCCCGCGTTGCACCCATTGCGGCCAGCCTGCCCAGGTGCCCGCGTTAGCCCACGGCTATGAGGATCGCGGCAACATCACGGACTATCTATGGCTCTGCGGTGTCCATCGCACGCAAACGCAGGCGGTGCTGGGCGTACCGAGTTCGCCTGGCCGTCCGCCGAAGCCGCCGTCTGCCACTGCTCGGGCTCGCGCGCTGTGGCACTCTGCCGGGCATAGGCGGTCCTCGCAGACTCCATCGGTGGCCGCACCGCGCCCATGGACGCCGACGCCGCCGAAGCCGGAATCGCCCACAATGCCGCAGCCGGGGCCATGGTCGTGACTGTTTGACCTGCCTTGCCCTGTTCCTGGACGTCCTCCGGCGTCTGCTGGTGTCTGCGACCGTTGTTACTCAGTTAGTTACTCACCGGGTCAGGGCGCTGCGGCTGGCCCGCCGGCACACCCCAGGAAGCCCTCGACTGCGCCTGCGGCCTCTACCTCGGCGACCACACCGCCTGGCTCACCCCGCCGGCCCCCGACGAATTAACCGGCGCACCCACTAGTGTCCCCGGGTTGCCTTGATCAGGCCGCCTGCAGCCCGCCTGCCTAGTTCGCCGAAGAAGCCGACGATGGCAGCACCGGTGATCTGTTCACCGTACTTCTCACCGATGTCATACGCCCCGTCGGCGATTGCTCCAGCAGTGCCGGACATAGCGTTAACGGCGTCTTCGTAGCCTTTCTTGAAGCCGCCCTCCCGCCCTACGTGAAGGACTCCGTTACCAGCGGCGACGGACAAATCCACTGCGACTACTGGAACGCCTGCCGTCAACATTGTGGTAATGCCTACGATTTTTGCTGTCCTGCTGGGTTCCTCGGAGTCATCGGACGACACGGTTGCCCCCTTGCGTCTGCCACGCTAACTGCCTGCGTAGCCGTGGAACCCTCATGCACCAGCCGGTAGTGCCGTGAACGCGGACACGCAAATAATGGTAGCCCCAATTGCGGCGGGAGACCAGTAGTTCACGATCAGGCGACTCATCTAAGCTGTCCTGACCAGGTGCGATGTAACGCGACAGGCTGAGCTGGGTGCGTATCGGGTACGATCAAGCGCCTGGCTGTCATGCAGAACACCGTCAAGAGCCGATTGACATGCATCGACGGAGGTTCGCCGCGTGCGCTTCGGGCCTGGCCCGCGCCGTCAGGCCCGCCGGGCTGGCAGAGGTCTCCAGGGTCAACGGCGCGCCGCAGATGTGGTGGTCGGGCCGTGAGGCTCACCGAGCTGCTCGATGAGGTCACATGTAGGCGATGCCACCGCCGGTTGCGGCTGACCGCCACGCAATGGTGTTTCGGGTCGCCGGGTGGGTCGCCGGGGCCGGCCCCGAGCGCGCATACGCGCGACCCCCGGAGGCCATCAGACGGCCGAGGCCCTCGCTGTGCGAGGCGGAGGTTAGTTCTCTGCCTGCCAGGTGTTACTGAAATCACCGGACCCGTCCATCGCGCTCGTGGAGTCCAGCTGGTCGCCGCTACTGGCGACCATGGTGATCGACGTCGGATTCTGGGAGCCCATCGAGGTCCCGTTAACGGTCGATCCGGAGTAGTTGATCGTGCCGAAGTCGGCGAGCGGGAACGGGCGGCCCGACGATGAGGAGATGGGTGCCTCGCTGATGACCTCGGCGGAGTTGTTGGCCAGGCCGCTTCCGGTCTCGTTTTCGGTCTGGGTCCAGCCCTGGGTGCTGTCGGTCAGCGTCAGCGTGTAGTTGTCACCGCTGACCGTGACCGACGCGCTCATGCTGTCACCGGGCGCGACCGGGTTGGTAAAGTTCACCGGGGCGGCGGGATACATCTCATACCAGCCGTAGTAATACGGCGACCCGCCGCTGCAGTCCGACTCGGTACCGGTCTGCTCGACGGAATCGCTGTTGTAACCGTCTAGGCCCACCCAGAAGAAGGCAAGTTCGGTGCCGCTGTCGTTACAGGTGGCGGTGGGCTCGGTCCAGCTGGACGACACACTGCTGAAGGCGTTGTCGGAGCCGGTCATAACGTAGCCGGACCAGTTGTGGCTCGTGCCGTTCTTGATGCCGTGTTCCATGACGGACGAGCCAGTGGGCTGTTTGATCAGGCCGCCAGGCTGGAATCCGCCGACCGCACCGCCGGGACGGGTGTGCGTCGTACCGGGGTGCGAGGCCGTCGTGGCAGCGTTGGCGCTGCCGACTGCCGCCCCTAGCGAGCCCAGCATTAAGGCGATGACCGCCAGGGGGATGTGCCAGCGGGAGGTCATACGTGCTCCTCAGCGGACAAGTGGGGCAGGTTGACGACGTGCCGTGTTTTGGCGAGATTCGCCGGAACGTGCCTGTCAAAGCTATAGCGAGGTCGAGTCACAAATGAATACCTTTGAGGCAAAGATGTTCTAAAGGTCCGAGAGCATCGGCGCCTACAGCGACTGGTCGCGGCTCACGTAGTTGCGGTCCCCAGCTCCAGGTTATCGAGGGCATCGAGCAGGCCACCCAGCTCCGGATCTCGCAGCGTGCACCGGCTGCTCTGGTCGTACCAGACGGCCACCCACTCCCAGGGGTCTGATCTGCCCCGAGCTTTCCGGACAGCGGATTTGTGGTTAATTCACGCTGCGGACTGCCGTTCCAGGTACTCATTGCGGACTCTTGCTGCGGGGTCCGGTACTGAAGCCCGGAGTGCCGACGTCTGGAATTGTACCAGAATTCGATGTACCTCACAACGTCGCGGCGCGCGTGCTCGCGGGTCGGATACTGAGTGCGGTGAACACGCTCGTTCTTCAGCGCGGCGAAGAACGATTCGGCCATTGCATTATCGTAACAGATACCGGTGCGGCCGACGGACTGCCGGAGATTATGCTTCTTGAGCGTCTCCGCAAACTGCCGGGATGTGTAATTGCTGCCGCGGTCGGAGTGGAAAATCGCATTAGCGGCGAGAGGAAAATTACGGGCGGCGATCTCGATGGCCTTCTCGATGAGCGGCGTCTTGTAGTTATCGCCCGCTGCCCAGCCGATGACTTCCTTTGTATGGCAGTCGATAATCGTCGCCAGGTAAAGCCAGCCCTCCCATGTCGGAATGTAAGTGATGTCGCCGACCATTTTCTCGCCCGGCGCGGCCGCGGTGAAATCGCGTTTCACGAGGTCGGGAATGTCGTGCTCCTGGCCGTCGCCCTCGGTCAGGCTGACCCGCCACGGCCGCGGCTGGCAGGGCTCCAGGCCCAGCTCACGCATGATGGACCGCACCAGCTCCGGCCCCGCGGGCACGCCCCAGGCCACCAGGTCCGCATGCACCCGGCGGTACCCGTATGTCTCATCCGATTCATCGAATGACTTCCGCACGATCAAAGCAAGCATCCCGCGCCTTTTCGCCGTCGCCGATTCCGGCGCGCTCCGCCATTCGTAAAACCCGGACCGCGATACCTCCATCCACCGGCACATCATCACGATCGACGGCACGTACTCATCACTCGATTCCTGGTACACCGCGTACTCCGCGTCGATGAACTCGAATTTATCGGTCACCGATGGTCGCGGGCGAAGTACGCCGCGGCTTTTTTCACGAACTCAAGCTCCATTTTCAGTTCCCGGGTTTCCCGCTCAAGCTCGCGCAGCCGCGCCCGCTCATTCACGGTCAGCGGCGGTTCCTCGCCGGCATGCTCACGGCGATAGGAAGCGACCCAGTTGCCGAGGGTGCCTTCGTTAATCCCGAGCTCCTTTGCCACTCTGGCTATCGGGCGCGACGTCTCGATCACCATCTTCACGGCTTCATCCTTGAATTCCGGTGAGAAGCTCTTCTTCGGCCGGGGCAAAATACTTCACCTTTCCAGACGCCCATCCTAATGGATGGACTGTCCGGAAGCCTCGGGGCACCTCAGTCTTCCTCATGGGTGATGGTGACGGCCGGGTGTGCTGCCTCGTACTCCGCCGGCGGATCACGTTGTCGGTCACGTGATTGAAACCTTGCAGGTCATCCTCGTCGATTGTCATCGGTTCCCACCTCCGCAGCCGAGTGTTCCGGTCAGTACACTACGTCCGTCTGCCTGATACTGCAATACGCTGGAGTAGACTGTAGTCTGTATATGTTCCCAGCTCAGGCGCGTTCTATGGTGCAGTGCGTGACAGAGATTCCGCCGTTCGACAAAACGGCCATAGGACCCGGGTACGTCTGGCAGGCGGTGGCCGATCACCTGGCCGCGCGCATCGACGCCGGCGAGTGGGCACCGGGTACGCGACTGCCTAATGAGCGGGCGCTGGCAGGTGAGTATGACGTGGCTGACGGCACCATCCGGCGCGCGTTCACTGAGCTGAGGGAACGCGGCCTGGTAGAGACGTACCCGCAGAAAGGTACCTATGTCGCAGAGCCAGCCCAGTTATCACGCGATCCACGTCCAGATAAGCGAGTTCGGTATCGCACGGGTCACGGCGGCGAAGGCGCTGCGGCAGGTTGCCGCCGATGGCTACGCGGAACTATCACCCGGAATGGGCTACTACGTGAAGTCCCGCTAGCCCTCCCATGTTGTGTGGTATCAGCATCTCCGTCTTGTAGCCGCGGGCGATGAGGCGGAGCACCTCCCGCTCACGGGACGTCAGCTGGTCGAGTTCGGGGTCAAAGGACGGCCGCTCCTCGCCGGCCGCGGGCAGGGTGGCGAAGGCGTCCAGCACGAACCCGGCCAGCATCGGTGAGAAGACGGCGTCCCCCGCCGCGACCCGGCGCACCGCGTCCACCAGTTCGGCGGAGGAGATCGTCTTGGTCACGTAGCCGCGCGCGCCCGCACGGATGGCGGCGATCACGTCCTCGGGGGCGTCGGAGGCCGACAGGGCGAGGAAGCGGACCTGCGGGTGAGCGGCCTTCACCGAGGTGACGACGGAATGCCCGCCTCCCCCGGGCAGGTGCACGTCGAGCAGGACGACGTCCGGCAGGCAGGCGGTGATCTGGGCGATCGCGGGCCGCATGTCGTCCGCCTCGCCCACAACCTCCACCTGGTCGCCGAGCTCGGCTCGCACCCCGGCCCGGAACAGGGCGTGGTCGTCGACGATGAACACGCGTAGTTTGCCGCGTCCCGGCCCGGGACCGCCCGGCCCGGGACCGCCCGGCCCGGGACCGCCCGGCCCGGGGCCGCCGGGCGCGGTCACGCCCGGCTCGGCTGGCGTTTGACGGTGAGCCGGGGCATGTGCAGGGATACCTCGGTGCCCTGGCCCGGTACGCTCCGGACGGCCGCGGAACCGCCGCGGCGGGCCATCCGGGCACGGACGGACTCGGCCAGTCCCCTGCGGTCACCGGGTACCGCCGCCGGATCGAATCCGCAGCCCCGGTCCCGCACGAACAGCGAAACCTCGGCGGCCTCCACCTCGGCGAAGAGCGACACCACGCTGGCGCCCGACCACTTCGCCGGGTTGACGGTCGCCTCGCGCGCCGCCGCCAGCACCGCGTTCAGGTTGTCGTCGAGGTCGCAGTCCCCGACCGTGATGGCCTCGACGGCCACCCCGTAGCCCGCCTCGACTTCCTGCTGGATGAGCCGCACCCCACTGGCCAGGGTATCGGCCTCTTCGCGGACCGAACCGGGAGTCCGGCCGTCGAACAGCCAAGATCGCAATTCTCGCTCCTGTGCCCGGGCGAGCTTGACGACCTGCTGCGGGTGATCCGCGTTGCGCTGAATGAGGGCGAGGGTCTGCAGCACCGAGTCATGGACCCGCGCGGCCATGTCGGCCCGCTCCTCGGCCCGCACCCGGGCCTGCCGCTCGACAACGAGGTCCCGGGCGATCCGCAGCCACCAGGGACCCAGCAGCACCATGATCGCCGCGACCACCAGCAGCAGGCCACCCAGGGGGCGCAGCAGCTCGGTGCCCGCGTGCCCGCTCAGCAGCACGGCCAGGCCGCCGATCAGCAGCCCGGCGGCGACCACGGTGCGCGCGATCGTCGCCGGCCGCCTGCCGTGCCCGGTCATGGCCGGCGTGTCCCCGGTCAGGCCCCGCAGCGGCTCGGCCAGCCGCCGCATCGTCTGCTGCTCCTCCGCGGGCGCGTTCCGCCAGATCAGCGCCAGGCCAGCGACCCCGATGACCAGCGGCCACACCAGGTTGCCGATCCAGCCGGCGCCGAGTACGGACGCGAGCACGAGCACGACGGTCAGCAGTGACGCGAGGCCGGCGGCGAGCGCGATGCCCCGGCGGTCGGTCAGCGCCTTGCCCGCGATGCTGCCGTCCTCGCCCGCCATCGGGATGAACAGCCAGGCCAGGACGTAGGCCGCCGCGCCGACGCTCACCAGGGTGGCCAGCACGAACACCAGCCGGATGACGATGACGTCCACGCCGGTCCGCGCGGCCAGGCCGGCCGCCACCCCGCCGAGGAGACGGTCCTGCCGGCCGCGCCGCAGCGGGCCGTGGCCGGCCGCGCGCAACCACAACCGGGAACCGGGAACCGGGACGCCAGGATCGCCGGCCTGACCCGGTCTGCTCCGGAAGCATGTCCACTCCCCCATCATCGCGCCGCGGGGCCCCGGCCGCTATCAGGGTCAACCCCGATCTGCACGGCGAATGATCAGGGTCAGGTGGTGGATCTTCCCGATTCCCTGTCCCGGCTGGCCGCGGCACAGTAGAGGCATGGACAACACCACTGCCACACCGCAGACCAGTGACCAGAACGCGACAAGCCCGGAACCCGGCCCGGCAGGCCCGGCGGGCCCGGCGCCCCAGCCGCAGCCGCTGCAGCGCCCGGTCCACGGCCGGATGCTCGCGGGCGTCGCCGCGGGCGTCGCCGATTACCTCGGCGTCGACGTGACCATCGTGCGGATCGTTATGGCCGTGCTCACCGTCGTGGGCGGCGCCGGCCTGCCCGTCTACCTCGCTGGCTGGCTGCTGATCCCCGAAGAGGGCGCCACCCAGTCCATCGCGAGCGAGCTCTTCCAGTCCCTGTCCGCGCAGTCGCGCTGACCGGCGAGGGAGCGACGACATGCCAGCACCGCACAGCCGCGCATCGTTCCTGGCCGCCACGCGCCGCCGCGGCAGTAACGCCGACCTGCGGATCTCTGACGCCGAACGCGCCGAAGTCGCGGATCTCCTGGCCACCCACTATGGGGACGGGCGGCTGGACCAGGCCGAGTTCGACCAGCGCCTCGATCAGGCGATGAAAGCCAAGACCTACCGGGACCTGAGCGGGCTGTTCGCCGACCTGCCGCCCACCCCGGCGGCCGGGGAGCCGGAAGGACCGGAACTGCCGGCCCGGCTGCACGGGGGACGCCCCCGTCATCGGATGCTGTTCCTGGCCCTCATCATCGGGATCGCGGTCATCGCCGGGCACGCCCTGGCGCTGCCGTTCAATCCGTGGGCGTGGACCCCCGGCCCCTGGCTGTGGATCGCCCTGATCGCCGTCATCGCCTTGCTCGTGACCCGCTCCCGCAAAGGCACGTCCTGACCCGGCCCCGGGGCAGCGGACCGTGATCGGCCCCCTGGCCCCGGTGCCTGCATGCGGGACGCCGCTGGGCGCGGGCGCCAGCGAGCCGTACAGGCAACGGCACCATCGCGTGCATTGCCCGGGGCGGCGGGGGAGCCGGTCAGGGCTGAACGGGCACGCTGGCGGCGCAGGCCTGCTGCAGCCGGGCCCGCAGGGCCGCGCCGGCCTCCCGGCTGGTCCCGGCCTCCACGATCCGGAGCCCCGATCCGGCCAGGGCCGCCGTCAGGTCGCCGCTTTTCTCCAGGCGGGTGTAGGGCAGCCCGGCGGCCGCCGCCAGCTGACCGAGGCGGGCCCCATGCGGCGTGCCGAAGACGCGCTCGAACGGGCCGGACGGCCCGGCGAACGCCGCCTGCTCCAGCGTGGAGAAGATCCCGCCGCCGTCGTTGTTGACCACGACCAGGCACAGGTCCGGGGCCGGTTCGCCGGGCCCGAGGATCAGCCCGGGCGTGTCGTGCAGGAAGGCCAGGTCGCCGATGAGGGCGAAGGCCGGGCCGCCGCCTGCGGCCTGATGGGCCAGGGCCGCGCCGACCGCCGCCGAAGTGGTGCCGTCGATGCCGCTGGCCCCCCGGCTGGCCAGTACGCGGATCCCGTCCCGGGGAGCCATGTGGTGGTCGAGGTCCCGGATGGGCAGGCTGGACGCCGCCCACAGCAGGGCGCCGTCCGGCAGCGCGGCCGCGAGGTCCCGCGCCAGCCGCGGCTCGGTCACGGCGTCCTCGGCGTCCAGGATCTCGTCCGCGGCCCGCCGTGCCGCCACATCCGCCCGCAGCCAGGATGTGAGCCAGCCGCTGGTCCGGTCCCGCCCGTCGCGACCCGGCTCCCCGGCGGGCCCGCTGCGCCCGTTACGCCCGCCGGGCCCGGTCAGGCGGACCGCCGGGACCACGTCGGTGGCGGTCCGCGACGGATCGTCCCACCGGCCGGGCTGGCTCGCGACGACGATGTGCCGGGCCGGCGGGCGCGTCCGCGGTGTCACGCCCGGGCTGGCGGGGTGGTCGGGCACGGTCACGGCGGCCGACCTGTACAGCATGGTCTGCTCGCGGGACAGGCCGGGACGGCCGGCGGAGATGATGACGTCCGGCCGGTGCGTGCCGGTGAATCCGGGTGAGCCGAGCAGGTACTCGTACGCGGACAGCGCGCTGCGGCCGCGCCGCACCCCCGACGACGGCTCGGCGAGGATGGGCCAGCCGGCGGCTTCGGCCAGCTCCCGCAGGGCGTCGGGATCTTCCGCGCCGTCCCCGCAGATGACCAGGCCGCGCTCGGTCCACGGCAGCTCCAGCGGCGCCGCGGCCCGGGCCCCGCCGAACGTGGTCCACGGCGCGCCGCCGGGGCGGCCGTCCAGCGGCCACGGCCACGGGCCGGCCTTGCGGCTGGCCCGGCCGCCCACTGTCCCGGTGCTGCCGCCGCCCGCCGTGGCCGGGTCGCCGCCCGCCGTGGCCGGGTCGCCGGCTGGCGTCCCCCGGTCGCCGGCCCGGGGGCGGTCCGGGACGAGCGGGTCGCGGAAGGCCAGGTTCAGGTGGACGGGGCCGGCGGCCCGCCCGCGGTGCCCGCCGCGAGACCCCAGGCCCGGCAGGCCAGCGACCGCCAGTACACCGCCATGCCGGGCTGCGCTTCAGGCACGCCTACCTCGCAGAACCAGCGCACCGCGCCACCGTACAGCTTGATCTGGTCGATGGCCTGGTTGGCCCCGGTGCCGCGCAGTTCCGGCGGGCGGTCCGCGGTGAGCACCAGCAGCGGCACGCACGACTCGTCCGCCTCGATCACCGCGGGGTGGAAGCTGGCCGCCGCCGTCCCGGAGGTGCAGAGCACGGCGGCCGGGCGCCGGCTGGCCTTGGCCAGGCCCAGGGCGAGATACGCCGCCGAACGCTCGTCGATGCGGACGTGCAGCCGCACCTCCCCCCGCTGTGCCCGGGCGAACAGCTCCATCGCCAGCGGCGCGCTCCGGGACCCCGGCGCGAGCACCGCGTCGGTCATGCCGCAGCGGATCAGCTCGTCGGCCAGGGTGACGGCCAGGGCCGTCGACGGGTTCACCACGAGCCCCCGCCGGCCGCGCCCCCGCCGGGCCCGGGCGTGACCTCGCCGAGGAACTTCGCGGCGGCCGCCGCGCGGTCCCGCCATGGCCCCGGGTCCGCCTCCCACCGCGCCAGGTCCGCGGCCGAGACGGGCGGACGCCGCACCGGCAGCGAACCCTGCACCGGGACCAGGGGGGCCGCGGTGACATCCCCGGCCAGCAGGCTCATCGTGCCCAGCCCGCAGGCGTACGGGAGCTCCGGCAGCGCCGCCGCCAGCGCGACCCCGGCGGCCAGCCCGACGGAGCTGTCGACCGCACTGGACACCACGACCGGCAGCCCGCACGCGCCGGCGATCCGCAAGGCCGCGCGAACCCCGCCGAGCGGCTGCACCTTCAGGACCACGATGTCGGCGGCGCCGGCCGCCCGCACCCGGAGGGGATCTTCGGCGCGGCGGATCGACTCGTCGGCGGCGAGGGGCACCCGCACGGCGCGGCGCAGCTCGGCCATTTCGTCCAGCGTCGCGCACGGCTGTTCGGCGTATTCGAGGCCGAAGCGGTCCAGTTCGGCCAGCATGCGGGTGGCGTGGGCGACGTCCCAGCGGCCGTTCACGTCGATCCGCAACTTGCCGTCCGGCCCCAGGGCGTCCCGGACCGCTTCAACCCGCGCGATATCGTCGGCGTCTGCCTGGGACCGTTCGGCTACCTTGACCTTGGCCGTGCGGCAGCCGGACGACGCGGCGATCTCGTGTGCCCATCCGGCGGCCACGGCGGGCACGGTCACGTTGACCGGCACCTGGTCGCGGACGGGGGCGGGCCAGCCGGCCGTGGCGGCCTCCAGCGCGCTGGCCAGCCAGCGGACGGATTCGCGCGGGCCGTACCCGGCGAACGGGGAGAACTCGCCCCACCCAGCCGGCCCCCGGATCAGGGCGCCTTCGCGGACGGTGATGCCACGGAACTTCGTGGCCATCGGGATCGCGAACGCGCGCAACGACCCGAGCAGGGCCTCGAGATCAGGCGGCGCCGTCACGGCCGGCGCGGGAAGCGCCCGAAGTCGGGCTGGCGCTTCGCCTTGAACGCGTCCCGCCCCTCCTGCGCCTCTTCGCTCATGTAGTACAGCAGCGTGGCGTCCCCGGCGAACTGCTGCATCCCGGCCGCCCCGTCGGTGACGGCGTTCAGCGCGCCCTTGAGCATGCGCAGCGCCAGCGGCGACTTCGCCAGCAGCTCGCGGGCCCAGCGGACCGTCTCCGCCTCCAGGTCCGCCAGCGGGACGACCTCGTTGACCAGCCCCATGTCCAGGGCCTGCCGCGCGTCGTACTGCCGGCACAGGTACCAGATCTCGCGCGCCTTCTTCAGGCCCACGGTCGACGCCAGCAGCCAGGACCCGTACCCGCCGTCGAAGGACCCGACCTTGGGGCCGGTCTGGCCGAAGATCGCGTTGTCCGCGGCGATGGTCAGGTCGCAGCACACGTGCAGCACGTGGCCGCCGCCGATCGCGTACCCGGCCACCATGGCGATCACGGGCTTCGGGGTCCGGCGGATCTGCACCTGAAGGTCCAGGACGTTCAGCCGGCCGATGCCGTCGGGGCCGACGTAGCCGTCGTCGCCGCGGATCTTCTGGTCGCCCCCGGAGCAGAACGCCTTGCTCCCCTCGCCCGTGAGAATGATCACCCCGATGCCCGGGTCGTCGCGCGCGGCGCTGAACGCCGCCGACAGCTCGAACAGGGTCGTAGGCCGGAAGGCGTTGCGCACCTTGGGCCGGTTGATGGTGATCTTGGCGATGCCCCCGGCGGACTCGTACCGGATGTCGGAATAGTCCTTGCCCGCCTGCTGCCACTCGACCACGCGCGCACCCTCCACCATGAGATTCCGTCACGGTGCGAGCTTCGTCACCGTGCGGTCCCGCTCACCGGGGATCGACGTCGCCGGGAGACCGGGGCCATCACCGGGATCGACATCACCGGGAGACCGGGGCCGTTCCAGCAGGACCTAACCTTACGTGCGTGGTAGAGCGTCCCTTGCACGCGGTTGTCCTGTCCCCGGCGGAGGCGGCCGGGCCGCTGCTGGAGTTGCTCGCGGCGGCCCTGGACGGCAGCGGCCCGGCGATTCTCCCGCTGGAGGCCGACCTGCCGCGGCAGCGGCTGGCCCGCATCCTGGACGCCTTCGCCCCGGCCGCGGTGGACACCGCCGACGGCCTCACCCGCCGGGCGCGCCGGGCGCGCGGGGCAGGCGGGGCGGGCGGCGCTCAGGGGGCGCGCGGGGCAGGCGGGGCTCAGGGGGCTTGCGGGGCAGGCGGGGCTCAGGGGGCGCGCAGGGCAGGCGGGATTCCGGTCAGCGAACAGACCGCTGTGGTGATTGCCACATCCGGCTCGACCGGGCAGCCCAAGGGCGTGGAGCTCGGCGCGTCCGCCCTGCTGGACTCGGCGCGCGCGTCGCTGGCCCGGGTCGGGGCGGCCCCGGGCGAGCGGTGGCTGCTCTGCCTGCCCGCCACCCACATCGCCGGCATCCAGGTGCTGGTGCGCTCGCTCATCGCGGGCACGACGCCCGTGGTTACCGGCCGGCTGGACGCGGCCGTCCTGCGGGACTCCGGGTGCGCCCATGTCTCCATCGTCCCGGCTCAGCTACGGCGCCTGCTCGCCGACCCGGACGCGCCCGTTACCGCTGGCCCGGACGCGCCCGTTACCTGGGCCGATAACTTCACGTCCGTCCTGCTGGGTGGCGCGGCCGCGTCCGGGGAACTGATCGGGCGGGCGCGGGAGGCGGGCATTCCCGTCGTCACCACGTACGGGATGAGCGAGACCTGCGGCGGCTGCGTCTACAACAACCTCCCGCTGGACGGGGTATCGGTGGCGACCGGGGACGACGGCCGGATCCGGATCAGCGGCCCGGTGCTGTTCTCCGGCTACCGGCTGCGCCCGGACCTGTCCGCGGCCGCGCTGGACGGCGGCTGGTTCATCACCACCGACCTGGGGGCCATCGACCCGGCGGGGCGGCTCACGGTGCGCGGGCGCGCCGATGACGTGATCAACACCGGCGGTGAAAAGGTGATCGCCGGGGAGGTCGCGTCGGTGCTTGAGACGTGCCCCGGAGTACGCGAAGCTGTGGTTGTCGGCCGGCCCGACGGGGCATGGGGCGAGCGCGTGACCGCGGTGATTGTCCCGGGCAATTTCGCTCAACCGCCGACTCTGGATCTGCTGTGCCGGCATGTGCGGGACCGTCTGCCACGTTACGCTGCTCCGAGAGAACTGGTACTGCTGGACACGTTGCCGATGCTGCCGAGCGGCAAACCCGATCTCGAAATTCTCCGGCGGGAACAATCCCCGGCTGAAAACGTTAGTAGATAGTGCCTGGGCGCACGCCGCAGCGCAGCGCCAGGTCCCCTAGACGAGGACGCCTTGGGCGTCTGTGAACGGCACGCCCGTCGTGCCCGTGTCAGAGGAGAAGGAGGGAGGTGTCGCATGCCGCGGACTGCAATCGCCACACCGGTCGGGGACGGTGAGGTAAGAACTATGCGCGTGGACGACCTGATCCAGCGAGGGCGCAGCCAGGGTCACCTGTCCCTCTCCGAGCTCCGGGCCGCCTTCGACCAGGCGGGCATTGCCCCGGCCGAGGGACGTTCCATTCTGCGTGAGCTCACCGATGCAGGCGTGCGCCTGGCCAACGAGCGCCAGGAGCCCGCTGCCAAGGGCAAGCGCACGACGAAGAACCCCACGGCCAAGGCGAGCATGGCCAAGGCCAGCCGCGCCAAGACCGCCGATGACAGCGCCACACTCACGGGGAACGACGACGTGGAGGCAGCCGCCGACGCGATGGCCGACGACGACGTGGCCATCGAGGCCGAGGCGGTGGCCCTGGCCGAGGCCAGTGACCGGCTCAGCGAGGCCGACCTCGACGACCAGACGCCCGCCATGGGCGACTCGGTGCACACGTACCTCAAGTCGATCGGCCGGACCAGCCTGCTCACCGCCGAGCAGGAAGTCGACCTGGCCAAGCGGATCGAGGCCGGCCTGTTCGCCGAGCACAAGCTGAACACCGAGCCGGGCCTGAGCGAGGACTACCGGCGGGATCTGGAGGCGGTGGCCGAGGACGGCCGGCGCGCCAAGGCCCACATGCTGGAGGCCAACCTCCGGCTGGTGGTGTCGGTCGCGAAGAAGTACACCGACCGCGGCCTGTCCCTGCTCGACGTGGTGCAGGAGGGCAACCTCGGGCTGATCCGGGCCGTCGAGAAGTTCGACTACACCAAGGGCTACAAGTTCTCCACCTACGCCATGTGGTGGATCCGCCAGGCCATTCAGCGTGGCTTCGCGGATTCGGCCCGGACCATCCGGCTGCCGGTGCACGTGCTGGAGATGCTCAGCAAGCTGAGCCGGGTCGAGCGCGACATGCACCAGCGTCTCGGCCGGGAGCCGACCCCGGAGGAGCTGGCCGTCGAGCTGGACCGCACCCCGGACCAGATCGAGGAGCTGCTCCGGACCAGCCGCCAGCCGATCAGCCTGGACTCCACGATCGGCGAGGACGGCGAGACCAGCATCGGCGACCTCATCGAGGACGTCGACGCGCCGGAAGCCTCCGAGCTGGTCGACCGCCAGCTGATGGCCGAGCAGCTCCGCAGCGCGCTGGACGCGCTGACGCCACGCGAGGCCACGATCATGTCGATGCGTTTCGGCCTGTACGACGGGAACCCGCACACGCTCGACGAGATCGGCCGGGCCCTGGGCCTGACCCGGGAGCGGATCCGGCAGCTGGAGAAGCAGTCGCTGTCCAAGCTGCGCCACCCCAGCCGCGCCCAGCCCCTGCTGGACTTCGCCAGCTGACCAGCACTACGAGAACGTCCGCAGTCCCGGCCCCGGGGCTGCGGACGTTTTTTGCACCGAACGGACCCCGCTGGGACCCCTGCTAGGGCGTGTCCCGTGGATCATGGGACGGGGTCGCGTAGCCAGATGCTGATCGAGGCGACGTCGATGGTGCCTTGGTAGATGCGCTCGCGCTTGTCGTAGCGGGTGGCCACGGCGCGGAACTGCTTGAGCTTGCTGAAGCAGCGTTCGACGGTGTTGCGCTTCTTGTACCACCCGTCGTCGAAGACCGGCAGCAGGCCGCCGGAGCGGCCGCGGTTGCGGCGGTGGGCTTTCTGGTCTTCCTTGACGGGGATAACCGCCTTGATGCGGTGCTGCCGCAGGTAGGCGCGGTTGCCGGCGGAGGAGTAGGCCTTGTCCGCCATCGCGCGGCCGGGCCGGCTGCGGGGCCTGCCCAGGCCGCGCCGCTGGATGCGGACCGCGTCCATCAGCGGGATGAACCGGGGGGAGTCGCCGTGCTGGCCGGGGCTTGTCAGCCGGGCGACGGGGCGGCAGCGCAGGTCAGCGGCCAGGTGGATCTTGGTGGTCAGCCCGCCGCGGGAGCGGCCGATCGCTTCCCGGCCAGATTTCTTGTCATTCGCTGGAGCCCCCTGTGCGGTCATCAGCAGCCGGTGCATGGCGGGCCCCGGCCGCGTGCTGATGGGCCCGGGTGACCGTCGAGTCGGCGCTGACCGTCCAGTCCTTGCCCTCGGCCTCATCACACCCGGCCCGCAGCCCGTCCAGGGCCTTTTCCCAGGTTCCATCCAGTGACCAGCGGCGATGCCGGTTATAGATGGTCTTCCAGTTCCCGAAGCCCTCCGGCAGGTCCCGCCACGGGCAGCCCGCCCGGGCACGGAAGAAGATCCCGTTGATCACCGTCCGGTGATCGGCCCACCGGCCGCCCTGCCGGGGATCGGCGGGCAAGAACGCCCGCAGCCGCTCCCACTCCTCATCAGTCAGGTCATGACGTTTCAGTCGCTCAAGCACCGTACTGATCTACAGCATCAGGCCTCGAAGATCCACGGGACACGCCCTAGCCCGGCGGGCACCATGCGCCGCCTCACCCCGGTCCCCGCCCCCGCGTAGCCCGGCACCGCCACCGCCCGGAAGATGTGGGCAGCGTTTCCCCTGGCGGGAGACAATGACGGCCGGGCTAGCCGGCGAAGGTGCCAGTGCAGAGACCGCGGACGCCGGGGGTGGCGTGGAAGACCGCGCCGGCCGGGGGCTCGGTGCCGGGCGGGAGGTTCTCCCGGGACGTGGTGATGTACAGCTCGTCCAGGTCCTCCCCGCCGAAGGCGCACGCGGTCACCTGGCTCACCGGCAGCTCGACCACCGCGTCCAGTGTGCCTTCGGGACTGTAGCGGTGCACGGCGTGGCCGCCCCAGATGGCTACCCACATGCCGCCCTCGGCGTCCAGGGCCATCCCGTCCGGCAGGCCGTGATCGGGATCGACGTGGACCAGCGCCCGGCGCCCGGTGGGCGTCCCGGTCGCGGGGTCGTAGTCGAAGACGTCCACCTGGCGGGTCGGGGAATCGATGTAGAACATCCGCTCCCCCTCCGCGCTCCACGCGATGCCGTTCGAGATCGTCACGTCCGCGAGGACCACCGATATCTCCCCGCCGGGGTCAAACCGGTAGAGCGCGCCGCGCGGGCTGTTCTGGTCGCAGGCCATCGACCCGCAGAGGAACCGGCCCTGCCGGTCCACGCCGCCCTCGTTCATCCGGCAGGCGCGATCGGTGAACGCGACCCGTTCCGGGCCGATCTGCCCACCGTCGTCGATCAGCACGAAGCCGTGCTCGACCGCCACCACCAGGCCACCCGCGGCCCGGGAACGCATCGCGGCCGCGACGGTGCCGACATGCAGCCGGCCGACATCCCCGGCCGGGGTCAGGGTGAGGACATCACCCTGGAGCATGTCCACCCAGCGCAGGACGCCGGCGAGCGCGTCCCACAGCGGGCCCTCGCCGTGCAGGGCGGCGGGCCCGGTCAGCTGTTCGGCCTTCATGACCCGTCCTATCGTACGGAGCCGGAATTCAGGGCCACCGCCGGGCGCCGGCCTCCCTCGTGCTGGCCTCCCGGTGGCGGCGCCGGACAGGATGGCGGTGAGCCGGTCCCGGACGACCCAGTCGTCGTGCACCCCCGGACGGTGGTAATCGAACTCGCCGGGCAATCGCCCGGCCCGGGCCCGGGTATCGGGGGCCACATCGGGGCGCCCGTTCACCACATCGGCCCCTGCCGGGTCCTGTACGTCGTTGACGGCGACGTGATCACGGCCGAGCGAGCCGGCCCCGTCACCGGTGATCAGGCGAGGATCTGGGCAGCTGCGCGGAGCCCACGAAACGGCCTGATTCAGCAGACCTTAGCGCGCCATTCCGGTGCCAAGACGCCAGCCCCGCGCGGTGGACGGGGCCTGGGTGAGCCCGCGGCGCCGGCGGATCGAGTCGTTCAGCACGTTGAACAGCATGTCGACCGCGACCCCGAGCACGAGTATCACGATCATGATGGAGATCACGCCCGCCATGTCGGTCTGATCCTGGTCGGAGGAGAGCAGGACGCCGATGGACGGCGAGTTGGGCACGATGACGAGCAGTTCGCCGGCGAACAGGCCGTGCCAGGCGAACGCCCAGCCCTGCTTCAGCCCGGCCACGAAGGGTGGCAGCGCCGCCGGCATGACCAGGTCGCGGTACAGCGCGAACCGGCGCAGTCCCATGCTCTTGCCCGCGCGCACCAGCAGCGGCGGCGTGTAGTCGACGCCGGCGATCAGCCCGTTGGCGATCGACGGCGCCGCGGTGATGATGACCATGAACAAGATGGCGGGCGTGTTGTTGCCGAACAGGATGATCGCGAATGGGATCCAGACCACCGACGGGATGGTCTGCAAACCCGTGATCATCGAGCCGACAGCGGCGCGCACCGGCGGGACCCGCGCGACGATCAGGCCCACCAGGGACCCGATGACGAGGGCCAGCGCGAAACCCATGACGGCTCGGCGCAACGTGGTCCCGATGGCGTGCCAGAGCTGCCCGTGGCTGAGCTGGCTCCACAGGTCCGGGAACACCTGGCCCGGCCCGGGCAGAATGTCGTGCGGCTTCACCTTCAGCACGTAGACCAGTTGCCACAGGCCCAGCACGATCGCGACCGCGAGCACCTTGGGCCACAGCGCACGCCAGATCTTGCCGCCCAGCTCGCCCGGGCTGCGCTTGGCGGCGCCGCCCGGGCCGCTTTCCAGGTTGTCGAGGCCGGTGAGCGCGGCCGCCTCCGCCATGTCAGCTGACATGCCGCATCACCTCCTCGTTCAGCCGGGCCTTGATCTGCATGGCCCGCTCGACGGTCTGGCCGGAGTCGATGCCCCGGGGCCGTTCGGCGGCGATGCCGAAATCTTCCAGAACGCGCCCGGGACGGCTGCTCAGCAGCACGACCCGGTCGCCGAGGCGCACGGCTTCCCGTACCTCGTGGGTGACGAACAGCACGCTGAAGCCCTGCCGCCGCCAGATGCCCTCGAGAAGCTCGTGCAGCAGGTCGCGGGTCATCGCGTCCAGCGCGCCGAACGGCTCGTCCATCAGCAGCACCTCGGCGTCCTGGGCCAGCGCGCGGGCCAGCGCCACGCGCTGCCGCATGCCGCCCGACAGCTCGTGCGGCCGCTTGTCCGCAAACCCGCCCAGATGCACGGACTCCAGCAGGTGCCGCACCCGCTCCCGCCGCTCCTTACGGCCCACGCCGTTGGCCCGCAGCGGGAGCGCAACGTTCTGGGCGGCCGTGTACCACGGGAACAGCGCCGGCTCCTGGAACATGAAGGCGACCCGTCGGCCGCCGGTGGACACCGTGCCGCTCGTCGGCGCCTCCAGGCCCGCGACCAGCGACAGCAGGGTGCTCTTGCCGCAGCCGGACGCGCCGATCAGGCAGACGAACCCACCCGGCGCGACCGACAGGGACACCCCGTCCAGCGCCACGGTCGCGGACCTTCCCGTGCCGAAGGCCTTGGTGACGTCGGTGATCTGGATCGCGGGCCCGTCGGTGCCCTCCCGGCCGGCCCGGCGAGCTTCCGGCGCGCTCGCGGCGCTCTCAGGGCTGGCCAGGGCGGATGACGTGCGCGGCGCCTGCCCGTTGAGCGTGCTGCGCTGGTCGGTCGGGCTCATCGGTTCACCTCATGAATTGACTTGCGGCTGGCCGGCCGCCTTCAGCACCTGGTTGAGCGGCCCGAGGTCGAAGATGCCGGTGAGGTCGGTTGACGTCAGCAGCCCGACGGCCTTGGCCTGCTGCGCGTCCGTCGACAGCGACGACGCGTCGGGATCGTTGGTGAAGGTGATCTCCTTGAAGGCGGCCGGCAAGACGCTGGCCGTGATGCCCTTGCCGACCAGTGCGGTCAGTTCGGTGTTGGCCGCGGCCTGGGCGGCGCTGGGGTCCTTGGCGATGTAGTCATTGGCCTCGATCTGGCCCTTGAGCAGGTCGCTGACGGTCGCCGGGTGAGCCTTCAGGAAGGTCTGCGTCACCACCAGGACGGTCGTCACACCCGGCTCGCTGAACAGGACCTTCCCGCCGTCCTTGACCATCTCGACGTCGTACGGCGACGGCATGGAGGCCCCGGCGACCTGGCCGGACTGGAACTGCAGCACCGCGGACGAGTTGGGGTTGGTCGGCTTGATCGTGACGTCACCCCCGCCGGTCGTCGTGGTCGCCAGGCCGTTCTGCTTGAGCCAGTAACGCACCGCCACGTCCTGGGTGTTGCCCAGCGATGGCGTGGCGACGACCTTTCCCTTGAGGCCGGCGGCGCTGGTGATGCCGGGCTTGACGACGACCGACGCGCCTCCGGTCGCCGCCCCGGAAATGATCTTGATGGCGGTGCCGCCGGACTTCTGGAACGCGTTGATCGCGGGGTTCGGGCCGACGTAGGCGGCGTCGAGCTGCCCGGCGAGGATGGCTGTAGTCTCCTGGGTCCCGCTGTTGTACACCGTCGTGGTCAGCTTGCCGGCGCTGCCGAGATTCTTGCTGAAAAAGCCCTGCTGGATGCCGATCAGGGCCGAGGCGTGCGTGATGTTGGCCAGCAGTCCGAGCCGCACGGTCACGGGCGCGCCGCCGGAGCCGGCACTGCTGGAAGCACCGGAACTCGCGGAACCAGAAGACCCGGACGATCCGCAGCCCGCCACGAGAAGCGCCCCCACCACGACCGCGCCAACGGTGGCGCCAAGAACTGGTCTTCGCATTAGTCTCTTTTTCTATCAGGTCAATAGATAATGCCTGGATAGTACTACACGGGTCCCTGGGCACAGTGAGATCAGAGTCCGCGCCGGCGGTGCCGGCGCACGTGCACGGAGGCGCGGAGTTCAGTCGCCGCCCTGCTGTTCCACGTTGACGCCCTGTATGGACGGGAAGCGCGACAGGCACTGCTCCAGCCGGGCGATGTCGGCGTCGGAGGCCTGGTCGATGCGGAAACGCACGTCGTAGACGCCACTCGTGGCGTTGGCGGCGGTTGGCACCGGTTCCGGGGTGGCGCTGGGCAGGCTCGAGCACGCGGACCGCGCCTTCATCATCGCGTCCTGCGACGTACCGGGGCGGAACGCCACGACCAGTTCCTGCTTCCCCATCGCGGCGTCGAACTTCGCGCAACCGGCGGAGGCCAGAGCCGCCACCGCGACCACAGCCCCGGCGGTCAGTGCCCGCACATCGACTACCCCGCGTAGTGCCCGCATGGGCCCAGCCTATGCCGCCACGCCGCGTCCCGGGCGCGTGCCCGGTCACGCGGTTTCCCAGGTGCGCGACCGGTACGGTAACCACATGGGAGGCTGACCGGAAACAATCCGCAGGCCGCCCGGCTAATCGCTGTTGTCCCGACCGCCCCCGACGCCAAGGATCACGCCACGCATCATCGCCGGAGCCGCGCAGTTCCCGGCGGTGATTTCTCAGACTGGTAGCACAATGCGATCAGTACGCCACATTCTCATCGTCAACGGCCGCAAGGTGCAGCAGCCGGTGTTCATCATCGGCGCGCCGCACTCCGGCACGCATCTGCTGGCCCGCGCACTGAAGCGGGCCGACGGTGTGCACCTGACGATCGGCCAGGCCAGCGTGCTGCGCGTGATCTACGCCTTCGCCCGGCGTCCCTCGATCCACGACGGCCGGGGCGAGGCGGCCGCGTCCGTGCTGCGGGACGCCTTCGGCCAGGGCTGGCGGATCACCTCCCACGGCTGCATGGAGTGCGTGCCGGAGTGCCGGGAGGCGGCCGGGCTCGGCGCCGGCACCGGGCCGTGCGCGGCCGAGCGCGGCCTGCGGCTGTACGGCGACGCGAGCCCGGATCTGGCGTACTGCGCCGAGGCGCTGACCGGCGCCTTTCCGGACGCGCGGATCGTGCAGTTCATCCGGGACGGCCGCGACGTGGTCGCGTGCATGCTGCGTGATCCGGCCATCCTGTCCTGGTTCAAACCGGGCTTCGCCAACATCGACTCCGAGTTCCCCAACCCCTTCTTCGGCGTGGAGACCGAAGAGGACCGGGACGGGTGGGCCGGCCTGTCGCCCGCCGCCAAGTGCGCGATGCGCTGGCGGGGAGCGGTCCGGCTGGCGGCCCGGCTGCGGCGCAGCCTGCCCGCGGAACAGCTCATCACGGTGCGCTACGAGACGCTGATCGAGCGGCCCGCCGCGACCGCGTCGGCGATCTCCGCGTTCGTCGGCCTGTCGCTGGCGCCCGGGCAGCTGCGCGAGCTGAAGAAGGCGCCGTCCATCACCGCGGGCAGCTGGCGGCGGGTGCTGTCGGCCGATCAGGCTGCCGACGTGGAGAAGGTCGCGGGCGAGGAGCTGCGCCGGGTCGGCTACGCCCTGTCCGGCGTCCGCTCAGGGCGCTGAGAAGCTGAGGCCGCCGGATGGCCCGTGGCGGGAGGGCCCGTGGCGGGAGGAGTCTGCGCGGAGCTGGGAAGCGGCCGGGGCCGCGCGCTCCTGGCCGGCGAACTGAGTGTGGTACAGCTCGGCGTACAGCCCGTCCGCGGCCAGCAGCTCCTCGTGGGTGCCGCGCTCGGTGACGGTGCCCTCGTCGATGACCAGGATCTGGTCGGCGTCCCTGATCGTGGACAGCCGGTGCGCGATCACGAGGGAGGTGCGTCCCGCGAGCGCGGTCTGCAGGGCCCGCTGCACGGCGGCCTCCGATTCGGAGTCCAGGTGCGCGGTCGCCTCGTCCAGCACGACCACGGTCGGGGCCTTCAGCAGCAGCCGGGCCAGCGCGACCCGCTGCTTCTCCCCGCCGGACAGCCGGTAACCGCGGTCGCCGACCACCGTGTCCAGCCGGTCGGGCAGCGCGGAGATCATGTCCCAGATCTGCGCGGCCCGGCACGCCTCGATCACCTCGGCTTCGGTCGCCGTGGGCCGCGCGTACGCCAGGTTGGCGCGCAGCGTGTCGTGGAACAGGTGCGCGTCCTGGGTGACGACGCCCACCGCGTCGTGCAGGGACTCCAGCGTGACGTCCCGCAGGTCGTAGCCGCCGATCCGGACCGTGCCGGCATCGGGGTCGTACAGCCGGGCCGCCAGGTTGGTGATCGTCGTCTTCCCGGCGCCCGAGGGCCCGACCAGCGCGGTCAGCCGACCGGACGGCGCGGTGAAGCCCACGCCGTTGAGCACGTTCGGGGTGGCGCCGGTCCGCTCCGGGACGGGCCGCGCGATCGACTCCAGCGACGCCAGGGACACCTCGCTGGCGCTCGGGTAGCGGAACGAGACGTCGCTGAACTCGATATCCGGGGCAGCGCCCGAGCCGTTCAGGGCTGTCGTCCGCGGCAGGGCGACCGCGTCCGGCTTTTCCCCGATCAGCGGCTTCAAATCGAGCACCTCGAAGACCCGGTCGAAGCTGACCAGCGCGGTCATAACGTTGACCTGAACATTGGACAGTGAGGTGATCGGGCCGTACACCCGGCCGAGCAGCGCCGTGAGGGCGACGAGCGTGCCGAGCTGGAAGACGCCGCGGATGATCAGGGTGCCGCCGAGCCCGTACACCACGGCTGTGGCCAGCGCCGCGAGCAGGGTCAGCGCGATGAAGAACACCTGGCCGTACATGGCGGTGGTGATGCCGATGTCGCGGACCCGGGCGGCCCGCCCGGCGAAGACGCCGGTTTCCTCTTCCGGCCGGCCGAACAGCTTGACCAGCATCGCGCCGGCCACGTTGAAGCGCTCGGTCATGGTCGAGCCCATCTCCGCATCGAGTTGCATCGACTCGCGGGTGAGCCGCTGCATCCGGCGGCCGACCCGGCGGGCCGGCAGGATGAACAACGGGATCAGCGCCAGCGCGATGATGCTGACCAGCCAGGAGAGGTAGAACATGGTGATCAGGATGGCGATCAGGGACAGGAAGTTCGCCACCACCGAGGACATGGTGGACGTGATGGCCTGCTGGGCCCCGATCACGTCGCTGTTCAGCCTGCTGACCAGCGAGCCGGTCTGGGCCCGGGTGAAGAACGCGATCGGCTGCCGCTGCACGTGCCGGAACACCTGCGTCCGCAGGTCATAGATGAGGCTCTCGCCGATACGCGCCGAGAACCACCGGTTGACCACGCCGAGAAAGGCGTCGAACAGCGCCACCCCCGCGACCGCTCCGGCGATCCCAATGACGATCGCGTCGTCCTTGGCCAGGATGCCCTTGTCGATGATGTCCCGCAGCAGCAGCGGGGTGACCACCGTGATCAGAGCGTCCAGCGCGGTGGTGACCATGAAGGCGGCGAGCGCGGCCCGGTAGGGCCGCGCGTAGGAAATGATCCGGCGGACCGTGCCCTTCTTGAGCTTTTGATGCGTCACGGAGGGGTCCTGACGGAAGGACCGCATCATCGACATGCTCGCCCGCGCACCGTACATGGGTGCGGAAACCTCCGTCCGGCCGTGAATTCTTCCCGCCGCGGACCCGCACCCTGTCCGCCCGCAGCGAACCGCCCGCAGCGAACCGCCCGCAGCGAACCGGCGCGGAGCCCCGCGAACGGTGAACGCGGGCCCCGTTCAGCGCTTGGACGGCGTCTTGCCGCGGGTGGCGCCGCCACGGCCGCGGAGCTTGACTCCGCTCTCGCTGAGCATCCGGTGGACGAAACCGTACGACCGGCCGGTCGAGGCCGCGAGAGAGCGGATGCTCGCACCCGCGTCGTACTGGCTCTTGAGGTCGGCCGCCAGCTTGGAGCGGTCCTCGCCCGTCACCCGAGTACCCTTCTTCAACGTCTCGGCCACATGTACCTCCCGTTAGGTAGAGTCACCGCTGCGTAACACCGCCCCCCGCCATGATCAGGCAACGCCACCGGAATAGCCACCCGCATGGAGGTAAACGATCATTATTTTCGCCAGCGTGCCTGATGACGACAAGCTCACGCAAGTGACACCAGATCCTCGAAATCTTCGTCCCAGGCGTCCTCTACCCCGTCGGGAAGCAAAATGACTCTCTCGGGCGAAAGGGCTCCAACTGCTTCTTCGTCATGGGTGACCAGAACGATCGCACCCTTGTATCCGCGCAGCGCAGCCAGGATCTCCGCCCGGCTGGCCGGGTCCAGGTTGTTGGTCGGCTCGTCGAGCAGCAGCACGTTGGCGCCGGACACCACGAGCAGGGCCAGCGCCAGCCGGGTCTTCTCCCCGCCGGACAGCACCCCGGCCGGTTTGGCCACATCATCCCCGCAGAACAGGAACGACCCGAGCACCGTCCGCTGCTCGGCCTCGGTGAGGCCGGGCGCGGCCGAGCGCATGTTTTCCAGCACGGTGCGGTCCACGTCCAGCGTCTCGTGCTCCTGCGCGTAGTACCCGAGGCGGAGGCCATGCCCGGGCGTGACGGTCCCGGCGTCGGGCGCCTCGATCCCGGCCAGCAGCCGCAGCAGGGTCGTCTTGCCAGCGCCGTTGAGGCCGAGGATGACGACCCGGCTGCCCCGGTCCACGGCGATGTCCACGCCGGTGAAGACCTCGAGGCTGCCGTACGACTTGGCCAGGCCGGTGGCCGCCAGCGGCGTCCGGCCGCACGGCGCCGGGACGGGGAACCGGAGCCTGGCCACGCGGTCGGCGGCCCGTTCGTCGGCCAGGCCCGCCAGCAGCCGTTCGGCCCGGCGCTGCATCCCCTGGGCCGCCCGGGCCTTGGTGGCTTTGGCCCGCATCCGGTCGGCCTGGGAGCTGAGCGCCGCGGCCTGCCGTTCGGCGTTGGCCCGTTCCCGCTTGCGCCGCCGCTCGTCCGTCTCACGCTGCTGCAGGTAGGCCCGCCAGCCGACGTTGTAGCAGTCGAGCGCCGACTGCTGCGCGTCCAGGTAGAAGACCTTGTTGACGACGGCTTCGAGCAGGCCCGCATCGTGGCTGACCACCATCAGGCCACCGCGGTAGATGCGCAGGTGATCGCGCAGCCAGGCGATCGAGTCCGCGTCCAGGTGGTTGGTCGGCTCGTCCAGCAGCAGCGTCTGCGAGTCGCCGAAGAGAATCCGGGCCAGCTCGATGCGGCGCCGCTGCCCGCCGGAAAGGGTGCCGAGCGGCTGGTGCATCACCCGGTCGGGCAACCCGAGGCCGGCGGCGAGCGCCGCCGCCTCCGCTTCGGCGGCGTATCCGCCCAGCACGGACATGCGCTCTTCCAGCCGCCCGTAGGTGCGGATGGCCGCGTCGGCGCGGTTCCGGTCCGGGTCCGACATCTGGACCTCGGCCTGGCGCAGCGCGGCACGCAGTTCGTCCAGCCCGCGGGAGGACAGCACCCGGTCCACGGCCATGACGTCCAGGTCACCGGTGCGGGGATCCTGTGGGAGGTAGCCGATGGGGCCGCCGCAGCGGACCGCCCCGGCCGCGGGCAGGGCGTCCCCGGCCAGCACCTTGAGCAGGGTCGTCTTACCCGCCCCGTTCCGGCCCACGAGGCCGACGCGATCACCCGGGCCGACCTGGAAGCTGCCGCCATCGAGCAGCAGGCGCGCGCCCGCGCGCAGTTCGATACCGCTTGCCACAATCAAGGAAATCCACTCCCGATATTTAGCCAACGCATGAACGCGGGCAATCAGTCCGCAGCGGCCGCCCTGGCCCGTAGCCCCTGCGGACTGTCCCTAAGAAAGGAGTGGAGACACGGTGACAAGTGTACCGGAAGCCAGACAGCGTTCCCGGTGGTTTTTTCCGCGGCCAGCTAGAGCGGGTTAGGTCTCAGATCACTCCGGCCCGTGAGTGGGTCGAAGAGGTTTGACGAGGGATACATCGTGGTGGGGTCGGCGACAGCTGCAGCTGGCCGGGGCGCCCAGCCTCGGCGGGCTGGTGCCTCAGCTGCCGGATAGGACGCGGCTGAGCTGGGCGCGTGAGGTGATGTCCAGCTTGGTGAAGACCTTGCGCAGGTGGAACTGGACGGTGCGCGGGGACAGGTACAGCCGGGTGCCGATCTCCGGGTTGGACAGGCCGTCAGCGGCCAGCCGGGCGATCTGCGCTTTCTGCCCGGTCAGTTTGACCGTGGTGGTGACGGCGCGCTTGCCAGTGGTGCCGCCGGCGGCGCGGAGCTCGCGGCGCCCCCGCTGGGCGAACGCCTCCATCCCGATCTCCTCCAGCATCTGGCAGGCGGTGCGCAGCTGCCCGCGGGCGTCCGCGGGGCGGCGCTGGCGGCGCAGCCACTCCCCGTACAGCAGGTGGGTGCGGGCGAGCATGGGCCGCATCCGGGTCCGGCCCAGCCGGCCGATCGCCTCCTGGTAGAGGGGCTCGGCGGCTTCGCCCTCGGCCAGCAGCGCCCGGCACCGCGCCTCGGTGCCCAGCCCCCAGTCGGTGCCGCCGGCCCGGGCCGATTCCGCCAGCCGGCTCAGGGCATCGCCTGCCAGCCCGCCGTTGCCGGTGCGTACGGCGGCCTCGACCAGTTCGGTCAGCGCCCACAGGGAAAGAATATTCAGTTGCCCGTGCTCGCTGGCTTGCCGGGCCGCCGCCAGCGCGTCGGCGTAACGGCCCAGGCCGTTATACAGCACGGCGGCCCCCCAGCGCGCCCACGTCACTAGGCCTTCCTGCCCCCTGGCCGCGCCCCGCTCTATGGTGGCCTCGATCAGTGCGGAAGCCGCGGCCTGGCTGCCGCGGAAGCAAGCCAGCATCATGAGGATCCCGGCACTGACGGGGACATGCGCCCCAGTGGCCTCGCCGACCGCGTCGGCCTCCGCCATCAGCGACGCGGCGGCCGCGAAGTCACCCCACCACACGGCGCCTACGGCCAGCGTGGGCAGCAGGATCGGAAGCTGGCCGAGCGCGCCTACGTCCCGGGCGAGCTGGACATGCCTTGCAGTAAGGCACCAGCCTTCGTCGTCCCACAGAATTTCGGCTGCAGCCCTGGCTAGCCTGCCCCAGCGGAGTACTTCTGCTGCGGGGATGCCCGCGCTGGCGAAGGCGCTGGTGGCCTGCCGCAGTACCGGGGCGGCGGCGGCCGGCCCGTCGGTGACCAGCAGCGTCAGACCGTCCAGCAGCAGGTCAGCCCGCCGCGGCGAGTGCGTCAGCGCGGGCAGGGCCCGGGCGGCGCGGGAGACCTCCTCCAGGTCGCCGCCGGCCGCCACGTGCCTGGCGAACATTGCTGCCTCCCAGGCATCCAGGTAGGTCTCGCGGGCCAGGCCGGGGTCAAGTGGCTCCAGCTGCCGGGCCGCCTTCAACAGCAGCAGGGCAGCGTCGCTGCCCGGTCTGGAGGCGAACGCGACCTGGCCGCGCAGCAGATCCGCCCGGGCGGCCTGCAGCTCATCCAGCGGCCCGGCCTCCGCGGCGGTCAGCAGTTCCAGCGCCTTGCCGAACCCGCCGGCCTGCAGGTAAGCCTGGGCCGCGGCCAGCATCCGCCCAGCGCGGCGAGCCGGGTCGGCCGTCAGCGCCGCCGCCCGCTCACCGAACGCGGCGGCGGCGGCCCGCCCGCCGCGGGCCTGCGCCCGGCCCGCCGAATGTTCCAGCTCGGCGGCCACGTCTTCATCCGGGCCGGCCGCCGCCAGCGCCCACCGCGGCCAGCACGGGCGCCAGCCCCGCTGTCCCAAGGACCCCGCGGTCGGGAACGTCCACCCCGCCTCCCGCCAACAGCCGCACGGTAACTGCCCGGCAGCCTAACCCGAAGGGCGCGACCGGGAAATACCCCGGACCGTCGCGCCCGGCCAGGCCCGTGCACCGGCCAGCGTGCCAGCCAGGGGTGCCAGCCACTGGCGGATGCGGCCACGGCACCGCCTTCCGCACCATGTAACCAATCCCCAGCGGCAGACAGCCAGCGGAAGCAACCCGCAGCGGCGCGCAGGCAGCGCGGCGCAGCCGAACAAGACCGAGGTCGCGGGTGATACTCAGGCCGGGCTGGGCAGGCGGACCAGGTTCTGGGTGGCGCTGCTCCGTGGCGCGGATCATGTTCGCCGCATCGCGGCGGAAGTCGTCGACCAAGTTCCGGCTCTTCTCGTCGCGTCCTTCCAGATCGTCAGCCGGCGGCAGGTGGTACGGCGCGAAGAGGGCGTTTACCGCGGCTCCGGCCTGGTGTGGCTGCTGTTCCCGCAGGGCCTTGGTCAGATGCTCCCACGCGAAGCCCGGGTCGGTGCCGAAGAACCCGGCGATCTGCGCGCACAGGGCACGCGGGACTGCGTCGTCGCCGCTTTCGTCGGCCAGTTCCAGCAGTGGGGTACTCACCCGCCAGCGCTGCTCTCTTTCGAACGTCCAGGTGTACCGGTCAGGTTGATGTCCGGGCCACACCTCGAAGCACTGTGCGTAGTGGACGGCCCGGGCGTAATGCTGCACTGCGGGCTCCTGGTCGCCGGTGTACCAGTCGATGTCGCCCAGCAGCCGCTCGCAGATGGACAGGATCTCGAAGTCGAGCTCGTCGTCATCCTCCTCGCCCTGCTGACGGGCCAGCTCCAAAGCCTCCTCCGCGTTGGCCCGGGCTTCCTGGAGGCACGCGGCCTCGTTACGGCGGAATGCATCAGGCGACTGGCGGCGCGCCCGGGCCGCAGCCAGCTCCGCGTCGCCGAGTTCACTCAGGACCCAGGGCTGATTCCAGTCGTCGCCCTGATGATCGGCGATAACAAGCGCCAATCCGCAATGCCGCTCCACTTCCTGCAGGGCCTGGTCGTCAAGCGGCACCCCGCCGAAGGAGCATTGCTCGCAGTCCGAGAGGAATATATGCAGGAGCTTGGCTATCTCCCAGCGGGCATTGTTCCGGCGCGTTTTATCCCGCCGCTCTTCGTCCGGCAAGGCAGCTGTGTCCGCCGCCTCGGCCGTCATCTGGCTCTGGACCGTGGCCACGTCGTCATTGACTGGGATCTCCAGGCAGGTGGCGATATCGACCAATGCCTGCGTCGTCTGCTGCCATGCTTCCCTGGCCTTCGCCGCTTTTGGCGGATCATCGAACAGGCCGCCCCGCGGGTACCTGTCGTAGAAGGTGCGAAGGGCCTGCACCACCACGCTCAGGTCGTCATCATCATCGTCCTCGTCCGCGGAGGATGACCAGTTCACTGCCTTGCTGCCCAGCTCGTTCAGCAGCTCACAGAAACCGAAGGGCAAATAGTATCCCCACCACCACTGAGCTTTGAGAAAGATGCGGGCCAGTTCCTCCGCCGCCTGGCGCCGGTCATCGAGATGCGCGAGCTGGTAGACCCAGTTCGCGATCAGCGACTGGCGCTCGGGCTTTTCCAGCTCGAACCAGCCCTGATAGGTGAGTTCGTCGTCGAACGCCTCGTTTATCTTCAGGTCGAGCCAGGTGAACGCCGCGTCGCGGAACTGCTTCGCCCGGCCCCGGGCGGCCCCGTTGCCGGCCGCTGCTCCTTCAATTGCTGCTGCAAGAGGAGCCAGAAGAAAGGATGGACCGTGTATTCCGGTCCTGCGTTACGGGAGGCGCGCTCAGGACGCACGACTCGCTTCAGGAACTCACGATCGGCCAGGGTCTCCAGCGCCCGCCGCGCGGCCTGCTTCGACAGCCCGGAGATGGCCTGGATGAGGTCCTGGGAAAACACGAAGGGACTGGGCAGGAGCACTCCGGCCATCTCCAGAACATCATGGGCCTGCTTGTGCTTTTCGGCCAGCAGGCCTTTCTGCCACTTGAACGTCTCGTACCTCTGCTCCTCGTCGGTAAGGAGCTCGTTGAAGACCTGGCCGGCATGCTGCAGGTATTTGTGCTGCTCATCAGGGTGCTCTTTCTCCGCGAGGGCACTCGCGCAGAGCGCCAGCAAGGGCGGCCAGCGACCCGCTGCCGCCGTCGCCGCCGGGGCGAGGCTGGCGCAACCTGAGCACCCGTAGCGCAGGCCATCCATCACCAGCAGCAGCTCAACGGCGGCATCCTGGTCCATGTTGGGCACCGTTATGTGCATGCCCTTATCTGCATCCAGGTACCGGCAGATCCGGCTGGCGGCCGACCGTTCGGGTACCTCGAAAACAGGCGTGCAGTCCTGAACGACCGGAGCATCGGGGCCGAAATACTCCCTGATGAATTTCCTGATCCCGGCTTCGTTTTCCCGCAGGATGACGGTGGCCAGGACCGCGGACAGGCTCACTACGAGCAGGAAGCGTGCTCCGGACGGCGATTTCTCTCTCGCATCCGCGAGCCCGCTCTCCACCTTCTGGCGGAAAAGGGAAAGGATCTTCTGGCTGGGGACAGTGAGGTCCAGCGCCACCTTGATCGCGGGCAGAGCGTACTCGCGGGCGACATCCTGGTCCGTGTTCAATGCTTCCGTTAAAGTCGATTTGCCCGTACCAGAAGGCCCGGAGACCACCGAAGTAAGACCCTGCAGCACCCGGTCCTTAAGTTCCCGGTAGGGGCGCTCCCGGTCGACGAAGGCCTTCGAATCCAGGAGGCGGTGCGGGCGGGCGTGGAGCCCGAGCCACTCACCGAGCCCCTTGACGACTTCCCCGGCCAGTTGGGCGGCCGTGGTCTCGGAGATATCGAACGGCCCGTAGACCCAGCTCCGGGTGACGACACTATCCCGGAACAGCTGCTCCCTTTCGCGGTCCCACCACTTCGCGTCTTCCACGGCCAGGTCGGCCGGCGTTGTGCGGCCAGAGCCCTCCGCGCTCTCAGCGAGCACGAAGGGCATGACAGGAATCCCGTTCTCGCGCGCGGTCTTGATTTCTATCTCGGTGTAAGACTCAGATCTCCGGAAGTTTCGTGATGAGCAAGGCCACTACCTGCGGGAACGCCATCGAGCCCTCTGCGGAAGCTTGTTAAATCCGCGAACCATCTACCGACGAGTAACATCAAGATTCTTCATCCATGGGTGCTCCATAACGAAGAATCTTTTGCTGGTTTCCATAGCGGGAAACTTCCTCCCGGTGGAAGATCGACAACGCTGTGCAAAACCCGCACGTTTCGCACAGGGCACTTCCGGAGGTCTGAGACTCGCCGCTGGCCGAACGGCTGCCGAGCTCCCGGCCGATCAGGAGCAGTACCAGATCGCACGATTTGACCTTTTCCGCCGACAGCAGCCCGGCGTCCAGCGAATGCCTTGAGTACTGCTCATCGTCGAGCGCTACCAGGTCGATCTGCTGCCGCAGGTTCTGTTTGCACTGCTGCCGGACCTCGCGACGATATTCCTCCAGCTCCCGGAACGTGGAACTGAGAAAGACCCGCCAGCGTCCGTCGATGATGACCTTGGGCATTCGCCGCACCCCTCCCCACGACCCGCCACCAGGCGAGCCCAATAACAGCGATAACCTCATAATCATGGTCCTGCCGCCCAGGGCCGACATTATCAATGCCGCGGCTCGCTTGGCCGCAAGTTTGCCGTACCTTTATGACACCAAATGGCGGCAATTATTTACCGGGCTTGGCGACAGGTCCCGGCGGGCTCTCGGACACGCCCCGGGCGGTCTGGTACCACAGGCCGACTCCGTGCATACTCGGGGAGGCAATCCGTGGCACGCTGCTGGCTGGTTCGGCCAGCTTTCCCGGGGAGGTTGGGGTGGCATCTGCGGCACAGCCGGTCATCAGCGTTGAGCCGGTCGATGGGCAGGACAGCCAGGAGGTGGCCGACTTCTACCGGATCGTCCTGGCCCCTCACTTCAGCAAGGATGAGCTGGAGACCGCGGAGGAGATCGCCGAGGGCCTCCGCGCCGGCGTGACCAGGGCGCTGGCCGCCCGGACGGAGGACGGCACCCTCGTGGGGGGGGCCGTCGTTGACTGGTTCGCCCGCAGTCACGTCCTGCTCCTGTCGTACATCGCCGTGCTGGCGGGCCAGCGGGGCGGCGGTGCCGGCGCCAAGCTGATCGCGGCCGTGCCCGGCGCGGGGGCGGCGGGCCTGGACCCGCTGCTGATCGTCGCGGAGGTCGAGGATCCCCGGTACTTCCCCAGCGATCCGGTCTTCGGTGGCCCGAGCGCGCGGGTCCGGTTCTACGAGCGACTGGGGGTGCGGACGCTGCCCTTGCCCTACATGCAGCCGGCCCTCGGGGCCGGCCGCAGTCGCGTCCCGCACCTGCTGCTCATGGTGCTCGGCGGCAGCCTGGCGCCGCCGGGAACCCCGCGGGTCGACGGGGAGACCGTCGAACTCTTCCTCAGGGAGTACTTCGAGGGCTGCGAAGGCACGCTGGACCCCGGCGACGCGCAGGCCCAGGACCTGCTCGCGGCCTGCCGTCAGCCCGGCGGCCTGCCGTTGCTGCTGGTCAGCGACCTGCCGGAGTCGCCGCAGTAAACTCCCGGAGCCACGCGCTATGGTCCGCCCCCGATTCCGGTTGGCGGCACAGAGGCCCCGCACCCAGGCTGCCATCGAGCGCCTCCTGCTTGCCGAGGACCTGCAGCGCCGCCATGCGCTTACGTGGGGATGTCCGTCGCGTGGACGGCCATGACCTCGTACCAGTCGGTCGCCTCACCGAGAACGTAGCGCCCCAGGAGGTCCGCCTGCCTGCGCAGTTCTGGGAGCGACTCGGCTTCCATGATCGCTGGCAGGTACAGGTAGTTCAGCCGGTGCATCGCCGCCCGGCTGCGCACCGAGTGCCGGTGATGCTCCCCGGCGGCACCGATGCTGTTCACGGCCGCGGCGGCGCCCGGCACCCCGAGCGCGATGAAGTTCAGGAAGGCGTCGGGATCTTTCCCGCCGACGAAGATATGGGCCAGGGCGGCCAGCACGGTGATGACGAACCCCGAAGTGACCGCGATCTGGAACTGCCGGTGCCGCACAGCATGGCTCTCGCCCTTCGCGTAGTGGTACTTTTCCTGATCGACGATCCACCCGCGGAGCGCTCGTTTCAGCGACGCTAGATCCTTTTCCGACCATGCTCGCGGCAGTACCGGCCGGTGCGGCCAGATGGCCTTCATGCCGCGGTCGAACCAGGCCGGGCCGATGAACTCATTCAGCCCCAGGGACGTGAACGACGGCGGCTCCTCGCTCTCCGGCGCGTTCCTGATCAGCGCGAGGAACATGTACGTGCGCAGGTACTCGGCCATCGCCCGGAAACAGACCCACCACTCGCGATAGCGACCGCGCAGGTCAGTAAGCAGGACGGCCGAGACCACCGCCAGGAAGAAGACGTCCAGGCAGCTCAGGACGAACGCCGTTGCGGATCCCGGTGTGGTCCAGATTGTCCGCGCCGCCGCGACGAGCACCGACAGCGCCGCGAGCACGTAGATCGAGCGGTCATACCGCCGGGCGATCCGCTGGTAATGGCTGGCCAGCTTGTCGGCCCGCTCGAACCGGGCGCAGGCCCAGGGCTCAATTTTCTTCGCTGCATCGGGGACCGGGCCCGTGCCGCTGCCCAGCGCCTCATCGATTAGCGCGCTGAATCTGTTATGCACCGTCGGGGGCTTGTCCTTATTCAAGCGCTTGATGTGCCGGATGGTTACGCCGAGGACATTGCGCCGCAGCACCTGCCCCCCGGCGGCATTGAGCGGCCAGGACCGCACCGACTGCTCGAACTCGTCTTCGCGTTCCTGCTCACCCGGGCTGAGCCGTCCATCCTGATCCGGCCGCAGGAACACCTCAAGCTGATCGGTGAGCCGGGGCGACAGGCCCGCTGGCTGGCTCCCATGCCGGTGAAGCGCCCGCCACCAAAGGTCCACGAACGGATTGGCATGCTCGGTACGCAGCAGAAGCTGGCACGGCGGAAGCTCCTCCAGGGCGTCCTCGTCGCTCCGCTGGCGGCGGGCGACCGGCACCACGATGACCGGGATCTCCCGCGGATGGCTCAGCGCGTAACTGACGATCGCCGCGGTCCCTGGTGGCGCACCGGCCGGGCCGGAGAGCGGGGGCGACTGCCCGTTCCACAGAGCCAGCAGGACGTCGCAATGATCCACCACCCACTCGCCGAGCTTGCGGAACCCCGCCTCGTCCGCGGTGGTCCTGGGAAGCTTCGTGACAGTGGTGTGCGGGCGGTGGCGCAGGTGCCAGTACCGTTCGACCGCAGCCTGACCGTCGGCACGGATCGACCTCTCATAGGCGGCCTCGTCAGCCGGCACGGGAACCCTCAGCGTGGTGCCGGGAATGTTCAGGCTGATCACGGCCTCGGCCACGATCTGGTCGGCCCCGGCGGCCAGCGGCGTGAGCACCTGCAGCCAGACGGGGGCCTGGGCGGAGACCTTGACCAGATGAAGCTCATCGACGAGCCACCGGACCGCATCGGCCACCTCCTGCTGCACCCGAGCGGGATCGCGGATGTCGCGATGACCGCTGACGCCGATCCGCAGGCACAGGGGCATCAGCCCGGGCTTTTGCAGGTCCGGTTCGGTCTGCTTGTCGTAACCACGGAACTGCCCATCGGCGATCTGCTCCCCGCTGGCGTCCCGGTCGCCGACAGCGCGGACGCTCACCGGCCGATTCGATCTGACGCCAAGTAACGGCACACGATCCCCCAAGAGCACGGCGATTGCGGACGGTAAGAACTTACTCATGTTGTAGCGCTCGCCGTGACAAGTCAGCAACAGAGGTCATTAAATCGACCGATATCTCCTGTTTACCCGGCCAGGCCTCTCACGGCTGTCTCGCAAACCGAGCAAACATCCTCGGGCTCGGGCGTCCTGCTTGGGCACCCGCCGGGTTCCGGCCCGCGCGGAAGCGGGCAACTCAGCATCCACCGGACATGGGCCAGGCCCGGGCGGCGTGGTACGGTCCGGCGCGATCGGCTGGAGGGCGCGTCCGGTCGGCGGCGTTATGTCAGCCACCGGTTGCCCGCGGCTCATGATCATCGGCAGCCCCCATTCGCGAGCCGGCCCGCAGTATTTCTTCGGCGGCGCGGTTACCCGAGCGGATCGCCCCCTCCATGTAGCCGTGCCATTCGCTTGACGTCTCCGTGCCGGCCCAGTGGATGCGCCCGCACGGTGCGCGGAACGCCCTCCCGTAGCTGGTCCAGACGCCCGCCGGGAAGTGGGCGGCGTAGCAGCCTCCGGTCCACTCCTCGGCGCCCCAGTCCTGGACCACCAGCGCATCGGGCGCGGCGGCGTCCGGCCCGAACAGGCGGCCGAGTGAGGCCAGGATCTCCCGCTCCTGCCCGGCGCGATCCAGCGTGCCCAGGCGGCGGGCCTCGTCCGCTACCACCAGGCCGACGAGCACGCCACGCCCGGTCCCGTCGCGCGGCGAGTTGTCGTAGGTGAGGCTGACGGAGCCCGTCGCGGTCCAGGCCTGACCGCTTAGCCCGCGCGCTCGCCAGAACGGGCGCTGGTAGACGGCGTGGAACTTGACCGAGGCGCCCATCGGGAGGCTGGCCAGCAGCCGGGCCCGCCGGTCCGGGAGGGCGGGGGTGCAGGCGATCCGGCTGGCCAGCGGCGGCGGCACGCATACCGCCACCCGGCGGCAGCGCAGCACGCCGCCGGCCGACTCGAGCGTGACGCCGCCGGAGTCCTGGGTGATGGCCCGCACCGGGTCGGCGAACCGGATCCGGTCCCCGATCCGGTTCGCGAGGCGCCGGGCCAGCTCGTGCGTCCCCTCGAGCAGCCGGAAGGCCTCGGCCGTGGCCAGGCGGCGGGCTGGCCCGATCGTCCGGAGGTCGAAGAGCAGGCCGAGCACGGACGTCTCGCTCGGCTCGATCGCCGCGTTCCCCGTGATGTAGATCCGCGCGAGGTCCCGTCCGACCGCGGTGCGCAGGTGCCGGCGTATCCAGTCCTCCGCCGTGAGACGGTCCCACGGCTTCGCCCTCCAGGCCCGCCAGGGGGCTTCGGGCGGGACGCTCCGGGACATCAGCACCGCGAGCACTCCGCTTGCGAGCACCTCGGCCAGGACCATGGGCGGGACCGGAGGAAGCGCGGCACCACCCTGCTCCAGACGGCCGCCGAGGCCCCAGAGCGCGCGGCCCGGCACGGCGGTCGGCACGACGTGCAGGCCCAGCTCCCTGATGTGCCGGAGCATCTCGGTCTGCCCGGGTCCGACCCATTGCGCACCCAGGTCGAGGACCAGCGGCCGCCGCCCGGCGCCGCCCTCAGCGCCGGGCGCGGACACTACTCGCCCGCCCACGCGCTCCCGCGCTTCGAACACGGTTACGCTCGCGCCGGAGGCGATGAGGCTGGCCGCGGTGCGCAGCCCGGCCAGCCCGGCACCGACCACCGCGAAGTCCGCCTGGCTGTCCTGTTCCCCGCTCATCGGCCTGATCCATTCGCTACGCCACCGGGGGGTCCCGGAACCGATACGCCGCAGCACCCGGCCGCGTCCGGGCTAGGATAGCGGACGTGCTAGATGGCGGCGAGATCACCAAGGTCTCGCCATCACCGCGCATCCCGACGAGACTGCGCCGGGTGCCGGGGCTGCCGCCGAGTGGATCTACGACGCTGCTCGTCCGGCGGTTGCGTTGGTTTTAGTCCGCTGATGCTGCTACCCGCGGTCGCGAATACGATCACGAACTTTGATCAAAGCTTTGATCCACACAAGCATTTTGTGCCATCGTCGCGACAGCCAGTCGCTGCCCACTAGAACTGTCGTCCCAAGGGCGAACTGGAGCGGGCGATTCCCGTCACCGCGGCCGGGGATTGGCGCGGCGCAGCACGGCGATCTCGTGCCGCAGCACCAGCAGCTCCGCGTAGGAGGCGGGTGACCGGCCGAGCAGGACCAGCCAGCCGCAGACCCGGAGGAAGATCAGATAGAGCAGGCGGAGGGACACGAGCGATCATCATGGCCTGCCGCTGACCCGTGGCGCATCGTTGCAGCTCACGGGCCGGTCGTACTTCTGGCACCCCACACCCCGCGCTGGCTGACAACGTGCTGCAGTGGCTGCCCGTTGTGCGGGAGCTGCAAGACCAGACACGGATGTGCGTCCAAGACCGGCCCGGGGCCGGGTGGAGCGACCCGTCGCGACAGGAATGCAGACGCTCGACGCCATGGCCGATGACATCCACAACCTGCTTACGGCCGCTGGGATCGGGCCGCTCCATGGATCGGCGCCACCGTCAGCTCCGCGCTATGACATTAGGCCCAGGTGCGATGGCCATATGACCCTGACCAGTTCACCGAAAAAGACTATTGATGACTGTAAGTGAGGGAAGCCTGGTCCCGCTTGCGGACGCTACCCGGATTTCCCGTGGCTGGCAAATCGAAATTTGGCGAGGTGACGGCATGGGTTTTTTGATCGTATTGCTCGTCCTGCTTGGCGCCGGATACTTAATATCGCTGCGGCTGCACCCGTTCCGCCGGTGCCCGCGTGCGGAGGCACCGGGCGGAACGGCGGCGCCTTTTACACGTACTCGCACCGTCGGTGCCGCCGGTGTGGCGGCGGTAGCCGCCGGGTAGCCCCGGGGAATTTCACCCCGAGGCCCCCACGGAACCGTGCTTAACAGTCTCCCGTTACACGGCTCTTCTCATCGAATCCGTTAGAACTCGGGCATCCACGCCCAGTGGACAAACAGCTGCGGCTCTCTTTGCAGGAGCCCGTTCCACCAGCGTTTTGCTCGCTTGAATGCCCTCAACCGCTTGAACTTCCTGCGAGCCCACCGCACCAGGTAGGTGTTGATGCGGCGCAGGAGGGTGAACATCTCGGTCCGGTAGAACTTGCCGTAATAGTTCATCCAGCCACGGATGACCGGATTCAGCCACTCGGCGAGCTCCGCCAGGTCCGAGGTGGTGCGCAGGTTGATCCGCCACCCGCGAATGATGCGACCTTTGTCTTTCAGGGCGTCCCCGCTGATCGCCGGGAGGAACGCTGCGAACATGCTCCTCCCGTCTCTCGTCGGAGCTTTCCTGACACGGAAGGTATATCCAAGGAACGTGAACGACGTGCACTCATAGTCGAGCCGCCGCTTCCTGTCCTTGCAATACACCACCTTCGTCTTGTCAGGGTGCAATCGCAGCCCGACTTCCTCCAGACGTTCCGACAGCGCCGCCCGCACTTGGAGGGCTTGCCGCTCGGTCGCACAGTGCACCACAGCGTCATCAGCGAACCGCTCGAACTCCACGGCTGGGAACTCCCGCCCCAGCCACGAGTCGAACGCATAATGCATGAACAGGTTGGCGAGCGCTGGTGATACCGCGGACCCCTGCGGGGTCCCGCGTTCCCGTTCCGCCAGCCTGCCATCGGGCATCTGAATCGGCGCTTTCAGCCACCGCTTCACATACAGCACCACCCATTTCTGGTCGGTGTTCGCCTCCACCGCCTTGACCATAAGATCATGGTCAACCGAGTCGAAGAACTTCTCGACATCAAGGTCAAGAATCCAGTCCCTCGTCCAGCATCGCTCGCGGCACTTGGCGACCGCATCCAGCGGTGACCTGCCCGGCCGGTACCCGTAGGAGTCCTCATGGAAGATCTGCTCCGTACGCGGCTCCAGCTGCAGCGCGGCCACTGTTTGCGCGATTCTGTCGGCGACAGTGGGCACGCCGAGCATTCTTGTGCCCCCGCCGTGCGGTTTCGGTATTTCGACTGCCCGCACCGGAGGAGGAAAGTACGTCCCCGAGGACATCCTGTTCCAGATCTTATAGAGATTGTTCCTCAGATCGGCTTCGAAGTCCTCAATCGACTGCCCGTCCACCCCCAATGCCATGTAGATGAGCCTGTTCACGGACTGGCGGAAGACCCGGCGGCTGGCTACGGTGCGTGATCGCGTTTGAGGCGGTGGGCTTTCCGGCGCGACACGCGGGGAGGTTCTTGCCCGTGTTGCGGGCTTCCGGGAGGGACTCCCGGTAAGAGAAGTGGTTGCTGACGCCCCTTCTGATCCCCGGAGTCCCTCGTGCCTTTGTACCCTGCCGTGCCGTTTCCCGCTACTGCCGCTGCCGTCCCTGATGGGTGGCCCGCTGGTCTGGCAGGTGCGGGGATCGTCGCGGTGCGGGTCGCTGACCTGCGGTCTCCGCTGCGTCGGCCGCTGCGGGAAGGAGAGCGGACCGCGCTGACGGCGCAGGGAGCCGGGGAGATCCGCACGGGCGAGATGGCGGTGTTCCTCAAGCCGGTGGCGGTCACGCCGGCGGTGGTGCGCCGCGACGGGCGGGTCCAGGCAGGAGGCCATCCCGCGGACCACGCCCGGCTCGGGGTCATCGAGCAGCAGCTGGACGCCATGACCGGGCAGCCCGGCGTGATCGGCCAGGTCGCCGCGCAGGTGATCCCGCGGGGGAAAGTCAAGGGCACCGCCAGGCGGTCGATGACGATGGCGGCGGCGCTGCGGGCGGCGCTGCTGATGGCGCTGATGCCGGAGGCCGGCTACGGGGAGATCCTGTCCGCGCTGTTCGGAGACCTGGCGCTGCTGCCCTGGCACGTGCCGTTCGCGGTGCCGACGGACACGGTGCTGGCCACGTGGCGGAACGCGGCCAGCCCGGAGCCGGCCCTGCTGCTGCAGGGCATGGTGCTTGCCGCGTCGGACGCTGAGCACCTGGACCATGATTACCGCGCCGTCGCCGTCGGCGGCCTGCACCTGGGGTCCATCGACGGGTCAGTGACCCGGATGCCGGACACCCCGGCGAACCGGGCGGAGTTCGGGTCGGCGGGGACGGCCGATGACTCGGCTCCGTATCCGCAGCTGCGGGACCTGCCGGTCACCGATGCCTCCACCCGCGGCATGCTCGCGGTGGTGACCGGGCCGTCCGGCGGGGACAAGGCCGAAGCCGAGCAGTCCCTGCTGGACCGCGCGCTGAGCGAGTACGCCTGGGTGTTCACCAAGCACAGGCTGTTCGTGATGGACCGGAACTTTCCCGGCATCACCCGGATCAGGCGGCTCGTCCAGGTCACGCACGTGCTCATCCGCATCAAGAGCGATATCACGGTCACGAAGGCCGGTGATTTCCTGCCCGACGGGTCGTACATGGCCGACATCGGCGGCAGGGACCAGAAGATCCGGATGCGGGTCATCGAGTACTACGCGGACGTGGAGGGCCAGGAGGTGCCGGAGATGTTCTGCCTGGTCACCGACCTGCACGACTGGCAGCAGTACCCGGCGGCCGTGCTCGCCGCGGCTTATAAGTGGCGGTGGGACGGATCGGAGACCGCGCTGCGCGAGGCCAAGTCCGCGATCCGCGGCGCCGGTCCCTCCACCGGGCCGATCTTCCGGTCCCGCACCCCGGATCTCATCCGCCAGGAGCACGCCGCCTGGATCACCGCCACCGAGCTCGTCCGCGCCGTGACCCGCCAGGCAGCACGGCACGCAGCCCCGGCCCGCAAGGGCCGCCGCGCCGGCCAGCCCGTCCACCCGCGGGAGATCTCCTTCACCGCCGCCCGCCGCGCCGCCGTCGCCACTACCCGCAACGGCGCCGCCACCGCCGGCCTGCCCGCCGCCGTTACCGCCTCCCGCTACCACGACACCCTTCGCGACCTGGGCAGACGGCGCTTCACCATCGACCGGGACCGGCACCGCGACCACAAAACCAAGGCCCGCCAGGCATTCCCCGGCGCCGGGCGCGAGATCACCACCCGCAAGGCGCCCGCCGCCATCACCATCTGCGGCCCGCTCGCCGCCTGAAACCCGCGATCCCGCCGCCAGCCCTCACCAGCACCGCCCGTCGGCCCATGGAACCGGCCGCCGCCCCGGAGCGACATCCGGGCTCCAGCCCTGCCCCGCGAACACAATAACCGTCAGTAGCTAACCCCGCCCGCCCCCGGCTAAAGCAGCCCAGCCCAAAAACCGCTCATCTACATGGCATTGCGTCCACCCCGGCGGCACCCTTGTTCCGCTTGACGCTCTTATACGCCTCCCACACAAGCCACTTCGGTATCTGAAACGGTTTTCCTTCCGGACCTGACTTGCCCACTCGTCTCCTCCCAGAGCATCGCCTGGTTGCTCGCGCGAACAAACCCCAGATGAGCCGGCCCCTTCGCTCCGCTCCCATTACAGGAGTTTCTTCACTACTACGAGCCGGTCCGCCAGCATGCGCCGCAACGGTACTCGGCGCCTCCCGGTTTCTGCCGCTCGGCGCACTCCCTCTCGCTCCTGCCACCTGAAGAACGGCGCAGGAGCCGTATCAGCGCATGCCTTCCCACGTTCCGTGCAGAAGCCGCAGACCAGACTCACGCCGCCTCCATACCGGACACCACCTGGCCAATAGACGGGCTCTCGCCAGGCTCATCTCGGGATCGCATTGACACCCCGGTTTCGATGTCGTTTCCTAAATCTCGGCACGTCATCAGCGGTTCACTTGCGTTCGTCTTCCTGGTCCCTACCTGACGGCTCTTACACCGCCTTTTCCTCAACGCTCACCACGACAGTCATTGGCTAACGCAGCTTGAGGTGGTTTGGCATCTCTCCCCGTAGAGCGACGCCGGAGGGCCACAAATCCTCCATCTTCTGCACAGCAACACATCAAGAAGCCGCTTTCCTACCTATAACGACTCCTTTCCGCGCGCGTGGCGCAACAACGCCATTGACTTAAGGGGTTTGGCCGGTGAACTGGGATGTTACGTGTGCGGCCTGCGTCAGCCCGTGGTGGCGGTGTCCCGCGCTTGTCCGGCGTGTCGCGGGCGTAGATCGGCTGGAATGAGCGGCGGCTCCTGGTATGAGGACTGATGTCTGAAGTCAGTTCTAGCCCAGGAGCCGTGCATGGAGTTCTACCCGACTTTGCCTGCTGACGCCAGCCCAGTGGCCGGTGGCATGGATGCTCGCGGCGTGAGGCCGGGGATCGTCGCGGTGCGGCCCGCTGACCTGCGCCGTCCCGGCCGGGGCGGGGTGTCGGCTTTGCTGCCCGGCCCGGCGGGCCGGCCGGTGACTTCAGGTGAGGATCTGGTGTTCTGCCATCAGGTGACGGTCGCGCCAGCGGTGGTGCGGCGCAGCGGCGATGTGCAGGCCGGCGGCTGGCTCCCCGGTCACGTCACCCTCGGCCTGCTTGAGGCATACCTGCCGGCTGGGGAGATCGAGGAGCTGGTGGAGGATTTCGGCTGCGCAGAGGAACGGCAGCGGCTGCTGCCGGCCGCGATGACGGTCCGGCTGCTGGTGGCGATGACCTTGATGCCGGACGCGCCGGTGCCGGAGGTGACCTTGCGGGTGGCCGGGCTGCTGGCGTGCCTGCCGTGGGCGCGGCCCTGGCACGTGCCGGGTACCGAGGCGGTCACCCGCCGCCTGGACATGATCCCCGCGGAGCTGTTCGGGGCGCTGTTCTGGCTGGTCGCCGGGCCGATCGCCGATCCGGGTGCGCCGGGGATGCGGTGGCGGGGGCTGCTGCTATGCGCCCTGGACGGGTTCCAGGTCCGGGTCCCGGACACCAAGGCGAACCGGAAGTATTTCGGCTCGTCCGGCACCGCGGATAACTCGTCGCCGTTTCCCCAGGTCCGGGCCGTCATACTCACTGCCGCACGGGCCAAGGCCACCCTCGGCATGGAGTTCGGCCCCTCCTGCGACGGGGAGCAGACCCTGACCCGGCGGCTGGCCAGATCCCGTCCCGGGATCTTCGCGGCGGGCCGGCTGATCCTGATGGACCGCAATTTCCCGGGATTCGCCCTGATCAAGGCGATCCGCGCCCAGGGCGCGCACCTGCTGATGCGGATGAAGTCCGATATCGTCCTGCCGCTGCTCAAGGCACTGCCGGACGGCTCGTATGAGTCCTTCCTGTCCGACGGCGCCGACCGCATCCCGGTCCGCGTCGTGGAATACGACGTGAAAGTCCCCGGCCCGGGCGGCGCCGGGGACGAGCTGTACGCTCTGGCCACCACGCTGACGGACTGGCAGGCATACCCCGCCGCGGAACTGGCCGCCTGCTACCCGGACCGGTGGGCCGCGGTGGAAACCGTCATCGGCGAGGACAAGTCCGCGATCACCGGCGCGGGCCCCTCCCGCGGCCCGATCCTGCGCTCGTCGTCCCCGCACCAGGTCACCCAGGAGATGTGGGCCTGGATCACCGCCACCCAGCTGGTCCGCATCCACGGCTGCCACGCCATCCAGGCCGGCACGGCCGCCCAGCTCACCGCCGCTCCCGGCAGCGAGCCGAAGGCGCCGGCCACGCCCGCCCGGGTGTCGTTCACGACCGCCCGCCGCGAGGCCGTCCGCTCGATGACCCAGACCCTGGCGCCCGCGACTGCCCCCGCCTCAGTGCTCGCTGCCGCCGCCGCGCTGGCCAGCTCCCGGATCCTCGCCGCCCTGCTGCCCGTCCGGCCGCCCCGCCACCGCGAACGGTGCACCAAGGGCCGCCAGCAGTTCCCGTCCTCGCCGGCCACCGGGCGGGTACCCGCCAGCACCGGCGAGGCCACCATCACCATCTACCCCGCCGGGCAGATCATCTACGCCGGCGCCCGCACCGCTCCTGCAGCCAGCCCGGCCTCCGGCGACACTTCCTAACCCGGTCATCCTGCATAAACGACCCGGAAGGAGAAACCCCGTCCCGGCCCGTGGAACCGGCGCCCCCCCCGGAGCGACATCCGGGCTACTGTCATGCCCACCGCCACAGCAAAACGCCCAGGAAAACCCATACGGGCATACACGGCCGATACAACCCATAGAACACCTAACACCTAAAAGCGATGGCGTTGGGCGGTAGCCGCCAGCTTCGCCGTGGCGAGCTGTTGGGGCTGGGTGGTGAACGGGCACGTCTGCCCGGGAAAGGGCGCGGCCGCTCCTGATTTGCTGGGGTGCTGTCAGAGTATGTGGCTTATGCGGAAGCCACCAGGAGTGGGGATGCTGATCCACGGGCCGCGGGGCACACGGCAAGGCGTGGCGTGAATCTCTACTGGTCCAGTGTCCGCGTCACCGCGTTCTCCAGGAACTAGCCGCGGCAGGTAGCGGCTGATCGGCGAGTCCAGCCCGATCTGACCGCCCTCGCTTTGCTGCAGCACTGCGGCAGCGGTGAAGGTCTTGGTGATGCTGCCGACGCGGTGCCGCATGTCGGCCGTGACGGGACCCCGGATCGTGCGACGCCTCAGCTACGGCCTTCGCCATGCACATCGCGAGACACTCCGCGCCAAAGTGCTGCTTAGGAGGCTCATGTGGACCGCCGGACAGAAACACAAAGTATTGAGAGCCATATCGATCCCCGGGGCATCGTGGCTCTGCTGACCGACCCGAGTCGCATCCCGGACTGGGCGCCCGCCTTCGCCGACCTAGTCACGGGAGACGACCAGTGAAAGTCCGATCCCCTACGGCCTCATCTAAGAACCGTCATATGGATTGATCTGCCCCGAGCTTTCCGGACAGCGGATTTGTGGTTAATTCACGCTGCGGACTGCCGTTCCAGGTACTCATTGCGGACTTGCTGCGGGGTCCGGTACTGAAGCCCGGAGTGCCGACGTCTGGAATTGTACCAGAATTCGATGTACCTCACAACGTCGCGGCGCGCGTGCTCGCGGGTCGGATACTGAGTGCGGTGAACACGCTCGTTCTTCAGCGCGGCGAAGAACGATTCGGCCATTGCATTATCGTAACAGATACCGGTGCGGCCGACGGACTGCCGGAGATTATGCTTCTTGAGCGTCTCCGCAAACTGCCGGGATGTGTAATTGCTGCCGCGGTCGGAGTGGAAAATCGCATTAGCGGCGAGAGGAAAATTACGGGCGGCGATCTCGATGGCCTTCTCGATGAGCGGCGTCTTGTAGTTATCGCCCGCTGCCCAGCCGATGACTTCCTTTGTATGGCAGTCGATAACCGTCGCCAGGTAAAGCCAGCCCTCCCATGCCGGAATGTAAGTGATGTCGCCGACCATTTTCTCGCCCGGCGCGGCCGCGGTGAAATCGCGTTTCACGAGGTCGGGAATGTCGTGCTCCTGGCCGTCGCCCTCGGTCAGGCTGACCCGCCACGGCCGCGGCTGGCAGGGCTCCAGGCCCAGCTCACGCATGATGGACCGCACCAGCTCCGGCCCCGCGGGCACGCCCCAGGCCACCAGGTCCGCATGCACCCGGCGGTACCCGTATGTCTCATCCGATTCATCGAATGACTTCCGCACGATCAAAGCAAGCATCCCGCGCCTTTTCGCCGTCGCCGATTCCGGCGCGCTCCGCCATTCGTAAAACCCGGACCGCGATACCTCCATCCACCGGCACATCATCACGATCGACGGCACGTACTCATCACTCGATTCCTGGTAAGCCGCGTACTCCGCGTCGATGAACTCGAATTTATCGGTCACCGATGGTCGCGGGCGAAGTACGCCGCGGCTTTTTTCAAAAACTCGTTTTCCATCTTCAGTTCCCGGGTTTCCCGCTCAAGCTCGCGCAGCCGCGCCCGCTCATTCACGGTCAGCGGCGGTTCCTCGCCGGCATGCTCACGGCGATAGGAAGCGACCCAGTTGCCGAGGGTGCCTTCGTTAATCCCGAGCTCCTTTGCCACTCTGGCTATCGGGCGCGACGTCTCGATCACCATCTTCACGGCTTCATCCTTGAATTCCGGTGAGAAGCTCTTCTTCGGCCGGGGCAAAATACTTCACCTTTCCAGACGCCCATCCTAATGGATGGACTGTCCGGAAGCCTCGGGGCACCTCAGATGTAAGTCTTCGGAAATCGTGTGACGTGACTGTCGGCGTCAACGGGGGCTTGTGGCCGCGACACGCTGGCGTCGGGTGTGGTTTGCGGTCCGCTTAGGGTGTTTGCTGTGCTGCGTGGCGGTTGCGGCTGGCGTGGTTCGGGATGCGGAGGGTGCTGGGGCATCGTCCGGTGATGCGCTGGCTGTGGCGCTGGAGGCGAACCGGGAGCTGTCGGAACTGGCGGAGCGGCAGCGGGCGGAGATCGCGGGGCTGCGGGAGCAGGTCGCACGTCTTCTGGAGCGGGCTGCGGAGCGGGACGCTGAGCTGGAGGAGCTCCGCGCTGGTTTCGCGGTGCTGCAGCGGATGTTGTTCGGCCGGTCGTCGGAGAAGTCTCCTCCGGAGCCGCCGGCCGGCGGCGGTGATGATGATGATGCTGGCGGCGGGACACGGGATCGCGGGGACGGGAAGGACGTTAAGCGGGGGCCGGGGGCGCGGGCGGGGCGGCGGGACTACTCGCGCCTGCCCCGGTTCGAGGTGTTCTGGGATTTCCCGGGCGGCGGGTACTGCTGCCCGGAGTGCGGGGAGCCGTTCACGCCGCTGGGGGATCACTGGTCCGGGGAGCAGCTGGACTGGCAGGTGACCGTGCGGCTGGTGGCGCACTGTCGCAGGCGGTACCGGCGGGCCTGCTCGTGCCGGGTGCCGGCCACGGTGATGGCGCCGGGCCCGCCGAAGGCGGCCGGGAAGGGCCTGTTCTCCAACGGGTTCATCGCGATGCTGCTGACGGAGCGCTATGTCGCGGGGCGGAGCATGAATTCGCTGGTGACGGGCCTGGCCCGGCAGGGAGCGGAGATTTCCCCGGCTACCCTGGCGGGGACGTGCGCGCAGGCCGGGACGCTGCTCGTCCCGCTGGCGGACGCGATCACGGCCAGGTCGCGGGATTCGTGGCACCTGCACGCGGACGAAACCACGTGGCGGGTGTTCGCCCCGCGCGACGGCGGCGGCCCGGCGAAATGGTGGCTGTGGGTTTTCATCGGCCCGGACACCGTGTGCTTCGTGATGGACCCGACGAGGTCCGGGGCGGTCCTGGCCCGGCACGCCGGCATCGACGAGAAGACCGGGCAGCTCACGGACGCCGGCGACGGCGGGCCGCGCAGGCTGGTGATCTCCAGCGACTTCTACACGGTGTACGAGTCCGCGGGCAAGAAAGCAGACGGGCTGGTCAATCTCTACTGCTGGGCTCAGTATGCGGAACCGGGGATTATGCGGAACGGCTTTGCCCGGGTGGCCGGGGCTGCTTGCCGGGGCGGGGCCGGCCAGATGCCGGCCGGGAGGAGTTCTGCATAATCACAGGCTCTCGAGGAAGGCGAGGACGGGGTCGGGCGGGCGATACCGTCCCGGCATGGTGTTGGGCGGGGTGGTCCGCGCGAGTGCCCGTTCTTTCAGCTGAAGGTCTGCGTGGAGGTAGATCTGGACCGTTCGCAGATCCTCATGTCCCAGCCATAGTGCGATGGTGGCCAGGTCAACCCCGCTGCGCAGCAGGGTCATCGCGCAGGTGTGGCGAAGGGTATGAACGCCGATTTTCTTGGCCGCGAGTGTGGGGCAGTCCGCTGCTGCCGAGCGCGCGTGCTTGATGACGAGCTTTCGCACTGTGTCGCGGCTGAGGCGATGCCCGCCGGGGCCGGGGAAGGCCGGGTCGGGGGGATCTCCGCTTCGTTCGCTGAGCCATGGCCGCAGGGCCGCGACGGTGTGGCTGGACAGCGGGACGGCCCTTTCCTTACGTCCCTTGCCGAGGACCTGGACGTGCGCGCCGCGGCCGAGGGCGAGGTCGGCGTTGCGCACGGCCGTCAGCTCCGATGCCCGCAGGCCGGTCTGCACGGCGAAGGTGAGCAGTGCCCGGTCGCGCCGTCCTGTCCAGCGCCCGGTGCCGGGCGCCTTCAGCAGCGCGTCGGCCTCTTCAGGCTCCAGGAAGCTGACCAGCGGGCGGTCGCGGCGCTTGGACGGGATCGCGAGCACCCGTGCGATGAGCGCGGCGTGCTCGGGATGGCGGTGCGCGGCGAAGGCGAACCACGAGCGCAGCGCGACCAGCCTGGCGTTGCGGGTGGCGACGCTGACGCCGCGCTGTTTCTCAAGATGGGTGAGGAACCCGCTGATGATGCCGGCGTCGAGGTCCTCGAAACCGAGCTCGGCTGGCTGCTTCCCGCTGGTCTGGGCTATATAGGCGAAGAGCAGCCGGAAGCAGTCCCGGTAGGCGGCGACGGTGTGCGGGCTGGCCTGGCGCTGGCTGATCAGGCGCTGGGTGAAGTACTCCTGCAGCGCCGGGGCGATCGGGCTCATGACCGGGTCTCCGGCGGCGCCTCGAGCCGCTCGGCGGCGAGCGCGAGCAGCTCCGGCGAGGCCGACAGGTACCAGTATGTCCACTTCGGGTCTGCATGACCCAGCCAGGTGGACAGCTGCGGCAGCCGGGCCTGCACGTCGGCGCCCTCGCGATACCAGCGGATGAGGGTGTTCACGGCGAAGGAGTGCCTGAGCCCGTGGATAGTCGGCCGGCAGCGGTCCGAGCGGGGCCGGATCCCGGCCCGGCCGAGCAGGACCTTGAACATCTGCTGCGCGGCCTCGTAGTTCAGCCGGTTGCCGACGGGGTGGACGAACAGGGCAGGCTCACCCGGCGCCGGTGATAGCTCCCCGCGGCGGCGCAGGTAGCAGCCCAGCGCACGGACCGTGCTCGGGTGGAGCAGGAGCTGGCGGGACGTGCCGAACTTGGAGTCCGAGATGGTGAGCAGGCCCTCGCCGGGCGACAGGTCCGAGCGGTCGAGACGAATGGCCTCCCCGATTCGCATCCCTTCTCCGTGAGCAAGGAGATGAGCGTCTCGTAGGTGGCCGCCGACAGCGGCCAGCGCACCCGCCGGGCCGCCGACAGCAGCGCGGCAACGTCGTCGGCGGAGTAGAGATACGGCGTCGTCCGCCGGCGGGGCGGCAGCCAGCCGAGCGGCGGAACCTCGGTGGCCGGGTCGCTGGCCTGCAGCCAGCTCGCGAAGCCGCGCACGACGGTCAGCCGCATCGCCAGCCAGCCTGGGGAGGCGTTCGCCGGCGCGCTGACCCAGGCCAGCGCCAGCTCGCTCGTCACCCGGCTGGCCCCGGCCTGCTCGCAAAAGCCGGCGAACTGCTCCAGCAGCAGGCCGTCACGAGCCAGCTTGAAGCCAACCGAGCGGCGCACCGCCAGGTACTCAGCCAGCGCGGCGCGCAGCGGCCGCCCGCTCATGCCCCGCCTCCCGGCCAGGGAAGGACGAGTGCATCCAGCGCACGATAGTCGACCTTCGCGTAGATCGCGGTCGTCGCTACCCTGGCGTGCCGCAGGACCTGGCCGACCTCGGTGAGCGAGGACCCCGCTGCCAGCATCTGGGTTGCCAGGCTGTGGCGGAGCCGGTGCGCCCCGGCCCGGGGGACCCCGGACCGGTCACAGGCGTTATACACCGCCCAGGTGACCGCCGCTGAGGTGATCGCGCCGGTCGGAGCCGTCGCCCGCAAGAACACCGCCCTGGTGTCCGCCCTGGGCCGGCTGCGCAGGTAGGCGGCCAGCGCCGCGCCGACGTCACAGGGCAGCGGAAGCCGGTCAGCCCGGCCGCCCTTGCCGTGCACGGTCAGCTCACCGGCCCGCCAGCCGAGGTCCTCCAGGGACAGCGACGCGACCTCGCCGGCCCGCAGCCCCAGGCGTGCCAGCAGCATCAGCATCAGCATCGCGTAGTCCCGGCGCCCCAGCCGGGTCCGCCGGTCGCAGCTTGCCAGCAGCCTGGTGACCGTCGCCGGCGGCAGGGCCCGCGGCAGGCCGCATCCTTTCCGGTTCGCCACCGCGGGCACCGCCTGCGCGACCGGTGCCGCGACGAGACCTTCGACATGCAGGAACCGCAGGAAAGACCGCAGCGCGGTCGCGAGGTCCGCGGCGCCAGCCCGGCTGCGGCACGGCAGCTCGCGGCCGCAGAAGGCACTGACCGCTGCCGCGTCGGGTCCCGGCTGGCCAACAGCAGCTCCCGGATACTCACCCAGGAACAGCGCCGCCGCCTTCAGCCACCGCGAGACCACGGCCGGCACCAGGCCCCGCTCCCCGACCAGGTGAGCCCGGTAGCGGCCAAGCAGCTTCTCTTCTGCGCTGGGCGGCGGCCCGGCGGCCGGTGAGGCCGGCAGCACACCCTGCGCCTGCAAGAACGCCAGCAGCCGCCCGAGCGAACCCGGCGTCAGCCGGGCCACGTAGCCGTCCGCCTTCCGGGCCGCGCAATACGCAGCGATCTGCTCGCAGCTCAGCGCGTCCACGCCCTCACGGGTCATCCACCGGCTGAGGTGTGCCATCAGCCGCAGCTGCTCGGCGGTGGACAGGTCCGTGAACCCGCAACTGCGCAACTCCCGGCCAAAACCCCGCGCACACGGCGCCAGGACCCCAGCCACCCTCACCTTCGTCCACGACGGCATCGCAGACCTCCTCTCCCAGGCACCATGCCTGCGGAAAGAAGCATCCGTCAGCCAGCCGCGATTATGCAGAACTCCTCCCGGCCGGCATCTGAGCCGGCCCCACGGCCCCGGCGAGTTTGATGTCTGTGCCTGAGTGAGTCCGTCAGCGTGCTTCCGCACCGCTATGTCTGGTCTGGGGTTAATGCCCGGTTTGACAGGCGGGCACGGCTTTCCAAGATCAAAGGTGCCAACCTCAGACGACCTTCGGAAAGCCCGTGCCCGTGCTGCTATCTTCTCTGATCGACGTCCCGGCCGGGGAGCTGGCCGGGGTTCTTGCCGCTGATGAATCCCGCCGCTGCCTGCGCGAGTGGCTGGCCCGCGTCCCTGACCCGCGGTCGCGGCTGGGCCGGTGGCATCCGCTGGAGTTCGTGCTGGCCCTGGCGATCTGCGCGGTCACCGCCGCCGGGCACGACTCCCCGGCCGCGGTTGCCGAGTGGGCGGCCGGCTGCGCGCAGGACACGCTGGCCGTCCTGGGCGGGCGGCGCGACCCGTGGACCAGGCGGAATCCGCCCGCCTAGTGTCCGTACCTTCTCCCGGGTCTTCAAGGACATCGACGCCGCGGCGTTCAACGCGGTGCTGTACGGGTACCTCGCCGCGAGGCCCGCCAGCCCGCCGGACGCCTTGCCTGCCGTGACCCGGCACGAGCGTGAGCAGCGCCGCGCCTCCGCGGCGACCGCCCGGCCAGGGCCGCCCGGCCTGCTGGAGCAGGCCGCCGCGGACGGCAAGACGGTCCGCGGCGCGGTCCGCGCTGATGGCAGCCAGGTCCACCTGCTGTCCGTGCTGGACGTAGCCACGGGGTGCGTGCGTGCCCAGCGGGAAATCGACGCCAAGACCAACGAGATCCCGGAACTGGCCCCGGCGATCGCGCACCTGGATCTCATCGGTACCGTCGTCACCCTGGACGCGCTGCACACTCAGGCCGAAACCGCCCGCCACCTGGCCGAAGACAAGCACGCACACTACCTGATGATCATCAAGGGCAACCAGCCTTCCCTGCTGCAGGCCGTCGCGAAGGCCCTGGCCGGCCCCGACGCCGGCTTCCCGGGCGCGTCCTGGGCCGAACAGGACACAGGGCACGGCCGCCGCGAGCGGCGGGCCATCCGCACCGCCCCGGCCGACGGCATCAGCTGGCCGCACGCCACCCAGGTCATGCGCATCCGCCGCGACTCCGGCCCAACCCACGGCCCGTGGACGCACAAGGAGATCGCCTACGGCATCACCAGCTTGCCCGCAGACCTGGCCGGCCCCCGCCACCTGGGCATCTACGCCCGCAACCACTGGGCCATAGAAAACCGCGAGCACTACGTGCGCGACAAGACATTCGGCGAAGACCTCCAGCAGGTCCGCACCGGGAGCCAGCCCAATGCCTATGCCGCCATCCGCAACCTCGTCACCGGCGCATTCCGCCGCGCCGGGTTCGCTAACACCGCCCACGCCCGCCGCTACTACGGCCGCGACGACAAGCGCATACTCGCGCTCTACGGATACGCGTAAACAGACATCAAGACCAGCGGGTCACATAACACAAACACGCCGGGGCCGTGCGGCGGCACCGGCCCGGCAAGCAGCCCCGGCCACCCGGGCAAAGCCGTTCCGCATAATCCCCGGTTGATCTGCCCCGAGCTTTCCGGACAGCGGATTTGTGGTTAATTCACGCTGCGGACTGCCGTTCCAGGTACTCATTGCGGACTTGCTGCGGGGTCCGGTACTGAAGCCCGGAGTGCCGACGTCTGGAATTGTACCAGAATTCGATGTACCTCACAACGTCGCGGCGCGCGTGCTCGCGGGTCGGATACTGAGTGCGGTGAACACGCTCGTTCTTCAGCGCGGCGAAGAACGATTCGGCCATTGCATTATCGTAACAGATACCGGTGCGGCCGACGGACTGCCGGAGATTATGCTTCTTGAGCGTCTCCGCAAACTGCCGGGATGTGTAATTGCTGCCGCGGTCGGAGTGGAAAATCGCATTAGCGGCGAGAGGAAAATTACGGGCGGCGATCTCGATGGCCTTCTCGATGAGCGGCGTCTTGTAGTTATCGCCCGCTGCCCAGCCGATGACTTCCTTTGTATGGCAGTCGATAACCGTCGCCAGGTAAAGCCAGCCCTCCCATGTCGGAATGTAAGTGATGTCGCCGACCATTTTCTCGCCCGGCGCGGCCGCGGTGAAATCGCGTTTCACGAGGTCGGGAATGTCGTGCTCCTGGCCGTCGCCCTCGGTCAGGCTGACCCGCCACGGCCGCGGCTGGCAGGGCTCCAGGCCCAGCTCACGCATGATGGACCGCACCAGCTCCGGCCCCGCGGGCACGCCCCAGGCCACCAGGTCCGCATGCACCCGGCGGTACCCGTATGTCTCATCCGATTCATCGAATGACTTCCGCACAATCAAAGCAAGCATCCCGCGCCTTTTCGCCGTCGCCGATTCCGGCGCGCTCCGCCATTCGTAAAACCCGGACCGCGATACCTCCATCCACCGGCACATCATCACGATCGACGGCACGTACTCATCACTCGATTCCTGGTAAGCCGCGTACTCCGCGTCGATGAACTCGAATTTATCGGTCACCGATGGTCGCGGGCGAAGTACGCCGCGGCTTTTTTCAAAAACTCGTTTTCCATCTTCAGTTCCCGGGTTTCCCGCTCAAGCTCGCGCAGCCGCGCCCGCTCATTCACGGTCAGCGGCGGTTCCTCGCCGGCATGCTCACGGCGATAGGAAGCGACCCAGTTGCCGAGGGTGCCTTCGTTAATCCCGAGCTCCTTTGCCACTCTGGCTATCGGGCGCGACGTCTCGATCACCATCTTCACGGCTTCATCCTTGAATTCCGGTGAGAAGCTCTTCTTCGGCCGGGGCAAAATACTTCACCTTTCCAGACGCCCATCCTAATGGATGGACTGTCCGGAAGCCTCGGGGCACCTCAGGTTCCGCATACTGGGCACAGCCCCCGCCCGACGGGTAAACCCCTCACCGGTAATGCCGCTACCGGCGTGGCCACCGCAAACCGCCACGCCGGCTGTCGGTATGCCCGTTCACAGGACTTCCGAGTACTTACATATGGATGGCAAGCGCATTCTCCGTGGAGATCGCATGAAGGTGCCCATAGCACACCAGGGCCGTCACGGGACTCACCGGATTGGCGTTAACGACGCTAATGTTCGAATGTTCTGCCCCAGCGAGCCTTTCTAATCCCTGATTTCGGGGGTTTAAAGGACAACGTGGTGCGGATGTGTTCCCTGGCTCCTTATAGGCTTTTTCCGCAAGGATCACCAGCTCGCTTGCGGCCAGTTCCCGTAGAAGCCCCAGATCCGCTGCGGTCAGGCGGTTTCCCTCACCGTGTGCCATTCTCAGGCACAGTTTCGTCAGCAGCCTTGATGCGGCCTGGCTCGTGCGCGCGGATCCTGACGCCAAAGCCAGATAAGAAGAGCGCCGAGAGGACAGAACCCCTCACCGTCGCATACGGAGCCAGAACACATCCTCCACCGGCCTGCGGATGAGGATCTCGCCTTCGAACACACCCGGATGAGTACCAGGACCATCGGGGAGCGCCAGATAACAGGACCGGGGGGGACTCAGTTCGCATGACCTCACCCTGACCCGATGGTGCCTGCCCGCGCCTGGGCCGATCGGCCCACAACTCCCGGGACCATCCGCCCCGTAACGTGCCCGCCGCGGCGCGACTGCTCCGGGCCGACCCACGGCCGTCTCTCCCTTCAGTAATGGCGTGCGGCCGGAGGCCCAATGTGCGGGTGGCTGACGCCCAGATGGAAACCGTCTCCATTGGATCTCCACACGGCACGGACCGCCCCTGCATATCCGCCGGCGAGCCTGGATTCCGTGAACGGCAGAGAAGCGAAGGGCAGCTGTCATGCGAGGAAGCGGGATGCCGCTGCTAGATCCGGTCAGCGCTGCGTGGAATACCGTCGCGCGGTTCGAGGACTACGAAAGCGCCCAGCGAGCGGTCGACCGGCTCTCCGGATCCGGCCTGCGGCTCGTCGAGCGGGTGACGGGCCGGCTCACCAGAGGACGCGCCGCCGGCGCGGGGGCCGTGAGCGGCATGTGGGCAGGCCTGCTGTTCGGGATACTGCTCGGGCTGTTCACGTCGGGGCACTCCTTCCTCGCAGTTGCCGCGACCGGCGCCGCTCTCGGCGTGCTGTGGGGAGCCGTCTTCGGGTACGTGGCTCACGCCAAATCCCGGGGCCAGCGCGACTTCAGCTCCGTGCGCCAGCTGGTCGCGACCCACGACCTGATCGCGCGAGAGAGCACCGTCGACCGCACCCGCACCATGCTCAGCGAGGCAGGACCGCTGCCGCAGACGGAACCGGCTCGCTGACACCCCGGGCCCTGCTGCCGGGCGGAGGCCAGCGTTGACCGTTCCGGTATGGGCGTGGGCCGCATTTCTCTCCTTCGTGATCGCGATGCTGGCCCTGGACGTGCTCGTCCTGCACCGCCAGGCCCACGAGGTGTCGCTGCGCGAGGCCGGCGCCTGGAGCGCCGTCTGGATCATCATCGGACTGGGCTTCGGCGGCCTGGTGTGGGCCTGGGCGGGTGGCGGTACCGCCCAGGCCTACCTGGCGGGGTACCTGATCGAGAAGAGCCTGTCGGTCGACAACATCGTCATGTTCGCCGCTGTCTTCTCCGCGTTCGCCATCCCGGCGCGCTACCAGCACCGGGTGCTCATGATCGGCATCATCGGCGCACTTGTGATGCGAGCCGTGTTCATCGCCGCCGGCATAACGCTGCTGGAGGCCATTCACCCGGTCATCTACGTTTTCGGCGCCGTGCTGCTCGTCGCCGCGGTCAACATGCTGCGCGGCGGCACCCATGCCGCGCCGGAGCACCCGCGCGTGCTGGGGGTGCTCCGGCGGCGGCTGCCGGTCTCCAACCAGCTGCACGGCCAGCGGTTCGTCCTCCGCGACAGCGGTCACCTGCTGGTCACCCCGCTGCTGCTTGCTCTGGTGGTGGTCGAGACCACCGACGTCATCTTCGCCGTCGACTCGATCCCGGCGGTCCTCGCGGTGAGCACCGACCCCTTCGTGGTGTACACGTCCAACGTGTTCGCGCTACTCGGCATGCGGGCGCTGTACTTCCTGCTCGCCGGGGCGGCCGCCAGGCTCCGCTACCTGCGGCCAGGGCTGGCCCTCATCCTCGCGGCCGTGGCGGTCAAGCTGCTGCTCGCCGACGCCTGGGAGTTCCCCGCCTGGTCGGCGCCGACGTTCATCATCGCCGTGCTCGCCGTCGTCGCCGCCGCGTCCATCCGCGACGACCGCCGCGCGCGACTCAGTGACCACCATGCGGCGGAGCAGCACCAGTGCGGCAGCCAGGCTGACCGCCGTAACCACGTTGACGGTGGCCAGCGAGTCGTCCTGCATGCCGCGCACCACAGGCCCGATCTGCTGACCGAGGCGCAGGAAGACGAGCCCTCGCAGCAGGAAGTCGGCCAGCCGCCACACGGCGCTCGCCTGGAGGCGGCTGGCACCGGAGGTGGGGCGGGGCGTGTCGTGGCCGATCATCAGCCTCGCCACCGCGATGGTGAGTACCCCGGACACGTGCGCCGCTTCGCCGAGCAGGTAGGCGGCGAATGGCGTGGCGAGTGACAGCCCGGTGATCCGGAAGCCGGTCATTGATGGCGCGCCGCAGCAGCCGCATGGGAACACGATGCCGCCGGCGGGCAGGCCGTCGGCGGCGGCCAGCAGGAAGTGCCCGACCGCTCCGCCGAATGAGAAGCTACCGTTCGTCACCGCCGTGACCGCCAACGTGAGCGTGGTGCGGCCGCGGTCCGAGGCGCGGGGGACGAGGGGGCCGTAGATCCGAGCCGGCCTGTGCGCCGCAGTCCCGGCCGCACTCGCTGCAGGCGGCCCGCCCTGGATGCTGGTCGAGTGGCAGCCGCCGCGCCCGCATGGTTAGTTCCCCGGGAGCTCGCCCAGCGTCACCTTCACGGTGAGCTCCTGCGCCCCGCGGACGACCGAGAGGGTGACCTGATCCCCCGGTCGAGCGGCGGCCAGTATCCCGGCGAGGGCCTGCGCGTCCGGCGTGGGCCTGCCGCCTGCCGCCCGGATGATGTCCCCGGGACTCAGGCCCGCGTGGTCAGCGGGGCCGCCGCTTGTGACGGCCACGATGCCGGTCCCGGCCGGTGTGCCGCCCTGGCCGGTGACCGTGCCGGCCTGGGCGCCGATCGCGGCCCGGTGCGAGTTGGTCACGGTACCCGAGGTGATGATCTGGTGGGCGATGTCGCGGGCCAGGTTGGACGGGATGGCGAAGCCGATGCCCTGGACCTGGGAGCCGCCCTGCGAGCCCTGCCGCGGTCAGCGTGGGGATGCCGATCACGTCTCCGGCGGTCGTCACTAGGGCACCGCCGCTGTTGCCGGGGTTGATCGGCGCGCTGGTCCGGATCGAGTCTGGCAGGGTGGCGCTGGGCTGGCCAGCGGTGGCGGGTTCCGTGACGATGCGCCCGGTCGCGGAGACGATCCCGCTTGTCACGCTGCCTGACAGGCCCCGCGGGTTGCCGACGGCGAGGACCACGTCCCCCGCCTGGGCCTTGGCCGAATCGCCGAACCGCGCCGGCTGCAATCCGGACGGGTCGCTGACCCGGATCACGGCCAGGTCGTCAGGCCGTAGCTGCCGACCAGGCTCGCGGTGCGCGGGGCGGGGTCGCCGGGAACCTGGACCTTGAACGTGCTCGCGTTCCCCGCGACGTGGGCGTTCGTGACGATGTTCCCGGAGCGGTCCAGCACCACTCCGGACCCGAGTCCCTCGCCGGTGCTGATCAGCACCACCGAGGGCAGCACCCGGCGGAGGACGTCCGCATAGCTGGCGCGCGCGTCACTGCTGGCCGCGGCGGGGACACTGGTCGCGGGGGCGCTGGTGGCGGCCGGTGCCGGGGCCGTAGTGGCCGCGCCGACGGCGACACCGCTGCCGCCGATCGCTGCCGCCGCCACTAGGGCGATGGCTGTATGGCGGGCACGCTGCGTCATTTTCATCGTTGCTTGGCTCCTCGAGGCTGGCTGGGCCCAGCTAAGCCGTCGGCGGTGCACGCGCTGTGCCGTCGCCATGGCGACGATGTGGAGGCGCTCAGGCGCGGGGCAAGGTGAGGGTGAGGCATGTCCCCTCACCGGCCCGGCTGGCGGCGGTGAGCGTGCCGCCATGCGCCCGCGCCAGCTCGGCCGCGATGGCGAGGCCGATTCCGCTGCCGGAAGTCTGGGCGGCCGCCCGGCCGCGCCAGAACCTGTCGAAGATGCGCGGCAGCTCGTCGGCTGGGATGCCGATGCCGGTGTCCGCGACCTCGAGCACCGCGCTGGGGCCGTCCTGCCTGGTGCGGATCGTGACGGTGCCGCTCGCGGGCGTGAACTTGAGCGCGTTGCCGAGGAGGTTGGTGACCACCTGGTGCATCCACCGCTCGTCAGCGAGGACTGGCGCCGGGGCGAGCTGGCGGTCCAGCGTGACCTCCACCGTCTCGAACCTGCGGGCCACGCTGTCGGCCGCCGACCCGGCGATATCGGCGAGGTCGTGCCGCTCGCGCGTGAGCTGGAGGACGGCGGCGTCGGCAGCGGCCATTGTCTGCAGGTCGTCTACCATGCGGGCCAGCCGGAGCACCTCGTCGCGCAGCGACCCGAGCTCTTCTGGACTCGGTTCGGTGATGCCGTCCAGCAGGGCCTCGTGCCCGGCCTGGAGCACGGCCACGGGCGTGCGCAGCTCATGGGCGACGCTCGCGACCAGGTCCCGGCGGATCTTGTCCTCGTGGTCGAGCGTGTCCGCCATATGGTCGAACGCGGCGGCGAGCTCGCGAAGCTCGCCGGGCGCCTTGATCTCGCCCGCGCGCGAGGAGCGGTCGCCGCTGGCCATCGCGCGGGTCACCGCGATCAGCCGGGCGACAGGACGGGTGATCCGCCGGGAGACCCCAAGTCCGGCGGCGAGCGCGAGCAGGGCGGCAAGCCCGGCGGTCCCCGCGATGGCCCGCAGCAGCGCGGTCCGCAAGATCGCGTCGGCGGCCCCGAGGCCGGACGCGGTCAGGCCGACCCGCACCGAGCCCACCTGGCGCCCCTTGACCAGCACGGACGCGCTGGCCTGTGGACCCGTCGCCGACGTGAAGCCGCTGGTGGCCGCCACGGCATGGCCGGCCTCGTCACGCACCTGAAGCTGCACGCCGCTGTGCGCGGCCAGGTCGAGGGTGGGTGCGAGGTCGGCACTCACCCAGCGCTGGTCGTGCTGCCACGAGCTGGCCGCCGCGACCGCGAACGCGCTGGCAAGCTCGCTGCGCTGCCGGCTTGCGAGCGAGGACACGTCGACTGCGGAGAAGACCGCGGTGAGGACAGCGGTCAGCGCGACCGCCGCCAGCGCCACGCCGAGGAACGCGAGTGCCAGCCGCAGCCCCAGCGTGTTGCCCCGGTGACCGCCATCCGCGGGGCGCGGCGGATCAGCCGGGCCCGGACGGGCGCGCTGTTGCGACTGCGGGGCGTCAGTCATCGCGGGCCAGGCCGAGCCGGTAGCCACCGCCGAGCACGGTCACGATGATGTCCGGGCTCCCCGGGTCGTCCTCGATCTTGCGGCGAAGGTTCTTCACATGCGAGTCGACCGTGCGCTCATAGCCCTCGAACTCGTATCCCCGCACCTTGTTGATCAGCTCGAAGCGGGAGTAGACCCGTCCCGGGACCGTTGCCAGCGTAACGAGGATCCCCCACTCCGTAGGCGTGAGCTGGGCGGGTGTGCCGCGCAGGGTCACCGTCCGCCGCGGCTCGTCGATGACGAGGGCTCCTCCCCCGTAGCTGGCGACGCCCTGCTGCGCGGTGGCCGGACCGCCGCGGCGCAAGATCGCCTGCACCCGAAGGACCAGCTCCCGCGGGCTGAACGGCTTGGTCACGTAGTCGTCCGCGCCGAGCTCCAGCCCGCGCACCCGGTCCTCCTCGGCCGCCTTGGCCGTCAGCATCAGGATGGGGATCGCTGACATCGCGCGCAATTCCCTGGCCACGGTCTCGCCAGGCACGTCGGGCAGGCCGAGGTCCAGGACCACGAGGTCCGGCGCGGCGTCCGCCGCCATGGTGATCGCTTCGGCGCCCGAGCCGGTGGAGAGCACCGTGAAGCCGACTCGCTCCAGGTATGACCTGACGAAGTCCCGCAGCTTGCGCTCGTCCTCGACCACCAGCACCGTGGCTGCCATCGCGCCTCCCGTCGCCGCCGCGTGGTGCGCCTCCACACCGTCACCATGACAACTACACCGGGCAGGCACGCTCGCCGGGTGCACTGGTGCCGCACAGCGATACCGCTAGCACCGCAGCATAAGGCAGGGATGATGACTGGAAGCGACCTGATCGTGGTGGCTCCATGGATGATCTTTGCCGTCTGCCTGGCGGTGCTGTGCATCCGCCTGCTGCGCGCACGCCGGTCCGCCCAGCGGTCGTCGTCCGCGAGGCGGGGCAAGACGGCTAACCCCTCGTAGGAGCGCAATGCGACGACAAGACGACGGACTATCCGGGCCGCGCTGGCGAGTCATCCTCGAAGCGCGATGGCGGATCCGGTTGCAGGAGGTCACGGAACTGTCGCTGGCGTACCATGCGGCCACCGCGGACGCCTCGGACGGCATCGAGGACAGGCACGCTCGCCGGCTGCTCCGCCGCGCCGTCGGCGCGCGCCGCCAGCTGGCCGACACCGAGGATGCGCTCGGCCGGCTGGCGTCCGGGGGCTTCGGGCGGTGCGAGCAGTGCGGAGCGCTGATACCTGAGGCACTGCTCGCCGGCGCGCCCGAGTCCCGGTACTGCGCCCGCTGCGCCGCTAGTGCCGACACGGGAGCCGCCGCGGCACCGCGGCACCGCGGCCGGCACCGCGGCCGGACGCCGATGAGCGCGTTCAGCACCCTCCAGGCCGGCTCGGCGTTCTCTTACCTGATCGCGCTCGTCATCCCGGCGCTTGACGCGATCTTCCCTGTGCTGCCGGGCGAGACCGTGGTCATCGCCCTCGGTGTCGCTACTGCGGGGAGCACCGACCCGCGCATCGCGCTACTCGTCGGCTGTACGGCCGCCGGCGCCTTCCTCGGCGACAACTTCTGTTACCTCCTCGGCCGCCGCTTCGGCCCCGCCGTGCAGCGCAGGTTCTTCACCACGGCGAAGGGCATGAAGGCTCGCGCGTGGGCGGAGCGGTCGCTCGCCCAGTGGGGCATGCAGCTCATCGTCGTCTGCCGCTTCATCCCCGGCGGCCGTACCGCGGTGACCCTCACCTGTGGGCTTACCGGGTACCCGCGCCGGCGCTTCACCACTGCGACCGCGGTGGCCGCCGTCATCTGGGCGCTCTACGCGTTCTTCATCGGCCGCATCGGCGGCCGGGCCTTCGAGGACAACCCATGGGCTGCGCTGGTCATCGCCTTCGGCGCCTCGATCGTCATCAGCGCAGTGATCGAGGTCATCCGCCGTCTGTGGCCGCGCGGCCGCAGACGGGCATCCGCCACGACCGCGCGGTTCCCTGTCACGGCGTCACGCCGGACCGGTTGAGCCCGATCACGCCGGCCAGGATCAGGGGGATCGAGGACGCGCTTCGCCAGCCGCGTGGCGCGCATGTCCAGCAGGTCCGTAGCGATCGGCGGAGCGAGCAGCAGTGGGTATTGGGCGGGCTAGTCCGCCGGGTAGCCCCGGGGAATTTCACCCCGAGGCCCCCACGGAACCGTGCTTAACAGTCTCCCGTTACACGGCTCTTCTCATCGAATCCGTTAGAACTCGGGCATCCACGCCCAGTGGACAAACAGCTGCGGCTCTCTTTGCAGGAGCCCGTTCCACCAGCGTTTTGCTCGCTTGAATGCCCTCAACCGCTTGAACTTCCTGCGAGCCCACCGCACCAGGTAGGTGTTGATGCGGCGCAGGAGGGTGAACATCTCGGTCCGGTAGAACTTGCCGTAATAGTTCATCCAGCCACGGATGACCGGATTCAGCCACTCGGCGAGCTCCGCCAGGTCCGAGGTGGTGCGCAGGTTGATCCGCCACCCGCGAATGATGCGACCTTTGTCTTTCAGGGCGTCCCCGCTGATCGCCGGGAGGAACGCTGCGAACATGCTCCTCCCGTCTCTCGTCGGAGCTTTCCTGACACGGAAGGTATATCCAAGGAACGTGAACGACGTGCACTCATAGTCGAGCCGCCGCTTCCTGTCCTTGCAATACACCACCTTCGTCTTGTCAGGGTGCAATCGCAGCCCGACTTCCTCCAGACGTTCCGACAGCGCCGCCCGCACTTGGAGGGCTTGCCGCTCGGTCGCACAGTGCACCACAGCGTCATCAGCGAACCGCTCGAACTCCACGGCTGGGAACTCCCGCCCCAGCCACGAGTCGAACGCATAATGCATGAACAGGTTGGCGAGCGCTGGTGATACCGCGGACCCCTGCGGGGTCCCGCGTTCCCGTTCCGCCAGCCTGCCATCGGGCATCTGAATCGGCGCTTTCAGCCACCGCTTCACATACAGCACCACCCATTTCTGGTCGGTGTTCGCCTCCACCGCCTTGACCATAAGATCATGGTCAACCGAGTCGAAGAACTTCTCGACATCAAGGTCAAGAATCCAGTCCCTCGTCCAGCATCGCTCGCGGCACTTGGCGACCGCATCCAGCGGTGACCTGCCCGGCCGGTACCCGTAGGAGTCCTCATGGAAGATCTGCTCCGTACGCGGCTCCAGCTGCAGCGCGGCCACTGTTTGCGCGATTCTGTCGGCGACAGTGGGCACGCCGAGCATTCTTGTGCCCCCGCCGTGCGGTTTCGGTATTTCGACTGCCCGCACCGGAGGAGGAAAGTACGTCCCCGAGGACATCCTGTTCCAGATCTTATAGAGATTGTTCCTCAGATCGGCTTCGAAGTCCTCAATCGACTGCCCGTCCACCCCGGCGGCACCCTTGTTCCGCTTGACGCTCTTATACGCCTCCCACACAAGCCACTTCGGTATCTGAAACGGTTTTCCTTCCGGACCTGACTTGCCCACTCGTCTCCTCCCAGAGCATCGCCTGGTTGCTCGCGCGAACAAACCCCAGATGAGCCGGCCCCTTCGCTCCGCTCCCATTACAGGAGTTTCTTCACTACTACGAGCCGGTCCGCCAGCATGCGCCGCAACGGTACTCGGCGCCTCCCGGTTTCTGCCGCTCGGCGCACTCCCTCTCGCTCCTGCCACCTGAAGAACGGCGCAGGAGCCGTATCAGCGCATGCCTTCCCACGTTCCGTGCAGAAGCCGCAGACCAGACTCACGCCGCCTCCATACCGGACACCACCTGGCCAATAGACGGGCTCTCGCCAGGCTCATCTCGGGATCGCATTGACACCCCGGTTTCGATGTCGTTTCCTAAATCTCGGCACGTCATCAGCGGTTCACTTGCGTTCGTCTTCCTGGTCCCTACCTGACGGCTCTTACACCGCCTTTTCCTCAACGCTCACCACGACAGTCATTGGCTAACGCAGCTTGAGGTGGTTTGGCATCTCTCCCCGTAGAGCGACGCCGGAGGGCCACAAATCCTCCATCTTCTGCACAGCAACACATCAAGAAGCCGCTTTCCTACCTATAACGACTCCTTTCCGCGCGCGTGGCGCAACAATGCCGGGGAGTTAAGCGTTTCGCCTTGTAGTCAAGCGGTTTGCCGGGATCGTGGCTTCGGGCGGACATGGCAACGGAGGCTGCGGTAGGACGGGTGTCGACCAAAACGGCCCGTGTACCGGAGACCTCCGTTGCCTGCCCAGTCTGTCATCCGTTCTGCTGTCACGTCGGTCACGACGACGATCACCGTGGCCGCCGGGGTGTTTGCTGCCGGTCACCTCGGCGAGCTCACGCGGATCGTGCCGTTCGAGCTCGCCGATGCGGTGCTGGAGGAAGAAGGCGGGCTGGAGAGGCGGGTACGGCTGGCGCCGTCGCGGGCGGGCCTGTATTTCCTGCTGGCGATGTGCCTGTTCCCGCGGGCCGGTTATCGGGGAGTATGGGGCAAGCTGACCGCGGGGCTGCGGGTGCTGGGGCTGGCGGCGCCTTCGGGGAAGGCCCTGCGGGACCTGCGCCGGCGTATCGGGATCCCGCCGGTGAGGCGGCTGTTCGAGATCCTGGCCGGGCCGCTGGGGCAGCCGCGCACGCCCGGGATCATGTTCCGCGGGTACCGGACGGTCTCGTTCGACGGCTGCAAGTCGGTCAAGGTGCCCGATACGGCGAAGAACCGGGCGTGGCTGGGCAAGCAGAAGGCGTCCAACGGGGAGACCGGCTACCCGGGGCTCGCGCTGATGGCCCTGGTGGAGACAGGTACCCGGGCGCTGCTCGGCGCGGTCTTCGGCCCGGGAGCCGAGGGGGAGACGGGCCAGGCGCGGGAGCTGCTGCCCCTGCTGGATGAGTCCATGCTGGTGCTGATCGACCGCGGCTTCGACGGCGGGGACTTCCTCGCCGCGGTCGCCGCCACGAAGGCGCAGTTCCTGGTCCGGCTCACCAGCACCCGCCGCCTGCCAGTCCTGCGGCACTTGCCCGACGGGTCGTTCCTGTCAGTCATCGGCGGCGTGAAGGTCCGCATCATCACCGCGGCCGTGACCGTCACCTGCCACGACGGCACCACCTACGGCGGCACTTACCGGCTGGCCACGACCCTGCTGGGCCACCGCGCATACCCGGCGGACGCGCTGATGACGCTGTACCACGAGCGCTGGCAGCACGAGATCACCTACCTCGCGCTGCGCCACACCCTGCTTCAGGGCCGCGTGCTCCGCTCGGGGGACCCCGCCGGCATCGAGCAGGAGATGTGGGCGCTGCTGGCCGTCTACCAGGCGCTGCGGACCGCTGTCACCGATGCCGTCCAGTCCGTGCCCGGCACTGACCCCGACCGGGCCAGCTACCAGATCGCCGTCGAGACCGCCCAGAACCTCCTCATCACCGCGCAGAACATCACCGATCCCGGCGGGGACCTGACCGGCGGCATCGGCCGCGCCGTCCTCGCGAGCCTGCACGGCCCCCGGCGGCCCCGCGTCTGCGCCCGCAAGGTCAAGTCCCCGCTCAGCCGCTGGAACAAGCACCCCGACGGCAAACCCCGCGCAAACCATCGCATAACCAGCATCACCGCCCACGTCGACCCCAGCTATCACCAGCCTGCGACACGCCGCCGGAAATCCGTGACAAACGCTGAAGGACCCTAACTCCCCGGCATTGGGGCTAGTCCCCGCCGCGGCGCAAGACCAGATGGGAGGGCCCGCACCCGTCGCGCCTGGCCTGGCCGCCGGGTCAGCGGCCGCGCCGCCTGTTGTGGGGTGCGGGCCTGGACGGTTCACGGCTGCCGGTCGTGATCCGCTACGACGGCTACACGATGGTCCGGCCGACGCCCGCCCAGCTCATCGAGGCGACGGGCGGACCCGAACCCCTCTGTCGGTGAGGGGATGACCAGGACGGCGGAACGCCCTCGGGGCTGGACGGGCAACCGGACTGGATCTCCATAGGATCTCCACACAGGCTCCGTCGCCTCTTCATGCCAGCCGGCTTACTAAGGCTGGAGGAGGGGTCGACGTGTTGCACCTGTCGCTCCTGGGCGAGCAGGCAATCACTGACGACCGGGCCGGAAGCATCCGGGGCCGGTCGTCGCGCGCTGTCGTGCTGGTCGCATTCCTGGTCATGCACGCCGGATCCGCGCAGGCCCGGCAGCGTATCGCCGGCCTGCTCTGGCCCGAGTCCACCGATGCGCAGGCACTGACCAACCTGCGCCGCGAACTGCACCACTTGCGCCAGATCCTGGGGGACGAGCCATCGCTCGTGGTGACGTCCAGGGATCTGTCCTGGCGTGACACGAAGACGTGCCGCGTCGACGTGCGCGTCTTCGATAGTGGGCGCAAAGCGGCCCTGGCGGCGGCGGCTGCCGGTGATGACGACGGGATCCTGCGGCATGCCTCCACGGCGATCGCCGCGTACCGGGGTGAGCTGCTGCCCGGCATCTACGAAGACTGGCTGCTCGACGCCAGGGCGCAGCTTGAGCGTCAGTGCGTGGACCTGTGCGACCTGGCCTGTGCGGCACGGGCGCGAGCGGGTGACCTGGCCGGGGCGGTGCAGGCGGCCCGGCGCCGGGTCCAGCTGCAGCCGCTCGAGGAGGTCGGCTATCGCACTTTGATGGAACTGCAGGCTGATATGGGCGACCGGGCCGGGGCCGTCAGCACCTACCATCATTGCGCGTCGGTGCTGGAGCGCGAGCTCGGTGTCGCGCCGGACCCCTCGACGCGCCGGGCGTTCCAGCGCCTAATGGCTTACGCCCGCCCGGCGGTGCGGCCCCCGGCCGCTGCTAGCCCAGCGGCTGGCCGCCCCGGGTTGGCTGCGGCACAGCTTGTCGGCCGGTCCGCTGAGCTCAGCGTGCTGCAGGAGGTGTGGCGGGCCGCCGCGGCGGGCCGCCGCGGTCTCGTGCTGGTCCGCGGTGGCGCTGGTGTGGGGAAGACCCGCCTGGTGGCCGAGGTCGCCGAGATAGCACGGCTGCAGGGCGCGGTGGTCGCGACCGCGCAGTGCTTCGGGACGGCGGGGCGGCTGGCGCTGGCCCCGGTGGCGGACTGGCTGCGAAACGATGCGGTCCAGTCGGCGGTGGCGACCCTCGACCCCGCCTGGCGCGCCGAAGTCGGCAGACTCGTGCCCGCCGGCGGCCGCGGCACCAGCTCCAGAGCGACGGCTGATGCCTGGCAACGTCACCGCTTCCTGGAAGGCCTGGGGCGGGCGCTGATCGCGGTCCGGCGGCCGCTGCTGCTGGTGCTGGACAACGTGCAATGGTGTGATCAGGAGACGCTGGCCTTCATCACGTTCTGCCTGGGGCTGGCCGACGGCGCCCGGCTCCTGGTGGCTGCGACATTGCGCCAGGACGACCTTGACGAAGACCCCGGGCTCGCGGGCTGGATCGTCCGGATGCGGGCTACCGGACTGCTGACCGAAATCCCTCTCAGCCCGCTGGAGGCCGCCGACACGGCGCGCCTCGCCCAGGCTATTTCCGGGCAGCCTCTCCCTAAGGCCCGCACGGACCTGCTGCAGGCGGCGACGGGCGGCTTCCCGCTGTACATCATCGAGGCGGCGCGCGGCACCGCCGATCCTGACGGGACGTCGCTCCTGGTCGGTGATCTCGCCGCGGTGCTGCGCAAACGTCTCGAGCAGGAGACCGCGGCCGCCCGGGAGGTAGCCGCTCTCGCGGCGGCGGTGGGCACGAACTTCACCCTCGACCTGCTCACCGAGGCCAGCGACCTGGACGCCGACCTGGTCGTGGAAGCAGTCGACGAGCTGTGGCGGCGCAGGATCATACGGGAGTTCCGGGATGGCTACGACTTCTCCCATGACCTGCTACGCGAAACGGCATATGCGGGGATCAGCCCGCCCCGGCGCTGGCTGCTGCACCGGCGCATCGCCCAGGGCCTGGAACTACTCCACGCCGAGGATACGGACAGCGTGGCGGCCCAGCTCGCCGAGCAGTATGCACGGGCCGGACGGCCCGAGCGGGCAGTGGCCTACTACCAGCGGGCGGCCGACGTCGCCGCCGGCATGTTCGCCCACGCCGAGGAGATCCGGCTGCACGAGAAGGCGCTGTCCGTCATCGCGGCCATGCCTGCGGGACGGGACCGGGACTCCCGCGAGCTCGCGGTGCTGGAGGCGATGGCGGCACCGCTCAACGCACGGTACGGCTACTCGTCGCCGGACGTGCGGCAGGCTCTGGAGCGTTCGATCGCCCTGGCCGAGTCGCTGGGCCGCAAGGACTCAAGGGTCGTCGGCCTGGCCGCGCTGGGGGCCGCGCAGTTCGTCCAGGGACGCACGGCCGACAGCCACCGGACGGCCACGCGCGCGCTGGACCTGGCCGATCCCGAGTCCGAGCTGGGCGGCCAGGCGCATTTCACCGCCGGCTGTTCGGTCTTCAGCCTGGGGATGCCGGCCGATGGGCTGCGTCATCTGGAATTGGCCGCGAAGCTGGCGAGCGGTGCCGTCCTGCTGAGCGTCGGCACCCGCCCCGATGTGCACGGCAAGGCCTTTTCCGCGCATGCCCACTGGCTGCTCGGCCACGAGGACGAGGCGCTGGCCGCCTGCCGTGAGGCCATCACGCTGGCCCGGGCGATCGACCACCCGTACAGCCAGGCGGTGGCCCTCGCCTACGGCAGCATCACCCACCAGATGCGCCGTGACCTGCCCGAGCTGAGGAACATGGCCGACGAACTGCGCCGGCTGTGCGACCGGTATGACTTCGCCTACTACCGCGAGTGGGCGCTGATCCTGGACGGCTGGTCCCGCGAGGGCGCTTCAGGCGCCAACCTGGTCCGCCGCGGCATCGGCAACCTCAAATCGGAGGGCGCGTTCGCGCGCATGCCGTACTGGCTGTCACTGCTCGCCGATCTCTCCGCCCGGGACAGCCGGCCCGGCGCCGCGCGGGCCACTCTTGACGCCGCCCTCGCCGTTGGGCGCGTCCACCACGACGTGTGGTGGCTGCCCGAGGTGATGCGGATGCGGGCCGCCTATGACGACGAGCAGGCCGCCATCGCGCGCCTGCTCTCCGCCGCGAAGATGGCGTCAGAGCACGGCAGCGTGGTGCTGCTCCGGCGCTGCGAGCGTGACCTCGGCAGGCGGAACGTTCGCCTTCCCGCTCCCGGCGTTCCCCCGACGGCGTAGCGCCGGGCACGCGCTCCGAACGCTGCGCGAACGCCGCAGTTCATACGTTCGGCGTGCACCGGATTTCAGCGATGCACCCGAAAGGGGACGACATGACCACATCCACCACCACGGCTCCGTACGCGGAACTGGCCGCCGCCATGCGCGGTGACCTCATCACGCCCGGCGATCCCGGATACGACCAGGCACGCGCCGTGTACAACGCCATGATCGACAAGCACCCGGCCGCCATCGCCCGCTGCCGGGACACCGCCGACGTCATCACCTGCGTCCGGTTCGCCCGCGAGCACGGCACCGAGATTGCGGTCCGCGGGGGCGGCCACAACGCCGCCGGCCTCGCAGTGCGGGACGGCGCCCTGGTCATCGACCTGTCACTGCTGCGCAGCACCACGGTCAGCCCGCAGGACCACACGGTCCGCGTCGACGCCGGGGCTACCTGGGGTGACGTCGACCACGCGACCGTGGCCTTCGGCATGGCCACCCCGTCCGGGTTCATCGCGTCGACCGGCGTGGCCGGGCTGACGCTGGGCGGCGGCACCGGCTACCTGACCCGCCGGTTCGGCCTCACCGTCGACAACCTGCTGTCCGCCGACGTGGTGCTGGCGGACGGGAGCCTCGTGACCGCCAGCGAAAGCTCGAACAGCGACCTGTTCTGGGCGCTGCGCGGCGGCGGCGGGAACTTCGGCGTGGTCACGTCGTTCACGTTCCGCTGCCACGACATCGGCGAGGCCGGCACGATCATCGGCGGCCCAGTGCTGTACGACTCCGCGGACACCGCCGAGGTCATGCGCTGGTACCGGGAGCTGCTCCCGTCGCTGCCCGAGGAGCTCAACGGCTGGATCGCGCTGCTCACCATCCCGCCCGCCCCGCCGTTCCCCGAGGCGCTATGGGGCCGTAAGGCGTGCGGCATCCTCTGGTGCTACACCGGGCCGCACGACCGGGCCGACGACGTGCTCGAGCCGGTCAGGTCGTTCGGCTCACCGCTAGTGGCCGGGCTGCAGCCGATGCCGTTCACCGTGCTGCAGAGCGCGTTCGACCCGCTCTACCCGGCCGGGCTGCAGTGGTACTGGCGGGCGGACTTCTTCAACGAGATCTCCGACGCGGCGATCGACGTGCACGTCAAGTACGGCGCGCAGCTGCCGACCGGTCATTCGACCATGCACCTGTACCCGATCGACGGCGCCGCCAGCCGGGTGCCCGCCGACGCGACCGCGTTCGCGTACCGTGACGGCGGCTATAACGGCATCATCGCGGGGGTCGATCCCGACCCGGCCAACGCCGGCCTCATCTCGCAATGGGCCAAGAACTACTGGGAAGAGCTGCACCCGACCTCGGCCGGCGGCGCCTACGTCAACTTCTTGATGGACGAGGGCCAAGACCGGGTCAAGGCCTCCTACCGCGGCAACTATGACCGGCTCGCCCAGATCAAGGACCGCTACGACCCGGGCAACACCTTCCACATCAACCAGAACATCCGGCCCGCCAGCGCGCCCACCCCGTAGGCCGGACCGGGCGTGCCCGGGCGGCGCATCGCGGCCGAGCACACCTCGCAGTCGAACTGCCGATGTAAAGGACCGCGTCATGACGCTCGAGGTTGCTGGCTGCCGCGACAACGTAAACGATATTGGCTGCACCCCCAGTCCGCACCAGCACGCCGGCTGTATCGACTTCCGGGCCGAAATATCTGTCACCGGACAATGTGCTCGTAACGGTGCAGCCGTATCTCCGGTTTGTCCTGGCTTACCTGGTCAGTCTTCCTCATCAGGGGCGTCGGAGTGTTAGCGGCCAGCGGTACGCTGAGCTGCTGGTGTGAGTATGAGGATGCCCGGAATTGAGGGAATGGTGCGGTGGACAGGCTCGCGGGGCGAGTGGCCCTGGTAACCGGATCAGCCAGTGGCATCGGGGCGGCTACTGCGAGACGGCTGCACGCGGGGCGCCGATCTACTCGACGCGGGCCGCCGGCGGTTCGAGGCCGGACCTAAGAATCTGTCGCCGTTCACGTCTCGGAGCGGGGCGGGAACGGCGGGGAGAGGAAGGCCAGCAAGGTGAGGCCGGTCTGACCCTTGTTAACCACACGCAACTCCTCATCACCCCGGTAGAAGGCAAGAGACCCGGCTCCGAAGGGAACCGTGCCATCGTCGGTATCGAGCGTCCCTTCGCCTTCGACCGCGAAGATCATGAGATCCGACGAACCGTGGGTGTGCGGGGGGAGGGCCTGGCCAGGGCTGACCCGGATGAGACAGAGTTACGTGATGCTGTCTCAGCTACGTGGACGCGAAGCTTAATGCTGCACGGGCGGAGAACGTGCACCACGGTTCGTGACGGCCCGTCAAGATCACGTTAGCCAGTTGACCGGGCACACTGGGTCATCCCCCGGGCTGATACAGCCGGACCCGGATCGCGCGGAACAGCCGCGGGCTGTCCCGCAGGACCGCCAGCCGGGGGTCCGGGACGGTGAGGAACCGGTCGGTCGCGATGGCCAGGTAGGGCCGCAAGCGCGGGTCATCGCGCAGGCCGGCCACTGTCCGCCGGTCCCCGCCCAGCACGACGGCGTCGAGTTGGCCCTGGTAGGGGCTGAACACCCGGGTCGCGGCGTCCGCGGCGGCGTGCAGCGCCTCCGCCGCCTGCTTCTCCCGGCGGCGGGCAAAGCGATGCTGGGACCAGCCGCCCGCCGCGCTGCGCCCGTGCACCAGCCGGCTGCCGATTTTGGATTCGGCAAGTTCCGGTGGTGACCCGGCGAAGACGCCCGCCGCATGGCCGCCGAGCCGGACGAGCAGTACGGCCACGGTCCTGGCGGCGGTGGCGTGCGCGGCCACGCCGGCGATGAGGGCCCCGGTGGAGAACGTCTCTGCCGGGCCGGGCGTGTCCCCCGGGCCGGGCGTGTCCGCCGGGCCTGGCGTGTCCCCCGGGGCTAGCGTGTCCGCCGGGCCTGGCGTGTCCGCCGGCGCGAGGGATGGCACCGGCGGGAACGGAGCGTGACATTCCGCAACCGAGCCGTCGGCGGCGCTCAGCGTGAGGACCGCCGGGCTGGCCGCCGCGGTCAGCCCACCATGGCGTTTGCCGAAGTTACCGGCCCAGGTGGCGAAGCGCTCGGGAGCGACCTCCACCCACCGGCCACCTCCGGCTGCCGGATTTCCCACTACGCACCGCCCCGGAGCGTTTACTATCCGTATAACAATTCGCAGTCCAAACGAGCAGCGCCGGCTTGCCGCGGGGGCGCCGGCGCCACCGTGCCGGGCATCACAGACAGGCAGGACGACAACGATGACCCCGACTGGCCCTGATTTTCCCGCCCACCCGCGGGGCGGCACCGCCGGGCCCGCCGGGCCCGCCGGGCCCTTCGAGCGCGACATGCCCTACGAGCCCGGCGAGCGCGACGCTACCGCAGCAGGCCGCGATGCCGCGCCGGCCGGGCACGGCCTGCCGCGCCGCGGGATCGGGACGCGGGACGCGGGACGCGCCCGGGCCGCCACGCCCGGCCGCCCGTGGCCGGATGATGACGTCGTGCAGCAGGCCCTGGCCGACGTGACCAAGAACGGCGAGCGGATCAACGAGCTCCTCGACGCGCTGAGCCGGGGGCGCCTGTGGCTGCCGCTGCCCGACAACGGCGGGCCGGTGACCGACGGATCCGCCATCCAGCTGCCGACGGTGGTCTACCTCGGCGCGGAGTTCGTGCCCGCCTTCACCTCCGCGGTACTGCTGGCCGCCTGGGCGTACGGCGCCCCGGATGCTGATTACCTCCCGGAGCCCGGATGGTCGGTGACGCACGGCCCGCACACCGGCTGGGTGGCCGACCGGGTCCCCAGCACCGGTACCGGCCGACGGCGGTCCGTTCCGCACATCGTGGTGCCCACGGCGGAACTGGCCCGGCGGCTGCCCCCGGGCCTCGGCATCGCGCTCAACCCGGGCGCGCAGGCGAGTGTGCCCATCTACCCGGCGGGCGTCACCTACCTCGCGGCGGCGGAGTGGCAGGCCGGCGACGCCCGGATCCGGCTGGGCCAGCCGCCGGTCGAGCCGGAGAGCCTGCTGCGTGAGGTGTCGGCCGGCCTGCGCCCCATCCCGGCAGCGCGGCAGGCCGCGCGGGCCTGGCTGTCCGTGCCCGGCAAAGGCGAGGGCCTGATCATCGCGGTGATCCTCGACGACCCGGCGGACAGGGCGTCCCAGGAGGCGGTCCTGATGGCCGTGGAGCACGCGGCCCGGGCGGCCGGGCCCGCCGCGCGGTTCCCCATCGACGTGACGTTTCCCGGTGAGCACGACCCGGATGACGTCGACCGGTGGATCGCCGATCACGCGATACCGTTCCATCTGCACGCCCTATTAGGGCTCGACGTAGCTTCCAGCGAAAAAACAACGATTAGCCGGGGAGCCGACTGGCCCGAGGCTGGGAGGCTGGATTGCCGGGTTTTGCTACGCGTGAGCGTCCGTGCCGGTTAGGTGTTCTCCATCGGGGTTTGCTCTGCGGGGGAAGGGTCGCTGGTGGCGACCAGGGACGTGTTCGCGGAGGATGAGCTGGCGCAGTTGCGGGGGTTTCCCGAGCCTGCCCGTGCTGAGCTGATCACGTATTTCACGCTCGCTCCGGCGGCAATCGCCTCCCATCGCGAGCAGGGCGGGCCCAGAGTCCGGAGCCGGGGACGTGACCACCTAGGCTGGGCCTGCCACTGCACCGGGCCCATTACGTCGGCCGACCGCATTGCGTACCGATCACCGACCGGTGGAGATTGTGCGTCTGCCACGGCGGTTCAGCGCGTTCAGCGGGCAATTCAGCCGACCTGGGGACTGCCCCGGCCGGGGCAGTGCCGCCATACTGGGACTAGTCGCCTGCCTAACGCCCCCGCTGATGCCGGTACGCAGCCGATGGGACCAGGGTCGGTATCGGTTGTGAGAAAAAGATCGTGGCGAGCCTGAACCGGACGGCTGATGGGCGTCGTATCTACTTTCGGGGGTGTGGCGGTGCCGGTAACCGATGCTGGGGACCAGATCGCTGCCGAGGAAGCCAAGCTCGTTGCCCAGATCGCCGCCGGGGACACCGAAGCTCCGGTGGCCGAGCTTTACCGCAGGTACGGCACCCGGCTGTATCGCTTCGGCGTGCAGCACCTCGGCAACGAGGGCCTGGCCGAGGAGATGGTTCAGGAGACTTTCGTGAGGCTATGGCGCACGGCAGGCAGGTTCGACGCCGGCAAGGCCCAGCTGGGCACGTACCTGTACGTCATCGCCCGCAGCGTCGCCGCGGACATCCGCAAGCGCCCGTCGTCCCGCCCGCTGCTGCCGGCCGACGACGCAGACGTACCGCCCATGCCCGACAGCGTTGATCAGATACTCAACAGCATGATCGTCCGGGAGGCACTCGAGGCTCTCGGGCCAGCGCATGCCGATGTGATACGCCTGGCCCACGACGAAGGGCTCACGCAACCGCAGATTGCCGAGCGCCTCGGCCTGCCGCTGGGGACGGTCAAGACACGTACTTTTCACGGGATGCGGGCCCTGCGTACCACTCTGATCGAGCGAGGTTTCCATGGTGTATGACGCCCAGCACGCCCTCGGACACCCCGAGGTCGCCGGATGGGCCCTGGGAGCCCTGGACCCAGACGACGCCGCTGCGTTCGAGGAACACCTGCAGTCCTGCGAGCAATGCCGAACCGAGGTGGCCGAGTTCGCTGCGGTGACCCAAAGCCTCGCCCTGGCCGCTCCGGCGGACGAGCCGCCGCCAGACCTGGAATTCAAGACCCTTGCCGCCGTTCAGTATGCCGTCATGGCCGAGACCCGAACGCAGCCCGGGCCCGCCGCACCACCCAAGCCCGCCGCACCACCCAAGCCCGCCGCACCGCCCAAGGCCGCCGCACCAAAGCCGGGCTTGGCAAGCAAAGCAAGCCGCTGGTGGCACCTGCACTGGACCAACCCTCTGCTTTCGGTGGTCACCGCCCTGGGCGCCGCAGCGGTGACCGCGGCCGCGTTCCTCGGCGTCCAGGTCTTCCAGGCCAGCGCCCCGGCGGTAGCGGCATCGTTCAGCCTCCACGCCCAGCCGGGCCAATCCGGATCGGCTACGGCCACCGCCCGCCACGCCGACGGCGGCTGGGAAATCCAGCTCACCGTGAAGGACCTCAAAAAGCTCGGCCCGGACCAGTTCTACGAGTGCTGGTATGCGGGCCCGGCCAACCGGCCCGGCCACCGGGACCTGATCACGGCCGGCACGTTCGCCGGCAGCAACGGCACGTTCAACATGTGGAGCGCCGCCGACCCGGCCGAGTACAAGATCATGCAGATCACGGCCGAGCGCCCGGGCAACGCCAGCCAGCACGGCAAGGTGATCCTCAGCGGCACCGCCCAGACCAGCGACTAGCTTTGGTGCCGTCGTGGCTCGACCAAAACGAGAGCTGGTTAGCGGACGTCCTGAAGCACGGACGGGAGACGGCAGCCTCCAACTCGCCGGCTCCGCCCGCGATACCGCCCGCATGATCATGGGCACCCTTAAGGGGGCCACGCTCATCGCCCAGCCCTCCCGGCGGCATCGCCCGATTCCAGGCCACCGTGGCAAACCTGGCAGCGGCCGCTGCAATCGGGAGCACACGAGCCGCCTGCAATGGCGGCCCATGCACGAGCATTCGATCGTAGATTCGATTGGCCCGGAATGCGGCAACGCCCCCCGGGGGGGAAGGATTCCGCTGGGGGGGTTGCTCACCCGCCGCCGCCGGGCCCGGCGGGCGGGCCATGCCAGGCCGGCTTTCCGGGCTGGTGCCGGGCTCATGATCACCAGCCGTGCCGGGATGGTAGTAGGGGGCACCGGCACCGGCCGGTTCATACAGCGGGCTGCTTGGCCGGCCAACCGCGCAATCGCGGCTCAGCCGGTGAGCAATGACGCGCTGGCACGATCGGTCCTTATATCTGAAAGTCTGACCAGCCATGATCAACCGTGGCGTTGGGGCTGGTCAGCGATTCGACCGCGCGGCCGCAGCCAACTTCTGCATAAGCCTCAGCGAATTCGATTCGTTTACAGATTATTCCTTGCAACCCGCAGCTTGTTTACAGATTATTCCTTGCAGCCCGCAGCTCGGCCAGCAAGTATGTAACTGCGCGATATCGCCGGGGCCATTTCTTCGGGTCGTTTGTCAGACCTGCGGGTGTATCAGCAGGCAGGCTGCTCGCTCGGTTTCCGGAAGCACGTACGGCGGAGGGTCTGCGCCGCGCCGCCGGGGTGTTCAGGCAAGCCGGGCGATCGTGAGGGGAAATCATGGACGTGCCGGTCACCGATGCTGGGGACCAGATCGCTGCCGAGGAAGCCAAGCTCGTTGCCCAGATCGCCGCCGGGGACACCGAAGCTCCGGTGGCCGAGCTTTACCGCAGGTACGGCACCCGGCTGTATCGCTTCGGCGTGCAGCACCTCGGCAACGAGGGCCTGGCCGAGGAGATGGTTCAGGAGACTTTCGTGAGGCTATGGCGCACGGCAGGCAGGTTCGACGCCGGCAAGGCGCCGGTGGGCACGTACCTGTACGTCATGGCCCGCAGCGTCGCCGCGGACATCCGCAAGCGCCCGTCGTCCCGCCCGCTGCTGCCGGCCGACGACGCAGACGTACCGCCCATGCCCGACAGCGTTGATCAGATACTCAACAGCATGATCGTCCGGGAGGCACTCGAGGCTCTCGGGCCAGCGCATGCCGATGTGATACGCCTGGCCCACGACGAAGGGCTCACGCAACCGGAGATTGCCGAGCGCCTCGGCCTGCCGCTGGGGACGGTCAAGACACGTACTTTTCACGGGATGCGGGCCCTGCGTGCCGCTCTGATCGAGCGAAGTTTCGGGCCTCGGGGAACGATGGAACGCTCAGCGGACCTCCTGCCACGACCTCGCCCGCCAGGCCCACCTCGCTGCCTGACGCCGGTGGCCAGCTCGTAGGTGTCCTGATGGCCGGCGAGGTCGTGCCCGTCCGGTATCTGGCCGTCGTTGCTTCTGGTCAGGGCGGTCACCTGGGGTGGGGCGTTCCCCGGGCTGCGGTGACGCTGCGGCCCAGCGGGGCGAGCACCTGGACGAGGGTAATGACGTCGGGCCGGGCTGGGGCGGGGCCACATGCTTAGTCCTCGTCGAAGGCCTCGGGGGCAGGCCATGGAGCTGGACCAGGGCGTAAGCCTCGGATCGGACGCGGTAGGGCCATACGGTCCTCGGCATTCCAGTTGAGTACCTGCCTGTTGAGCAAGAGGAACGGCAGGTATCGTCGCCAGGCATGAGCGCAGCCGCCGTACGCTCCGCCCGCCGCATCATCGCCGCCACCACCCGGCTGACCGGCGTGCCGTACGTGCCAGAGATCAGGCTGCAGCAGGCCGACGACCCGTTCACCGTCTGGGAGACGCTGGAGAAGGAGGCCGGGCAGGCGAGCCTGCCGCCGCCGTTCTGGGCGTTCCCCTGGGCCGGCGGCCAGGCGCTGGCCCGCCACCTGCTTGATCATCCGGCCCTGGTGGCCGGGATGAGGGTGCTCGACGTCGCCTCGGGCTCGGGCTTGGTCGCGATCGCGGCGGCCCGCAGCGGGGCCCGTAGGGTGGTGGCCGCCGACGTGGACGAGATGGCGGTCCGCGCGATCTCGGTCAACGCGGCGGCCAACGGCGTCCGCGTCACGCCGGTCCTCGCCGATCTGCTGGATGGCGACGCGGACGGCGCCGACGTCGTGCTGTGCGCCGACGCCTTCTATGAGAAGGATCTGGCCGAACGAATCCTGGCGTTCCTGCGGCGCGCACACGCGGGCGGCACCCGGGTGCTCGTCGGTGATCCCGGCCGCGCGTTCCTGCGCACCGCCGGCCTCAGCCGCCTCACGGGCTTTGAGGTCCCGGTCACAGTGGCGCTGGAGGGAATGACGGCGAAACAGGCAACCGTCTACGAGATGACAGCATTCTCCTGACGGCGATATGAATTCTCCTGACGGCGATATGAAACCGCCATTGGGGGTGAACCGTCTCGCTCATCCGGCCGCAGCTACTTAAGGCAACGGCGCCGCAAAGGAGGCCCGCTAACCGGCGCGAACACGCCGCCGATGCGAAGCCAGGCCCAATCGGCTGGCGCGCCGGGTCACGCGAGCACCCGCGTGGCCACCCAGCACCTCCCAGCCCGGAACCCGAAGGTCCCCAGGTCAAGAGCCCACGCAGGCTGGCCATATCCGCCCGATTTTCGGCCAGTATTACGGCTGAGGTGCCCCGAGGCTTCCGGACAGTCCATCCATTAGGATGGGCGTCTGGAAAGGTGAAGTATTTTGCCCCGGCCGAAGAAGAGCTTCTCACCGGAATTCAAGGATGAAGCCGTGAAGATGGTGATCGAGACGTCGCGCCCGATAGCCAGAGTGGCAAAGGAGCTCGGGATTAACGAAGGCACCCTCGGCAACTGGGTCGCTTCCTATCGCCGTGAGCATGCCGGCGAGGAACCGCCGCTGACCGTGAATGAGCGGGCGCGGCTGCGCGAGCTTGAGCGGGAAACCCGGGAACTGAAGATGGAAAACGAGTTTTTGAAAAAAGCCGCGGCGTACTTCGCCCGCGACCATCGGTGACCGATAAATTCGAGTTCATCGACGCGGAGTACGCGGCTTACCAGGAATCGAGTGATGAGTACGTGCCGTCGATCGTGATGATGTGCCGGTGGATGGAGGTATCGCGGTCCGGGTTTTACGAATGGCGGAGCGCGCCGGAATCGGCGACGGCGAAAAGGCGCGGGATGCTTGCTTTGTAAGAATTCGGTGATCCCGTGGGCTGTTACTGAGCGGGCGGGGTGGTGAGGATCTGCCGCCAGCGCCGGTGCAGCGGGTAGAGGTAGATGTCCTTGACCGGCAGGGCGTGTTCATGGCGGCGGTCGAGCTTGCCCCTGCCCTTGGTCTGGCCAATGCGGGTCCAGTTGGCGGCGCGGTAGCTGGCGCCGGTGAACCGGCCGGCCTCGACGAAGGTCTCGGCCAGGACCGGGGCGTAGCCGTAGCGGGCCCGCCAGTCGGCGGGCAGCCGGCGGGTGACGGCGGCGAGCAGCGAGGAGGCGAGGTTGGGGACCGCCAGGTCGGGGCGGATGAGGAACCGGGCGTTGCCGCAGATCAGGTTCAGGTTGGCGCGGCGGGTGGCGGGGTCCCAGCCGATCCAGTCGTCGCGGGGGGCGCATTTCCAGGCGCTGGCGGCGAAGGCGAAGGCGGCGATCGGGCCGGCGGCGGGGGCGGCGGCGAGGTAGCGGATCTGGGCGCCGGCCAGCGGGGTGTAGCCGAGGTAGTGGTGGTCGCGGATGAGCTGGTTCCACTGCCGGGAGGCCTGGCGGCTGTCGACGACGCTGATGGTGACCGGGCCGAGATCGGCCAAGGTGGCGGCGGGGTGCGCCGGCAGCGGCAGGGCGAGCTGGCCGGGGTGCCCGTGCCGGGGGTGGCGTCCGTTGCCGTTGCCGTTGCGCGGCGGCGGCAGGGTGATCAGGCCGTCGGCGGCCATCCGGCCCAGGGCGACGCGGGCGGTCATGTCCTTGCGCCGCCCGCCGGGGGTCTGCCAGCCGAGCGCGTCGCAGATCGCGTCGGCGATCGCGCGGCGGGTCGGCAGCGTCGCCGCCAGGGAGCGGATCTCCTCCAGCTCGGCGAGGGTGAAGTCCCTGCCGCAGTAGCGGGCCGGGTACTGGCCGGGCGTGCCGGTCACGGTCACGGCGGCTGGTCCTTCCTGCCGTCTGGCTCGCCGGGCTGGCCGGTCAGGGTGATGTTCCAGGGCAGCAGGGCTTCCAGGGCCTGCCCAGCCGGCGGCTTGCCGCCGTTTGCGGCGCAGGCCTGCAGGTAGGCGTCCAGGTAGGCGCGGGGGTTGTGCCCGGTGATCCGGGCGGTGCCCAGGACGGTCCAGGCGTGGCCGGCCAGGTCAGCGGACCATTCCGCGCCGGAGCCGTTGTAGTTCTTGCGGCCCACGACCGGGGTGCGGATCGCCCGCTCGGCGGTGTTGTTATCCAGCGGCAGGTCCGGGAAGTCCCGGTGGCGCACCAGCCCGCCCCATTCGCGGTCCAAGGTGGCCAGCGCCTTCGCCGCGGCCGGGTGCAGCAGGTCCGGGCGGCGACCCTGAATACGGCGGTAGGCGTCGATCTCCTCCAGCGCCGCATCGAACGCGGCGGCCGCCCGGGCGTGCTCGCCAGTGCCCCCGGGGGCGGCGGCCAGGGCGCGGTGCGCGGCGTATAGTGCGGCGAACCGGCCGGTCCAGGCATCAGCCCAGCTGCCCAGCTCCTTGCGGTGGGCGTCGCCGGCCCGGATGAACCGCCGCCGGATATGGGCCCAGCACCAGAGGGAGGTGACGCCGTCCAGCTCGGAAAACGACCGGTACACCGAGTAGAAGTCCGAGCTGATGACCAGCGGCCTGCGGCCCTCCGGCAGCTGGCCGGCCTGCACGCCGTAATGGTCTTCGAGCACCTTCAGCGACCGCGACGCCGCGATCGTGTACACCACCGTGTCCGCGGCAGTGAACACCCACAGCCACCAGCGGCTGCCTCCGTTATCGGCGGGCTGGCCGAATACCCGCCACGACGTCTCGTCCACGTGCGCGTGCCCGGCGGCGGCGTTTCGCGCGGCGATCGCGGCCGCCAGCGGCGCAAGCAGCTCCTCCAGCCGCCGGGCCACCCCGGCCAGCGTGCCCGGCGCCACCTCCAGGCCCTGCATCGCCAGCATCGCGATCACCCGGTTGAACGGCAGCCCGAGCGCGTACTTGGCGACAAGCAGGTTCACGCAGAACTCCGTCGTGAACAGGCCCCTGGGAATCAGCGTCGCCGGGCCGGGCGCGGTCCGCACCGCCGGCACCGGGCACTGGCAGCACCGGGCGTACTTGCGCCGCCGGTGCACCACCCGCCACACCCGGACCCGCCACGATACCTGCTCGCTGGCATCCTCCCCGAACAGCTCATAGGCCCGGCCGCACCGCGGGCAGCGCCGCTCGCCCTCCGGAATGTCATGGACCTGCTCCTCGGTCTCCAGGTGCTCATGCCGGCGCCGCCCATGCCCGGCCGATCCCGGCCGCTGACCCCGGCGCCGCCCGCCCGCAGCGCCGCCATCCCCTGCCGGGGCGTCATCCCCGCCGCCGGCGTCGGCGGCTTGCCCGCCCGCCTGCCGCTTACCGGCGCCGTCTTTCTCGCTGGAGGTGCCGAACAGCATCCGGCTCAGCGTCACCACCCGCTGCTTCAGCGCGGCCAGCTGCTCCTGCTGCGCGGCCACCGTCGCGGCCAGCGTGGCGTTCTCCGCCTCCAGCCGCACGTTCTCCCCGGCCAGCCGCGTGTTCTGTGCCTCCAGCAGCTCCGCCCGCTCACGCCAGAACGCCGCCTCATCAGCGGGCCGGGAACAAGTACGCGCAGCCATCACGCCAAGGCTGCACCACCACCAGTCCCTGTGTCCAGCACCGCCGCACCCGCCCCGCCAGCGTGTCGCCTGCGCCGGCCAGCCACGCTCAGCCCACCGGAATCACCGAATACTTACCTTGCTTTGATCGTGCGGAAGTCATTCGATGAATCGGATGAGACATACGGGTACCGCCGGGTGCATGCGGACCTGGTGGCCTGGGGCGTGCCCGCGGGGCCGGAGCTGGTGCGGTCCATCATGCGTGAGCTGGGCCTGGAGCCCTGCCAGCCGCGGCCGTGGCGGGTCAGCCTGACCGAGGGCGACGGCCAGGAGCACGACATTCCCGACCTCGTGAAACGCGATTTCACCGCGGCCGCGCCGGGCGAGAAAATGGTCGGCGACATCACTTACATTCCGACATGGGAGGGCTGGCTTTACCTGGCGACGGTTATCGACTGCCATACAAAGGAAGTCATCGGCTGGGCAGCGGGCGATAACTACAAGACGCCGCTCATCGAGAAGGCCATCGAGATCGCCGCCCGTAATTTTCCTCTCGCCGCTAATGCGATTTTCCACTCCGACCGCGGCAGCAATTACACATCCCGGCAGTTTGCGGAGACGCTCAAGAAGCATAATCTCCGGCAGTCCGTCGGCCGCACCGGTATCTGTTACGATAATGCAATGGCCGAATCGTTCTTCGCCGCGCTGAAGAACGAGCGTGTTCACCGCACTCAGTATCCGACCCGCGAGCACGCGCGCCGCGACGTTGTGAGGTACATCGAATTCTGGTACAATTCCAGACGTCGGCACTCCGGGCTTCAGTACCGGACCCCGCAGCAAGTCCGCAATGAGTACCTGGAACGGCAGTCCGCAGCGTGAATTAACCACAAATCCGCTGTCCGGAAAGCTCGGGGCAGATCAGGCGCCTCCAGGATCAACGCACCGTAAAGCCGCCGATCGGCCCACACCTCGCAGTTCATCGAACCGCAACCAAACCAGCGCGGTAGTCATGCCTCACCCGGCGCGTACGCCGCTGACCTCGGCCTTGCCCCTTTCCGGCTGACACGACAACTGGGTCCTCGGTGGCGCGCGGCAGCGAACCTTGGCCGGTGCGGTGGCGAGGGCGTAGCGATGACGCTGGTTTGTCCGGCGGGTGGGCCGGGGGTGCCGGGATCGGCGGCGGCTCCGGGCTGGCGGGAATCAGGGCTGGTGGTTAAGCGCCGGGTAGTAAGGCGGCCTCCGGGGGGCTGATGGTGATGGTGACGGTGCAGCCGGGGTGGAGCTTCTGCAGCTGGCGCTCCAGCCAGGCCTGCTTCTGCTGTGGTGATTCGCGCCGGGTGTAGAAGTCCGCGCCGGGCTCGGTGTAGGGCGTGCCGCTCTTGAGCACCTGGTAGGCGATCTTGAGCAGGGTGTGCGCGATCGCGGTGATCGCCTTCTTCTTCGCGGCCGGGTTCTTGGCACCGCCGAACCGGCGGACCAGCCGGTTGTACCGGGCCTGCAGCTGGCCCCGGACCCGGATCGCGGCCCAGGCGGCCTGGACCAGCATCGGCTTGATGTAGGTGCAGGCGTCCCCGGTCTGGCTGTGCTTGCGCTTGCGGGCGCTGATGTTGTTCCCCGGGCACAGCGTGACCCAGGAGGCCAGCTTCTCGTGGCTGGCGAAGTGCCGGTGCGGGGCGGGGCCGATCTCGCCCAGCCACGCCTGCGCCACCACGTCGCCGAAGCCCGGAACGGAGGTGAGCAGGCCCGTCTCGCGCTGCCAGCGGCGCGGCTTTGCCCGCGATCCGCTTGTCCAGGCCGTCAACCGCGTCATCGAACACGGCGATCCGGTCCAGGTGCAGGCGGCACAGCAGCGCATGATGCCCGGTGAACCGGCCGGCCAACGCCATGGACAGGTCGGCCAGCTTCCCCGCAGTGCGCATCCGGCCGATCGCCAGGTCCGCCAGCACGCCGCCGCGGCGCTCCCCGTCGATCAGCGATTCGATCATCACCGTGGCGGACTGGCAGGTTATGCTGCTGGCCACCGAGCCGAGCTTGATCCCGGCCGACTCCAGCGCCTTGCCCAGCCGCTGGATCTCCGAGGTGCGGGCCTGCACCGTCTTCATCCTGTACCGGGTCAGGTCCCGCACCTCCCTCAGCTCCGCCGGCGGGATATACGACCCGCGCAGCAGCCCGCACTCGAACAACTCCGCCACCCGGGCGCAGTCTCTGGCGTCGGTCTTGTGACCCTTCAGCGCCTTGGCGTGCGCCGGGTTGATCACCGCGACCTCGGTGAAGTCCTGCTCGGCAAGCGCGTAATACACCGGGTCGGTGTAGATCCCGCTGGCCTCCATCACCACGTGCGTCACCCCGCGGCGGCGCAGCTCGCGGCCCATCGCCTGGAGCACCCCGTAAAACGTCCGGAACTCCAGCACCTCGGTCTTCCGTGTCCACGGCTTCTCGCCCGGAGACCGGATCGCGACCTTCACCATCTCCTTGTGCACGTCGATCCCCGCGACGCGCTCATACAACACCTTCATCTGCGCGGCCACCTCCTGCAGCGGCACCCCCCACGGACAGGGACAAGGCACGCCGCCCGCCAGGGCCCCGGTCAGAACAGGAGACTGACACACGCGCACGCAGCAGCAACGGGGGTTACCCGGCATGGGGCCCCGGCACCAAACTTACTTACGGCCTCGAACGGTCCAAGCCAAACCGGTGACGACGAGCGGCACGCCAGCACCACTATGCACTTTCCGCCCGGCCCGGCCATTGCCCGGCCACGGCAAAAGACCCCAGCCGCCCGCGACCGCACCGGCCGACGGCGCAGGGGACCCAGTTGTCGCATCCCACGGCAGCGCCACGCAGTGGCGAATGAATTCTTACTTGGTCTGCCCCCGATTTTGTCCCCGCTCTCCGACCCGGCCAGGGCTGGCATTCGTGTGGCCCGGTCAGTTGGGCGTGGCGCCTGGCTGGCGCCTGGCTCGGTTCAGGACAGCAGTTCGTGCGTCAGGGCGTAGGCCACGGCGGCGGTGCGGCTGGTCACTTCGAGTTTGGTGAGGATGTGCTCGACGTGGTGCTCGGCGGTGCGCCGGCTGATGTGCAGGGTCTTGCTGATGCCGGGGTTGGAGGCGCCGTCGGCGAGCAGCCGCAGTACCTCGAGCTCGCGTGAGCTGAGGGCGGGGCGGCCCGGATCGGCGCGGGAGCGCTGGCGCGGGTGACCGGTACCGGGCCGGGGCCAGGACCGGAGCGCGGCTATGCACGCCGGGTCGAGGCCGTCTTCGCGGGTGAGGTCGGGTGGGCCCTGGCCGGCCCGCTCGGCCCAGACATCGGCGGCGGCGAGCACCCTGGCGCCGATGGGTATGGCCGGGGCGGCAAGCCCGAGCGGATAGCCTGAGCCGTCGAGGCGCTCGTGGTGGGCGCCGACGTCCGCGGCCAGGTCGGCGAGGGGACGGACCCGGGACAGGATGCGCTGGGCATAGTAGGGGTGCAGCCGGACCGGCTCGGCAAGCGCGGCTGCTCCTGCCCGGCGGCTGGCTGCACGTGTGTCGTCGCCTGCCTGCTCAAGCAGGCGGTACGGCACGGCGATCTTGCCGAGGTCGTGGACCAGCCCGGCCCGGCGCAGACGCTCCTGCTCGGCTCCGCAGAGCCCGAGGCGGGAGGCAGCCCGGGCGGCCAGGCTGGCGACCCTATGCGAGTGGGAACCGCGCCGCGCGGACTTAAGGTCGGCGAAGTCGGCCAGCGCCTCGCACACGGCCAGCCGCCGGTCGCCGGGTAGCTCGTCGACAGGGGTCTGCGGGGCACAGGAAAGCACGTCGGTGAGCGGGACCGGCTCATCGCCGTCCGGCCACAGGCCGCCGGCCAGGTCGAGGTAGGCCTCGGCCACGTCCGGATCGAAGTAGGTGCCGGTCCTCCGGCTGACCATGGCCGCCGCGGCCTCGGCACCAGTCAGTCCGCGCACCAGGTCGGCGGCCAGCGCCAGGTGCAGGATCTGGGCTGGGCGGGGGATCATCTCCGCGCGCCGGCCGAAAGCCGGGCTGCGCCCGTCATGCCGCTCGTACTGGTAGTGGACGGCGTCCCGCACGTGATGACCGAACCCAAGGCCAGCGGCGAAGTCGGCGGCGACCTCACAGTGCACAGCCATCGCCTCGTGCACCACCGAGCCGCACCGGGAGGCGAAGGCAGCAAGCCGGGCGAGCCGGGCGAGCCGGGCAGGCAGACCGGGATCGAGCCGCAGACCGCTCATGGCCCAGGCCGCCATGCTGCGAGGACTATGCAGATCGACCAGGTTCAGGTCGAGCCGGGGAACCTGTTCATCATCGGCGAAGAACCGGGCCAGCACCGCGCCGCAGGCGCCACATCCCGCATCCTTGACCAGCGCCCCGTAAAAGACGGCCTCCAGGTCCCCGGCCCCCACCCCGAGCGCGCGCCCGAGCTGGACGCCCACGAAGGCCGTGTTGGTCCCGTGCTCCATCTGCTCTGCCGCCGCCAGGCCTGAGCCGTAGGAAAGAGCGCACAGCAACTCAGCGATGCCGGGCAGCTCAGCCGTGCCGGGCGGCTTCGATCGCGGGCCGGGCGGATCCGCGGCCACGGCGCCGCTCACCCGGCTAAGCCTAGCGCGCTTCCTGTCACCCGGCCAAGGCTAGCCCGCCGGGTAGCCCCGGGGAATCTCACCCCGAGGCCCCCACAGAACCGTGCTTAACAGTCTCCCGTTACACGGCTCTTCTCACCTAATCCGTCAGAACTCGGTCATCCATGCCCAGTGAGCAAACAGTCCGGGCTCTCGTTTCATGAGCCCGTTCCACCAGCCTTTAGCACGCTTGAATGACCTCAGCCGCTTGAACTTCCTGCGAGCCCAGCGCACCAGGTAGGTGTTGATACGCCGCAGGAGACCGAACATCTCAGTCCGGTAGAACTTTCCGTAATAATTCATCCAGCCACGGATGACTGGATTCATCCACTCGGCAAGTCCTGCCAGATCCGAGGTGGTGCGCAGGTTAATCCGCCACCCGCGAATAATGTGACCCTTATCTTTCAGGGCGTCCCCGCTGATCGCCGGGAGGAATGCTGCAAACATACTCCTCCCATCTCTCGTCGGAGCCTTCCTGACACGGAAGGTATACCCAAGGAACGTGAACGACGTGCACTCATAATCAAGCCGCCGCTTCCTGTCCTTGCAGTACACCACTCTGGTCTTGTCTGGATGCAATCGCAACCCGACGCTCTCCAGCCGTTGCGACAGCGCCGCCCTCACCTGGAGGGCTTGGCGTTCGGTCGCACAATGCACCACAGCATCATCAGCGAACCGTTCAAACTCGACGGCCGGGAACTCGCGCTCCAGCCACGAATCAAACGCATAGTGCATAAACAGATTAGCGAGCACGGGAGATACTGCCGATCCCTGCGGAGTACCGCATTCCCGTTCCGCCAGCCTGCCATCGGGCATCTGAAGCGGCGCTTTCAGCCACCTCTTCACATACAGCACCACCCATTTCTGGCTGGTGTTCGCCTCCACCGCCTTGACCATAAGATCATGGTCAACCGAGTCGAAGAACTTCTCGACATCAAGGTCAAGAATCCAGTCCTTCTTCCAGCACCGCTCGCGGCACTTCGCGACCGCATCCAGCGGTGACCTTGCCTGGCCGGTACCCGTAGGAGTCGTCATGGAAGATCGACTCCGTGCGCGGTTCCAGCTGCAGGGCGGCCACTGTCTGCGCGATCCTGTCGGCGACGGTGGGCACGCCCAGCATTCTTGTGCCCCCGCCGTGCGGTTTCGGTATTTCAACTGCCCGCACCGGAGGCGGAAAATATGTTCCCGAGGACATCCGGTTCCAGATCTTGTAGAGATTGTTCTCCAGATCGGCCTCGAAGTCCTCGATGGACACACCATCCACCCCTGCGGCACCCTTATTCCGCTTGACGCTCTTATACGCCTCCCACACCAGCCGCTTCGGTATCTGAAACGGTTTTCCTTCCGGACCTGACTTGCCCACTCGTCTCCTCCCAGAGAATCCCCTGGTTGCCCGCGAGAGCAAACCCCAGATGAGCCGGCCCCTTCGCTCCGCTCCCATTACAGAAGTTTCATCACTACTACGAGCCGGTCCGCCAGCATGCGCCGCAACGGTACTCGGCGCCTCCCGGTTTCTGCCGCTCAGCGCACTCCCTCTCGCACCCGCCACCTTAAGAACAGTGCAGGTGCGGTATCAGCACATGCCTTCCCATGTTCCGTGCAGAAGCCGCAGACCAGGCTCACGCCACCTCTATGCCGGACACCGCCTGGCCGTAAGAATTCGGTGATCCCGTGGGCTGTTACTGAGCGGGCGGGGTGGTGAGGATCTGCCGCCAGCGCCGGTGCAGCGGGTAGAGGTAGATGTCCTTGACCGGCAGGGCGTGTTCATGGCGGCGGTCGAGCTTGCCCCTGCCCTTGGTCTGGCCAATGCGGGTCCAGTTGGCGGCGCGGTAGCTGGCGCCGGTGAACCGGCCGGCCTCGACGAAGGTCTCGGCCAGGACCGGGGCGTAGCCGTAGCGGGCCCGCCAGTCGGCGGGCAGCCGGCGGGTGACGGCGGCGAGCAGCGAGGAGGCGAGGTTGGGGACCGCCAGGTCGGGGCGGATGAGGAACCGGGCGTTGCCGCAGATCAGGTTCAGGTTGGCGCGGCGGGTGGCGGGGTCCCAGCCGATCCAGTCGTCGCGGGGGGCGCATTTCCAGGCGCTGGCGGCGAAGGCGAAGGCGGCGATCGGGCCGGCGGCGGGGGCGGCGGCGAGGTAGCGGATCTGGGCGCCGGCCAGCGGGGTGTAGCCGAGGTAGTGGTGGTCGCGGATGAGCTGGTTCCACTGCCGGGAGGCCTGGCGGCTGTCGACGACGCTGATGGTGACCGGGCCGAGATCGGCCAAGGTGGCGGCGGGGTGCGCCGGCAGCGGCAGGGCGAGCTGGCCGGGGTGCCCGTGCCGGGGGTGGCGTCCGTTGCCGTTGCCGTTGCGCGGCGGCGGCAGGGTGATCAGGCCGTCGGCGGCCATCCGGCCCAGGGCGACGCGGGCGGTCATGTCCTTGCGCCGCCCGCCGGGGGTCTGCCAGCCGAGCGCGTCGCAGATCGCGTCGGCGATCGCGCGGCGGGTCGGCAGCGTCGCCGCCAGGGAGCGGATCTCCTCCAGCTCGGCGAGGGTGAAGTCCCTGCCGCAGTAGCGGGCCGGGTACTGGCCGGGCGTGCCGGTCACGGTCACGGCGGCTGGTCCTTCCTGCCGTCTGGCTCGCCGGGCTGGCCGGTCAGGGTGATGTTCCAGGGCAGCAGGGCTTCCAGGGCCTGCCCAGCCGGCGGCTTGCCGCCGTTTGCGGCGCAGGCCTGCAGGTAGGCGTCCAGGTAGGCGCGGGGGTTGTGCCCGGTGATCCGGGCGGTGCCCAGGACGGTCCAGGCGTGGCCGGCCAGGTCAGCGGACCATTCCGCGCCGGAGCCGTTGTAGTTCTTGCGGCCCACGACCGGGGTGCGGATCGCCCGCTCGGCGGTGTTGTTATCCAGCGGCAGGTCCGGGAAGTCCCGGTGGCGCACCAGCCCGCCCCATTCGCGGTCCAAGGTGGCCAGCGCCTTCGCCGCGGCCGGGTGCAGCAGGTCCGGGCGGCGACCCTGAATACGGCGGTAGGCGTCGATCTCCTCCAGCGCCGCATCGAACGCGGCGGCCGCCCGGGCGTGCTCGCCAGTGCCCCCGGGGGCGGCGGCCAGGGCGCGGTGCGCGGCGTATAGTGCGGCGAACCGGCCGGTCCAGGCATCAGCCCAGCTGCCCAGCTCCTTGCGGTGGGCGTCGCCGGCCCGGATGAACCGCCGCCGGATATGGGCCCAGCACCAGAGGGAGGTGACGCCGTCCAGCTCGGAAAACGACCGGTACACCGAGTAGAAGTCCGAGCTGATGACCAGCGGCCTGCGGCCCTCCGGCAGCTGGCCGGCCTGCACGCCGTAATGGTCTTCGAGCACCTTCAGCGACCGCGACGCCGCGATCGTGTACACCACCGTGTCCGCGGCAGTGAACACCCACAGCCACCAGCGGCTGCCTCCGTTATCGGCGGGCTGGCCGAATACCCGCCACGACGTCTCGTCCACGTGCGCGTGCCCGGCGGCGGCGTTTCGCGCGGCGATCGCGGCCGCCAGCGGCGCAAGCAGCTCCTCCAGCCGCCGGGCCACCCCGGCCAGCGTGCCCGGCGCCACCTCCAGGCCCTGCATCGCCAGCATCGCGATCACCCGGTTGAACGGCAGCCCGAGCGCGTACTTGGCGACAAGCAGGTTCACGCAGAACTCCGTCGTGAACAGGCCCCTGGGAATCAGCGTCGCCGGGCCGGGCGCGGTCCGCACCGCCGGCACCGGGCACTGGCAGCACCGGGCGTACTTGCGCCGCCGGTGCACCACCCGCCACACCCGGACCCGCCACGATACCTGCTCGCTGGCATCCTCCCCGAACAGCTCATAGGCCCGGCCGCACCGCGGGCAGCGCCGCTCGCCCTCCGGAATGTCATGGACCTGCTCCTCGGTCTCCAGGTGCTCATGCCGGCGCCGCCCATGCCCGGCCGATCCCGGCCGCTGACCCCGGCGCCGCCCGCCCGCAGCGCCGCCATCCCCTGCCGGGGCGTCATCCCCGCCGCCGGCGTCGGCGGCTTGCCCGCCCGCCTGCCGCTTACCGGCGCCGTCTTTCTCGCTGGAGGTGCCGAACAGCATCCGGCTCAGCGTCACCACCCGCTGCTTCAGCGCGGCCAGCTGCTCCTGCTGCGCGGCCACCGTCGCGGCCAGCGTGGCGTTCTCCGCCTCCAGCCGCACGTTCTCCCCGGCCAGCCGCGTGTTCTGTGCCTCCAGCAGCTCCGCCCGCTCACGCCAGAACGCCGCCTCATCAGCGGGCCGGGAACAAGTACGCGCAGCCATCACGCCAAGGCTGCACCACCACCAGTCCCTGTGTCCAGCACCGCCGCACCCGCCCCGCCAGCGTGTCGCCCGCGCCGGCCAGCCACGCTCAGCCCACCGGAATCACCGAATACTTACGCCTGGCCAGTAAACGGGCTCCCGCCAAGCTCATCCCGGGGCCGCATTGACGCCCCGGTTCCGATGTCATTTCCTAAATCTCGGCACTTCATCAGCGGTTCACTTGCGTTCGTCTTCCTGGTCCCCATCTGACGGCTCTTATACCGCCTTTTCCTCAACGCTCACGACACCAGTCTTCAGCTAATGCCGCTTGAGGTGATTTGACGCCTCCCCCCGCAGGGCGACGCCAGAGAGCCACAAATCCTCCATCTTCTGCACAGCCGCACATCAAACGAGTCGTCTCCTACCGATACGACTCCTTTCCGCGCTCATGGCGCAACAATGCCGGGGAGTTAAGCGTTTCGCCTTGTAGTCAAGCGGTTTGCCGGGATCGTGGCTTCGGGCGGACATGGCAACGGAGGCTGCGGTAGGACGGGTGTCGACCAAAACGGCCCGTGTACCGGAGACCTCCGTTGCCTGCCCAGTCTGTCATCCGTTCTGCTGTCACGTCGGTCACGACGACGATCACCGTGGCCGCCGGGGTGTTTGCTGCCGGTCACCTCGGCGAGCTCACGCGGATCGTGCCGTTCGAGCTCGCCGATGCGGTGCTGGAGGAAGAAGGCGGGCTGGAGAGGCGGGTACGGCTGGCGCCGTCGCGGGCGGGCCTGTATTTCCTGCTGGCGATGTGCCTGTTCCCGCGGGCCGGTTATCGGGGAGTATGGGGCAAGCTGACCGCGGGGCTGCGGGTGCTGGGGCTGGCGGCGCCTTCGGGGAAGGCCCTGCGGGACCTGCGCCGGCGTATCGGGATCCCGCCGGTGAGGCGGCTGTTCGAGATCCTGGCCGGGCCGCTGGGGCAGCCGCGCACGCCCGGGATCATGTTCCGCGGGTACCGGACGGTCTCGTTCGACGGCTGCAAGTCGGTCAAGGTGCCCGATACGGCGAAGAACCGGGCGTGGCTGGGCAAGCAGAAGGCGTCCAACGGGGAGACCGGCTACCCGGGGCTCGCGCTGATGGCCCTGGTGGAGACAGGTACCCGGGCGCTGCTCGGCGCGGTCTTCGGCCCGGGAGCCGAGGGGGAGACGGGCCAGGCGCGGGAGCTGCTGCCCCTGCTGGATGAGTCCATGCTGGTGCTGATCGACCGCGGCTTCGACGGCGGGGACTTCCTCGCCGCGGTCGCCGCCACGAAGGCGCAGTTCCTCGTCCGGCTCACCAGCACCCGCCGCCTGCCAGTCCTGCGGCACTTGCCCGACGGGTCGTTCCTGTCAGTCATCGGCGGCGTGAAGGTCCGCATCATCACCGCGGCCGTGACCGTCACCTGCCACGACGGCACCACCTACGGCGGCACTTACCGGCTGGCCACGACCCTGCTGGGCCACCGCGCATACCCGGCGGACGCGCTGATGACGCTGTACCACGAGCGCTGGCAGCACGAGATCACCTACCTCGCGCTGCGCCACACCCTGCTTCAGGGCCGCGTGCTCCGCTCGGGGGACCCCGCCGGCATCGAGCAGGAGATGTGGGCGCTGCTGGCCGTCTACCAGGCGCTGCGGACCGCTGTCACCGATGCCGTCCAGTCCGTGCCCGGCACTGACCCCGACCGGGCCAGCTACCAGATCGCCGTCGAGACCGCCCAGAACCTCCTCATCACCGCGCAGAACATCACCGATCCCGGCGGGGACCTGACCGGCGGCATCGGCCGCGCCGTCCTCGCGAGCCTGCACGGCCCCCGGCGGCCCCGCGTCTGCGCCCGCAAGGTCAAGTCCCCGCTCAGCCGCTGGAACAAGCACCCCGACGGCAAACCCCGCGCAAACCATCGCATAACCAGCATCACCGCCCACGTCGACCCCAGCTATCACCAGCCTGCGACACGCCGCCGGAAATCCGTGACAAACGCTGAAGGACCCTAACTCCCCGGCATTGAGGCTAGCCCGCGTCCTGGAACTTGGCCACAAACCCGGATCGCCCCGGGCCATGTCAGGGGTGAGAAGTATCAAAGCCGGCCGGGGAAATGGGGGAACTCACCCATGCGGGCAATCCGGGCAGCGATGCACGCTCTTACCAGTACCAGCAGGACTTGCCACACGAGTGCGAGCGTAGCAAGCCCACGTCAGCTGGGCACTCAAACAGGAGGTACGGAAGTCCATGAGCAGCCCTATGGAGTATGGCGGCGCCCCTGAGTATGGCGCGCCCGAATATGGCACTCCTGAGTATGGCGCCCCCGAGTATGGTCCCCCCGAGGGTGGCGCCCCCGAGTATGGCGCCCCTGAGGGTGGCGGCCCTGAGTATGGCGCCCCCGAGGGTGCCGCCCCCGAGTATGGTCCCCCCGAGTATGGTCCCCCCGAGGGTGGCGCCCGCGAGTATGACGCCTCCGAGGGTGGCGCCCCCGAGTATGGCGCCCCCGAGGGTGGCGGTGCCCCCGAATATGGCGCGCCCCCGGCGCCAGCCGCCGCACCTGCCGGAAACCCCATCGGCAACGTCGTCAGCGGCCTGACGTCGACTGTCGAAAGCGGCGTCGGCGGCCTTGTCCAAGACGGCGCTGAGCTGCTCGGGGACATTCTTTAATCCACCGCCGCCAGGCGACCGGCCCTGATACCGGCCGGTCGCCTGGCGGCCCTTTTGAACGGAGATATCATCATGACTGCTTCCCTCGACCGCACCGACTTGGCGTCGGCCACCCTGCTTGTCCTGTCCGGGCCAGCGCGGGGCAGCCGCATCGAAGTCCCGGCCGGCGGCCTGGTGTTCGGCCGCGCCGCCGGCTCAGCCAGCCGGCTCGGCGACGACCAGGCGCTGTCCCGCTGGCACGCCCGGCTCGACCTCGACGACGAGGTGCTTGTTGTGGAGGACCTTGCCTCCACCAACGGAACCCTCCTCAACGGGCAGCCGATCAGCGGGCGTCAGCCGGTCCGGCCGGGCGACGTCGTAACGGTCGGCACCTCCCAACTGCAGGCGCTGCCGCCTCCAACGACCGCCCCTGCGCAACTGCGCACACTGGCCACCGGCCTCCTGCCGGCCGTGGCCGCCCCTGCGGCGCCGCCTGCGGCGCGCCCGCCTGCTGCTGCGGTTGGGGCACCTGCTGCTGCCAAGCCTGCGCCCCACCCACCCGCCGCTGCCCCGGCTGCCGCGGTGCCGCCTGCGCACCCGCCCGCCGCTGCCCCAGCCGCCGCGCGCCCGCCTGCTGCCCCAGCTGGGCCGGTGCCGCCTGCGGCCCACCCACCCGCCGCTGCCCCGGCTGCTGCTGCGGCGCCGCCCGCCGCGCGCCCGCCCGCCGTCGCGATGCCGCCTGCCGCGCCGCAGGCTGGGCGGCAGCAGGCGCCGCGCCAGCAGCCTGCCTGGCCGAGTGCGCTGGCGCAGCCAGAGTTGCCGCCTGGTGCGGGCTCCCCGGTGCTGGCCGAACTGCCGGATGTCCACCCGTTGTTCCTCGCCATTGCCGGGCGGTACCTGGGCAGGGTGATCGCGGTCTACACTGTCGTGGCCGTGCTGCTGGGCGTGCTCGCAGCACTGCTGGAAATTGTCCGCTACCACTACGGCGTCACCCTTCCGGCAGCGGTCATGCCGGGGCAGTGGGCCAAGCCGGTGGCCGGGCTGTTGGCACTGAGCAGTGGCGGGCTGGCACTGGTGGCCTGCCTGCGAACGGCCAGCACCCGGCTGTCGCTCCAGGCGGGCCGCCTTGACATCGAACGTGGCGTGCTGCGTCGTGAGGCCACCGCTATCGACCTGCGCCAGCTGCGCCGGGTTACCCTCCACCAGACGGCCCTGCGGCAGCTCACCGGTGACGGCACCCTGCTGCTCGAGCTCGCCGACCACGCCGGCCCGATCCCGGTCACCGGCCTGGCCCGCGGCCAGCAGCTCCAGCAGATCTACCGTCAGCTGGCCGCGCTGACGTCGGCGAGCCACCGCTAGACGAGCCCATCCCCCGCTCGCGCCCGGACGGGAAGAGCCGGGATGCCTGCCCGGCCCACCTGGCCGGGCGGCCGGGAACCTGACCGTCCGCCCCGCCAGGCCGTCCGGTCCGCTGCTCGAGCGGACGGCGGCGCACGTGGGGCTGGAGGCGATGCGCCATGCCGGGGACGTGGTCCTCAAGGCCGGCGGCGCGGTCCTGCGCTACGGCGCGTTCTACGGGCCGGACGCCATCGACGACCAGGTCGAGCTGGTGCGCAAGCGGCAGTACCCGCTTGCGGGGCGTGGCACCGGCTACGAGACGACGGGGAGGCCAAGCCAGTGCAGGCGGACCCAGGGCAGGCGGACACGGAGTGGTGAGTGCACATCGGGCACGTCTTCTCCGCCCACCTTCGCGACGAGGGCTACATCCTCGACCGCCACGAGCGGCTGGCCCATGCCACCAACGACCCCGGGACCCACTCCTAGCTAGAGCTCATCTTGGCGGACGAGTATCGCCACCACGAGCTCTTCGAACGGCTGGCCTCTGCCGCCACCGGGTCGGCGCCCATTGGTCATCTCGGCGAGCCGGTGCCTCCACGCCCTGAGCCCGGGGAAGCGCGGAGCTGCTCGAACAGACCCGCCGGTTCCTCGAGGTCGAGCGGACCGACGCGGCCGGCCTGCGCACCCTGGCCAATGAGGTCCCGCTCCGGGCGGGGAGACCCGCTGTGGCGGCTGTTGGCCGAACTCATGCAGCTCGATACCGAAAAGCACCTCAAGGTGCGGCACTACCCGGAAGCGGAGCTGCTCGCGGACCAAGAGAGGGAGCCTCGATGATCATCGAGGCCGAGTTCAGCCCCGGCATGACGCTCGCCGAATGCGAGGAGGTGGCCCGGCTGGCCGAAGAGGCCGGGTTCGACCGCCTCGGCGTGTCCGACGTCGTCTTGTGGCCCGACACCTTCGTCGTCCAGGCGCTGTGCGCCCGGGCCACGAGCCACGTGCAGGTCGGGGCGATGGTGACCAACCCGTACTCCCGGCATCCGGCGGTGACGGCCGCCGCCGTAGCCGCTCTGGACGAGCTGTCCGGCGGCCGGGCATTCCTCGGCCTGGGCGTGGGGGCGGGGCTCGAACAGGTCGGGATCGGCTACCCGGCTCCGGTCACCACCCTGCGGGAAGCGGTGAGCGTGATCCGGGCACTCCTCGACGGCGAGACGGTCAGCCACGACGGGAAGGCGTTCTCGCTGCGCGAGGCGGCGCTGCGCGAGGCGGCGCTGCGCGTCCCCCCGCCTGGCCGGGTCCCCATCTCTATCGGGACGAGGTCGCCGAAGGTGGCGCACCTGGCAGGTGAGCTGGCCGACGCCGCGCTGGTCGGAGCCCGGTACCTGTCGCCCAAGTTTGCCGCCACCTACCGCCAGTGGGTGGCGGCGGGTGAGCGGGCCGCGCACCGCCCCGCCGGGAGCGTCGAGGTCGCCCGGCTCGCACCGGGCTGACGTGCTGGGGGCGGGGCGCCGGCATCAGCACCCAGCGCCGCCTTGGGGTGCCGGTAACAACGGCGCCAGGAACGGCGTTGGGCCGTCCAGTTTGCTGAACATCGCTGGCAAGGGCAGCAGGGATCATGCGTACGGCCCTTGCTGGCGGTGATGGAACGGGTTGTACGCCTCAATGGGACGGGATATCGGTTTCGCCACGCCAGTAGCGTTCACCGGCGAACAGGTTCCAGGAGCGCTCGGACTGGGGCAGCTTCCGCTCGCGCACGCATGTCTCGCAAGTCGTTCTCCAGCTCGCGGATTCGCTCCTCGGCTACGGCCAGGCTCTGGCGGCTTAGCTCGCTGGCTGCGGCGAGATCCTGGCGCAGGCCGTCGACCTGCTCCCGCAGCCCGTCGATGTAATCCCACAGATCGGCGGGCGCCGGGAGGGGTGGCGTTGGGGCCGGCGGCGCGGCGGCCGCGTGCGCGGCGGGGGCCGGCGCAGCCCGCGATGCGGCGGGGGCCGGGCGGGGTGGCGTTGGGGCCGGCGGCGCGGCGGCCGGATGCGCGGCCGCAGGGGCCGGGGCCGGATGCGCGGCCGCAGGGGCCGGGGCCGGCGGCGCGGCCGCAGGGGCCGGGGCCGGATGCGCGGCCGCAGGGGCCGGGGCCGGATGCGCGGCCGCAGGGGCCGGGGCCGGATGCGCGGCCGCAGGGGCCGGGGCCGGATGCGCGGCCGCAGGGGCCGGGGCCGGCGGCGCGGCCGCAGGGGCCGGGGCCGGATGCGCGGCCGCAGGGGCCGGGGCCGGATGCGCGGCCGCAGGGGCCGGGGCCGGATGCGCGGCGGCCGGATGCGCGGCGGCAGGGGCCGGGGCCGGCGGCGCGGCGGCCGGATGCGCGGCGGCAGGGGCCGGGGCCGGCGGCGCGGCGGCCGGATGCGCGGCGGCAGGGGCCGGGGCCGGCGGCGCGGCGGCCGGATGCGCGGCGGAGGTCGGCGCGGCCGGGTACGCGGCCGGCGATGCGGCGGGGGCCGGGCGGGGTGGTGGCGTTGGGGCCGGCGGCACGGTGGCCGGGGCCGGTGGTGCGGGGTGCGCGGCGGCCAGCGCCGGCAGGACGGTGGTGGCGGACGCGCGCAGTTGCGCGGGGGGCGCTGGAGGCGGCAGCGCCTGCAGTTGGGAGGTACCGACCGTTACGACGTCGCCCGGCCGGACCGGCTGACGCCCGCTGATCGGCTGCCCGTTGAGGAGGGTTCCGTTGGTGGAGGCAAGGTCCTCCACAACAAGCACCTCGTCGTCGAGGTCGAGCCGGGCGTGCCAGCGGGACAGCGCCTGGTCGTCGCCGAGCCGGCCGGCTGCAGCCGGCGGCGCGGCCGAACACCAGGCCGCCGGCCGGGACTTCGATGCGGCTGCCCCGCGCTGGCCCGGACAGGACAAGCAGGGTGGCCGACGCCAAGTCGGTGCGGTCGAGGGAAGCAGTCATGATGATATCTCCGTTCAAAAGGGCCGCCAGGCGACCGGCCGGTATCAGGGCCGGTCGCCTGGCGGCGGTGGATTAAAGAATGTCCCCGAGCAGCTCAGCGCCGTCTTGGACAAGGCCGCCGACGCCGCTTTCGACAGTCGACGTCAGGCCGCTGACGACGTCGCCGATGGGGTTTCCGGCAGGTGCGGCGGCTGGCGCCGGGGGCGCGCCATATTCGGGGGCACCGCCACCCTCGGGGGCGCCATACTCGGGGGCGCCACCCTCGGAGGCGTCATACTCGCGGGCGCCACCCTCGGGGGGACCATACTCGGGGGCGGCACCCTCGGGGGCGCCATACTCAGGGCCGCCACCCTCAGGGGCGCCATACTCGGGGGCGCCACCCTCGGGGGGACCATACTCGGGGGCGCCATACTCAGGAGTGCCATATTCGGGCGCGCCATACTCAGGGGCGCCGCCATACTCCATAGGGCTGCTCATGGACTTCCGTACCTCCTGTTTGAGTGCCCAGCTGACGTGGGCTTGCTACGCTCGCACTCGTGTGGCGAGTCCTGCTGGTACTGGTAAGAGCGTGCATCGCTGCCCGGATTGCCCGCATGGGTGAGTTCCCCCATTTCCCCGGCCGGCTTTGATACTTCTCACCCCTGACATGGCCCGGGGCGATCCGGGTTTGCGGCCCGGCTCCCGGGCCCGAGCCAGGCTTTGCCGGGTGAGCGGCGCCGTGGCTGCAGATCCGCCCGGCCCTCTGCAAACCGTCGACGGCATCCACTTCGACCTCATCAGTAAGCTCGGGCCCATGAGTGCCGAGCCAACCACGAGCCAGCCCCTGGCGCCTCCCATCGCCAAGCAGGTGCCGTCCGTCCGCACCTTTCACGGGGACAGCGTCACCGACCCCTACGCGTGGCTGGCCGCCAAGGAGGACCCGGAGACGATCGCGTTCCTGGAGGCCGAGAACGCCTACACCGGGGCGCTGACCGCCAGTTCGGAGGGCCTGCGCGAGACGATCTTCGGCGAGATCAAGGGACGGACCCAGGAGACGGACCTGTCGGTGCCGGCCCGCAAGGGCGCCTGGTGGTATTACGGCCGGACGGTGGAGGGCCAGCAGTACGGGCTGCAGTGCCGCTGCCCGGCGCGCAGGACCCGCCCCGGCGACGACACGCCGCCGCAGCCGGCCGAGGGCCAGCCGTTGGACGGTGAGGAAGTCCTGCTGGACACCAACGCCCTGGCCGGGGATTCGAGTTTCTTCTCGCTGGGGGCGTTCAGCGTCAGCCCGGACGCGCGGCGGCTGGCGTTCTCGACCGACTTCTCCGGCGACGAGCGCTTCACGCTGCGGATCAAGGACCTGGAGACCGGGGAGCCGCTGCCCGACGAGATCCCGGACACCTTCTACGGGTGCGCGTGGTCGCTGGACGGCTCGGCGCTGTTCTACGTCACGGTCGACGACGCGTGGCGGCCGTGGCGCGTGTGGCGGCACACGGTCGGGACGCCGCACACCGACGACCTGATGATCTTCGAGGAGGCCGACGAGCGGTTCTGGGTTGGTGTCGGCCTCAGCCGCAGCGAGCGCTTCCTGTCCGTAGGCTCCTCCAGCAAGGTGACCAGTGAAGTGTGGCTGCTGGACGCGGCCACCCCGGACGGGGAGCTGACCGTTGTTGCGCCGCGCCGCCAGGGCGTCGAGTACCAGGTGGCCCACCAGGCCCGGGCGGACGGCACCGAGCGGCTGCTCATCCTGCACAACGACGGGGCGCAGAACTTCGAGCTGGCGACGGCCCCGGTCGGTCGGCCCGCCGAGTGGACGCCGCTGATTCCCGGGCGGGCGGACACGCGCCTGCTGGGCGTGGACGCCTTCACCGGTTACCTGGTGGTGTACTTCCGCCGGGACGGCCTCACCGGGCTGCGGATCATCCGGGCCGACGACAGCGAGCACGACGTCGTCTTTCCCGAGCCCGTCTACACCGTCTCCCCGGGCGGGAACCCCGAGCCGGCCGCCTCGCTGTACCGGCTGCACTATACGTCGCTGGTGACCCCGGACTCGGTGTACGACTGCGACTTGGCCACCGGTGAGCTGCTGCTGCGCCGCCGCACGCCGGTGCGCCCCCTGCCGGGCCCCGGTGCGCCGCGCGAATACGAGCCGGACCAGTACGAGCAGTACCGCGAGTGGGCCACCGCCCCGGACGGCACCCGGGTGCCCATCTCGCTGGTGGGCCGGCGCGGCATCCCGCGGGACGGCACCGCGCCGTGCGTGCTGTACGGGTACGGCAGCTACGAGATCTCGATGGACCCCTTTTTCTCCATCTCCCGGCTGTCCCTGCTCGACCGCGGCTTCGTGTACGCGATCGCGCACGTCCGCGGCGGCGGCGAACTCGGCCGCGGCTGGTACGACGACGGGAAGATGCTGCACAAGGCCAACACCTTCACCGATTTCGTGGCGTGCGCACGGCACCTGGCCGCGCACGGCTGGACGTCGCCCGGCCGGCTGGTGGCGCGTGGCGGATCGGCCGGCGGCCTGCTGATGGGCGCGGCCGTGAACCTCGCACCGGAGGCGTTCGCCGGGATCGTGGCGCAGGTGCCCTTCGTGGACGCGCTCACCACGATCCTCGACCCGTCGCTGCCGCTGACCGTGACCGAATGGGAAGAGTGGGGCGACCCGCTGCACGACCCCGCCGTGTACGCGTACATGAAGTCCTACACCCCGTACGAGAACCTCCGCACCGTGGAGTACCCGCCGATCCTGGCCATGACCAGCCTGAACGATACGCGGGTGCTGTACCGGGAGCCCGCCAAGTGGATCGCCCGGCTGCAGGCGGGCGCGCGCGGCGGCCCGTTCCTGCTGAAGACCGAGATGAACGCGGGGCATGGCGGGCGCAGCGGCCGGTACGACGCGTGGCGCGAGGAAGCCTTCGTGCTCGCCTGGATCATCGACGTCGCTGGGCCCGCTGAGCCCGCTAGGGATGGTCGAACAGGGCGCTGACCGACTCGCCGTCGTGGATCCGGCGGATGGCCTCGGCCAGGGCCGGGGCCACCGAGATCACGTCGAGTTTCGGGTCGCGCTTGTACGCGGGGACGGGCACGGTGTTCGTGCAGACGACCTCGGTCACGTCCGGCTGGGCGACCAGCTTGCCCAGCGCCCCGTCGACGAACAGCCCGTGCGTGCACGCGATGCTCACGGAACGCACATGCTGCTCGCGCAGCCGGGTCAGCAGCTCCATCAGCGTGGTGCCGCGGGCGATCTCGTCGTCCAGGACGATGATGTCGCGCCCGGCCACGTCGCCGATGATCGAGCTGATCGTGACACTGTCGTCGCTGTCCCGCTGCTTTGCGCCCGCGGCGACCGGCAGGCCCAGCCGCCGGGCGAACGCGGCGGCGCTCTTGGCGAAACCGAGGTCCGGTGAGACCACCACCGTGTTGCCCAGGTCGCGGCCACGGAAGTGCCCGGCCAGCTCGCGGAGCGCGTTGAGGTGGTCGACCGGGACCGAGAAGAAGCCGTGCACCTGCGGTGCGTGCAGCGTCATGGTCAGCACCCGGTTGGCGCCGGCAGCCACCAGCAGGTCGGCGACGAGCCGCCCCGCGATGGAGATCCGCGGTTCGTCCTTCTTGTCCGAGCGCGCGTACGCGTAGTGTGGCATGACGACCGTGACCCGCGCGGCCGAGGCGCCGCGGGCGGCATCGGCCATCAGCAGCAGCTCGACGAGGTTCTTCTGCACCGGCGGGACCAGTGGCTGGATGATGAAGACGTCCCGTTCCCGGCAATTGGCCTGAAGCTGGACATCCAGGCAGTCGTTGGCGAAGCGCCGGAACCGGACAGGCTGCAGCGGGACGCCGAGATTCTCGCTGATCTCGGCGGCGAGGAGGGCGTGGGCGCCCCCGCTGAACACGGCGATCTCTCGCACCATCACTCCCTGAGGCGTGCGCTATCCGGGCCCGTCAGCTGTTCACCTCTTGCTCGTCTTTCTCCGGCTTCTTGCCTTCCGCTCCGTTGTCTTCCTCCGGCAGCGGCGGCAAACCCAGTTTTTCCCGGATCTCCTGCTGAACGGCCCGTGGGGGCCGGCGGGCGTCGACCGTGATCACGTACTCCTTGCGCCGGAACAGGTCGAGCACCGGGTTGGTCTTCTCGTGGAAGTCCTTGAGCCGCACGGCGAGGGCCTCTTCGGTGTCGTCTTCCCTGATCTGCAGCTCACCTCCGCAGACGTCACACTTGCCGGGCACGGCGGGGCTGTTGGCCAGCAGGTTGTAGTCCATGCCGCAGTCAGAGCAGAGCCGCCGGGCCAATACCCGCCGGCGCACCTCGCTGTCGGGCAGGTCGAGTTCGATCACCCCGTCGATGTCGTAGCTCTCCAGGAAGAACTCGGCCTGCGGCCTATTCCGGGGGAAGCCGTCGATGATGAAGCCGTAGTTCCAGTCGTGTTCGGTGAGCCGGCCGCGGACCACCGATTCGGCCATGTCGTCGCCGACCAGCTTGCCTTCGGCCATGATCCGCCGGACCTGCGCCCCCATCTTGGTGTGGTTCACCACGTTCCAGCGGAAGATGTCACCCACGCCGATGTGGACGAGATCGAGGTCATCGGCGAGCAACTTGGCCTGTGTGCCCTTGCCGCTGCCCTGTACCCCCATTATCACGTATTTACGCATAACCCCACTGTGGCATAAACTGCGCCGCCGGCCGAGATGTGGCTGGGTGTCCACCGGGTCGCCAGTGCCTGGGTGTCTGCCGCGCCGCCGGGCCGGGTTCGGGCTGGGCCGCCGCGCCGGGGGCGCTGGTCACGCCGGGCCGGGCAGGCCGAGCTGGCGCTCGCAGGCCCGGCGTATGCGCTGGCTGAGCAGGGCCGCCAGCGCCGGCCAGTCCTCGGCCAGCCGCCGGGCGTTGACGAACCGCGCCAGGTCGCTGCGCCGGCCCTGGCCCAGCAGGATGCTGTACAGGACGAGCCGTGATTCGTCCTTGGCCACGTCGAACTCGCGCAGGCCGTGCCAGGTGAGATGGACGGGTAGCACGACGGTGCCCTGCTGCGGACCGCGGAGGTCCTCCAGCCGGTCGGGGAGCCGTGCCGACAGCCCGTCCCGCCGCGAAAGGATCGCATTAGCCAGTGCCATGGCGCTGATTATCTCCGAACGAGCCGGTGCGCGGGGCCATACCGCATGGTTACGCTCACCGAACGGACTGTGATGACTCCCGTACGGAGAGCGCCGAGGACAGCACCTGGCGGGCAGAATCGGCCTGTTCGAGCTGTACCTCTGACCCGCGTACCAGCACGAGGGTGGCGGCGTTACCCTCATGGCATGAACAATGCCGGGACGGCTCGCGGGGCTCGCGGGGCTCGCAGGGCCGCCAGGTGGCGGTTCCTCGTCTCGCCGCCCTGGCTCGCCTGGCATGCGTTCGCGGTCGTGGCCTTCTGGGGCATGTTCTGGCTGGGTGACTGGCAGCTGCACCGCGCTCTGGCCGGCAACGCGCTGAGCTGGGCTTACACGTTCGAGTGGCCGATCTTCGCGCTCATGGGCGCGGTGTTCTGGGGCAAGACGATCCGCGATGAGGTCCGCATCCGCAGCGGCCGGGTAACGCAGGCGCCCGAGCCGGACCTGCCCGCAGGTCCTGCGAACGCGACCGGCCCGGACGGGACTACTATGGCGGGTAGTACGTCCGGCGAGATCGAGCTCTATGACCCGGAGCTCGCCGCCTACAACGCCTACCTGGCCCGGCTCAACCGGAGGGCCGAGAGCCGCGGCCGGTAGCACGGGCCCAGCGGAATCAGCCAGCGAAACAGCCAGGGAAACAGGAGGTAGCGCCGGTGCGAGGAACCGTGCTCCGGTACCGTGTCATGGCCTACATCACCGGTGTGGTGCTCGTGATCCTGTGCTTCGCCGGCATCCCGCTGCAGATCGCCGGGCACCCCGCGCTGGTCAACCTGGTCGGCACCGTGCACGGCATCCTGTACATGATCTACCTGGTCACCGCGGCCCTGCTGGCGTGGAAGCTGCGGCTGGCCCCGGTGCCCACCGTGCTGGTGCTGCTGGCCGGGACCGTCCCCATCCTGACGTTCGTCGTCGAGCGCTGGATGACCCGGCGGTACATCAACCCGGCCCTGGCCGCGGAGACCACGGCGGACCGTGAGCGAGCACTACTTCACCGCGCGCCCTGAGACCGGGCACCGGCCCGGCCGGGTGCACGTGCTGCTGCCGGACGTGCACCTGGAGCTGGCTACCGACGCGGGCGTGTTCTCCCCCGGCCGGGTCGACCCCGGCACCCGGCTGCTGCTGGACGTCGCCGCCGATCCGCCCGGCCCGCCCGCCGGTGACCTGCTCGATCTGGGCTGCGGGTACGGGCCGATCGCGCTGGTGCTCGCCAGCCGCGCGCCCGCGGCGACCGTCTGGGCGGTGGACGTGAACGAACGGGCCCTGGACCTGTGCGCACGGAACGCGGCCCACGCGGGGCTGGCGAACGTGCGGTGCGCCACGCCGGACGACCCGGCCCTGCCCGCGGCCTACGCCGGCATCTGGTCGAATCCGCCGATCCGCGTCGGCAAGCAGGCCCTGCACGAACTGCTCGGCGGCTGGCTGCCCCGGCTGGCGCCCGACGCCGCCGCCACCGCCGTGGTCCAGCGCCACCTGGGCGCCGACTCACTGCACCGCTGGCTGGCCGCCCAGGGCTGGGATGCGAGGCGGATCGCGTCCCGGGCCGGGTACCGGATCCTGCGGATCACCCGGCCCCCCGCCCCGGAGGACACTGACCCGCAGGACACTGACCCGCAGGACACCGCCCCGCAGGACACCGCCCCGCAGGACACCGCCCCGCAGGACACCGCCCCGCAGGACACCGCCCCGCAGGACACCGCCCCGCAGGACACCGCCCCGCAGGACACCGCCCCGCAGGACACCGCCCCGCAGGACACCGCCCCGCAGGACACTGACCCGCAGGACACTGACCCGCAGGACACGCCGTGACCGCCCCGGCGGGCCCGGCGGGCGCGCCCGGCGACGGCGAGTACCGGCCCCGGCAGCTCCGCCCGACCGAGGTCAAGCGGCTCAACCGGGCGTGGCGGCGCGGCACCCAGGCGCGTCTCGCGCTGCTGCTGGATTCGGTGACCCAGCCGTTCAACGTCGGCTCGATCGCCCGCACGGCCGCGGCGTTCGGCGTCGAGCACGTGTGGCTGTGCGGCAACACCGCGCCGCTGGACCACCCGTCGGTGCGCAAGACCGCGCTCGGCACGGAACGGTTCCTGTCCTGGGAGCGTGAACCCTCCCCCGCCTCGGCGGCCAAGGCCGCGGCCGCCGCCGGGCTGCGGATGGTCGCCATCGAGCTGGCCGCGGGCGCCGTGCCCCTCCACGAGGCGCCGCTCGGCGGCGACGTCTGCCTGGCGATCGGCAACGAGGACCACGGCTGCTCCCCCGCGCTGCTCGCCGCGTGCGCCGCGGCCGCCTACATCCCCCAGGTCGGGCGGGTAGGCTCACTGAACGTGGCGGTCGCTTCGGCCATCGCGATGGCCGACGCCCGGCGCCGCGAATGGCAGACCGCAGGCCCTGCGAGGCCCGCGGGGCCTGCGGAAATCTGACACCGAAATCTCGCCGGGACGATTTGCAGTGTTCACCCAACGACTCCGATGCGGCACCCATACTGGGCAGCGTGCTGCGAGCAGACGTTGATCAACGCCGTCCCGTCGCCTACCTGGACCGCACCCTCCCCATCGCCTTCGCGCACCGGGGCGGAGCGGCGCATCAGCCGGAGAATTCCTGGGCCGCCTTCGGGCACGCCATCGGACTCGGCTACACTCACCTGGAAACCGACGCCCGGGCCACCGCGGATGGTGTGCTCCTCGCCATCCACGACCGCACCCTGGACCGGGTGACGGACCGCACCGGCCGGATCGCGCGGATGCGCTACCGTGAGGTGTCCGGGGCGCGGATCGGCGGCACCGAGCCGATCCCGCTGATTGAGGACCTGCTGGGCGCCTGGCCCGCGCTGCGGTTCAACATCGACCTGAAGGACGTGCTCGCGATCCGGCCCATGATAGACGTGCTGCGCCGCACCGGCGCGTGGGACCGGGTCTGCGTCACGTCGTTCTCGGCGCGCCGGCTGCACGCGGCCCGGGCCCTGCTCGACCGCCCGGTCTGCATGGCGCTGTCCCCGGCCGGCGTGGCGGCGCTGCGGCTGGCCGGGGGTGTGCCCCGGTACGGCGACGCGCTGGCCGAACGGCTCGCCCGCGCGGGTGTGCACTGCGCGCAGGTACCGGGCCGGGTTGCCACCGCGTCGTTCATCCGCAAGGCGCACAAAGCCGGCCTGCACGTGCACGTGTGGACGCTCAACCGTCGCCGGGAAATGGAACACGCGCTCGATCTGGGTGCCGACGGGGTCATGACCGACGAGACGGTCATGCTGCGTGACCTGCTGATCGAACGGGGCGTCTGGCCGTCCTGACCGCGCACCGCCTCCCCCGGCCCGCCCGGATCCGCGGCGCTGAAATTACGCATGGGGTATTCCGGCACAGATCAGGGTTGGATCGGAGCGTAATCGGGAATCTTGTCCGCGTATTCAGCGTTAACAAGTTCATACGGCTGAGCGCTTGGAGGCAGCACGCCAATGGCCGAACGCGCACTACGCGGCACCCGGCTCGGGTCGACGAGCTACGAGAACGACCGCAATACGGATCTCGCCCCGCGACAGGAAGTCGCCTTCGACTGTCCCAAGGGGCACCATTTTACCGTGCCCTTCGCCGCTGAGGCCGAGCTTCCCCCGACCTGGGAATGCCGGGTGTGCGGTGCGGTCGCTTTCGCGGCTACCGGCGAGTCACCCGCACCGAAGAAGGTCAAGCCGCCGCGCAGCCACTGGGACATGCTGCTGGAGCGGCGCACGGTCGACGACCTGGAAGCGGTCCTGGCCGAGCGGCTCGAGGTCATCCGGGGACGGCGCGGTACCCCGGGGGAAAGCGACGCGCGCCGCGACCGCCGACAGCGCAAGAGCGCCTGAGCCTCGGCGGGCACCGTCCCTCAGCTAGCTATGCCCCGGCAAGCCGGCTAAACCGATCGGGTAACACGCTTCAGCCGTCAGCGTCCGCGTCAAACTGGACACGCCGACTGCGCGCCCCGGGCCTTATGCCCCGGGACGCGCAACGTCCCGGGAGTAACCTCCCGGGACGTTGCCGTCCCGGGGCGCGGAGGTTCTTCATCCGGGACGCAACGCCCCATTGCGCGACGCGGAGGAAGGCCTCCCCGATGATGGCCCGGCTCATCTTGCTCGCCCCGCGCTCCCGTTCCACGAATGTGATGGGGACCTCCACGACCCGCAGGCCCGCCTGAACCAGGCGCAGCGTCAGATCGATCTGAAAGCAGTAGCCCGCCGATTGCACCGTGTCCAGGCTTATCGCGCGGAGCGAAGACGTCCGGTAGGCACGGTAACCGCCCGTCGCGTCCCGGATGTCGAGGCCGAGCATGAGGCGGGTGTAGACGTTGGCACCGCGGGAGAGGATCTCGCGGGACTTCGGCCAGTTGAGCAGCCGCCCGCCCGGTATCCACCGGGATCCGAGCACCGCGTCCGCGCCGTCCAGCGCGGCCAGCAACTGCGGCAGCTGCTCAGGCTGGTGCGAGCCGTCCGCGTCCATCTCGACCACGGCGTCGTACCCGCGGTCCAGCGCCCAGCGGAATCCGGCGATGTAGGCCGGACCCAGCCCCGCCTTCTCCCTCCGGTGCAGAACCTCGATGTGCGGGTCGGTTTCGGACAGCTTGTCGGCCAGGTCACCGGTCCCGTCGGGGCTGTTGTCGTCGACGACCAGCAGGTCCGCGTGGGGTACCGCAGCGCGCAGGCGGCCGGCGATGGCCTCCAGATTCTGCCGCTCCTGGTAGGTCGGCATGATGACGGCGACGCGCTCGATGGGTGGGGTGGGCTCTGCCACGCTTACTGCCTCCGCCTGGGTAAGCTCGCTGGTCCTGGCCGACCAGGATATCGGCCCCGCGCCTTCCTTTAGCCGAGAAGGACCTGAGCCTTTCCCGTGAGCCCGCCGGGCACCCGCCCGGGGCATCCACCAAGTGGCGGCCAGGGAATCTCGGGCAGAGGAAAGGAACCCGGGCCGCGCCTTCGGACCGGGGACCGTCTCGCCGGCAACGAGTTCGGCCTCCGTTGTCTACTGGGCGCCCGGGTCCCCTCCCAAGCCCAACCCCCGTCCAGCCGGTTCCGCGTAGCAGCCCATCTCGCCGTGCCGGGCACTGAAGCGGCTGGATGCATACGCCCCCGCCCTGGCGCGGTCCAGATCACGGCGGGCCAGCCACCTCCGGCCAGCCAGCCCGGTGCTGGACTGTGTGCAGAAACTTACCCCTCATCCGGACGTTGTCAACCCCCAAATTATTACTGTACGTATACCTTTTAGCGCGGTATCCGCCATAAAGGCCCGGTCTTGACTACAAAGCGAAGTCAGATTGGTGTTCTGGGACAACGACGGTCCCGGTGGCGGTGGCTACGACCAGGGGCTCCGGAAGCACCGCGGCGGCCGAAGGGCCCCGCGCCGGGTCGGCCCGGCAGACCACGCTGGCCTCGAACGTCAGCTCCCGGCTGCGCCGCCCCACGGCGGTGACCGCCGCCGTAACCTCGATGACGTCGCCCGCCTGCACCGGCGCGCGGAACTGCACGTCGGAGTAGGAGGCGAACAGCCCCTCGTCACCGTCCATCCGGATACACACCTCGGTGGCAACGTCGCCGAACAGGGCCAGCGCGTACGCACCGTCCACCAGGTTCCCGCCGTAGTGCGCGTCCCCGTAGCCCACGTACCGGCGGTGCGTCACCGACAGGCCCAGTCGCCGATCGGCCGCGGGCCGCTCCCCGCCCGCCGGCCCCTGCGCGCCCGCCGGGTCCGGCGCGCCCCGCGCGCTAGACATGGGCCGGCTCCGGGTCGAGGGTGGCGGCCAGGTAGCTGGCCACCTCGCGCGGCGTCGTCCCGCGGCCGAAGATCGCATCGACGCCCAGCACGCCCGCGGCGGCCGGGTCGAACCGGGGCCCGCCGACCACAAGGACCGGTCCCCCGCCGCCGGGGTAGGCGTCACGGAAAGCCGCGGACATCTCCCGTGCGTTGGACAGGTGCGCGTCGCGCTGCGTTACCACCTGGCTGACCAGCACGGCATCAACCCGTTCGGCGCGGGCGCGGGCCACCAGATCTGGCACGTCCACCTGGGCTCCCATGTTCACCACACGCATCTCCCGGTAGTACTCGAGTCCCTTCTCGCCCGCGTACCCCTTGACGTTCAGGATCGCGTCGATGCCGACGGTGTGCGCGTCGGTCCCGATGCACGCGCCCACCACCACGAACTTCCGGCCCAGCGCCGAGCGGATGCGCAGGTTCACCTCCTGCGCCGTCAGCAGCGGGAACTCGCGTTCGGCGACGGTCACCGCGGACAGGTCAACCAGGTGCCCTACCCGTCCGTAGACGATGAAGAACGTGAAATCGGGGCCGATTCCCTTGGCGTGCACCACCATCGCGGGCTCCAGGCCCATCTTCGCGGCCAGCTGCAGCGCCGCCCCCTCGGCCCGCGCCCGCTCGATCTCGCCGCCGAACGGGACCGGCAGCGTGAACGACACCTGCACGCGGCCGTCCCCGGTGTTGTCGCCGTAGGGCCGGATCACAGTGCTGGCCCGGGGAACACCCTGAATCGCGCGGACGGAGGGGCCAGGGCCCCTCGCGGGCCGCGCGATCGCGGCTGCGCCGCGCCACTCGCCGTACCGTCTCTGCTCATGATGCCTCCACCGGTTCCGGGTCCCGGGCGGGCGGAGAGCCATCGCGGGTCCGTTCGGGATCATGATCGTCGTTCGCGAACCGGGACCCGGCATCCAGGATCTCCGTAGCCGGGTTGAAATACCCCGGTGCCCGTTCCACCACGCCGTCCAGGCCTCGGCCGCCGTCCGGCGGGCGCCTGGTTACGCCGAACGTCCCGGCGGCGATCGCGCGCAGCAGCCCCTCGTCGCAGATCCGGCGCAGCAGGCCGGTTGCCTCCCCCAGCACCTCGCGCGCCCGCGCGGCGACGAACCCGTCCGGCTCCGGGCGGAAGCTCTCCCCGAGCCGCCCGGCGGCGGTGCGCACGTACCGCACGTTCTCCAGCGCCAAGTCCCGGTCGGACAGGAACGGCGTGTGGATGCCCTCGGTCATCATCCCGATGAGCAGGATCGACTGGTCCGTCATCAGCCCGCACAGGTTGAAGAACGCGTCCAGCAGATAGCCGGCGAAGACATTGCCGGTCATGTGCTTGGTCGGCGGCATGTACTTCAGCGGCGCGTCCGGGAACAGCTCGCGGACGAGCTGCGCGTGCGCCAGCTCCAGCAGGAACGAGTCCGGCACCGCCGGGTCGATCTCGAACGCGTGCCCCAGGCCGAGCTGCGCGTCGGCCAGCCCGGCCTCCTGGCCGAAGTACTCGTTCAGCAGCTGGCTGACCACCACGGTGTGCGCGGCGTCAACCGCGTCCGCCGTGGTCAGGTAGTTGTCCTCGCCGGTGTTGATCACGATCCCCGCACGCGCGTGCACCTGGCGGGAGAACCGCTGGTCGATGAAGGTCCGGCGCGGATTGATGTCGCGGAAGATGATGCCGTACATGCAGTCGTTCAGCATCATGTCCAGGCGCTCCAGCCCGGCCAGGGCCGCGATCTCCGGCATGCACAGCCCGGACGCGTAGTTGGTGAGCCGTACGTACCGGCCCAGCTCGCGGGAGGTGTCATCCAGCGCCGCGCGCATCAGAGCGAAGTTCTCCTGGGTGGCGTACGTGCCGGCGTACCCCTCGCGGGTCGCGCCTTCGGGCACGTAGTCCAGCAGCGACTGACCGGTGGAGCGGATGACCGCGATGATGTCCGCGCCCTCCCGCGCGGCGGCCTGCGCCTGCGGGATGTCCTCGTAGATGTCGCCGGTCGCCACGATGAGATAAATCCACGGCTTGGGCGGGTCGGCGGTCGCGGCGATCATGCGGGACCGTTGCGCCCGCTGCGCGTCGATGGCGGCGAAGCCCTTTCCGGCCGAACGGGACGCGGCGCTCCTGGCCGTCCGTGCGTCGTTTCCCTCGGGGAGCCGGAACGTCACCTTTCCGGCGGCGGCGGCCCCGGCGAGCTGGCGCAGGTCGTGGTGGCCCGCGTCGTGGAGTGCGTGCCAGACCGGGAGGGCGACGCCGTGCTCGAGGCCGACGCTGTCCTTTACGGCGTCGGTGAGGCGGTTGACCCACGGCATGCCGTCCTGGCCGGCGCCGTTCAGCCCGGCCAGCCGCAGCACGGCCCGCTCCACGGAGACCGTCGTGTGCGTGCGGGCCATTTCGGTGATCGGCTCGCCCGCGCGCCGGGCCAGCTCGCGCGCCTCGCGGACCGTGCCCGGGTCCAGCCCCAGCTTCGACGTCATCACGCCTTCTTCCCAGTGAGCGCGCCAGTCTCCCCCGCCACAGCAGCCTCCCCCGCCCCCGCGCCGCTCTCCGCCTCCGCGCCCACCGCGCCCACCGCACCCTCCGCACCCACCGCGCCCACCGCGCCCACCGCGCCCACCGCACCCACCGCACCCACCGCGCCCTCCGCGTAGCGGTGCCGGTTTTCCGCAGATGGTGCGGAAGACCTGCGCCGATCATGGAAGACGCGGCGGCTGAACAGGGTCCGCAGGGCGTCGTTGCGGCGGATCAGGGTCAGCGCCAGGTCCGCGTGACGGGGGGTGTACCCGTTGCCGATCAGCATGGTCACGTCCGCGGCCATCCCCTCGGCGCCGAGGGCCGCCGCGCTGAACGACGTGGCCATGGAGAAGAAGATGACCGTGCCGCCGGGGGCGGTGGCCAGGATCGCGCCGCCCTCGCAGCCGGGCACATCCACGCAGACGACGGTCACGTCAGCCGGGCCGCCCGCGTCCGCGACCGCGACCGCCAGGGCCACCGGGTCACGCGCGTCGGCCATTACGATCGCGTCGGCGAGGCCGGACTCGTGCAGGACGGCCGCCTCGTCGTCGCCGGGCACCACGCCGATGATCGCGGCCGCCCCCGCCGCGCGGGCCGCCGCGGCCGACAGCGAGCCGCTCTTCCCGGCCGCGCCGAGGATGGCGACGACCGGCCCGGGCCGCCCGGCCCCGTTCTGTGCACCCGGTGCCTCTGCGGGGGCTGCCCCCGAAGCCGGCTGGCCCGCGTCTGGGGCCGCTCCCGGAGCCGGCTGGCCCGCGTCTGGGGCCGCTCCCGGAGCCGGCTGGCCCGCGTCTGGGGCCGCTCCCAGAGCCGGCTGGCCCGCGTCGCCGAAGCCCCGGCCCGCCCGGTAGGCGCTGACCACGCGCCGGGTGAGCGCCGGCGCACCGCAGACGTCGAAGACGGCCAGCGCGAGCGGCATGGGCAGGTCGTCCGGAAGGGGGACCGCGATCGACCGGGCGAACAGGATGGCGTGCCCCTCGCACGGGATCTGCTCCGACTGGCCGTCCCAGCGTGCGAGCCCATCGGAGATCGCGAGCGGGGTGAGGCTCAGCGAGACCAGCGTGGCGATGCGCATCCCGGCGCGCAGGCCGAGCGGGGACCGCGGGCCCGCCTCGGCGACGACGCCGGTGAGCATGCCGCCCGAGCCGGTCACCGGGTTGTGCATCTTGCCGCGGGCGGCGATGGTGCCGAGCACGGCCGCGCGCATGGCATCCGCGGCGCCGCCGGTGGACTCGCGGATCTGGCGGAAGGAGGCGGCGTCGAGGTTCAGCCGTTCGACGTCGACGCGGACCTCATCGGGCCCGATCCGCGGATCAGGGTCGAGCCGCCACGCGGCCTGGGGCAGGATGGCGGCGCCGCCCCCCGGATAGCCGGGACTCGGCTCACCGGGTCCCGGCTCGCTGACGCGGTGCAGTCCGAGCGGCGAACTGGTCATGCCATCATCCTTCCCGGCCCGGTGGGTCATCCATGCGCCCGGTGGGTCATCCATGCGCGAGCAGTATGCAACCCGCATGTAACAATAAATTTTCCTGCCAGATACTACTTTGGCAAAAGCTTCTTTAATAGAGTACGGCTAGATGACAGATTATTATCCGAATGATCGGTAACCGGGGAGGCCACGTGATCGACCAGCCGTATGTCTACCGGCGCCGGGAGCTCGCCGAACCGGACTGGCGGCGTTTCCCCGGCTGGGCAGATGTGAGTACGGCCGAGTGGGAGTCGGCGCAATGGCAGCGGGCGCACTGCGTGAAGAACGCGCGCCAGTTGCGCCAGGTGCTGGGGGCCGGCCTCAGCGAGGCGTTCCTCGCCGACCTGGAGCAGGACCAGCGGGCGCGCGCCACCATGTCGATGCTGGTGCCGCCGCAGATGCTCAACACGATGGCCCCGGACACCGCGCCGGACACGTCGGGCGCCCTGGGCTTCACCGACGCCTTCTACGCCGACCCGGTGCGCCAGTACATGATCCCGGTGTTCAGCGACCGCCGGGCCGACTGGCCGTCGCACCCGTACGCACAGCGTGACTCGCTGCACGAGGCGGAGATGTGGGCCGTGGAGGGCCTGACCCACCGCTACCCGACCAAGGTGCTGGCCGAGGTGCTGCCCACCTGCCCGCAGTACTGCGGGCACTGCACCCGGATGGACCTGGTCGGCAGCCCGACGCCCGCAGCGGGCAAGCACAAGTTCGAGCTGCCGCGGGCCGACCGGCTCGGGGCCATGATCGCCTACCTGCGCCGCACCCCCGGCGTGCGCGACGTGGTCGTCTCCGGCGGCGACGTGGCCAACCTGCCGTGGCCCCGGCTGGAGGAGTTCGTGGCCGCGCTGCTCGATATCGAGAGCATCCGCGACGTCCGGCTGGCCAGCAAGGCCCTGATGGGCCTGCCGCAGCACTGGCTAAGCGACGAGGTCCGGGCCGGGATGGCGCGGCTGGCGGGGACCGCCGCCGACCGCGGCGTAAGCCTGGCCATCCACACGCACGTGAACGCGGCCCAGTCGGTCACCCCCCTGGTGGCCCGGGCGGCCCAGTCGATGCTGGACACGGGCATCCGGGACGTCCGGAACCAGGGCGTGCTGCTGCGCGGGGTCAACGACAGCGCGGCGGCCCTGCTCGACCTGTGCTTCGCGCTGCTCGATGAGGCCAAGATCATGCCCTACTACTTCTACATGTGCGACATGATCCCCGGCAGCGAGCACTGGCGGCTGACCCTGCGCGAAGGCCAGGACCTGCAGCATCAGATCATGGGGTACCTGCCGGGATTCGCCACGCCGCGCGTCGTCTGCGACGTCCCCTACGTCGGCAAGCGCTGGGTGCACCAGGTCGCGCGGTACGACACCGACCGGGGCATTTCGTACTGGACGAAGAACTACCGCACCGCCGTCGAGGCCGACGACCTGCTGGCCATCGGCCGCGAACACGCCTACTACGACCCGATCTACATGCTGCCGGAGCACGGCCAGGCCTGGTGGCGGGCCCGCGCCGGGCGGGCGGCGCCGGAGCCCGCCGAAGTCCCGGCGTGAGCGGATCAGCAGCGGGCAGATAGGCGCCATGAGCCGGGCATCTCAGCTGAGCAGGCCGACGGCGGGGTGGACCGAGGCCGACGTGCCGCCGCTGACCGGCGCGACCTACCCGGTCTGAGCGGCCGTGCCCCTGGCGTCCTCAGCTGGCACCGCGCCTGCCTTCTCCGGAACGCTGGCCGGAGCCTCCTCGGACACGGCGGTCTGCTCCTGCTCACGGACCCCATCGGGAGAAAAAGCCTCTTCAGGAACACTGACTTGTTCCTGAACATGCGCCCCGTCAGAAACAGCAGCCTCTGCGGCGATGCTGACCCGTTCATGGTCGGGCACTGGTGCGGGAGCCGCAGCCTCATCGGCGCCGGCCGGCTTCTCGTCCGGCGCTACGCCGGAGGCAGCCTTACCGGCAATCGCCGGCTTCCCCATCCGGCGTCACGCCGGAGGCCGCTCCAGCCACCTCACTGGCGTTTGCCGTCTCCCCGTCCGGCTCCTCGTCCGCGGCGCCGCCGGGGACGATGGCCTCGGTGCGGGCCCCGTCGGCGCCGGTGGCGCCGGCCCGGCTGGGCTGCGCGCCACCCGCCGCCAGCTCAGGGGGGGCCAGCCCGGCCGCCGCCATCTTCCGGCCGCGGCGCTGAACGAGAACGAACCAGGTGAGGCCCGTGACCGTCAGGACGCACGCGACGTACATATTCAGCCGGAGGCCGAGGAAGTACTTCGACGAATCCACCCGCAGCGACTCCTCGAAGATGCGGAACGCCGAATAGCCGGCCACATATAGGGCGAACAGGCCGGGCGCGAAGATCCTCCGGTGATGGCCGAGCCAGATCAGCGCCAGGGCCAGCGCCACGTCCCAGATCAGCTCGTAAAGGAACGTCGGCTGGAAGAAGGCGAAGGCTGTGTACCCGGGCGGCCGGTAGGCGAGCGGGATCTCCAGCCCCCAGGGCAGGCTGGTGGGCCCGCCGAAGAGCTCCTTGTTGAAATAGTTCCCGATCCGGCCGAGGCCCTGCGCGACGAGCAGGGCGGGCGCCACCGCGTCCATGATCACCGGTACATTGCCGCCGGCCCGGCGCACCCGCCAGATACCTACCAGGACCGCGAGCGGGATCGCGCCCCAGATCCCGAGGCCGCCGCTCCAGACGGCGAGGACGCCGTACCAGACGTGCGGGATGTCCATCGGCGTGGTGATGTCGAAGTAGATACGGCCGCCGATGATCCCGGCTGGCACGCTCCATACGGCGACGTCCCAGATCAGCTCGGGGTCTCCGCCGGCCGCGGCCCAGCGGCGGCGGGTCATGACGATGGCCGCCGCGATACCGACCAGGTACATCAGCGCGTACACGTGAATGAACAACGGGCCGATGTGGAAGCCGTTGACCGACGGGCTGGGGATGTGCAACGCCGCACTCACCGGCGGAGCTATCGCATGCGTCGCCATGCGGCCCAGGCTAATGCACGGGCGTCCGGCCGCGGGGCGCCCGCGCCTGGCTTGTGACCTGGGTGGCGGGTGGCCCGGTAGCTTTCTGACGCCGTCGGGGAGCCGCGCGGCCCGGGAATTTATTCAGGCGGCCGCGGCGGACACTGGCCGGAAGGTGGAGGCGGACCATTTCGGGATCAGTCTCAGATCTCCGGCAACGGCGAAACGTGTAGTCCGTGACGTGCGGTTTTATCCGCGATCGTCTGTGCGTAATTCTTAAAGCTTTGGTAGTATAGTGGCATGTCAGCAGCGGTTGCGGCGATCCTGGAAGGCATGCCAGAGGCACGGGACCTTCGGATGCTCACCTCGGGGGGCCGGTGCGTGATCTCGGCCGGGCCGGTGGTCCTGTTCGAGTACGACGCCGCTGATACCGCGATGCGGAACATCGCGCTGGCGACGCTGCGGCAGCTGGGGTTCAGGGGCCGGACGGTCGCGGCGGTGCTGGGGCTGACGGAGAACTACGTCTCCACGCTGCATAACGCGGCGATGCGGGAAGGGTCGGCGGCGCTGATCGGGCAGCCGCGGCCGGGCCGGCCCGGGACGGTCAGCCCGGCGCAGTGGGCGCAGGCCAGCCAGCTGCGGGCGCAGGCCAGCCAGCTGCGGGCGCAGGGCGCCAGCGACGCGCAGATCGGGCGGCAGCTGGGGGTGGCGCACACCACGATCAGCCGCCGCCTGGGCCGGCGCGGGCAGGCGGCCGGCGGCGGCGAGCCCGGCTGGGCGCCCGCGGAACCCCTGTTCACCGAGCCGAAGCCGGCCACCCCAGCTGAGACCGGGCCTGCGGCTGATCCCGAGCCGGAGGCTGAGGCTGATGCCGGGCCGGCGGCCAGGGTTCAGGCAGAGCCCGCAGCTGAGCCTGCGGCATCACCCGAGCCTGCGGCATCGCCTGAGCCTGCGGCATCGCCTGAGCCTGCGGCATCGCCTGAGCCTGCGGCATCGCCTGAGCCTGCGGCAGGGCCAGGACCGGGGGCCGGGGAGCCTGGGGCGGGCGGCCCTGGCGGGCTGCCGTCGTGGCCCCTGGTTCCTGAGGGGGTGTTCCGGTCCCGGTATGCGGGGGCGATGCTGCTGCACGGGTTCTTCGCCCGGGCCGGCGCCGGCGCGGTGCTGGCCCAGGCCGGCGGGCGGGCGGCGGAGCCGGGAGACGCGGCGGTGCTGGCCGCGGTGAGCATGTGCTTCGCGCTGGGCGCGGCGACCACCGAGCAGTTCAAGCACCTGACCGCTGCTGAGGCCGGGCCGCTGGCCGGGCTCGGGACCTTGCCGGGCCTGCGGGCGCTGCGGCCCCGGCTGGCGCAGATCGCCGACGCCGCGGACCCGGTGGCGGTGCAGCGGCTGTTCGCGTCCGCGATGCTCACCGCGGACCCGGTCCTGTCCGGTGTCTATTACGTCGATGACCACTTCGTCCCGTATACGGGCGCCAAGCCGGTCGCCAAGGGCTGGAACAACAAGCGTGGGCGCGCTGAGCGAGGGCGCGCGGACACCCACGTGACCGCGCACGACGGGCGGGCGGTGTGCTTCGTCACCGGGGAGCCGTCCGGGCTGAGCACCACGCTGCCGCTGGCCCTGGCCGAGCTGAAGAAAGCCGCCGGCCCGGGCGCGAAGATCATGCTCGGGTTCGACCGCGGCGGCGCCTATCCCCAGGTGTTCAGGCACTGCCGCGAGCAGGACGTGCACTGGGTCACCTACCGGCGGGCGCCGCTGGCCGTCCCGGCGATGCTGCCGGTCATCACCACCATCACCGTCGCCGGCCGGCAGCGGGAAATCGCCTGGGCCGATGAGAAAGTGCAGATCAAGGACTACGGCGAAGCCCGGCAGATCACCCTGTTCGAGCACGGCCAGGTCGTGCTGCAGATCCTGACCTCGGACTTGCAGGCGTGCCCGGCGGGCATCTTGTCCTGGCTGAAATCCCGGTGGCGGGAGGAGAACTTCCTGAAGTACGCCTCCGAGAACTACGGGATCGGCAAGATCTGCGACTACATCGCCAGCATCGAGACCAACACCAAGATCATCGATAACCCGGCCCGCAAGAAAGCCAGCGCCGCGGTCCGCGAAGCGGAGAAGAGGCTGGCCGCCGCCGAGCGCGCCCTAGCCGGGCTGCTCGCCGGCCCCACGCTGACCGCCGCTGCCAAGAACGCGGCCATCCCCGCCGCCCAGTCCAAGATCACCCGCGCCCGCAAGGCCGTGGCCGCCGCCGTCGATGCCCGCAAGGACATCCCCGCCAAGCTGCCCGCCTCCGACATCGACCCCGACGCGAAGAAAGCGCTGCTGCGCACGGGCCGCCGCGGCCTGCAGATGGTCCTGCGGCTGCTCGCCCACAATGCCGAGCACTGGGTATCGAACCAGCTCAACGCCTACCTCCGCGACGACGACGAGTACCGCGCCATCACCCGCCAGACCATCATCCGCGGCCTGGCCGGCGTCATCACCTACACACCGGACGCGATAACCGTCCAGCTCGACCTGCCCCGCGCGCCCCGCGTCGCCCGCGCCCTGACGATGCTCATCGAGCAGGTCAACAACGAACCACCCGTCATGCCCGGCGACACCCGCCCCGTCACCTACCGGCTCAACCCCGAACCCGGCCTTTAACTCCCCACGCACAGCGTTTGCCGGAGATCTGAGTCTGGCCGCAGCTACAAACGGGATTCCGGGTCAGCTGGCCGAGGTCATCGGCTTTCCCGGAATGGCGCCTTGGGTCACGCGACCGTGACCGCCATTCCCGTCTCGGCCGTTCCACGGAAAAGTACACACAATCTTTCGAAACTAGTATCGCTTACCCGTTTAGAGTTATCTTAGTATAGGCGATATTGTGTTCTAAAGAGCCTATTGTCGCCAGGGAGGTGGAACGCGGTGCCCGACAGCTGGCCTCCAGGCAATGCCTCCCCAGAAGACGCCGGCGGCGTATTCAGGGAAGAGCCCGGCGACAGCGAGTCTCCCCCGGCCGGCATTGAAGACGGCGAGGATGCGGCCGCGCCGGACATGTGGCTGACCGCTTCGACGTGGCTGCCAGCGGAACTGCTGGAGGCTTTAAGCCGAGGCGTTCCGGGCGCGGACGGCACTCCGGCGGTCGCCGCCGGGTTCTGCCAGGGCGGCCCGCTCGACGCGATGCCGCCCGGCCCGGCACTGACCGCCTTCCTCACCGAGGCCACCACCCCCCGCAGCACAGCCACGGACCCCAGCAGCACAGCCACGGACCCCAGCAGCACAGCCACGGACCCCAGCAGCACAGCCGCGGGCGACGGGGGGCACCTGGCAGGCACGGGCCAGGTGCCCGGTCTGGCGGCGTGCGGCGATGACGCGCTGATCGGGATCATCCGCGGGTGGCGGAAGATCGCCTCCCTGGCCGCCGGAGCCGTGCTCGATCGTCACCGCGAGGCAATTGAGGCGGAAGCCCGCCGGGCCGGCGGGCCACCGGTGAGCCGGGTCCGGAGCATCTCCCGGGCCCGGGCGGCCGGGTAGTCCGCGGCCCGGGCCCGGGCGTCTGCATCGCGGACCCGGCGGGCGGCCTGGCCGGCGAGGACCTGGCGGCGAGCGCCGGCCAGCCACGGTAACTACGTAGCGTAACTCATCTCAGCACTTATTGTAGGGCCGCCAGTTGTCAGCACCACCTGGGGTAGCCATGGCATTGGCGAACACCTGGTTCTGCTGCGCGACGGAGGCGTGCCCGAAGCTGGCAGGATTGCCGCCGTACGCGGCCCAGGTCGCGGCCGAAAACTGGTAGAGGCCGTAGTGGCCGGAGGCGTTCATCGCCTGGCTCTGGCCTCCGCTTTCCCTGCCGATGACGCATCGCTGGAAGGCGCCACCGGTGGAGTAGCCGGATACGGCCCGCGCGGGCGCCGCGGCGGTGCTGCCTCCGCTGGCCCCGGCGTCGTCCCGGTCGCCGTCTGGTTCGTGGTCACCCGTGCGGGCGGCCGGTGCCGCTGCCCGGACTGCCTGAGCGGCCTGGGTTAGTGCGGCGAGGCGGGCCAGATGTGCCAGGTGGGCGGTGTGGGTGAGGTGAGCCAGGTGCGCTGCGGAGGTGACTTCAGCGCGGGTGACGCGCGCGATGGCACGTGCCGGGACCGCAGCGGCGGCCGGGCTCGTGCCGGTGCGGGTGGCGGCCCCGGCTGGTATAGCGAGCCCGGTCAGGAAGGCGAGGGAAGAAATACTGGTCAGGACGAGTTTTGCCCGGGGGAAATGGGCGCCGGTGGTCCGGGGGAAATGGGCTCCGGTGTTGGTGCGCATCGGTATCCTTACCGTGAGAGGACGCGCCATACCGGGGGGAACTTTCCTAGGGCTCTAGCCCGGCACGACGCTGAATCAACCACCGACGATAACAGTCGTGTCTCAGGCATGTCTGCGAAACGCCGGGAAAACGGGACCCGGGGCGCTACGAGCGCCCCGGGTCCCCCTTCTGTCTCACGGGTTTCCGGTGGTGCGCTGTCGGTCCTCGCCGAGCGCACCGATGATGAACACGATCATCTCGTGTGCCTTGTTCTTGCCGGCCGGCGGGATGTCGTCGACGAACCCGTTATCGTCGATCGTCCCTTCGGAAGAGCCTGGCCGTGACGAGCGCGCCTGTACAGGTCCCATTCCCAGCCGCTTTCACCGGACGGCCGTTTGCCGCTGAACCCTTCGCCGTCATGCCAGAGGACGGCCAGCAGTGCCACGAGGTAGTCTTCCCGGCCACGCGCCTGGTGGCACTCACGCCGAGACAGCGGCTGCCTAAGAACTCCTAACAGAATGATCATGGAATAACGGTGATCATCGGCTGGTTGAGGGCGCCCGTGAGGAAGGGCGAGCAGCCACCGTGGATCGTCTCTGACGAGCTATGGGCGCGGATCGAGCCGTTGTTACCCGTCGTCCCCCGCCGCGCTGATCACCCTGGGCGGAAGCGGCTGGATGACCGGAAGGTCCTGTGCGGCATCTTGTTCGTCCTGTACACGGGGATTCCGTGGGAGTTCTTGCCGCAGGAGCTGGGCTTCGGCTCGGGGATGACCTGCTGGCGGCGGCTGCGGGACTGGCATGAGGCCGGTGTCTGGCAGCGGCTGCATGAATCGCTGCTGGCTGAGCTGCACGCCGCTGGCGCGCTGGACTGGTCCCGGGCGGTGATCGACGGTTCGCATGTGCGGGCGATGAAGGGCGGCCCAAGACCGGGCCGAGCCCGGTCGATTGTGCCCGGCCGGGCTCCAAGCATCACCTGATCACCGAAGCGCACGGGGATCCCGCTGGCGATCTCGCTGACCGGCGGCAACCGCAACGACGTCACCCAGCCCATGCCCCTGATCGAGGCCATCCCGCCGGTGCGCGGCCGCCGCGGCCGGCCCCGTCAGCGCCCGGACCAGGTTTACGCTGACCGCGGCCATGACCACGACAAATACCGCAGGCAGGTCCGGGCGACGGGGATCAAGCCGGTGATCGCCCGGCGCGGCACCGAGCATGGCTCCGGGCTGGGCGTGCACCGCTGGGTCGTGGAGCAGAGTTTCGCCCTGCTGCACTGGTTCCGTCGGCTGCGCGTCCGCTGGGAGATCCGCGACGACATCCACGAGGCCTTCCTCAGGCTCGCCTGCGGCATCATCTGCTGGCGGCGACTGGCCAGCATGCCACTTTGTTAGGAGTTCCAAGGGGGAACCGCAAAATTAAGTAAGTTTGTCCGAGACAGTTGTCCACGGTTGTGGTATGGACAACTGGTGGTGGATGAGGACCGGTTCGCGGTGATGCTGGCTGAGGTGCGCCCGCATCTGAACGAGCTGCAGTGGCGGCTGCTGCTGGGAGCGCAGGCGCGGTCGCTGGGCCGGGGCGGGATCAAGCGGGTGGCGGCGCTGACCGGGGTTCGCCCGGACACGGTGGGCCGGGGAGCCCGGGAACTGGAGCAGGGCGCTGAGCCGGAGGGCAGGGTTCGCCGGGCCGGGGCAGGGCGGCCCCAGGCGGGGGCGGCGGATGCGGGCTTGGTCCCGGCGCTGGAGCCGCCTGGTGGATCCGGTCACCCGCGGGTGACCCGGAGTCGCCGCTGCGGTGGATGACCAAGTTGACGGAGAAGCTGGCCGGTGAGCTGACAGCCGGGGGCCGTGCGGTGTCCGCCGACACCGTGGGGCGGCTGCTGAAGGAGGATGGTTACAGCCTGCAGGGCAACGCCAAAACGGTGGAAGGACACCAGCATCCGGACCGGGACGGCCAGTTCCGGTTCATCAATGAGCTGGTGCGGGAGTTCCAGGCCGCCGGTGAGCCGGTGATCAGCGTAGACACCAAGAAGAAGGAGCTGGCCGGCAACTACCGGAACGGCGGGCGGGAGTGGCAGCCGCGCAGTGAGCCCGAGCGGGTGGAGGTGCACGACTTCAAGGGCGAGCTGGGCCGGGCCGTCCCGTACGGCGTCTATGACATGACGGCCAACGCCGGCCGGGTGAACCTCGGCACCGACGCCGACACCGGGGCGTTTGCGGTCGAGTCGATCCGTCGCTGGTGGCAGAAAATTGGCCAGGCCGCCTACCCGCACGCCACCAGGCTGCTCATCACCGCCGACGCGGGAGGCTCCAACGGCAGCCGGCTGCGGCTGTGGAAGGTGGAGCTGGCCCGGCTCGCGCACGAGCTCGGCCGGGAGATCAGCGTGTCCCACTTCCCGCCCGGCACGTCGCCAACGCGGCCGCATCGGCGGCCGTCCCACCGTGGTCACCCCGGACATCATCCGGGCCGCCCGCGACATGCTGCCCAACCCCGAGCACAGCATCACCTCGAGGGCGGCGGCCAGGCCCTCGCGTGTTCCGTTGATGATGAGCTCCCGGATGAACTCGGCGAGGGCGGCGAATACGTGGAAGACCAGCCGGCCGCCGGGCGTGGTGGTGTCCAGGTTCTCGTGCAGGAGGTGAACCCGACCTCCCGCTTGCGCAGGTCGCCGACCATATCGCCAAGCTGCTGGGTGTCACCCCCGGCACCCTCTACAACCACATCCCGGACCTGCGGGAGCTGCGCCCCGTGATCCGGCCGGTGCGCGCCCGGATCACCGGGCCCGGCAGCGGGACCCCGCCCGAGCTGATGCAACGCCTCCAAGGCCAGGACCACCCGGTCAGCAACTGACCTCGGTTCCGAATCACCAAGCCCGCGGCGGCACCAACGAGCGATCTGAGCTCAAAACAGCCCTCTACCAGCGCCGATCCCGCCCAAGATCATCCCAATGTGGGTTTTGGGCTTACTTAAGCTGGACCCCAATTAGCGCCATACTACGCAGCGTGATAGTTCATCTGGCGGTAACATTTCCAGCACAGAGTGTGCGTGGAGGCGACATCATGGCAAACCCGCAGGAGCAATACACCGAGATGGTCAAGCAGGCTCAGGTCTCATTGCTGACCATGCTCGAGACCTGGAACCGGACCTTTCAGCAGGCGTTTGACGCTACGCCAGTGAATAGCGAGTTGATCGACCAGACGTTCGACTTCGCCGACAAGCTGGTGCATGCTCAGCTGAATGCTCAGCGGCAGTTCGCCAAGCAGGCGGCAGCGAGCGGCACTGCGGTCGCCGAAACCGTCCGGGCCGGTGCCGCGCAGGTGACCGAAGCCATCCAGGGCGGTTCAGTTCTCTGAAGCCGAGACCGCGCGAGTCCTGCGCGTACCGCAATCGACGCTGCACTGGTGGCTTGACGGCGGGACCTACCGCGGTCGCGGTTACCGCCCGGTCACACGCCCCGAACCTCGTGGCGGGCGGTCGGTGACGTGGGCCGAGTTCGTTGAGGCTGCCGCCTTCGGCGACCCCGGGATCCTGCCGACGGCCGACGGTGGTCCGCGTCCTTCATCCCCATGTGCCTGGCGAGGAGACAACCCCTCCAGCCCTCCAGCAAGAAGTCCGGCCCTGAACCTGACCGAACAATCGGGAACCTGAGCTGGGCGCGCAGACCCGGGCCTGGCGCGGTGGTCAGGTCTGGTCAGGGCGGTATGGGTTACGCGGCCTGGGTGAGGGTCACGGTGAAGCCGAGTGCTTCGATCTGCCGAATGTGGTTGCGGATCTTGCGGTCGGTGTCGGTGCGGGCCTGGTAGTAGCCGTGGCCGAGGTCGGTGAACCGGGCGGAACCAAGGGACCCCGGTTCAGCGACTGGGCGCTGATCGCCACCGCGACCCCGCGGCAGTACCTGCTGATCCGCCGGCTGATCTCCCGCCCGGATAGTTTGACGTTCTACCTGTGCTGGGCGCCGGAGGACCGGTCGGTGACCATGACCTATTTCATCACCATCGCCGGGCGCCGCTGGCCCGTGGAGGAAACGTTCAAAACAGGCAAGGACGTGCTCGGCTGGGACCAGGCCCAGGTCCGCACCTGGGAGGGGATCTGCCGGCACACCGCCCTGGCCGCCCTCGCCCAGCTCCGCGCCGCCGCCATCCGCAACGCCCTGACCGGCGCCATCATCCTCCCCGCCGCTCCCGGCGACGGTGACGGCCCCGGCCGCAGCTGCGACGCCAGCGACGACGCTCACATCGATGACGCTGACCTGCAGATCCCGCTCGGCGATGCGCCCGTCCCGGCCCCCGGCAGGCAGCCCTGCCCGCCTCGCATCGGCCCCATCCGGCTTTCAGTCGCCGAGACCGCGCGGCTGACGCTCCTGGCCAGGCAGGCCGCCGCCGCGCTGATCACCCGCGCCCGTCTCGCGTTCGCCCTGCGCTGGTCCGCCCGACGGCGACGTCACGAGGCCATTGCCCGCTGGCACCACCACAGCGCCCGGCTCCTAGCCGCGGCCACCTGACAGTCGGCGACCAAAAGGAGGTGACAGCATGTAACCGGCAGCCAGTCAACACCACATCACGCTGAGCGATAGCACAGTCACAAACCGGAAAACCGCGACTGTAATACTTGGGAGCCGCTTTACTGGCCGGGGGCGGCTTTCCTTTGCGGTCGGCGTGTCTCACCGCGCATCACTGTTGCGGGTTTTCGCGGTGGTATTCGACAGAAACGGTGCCCGCGGCCCGGTGCCGCGCACGGGAGCTCTCCGGATTCTGGCCTGATGTTGCAGTATGCAGACGAAAAGAAGGCTGGGGCGCCTGCGGGCAATTTGGGGCCCGGGGGACGTGTTTACAAATTGATGACATTGCCGGAACCCGCAGGTAAACAACCTGGGTAATAATGGATCCCAGTGAATGGGACTTGGGTAAGGACGCTACCTGATTGCGCGCCTTTGCGCACACCAGACAATCAAGGGAATTAAGGTCATGAGCAAGCAGGCCGATCCAGAGGCCGCGGTCTCGCAGGTTCGGATGCCGGGCGCTGACCGCGACTACGCGCCGAGCATGGCGCGCCCGGCCTCTGGCCAGGTGCTGCCCGGGGAGTTCTTCCTGCAAGACGGCACGCCTGCGCTGATCTGGCCGCTGCTGCCCACCGACGCCGAGACGCTGCGCGACCTGTTCCGCCGCCTGTCGCCCGAATCGCGCCAGCACCGATTCCTCCATGTGCTCAATCAACTCGACGACGCGATGATCGGGCGGCTTGTCGGCAGCGTTGACGGGGTGCATCACATTGCGCTCGTGCTTGTCGTGCTGCCGCCAGAGGGCAAGGAGGAGCCCGCCGGGGCCGCTCATCTCCTGCAGTACCCCGATGATCCGGCCACCGCCGACATCGCGGTCACCGTCGTCGACTACTGGCAACGACGCGGCGCCGGCACAGCACTGGTCTCGGCGCTGATGCAGCGGCGCCCGGCGGCGGTCACCCGGCTGTGCACGCTCGTCGCAGCAGACAACCGCGCGTCGCTGGCGCAGCTCGCCGGAGCGGGGCGGGTGTCGTCGGGCCTGCCTGAGCAGGGCGTGCTCGATGTCACGGTTGAGCTCCCCGCGGCGAGCCACGCGCGCAGCGCGGTGGAGAAGGTCGCTGACGTCTGGTTGCAGGGCGTGCGGACGTTCATCGACAAGGCTTACGTGCTTCCCCAGCTGCCGCAGGCCGACATGATCCCGGCAGTTGAGGACTACGCCGAGTTCGTGCAGCGGATGGTAAAGATGAACCGCGACCTCACCGTCAAGTGGGCGGAAGCGGCGCGCGCGCTGACTGGTGTCGTCTGTAAGCAGGTCGAGTTGGCCAGTGACCTTGTGCGTGAGCAGGCCGCCATGGCCGGCGCTGAGCCGCCGTCATAACCGATGACGGAGATACCGCTCCTGATAGGTAACCGGGATCGAGTTCCAGCTTCCGTCGTCAATCGGCCATCGTCCAGGGCGGCGCATGAGCGTCCACGGGACATCTCGGCCGCCGCCAGAGCCCGGAACCGGAAGATCTGGCGCGACACCCATAGGGTTCAGTCGGGGTCGGCAGCCGCAAATACTCGGCAGGGAGCGGCCTGGCGACGCAGCGACGCAGGCTGCCAAGTTACCTTCTGTGATGAACTCCCAGCCGTCCTCGTTACCGCCAGCTGGCAGATCCAGATGGCGCCCGACACTCTCGCCGCCCAGCCACATCCGAACGGCCAGTGGCGGTAATCCAGCGGCCTGCAGCCCACTACCGCCACTGGCCGTTCCGTTGTATCAAGGGCCGTCACAAGCCGGGGCGCCGGATCTCGTTCAGGCTCCGGCCAGGCGAACGACCCGCGCCGCCAGGCCGGAGGAGATGACCGCATCGCAATCTGGGTCACCGTTAACGGCGCTGTCACCAGCCGCCATAAAGATGATCAAGCGCCCGAGCTCGGCCCGCGTTATCCGGATTTGACGCTCAGCGTCATGCGGATTTCACGTGCGGGCCCCGAACATGGGCATATGGACAAGAGCAACGGAAACTTGTGGGGTTCCAGAACTCGGCCACCGGTCCTGACCTTAGCTTTTATGCGGCTCGCTCGTATTCATTGATGAGGCCGCCGAGGACGGGCCGACGCTTGATCTGCTGCTGGGAGAGGTCGGCGGGGGTGCGCCGCCTCGGCGCCGGGGGGGATCCGCAGCGCCTGCAGGACCCGGCGGATCGTGGACGCGCCTACCCGGTGGCCAAGCTTGAGCAGCTCGCCCTGGATCCGCTGGTCCCCCCAGCCGGTGTTCTCCGTGGCGAGCCGCTCGATCAGCGCGGTGACCTCGGCGCTGACCGGCGGCCGTCCGGTCCGGTTCGGGTAAGTCCATTTCCGGGTGACCAGGCGGCAGTGCTACCGCAGCACGGTTCCAGGGGTGACCAGCCGGTGCGTCCGCAGCCTTCTGGGCAAGTGCCGGATCAGCGCGGCCAGGACCGCGCGGTCGGCCCAATCCAGCCAGGGCCGCGGAGTGGCGCGGCGCAGCACGGCGACCTCGTGCCGCAGTACCAGCAGCTCCGCGTAGGAGGCGGGTGACCGGCTGAGCAGGACCAGCGAGCCGCAAACCCGGAGGAAGATCAGATAAAGCAGGCGGAGGGACACGGGTGATCATCATGGCCTACCCTTGACTCGTGGCGCATCGCTGCAGCTCACGGGCCGGGCATACTTCTGGCACCCCACAGGGTCAGCATCCGGCGCAGGCTGGCAACTGCCTGGGTGCCGATGTCCGTGTGGGGGCGGGTCGAAGTATTCGCTCTCGGAGCCGATGGTGACCGCAACTTTACCGCCGTGCTGCTCCTCGGCTGAGCCGACTGCCTCCAGCAGCGACAGCACGGCACGCCATTCGGTGTTGTGGCCCGCGGGATGCTGGAAGATCTGGCGTAGCGTGCTGCGCTGATGGTTACTGGGGTGCGCTGGCTGTGAGCGTGACATCGATGCTCCTGTCCGCTCCGCCACCATGGGCGGAGCTGCGGATTTTCACTCGGGCGGGCCCGCTGCCGCAAAGCACCGGCGAGCGACTGCCCGCGCTGCGCAACTTACGGCCATGGGTGCGCAGGCATTAAAGAGCGACCCGAGAACTACCCTGTCCTGTGAGGGGGCCGCGCCGGCGAAGGCTGTACGTGGTTCCCATGCCGGCCTTATATAAGGAGGAGATAGCGATGTCAGTGCTCAGGTTCGAGCCCTTCCGGGACCCTTTCCGGGAGCTCGACCGGCTGATCTCTATGGCCGCGAGCGGGACGCGGGCCCCGCTTGGCATGCCCATGGACGTCTACCGCGCCGAGGACGGCAGCTACCACCTTGAGGCCGACCTGCCCGGCGTGGATCCGGACAGCGTCGAGGTGACCGTCGAGCACGGCACCTTGACGATCCGGGCCGAACGCGCCCCGCACTACGGCGAGAGCGAGCAGGTGATTGTCGCTGAGCGGCCCCAGGGGTCGTTCACCCGGCAGTTTTCCCTCGGTGAGGGCGTGGACTCCGAGCACCTCACCGCCGGCTGACGCCGACGGTGTCCTGCACGTGACCATCCCTGCCTCCCCCAAGGCCCAGGCCCGCCGGGTCGAGGTCACCCGTGCGGCCGGCGGCAGCCGCACTATTCCGGGCAGCACCGCCGGGCAGGACGAGGCGCCGGCCGGCGGGACGGGCAGCGGCGGCGACTGAACGTCCCCCGTGCCGCATCAGCGGCTAGCGGGCCGCCTCCCGCGTCCGTTGCTGGCCGCCCGGGCGGCGGGCGGGCGCGGGTACGTGCCGGGCAGCCTGCCCTCCGGCGGGGCTTGACCTGCCGTCGGCCACCGGGCCGGACGGGTACGAGGCGGTCATTTTGCCGTGCCCGCAACCGCGGGCCGGCACGACCGGCAGGCCGGTCCCGGACGGGCGCACGACGGCGGCCACGCCGGCCGGAACGCGCGTGTCCAGCCTGGCGGCGAGCGGCACCACCTGGCGGCAGCGGGCGCGGTGCGTACCGGAGCAGGTATTCGCCGAAGGATCCGTTCGGATGACCGCGCGGGAGGCGGACACTGAACCACTCCCGGCAGCCGGGTTTGGGTGACGCCCGCCCGGCGATCGTCCCGGTGAGCTGCGTTTGGGCAGCGCACTCAGGCCGGACTGCGGCCGCCCGGCAGCATTGCCGTAGTGATCATCTACCTCGCGTGGATGTGGCTTTCAGCCGCTGTGCTGCGTTTCGATGACGGTCACACCGGCCTGGTGTTCCCCGGCCCGGACGCGATCATCGAGCATTTGCACACGAACGGCAAGAAGGGCCCGGCGGAAGGCTGAGCAGCCCCGCGAAACCGGTACCCGCCGCACCTGCTCAGAACAATGCGCGCTCATGCCGCGGCGGGTGCGCGGACGGCCGGGGTCGGGGAGTCGCCAGTCGTCGGCTCTGCCCCGTACGTGCCTGCAGGCTCTGGGCCGGGCATCGCGTCTCGCCATGCGCCCGGGGACCGCGGCGCTCGTCGTCTTGCCAGCTAGACAGTTAGGATGCATGGCCATGGCAGGGATTGTGCTGCGCGTCCGGCTGATCGGCGGCGATCACCTGGACGTCAGGTACGAGGAACCCGGCACGGCCGGCGCGGACGCGGTCACCGAGCATGTCATCTCGGCGCTTGCCAGCGACTCTGGCGTGCTTCGCGCCCGCCATGGTGAGCGGCTTGTCGTGCTGTTCGGCCGGGGCGTCGCCGCCACTGAGGTGGCGCCTCGCGGCGCGGTCCTCTGACTGGCACCTGCCCTCGGCGCGACGGGACCGGCCGGCGTGTCCAGACCGTTGGCTTCCCGCGGACAAGCCCCATCTATCCCGTATGCCGGCCGGGCGTCCCCATCTGCCGCCGGCCGAGCGCCTGCGACTCCGGAGTTGCCCGATCGTGGCGCGTGCCAGGCCCGCCCTCACCGGGACGAAGCGCTGGCTAGCAGTGGCGTGATGGTCGCGGTGTCGGTCAGCAGCGCATCGCCGAAGAACCGGATGCTGTCCAGGACGCGTTGCATGGCTGGCCGGTCCCGGCCGCCGCAGGCATCGGTCACGACCACCGGGATCAGCCCGAGGTCGACCGCATGCCAGATGGTCGGCGCGATGCCGATCTCCAGGGCGACGCCGGCGATGGCGAAGGTGCGGATACCGAGATCCCGCACCGCCATCTCCGGTGGCGTGCCAGCGAAGGCGGACATGGCGAGCTTGTCGAAGATCGCCTCATCGGCCCGGGGAGACAGGTCCGGGACGATCTGGAAACCGGGAGTGTCGCGGAGGAACCACGATTGGACTTTCTCCGGGTCGTCCACGTGCTGCCAGGCCATCGCGGTGCGCAGCTGGGCCGTTCCCATGAGCTTGGGCGGCAGGGACATGTGCCTGGTGTAGAAGACGGGATAGCCGCCCGCCCGTGCCGCGGTGAGCACCCGGAACACCCGCAGGACCGTCTCGGTTCCGTCCGGCAGCTGGCGCAGCACGCCGATCTGCATGTCGTACACGACGACGGCCATCGTGGCCGGATCGCTGGCATCCTCGATCGTCTCTGGGATGTCCAGGCCAAATCGCCGGCGCATCAGTCACCTCCCGGGGCCGGTTTGATCAACGCCTCCTCCCAGTCTGACTGCTACGGCTACTGCCGACACCCTGGCGGCCCTCCAAGACGTACACAGGCAGCATCGGCAGGCATCAGCGGCGGCCAAGCCGGACGCCTGCCGATCGACCGTTCCTGCCGCGACGACCGTCGTTTGCGGATCATCACGGAGCGTGGCCGAAATCCGGTGCCAACACGCACGCATATCCGCCCAATGGACGGCTGTGCAGTCAAGCTCGGGCAGGCCGGCGATGGTGCAGATCCGGGTGATCTGCTCGGGTAAGTGACTGCGGGGAGGTTATGAGCAGGCGGATTGGATCACCATCCTTCCGGCGTAGCAAGGAGATGAGGCTCGCGGGTCAGGGCGGCCAGTGCGGCGGCGACCTCGGAGAGGCTGGCGCGGACGTAGGTTGACGTGGTGCCGGCGTCGCCGTTGTCGGTGTGGCCGGCGTAGGCGCGGGCGACGGCGTAGCCGAAATTCCGCTCTACCCAGGTCAGGGTGGTGTGCCGTATCCAGTGGATGCTGACCTGCTGAGTGCGCACCCAGGGCAGGCAGTTGCCGATGCGGGTCCACAGGTGGTCGTAGCGGCGGTAGGTGATCGGTCTCCCCTCGGCGTAGCAGCGCAGACTGCCCGCGCTGCCTCAAGCTGTCCGGCTAGCAGCAACACCGCGGGCCTATCCGTTCAGCTCGTGACCGACGCTGGAGGGAGGATGGGCAAGACTTGCCTGCTTTTGGGGACTCAGATCTCCCATCTTCCTGCCGCCGATAGTCTCGCTGGGTCGAACGAGTGAGGCCCGCGCGGGAAGAAAACGAGTGAGGCCCGCGCGGGAAGAAGAGACATGGCATGCGGTAGGAGTGGCTACCGGAGGACGTCGTGACGTGCTGGACGCCGGTGGACAGCGACTGGGACTTGGTGGCCAACAAGAGGGGCCCGACGCGACTCGGCTTGGCCCTGACCCTGAAGTACTTCGAGCAGGAGGGCCGGTTCCCGGAGTTTGTCGAGGAGATCCCGTAGGCCGCGGTCGAGTACGTCACGGAGCTGGTGAAAGTGCCGACTGCGGAGTTCGCGAAGTACTCCTTCACCGGCCGGGCCGCCGAGTACCACCCGCAAGCAGATCCGCGAGGCGCTGGGATTCCGGCCTTGGATGCGGACGGACGAGGAACAGCTGATTGCGTGGCTGACTGCCGATTTGTGCCCGGTCGAGTTGGTCGGGGACCGGACCGGTTGACCGAGGCCCTGCTCGTGCGGTGCCGCGTGGACCGCATCGAGCCGCCGGGCCGGATCGACCGCATCGTGACCGCGGCCCAGACCCGGGCGGGGAAGGTGCGAGTGCGCTTATCGTCGCCGAATGGGTACGCCGCCGCGTACCCGTCGAGGCTGCGCATCGGGCACAGGCCGGTCAGTTCGGCGGTTGGGAAGGTCAGGCCATGCTCCCGGGGAGCCACGGGAATCCCTGTCGGCCGCGTATGCGCGATGCTACTTGGTGTCGCCTTCCTTGCCCGCCGGGGCTTGCCTGGCGCCAAGCAGCGGCTTGGTTGCCTCGACTATATTCTCAGCGAACTTCCGCTGAGAGGCGAGCAGCTGCTCGGTGAAGTCGTAGGCACTGGCCACGAACTCCTGGGGATTGGGCAGCATATCGCTGTAGGGCAGGCTAGGCGCTGGGATGGACGGGGTGACCGGCTGGACGGCACCGAGCTTGTTCACCACGCTTACCACGCCGTCAATGTCCCAGGTCAGCCGGACCGCTGCCCGGATCAGGTCATCCTTCCCGGCGGACCCGAGCTGGCCTGCCAGGGTGACGACGCCGTTCCGCACTTGCACGGTGATGCTTGCCGGGTCCGCGAGCAGGATCTGGGTGAGCATCTGGCGGACCTCCCGGGCGATGTCCTCGTCGGGGCGGAGGAAGACGCTCAGCAGGTCGCAGCGGCTCACGATCCCAACCAGATTGCCGCCGAAGACACCCCCGCCGGAGTCGACCACCGGCAGCCGCTTGAGGTGGCGGCTGTTCATCAGCCTCGCGGCGGCCGGCAGCGTTGCGTCCGGGTGGATCGTGATGGCCGGCGCGGTCATCAGCTCACCCGCCGTGAGGCCCCAGTGCTTCTTATCGCCGGCGTGCCGGTGGAGGCGGCCGCCCGATTCGAGCTGCGCGGCCCGCGCGCGCTGGTCCAGCACGCTGAGCAGGTCGGCCTCGGACACCACCCCGGCGACATGGCGGCCCAAGATCAGCACCGGCACGGCGCTGATCTTGTGCTCGGCCATCCGCACAGCGATTTCCTTGTAAGGGGTCATCCGGTTGACGGTCACCACAGATGTCGTCATGACGTCCCTGACCCGCTCGTGCCATCGCCCGGGGTGCTGCTTGCCCCCGCCGCGGGCATGCGGACTGGCGGCCGGGGACGCGGCTGCCGCAGCCCGCTCCCCTGAGTGCTCCAGCCTATGGTCCACGGCGGTGGCCTTGCCGTGTGGGGACTCTTGATACGTCGTCACCCCAAGTTGACGGAGCATCGCGCGATGGTGCATGTCGTTGCGTGTCATGTCCTCTCCCCCTCTCGTGATCCGTTGCCGGGGGGGACTGCACCCCGAGCGTTTCTCTCAGCTGTGGGGATCATCACGGCCGAATGTCACGGTCAGCGGGGACCTCGGTCACTAGCCGTGGCCCGTGGCCGGGCGCGAGTCGACGCCGCTTGCCGCGGCCGGATTTACCCGCCGGCGGGCATGTCTTCATGGAATAGAGCGCCGTCCGATGGTTGCCCGGGAAGTCACCGCCACCCCGGGAAGGGCAACCTCGGCGTCTTGGAACCACCGAGACGCTGGCCCGACTCGGCAACGCACTCGTCCACTGATAGTGGCCGTAGGTGCGCCGCAGTGCTCAGCGGCCGACGATGTAGGTACCCGGTGCGGGATCCAGTGGCAAGAATTTCGGGCTTCCCAGCGTGCGCGGGGCGTCCTTCATGCCGCCGCTGCGGTCGGCCAGCCAGGAGGTGTAGTGAGGCCACCAGCTGCCCTGGACCGTTTCGGCCTGGACCAGCCAGTCGCGGTGGTCGGGCGGGTTGCCGGGCGCGAGCCGGAAGGTCGCCTTCGGGTTCGACGGCGGGTTGACCATGGAAGCAACATGCCCGCTCGTGGACAGCACGAACCGGACGTCGCCGCCGAGCAGCCGGGTGGCACGATAGGCCGACGGCCAGGGCACGATATGGTCGTCGATGCCGGCCACGACGTAGCCGTCGAAGTCGATCCTGGACAGATCGACCGGGGAGCCGAGCATGCTGGTGGCACCCGGCCTGGTAAGGCCGTTGGCCATGGCGATCTCGATGAAATCGCGGTGTAGCCCGGCGGGCATCCGCGTGGTGTCGGCGTTCCAGTAGAGGATGTCGAACGGCGGTGGGGTCTTTGGTCAAGGACGGTCACGCCCAGGCACAGGCTGGCGACCTGATCCATCTGCCCCGTGGCGCTCAGGTGCGCAGCGACCATCGAAGAGAGGATGCCGTCGGCGCAGAGCCCGCAGATGTTGACCTTGGCAGCCTCGGTGATGCTGCGTATCGCGCTGAGTGCGTCCGCGACGGCACCGCCGTAGGTGTTCAGATCCCAGTGCCTGGCCCGTCTGCCGGGGTTCCGCCAGGACAGCACGAATACCTGATATCCCTGGGCGACAAAGAATTCGAGCATGCTGCGGCCGGGCGCCAGGTCGGTGATGTAGTACTTGTTGATCATCGGCGGGACCATGAGCAGCGGGAACTGGTGCACCGCCGGCGTGGCCCGCTGGTACTGGATGAGCTCGCAGACGTCGGGGCGGGCCACCACCGCTCCCGGCGTCACCGCGAGATCCTTGCCGATCGTGAACGCGTCCGGCTCCACCATGGTGGGGATGTGCGGGGCGGAGGCCATATCGGAGATCAGGGCACGGGCCCCCCGGACCAGGCTCAGGCCGCCGGTGCCGATGAACGCCTTCCATGCGACCGGGCTGAGCAGCGGGAGTTGCTCGGCGCGGATGCGGCGATGAGATTGGTCAGCACGAAACTCAGGCGCTCGTTGTCCCGCCAGTCCAGCTCGGCGTCAGCGAGCAGCTCCCCGGCGGTCTGGCCGACCGCCAGGTAGACCTGAACCGTGCGCTTCAGCACGGGTTCTGCATCCAGGCGGGTCGGCGAACCGGCGGTCGTGGCGCGCCGGGGCGACCGCCGAACTGCCTGCCGCGATCCTGGCGAGCTCGGCAGCCAGCGCCCCGGCGTGCCGGGCCAGGGTCGCCGGACGGCCGGCCAGGCTGGCCAGGTAGCGCACGGCGCTGGAATCCGGCCGGAACCGGTGCAGTGTGCCGAGCGCAGCGTCGGGCGCGAACGGATCCAGCGCGCCGGCCGCAACCAGCTCGCCGACCGCGTTGATGGCGCCGGACACTGCTGCCTCATCCACCGGGCGGGCGGCGTTTTCCTCCGGCGGGCGGACGGGCTGTGCAGCCATCAGAACTCCTCCGGAGGGTGTACTTCGCGGCGCAAGATCTTGCCGGTGGGGCCCTTCGGCAGGACAGGCACGAGCCAGACATACCGTGGGTACTTGTACCGCGCCATCTGCTCCCTGGCAAACGCGCGCAGTTCCGCCGGCGTGGCGGTCGCGCCCGGCTTGAGCGCCACGGCGGCGCCGACCTCCTCGCCGAGCTCGTCGTGCGGGACACCGATCACGGCAGCCTCGGCGACCGCCGGGTGCTCGTACAGGACCTCTTCAACCTCGCGCGGATAGACGTCGAACCCGCCACGGATGATCATGTCCTTCTTCCGGTCGACAACGTAGAAGTAGCCATCCTCGTCGACTCTGCCGAGGTCACCGGTACGGAACCAGCCGTTGGTGATCGCCGCGGCCGTCGCCTCCGGCCTGCCCCAGTACCCCTTCATGATGTTGTGACCGGCGATCATGATCTCGCCGACCTCGCCGGCCTGCAGTTCGGTGCCATCGGCGCTGGCCACGTGCATCTGCGCGCCGGCGATCGGCGTGCCGATCGAGCCGGGCTTGCGCACCTTGTCCGGGTGGTTGAACGACGCGACCGGAGAGGTCTCCGACAGCCCGTAGCCCTCCAGGATCACGCACCCGAACACCTGCTCGAACCCGCGCATGATCTGTACGGGCATGGCCGCACCACCGGATATGCACACTCTGAGCGACGAGGTGTCTGCCCGCGCGCTGGCCGGATCGTGCAGCGTCGCGGCGTACATCGTCGGCACGCCGTCAAAGATCGTCACCTTATCCCGCCCGATGACCTCCAGTGCCTTGCCTGGGTCGAAGCTGGGCAACAGGGTCAGGGTGCTGCCGCTGATGATCGTGACGTTCAGGGCGCAGGTGAGCCCGAAGCTGTGGAACAGCGGCAGGCAGCCCATGATCACGTCGTCGGGGCCCGCGTTGAGCAGGGTCGTGGCCGTTAGTTCGGCGTTGCGGATCAGGCCCGCTTCCCCGGATTAGGGGTGTTACGCTGTGTAATGACCTAATACGTTCCGCTGGTGGGCGTCCCGTGGGTACCGTGATCTGGGACTGGCCGCCGACACTGCGCAGAGTGAAAACCGGGTAGGAGAACCACAAAAACCAGGGGGGCACTGACGTGAGACTCATCTTCGCCGCTGCGGCACTCATGCTCACCGTGCTGTCGGGAGCGGGCGCGGTCATCGCGACTGCTGCGCCAGCTTCCGCTGAGGTCCTCGTTAACGACGACGTTGGCACCATCCGCCTCGGCCAGTACATGGAGCTGGGCGTCTGGTATCAGCAGTACAACGGCGGCCCGTCCGGTTACTGGACTGGCGTGTGGAGCTACCCGCAGCACAAGTGGATCTTCACCAGCAGCGGCCACGCGACCACCAGCTGGAAGTACTGGTGGGTGAAGCCAGCCGTCCGGGGCGAGTACGCGACCGTGTACGGCACCACGTACAACAGCCGTAACTACAAGAATGTGTTCTCCACGGCAGTCAGATGATCGCGGCGGCGCTGCAGGGCGGTATCCGGTGAGCGGCTGGAATGACCTGCCGGCGGATCACTCGCCGTTCAAGGTGGCGTGCCTTGCCCGCGAGGTGCACCGGGGTCGCAGCTGTGCGAGCGCGGCGGGGCGCGCGAGGGCGATGACGGGTTCGTGGTTGTGCGGTGGAAGCCGCGGGCGGGCGCCTGATACCGCACAGCGGGGACGGCGCATCAAATGGGCGGGGGCCGGACGTACACGCTGACGTGCCCGAAGTGCCGGAAGCCGAAGCCGGTGCGGCATACGAATCTTGTGCGCCTGCTGGGGAAACGTGCAGCGGCGCGGCGCGTGGATCACAAGGGTGCCGTCGTCCTGGATCTTGCCGAACTCAATGCCCGTGACCGCCCGCAGGCCGCGCTGGAGGACGCGCGCGAACGGCAGCGGCAGGCCGATGGCACGCTCCGCGAGGCACAGAGTCCCGCCGCACGCCCTCGCTGCGGTCATTCGCTGGATGGGTCAGCTAGCGGCTCGCCAGTTGCCCGCGCATCTTCTCGATGTTGTAGTCGCGGACGATCAGGGCACGCAGCTCCACCGGGTCGGTCGCGACGATGGTCAGGCCGTTACGTAGTCTGACGGCCCGCCACACCCCCAGCGCCTCGCTGATCTCGTAGACCTCTCCCCAGCTCCGCTGGAGGCTCCTGAGCGCATCGTCGCGGGTATCCATCGGAGATCACCCCTTCTCACCCCAGATGCTTGCGCGGCGCAACTATCCGGGGAGGGTCATTGGTCCCTCATTGGGAGTGCTACCCGTCGTTTCCGGCGTCGGACACGACGCGTCATGGCAGGACCTGGCACGACGCGTCGGCCCGGGCCTGATGCGACGGGTGGGAGAAGACGGCCCATGCCCGGTCCACCGCTCCCGATCCCGGGAACAGGTCATCATAGGAGTCTCCGGGCTCGGCGCCGAGCGGGTCGAAGATTCAGCGGCGCACGACCGCCGGCTTCGCGCCGATGACCCGGCCGGGAAGTGTGGTCAAGGCGGCGACACCGCAGTGCGATGACGCCATGCATGGCGCTGGAGGATTGGTGAATCTGAAGCTGGGTCACTACAACAAGGACGGCATCGAGGTCATCGACGTCGCGGGCAAGATCGATATCTACACGGCACCGCGGCTCCGTGAACTGCTCATCGATCTGGTCAGCAAGAATAACTACCAGCTCATCGTCAACCTGGAGAGGGTTGAGTTCCTCGACTCCACCGGCCTCGGGGTGCTGGTAGGAGGCCTGAAGCGGGTGCGGGCGCACGACGGCTCGCTGGATCTGGTCTGCACGCAGGAGCGGTTACTGAAGATCTTCCGGATCACCGGGCTGGCGAAGGTCTTCGGCATCCACGAGACAGTCGACCAGGCCATCGCGGCCAAGAAGCGGCGCCGGTAAGGAACGCGTCACCGGGGGCGACGTAGCCGAGGGCTTCGGGGCTATCGGCGGGGGCGCGGGTTGATCAGACCGCCGAAGCGAGTGTGTCTTCGGACGCGGTGCTGCTCAAGATCGACCGGTTCGGGCAGCGGTTTCAGCGGCGCGGCGCTGTACAGGGAGCGGTGCGGCCGATACTGGTTATGGTGGCTCTCGTACTCGCGCCGGATCCGCCGCAGATGGTGCTGGTCCCAGATCAGGGTGCGGTCCAGGAGCTCGCGGCGGCATCCCCCGATCCAGCGTTCGGCGATCGCGTTCATGCGGGGTGTCTGGACGTTGCAGAGCACGGTCCGGATGCCGACGTCGGCGAGGACTGCGTCGAACGCGGCGGTGAAGTTGGAGCCGCCTCGGCCTGGGAGCGCAGGAATTGCGGCCAGGTCGGCCCGGTCCGCCGCGGCGCGGGGCCGATTCTGGCCTTCTTCAAGATCTCCCACACCGCCGACGCCGAGACTCGCACTCCCAGGCCGGCCAGCTCCCCATGGATCCGGCGGTAGCCCCATGCGGGGTTCTCCCGGGCCAGCCGGAGCACCAGGGCCCTGATGTTCTGGCGGGTGGCCGCCGGCCGGCGCGGATGGACCGCGCCGCCCAGCGGCGCCGGACGAACGGAAGGTCGCGTACTGCACCAGGCCGTAGGTGAGGTAGGCGGCGGCCGGAACGGCCGTCAGCACGGCCACGGCGAGACGATAGCGCGCCGCCAGAGGTGTGCTCATCGGCGATGAGCGTACATTCCCGCGGGACCGTCCCGCCCCGGCCCGTCCCAGCCCGGCCCGCCCCGGCCCGCCCGGCCCGGCCCGGCGGGCCCGGCGCCCCGCCGCCTGTTCGCGGCCATCCTCGGGCCGGGGAAGCCAGGTCGGTTAAGTTATGCGTGTGACACAGCGAAGTGAACAGATCGGCATCCACATCAACGCGTACCTCTGCGCGCACAGCGCGCCGCCCGACGCCATCCTGCGCGAGCTCGCACACGAAACGGCCGAGTGGTTCCCCGCCGAAGTAAGCATGCCGATCGCCCCCGAGCAGGGCACGTTCATGACGATCCTGACGCGCCTGATCGGGGCCCGTTCGGCGATAGAGATCGGCACGTTCACCGGATACTCCTCCATCTGCCTGGCCCGCGGGCTGACAGCCGACGGGCACCTGCTGTGCTGCGACCTCAGCGACGAATGGACCTCGGTGGCCCGCAAGTACTGGGAACGGGCGGGGCTCACGGATAAGATCGAGCTGCGGCTCGGGCAGGCCCTGGACACCGTGCGGTCGCTGCCCCGCCGCTCGCAGTTCGACATCGCGTTCATCGACGCCGACAAAACCGGTTACCTGGGCTACTGGAACGAGGTCGTGCCGCGGGTCCGCCCCGGCGGCGCCATCCTCGTGGACAACACGTTCTCGCACGGCCGGGTCATCGACGCTGGCAACGAAAGCGAGCTCGTCCAGGCCATCCGTGACTTCAACGACCACGCCGCCGCCGACGACCGGGTCGAAGTGGTCATGCTCCCCCTCGGCGACGGCCTGACCCTGGCCCGCAAAAAGTAGCCCTGCGACGCTCGCTATCTTGAGGGCATGATCAGGGTTGCCCGGCCTGAGGACGTCCCGGCGATCTACCGGCTCATCCGGGAGCTGGCCCGGTACGAGGAATGCCTGCCTGAGGTCACGGCCACCGAGCATGACCTCCGGCGGTCACTGTTCGGCAGCGATCCCGCGGTCTACGCCCACGTCGCGGTCGGCGAAGACGGTGCCGTCGTGGGCTTTGCCTTGTGGTTCCTGAACTACTCGACGTGGACCAGCACGCACGGGATCTACCTCGAAGACCTCTTCGTCGAGCCCGGGACGCGGGGACGCGGCTACGGGAAGGCGCTGCTCGCCGAACTGGCGCGCATCTGCGTCGAGCGCGGGTACCGGCGGCTGGAATGGGCAGTCCTGGACTGGAACACGCCGTCCATCGAGTTTTACAAGGCCATCGGGGCACGCGCGATGGGCGAGTGGGATAACTACCGGCTCACGGGCCCGGCTCTCAGTGCGCTCGGGTCCGCAGGTGAAACGAGGACACACCCATGACGGAGCAGACTCCGTACCAGAACGTCACCTTCCCGAGCAACGGGGGGACCGCGCACGGTTACCTCGCGGTGCCGGAAAGCGGCAGCGGTCCGGGACTCATCGTCATCCAGGAATGGTGGGGCCTGACCGACCACATCGCGGACGTCTGCAACCGTTTCGCGCGCGAGGGGTTCGTCGTGCTGGCCCCCGACCTCTACGGCGGCCACACCGCGCACAGCGAGGAAGAGGCCACGTCCCTGGCGGGCCAGCTCTCCCCCGCCCGTGCCGTCCAGGATCTGTCCGGGGCGGTCGACTACCTGCTGGCCCGGCCGTCCGTCGCCGGGGACGCGGTCGGCGTGGTCGGGTTCTGCATGGGCGGATCCTTCGTTCTGCACCTGGCCGCCCGGGCCGGTGAGAAGGTCGCGGCGGCGGTCGTGTTCTACGGGATGTTCCGGGGGGACGAGAACTTCTCCGCTGTCCGGGCCGCCGTCCAGGGCCATTTCGGCGAACAGGACCAGGGGATCTCCCCGGGTCAGGCCCGTTCGGTGATGGAGAACGTCCGCACCCAGGCCGGCGTGCCGGTCCAGGTGCACTTCTACAAGGCCGGCCACGCGTTCTTCAACGACGAGAACCTGCTCGGCACCTACAACGAGGACCTGGCCAAGCTGGCGTGGAGCCGGACGGTCAATTTCCTGCATTCCGCCCTGGCCAAGAAGGAGAACGCGGGGTCCGGCCACTGATCCGGGCGGGCGGGCTCATCGTCAGGACGCGGGCGGGCTCATCGTCAGGACGCGGGCGGGACACCGGCTGACCGGGCCTGGGTACGGCGCAGCGGGATCGGCCGGGCGGGCTGGCCGGTCTCCCCGCCGGTTTCCGCGGGCGGGGCGGTCGAGCCCCGGACGACGAGCTCCGGCGCCAGGTAAAGGATCTTGACGGGGCGGTCGCGGCCGGTGACACGCTCCAGGAGCAACTGCGCGGCCTCGGTGCCGAGCTGGTAGTGCGGGAACCTGACCGTGGTCAGCGGCGGCCTGAGCCGGTCGATGAACGGCATGTCGTTGAACCCGACGAGGGACAGGTGATCGGGGCACCGCAGGCCGGCCTCGTCCAGCGCGGCATAGCAGCCCACGGCCAGCATGTCGTTGGCGACGGCCACCGCGGTGCACCGGGCGCCGCCCGCCAGCAGCTCACGGCAGCAGCGGGTCCCCTCGTCCACGGTGTACCCGCTGGCCGTGACGATCAGTTCGTCGTCCACGGCCAGACCGGATGCCTCCATGCCCTCCAGGAAACCCCGGCGGCGCCCTTCGCCCGTCGAGGCCTGCGGGGGCCCGGCGATGTGCGCGATGCGCGTGTGCCCGAGTGCGGCCAGGTGCGCGACCGCCATCCGCATCCCCTGCTCGTTGTCCACCGAGACCGAGGAGAAGCTGTAGTCCGGGGCGAGCCGGTTCATCAGGACGACCGGCAGCTCGGCCCGGGCGGCCTCGGCCAGGACCGGGTTGCGCTCGTGCGCGGTCGCCAGCGCAAACCCGTCGACGTGACGGGCCCGCATCTGCTCGAAGATGATCTGCTCTTTGCCGCTGTCCCCGTCGGTGTTGCCGATCAGTGCGACGTAGCCCGCGGTCGCCAGGCGATCTTCCAGCCCGCGCACGATGGGCGGGAACAGCGGGTTGTTCAGATCAGGGATCAGCACGCCGACCGTGTGCGAGCGCCGGGTCCGCAGGCTCCGCGCCACCGGGTTGGGCCGGTAGCCGAGCGCTGCCGCCGCCTCGCTCACCCGGCGTGCGGTCTCCTCGCTGACCAGGATCCGGGTCTCGGGGCTGAGCGCGCGTGAGGCGGTCGCCGGGTGCACGCCCGCCGCGGCGGCGACGTCCCGGAGAGTGGCCGGCCGGTCAGGCGTCGGGACCACGGCCGACGGGAGTGTGAGCCGGAGCCGGGAACGCGCCGGACAGCACGCCGGCCAGCACATCCCGGTGCGTGGGGGCCGCCTCGGCATGCCGCTGCCGCCCGGCCTCGGTCAGCGTCACGTAGATGCCGCGCCGGTCCATATTGCACATGCACCGCTCGACCAGCCCGCTCTTCTCCAGCCGGCTGATCAGCCGGGACAGGGCGCTCTGGCTGAGGTGCACCGCATCTGCCAGCTCCTGGGCCCGGAACTGGTGATCCACGCTCTCGGCGAGGCGTTCCAGCACCTCAAAGTCGCTCACGCCGAGGCCGTGCCGCTCGCCGAGCTCGCGTTCCAGCGCGGAACACACGGCGGCGTGGCTGGCCGCGATGGCGCGCCAAACACTGACCACCTCATCCGCGGCCACCTCATGCACCGGAGGCCCGGACTGCGTCACGTCCACGGAAACACTCTAGTGCGCCGCCGTCAAATATGCAAGTACATTAATTGTTCTTGCATGTAGTGCATGCGCATGCATATAGTCGCGCTCATGGAGACGTCCTCAGCTCTTCACGATTCCCCGTCCGCGACCGCCCGCCGGCCGCCCGTTCCGCCCGGCCGGCCAGAGTCCCCGGCCGCCCCGCCGCAGGCCGCTTCCCCGGCCGCCCCGCCGCAGGCCGCTTCCCCGGCCGCCCCGCCGCAGGCCGCTTCCCCGGCCGGAGACCAGCAGTGGAACGCGCGGATGTGGGCCATCCTGCTCGTCCTCTGCGGCGCGCTGTTCCTCGATGCCCTCGACGTGTCCATGATCGGCATCGCCCTTCCGGTCATCCGCACCGACCTGCACCTGAACACCTCGTCCCTGCAGTGGATCGTCAGCGCGTACGTGCTCGGGTACGGCGGCCTGCTGCTGCTCGGCGGGCGGGCCGCCGACCTGCTGGGCCGCCGCCGCGTCTTCCTGGCCGCGCTGGCCCTTTTCGCCGGGGCTTCCCTGCTCGGCGGGCTCGTCAGCGGTGCGGGCCTGCTGATCGCCGCGCGCTTCATCAAGGGCATGGCCGCCGCGGTCACCGCGCCCGCGGGGCTGTCGCTGCTGACCACCACGTTCCGCGAGGGCCCGATGCGCAACCGCGCGATCAGCATCTACTCGGCCTTCGGGGCCAGCGGCTTCTCGCTCGGCTTGGTCCTGTCCGGAATCCTCACCGAAGTCAGCTGGCGGTGGACGCTGCTGCTCCCGGCGCCGGTCGCCCTGATCACGCTGCTCGCGGCTCTCCCGCTGATACCGCGCGGGGAGCGGGCGGACCGCCAGGGGCGCCACTTCGACGTGCCCGGCGGCCTGACGGTGACCGGGGCCATGCTGCTGCTCGTGTACACCGTGGTCTCGGCCCAGCAGGCCGGGTGGGCCTCGGCGCGGACCATCGGGTCGTTCGCTGTCGTCGCCGTTCTGCTCGCCGGGTTCGTGGCCATCGAGCACCGCAGCCGGGATCCGCTGGTCCGCCTGGCCATCTTCCGTTCCGGCGCGCTGACCCGCGCGAACCTGGGCGCGCTGACGCTCTTTGGCTCCTACATCGCGTTCCAGTTCCTGCTCACCCAGTACCTGCAGAGCCTGGCCGGCTGGTCGGCGATGTCGACGGCGCTGGCCTTCCTGCCGGCCGGTGTGGTCGTCGCGATCCTGTCGACGGGGATGGGGCGGATGATCGGGCGGTTCGGCCTGGTCCCCATGACCATTATCGCCTTCGTCTGCCTGGTGGCGGGGTACGCCTCGTTCCTGCGGGTCGGCGACCGGCCCGACTACCCGGCGGTGATCCTGCCGGCCGTGATCGGGGTCGGCATCGCGTTCGGCCTCGGGTTCTCCGCGCTGAGCCTGGCGGCGACGGCCGGGGTGGCTGATCAGGAACAGGGCCTGGCGGCCAGCCTCTTCCAGACGTCTTTCCAGGTCGGCGGGGCCATCGTGCTCGCGATCGTGACGGCGGTGGTGGACGCGGGCGGAGCCAGCCAGGTGACGACGGCCCAGGCCACCCTGGGCGCTTACCGGCCCGCGCTGGCGCTCATCACCGGGGTGGCGGTGCTGGGTGCCCTGGTCGCGCTGAGCGGGACCCGGCCCGGCCGCCGGCTGAGCCTGGCCGGCCGGCGGAGATGATGATCATCCAGGGGGAGGAACGTGGCTGGCCCGCGGCCCGGGCACGTCGCCCGGCGACAGCCTCGTCCAGCTCACGTTCCACCGGCCTCGGCCGGCGTGATGTAGGCGATGGTCTGGCTCTCCCCCAGCACTCCCAGCCACTTCGCGGGCCAGGTCCGCTTGCGTCGCAGGGCGGCGTGCGCCCGGTCCAGGGTCCGGTTGGTCCAGAACTCGTCCAGCACGCCGGCCGCCGCAGCCGCCTGCGGGTCATCCTGCGTGATGCTCACGTTGAACCCGCGGTTGACCCGGCGCCAGGGCCGCTCCCGGCCCTTGCCTCCGCCGGCCTCCTCCACCAGCCCGTACTTGGCGAGCGTCCGCAGATGAAAGGCGCAGTTGGCCGGGGTCTTGCCGGGCAACTCCCCCGTCTGCGTAGCGGTCAGGGTTTGCCGTCCTCCCGGGCCCGCGTGCGACCATAGACTTATGCGGATTACTGCGGTCACTTCCACCGATTTGTTCGCCGGCACGGCCCAGCGTCCGCTGCAGATCATTCAGGTCACTCTGGTCAATGACGGCCCGGACATGGTCACCGATCCGCATCTCACGGTCGAGGTATGCGTGGACGGCGCCGGCGTGACCACCCCGGTGCCGGCCCGCATCACCGGCCTTGAGCCGGACGCCACGCTGACGGCCGAGGTCCCGGTGGAGGTCGCCGTGCCGTACCAGGCCGGGAGCCCGCGTACGGTCACGGCGGTCGCGGCGCCCGCCCGCGGGGCCGGCGGCCGGAGGGCGGCCGCGGCGGTCACCCCGGCGCACCTGGCGGCCGAGGTGACGGCGGCCGGGCCGGGCTGGACCATGTGGATGGTCAGCCACTTCCACTACGACCCGGTGTGGTGGGGCACCCAGGGCCAGTTCACCGAGACGCGGCTGCTGCTGCCGGACAACGACGGCGAGCTCCCGGAGGTCCGGACCGCGTTCGAACTGGTCCGCCTGCATCTGGAGAAGGCCCGGAAGGACCCCGACTACAAGTTCGTGCTGGCCGAGATCGACTACCTCAAGCCGCACTTCGACGCGTACCCCGAAGACCGGGCGGACCTGTGGCGCTTCATCGCCGACGGCCGGGTCGAGATCGTGGGCGGCAACTACAACGAGCCGAACACCAACCTCACCGGCGCCGAGGCGACGATCCGCAACGCCGTTTTCGGGGTCGACTTCCAGCGCGACGTCCTCGGCGGCGACCCGCGCAGCGCGTGGATGCTGGACGTGTTCGGGCACGACCCCGGGTACCCGGGGCTGATGGCGGCGGCGGGGCTCACATCGTCCTCGTGGGCGCGGGGCCCGTTCCACCAGTGGGGCCCGTCCGGCACCGAGGGCGGGAACCGGCGGATGCAGTTCGCCAGCGAGTTCGAGTGGATGTCACCGGACGGCCGCGGCCTGCTCACGTCGTACATGGCCAACCACTATGGCGCCGGCTGGCAGATGCAGCGGCTGCCGGACCTGGCGGCGGCGGAAGCCGAGGCGTACAGCCAGTTCCGGTCGCTCGCCGAGGTCGCCGCGACCCGCAACGTGCTGCTTCCGGTCGGCGCCGACCACGTGATCCCACCGCGCTGGGTGACCGAGATCCACCGGGACTGGAACGCCCGTTACGTCTGGCCGAAGTTCGTGACCGCCGTGCCGGCCGATTTCTTCGACGCCGTCCGGTCCGACGCCGCGGGCACCGGGGCGTGGATCACGCCGCAGAGCCGGGACATGAACCCCATCTACAACGGCAAGGACGTCTCCTACATCGACACCAAGCAGGCGCAGCGCGCGGCCGAAGTCGCCTGCCAGGACGGCGAGCAGCTGGCCACGCTCGCCTGGCTGGCCGGCGCGCCGTACCCGGCCGAGTCGATCGACAAGGCGTGGCGCCAGATTGCCTACGGCGCCCATCACGACGCGATCACCGGCACCGAGGGCGACCAGGTCTATCTCGATCTGCTGGCCGGCTGGCGGGAGGCCTGGGAACGCGGCGACGTGGCGCGCGCCGCGGCCGCCCGGCACCTGGCGGGCGCGCCCGGCGAATCCGGCGCGCGCGGTGCGGCGACCGCGCCCGGGTGGGAGACGACGCTGTGCGTCTTCAACACCCTTTCCCGGCCGCGGTCCGGCCTGGCCCGGTTCGCGCTGACGATCGAAGATCCCGGCACCGAACGGATCACGGTGCGAGATCACCACGGTGCGGAGCTTCCCGCGCTGGCCGAGGGCATCCGGCGGCACGCGGACCACACGCTGGCCGAAGTGACCGTGACCTTCCGCGCCGCGGACGTGCCCGCCGTCGGCTACCGCGCCTACTGGGCGTCGGCGGAGCCCACCGGGTTGGCCCCTGGCGCAGCACAGCCGGGGGCGCTGCGCGGATGGGCCGGGGCGCCCGGCACGTCGATCGAGAACGAGAGGTTCCAGGTGACGGCCGACCCGGCGCGCGGCGGGACGCTGGTCGCCATCACCGACAAGCGCACCGGGAAGAACCTGCTGCGCGGCCCCGGCAACGAAATGGTCCTGACGGAGGAATACCCGTCCCATCCGCACTGGGGCGAGGGCCCCTGGCACCTGCAACCGAAGGGGCCGGGCCGGGGCTCGGCGGCCGCCCCCGCGCGGGTCCGGGCCGAGCGCTGCCCCGTCGGCTCGCGCCTGATCGCCGAATTCGGCCTGGGCGGGCTGACGGTCACCCAGGAGACGCTGCTGTGGGACGGCGAGCAGCGGGCGGAGTTCCGCACCCACGTGGACGGCGACGCCGGGCAGGACCGGCTGCTGCGGGTCCGCTTCCCCGCCGACGTGCCCGGCGGCCTGCCGGTGTACCAGACGGCGACGGCCGCCATCGGGCGCCCGTTCGGCCACCCGGACGTCGACGCCGCCGAGCACTGGTTCACGCTGGACAACCCGGCGCACGACTGGTTCGGCGTGGGCTCCACCGCGCGGGTGGCGCTCACCGGCGCGGACGGCACGTGCCTGACCCAGGCGATCGGCGTCGCCGAGGTGATCAGCCCCAAGACGCCCCCCGGGACGGCCCCCGGGACGGCGCAGACCGGCCGGGACGCCATCCGCGACCTGATCGCGGCGCTGGCCGCGGCGGGCGTCACCGCCACCTGCTCACAATCGGACGGCCCCCGGTACGGCTCGCTCGACGCGGATTCCAACCTGCCCGACGTGCGGATCGCGCTCGGCGGCCCGGAGGACAACCCGTTCACCGCCGAGGCCCTCAGCGCGGCCGGTTCCGCCTACGCCAAGGAACTCGGTGCGCGGCTCGAGGCGGGCGGCACCGCGCGGCTGTGGCTGCCCGCGGCCCGGGCCCGTTCGGAAACATTCGTGCCCAGCGCTGACCTGCGGGGCGCAGCGGACCTGCCGGTGCTGATCGTGGCCGGCCGCGGCGCGCCCGGCAAACCCGGCGCGCCCGACGCCCTGGCCGCGGCGATCGCCAGCCTCACCGAGGATCTGGCCGACGCCGTGGTGGAGGTGCCCGCCGCCGATATCGCGGACCGCGTGACCGACAGTGACGCGTCGCTGGCGGACCAGTCCGTCGCGCTGCTCAACCGGGGCACCCCGGGCTGCGCCGTCAGCCCGGACGGCACGCTGCACATGTCGCTGATGCGGGGCTGCGGTGCGTGGCCGGCCGGGGTGTGGATCGACGGCGACCGGCGCACCGCGCCGGACGGCAGCAGCTTCGCCTGGCAGCACTGGAGCCACACGTTCGAATACGCGCTGGCCGCGGGGCCGGGCGACTGGCGGGACGCCGGGTTCAGCGCCGCCGGGACCGCATACAATCACGAGCTGATCACCTGCGAGGGCGGCGGCCCGGCCGCAGCCCTCGCGCCCGGGGTCAGCCTGGTCTCCGTCGATCACCCCGCGGTGATGCTCTGCGCGCTGAAACCGCACGGCAACCCGCTGGCGCGGGGCGGGCCGGGACTGCCCGCGGCCGCGGACGGCCTCACCGTACGGCTGCGGGAAACCGAAGGGCGGCCGGCCCGGGCGCGGGTCCAGCTGCGTGGCGGCGTCGCCTCGGCGCAGCTGACCGATCTGCTCGAGGAGCGGGACCTCGGCCCGCTGCCGGTGCGGGACGAGGAGGTCATCGTCGACATCCCGCCGTTCGGCACCGTGACCGCGGTGGTGCGGCCGGTCGTGCCGCCGGCCATGGCCCTGGACGCCGAGCCGCCGGTGCCGCAGGGCACGACGAACCTGCTCGCGGAGACGGCAGTCCCGGAGGGCGCCCTGGCCGGCCTGCTGGAGCCTGCCCAGCCGGTGTACGGGCGGTACTGGCTGCACGGGAAGGGGCCCGCCCCGGCCGGCAACCTGCCGGTGGCGGTGCACGTCTCGCCGCACCTGAGCGGCCTGAGCCTCAGCGGCTCCGCTTCGCCGGGCGGTGCTGGCCCGGGCGGTGCTGGCCCGGGCGGTGCTGGCCCGGGCCAGCCGGCCGCGCCGCTCCGGGTAACCGTGGCGTGCGGCCCCGAGCCGGCCTCGGGCACGCTCCGGCTGCTCGTGCCCGACGGGCTGTCCGCCGACTTCGGTGATCCGGCGCCCGGGAACGTCAGCGCGGTCGCCTACGACCTGCCCGCCCGCGGCTACGCGGACTGGGATGTGCTCGTCCGGGCCCGTCCCGGCACACCGGCCGGCCGCTACGTCGTCGCGGCGCAGATCTCCGACGACCTGGGCCAGGTGATCGAGGACGCGGCCGTGGTGCAAGCCGGCGGTCCCGGCGATCCCGACCTGTATCTCCCCCTGGAGGACGTGCTGCCACTGATCGAGGCGAACACAGCGGCGACGGCCGCCGAACTCGGCCTGACCATGCTCACGCCGGCGCTGCGGCTCGCGCCCGGCGGCGCCGCCGACCTCACCGTCGAGCTGTCCAGCGGCCTGGCGTCGGAGATCCGCGGGGAGGCGCAGCTCGTGTCGCCGTTCGGCAGCTGGGAAGCGCTCGGCCCGTGGACGCAGGGCTTCCGGATCAATCCGGGTGGCCGCGCCGCGCCGAGTTTCCGGGCCAGGGTTCCCGCCGCCGCCCGGCCCGGCACCCAGTGGTGGGCGCTGATCAAGGTCATGTACTTCGGCCGGGTCCGCTACACCGAGGCCGTGCCCGTGACGGTCACCGCCTGATGCCGGGGCCACCGCCGGTCGTCGTGATCACCGGGCCGGCTCGGGGACAGGGCGGCACATGGCCGGCGCCGTACTGGCGGACCTGCCGCTCGACGCCAACGTCGAGTTCATAACGATCATGGCGACGAACATGCCCTCCATCGGCCGGGGCTGACCCCCGCCTGGACCCCCGGGGGCAAATGCGCCGGGCGCCTGGAGGAGGCCTCTCCGGGCCGCTGCCCGCTCCTCCCGGCTTCCGCCCGGTCATGGCCGCCCCTGCGGGCCACACGCGCGGCTTGACATTAACACACACCTTCGGCCCGGCTAGCGACGAAAGATCCCGAATTTACCGGAAAGTGTCCATATCGCCACCATCTCGACAGTGGCCGTTGGATGGCAGCCGGCGCCCGCCTGTCCGTCGCGGGCAGGCAGGCGCCGGGTTCGCCCGTTCGTTCAGACGGCGAGGGCCTCTTCTGCCGCCTCGGCCGTCCGGGGCGGGGCGGTCACCGGCGGCCGTGCGCGGATCAGCGTGACGACCACGATGAGCGCCACTGCGTCCAGGATGGCGGCGAGCAGAAAGGCCGAGGCCATGCCGTGCGCGAGGACATGATGCGCCTGCAGGGCCGGGGTAGCCCCGGGCAGCGGGTGCCGGGCCGCGTCACGGCTGGACGTGCCGAACACCGCGACCAGGACGGCCAGCCCGAGCGCGCCGCCGACCTGCTGCATGACGTTCACCATGCTGGAGGCCGCACCGGAGTCCTCCGGCCGCACGCCGGCCAGCGAGGCCGCGGTCAGCGGCACAAACACGGTCCCCATGCCCGCGCCGAGGAGCACCATCGCGCCGATGACCCCGGTCCAGTACCCGGTGGCGGGCGAGACGCGGGACAGCCATGCCATGCCGATGACGACGGGCACCATGCCGGCGACCATCAGCGTCCGGGGCCCGGCGAGCGCCATGAGCCGGGGAGCCGCCCGCGACACGCCGAACAGCATGACGGTCATGGGCAGGAAGGCGATCCCGGCCCGCAGCGGGCTGAAGCCGAGAACGTCCTGCAGGAACTGGGTCAGGAAGAAGAACATCCCGAACATCCCGGCCACCAGCAGCAGCCGCGCGACGTAGGACCCGGAGCGGCTGACGTCGGTGAACAGGCGCAGTGGCGTGATCGGCTGGCGGGCGCGGCTCTCGGTGAGCAGGAAGGCGGCGAGCATCAGTGCGGCCACCGCGAACGCGGTGATCGCCAGCGCGTCGCCCCACCCGCTGGCGGCGGCCCGGATGAACGCGTACACCAGCGAGGCCATGCCGACGGTCGACGTGACCGCGCCGGCCACGTCAAAGCGGCCCGGCTGGCGCGGTGTCTCGGCCACGAACCGTGGCGCCGCGGCCAGCGCGATCAGCCCGATCGGCACGTTGATGAACAGCACCCAGCGCCACGACAGCCACTCGGTGATGACGCCGCCGAGCACCAGGCCGAGCGACGCCCCGCCGGTGACGACGCCCGTGTAGACGGCCAGGGCCCGGGTCCGCTCGCGGCCCTCCGGGAAGCTGCCCACGATCAGCGCCAGCACCGCGGGCGAGGCCAGCGCCCCGCCGGCGCCCTGCACGGCGCGCGCGGCCAGCAGCAGCCCGGCCGAGCTGGCCAGGCCGCCGGCCAGCGAGGCGAGGGTGAAGAGGCTGACCCCGATGAGGAACAGCCGCCGCCGGCCAAGGATGTCACCGGCGCGGCCGCCGAGCAGCAGCAGCCCGCCGAACGTCAGCGTGTACCCGTTCATCACCCAGGACAGGCCGGTCGCGCTGAAGTGCAGGCCGTGCTGAATCTCCGGCAGCGCGATGTTCACCACCGTGGCGTCCAGGATGACCATCAGCTGGGCGCACAGCAGGATGACCAGGGCGATACCGCGGTGGCCGTAGCCGCGGCGCGGCGCACCCCGGCGGCGCCCCGGACCGGCCGGCGCCCCCGGTGAGACAGCAGGGGAAGAAGACATAATGCCTCCACGTTGTGGTCAGTTCACTTCCGCATTCGAGGGCCCGCTGGCCAGGCGGTACACTCGGGATAGAAGCGGAGGTCTACTCCGGTTACTATACGGAGGAACCCTCCGCTTTGGCAACGGTTTATTGATGGTGAAGGCCGATGAGGACAACGCACACGCCCCTGCAGCCCACGGCGGCGGCGCCGGACCAGCCCACCGCGGCGGTGCCCATGCGGGCGGACGCGCGGCGCAGCCATGAGCGCCTGCTCGCCGCGGCGACCGTGGCCTTCGCGGAGAACGGCGCCGATGCGCCGCTGGAGGACATCGCGCGCCGCGCCGGAGTCGGGATCGGCACGCTCTACCGGCACTTCCCCACCCGGCTTGACCTGCAAGAGGCCGCGTACCGGACCCAGGTCAACACGGTCTGCGCCCGGGGTGAGGAACTGGCCGGCTCCGCCTCGGCCGGGGAGGCGTTCGCGGGCTGGCTGCGCGTGCTGGCCAGCTACCTCGTCACCAAGCGCGGCCTGGCCAGCGCGCTGATCGCGGCACGAGGCCGGGACTCTGACGTCATCAGCGCGTGCAGCCAGATCATGCGCGACACCGCCGGGCGGCTGCTGGAGCGCGCCCAGCAGGCCGGGGCCGTGCGCGCCGATCTCACCCCGATGGACGTGCTGATGCTGGTGCACGGGGTCGTGGTCGCCACGGAACGGACCCCGGAGCAGGCCGACCGGCTGCTGTCTCTCACCCTGGACGGGCTGCGGGCCCGCGACGGCGAGCAGTCCTGACCGTGCCCGCCGTCCCGCCCCGTGGGGGACGCCCGCCCGAGTCAGGAGAGGGCCGGCGCCGGGCTACGTCAGGTGACGGTGGGCGGCCGGTTCTCGTACGGGGTGCTCAGCACGATCGTCGTCCGCGTCGATACCCCCGCCACTCCCCTGATCTCCTGCAGCAGGTCCTCCAGGGCCGCCGGGGATGCCACCCGCACCTTCAGGATGTAGTTCTCGTCCCCGGCCACGCTGTGGCACGCCTCGATCGCCGCGATCGGCTCCAGCCGCTGCGGCATGTCGTCGGGGGCGGCCGCGTCGAAGGGCTTGATCGAGATGAACGCGGTCAGCGGGAGACCGATCTCATCGGCGTCGCACAGTGCCGCGTACCCCTTGATCACCCCGCCCTGCTCAAGCCGGCGGACGCGCTGATGCGCCGCCGACACCGACAGCCCGGTCCGTTTGGCCAGTTCGGTGAAGCTCATCCGCCCGTCACCGGACAGGAGCGAGACGATGGTGCGGTCGATCTGTTCCACCCCGTCACCGTAGCGCCGGCCAGGACGGTACGGATTGCGCCCGGCTATGCGGCGGGCGCCTGGTCCCACATCGGCCACTCTGCATAACGGAATGATCTCAATCTTTACACTACTGTAACATCGATCGTGGTGATCTTAACGCGTGACGATCGCGAAGTTACGCTGCCGGCCAGGACATCTGACACAGGCCCTGGACCCGGGCCGATAACGCGGGGGAGCACTATGGCCCGGATAGTCCTTGATCACATCGACAAGGTCTATGCCGGTGGCGTGAAGGCCATCGACGGGCTGTCCCTCGAAGTCAAGGACGGCGAGTTCATGGTCCTGGTCGGCCCGTCGGGCTGCGGCAAGTCCACCGCGCTGCGATCGATCGCCGGACTGCAGGAGATCAGCTCCGGCACCATCACGATCGGCGGCCGCATAGTGAATGATCTTCCGCCCAAGGACCGGGACGTCGCCATGGTGTTCCAGAACTACGCGCTCTACCCGCACATGACGGTCGAGCAGAACCTCGCGTTCGGCCTGCAGCTGCGCAAGACTCCCAAGGACGAGATCAAGCGCCGGGTCGCCGACGCGGCCAGGATGCTCGGCCTCGACCGGTATCTCAAGCGCAAGCCGGCCGCCCTGTCTGGTGGCCAGCGGCAGCGCGTGGCGATGGGCCGCGCGATCGTCCGCGAACCGCAGGCGTTCCTGATGGACGAGCCGCTGTCCAACCTCGACGCCAAGCTGCAGGTCTCGATGCGCGCGTCCCTCAGCCAGCTGCACGAGCGCCTCGGCGTCACCACCATCCACGTGACGCACGACCAGGTCGAGGCCATGACACTGGGCCACCGGGTCTGCGTCATGCGCGACGGCCGGCTGCAGCAGGTCGATACGCCGCAGCGCCTGTTCGAGTCGCCGGTCAACCTCTTCGTGGCCGGCCTCATCGGCTCGCCGGCGATGAACTTCGTCACGGCCGAGCTCACCCGGGACGACGGGCCCGTGGTCGCCTTCGCCGGGTTCAAGCTCGCGGTGCCCGCCGCGGTCATCGAGAACAAGCCGGGCCTCGACACGTACTTCGGGCGCAAGATCATCCTGGGTATCCGGCCGTCCGGCTTCGAGGACGTCACGCTGGCCGGCACGGGCTGGGCGCGCATGCGGGTGACCGCGGGCGTCACCGAGGAACTCGGCAGCGGGATCCACGTGATCTTCACGATCGACGCGCCGCCGGTCGAGCACGCCAGCATCACCGACGCGGCCACCGGGGACAGCGGGGAAGACGGGAGCGTCGCGGCGCTGGCCGGCGGCAAGTCGCTGTGGACCGCGCGGGTCTCGGCCCGGTCCAAGGTCCGCCCCAGCCAGCCGGTCGAGCTCGCCATCGACACAGCCAACCTGCAGTTCTTCGATGCCGGCAGCGGCCTGTCGATCGGCCACCCGGCGGCGCACCCCGCCGCCACCGAGCTGGTAGCTGTGTTAGCCCGGGGGGGCGACCCAGTGTGCCCGGTCAAATGGCCAACATGATCTTGGCCTGTGGTCCCTGGTTGTGATTGTAGCGGGGTGTTGTGGTCGGCGCGCGGGTCGGTGAGCAGGTCGCGGATGGCCTGGGGGGTGGCGTCGGTGAGGGTGGCGTGGATGGTGACCTGGTTTTTGTCCCGGTTGTAGACCGCTTGGACGTCGAAGGCGTCCAGCAGCCGTTCGGTCAGGCCGTTGGGGGCTTCGGTGAGGATGTCGCCCAGGTACGGCAGCTCGTCGAGCAGAGTGGGGTCTTGCTGGTGCTGGGCGGGGCTTCTTCGAGCGCGGCACATACAGCGGCAATGGCGGCAGCTGCGTCGAAGTCGCACCTACCCGCCGCATGATCGCGGTGCGCGACAGCAAGGACCCGGAGGGCGCGAAGCTCGTCTTCGGGCCGGCATCGTGGATGGCGTTTACCGTGCAGGTCAAGGGGCAACGCCATTGCTTTTAGGTGTTAGGTGTTCTATGGGTTGTATCGGCCGTGTATGCCCGTATGGGTTTTCCTGGGCGTTTTGCTGTGGCGTGTTCGCCGTCGCTCAGGATGTCCATGACGGCGACACTGCGGATGAGGACGCCGGGGCACGTAGAGCCCCGCCCGGCGGCTGCCGGGCGGGGCTGCTGGTGGACGAGGTGGCGGCGTGGTGGTCAGTCTGTCGCGGCGGCTTCTTCGCTGATGGCGGTGCGGGCTGAGGATTCATCCACGATGGTCTTGCCTGTGGTGCAGGCGGCTAGCAGCGCGCCGGTGGCGAGCCGGTTGATCGCTCTGGGCAGGCCGCGGGCGTGGCCGTGGATGACGCGGACCGCATCGTCGGAGAACAGGGTGTCGGACCGGCCTGCCCGGGACAGGTGAGCGCGGATGTACCCGCCGGCTTCGTCCGGGCTGAGCGCGGGCGCGGGAATGTGGTAGCGGAGCTGGACGCGCTGGTCCAGGGCCGCCATGTCACCGACGCGAAGCCGGCGCCGCAGCGTGGGCTGGCCGATCAGCAGGATCGTCAGCGGCGACCCAGAATCAAGCTCGCTGTTGGTTAGCATGCGGACCGCTTCGAGCTGGTCGTGCGTCATCAGGTGCGATTCGTCGATCGCCAGGATGACATTCCGGTTTCTCTCCCCGGCCTCGGCGGCCAGGGCGGCCTCGACCTGGGGGATCAGGGTGGCGTGGTGGAACCGCGGCGCCTGGCCCAGCGCCATGGCAACGGCGCCGTGAATCCCTCTCGTGCCGACCTGCGGGTTAGGCAGGTAAATCAGGGTGTGGCGGGAGGCGTCGAGCCCGTTGACCGCGGCGCGCAGCGCCACGGTCTTCCCGGAGCCGACTTCCCCCGTCAAGACCCCGAGCCCGCGGGCGGAGATCAGCCAGCGCAGCCGGGCGACGGCTTCGTTGTGCGCGGCGGAGCCGAACAGGCCGGGCACGGGGATCCCCGGCCCGAACGGCATGACGGTAAAGCCCCAGTGGGACTGCAGGGTCTCGATCATCAGGGTTTCTCCGTTCCGGGTGTCAGCTGCCGTTGGCAGCGGTGATCGCGCCGGTGACCAGGGTGATGTTGCGGGAGTCCAGGCCGCCCAGTACCTGGCGCAGGTGCACGCCGATGGTGTCGTCGCCGAGGCTGGCGGCGATCCGCAGGATCGCCTGCTCCGACGCCGAGCAGGGCAGCAGCCCGGCCTCCAGGGCGTGGATGGCAGCTCGCCACCGGATGACGGCGACGGGCTCGCCGGAGCAGATGCTGCTGCCGGCGGCGATGATGCGGCGGAAGCCGGGCTGGTGCAGGAAATGATCGTGGGCGGTGATCAGGGCGACGGCGGCGGTGTCGGCGCAGATACCGGCCGCGGTGTCCTGCAGCAGGCAGGCCAGCCGGGCGGCCGGCATGGCCGGGGCGCTCACTGCCCGTCCTCTCGCTCATCCTGCTGCTGGCCGGTGCCGTTGCCGCCGGGGGTGTTGTCGCTGCCGGCGAGGTTGGCCAGGCGGAGCCGGTCGCCGCGGGCGGCGGCCTGCCCGGTGCCGGCGACCAGGGCGAGGTAGTCGATGCCGGTGTACCGTACTGGCTCGGGGTCCTCGTCCGGCGGCGCCTTGGGGTGGGCGTGCCGGCCGATGACCTGCGGGACGGCGGTGCCGACCTTCCGCCCGGCCCACCAGACGGCCAGCTTTGTCATGTCGAACGGGTCGAAGACCAGCTCGACTTTCCGGCCGGCGAGAAACGGGTCCACCGAGTACTCGTTGCCTTCGAGGGAAACGGTGGCGGTCTTGCGGACCAGCCGGACCGCGCTCCAGCAGAACGCCTCGCGCAGCACCATGGCGTCGGGCACGGTGGCCGGGCCTGCTGCTGCATACCGCTCGGCCGGCGGCTGCCCGGTCTCCGAATGGGGCCGCTGGTGGTAGACCTCGCGGACCCAGTGATCGAGCAGGTCGTTGAGCTGGTCCAGGTCGGCGACCGGGTGCCGGGCCGGGTCGCCGCCGGCGGTGACCTCGACCAGGAACTGCTGCTGAATGGTCTCGAATACTCTTTCGATCTTGCCCCTGCCCATCGGCCGCCCCGGCTGGCTGTGGGTCAGCTTGATGCCCAGCACCGCGCACGTCCTTTGCAGCGAGGCGTCGGCAAAGCAAGATCCGTTGTCGGTATACAAGACCGAGGGGACGCCGTGGGCGGTGATCGCGGCGCGCAGCACGCCGGCGAACCGGACCGCGTCCGGCTGGCGGACGAACTGGTGCCCGGTCAGGAACCGGCTGTGATCATCGATGATGCCGGCCAGGTGGCAGGCCCGGCCGCCGACGTCGGGGCCGTTCATCAGGTCGGCGGTCCAGATCTCGTTCACCCGGCCTGCCTCGAACCTCCCGTAGGCCTGCGGCGGCCGGCCATCGGGCCGGGTGGCCAGCTCCCGGGCCTCGAACCACCGCTGCAGGGCCCGCTCGGACGGCGCCCAGCCCAGCTGCGCGATCAGGACCCGGCGGACCTGCGCCGCGGTCCGCGCGGGGTTCTCCTTCTTCAGCCCGACCGCCAGGCCGACGACCTGCGGGTCGGTGCGCGGCGAGCACTGCCTGGGCGCGGGCACCAGCGCATCAAACCCGCCCGCCCGGCGGGCGGCGATCCACCGGTCGATCGTCTTGCGGGACACGCTCACCGTCCGCCCGGACGGCCCGGCGTGCTCGCGGGCGGCCAGGTCCCGCACGATAGCGCCGCGCTGGCGGGATGTCAGTCCAGGATCGATCGCCGGCTCGATCAGCGACCACCGCCACAGCGCGATCGTCTGTGCCCGCTCCCGCCGGGTCGCGGCGTCCCGGTCAGCTGCCGTCATCTGCTTCCTCCTCGATTCGCCGTAAACGGGACTCAACGGCGACCCTGGCCGGCCCGGCTGGCGGTCAGGAAGAGGAAACGGCGGCCACCGCGATCAGGGTCGTGTTGCCCGCCAGGACCGGGACCGCCGGGGCGAGCAGCATCCCGCCGGTCAGGTGCGCGGCCACCTCATGGACCGCCAGCGTGTCCAGCCCGAACCGGGACCGCATCCCCGCGGTCACCGCCTCCAGCGCGGCCAGCGCATCCCCGGTGACCGACCCGGCCGCCGCGACCGGCCGGCCCCGCGGGTCGGCCAGCGGCAGCAGCCCCAGCAACGCCTGCCGCAACTGCCCGGCCCGGGAGGCGAACCGGGACAGCCACGACCCGGCCGTCGAGACCGGCACGCTCCACCACTGGCCAGCCCGGCCCGGTGACGGCAGCCGCAGCCGGGCCGCCACCGACGCGACCTTCAGCCCGGCCGCCCGCAGCGCGAGCGCCGCGAAGATCACCGGCGCCGCATACCTCCGCCTCGACAGCAGGAACGCCGGCAGCAGCACATGCGTCCGGCCGCAGCCGTCGCAGACCGCACGCCGCGGCCGCACCAGCACCGGCCCGGCGAACGTCACCACCACGCGGGGCCGGGCATGCCCCCACAGCCGCAGCGTCCCGCCGCACCAGCACGCCAGCTCCCCCGACCGCAGCCGCGCCTCGACAGACTCCTGTGAACCTCGTACCGTGACCACCGTGGTGCCACCTCGCACCGCTCCCACGGCCCTCCCCGGTATCCACGCAAAGATTCAGGGAGGGCCATTTCCCATGCCGACATGGCCACGGTGACGCCGTCCACCACATGCCGCCCGCCACATGACCTAACCCGAGCCACGACGACACCGTCAGTGACGGAAACCCCCCGCTACATGGACATCCTCAGAAGCGGGGGACATGGCGGTGGGCATGACAGTAGCCCGGATGTCGCTCCGGGGGGGGCGCCGGTTCCACGGGCCGGGACGGGGTTTCTCCTTCCGGGTCGTTTATGCAGGATGACCGGGTTAGGAAGTGTCGCCGGAGGCCGGGCTGGCTGCAGGAGCGGTGCGGGCGCCGGCGTAGATGATCTGCCCGGCGGGGTAGATGGTGATGGTGGCCTCGCCGGTGCTGGCGGGTACCCGCCCGGTGGCCGGCGAGGACGGGAACTGCTGGCGGCCCTTGGTGCACCGTTCGCGGTGGCGGGGCGGCCGGACGGGCAGCAGGGCGGCGAGGATCCGGGAGCTGGCCAGCGCGGCGGCGGCAGCGAGCACTGAGGCGGGGGCAGTCGCGGGCGCCAGGGTCTGGGTCATCGAGCGGACGGCCTCGCGGCGGGCGGTCGTGAACGACACCCGGGCGGGCGTGGCCGGCGCCTTCGGCTCGCTGCCGGGAGCGGCGGTGAGCTGGGCGGCCGTGCCGGCCTGGATGGCGTGGCAGCCGTGGATGCGGACCAGCTGGGTGGCGGTGATCCAGGCCCACATCTCCTGGGTGACCTGGTGCGGGGACGACGAGCGCAGGATCGGGCCGCGGGAGGGGCCCGCGCCGGTGATCGCGGACTTGTCCTCGCCGATGACGGTTTCCACCGCGGCCCACCGGTCCGGGTAGCAGGCGGCCAGTTCCGCGGCGGGGTATGCCTGCCAGTCCGTCAGCGTGGTGGCCAGAGCGTACAGCTCGTCCCCGGCGCCGCCCGGGCCGGGGACTTTCACGTCGTATTCCACGACGCGGACCGGGATGCGGTCGGCGCCGTCGGACAGGAAGGACTCATACGAGCCGTCCGGCAGTGCCTTGAGCAGCGGCAGGACGATATCGGACTTCATCCGCATCAGCAGGTGCGCGCCCTGGGCGCGGATCGCCTTGATCAGGGCGAATCCCGGGAAATTGCGGTCCATCAGGATCAGCCGGCCCGCCGCGAAGATCCCGGGACGGGATCTGGCCAGCCGCCGGGTCAGGGTCTGCTCCCCGTCGCAGGAGGGGCCGAACTCCATGCCGAGGGTGGCCTTGGCCCGTGCGGCAGTGAGTATGACGGCCCGGACCTGGGGAAACGGCGACGAGTTATCCGCGGTGCCGGACGAGCCGAAATACTTCCGGTTCGCCTTGGTGTCCGGGACCCGGACCTGGAACCCGTCCAGGGCGCATAGCAGCAGCCCCCGCCACCGCATCCCCGGCGCACCCGGATCGGCGATCGGCCCGGCGACCAGCCAGAACAGCGCCCCGGACAGCTCCGCGGGGATCATGTCCAGGCGGCGGGTGACCGCCTCGGTACCCGGCACGTGCCAGGGCCGCGCCCACGGCAGGCACGCCAGCAGCCCGGCCACCCGCAAGGTCACCTCCGGCACCGGCGCGTCCGGCATCAAGGTCATCGCCACCAGCAGCCGGACCGTCATCGCGGCCGGCAGCAGCCGCTGCCGTTCCTCTGCGCAGCCGAAATCCTCCACCAGCTCCTCGATCTCCCCAGCCGGCAGGTATGCCTCAAGCAGGCCGAGGGTGACGTGACCGGGGAGCCAGCCGCCGGCCTGCACATCGCCGCTGCGCCGCACCACCGCTGGCGCGACCGTCACCTGATGGCAGAACACCAGATCCTCACCTGAAGTCACCGGCCGGCCCGCCGGGCCGGGCAGCAAAGCCGACACCCCGCCCCGGCCGGGACGGCGCAGGTCAGCGGGCCGCACCGCGACGATCCCCGGCCTCACGCCGCGAGCATCCATGCCACCGGCCACTGGGCTGGCGTCAGCAGGCAAAGTCGGGTAGAACTCCATGCACGGCTCCTGGGCTAGAACTGACTTCAGACATCAGTCCTCATACCAGGAGCCGCCGCTCATTCCAGCCGATCTACGCCCGCGACACGCCGGACAAGCGCGGGACACCGCCACCACGGGCTGACGCAGGCCGCACACGTAACATCCCAGTTCACCGGCCAAACCCCTTAAGTCAATGGCGTTGGGTCAAGGGGCGCATGTTTAGCGAGTGAGCCCATGGCGGGGTGTTAGCGATTCTCTCGTTACTTGGTGATTCAGCGGCAGTGCTCCGTGAGCACGGTTCGGCAATGCTTGATGAGCACTGCTCTTACTTTCGGCGCCCTGACTGAGTCCTGGTCGGCGGTCACGGCGGCCTGCGCATTCGCGGCATCACGGACTGCCGGGTGACGGCTATCACGGTCACGCGTTGTGACGGACGGGATAGTACTGACGTGCGATATCCGCCTCTGTGCTATTCATTTGAGCGGACCAGGGGAGAACAGACCGCTAGATGCTGCGCTCATGGCCCCCGCGGCGTGCCTAGCAGCCATAGCGGCATTTAGCTCCGGACCGGCCGTCGGCGTCTTGACGGCCATTGCCGCAGTACTGACAGTCGGCGCTATGACCACCCTCGCGCCCACACCCGATGACTATGAGCAGTGTGCTGTCGTCATCCACTACGAAAATCTCCGTCAGTGCCCGCTACTCCGGCACATCACGACACCCGTCGTGCTGTAGTACCGCAGGCTCCTAACAACAGATGGTGAGGTCCAAACGCCATGGCCGTAATGAGCACCGGGATCATCGCTCCCCCCTATCACGTCCAGTCGACAGCCCGAACCTTGCGCGACGGTTTCCCCTACTTCGCGCACCACGATTCAGTCTCAGCGCTGTGGTCGCAGAAGTGGCGTGCGCCATGCGCGGCCGGGATCTACCCGTTCACTGACGCACAGGTGGAGGACTTCGACCCGATCTTCGCCGAGCTGAGCAAGATCTCAGCCGACGACCCGGCAATCCTGTACCGGCCTGACGACTACGCGAAGCCGTTCTTCCCGGTTGCGGATCAACTGGTCGCCGCCGCACAGGAAGCGGCCTCGAACGGCAATACCCTTGAGGCCAGGGACCTGTTCCTGCGCGCGGCAGCGGTCTACCGGATCGCACGGTTCCCCGTCAACAGATCACCGCTAAGCCGGGAAGCATGGGAGAAGGGCAAGGCCGCATACGAACAAGGCGGCGGGCTGCTCGACCCGCCGAGCGTCCCGATTGACATCCCCTTCACGCACGCCGATACGACCGCAGGCGATCTCGACGCCGGCATAGCGGCATACCTCCGCCTGCCCCAGGGCCAGAAACCAGCGGACGGGTGGCCCGTCCTGCTCTTCATCTGCGGGCTGGACGCTTACCGGACCGATCACACACCGCGAACACAAGCACACGTCGACCGCGGCTACGCGACCATCAGCTTCGAGATCCCCGGCACCGGCGACTGCCCCGCGGCACCGAACGACCCGGCATCGCCGGACCGGCTGATGAGCAGCGTCCTCGACTGGGTGGCCGGCAGCGCCTCCGAGTACGGGTTCAACCCCCAGAAGATCCTCGCCCGGGGCATCAGCACCGGCGGCTACTACGCGTTCCGCATCGCGCACACCCACGCGGACCGGCTGTTCGCCGTCGTGGCGCAGGGCGGCGGCTGCCATCACATGTTCGACGCCGGCTGGATCCGCGCCCAGAACCAGATGGAATACCCGTTCGCCCTGTCCGACGCGCTTGCGTACAAGTTCGGGTACCGCGACCCAGACCCGGCGGCGGCGGTCGCCCGGTACGCCGCCGAGGCTCACAGGTTCAGCCTCGCCGACTCCGGCGTGCTCGGCACGCCGACATGCAAGCTCCTCGTCATCAACGGCATGGAAGACTCGATCTTCCCGATCGAAGACAACATCATCGTCGCGACCCAAGGCAGTAACAAAGAACTCCTCGCGCGTGGAGATCGCAGGCACATGGGCAACCCCGGCGCCGAGGAGATCCTCTGCGAATGGCTCGACAAAGCGGTCGATGGCAGGCCCTAGGGCGACGAGTCTTTCGACGTGTCCACGCTGTGGGCCGCGCACGGGCCGGTGACCCTGGATCGGTGGATCATCGACCCGGCCGCGGGCAAGCTCGCCCAGCAGCGCCTGGACGATCGCGGCCAGGAGTTCCCCCGGGTCGATGACCGGGTCATCTCCCGGCCGCACCGCTACGGCTGCAGCGCGGTCATCGGCGAGGTCACCCGGGCCATCACCGCTGCCGGCGACTTCGCCGACGACGCGTTCACCGCGGTGATTTCCGTCTGCCCGTCTGCATGCGATGCTTAGCCCCGATCCACCGACCAAATTAGGGTGTTTTCGGGCGTGGCAACATGAAAGGTGCCCTCTGAACTGGGACAATGGGAGTTAGTGAAGCTTCCAGTACCGGTTCGAGAGGACACCCTGCAAGTGCGATTGTTGCATAGCCTGGCGAAGACGCACGCATCGTTCGACGACCCTAATCTCGTGTCGCACTCCGGCCTGGTCCCGGTGATGGCCCTCGCTGAGCGCGCCGGGCTCGCCGGCCTGGTGGCGGAGCACGTCCGGCCGGGCGGGGACTGCGGGGTCAACGCGCACCTGAAGGTCGCGTGCCTGGCCGCCGGGATGGCCGCGGGCGCCGATTCGATCGATGACATGGACCTGCTGCGGCACGGCGCGATGGGCACACTGTTCGGCGGCATCCGGGCACCGTCCACGCTGGGCTCGCACCTGCGCTGCTATACCTGGGGAAACGTCAGCCAGCTGGAGAAGGCGGGCCGGGAGTTCCTGATCGCGCTGGCCGGGCAGGCGCCGCTGCTGCCCGGCGCGGGCACCCTGGCGTTCATTGACATCGACTCGATGCAGAAACGGGTCTACGGGCACAAGAAGCAGGGCGCGAAGTTCGGCCACACCAAAATCCAGGGCAAGTCGCTGCTGGTCCGGGGCCTGAACGCGCTGGCCGCGGTGGTCAGCACGCCGCTGTCGGCGCCGGTGATCGCCGCGACCAGGCTGCGCGGCGGCAGCGCCGCCTCCGCGCGGGGCGCGGCCAGCCTGGCCGCCCGCGCCATCGGCACTGCCCGGGACTGCGGGTGCACCGGGACGATCGTGGTCCGGATGGACTCGGCCTATTACAACGCCGCGGTGATCGGCGCGGTCCGCGCCCAGCGCGCCCGGTTCTCCGTCACCGTCCCCATGAATACGAGCATCCGCGCCGCGATCGCCGCCATCCCCGGCGACGCCTGGACCGCCATCAAGTACCCGCGCGCGGTCTGGGACGACCAGCTGGACGCCTGGATCTCAGACGCCGAGGTCGCCGAAGTCCCTTACACGGCGTTCGCGTCGAAGAAGGGCCAGGCGGTCACCGCCAGGCTGGTCGTCCGCCGGGTCCGGGACCTGAACAAGAAGGCGGCCGCCGGGCAGGACGAGCTGTTCCCGGTCTGGCGGTACCACGCGGTGTTCACCGATTCCCCGTTCGAGCTCGTCCAGGCCGAGGGGCAGCACCGTGACCACGCGGTCGTGGAGCAGGTATTCGCCGACGTCACCAGCGGGCCGCTGGCTCACCTGCCATCGGGGAAGTTCGCCGCGAACGCCGCGTGGCTGGCGATCGCGGCCATGGCGCACAACCTGGTCCGCGCCGCCGGCGCCCTGGCATCCCTGCCCTTCGCGAAGGCCCGGGCCGCGACCATCCGCCGAGACCTGATCGCCGTCGCCGGCCGCACCGCCCGGCACGGACGCGGCCACCTCACGCTGCACCTGCCCGAAGGCTGGCACCGCGAGCAGGAATGGCGCAACCTGCTCGCCACCGCCTGCGGCCCGCCCGCCGCAGCGGCCTGACCAGCCCCGACCGGTCCGCACCCCGACGGCCGCAACGGCCACCCGAACCCCGGCCCCCAGCCAGGAACCCCGGACAAGCCGCAGGCAAGGCGAGCGGCAGGACACCCGCGCCCCGATTCACCCCGGAAAACTCCTCGCGCAGGAATCGAAGCGAAAACGATCTACCAGAATGGGTCGGTGGATCGAGGCTTAGCTGGCGCCAACGCCGTGGCGCTCCGCCAGAGCCAGAACGTTGTGCCTGGTTGCCGTCGGCGCAGTAGGGAGCGGCCGATGTGGCAACGAGCAATGGGCTCGAGCAGACGTATCCGGATAGCGGCCGCTGTTCCCGTTGTCGCCGCGGCGCTGATCGCGACGGCAGGTGGTGCCACAGCCTTGCCCAGCCCGGCTTCGGGTCATGGCCCGGGCCCGATCGTGCTCACCGCCGGCGGCTCGGTCCACGGCAAGACTACGGGACCTACCGACGAATACCTCGGCATCCCGTACACGGCCCCGCCAGTTGGCGCGCTGCGCTGGGAGGCCCCGCAGCCCGCGGCGCCCTGGCCCGGCGTCCGCCAGGCCACCAGCTTCGCCCCGCACTGCCCGCAGCCGCCTTCTGCCTTCGGCGTGGCCAGCACGTCAGAGGACTGCCTGTACCTGAACGTCTACGCCCCGGGAGGCGGCAGTGACCGCAATCTTCCGGTCATGGTGTGGGTGCACGGCGGTTCGCTGCTGGTCGGCGAGAGCGATGACTACAACCCCGCCGCGCTGGTACGGGACGGTGTCATCGTCGTTACCATCAATTACCGGCTCGGTGCGCTCGGGTTTCTGGCCGACGCGGCGCTGGCCAGCCACCCGGGCGGCCCGTCCGGCAACTACGGCCTGGAGGACCAGCAGGCCGCGCTGCGCTGGGTCCAGCGCAACATCCACGGCTTCGGCGGCGACCCCCGTGACGTAACCCTGTCCGGCGAATCCGCCGGCGGCCTGTCAGTGCTGGCCCAACTGGTCTCCCCCGGCGCCCGCGGGCTGTTCCAGCGGACCATCATCGAAAGCGGCACCTACAACCTGACCCAGCAGCCACTGGCCACCGCCGAAGCCGCCGGAGCGGCGTTCGCCGCCAAGGTCGGCTGCGCCAGCAACACCGCCGCCTGCCTGCGCAGCCTGCCAGCGTCCACGATCATCGACAACGAGAACTTTTCCGGCTACACCGCCAACATCGATGGCGCGATCCTTCCCCAGTCGATCAAGACCGCGCTGGCCGCCGGCCAGTTCAGCCACATCCCTGTGATCATCGGGACCAACCACGACGAGCGGCGGCTGTTCGTCGCCATGGCCCAGATCGACGGCCGCCCGCCGGTGACCGCGGCGAACTACCAGGCCATGATCGCCTCGACCCTTGGCGTGCCCGCGGCCGCAGCCGCCGCGATCGCCGCCGAGTACCCGCTGGCGAGCTACTCCAGCCCATCCATCGCCCTCGGCGCGGTCGGCACCGACGCCACCTTCGCCTGTCCCGCGCTCACCGCCGAAGATTCCCTGTCGAAGTACACGCCGACCTACGCGTACGAGTTCAACGACGAGAACGCGCCGGAAATCTACCTTCCCCCGGTGGGCTTGCCGTACGGAGCAGCGCACGAGTCCGAACTCCAGTACCTGTTCGCCCTGAGCAACATCGCGTATCCCGCTACCTTGTCGGCGGCGCAGCAGCGGCTGGCAGGGTCCATGAAGCAGTACTGGACGAACCTCGCCAAGACCGGCATCCCCGCCGCTCAATGGCCCCAGTTCACCAGCACGGGCCAGCAGATATTGTCCCTCGTCCCGCCACGACCGCAGGTGCAGACAAATTACGCGGCCGAGCACCACTGCGCGTTCTGGGCGGCTGCGGGCTGAGCAAGACGTGGCCGGGGGTGTACCGGGGTTTGGGGTTGATCTTGACCTTGATCTTGACCTTGATCTTGAGCGCGCCGAGACCGCCGCCCGGTCCATCACCAACCCGCGCACGCAGGCCTCCGCGCTGGCCCAGGTCGCGGAAGCACTCGCAGCTATACAGCCGACGCCACATGTCCATCGCGTGATCGCCCAGGCCTGGGCGATCACGCGATGGACATTGCCAGCGGACACAATAGGCCCTTCGGCTAAGCAAGCACTCATTGCTGTTGGGAGCGCATGGGGCGACTGGCAACTGATACCAATCAAAGCTGAGCCGTCCACTCGATCCGCAAACGGAGGCCCGGCGGTTCCAGGCAGGCATTGTGTCGTCTCCCTATGGGGAGCGAACCTAGAACCCCGGTGTCACTGCTGTTCCTCCTTCGCTGCGGGCTCGGGTCACAGCTCAGTGGTCCACTCGATCACCAGGCGTCGGCCTGGGTTGGCTGTTTGCCATTTGGGGTGGGACGCCCCCCCGGAACCCCCGCTGCGCTTCGCGCCCCGGCTGCGGTACTCGCCGGCACACCGGCCGCTCACCCGGCCTGACCGCCGGGATCGCTGCGCCGGGGCTCCCGCGGTCCATCAGGGCGCTGGGATGGAAAGCCGCCTGCCCGGGTGTTGTAGCACTCAGCACCAGGTGTCAGCCCGGTGCCGGATTGGTGGGAGAATTTCATCATGCTTCGGGATCCGGAAGATCTGTACGAGCTGGGCGCGGACGTGCCGGACCTGGGCGGCGTGGCGATGCTGCACCACCTCGAGGGCTTTATGGACGCCGGCGCGGCCGGGCGCGTGCTGGCCGAGCATCTGATGGCCGCGTGTGAGTCCGAGACGATCGCCACGTTCGACGTCGACCGCCTCATCGACTATCGCTCCCGGCGCCCGTCGATGACGTACTCCACCGACCACTGGGAAGACTACGAGCGGCCGGAGCTGACCGTCCGCTTGATGCGAGACTCGGCCGGCGCCCCCTTCCTGCTGCTGTCCGGGCCGGAGCCGGACCATGAGTGGGAACTGTTCGCGGCGGCAGTGCAGTCGCTGTCCGGCCGGCTGGGCGGCGGCCCGCTGATCGGGTTCCACGGCATACCGATGGGCGTTCCGCATACCCGGCCGCTCGGCGTCATCAGTCACGGGACGCGTCCGGAGCTGATCGACGGCCGCCAGCAGATGCCGAACAAGCTGCAGGTTCCCGGCAGCGCCGCGGCGCTGGTGGAGCTGCGCCTGGGCCAGGCCGGCCGGGATGCGCTCGGCTTCGCCGTGAACGTGCCGCATTATCTCGCGCAGGCCGTCTACCCCGAGGCTGCGGTCACGCTGCTCGACAAGGTCACCGCCGCCACCGGCCTGGACCTGCCCAGTGACGCGCTCCGCGTCGCTGCGGACCAGACGAACAGCGAAATCGACCGGCAGGTTTCGGAGTCGGCCGAGGTCGCCGAGCTGGTCACCGTGCTGGAGCGGCAGTACGACGCGCTCGCGGAGTCCGGCAAGGCCGGCGACGCGGAGGACAGCCTGCTCAACGGCGAACAGATGCCCACCGCGGACGAGCTGGCGGCCCAGTTCGAGCGCTTCCTCGCCGAACAGCAGGGCCGCGGCGACGCTCCCCCCGACCGCTGACCCCAGCCCGGCTGGCGCCGCGGAATACCCGGCGCCAGCGGTTAGCCGTCGACCAGGACAAGCTCGCGGGTCGCGTTGTTCAGGCGTTCGCCGCCGCGCTCGGTGCACACCACGATGTCCTCGATGCGGGCGCCGTTCGGCCCCGGGTAGATGCCCGGCTCGATCGAGAACGTCATGCCCGGGCTGAGCGGCTCGGCGTTGCCCGCCACGATGTACGGATCCTCGTGTGACTCCAGGCCAATGCCGTGCCCGGTGCGGTGAATGAACGCCGTGCCGTACCCGGCCCGGGTGATCGGCTCACGGGCCGCGGCGTCGACCGCCTCGGCGCGCACGCCCGGCCGGACGGCCGCGCACGCCGCCTCCTGCGCGTCCTTCAGCACCTGGTAGTAGGCCAGGAAGTCCGCGGGCGGCTCGCCGATCGCGTAGGTCCGCGTGCAGTCGGAACGGTAGCCGGACGGCATCATGCCGCCAATGTCGACGACCACGGCGTCCCCCGGGCGCAGCACCCGGTCGGAGACCTCGTGGTGCGGGCTGGCCGCGTTCGGGCCGGAGCCGACGATCACAAAGTCGACCTGGGTGTGCCCCGCGGCCAGGATGGCCTCGGCGATCAGCGTTCCCACCTCGCGTTCGGTCCGGCCGGCCTTGAGCCAGCCGGGGACCCGGGCGTGCACCCGGTCGATCGCCGCCCCGGCCTCCCGCAGCGCCCCGACCTCGGCGGGGCTCTTGCGCATCCGCAGCTCCCGCAGTGCCGAGCTGGCCAGGACCTGGCGGGCCCCCGGCAGCGCGTGCCGCAACTGCAGCACCATCAGTGCCCACATCTGGTCGGCGAGCCCGACCACGCCGGCCTGGCCCAGCCGCCGGGCGATCAGCGCGTACGGGTCCTCGGTTTCCTCCCAGGTGACCATCTCCAGTCCCAGACCCGAAACCGGTGACGCCTGCGCCGCCGCCAGCTCCAGCCGCGGGACCACGAGCACCGGCTCGCCGCGGCCCGGGATCACGAGGCAGGTCAGGCGCTCAAGCTGCTTGGCGTCGTACCCGGTGATGTAGCGCAGGTCGGCGCCGGGCGTCAGCAGCAGCGCGTCGAGTCCCCCGGCGCGCATCCGCGCGGCGGCGGCCTCGAGCCGGCTGGCCGGGAACAGGGCTGACCCAGACATCTATCGTCTCCCCTTCCATTGATCGTTACCGCGCCGTGCAGGCTGCGCGCCGCCGGGCCGCACCGGCCCTGGCCGCGCTGGTGCAGGCGGGAGCATCACTGGGCCGTGACGGCCGAGACGAACCGCGACAGCGATGAGCCCAGCCGCCACCGCAGCTCCAGCTCCTTAAGCCGGGCGGGGTCGGCGAGCGTGACCGGAAGATCCCCGGCGACCGGCGGGAGCGGCACGTCGGTGGCGGTGCGCACCACGGCCGGGGCGACATCCAGGTAGTCCCGGGCGGCGGTGAGCTTGGCCCGGCTGCCGGGCGGGAAGCCACCGTGCCCCTTGTCGACCGCCGCGATGATGTCGTCGATGCCGCCGAACGAACGGACCAGCGCCGCGGCGGTCTTCTCCCCCACCCCGGGCACCCCCGGCAGCCCGTCGCTCGGGTCGCCGCGCAGCACCGCGAAGTCCGCATACGCGCGGCCCGGGATTCCGTACCGCGCGGTCACCGCACCCTCGTCGACGATCTCCAGCTTGGTCAGCCCGCGCACCGTGTAGATGATGCACACGCCGCGTTCGTCGTCCACGAGCTGGAACAGGTCCCGGTCCCCGGTGACGACGTTGACCGGCTGACCGGCGGCGACCGCGAGCGTGGCGATCACGTCGTCGGCCTCGTAGCCGTTCGCGCCGGCCACGGCGATCCCCGCGGCGTCCAGGACCGCACGGATGACCGGAACCTGCGGGATCAGCGCGGGCGGCGTCTGCTCCTCGTTGCCCTGCGCGACCCGGTGTGCCTTGTAGGACGGCACCGCGGCCACCCGGAACGCGGGCCGCCAGTCCTCGTCCCAGCACGCGATCAGGCGGGCCGGCCCGCGCGCGCGGACCAGCCGCGCGATCATGTCCAGCAGCCCGCGCACGGCGTTGACCGGCGTCCCGTCCGGTGCGGTGACGGTATCCGGCACGCCGTAGAACGCGCGGTAGTACAACGAGGCGGTGTCCAGCAGCATGAGCGAGCCCACCCCGCCATCCTGCCAGCTCCGCCCGCCCGCCGCGGCCACCGGCACCGCCGTCGATGGGCCCACGCACCTCCGGCGGGCTGCTGCCGCTCGGCGGCGGGCCGGGCGCGGCTGACCGGGCGGCTCACCGGCACGGCCGGCCGGGTCCGCCCGGCCCGCGGCCGCGAGCGGTGCGCTCAGTCTTCCTCGGACGTACCCGCCCAGCCTCCGGCCAGCGCGCGGACGCGCTTGGCCGCGCTGGTCAGCGGCATGCCGCGGCCGACGGCCACGCCGATCAGGTACGCGGTGACCGGCGCGGCCGGCCGATCCACGTTGTGGGCCACCTCGCGCGCCACGTCGAGTATCACCCGCGCGTCGGCCGTGCCGGGGTCCACGCCCAGGTCGCTGCTGACAGCCATGATCCAGCGGTCCATCGCGCTCATGACGTCGCCCCTATTCGCTGCGGCCCGGGTTCCCGGCTGTCCCACGTCTATCAAACCGCCGGAGGCACCGCCGCACCGGCTGGGGCAGGCCGCCGCACATATCATTGAGCACATGGGCAGTGGGTTCTGGCCGAACGAGAGGCGGCGAGCCCCCGGCCCGCACGGCGCTCCGGCTCACGGGCACCGAAACCACCGGCACGGGCCGGCCGCGGATGCTGACCCGCGCTGGCTGGGGACCGCGCTCGCGCTGATCATCGCGTTCATGGTGGCCGAGGTCGTAGCCGGCGTGGTGGCCCACTCCCTGGCGCTTATCTCCGATGCGGCGCACATGCTTACCGACGCAGCCTCCATCGGGCTGGTGCTGATCACGATGAAGCTGGCCGCCCGGCCGCCGGGCGGGCACTTCACCTACGGCCTCAAGCGCACGGAGATCCTGTCCGCGCAGGCCAACGGGATCACGCTGGTGGTGCTGGCCGTGTGGCTGTGCTACGAGGCGGTGCAGCGGCTGATCACCCCGCCCGCCGTCGCCGGCGGGGTGGTCATCGGCGTCGCGCTGGCCGGGGTGGCGGTGAACGTGGCGGCGACGACGCTGCTGAACCGGGCCAGCCCGGGACCGCGCCGGAGCCTCAACCTTGAGGGCGCGTTCCGGCACATCCTGACGGACGTTTTCGCGTTCGCCGCCACCGCCGCGGCGGGCCTGATCATCGTGCTGACCGGGTTCGCGCGCGCGGACGCCATCGCCTCGCTGCTGGTCGTCGCGCTGATGCTGCTGGCGGGCGTCGGGCTGATCAGGGACTCCGGCCGGATCTTCCTGGAGGCGGCCCCGGCCGGGCTGACCCCGGCGGTGATTGGCGCCGCCATGGCCGCCCGCCCGAACGTCACCGAGGTGCACGACCTGCACGTGTGGGAGATCAGCTCGGACCTTCCGGCCGCCTCGGCGCATGTGCTCGTCGCCCAGGGCGAAGACTGCCACGCGGTCCGCGCCGACCTGGAGGCGCTGCTCAGCCAGGAGTACGGGATCAGCCACACGACCCTGCAGGTCGACCACGCCGCGCTGCCGCTGCTGACCGTCGGCCCCCCGCCCTCCGGCGGCTCAGGGCCGCAGTGCGGTGAACGGGCCGAACGGGACGTTCCGCAGCACGGTCCAGCCGACGAGCACCACGATCACGGCTCGCCATAGCCAGGCCGGCCTCGCATCTTGACCAGGGGCCGGCCACGCCAGTTCCCGGCCGCTGCGTTTCAGCCACACCAGCGCGGCCAGCAGCACCAGGGGCATCCCGAGCGCGTTGTCATGGAAGGCGCTGCCCGTACCCGCCCTGCCCGTACCCGGGCCGGCGGCGACGCCCGCTCGCAGCTTAACCGGGAGGCAAATCATGTCGTAGCGGCCGGCCCTGACGGCGGACTTTCTCCCGCCGCCCGGCCCCGGCCAGCCCGGCGATGACCGCGATGACGGCGAGGGTGACCGCCATCGCCGCCACTCCCGTCCACGCGGCGGCGCTGTAGCCGCCGGCGGCCGGGAATGCCCGGCCGTGCGGGGTGCAGGCAGACAGGATGAAGCCGGACAGCGCGCTGCCGACCGCGAACCCCACGCTTCGCACGACCTGGTTGAAGCTCATCGCGCTGGAGGTCTCGCCGGGCGGGGTCACGGCCAGGATCACGCCGGGCATGGCCGCGGAGAACGTCCCGACGCCGAACCCCAGCGCTCCCATCACCACGAACGACTCCCAGGCCTGGGACCGGGCCAGCGCGAACACCACCAGGGCGGCCAGGACGACGGCCGCGCCCGCGGCGAGTATGACCGTCAGCGGCACGCGGCGACGGAGCGCGGGCGCGACGCGGCCGGCCACGAACCCCAGCGCGGAGAACGGCACCAGGACCAGCCCGGCCACAAAGACCGAAAAGCCGAACCCGTACCCGGTCCCGGACGGGGTTTGCACGTACCGCGTCACCAGCGTCAGCAGCAGGTACATGCCGATACCGCCGGTGAACATGGCCAGGTTCGCCCCGGCCACGGCCGGATGCCGCAGCAGGCCCAGGTCGGTGAGCGGCGCGGCGGCGCGGTTCTCCCACCAGGCCCAGGCGGCCAGCAGCCCGGCGGCCACGGCCAGCAGCAGCGCAGCGGGAGGTACGGGGGGTACGGGCGGTCGTCCCCCCGGGCCAGCACAGCACAGCGGGGCCGACGTCCAGAGCCCGCTCTGGCTGACCGGGATGAGCAGGGCCAGCAGCCCGCCGCCGAGCAGGACCGCGCCGGGAACGTCCAGGTCGCCGGCGCGCCCGGACGGCGACGGCGGGATCGCCCGCCAGGCCGCCAGCAGCGCCAGGACGGTGATGAACAGGCCCAGCCCGTAGGCGGCGCGCACTCCCCCGGCGTCGGTCAGCAGGCCGGCCAGCGGGTAGCCCAGCCCGACCCCGACCGTGGAGGCGACCGACAGCATCGCGATCACCTGGCCGGACTTCGCGCCCGGCACCTGATCGCGGGCCACGCCCATCATCAGCGCGGGCAGGCCCAGCGCGGTGCCCTGCGCGGCGCGCCCGGCGAGCAGCCCGCCGAACCGCAGCGGCAGGATGGTGACCACGCTGCCGGCCACAATGATGATGAGGGCCCACAGGATGACCGCGCGGCGCCGGGGGCCGGACCCGAGCCGGCCGAGCACGGGCGTGGCGATGGCCCCCGCGAGCAGCGTGATGGTCAGCGTCCACTGCGCGCTGCTGAGCGGCACCCGGTAAGCGGCCGAGACGCTGGTGATCAGGGGCGCGCCGAGGCTGCCGACCACGGCGACGACCAGCGCGATGAACATCAGCGACGTGACGAGAAACCGTTCGGTGCCCCGGGCTTCCGCGACCGTGCTCACCAGACACCTCGCCAGGATGCCCCGGCGTTCAGGCCGGGGAGGAATGGCGTCCGGCACGCCGCCGCGGCTTTTGCGGTCATGGGCTCTATCCTGTAAGAGTGCGGACGGCGTACGGGCGCCGGGCGTACCCGGACGATGTGCAGGCAGCGCTGCTGGCGCGCACCTTCGGCTGCGTGCGGGTCGTCTGGAACCGGACCCTTGCGGAACGGCGCGCCCGCACCAGGCCACCGGCAAGGGCGTCTCTTACGCAGCCACCGACGCGGCGCTGACCGTGATGAAGGGGGAGGGAGCGACGTTACGGTGAGCGGCCGGGTGCTGGTGCCATGGCAGGAAATCCGCGCTGAGCTGGACGGCCGCGACCTTGAGGCCGCCGGGCTGCGGATCGAGATATTCAGCGGCGATGAGCCGGGCCCGGCGGACCTCACGGACGTGGTCTTGTTCACGGTGCCCTACGACCGGCCGTACGGGACCGAGCCGCTGGACCGGATGCCGGACGTGCGCGTGGTGCAGGCGCTCACGGCGGGCTATGAGCACCTGGCCGGCCGGATTCCGGCCGGGGCGACGCTGTGCAACGCGCGGGGCCTGCACGACTCCAGCACGGCCGAGCTCGCGCTTGGGCTGATCCTCGCCGCGCAGCGGGAGCTGCCCCGGTGGGTCCGGGCCCAGGACGCGCGGCACTGGGAGCACGCGCACACCAGGTCGGCCGCGGGCAGCCGCGTGCTGATCATCGGGTACGGCTCGATCGGCGCGGCGCTCGACGCCCGGCTGCGCGCCTGCGAGGCCGACGTCATCCAGGTGGCGCGGACCCCCCGGCCCGAGGCCGGCGTGCACGGCGTGGCCGACCTGGACCGGCTGCTGCCGTCCGCCGATGCCGTGGTCCTGGTCACCCCGCTGACGGAGGAGACCCGGGGGCTGCTCGGCGCGCGGCGGCTGGCCCTGCTGCCCGACGGCGCGCTGGTCGTCAACGTCGGCCGCGGCCCGGTCCTGGACACCGAGGCGATGACCGCCGAAGCCTCCGCAGGCCGGCTCCGCGCGGCGCTGGACGTGACCGAACCGGAGCCGCTGCCCGAAGATCACCCGCTGTGGGCCTGCCCGGGCGTGATCATCACCCCGCACGTCGCCGGGGGCGCTGCGGCGTTCTACCCGCTCGCGGCCCGGTTCGTCGCCGAGCAGATCCGGCGGTTCGCGTCCGGCGACCCGCTGCGGAACGTCGTGGTGCCCGGCGGAACGCCCTAACCGGGCGGGCCGGCCGCCCCGACCGCCCAGTCCCGGGCACGGCGCAGGTCCTGCTCGGTGTCGCAGTCCAGCCACGGCGGCGGCTCCCCCTGCCCTGGCGGGATGACGACGCTGACCGGCCGCAGCGGGCCCAGCAGCCCGTGCAGCGACGACCTTTGGTAGCCGGCGGCGGCCTGGCGCAGCGCCGCGGTCCGCCAGCATCCGGCAAGCCACTGCGCCCGCCCCTCGTCGTCGGCCAGCACGGCCCCGTCGTGGCCGGCCGCCGCCGCCAGGAGCGTCCGCAGGTGCGCCGCGCGCAGGAACGGAAGATCGGCGGCGAGGACTGCCACCCACGGCTGCGCCCCGGCCCCCTGCTCCCAGGCGCCATCCAGCTCGGCGAGCCCGCGGCGCACGGCTGGCACGGGCCCGGACCCGGGTGGTTCCTCACGCACGAAACGGACCGCCCCGGCTGCCCTGCCGTCCGCGATACCGGGCCGGCCGGGGCCCACGACCACGACCCGCCGGGCTCCGGCCTCCGTACCCGCCGTGACCACCGCTCCGAGCAGTGTCCGGCCACCGATCACCAGGCCCGGTTTGTCGGCGCCGCCGAGCCGCGTGGCCCGGCCGCCCGCGAGAATGATCATTCCGAACGGAACTATGGCGGCCCTGGTCGCTGTCCGCTTCGCTCCCCCGGGGCCACCAGGCTCATCGGTCCCATGGGCCTCGCCGGGCTGATCGGGAGCGCCGGGCGGGCTCACCCGCCGATGGCCGACATGGGCCGGTCCGGCTGCAGGAACGTGGGGTCGTTGATCCCGTGGCCGGGCAGCTTAGCCGCCACGGCGCGGCGCCAGATGCCGGCCAGTTCCTCGTCGCTCGCCCCGGCGCGCAGCGGCCAGCGCAGGTCGCTCTCCTCCCGCGCGAACAGGCAGTTGCGGACCTGGCCGTCAGCGGTGAGCCGGACCCGGTCGCAGGCTCCGCAGAACGGCCTGGTCACCGAGCCGATGACGCCGACCCGGGCCGGGCCGCCGTCGACCAGGAACGTCTCCGCGGGGGTGGACCCGCGCTCACCCGGGTCGTCGGGCTTGAGCACGAACTCTTCACTCAGCGCGGCGAGGATCTCCTCGGCGGTGACCATGTCGGCCCGCCGCCAGCCGTGCTGCGCGTCCAGCGGCATCTGCTCGATGAACCGCAGCTCATACCCATGGGCCAGGCAGAACCGCAGCAGGTCACGGGCCTCACCGTCGTTGATGCCGCGCATCAGGACGGTGTTGACCTTGACCGGGACAAGCCCGGCGGCGGCCGCCGCGGCCATGCCGTCCAGCACCTCGGGCAGCCGGTCCCGCCGGGCCAGTTCCTGGAAGGCCTCCGGGCGGAGCGTGTCGAGCGAGACGTTGATCCGGTCCAGGCCGCTTCGCGGAGGGCTTGCGCCGTCCGCGCCAGGCCGATGCCGTTGGTGGTGATGGACATTTCCGGGCGCGGCCGGAGCCCGGCGGTGCGGGCGATGATGCCAGTGAGGCCCCGGCGCAGCAGCGGTTCCCCGCCGGTGAAGCGGATCTCGCGGATGCCGAGCCCCTCGACGCCGACCCGGATCAGCCGGACAACCTCGTCGTCGGTGAGCAGTCCGGGTTTGGGCAGCCAGTCGAGGCCTTCGGCTGGCATACAGTACGCGCACCTTAGGTTGCACCGGTCGGTCAGCGACACGCGCAGATCGGTCGCGACCCGGCCGTATGAGTCTGCCAGCATCAATTGAGCGTACGTCCCCCTTCAGCGGCACCGACACCGCCACCCCGGGATACCCCCGGACGGGGGCAGAAAACGGTCCCTGGCTTGCCACATCGGCCCCCATCCGGAGCGATTCACCGGCCCCGGCCAGCGCCTTCGCAGGCGGCGGCGGAGGCGGACGGGAATCGAACCCGCCAGCGCCGCAGCGCAGCGCTCACCGGTTTTGAAGACCGTTTCCAAGGGCGAAATGCGGCGAAAGGCGGCGTAACCCGCTGTCATCCGCGCAGGTCAGCATGGATCCGGCACCGAAGGCGGCAAAATCCGGCGGAAGTCGGCGGAAGCCGTTTGGTGCCAACAATGTGCCAGCACGGCGCCGGAAGGTGGCCGCGGTGACCGGCGCCAACGATGGCTGCTAACCCCGGCGGCAGCGCGGTGGAAACCGGCTACCCGCTGACCCGCGAGCAGCAGGACGGCGACCGCTCCGCCTGGCCGTGGCTGCCCGGCACGGTCATCGGCCAGTGCGGGCCGGGGCAACAAATGCTGTAATCCGGGGGCCGGGGCGGCTCTTATGTAGCGGATGTCAATCCGCCGGAGAGAAGCGGGGCAATGAAGCTCCTCATCAGTGCCGTGGCCGGGGCATCACTACTCACCGTCGCCGCGTGCGGCGCCAGCCACAGCGCGCCCGCTGCGGCGCCCAGCACGCATTCTGCTGCAGCACCCAGCCAGCCGGCCACGCATGCCCCCGCAGCCGGGCCCGGGCGCTATGCGGGCATCCCCCCGATGTGGTCGGCGCGCGGAGCGGGCTCGCTGGCCCGCGGCGCCTGCTGGTGCCCGAGCGCGACCGCGCTCGCCACGAGGCAAGCGAACGCCGCGATCTGCAGGACAGCCCGCATCCCGTGCGGCAGCGTCTCGCCGAACAGCACGAACCCAGCTGCGATCGGGACCGCGTTCGTCACCATCGTCGCCGTGCCGGCGGCCGTCAGCGCGTCGCCGCGCTGGTATGCCCACTGCAGCACGCTCGTGCCGATGGCATAGGCGGCGATGAGCGAGGCGAGCGCAATCAGCCACAGCCCGCCGTAGCCGACCAGTTTCGCGGAGATGTCGCCGTCGGCGAACAGCAGGCCGGCCGCCAGGCCGAGCGATGCGGCGCGGGCGAAGCGCGTCGGCATGGCGATCAGCAGCACCGCGCCGCCGGCGCAGGCCGCGAGCCAGATGACGACGCCGATGACTGCCGGATGCTGATCGGATGCCGTCTTCCCGGTGAGCGAGAACGCAAGCAGCGTCAATCCCGCGAGCGCCAGGACGACGGCGAGCTGCTCGCGCCGCGCGAGCCGGGACGGGTGCCCGCGCGCCGTCGCGAACGCCAGGACGGCGACCCCGGACGCCGCCACCGCCTGCACGAGGGCGAGCGGCGCGAGCCGCAGCGCCGCCACATACATGAGCCAGCCTGCGGTCTCGGCCCCGAACGCGATCAGCCAGCGCCGGTCGCGGAGCAGGAACTGCACCGACCGGAACGGGCGGCGCGGCGACAGCGGCGGCAGCGCCGCCGCCGCATCGTGCTCAAGGGAGTAGGCCGTGTTGGTGACCAGCGCCGAAACGAACGCGAGCGTCAGCCCGATCCACGCCGACGGCATCCTGCGGAGTTTACCACCAGACCAGATCGGCCGGGCCGCCAGGTACATTGCCCCGTCAACGCGGGCCATCCCTCGGCGTCAGCGCGCCACGCGAGGATCTCGATCTCCTCGGCGCGGTCACCGCGCCCGGGCAAGACGGGGAGCCGGACGATCCGGCACGGGACGAGGTACGGCTAGCTAGCTTAGCGGCTGCTGGTCGCCCCGGACACGATCCTGCGCTGGCATCGCGACATCGTCCGCCGACGCTGGGCCGCCAGGTCCATTCGCGGCAAGACAGGCCGCCCGGCCACCCGCCGGAACATCAAGGCCCTGGTCCGTCGGCTGGCCCGCGAAAATCCCGAATGGGGGTACCGCAGGATCCACGGCGAGTTGGCCGGACTGGGAGTCAAAGTCACAGCGTCGACCGTCTGGGAGATCCTCAAGGCCAGCGGCATCGACCTCGCCCCTGCGGCGGAGCGGGCCGACCTGGTCGCAATTCCTGCGCTCCCAGACCAGCGCCATCCTGGCGAGCGACTTCTTCACGGCCGACCTGCTCGACGGCACCCAGGCCCACGTCTTGGCCGTAATCGAGCACGCCAGCAGGCGAAACCGCATCCTCGGAGTCACTCAGCATCCCAGCGGGGAATGGACCACAGGCTCGCACTGGTGGGCTGATCAACGAATATGGGCTGATCAACGAATATCACCTGGTCGCATGACGTAGACGAGGTTTTCGGCACGCACAGGGGTGACGAGTAGCTGAAGTCTGTGGCGGCGGGCTTTCGTTATCACGCTGAGCAAGATGTGTCAGGTGAGAACCGGGAAGGCGAACGTGAGTGAATCACTGCTGACGTGTCGAAAGCGTAGCGACGACATCGAAACCGGGGTCCAGTTGTTGCCCTGGGATAGGTCTGGCGGGTGCCTGTTTATTGGCCAGACGGTGTCCGGCATGAAGGTGGCGCGAGCCCGGTCCCGGCGCCAGTGCGGAACGCGGGAACGCCTCGCCCCGACGCCGCTGGCCAGGTGTTGGACTGGCCGGCGAAAGGGAGAACCCCAGGCAGGGGAAAATGCGCCAAGGGCGAGCGCGACACCGACCGCGACGGCTGGCGGCAGCGTCGCGCTGCAGCAGGCCTACGTTAACGTAGGTGCGATATCACTCCACCCACCCCCACTCGGGGTGACCCCGGTACCTGATCGTAGCTTGCTGTTTAACCTGCGGTTTCTCGCCTGGCATTGAGCTTGTTGTTTAACCTGCGCGTTCGTGCTTGGCCTTGAGCGTGCGGTCTGTTTTCGTCGTTTTTCCCACGTCGTGGTGCGGTGCGGGGCGCCGGTTCTTCGATCCTGGCGGCCGGCCGGTGCCGGGTTTGCCGGGTTTGGGTGCGCTGGCCGGGCAGGGCAGGGTCGCGCGGATGTTTCTAAATCCCCGGCGAACCCGGGCCGGGGTGAGCCGGCGGGGCGGGGCGTTTCCAGGGCAGGCGCACGTCGCCCGCCAGCGGCTTTGCGAGCCGGAGCTGGGTATGGCAGGTGATGATCAGCCAAGTCCACCGGTCCGCAGCGTGGGGGGGGCGCGGATCTTCGGGGCGGTCCAGACGAGGACCTGCTTGAACAGCAGGAATGTGTGCTCCAGGTCAAAGCGGCGCAAGAATGCCGAGCGGTGAGGCGGTCCGGTGGCTGGCCGGAGACTGGCTCACGGGAACGCTGCCGGGGTACGAGAATGCGGTCTCGCCGCATCGCGTCCTGGGCCCCGATGAGACTCGCAGGATAATTCGCTGTCATCAAGGCATCATGAACATTATGATTAGATGCTATGAGGACTACGGTCACCCTCGATGACGACCTGGCCATCCGGCTGGAAAGGCACCGGACCCAGCACGGCGAGAGCTTCAAGCAAGCGCTCAACGAAGCCGTCCGCGCTGGCCTCGCCAGACTCGAAGAACGCGCCAACGCCGTGCCGGAGGTGAGCCGGACACGCCCGCTGCCGCTGGGCAGGCGTCTTGCGGGCAGCATCGATAACGTCGCAGAGGTGCTGGCCATCGCCGAGGGCGAGGATTACCGCTGATGTACCTGGTCGACGCCAATATCCTCGTCTACTCCACCGACGAGGGCTCCGAGCATCATGCGGCCGCACGAGACTGGCTCGATGAGCGGACCGTCGGACCGCCTAGGTCCGTCGGCCTGCCCTGGCCCAGCCTGCTGGCCTTTCTCCGGCTTGTCACCAACCCGCGCGTGTACTCACCTCCCGCGACGGCGGCAGATGCGTGGCAGCGCGTCGAGGACTGGCTGTCCCGGTCGGCCGCCTGGATCCCCGTACCGGGATTGCGGCATCAGGAGGTGCTCGGCGGGATCGTCCGGGCATGCCGCCCTGCCGGGAACCTCGTGCCGGATGCGCATCTGGCGGCGCTCGCTGTTGAGCACGGCCTCACCGTCGTCTCTACGGATACGGATTTCGCCAGGTTCCCCGGCGTCGCATGGCTCAATCCCGTCTCAGCCGCGGCCTTATGACTACCTCGCCGACCCGGCAGCCTGAATCGTGGCCTGAGCAGGCAACACAAGAGCAACACAGGTCCGGGTCCGGGAGACGCCCGCAATACCGGTTCTACTCGCAACAGCGCCTTGAGCCGACGGGGACCCGGTGTGCTCATCCTCCCGGGGTGATGTCGCGGCCCGGCCGGCTGGGCGACGGTGAGCAGAGCCGATGCCTTGGGAGTGGTCAGACATGGCGCGATGGCCTGAACGTGAGCGCGCCCGGCTGCTGAGCCGGCGACGCGGCGGGCCCGCCCATGGAATCCGGGTCGGGGCCGCGGCGGGGACGCTGGCGCTCGCCGTGATGGCTGCGTGCGCGGCGTGCACCGGCGGGTCCTCGGCGGCGCCGGGGGCGAGCGCGACACCGGCCGCGACGGCTGGCGGCAGCGTCGCGCTGCAGCAGGCCTACGTCAGCGTGATCGGCCGGGTGCGGCCCTCGGTCGTGGAGATCACGACGGCGTCCGGCCTCGGCTCCGGCGTGGTCTACGACACGGCCGGTCACATCGTGACGAATGCGCATGTCGTCGGTACCGCCACGTCCTTCCAGGTCGTCCTGGCCGGCTCGGTGACGCCACTGGCCGCCCGGCTCACGGGCAGCTATCCACCGGACGATCTAGCGGTCATACAGGTCACCGGGGCCGCGCATCTCGTGCCAGCGCACTTCGCTGACTCTTCGAAGCTGCAGGTGGGTGACATCGTGCTTGCCATGGGCAACCCCCTGGGCCTGGCCAGCAGCGCGACCGACGGGATCATCTCCGCGGTCGGGCGGACGGTGTCCGAGCCGGCGGAAGGCGGGTCGCCGGGTGCGACGCTCCCGGATGTGATCCAGACGTCGGCGGCGATCAACCCGGGCAACAGCGGCGGGGCGCTCGTCGACCTGGCCGGGCAGGTGGTGGGCATTCCCACGCTGGCGGCCACCGACCAGCAGCTTGGCGGTGCCGCTCCCGGGATCGGCTTTGCCATTCCCTCCAGCATCGTCACCGATATCGCCGGGCAGATCATCAGCACGGGCCACGTCACGAACTCCCACCGCGCGGCCCTCGGTGTCCGCGTGCAGACCGTTACCGGGCCGGACGGCCAGCCCGCAGGCGCGGGTATCGCCACGGTGACCCCGGGCGGCGCGGCGGCGAAGGCAGGCTTGCAGCCCGGGGACGTGATCACCGCGGTCAACGGAACGCCGGTCAGTGACACCGAGACGCTGGCCGCCGCGTTCGCCGGCCTGCGCCCCGGCCAGCAGGTCTCGCTGAAAATCACCAAACCGGACGGCAGCACCGCCACCGTCAAGGTGACCCTGGGCCAGCTGCCTGGCTCATGACCGGCAGGCCATCCTGCTCAGGCCGGGCGGGCCCGGGCCGGGGGCCGCCGGGGTAACCGCGGCTGACGGCGCGGCGCGCAGCTACGTCTTGATGCGCAGGTCGCGGAAGGCAACTTTTGAGGGGAAGCTGTGGATCTGCAGGGCGAGGAAATCGGTGGGTCGCCGGTTGCTGGTGAAGTCGTTGATCAGCTGGCCGTTGAGTGTGACGCGGATTCGGGTCCGGTGGCCTCGATCAGGTAGGTGTTCCAGTCGCCCACTGGGGCGACGGAGATGCTGGTGGGGGCCTGGACGCTTGCGAAGGCCGGCTGCGGTGCTGCGGGCGATCACGAAGGCAGGTGGCCACGCTGGCCTCGCGAGCGCTGAATCGTCCCGACGGTGCGCCACAGCTTCACCAGGCATTCCTGCGCCATCTCTTCGGCCAGTCCGTTATCACCAGCATGTACACGCCATAGCGATACAGCGGTTTGCTATCGCGCCGGCAGAGCTTGGCCATCGGGGCGACGGCTTCATTCCGGTAGCACGGAGGGTGCGACCCTCCGTTCGGTGAGGGAAGGTCACGCCCGGGACCCTGTGGCCTTGGCGTCGGTACGGGGGAGAGCCGGAAGCACTGTTGCCTTGTGCGATCCCTGCGCAGCCTCAACTATGATCCCAGTGCGGCGGCGCCTAGCGCTGATCATCTGCTGTTGGTCGCTGATGGGGCAGACTGGTGGCCACCAGCGGCGGGCGTTTGGGGGCGGGAGATGCGGAGACGGCCGTGACGACGAGTGATCTCGGCCTGGTCCTGCTCACCGGATCCGGGGTGGTGCTCGCGGCGATCGTGGCGGCCCGGCTCGCTCATGGCATCGGCCTGCCGGGCCTGCTCGTCTTCCTCGGTTTCGGCCTGGCCCTCGGTGAGGCGGGGGCTGGCGTGCGGTTTAACAACGCCGGGCTGGCGCAGGCTCTGGGGCTCAGCGCGCTGGTGCTGATCCTCGCCGAAGGCGGCCTGACGACCAGCTGGGCGCACGCGCGTACCGCGGCTCCTGCCGCGCTAAGCCTGGCCACGGCCGGGGTGGCGGTCAGTGTCCTGGTAGTCGCCGTGGCCACTCGCTGGCTGCTGGACCTTGGCTGGCGGGACGCGCTGCTGCTCGGCGCGGTGCTCGCGCCCACCGACGCCGCGGCGGTGTTTTCGGTGCTGCGCAAGCTGCCGCTGCCGCCCCGGCTGTCCGGGATGCTGGAGGGAGAGTCAGGGCTTAACGACCCGCCGGCGGTGCTCGCGGTGACCCTGCTCAGCGACCTGGGCCGGCACGCGCCCTCGCCTGGGCTGATCGCTGGCGAGGTGGTTTACGCGCTGGCCGCCGGCGCCGCGATCGGGCTGCTGGCAGGACTGGCCGGTGCCTTCGGGCTGCGGCGAGTGGCCTTGCCGGCCTCTGGACTGTACCCGATCGCGATCCTGGCGCTCATCGTCGCCAGCTACGGGGTGGCGTCGCTGGCACATGCCAGTGGCTTCCTGGCCGTCTACATCTCCGCGCTGGTGCTGGGCAATGCCCGGCTGCCGCACGGCCCGGCGATCCGGGGCTTTGCCGAAGGCGTCGCCTGGCTAGCGCAGATCGGGCTGTTTGTGATGCTGGGTCTGCTCGCCTCCCCGTCACGGCTGCCCGGCCAGATCCTGCCGGCGGTGGCCGCGGGGTCGGTGCTCGTACTGCTGGCCCGGCCGATCGCGGTGGCCGTCGCGACGCTGCCGCTGCGGGTGCCCTGGCGCCAGCAGGCGTTTCTGTCCTGGGGCGGGCTGCGCGGCGCGGTCCCGATCGTGCTGGCCACGATCCCCGTGAACGCTCGCGTGCCCGGGGCCACCCGCCTGTTCGACGTGGTGTTCATCGTCGTCCTGATCAATATCCTGCTGCAAGGCACCACCCTGCCGTGGGCCGCGCGGCGGCTGCGGGTGACCGCACTGGCCGAACCGCTCGATGTGGATGTCGAGGCAGCGCCACTGGAGGCGCTGCACGCCGACCTGCTCCAGGCGCAGATCCCGCCCGGGTCACGGCTGCATGGCGTGGAAATCTTCGAACTGCGGCTGCCGGCCCAGGCGAACGTGGCCCTGATCGTCCGCGGCGGGCAAGGGTTCGTCCCCGGCCCCTCTACGATGCTGCTATCTGGTGACCGGCTGCTCATCGTGGCGTCGGCCACGGTGCGGGAGCAGACCGAGCGACGGCTACGGGCGGTCGGCCGCGCCGGCAAACTCGCCGGGTGGTTCGGCGAACACGGCCTATGAGCCCGGTGACGCGCTTGCGCGGGAGCGGCCGGGGATGACCCGCTCACGCCGGTGGTCTGGCCGCCGCGCCCTCCTCCTGAGCCGGCTGGTACGAGCGGATCGAGGCGCCGCCCGGCCCGGACGGCAAGCGCCGCCAGCCGCGGATCGGGCCGTACCGCACCGAGAAGGAATGCAAGGACGCCGTCGTGGAAGCGCTCGGCTACGTGAAGGCGGGAACCTACGCCGACGACCGGCAGACTACGCTCCGCGTCGACCTCCTGCGCTGGCTGGAAGGGCAGCAGCTCGCGCGCAAGCAGCGGACCTATGAGAGCTACGCGGAAGCGGAGGCGGACGGGAATCGAACTCGCCAGCGCCGCAGCGCAGCGCTCACCGGTTTGAAGACCGGGGGGGCCACCAGGCACCCAGACGCCTCCGCGGCGACTCTACTGGCTGCGCCGGCGGCCGGGTGACCGGCGCGCGCCGGGAGCGACCCTAACCTGTTAAGGCCCACGCCGGGGCGGCGCTGTTTGCGTCGCAGGTTCCGCACCGCATTACCGGCACAATGGGAGGCGGCCCGCCCAGCGGGAAGATCCACTACGAGGAGGCGATGTCCGCCGTGAGCCGCAATCATCCGTGGTGGCAGGAGGCAGTCGTCTACGAGGTGTACCCACGAAGCTTCGCGGATTCCGACGGAGACGGCATCGGGGATCTCGCCGGCGTGCGTTCGCGCCTGCCTTATCTGTCGGAGCTCGGGGTGAACGCCATCTGGATGACACCGTTCTACCCGTCCCCGCTCGCGGATGGCGGCTATGACGTCAGCGACTATCGCGACGTGGACCCGCGGCTCGGGACCCTGGCCGGCTTCGACGAACTGGTCGCCGAGGCGGCCGAGTACGGGCTCCGCGTGATCGTGGACCTCGTGCCGAACCACTGCTCGGCCGAGCATCCCTACTTCCGCGCGGCGCTGGCCGCCCCGGCCGGCCGCCCCGAGCGCGAGATGTTCATCTTCCGGGACGGGCGCGGCCCGGGGGGCGACGAGCCGCCCAGCAACTGGCAGTCGGTTTTCCACGGCCCGGCGTGGACGCGGGTCACCGAGCCGGACGGCCGGCCCGGCCAGTGGTACCTGCACCTGTTCGACCAGGGCCAGCCCGACTGGAACTGGCGCAACCCCGCGGTCAACAGCTACTTCGAAGAGGTCATCCGGTTCTGGCTCGGCCGCCGCGCCGCCGGGCTGCGCATCGACGTGGCGCACGGGCTGTTCAAGGACCCTGCCCTCGCCGACCTCACCGCGCCGCCCGCGTCGCACGCCCCTGCCCCGTCCGCCTACTACCACCGGGCCGAACTGCACGAACTGTACCGCCTGTGGCGGTACATCCTCGACTCCTACACGCCCGGGGAGTTTCCCGGCCCGCGCACCGCGGTCGGTGAGGTCTGGTACGACTCCCCCGCGACGCTGCGGCCCTACCTGGCCGAGACCGGCCTGCCCCAGGTCTTCAACTTCCAGCTCATCACGGCCCGCTGGGACGCCACCGAGATGCGGGACGCGATCGACGCGATCGAGAGCATGGCGGGCGGCGACCGCGCGCCGTGGGTGATCGGCAACCACGACGTGCCCCGCCCGGTCAGCCGGTACGCGGCCGGCGGGGCCGGGGCCCCGAACAAGCCGGCCGGGCTGCCCCGGGTGGGTGATCCGGAGCTGCGGGCCGGCGTGCGGCGGGCCCGGGCGGCGGCGCTGCTGATGCTCGCGCTGCCCGGCTCGGCGTACATCTACCAGGGCGAGGAACTGGGGCTGCCGGAAGTGGCCGAGCTGCCCGGCGAGGCGCGTCAGGATCCCACGTTCCGGCGGACCGGCGGGAAGGTCCCCGGCCGGGACGGCTGCCGGGTGCCCCTGCCGTGGACGTCCACCGGCTCCTCGTTCGGGTTCTCCACCGGCCACCGGGACGGCGAGCACGCGGCGCCCTGGCTGCCTCAGCCGAGCTACTGGGGCCAGTACAGCGTCGCGGAGCAGATCGACGACCCGGGGTCGTTCCTGAACCTGTACCGTGCGGCGCTCAAGCTGCGCCGCCTCCACCCGGCCCTCCGGCTCGGCACGCCCGAACCGGGCGCCCCGCTCATGAGGTGGCTCGAATCCGCGCCGGGTACGCTGTGCTTCACCCGCGAGCCCGGTTTCATCTTCGCCGCCAACCTGGGGGCGGCCACGGTCCCGATGCCACCGCACGCCCGGATCCTGCTGGCCAGTGAGCCGGTCAGCGACGGCAAGCTCCCGCCGGACTCGGCGGTGTGGCTGGCGTCCTGACCGGAGGCCAGGGCACCCGGGCGCCCCGTCGTCCGGCGTCCCGTCGCCGGGCCCCGTCACCGGGCGGGCCAGGGACGATGAACCGGGTTCCGGTGCTGGTCGCGGCGCTGGCGCACCCATCACCGGGGGCGCAGGCGGCGGCGGTCGCCGGGCAGGCGCTCGGTGATCCTGGCCCGGTCGAGAAACTCCAGCAGCGGGATGGCCACCCGCCGGGTCGTCCCCAGTGCCTTCCGCGCCTCGCCGGAGGCCAGGGCCGCCTCGCCGGAGGCCAGGGCCGCCTCGCCGGAGGCCAGGGCCGCCTCGCCGGAGGCCAGGGCCGCCTCGCCGGAGGCCAGGGCCGCCTCGCCGGAGGCCAGGGCCGCCTCGCCGGAGGCCAGGGCCGCCTCGCCGGAGGGCAGGGCCGCCTCGCCGGAGGGCAGGGCCGCCTCGCCGGAGGCCAGGGCCGCCTCGCCACGCCCGGTTCCCCCGCCTAGGACGCGGACCCGCGCCGGGGTGCGCGCTGACCCCGTGTGCACGATCAGCTCGCGCGGCGGCCGGGGCGCGAAACCCAGGTCGATGGTGAGGCCGCTGCGGCGTTCTTCCGCCCACCGGTCGGGTTCCATCCCGGTGAGCGCGCGCACCAGGGTCGACTTCCCGTGATCGACGTGCCCGGCGGTCGCAATGACCTGCATGGCGGTCACGGGCCGGTGAGCCCCGCACGGTCCGCGGGGGCCGTGGGGGCGACTGGGGCCGCTGGCGCCCCGGCGGTCTGGGCCGCCGGGGCGCGACCCGCTGTGCCCGCGCGACCCGCTGTGCCCGCGCGACCCGCTGTGCCCGCGGGACCCACGGGGCCCACCGCGACGAGCACGGCCCGGGTCAGCGGCTCGTCGTCGGGCGGCAGAACGGCCCGCAGATCGAGCAGCAGCCGGCCATCCTCGATCCGCCCGGCGACCGCGGGGACCTCCCCCCGCCACACCGGGACCCCACTGCGCAGGGCGGCCGCCAGGTCCTCCGGGAGGCTGACGGCAGCGCTCGGCAGCGGCACGCCGGGCGCGCCCCCGCCGCCGACCGCGCCTTCGGTCGCCACTGGCTGGGCGTCGATCCCGTGGGTACGCAGGTTCGCCGCGATCCGTTCGGCCCGCTCGGTGAAAGATGCGGGGTCGGCGGCCAGCGCCTGCGCGACCGGCGTGGCCGGCCCGGCCAGGGTGGCCTCCAGGGCGGCCAGGGTCAGCTTGTCCACCCGCAGCGCGCGGGCCAGTGGATGCCGCGCGAGCGCCCGGACCAGGCCCGCGCGGCCGAGCAGCAGGCCGGCCTGGGGGCCGCCGAGCAGCTTGTCGCCGCTCGCGGTGACGAGCGACGCCCCGTCCCGCAGCGCCGTCTGCGCGTCCGGCTCGTCGGGCAGCAGCGGATGCGGCGCCAGCAGCCCGGAGCCGATATCGGCGACGACCGGGATGGGCGGGCCCAGGGCCCGGGCCAGCTCACGCACGCTGGCCTGAGCGGTGAACCCCTCGATGCGGAAGTTCGACGGGTGGACTTTGAGCGCGAACCCGGTGCCAGGGCCGGCCGCCGCCTGGTAGTCGGCGACCGTCGTCCGGTTGGTCGTGCCGACCTCACGAAGCCGGGCCCCCGTCGACTGCAGCAGGTCGGGCAGCCGGAACCCGTCGCCGATCTCGACCATCTCGCCCCGGCTGATCAGGATCTCGCGCCCGGCGGCCAGCGCGGTCGCGGCCAGGACCAGCGCGGCGGCGTTGTTGTTGACCAGGTGCACGCTCTCGGCGGCCGGCACCGCGGCCGCCAGGGCGGCCAGCGTCCCCCGGCCCCGGCGCCCCCGGGTGCCGGTGGTCAGGTCAAACTCCACGTCAGTGCAGCCGGCCGCGGCGAGCAGCCCGTCGGCGGCGGCGGCGGACAGCGGGGCCCGGCCGAGGTTGGTGTGCAGCAGTACCCCGGTCGCGTTGATCACCGGGGTCAGCGTGGCCGCGCGGGCCGGCAGCGCGGCGACCGCGGCGTCGGCCACGCCGTCCGGGGCGATCGTACCGGCCCGCGCCTGATCCTGCGCGCGGGCGACGGCGGCCTTGACGAGGGCCCGGCCGAGTTTCCGCTCGGCTTCGGCCAGCCTGGGGTCGGCAAGCAGGACGTCGGTGCGCGGGACGAGGCGCCGGGTGTCCACGGACGTGACCTTACCGCTCGCATCTCGGTGCATACCACGCGGCACGGCGCGTGCATACCGGTGCGAACGGTGGGTATTGCGTTGGCAGAAGTTCACTAGCCCCCATCCACGCGGGAGGAGTGATCGTCATGACAGGGATGCTGCGCGTTCCGCGGAGCCGTGGTGCCCTCAACGGAGTGCTGCTGGTCCTGCTCGGTATCTGGGGCGGGCTCATCGCCTTCGTCGGCCCTTATTTTCATTACGCATACACACCGGATACGGCGTTCACCTACACCACGGACCGCCTCTGGCTGGAGATACTGCCCGCCGCCGGCGCCGTCCTCGGCGGCCTGATCCTGGGCGGCACCGCCAGCCGGCCCGCCGCCATCGTCGGCGCGTGGCTGGCCGCGCTGAGCGGCGCCTGGTTCGTGCTCGGCGGCTCGCTCAGCACGCTCTGGCACACCGGCGGCAGCGCCGGGCAGCCGGTGGGTAACAACCTGCACCGGGTGGTCGAGCAGATCGGCTTCTTTACCGGGCTCGGCCTGGTCATCGTGTTCCTCGCGGCGGTCGCGCTCGGGCGCTTCACCGTCATCGGGGTCCGGGAACGGAGGCTGGCCGGGGCGCCAGCGGCGGAGCGGGTGCCGGTCGAGGCACCGGCCGGGGAGATCACGCAGCCGGTGGGCGCGCACCCCCGGGTCCTGGAGACCCGGGACGCCACGGGCCCTGCGGGCCCTACCCCGCCGAACACCGACGTTGGGCAGACCCGGGTCCCCGGCGCGTCCGGCACCCGCGACACCACCGGCGCCTGACCCTGGCCGCGCCCGACCCTGACCGCGCACCCTGGTTGGGCGGCTGCACCTATGGGGGTGGCCGGCGGCACGTCCGCCTGCCACCTCTTTGTCTCCGGGTTTGTGTCCGGGCCGGCGAAGAATGTGGCCACGCCGGCCGGCAACGGCGCTACGGCGCTGGTGCCGTTGGCCACCGAGTCCGGGCCGGCCAGCGCGCGGATGGGCTGCAGCACCTGCGCGTTGGCATGCCAGAACGCCCCAGCCAGCGCGGCGGATACGGCCGGCCCAGCTGGGTGCCCGGCGCTCAGCTTTTCGTACGCCCGGCGGCCCGCCGCACAACCCCGTTCACCGCGGCCGCCACCATAGGAACCGATATCATCGGCCAGGGCCTGACAACGGCGTCGCTGAACCGGCGAATCGCCGGCGTTCCAGGCGCCCGGCATATTCCCGGCGCCGTTCAGCGAAGGGATCCCCGTGACGCAGGCAGGGCAGGCCGTTGACCCCGGGCAGGCGGAGACGTCCGATTCGTCCCGTCACGCCGGGCGATGGCTGCTGCCCGCCGGCCCGGGTCTCCTCCTCCTCCTGGTGCTGGCCGTCTACGTCGCCGACCTGGTTTACCAGCTGCACGCGCTGACCGAGATGCGGGACCTGGCCGTCTACCGCGCCGGCGGCCTGATCACCCGGCACGTTTCGCCGCCGTACAACCCCCGCGCCCACGCGCCGCTGTATGCCTGGCAGGGGCCCAACGGCGTCGCCTTCACCTATCCACCGTTCGCGGCGCTCGTGTTCGCGGCCGGGTCGCTGCTGTCATGGACCGCACTGCGCTGGGTCATGACCCTGGCCAGCCTCGGCGCCCTCGCGCTGTCGCTGTGGCTGACCTTCGGCGCCCTGGGCTATTCCGGCCGGCGTGTCCGGGCAGGCGCGACCCTGCTGGTCACCGCGGCGGCTCTGCTGACCGAGCCGGTACAGGAGAACCTGGCCCTCGGCCAGATCAACGTGCTGCTCATGCTGCTCATCGCGGTGGACCTGCTGCTGCCCGGACGGCACTGGTGGAATGGCATCGGGATCGGCGTCGCGGCGGGCATCAAGCTGGTGCCGCTGATCTTCATCCCTTACCTGCTGCTCACCGGGCGGTTCCGGCAGGCCGCGACGGCCGCGGGCACCTTCGCGGCCACGATCGCGCTCGGCTACCTGATCCTGCCGAACGATTCGGGCAAGTACTGGGGCGACGGGCTGTTCCTGAAGGCGAACCGGATCGTCTTCCTCGGCACCCGCGGCAACCAGTCGCTCCGCGGTATCGTCACCCGGTTCGCCGGCAGCGTGGCCGGGGGAAGTGCCCCGTGGCTGGCCGTGGCGATCGTGATCGCGATCGCCGGCCTGCTCACCGCCGCCGCCCTCGGCCAGGCCGGCCATCCGGTACCCGGGATGCTGGCCTGTGCCCTGACCGGGCTGCTAGTGTCGCCGCTGAGCTGGGATCATCACTGGGTCTGGGTCGCGCCGGGCATCGCGCTGGCCGGTCATCTGGCCGTTCGCGCGCGCGGGTGGGCGCGAACGGCGTGGTGGACGGCGGCGGCGGCGCTGCTGTTCGTGTTTGGCGCCTGGCCGCAGTTCTGGGACCGCACGATGGGCCTCACGCCCGCCGGGTGGGTCTGGTACGGCCCCACCGAGTACTTCGCCTACGGCGACAACCCGGCGTACAACGAGTACCACTGGAATGGGCTGCAGACCGTGGCCGGGAACTCGTTCGTGCTGGCCGGGCTGGTCGCGCTGGCCGTCCTGGCGGCCGCCGCGATCCGGCTGCGCGAGCCCGCCGTCAGCGGTTTCGCACGTGCCCCGCAGCGGGTCAGACAGGCCCTGCACCGGCCGTGACCGATGCGGAGCTCAGCCGGATGCGGGACCGCATGGTCACACAGGTGATCGCCAGTGGCCGGCCGGTCAGCGACCCGGTTAACCAGGCGATGCGTGCGGTGCCGCGGCATCTGTTCCTGCCGGAACTGGGGCCCGAGCTGGCCTACCGCAACGAGGCCATCGTGACCCGGCGCAGCGCCGAGGGCCAGCCCACCAGTTCCTCGTCCCAGCCGACCATCATGGCGTACATGCTGGATCAGCTCGGGGTCGCTCCGGGCCAGCGCGTGCTGGAGATCGGCGCCGGCACCGGATACAACGCGGCGCTGCTCCAGCGCCTCGTGGGCACCGGGTCTGCCGGGGGCGCCGTGGTCACCGTCGATCTCGACGAGGACGTCGCACGGCAGGCCGCGGCGCACCTGGCCGAGGCCGGCTATCCGGACGTGACCGTCGTGCCGGGCGACGGGGCCGCGGGATACCCGCCCGGGGCCCCGTACGACCGGGTGATCGCGACGGTCGGGGTCAGTGACCTCGCTCCCGCGTGGCTGGACCAGCTCGCCCCCGGCGGCCGGATCGTCGTGCCGCTCGACCTGCGGGGATCGCAGCGCTCGGTGGCGTTCGAGTGGGACGGCGAATGCTGGCAGAGCCGTTCGGTGGTGCCGTGCGGGTTCATGCGCATGCGCGGGACGCTCGCCGGTCCCGAACGGACCCATATGACCCGCGATGACCAGGAACTGGCTCTCACCCTCCCGGACGGCCGGGACGTCGACATCACCGCCGTCTCCCGCGCGCTGGCTGAGCTCGCCGAGCCGGCCGCCGAGCGCGCCACCCGGGTCAGGGCCGGCCCGGCGGAGCTGTTCGACGGGCTGGGGCTCTGGCTGGCCCTGAACGAGCCGCGCTGGGGCGTGCTCAGCGAATCGGCGCAGGCCCCCGTGGGCGGCCTGGCCCGGGCGCCCGTCTTCGTGGCGGGTCGGCGCATCACCGCGGGGATCTTCGAGGAGGATAGTTTCGCCATTCTGGCCCGCTCTGACCCGTGGCCCGGCGCCGGCGGGTCGCCCGGTTTTCGGCCGTCGGGCGGTTCTGGTGGGTCGCCCGGCGTGGGACCGGGGCCCGGTGCGCGCCGAGGCCAGTCGCCTGCCGCGCCGGTTTCCCAGCTCAGCGTGCTCGGGTACGGGCCGGCGCAGACCTGGCAGCCGAGCTGGCCAGTGCGGTCCAGGCCTGGGCGGCGGCCGGGCGCCCGGGGGCCGGCCACTTCCGCATCAGCGCCTATCCCCGCGCCGGGGGTGTTCCGGCCCTCCCGGGGGGAGCCGTCATCGAGCGGCCGCACACCACGTTCGTCGTCCGGCCCACCTGATCGCCCGGCCCACCTGATCGCCCGGCCCACCTGATCGCCCGGCCCACCTGATCGCCCGGCCCACCTGATCGCCCGGCCCACCTGATTCCCCGGCCCACCTGATTCCCCGGCCCACCTGATCGCCCGGCCCACCTGATCGCCCGGCCCACCTGGTCGCCCGGCCCACCTGATCGCCCGGCCCACCTGATCGCCCGGCCCACCTGATCGCCCGGGCGGCCTCGCCTAGGACGGCACTGAATAACTCGCGAACCTGATGGGCGTGTTTTGCCGGCATCGTGTTCGATTCCCTGGGAGAATCGTGCCATGCAGGGGATGACGCGACCGGACCGGGACTTGTGGGACGCGGGCGAGGTCACCGGGCACTTGGTGCCGCCGGGCAGCGTGTTCGCGTTCCTGGCCGAGCACCGCACCGAGCTGTTCCCCGACAGCTTCACCGCGGACTTGTTCCCGTCGCGGACCGGGCGCCCGTCGCTGCCGGCGGACCTGGTCGGGTCGGTGCTAGTGCTCAAGGAGCTGTATGACCTGTCGGACACCCAGACCGCGGACGCGCTGAAGTTCGACATCCGGTGGGAGGTGGCCTGCGGCCGGTCGCTGCTGCAGATGAGCTTCGACCCGTCGGCGCTGGTGTACTGGCGCAAGCGCATCGCGAAGTCGAAGTGCCCGGACCGGGTGTTCGACGCGATGGCGGCGGTGATCGCGGAGACGGGGCTGCTGCGGGGCCGGCGGAAGCGGTGCGTGGACTCGACGGTTTTCGACGACGCGGTGGCCACGATGGATACTGTGTGCCAGCTGATGGCCGCGATGCGGAAAGTGGCGCGGGTGGTGCCCGGTGCCGCCGCGGTGATCGTCGGCGTGTGCCAGCTGGACTACTCCAGGCCGGGCAAGCCTGACATCGACTGGGACGACCCGGCTGCCAAGGAGCAGCTGGTATCGGATCTGGTGAATGACGCGCTGGCGGTGCTGGCGGAGCTCACCGGGGAGGGCGCGCCGGAGCGGGACGCCGCCGCGGCGGACGCGCTGGGCCTGCTGGCGCTGGTGGCGGGGCAGGACGTGGAGCCGGCTGGGGGGTCGGACGGGACGGACGGGCGGTGGCGGATCGCCCGGAAGGTCGCCCCGGACCGGGTGATCTCGACGGTGGACCGCGAGGCCCGGCACACCCGCAAGTGCAAGTCCAAGCGGCGCGACGGGTTCCGGGGGCATGTGGCCGCCGAGCCGGAGTCTGGGCTGATCACCGACTGCGAGATGACGATGGCCGCCGGGCCGGGCAGCACGGACGCGGAGAACGGCGTCAAGATGGCCTGCCGCGACCGGTTTCATGGTGACAGTGCGAGCGCCGGTGACGGCGGGGATGACGCTGCCAGCGCCGGGCAGGGCGCGGATGCCGGCCCTGCGGCGGCGCAGCCGGGGCCGGGCACGGCCGCCGGGCCGGAGCCTGAAGCGCATCCGGAACCGGGACCTGAGCCTCAGCCGGAACCGGAGCGGGAGGGCACGGGTGAGCAAGGCCGGGCGGATGACCTGGAGGTTTACGGCGATTCCGCCTACGGCAGCGGGGAGGCCCGCGCCGCCTACCGCGACGCCGGGCATGACACCGTCATCAAGCCGAAGCCGCTGCGGCCGGCCGTGCCCGGCGGGTTCACCCTCGACGACTTCACCATCAGCGAGGACGACGGCACGGTCACCTGCCCGGCCGGGATCACCCGGCCGATGAGCCCCGCCCGGACCGTGACCTTCGGCGCCGCGTGCGCGGGCTGCCCGCTGCGCGAGCGGTGCACCACCGCCAGGGATGGCCGCTCCATGACCATCCACCCGCACGAGGGCCTGCTGCGCGCCGCCCGCGCCCAGTCCCGGACGGCGGAATTCAGGCAGGCCTACCCCACCCGGTCAATGATCGAGCGGGTCATCGCCTGGACCGCCACCCAGAACGGCCGCCGGGTCAAGCTCCGCTACATCGGCACCGCCAAAAACGACGCCTGGCTGCACAACCGGTGCGCCGCACTCAACCTGCGCACCCTGCTGCGGCACGGCCTGACCCGCTCCGGCGGGGCGTGGGTGCTGACCTGACCAGCCAGCACACCCCGGCCCGCCCTGGCGGCAGCCCCTGCGGCCCCCTCCGCGGTTTCTGCTGCCGCGCCGCAGCCGCCCGGCCCGCCGCGCGGCGGGCCAGCGGAAGGTTGCGGGCACCGGAGCCCGGCCAGCCGGCCACCAGGCCGTCCGCCCGATCCGGGTTGTTCAGTGGCGTCCTAGTTTGGAGCCGGCCGCGGTCGGAGCCGGCGGCCTCGCCTAGTTTGGAGTCATGAACACCGGCCCGACGAGTCATCTGGAAACCGAGCAGAAGTATGACGCCGATCAGGGCTTCACCATGCCCGACTTCGGCGCGCTGCCAGGGTGTTCCGTCGCGGGACCGGAGCGTTACGAGCTGTCCGCCACGTACTTCGACACCGAGGATCTGCGGCTGGCCGCGAACCGCGTCACGCTCCGGCGGCGCACCGGCGGGACCGACGAGGCCTGGCACCTCAAGCTGCCGGTACGGCCCGGGACCCGGCGCGAGCTGCATCTGCCGCTGAGCGAGGGCACCGATACGGTCCCGCCGCAGATGCAGGCCATGATGGCCGACATCACCGGCGGCCGCCCGCTGCACCCGATCGCCCTGCTGGAGACCAGCCGAACGGTCCGGCGGCTGGCCAGAACGGATGGTCAGGTGCTCGCCGAGGTGGCCGACGACGAGGTGACCGCGCGCCGGCTGCGCCCCGGCCGCGAGGCGCCAGGTGGCCACGAGGCGCCCCCCGGTCATGAGGCGCCCCCCGGTCATGAGGCGCCCCCCGGCCTCGAGGCGTCTCGTGGCCAGGTGGGCAGCCCGATGAGGTGGCACGAGATCGAGGTCGAGCTCGTCTCCGGGCCGCCCAGCGTGCTGGAGGCGGCCGGGAAGCTGCTCCGGGAAGCCGGGGCGCGCCCATCCGCGTCCGCGTCCAAGCTGGGCCGCCTCCTCGCCGCGGGCTGATCCCCGCCTCCTCGAGGCGGCTCAGAGCTGATGTCCAGCGACCGGTCAGCGCCCGGCGGTTCAATTGACGTCGTGACCAGAGAACACGGAGAGGCACCGATGGCTGTGGACGGCGGCGGCACGGCTTCCGCGGGATGGACAGCGCTTGGCTGCTGGGTGCACCTCGTGGTGACCGACCCCGCGGCGATCGGGACGGCCCGCTCGATGCTCGAGGCCGACCTGGCGGACCTGGACGTCACGTGCAGCCGTTTCCGGGCCGATTCTGAGCTCGTCGCGCTCGATCACGCCGACGGCCGCCCGGTCCGGCTCAGCCCGCTGCTGGCCGGCGCCATCGCCGTGGCCTTGCGCGCGGCCGAACTGACCGACGGCGACGTCGATCCGACGGTCGGGGAAGCCATCGTGGCGGCCGGTTACGACCGTGACTTCAGCCTGGTCCCGCCGGACGGCCCCGCCCTGAATCTCGTGGTCAGGGCGGTTCCCGGCTGGCGGCAGGTACACCTGGACCCCGGCCCGCGCACGCTGGCCATGCCGCCCGGAACGCGGCTGGACCTCGGCGCGACCGCCAAGGCGTGGGCCGCCGACCGCGCTGCGGCACGTATCGCCGGTGAGCTCGGCTGCGGTGTGCTGGTCGGGCTGGGCGGTGACATCGCCGTCGCGGGACCGGCGCCAGACGGCGGGTGGCGGATCCGCGTGCAGGACGTCACGGGGCGCCCGGAGGAGGTTCCCGACGGGCCGTCCACGGTCGTGGCGATCACCAGCGGAGGCCTGGCGACCTCCAGCACCACCGCCCGGCGCTGGCGGCGCGGCGGCAGCGTCCTGCACCACATCCTGGATCCACGCACCGGCCTGCCGCCCGCGCCCGTCTGGCGGACGATTTCGGTGACCGCCGCGACGTGCGCGGACGCCAACGCGGCCAGCACCGCGGCCATCATCCGCGGCGGCCAGGCGCCGGGCTGGCTGGCGGGGATCTGCCTACCGGCCCGCCTGGTCGACGTCCGCGGCGGGGTGGAAACCGTAGCCGGCTGGCCCGCCGAGGCCATGTCCCGCTGAGGCGAGTTATGTGGGTTGATCACGGCGCGTCGCGTTGATCATGGGATGGCCCCTGCGGCAGACAAGTGGTAGCTGAAACCCTTGTCCCGCAGAGGCCACCCCCATGCTGCCAACCGAAGACCTGTTCGTCTACGTCTACGTGCTGATCGATGATGCGATCAAGGCCAGGGCCATCGTCATCCCGGCGCGGCCCGGGCCGGCGCCCGGCTGCTCCGACGCGGAGATCCTGGCGATCACCCAGGTGCGCGTGCTGCTGGGCCGCCGCAGCGAGGCCGGGTTCCTCGCCGAGGTGGCCCGCGACTGGGCGCACCTGTTCCCGGTACTGCCGCACCAAAGCGAGCTCAACCGGCGGGCCCGCTGGCTGTGGGGCGCGTTCGAGCAGTTCCGCGCGGCGCTGGCGGCCCGCCTGCCCGAAGACGACTGCCAGCAGATCGACACCAGCGCGCTGCCGGTCAAGCACGCCTCCCGGGTCCGCGGCCCCGACGGCTGGACCGGCCCCAATGGCCTGCATGCCCGGTTCGGCCGCGACGCCGCGCACGCCGAGTGGTTCTACGGCTTCCGCCTGGCGGCCAAGACCGACCTGGGCAGCCGCATCGTGCGGGCCTGGAGCATCGTGCCCGCCGCCGTCAGCGAGCGTGACGTGGGCACCGACCTGCTGGAAGCCGGGCCGCCGCCCCGCGACCTGCTCGCGGACAAGGGGTTCAACGGCAAGGCGTTCGCCGCGTCCCAGGCTGCCCGCGGCACCGCCGTGCTGGTCCCGCCCACCAGGGACCAGCGCAAGACCATGCCGGCGATCCTGCAGAAGGTCATCGCCCAGTGGCGCAACCGCATCGAGACCACCTTCAAGGAGATCACCGACCAGATGGAGCTGGCCCGCCACGGCGCGCATACCTTCTGGGGCCTGCTCGCCCGGACAGCCGCGACCATCGCCGCCCATACCCTCATGCGGGCCTGCCTCGCCGCACCGTAGATCAACCCACATAACGCGCCTGAGGGGGCATCCAGCGTCTGGCTAAGAGGTACCCAGCGCCTGGGCTAAGAGGTACCTGCCCCCCTGGGCAGAGTGGAACCCGCCCCCTGGGCAAAGTGGAACCCGCCCCCTGGGCAAAGTGGAACCCGCCCCCTGAGCAAAGTGGAACCCGCCCCCTGAGCAAAGTGGAACCCGCCCCCTGGGCAAAGTGGAACCCGCCCCCTGGGCAAAGTGGAACCGGCCCCGTGGGCTGAGGGGTACCCAGCCCCCGACTCAGAGGAATTTCATACCGCGCGCTGAAGTTTCCCTGTACCCCGTCAGACATTGTTAAGCGGATAGAGAGCGGAAACGTATGCCGCTGACGCGAGGGCTGGCCTCCCTACCACGGCATACTGAATCCAGCCGAGCAATCTGACGTCTGACGATGGATGGCCATGAATACTCTGCAGACCCCGGCCGCCGCGAAGGTGCAGGACGGTGCACGGCGGCCTGATGGCAGCGCGATCCGCGTGCTCGTCGTGGACGACGAGCCGAGCCTCGCCGAGCTGCTGGGCAGCGTGCTGCGCTACGAGGGCTGGGAGACCCGCACCGCCGGGACCGGAACCAACGCGGTCACCGTCGCGCGGGAGTTCCAGCCGGATGCGGTCATTCTCGACATCATGCTGCCGGACTTCGACGGACTCGAGGTCCTCCGCATGCTCCGGGCGGAGATACCGGACATCTGCGTGCTGTTCCTGACCGCCCGGGACGCGGTCGAAGACCGTATCGCCGGGATCACCGCGGGCGGTGACGACTACGTGACCAAGCCGTTCAGCCTCGAGGAGGTGCTGGCCCGGCTCCGGGGGCTGCTGCGGCGCGCCGACCTCACCCGCACCCATAACGAGAGCTCACTGGCCGTCGCCGACCTGACGATGGATGAGGACGCGCGTGAAGTCCGCCGGGGCGGTGAGCTGATCGAGCTCACCGCCACCGAGTTCGAGCTGCTCCGGTTCCTCATGCGCAATCCACGCCGGGTGCTGTCCAAGGCGCAGATCCTGGACCGCGTGTGGAATTATGACTTCGGCGGTCAGGCGCATGTCGTGGAGCTGTACATCAGCTACCTGCGGAAGAAGATCGACGCCGGGCGGCCGCCGCTGATCCATACCGTCCGCGGCGTCGGTTACGTGCTGAAGCCAGGTGGCTGATGGGCCGGGGCGCCGCTGAGGGCCAATCCGCCGCGTCGCGCGGCCGTGCCCGCGCGCTGGCTGGCTCGGCCACCCGGCCGTGGCGCTCCCTGCTCCGCAGCAGCCTCACCGCGCGGCTCATTGCCAGCCTGGTCGTGCTGGTCATCGTGACCTGCGCCGTCGTCGGCGTGGCGGCCTACACCGTGCTGCGCAACTCGTTGATGAGCAACTTCAGTCAGTCGCTCCAGGCTGCGACGCAACGGCAGTACGCGGCGTGCATGGGCGACGGCGACGGCGGCGACGGCGACGGCGACGGCGACTCCACCCCGCCCGCGCAGAGCCACACGTCCGCGTATATCGGCGACGGACCCTCATCCCCATGCGGGAGCCCCATCCTGGGCCAGGCGGCCGGTACCTTCGGCGCGTGGGACAAGAACGGGGTCATCACCGAGCCGTCGATCGTCAAAGGGAGCTGCGACGTGTCGCGGAAGGATCGGGCCGCGCTCAAGTCCCTTCCCGTGATCCAGCGGCCCCCGGACCCGGCGGCGGGCGGCAGTGCTTCCTCGCCTCCCCCGGTGCCGATGTACACGAGGTACCTTCCGTCGCTCGGCGGCGACTATGAGCTGACCGCTGTCCAGCAGTACAGTGGTGGCCCGGTCCTGTTCACCGGCCTGCCGCTGAAGAGCGTGGAAAACACCGTGCGCAACGTCGAGGTCGCCGAAGCGGCCGTGTTCGCCATCGTGGTTCTGCTCGTGGCGGGTAGCGGCGTCGGGCTGGTGCGGCTGTCGCTGCGGCCGCTCCGGCGGGTGGCGGCTACCGCGACCATGGTGACCCAGCTCCCGCTGGATACCGACGTCAGCCTGTCCGCCCGCGTTCCCGACGACGACCCGCGAACCGAGGTCGGCCAGGTCGGCGCCGCGTTCAACCGGATGCTTCAGCACGTGGAGTCCGCCCTGGCGCGCCGGGCCGCGAGCGAGACCCGGCTGCGCCGGTTCGCCGCCGACGCGAGCCACGAACTGAGGACGCCGCTGTCCGCCATCCGCGGGTACGCCGAGCTGGCCCTCCGGCACCGGGGTCCGGTTCCCGAGGACGTGACGCACGCGCTTCAGCGGGTGGAATCCGAATCGGCCCGGATGAGCGTCCTGGTGGACGAGCTTCTGCTGCTCGCCCGCCTCGACGCGGGCCGCCCCTGGAGCAGGAACCGGTCGACCTGACCCGGCTGACCATCGAAGCCACCAGCGACGCGCAGGTCGCGAGCCGGTCGCACCGCTGGCAGCTTGAGCTTCCCGACGAGCCGCTGATGGTGCGCGGCGACGAACTCCGGCTGCGCCAGGTCCTCAGCAACCTGCTGAGCAACGCCGCCAAGCACACACCGGCCGACTCCACCGTCACCGTGGCCGTGACGGCCGCGAACGGCTACCCCGCGTCCTCGTCCTCGTCCGCGTCTTTCCCGAAGGCCGGCTCGTCCGGCGGACCGGCCAACGGCTCCGGACCGTCCAACGGCTCTGGTCCCGGGGCTCAGCTTTCCGCGGTTCAGCTGACTGTCAGCGACAACGGCCAGGGAATCCCGCCCGACCTGGTGCCGGAACTGTTCGAGCGCTTCGCCCGCGGCGACTCCTCCCGGTCCCGCGCGGCCGGCAGCACCGGGCTCGGCCTGGCCATCGTCAAGGCCGTCGTCGCGGCGCACCACGGCACGGTCAGCGTCGAGAGCCACCCCGGCCGGACGACGTTCACGATCGTCCTCCCCCGCCTGCTGGAATCCGCCGACGACCTGCCCTGCATGCCCGGCGTGCCCGGCGCCCGCGCCAAGCCCCGGTGGGAGTCACCCGGCGGCACGACCCGGGCCCGGTAGGAGTCATTCGGCGGCACGACCGGAGGAATTGTCCCGGCGGCGGCGCCGCCGGACCGTTCGCCGCGCCATGGAAGTCCTGCGTGAGCGGGGACCGATAGTCACCATCCATGGGCGCGGAACATTCGTTACTGAAAAGAAGAAGTAGTTCGAACACGACGCTATGCTGTTCGATGGCGCTGGCGTGGATCGAACTGGACGGCGAACAGGCTGGGTGGGGTCCGACGCGGGTTGTGGTGGCCAAGCTGAGCCGTGACGTATGTCGCTCAGCTGCTCATCGGCACCTGGACGCAGACGCTCATCATCACGGGCCGCAGGCTGACGCCCTCGGAGCTGCTGGCCATCGGGAGCCCGCCACCCGGGACGCCGTGGGCCGCAGGAGCCTGCGTGGCCGGTACCGGCAGCCCGCAGGGATGCAAATAGAGCTTGGGCTGACTGTGGTGTAGGTCGGCAGTGTGCTGGGGGCGTCGCTAACCCGCAGGGTAGCCACCACCGCGGCCGGAGCCCACGAAATGCGGTAGCCAGTGTTGTAAGAACCGATCCAGCTAGGCTTCATGGAATCGTTCCGCAGTGTAACCGTGAAGTGCGTGCTTGCTGGTGCCCACACCACCCCACTAAAGGGCTCAGCGAGGTACGCATTACCTTGGATGTTGACCATGTTGGGCACTGACAGCGGTGCCGGTGGCGGCGGGGGTGGGGTGGTTACCGCGCTGGCGGATGTTGGCGGTCAGGCCGAGGCCTGCGGTGATTGCGATGGCCGGGATGTAAGTATTCGGTGATTCCGGTGGGCTGAGCGTGGCTGGCCGGCGCAGGCGACACGCTGGCGGGGCGGGTGCGGCGGTGCTGGACACAGGGACTGGTGGTGGTGCAGCCTTGGCGTGATGGCTGCGCGTACTTGTTCCCGGCCCGCTGATGAGGCGGCGTTCTGGCGTGAGCGGGCGGAGCTGCTGGAGGCACAGAACACGCGGCTGGCCGGGGAGAACGTGCGGCTGGAGGCGGAGAACGCCACGCTGGCCGCGACGGTGGCCGCGCAGCAGGAGCAGCTGGCCGCGCTGAAGCAGCGGGTGGTGACGCTGAGCCGGATGCTGTTCGGCACCTCCAGCGAGAAAGACGGCGCCGGTAAGCGGCAGGCGGGCGGGCAAGCCGCCGACGCCGGCGGCGGGGATGACGCCCCGGCAGGGGATGGCGGCGCTGCGGGCGGGCGGCGCCGGGGTCAGCGGCCGGGATCGGCCGGGCATGGGCGGCGCCGGCATGAGCACCTGGAGACCGAGGAGCAGGTCCATGACATTCCGGAGGGCGAGCGGCGCTGCCCGCGGTGCGGCCGGGCCTATGAGCTGTTCGGGGAGGATGCCAGCGAGCAGGTATCGTGGCGGGTCCGGGTGTGGCGGGTGGTGCACCGGCGGCGCAAGTACGCCCGGTGCTGCCAGTGCCCGGTGCCGGCGGTGCGGACCGCGCCCGGCCCGGCGACGCTGATTCCCAGGGGCCTGTTCACGACGGAGTTCTGCGTGAACCTGCTTGTCGCCAAGTACGCGCTCGGGCTGCCGTTCAACCGGGTGATCGCGATGCTGGCGATGCAGGGCCTGGAGGTGGCGCCGGGCACGCTGGCCGGGGTGGCCCGGCGGCTGGAGGAGCTGCTTGCGCCGCTGGCGGCCGCGATCGCCGCGCGAAACGCCGCCGCCGGGCACGCGCACGTGGACGAGACGTCGTGGCGGGTATTCGGCCAGCCCGCCGATAACGGAGGCAGCCGCTGGTGGCTGTGGGTGTTCACTGCCGCGGACACGGTGGTGTACACGATCGCGGCGTCGCGGTCGCTGAAGGTGCTCGAAGACCATTACGGCGTGCAGGCCGGCCAGCTGCCGGAGGGCCGCAGGCCGCTGGTCATCAGCTCGGACTTCTACTCGGTGTACCGGTCGTTTTCCGAGCTGGACGGCGTCACCTCCCTCTGGTGCTGGGCCCAGTATGCGGAACCGGGGATTATGCGGAACGGCTTTGCCCGGGTGGCCGGGGCTGCTTGCCGGGGTGGGGCCGGTCAGATGCCGGCCGGGAGGAGTTCTGCATAATCACAGGCTCTCGAGGAAGGCGAGGACGGGGTCGGGCGGGCGATACCGTCCCGGCATGGTGTTGGGCGGGGTGGTCCGCGCGAGTGCCCGTTCTTTCAGCTGAAGGTCTGCGTGGAGGTAGATCTGGACCGTTCGCAGATCCTCATGTCCCAGCCATAGTGCGATGGTGGCCAGGTCAACCCCGCTGCGCAGCAGGGTCATCGCGCAGGTGTGGCGAAGGGTATGAACGCCGATTTTCTTGGCCGCGAGTGTGGGGCAGTCCGCTGCTGCCGAGCGCGCGTGCTTGATGACGAGCTTTCGCACTGTGTCGCGGCTGAGGCGATGCCCGCCGGGGCCGGGGAAGGCCGGGTCGGGGGGATCTCCGCTTCGTTCGCTGAGCCATGGCCGCAGGGCCGCGACGGTGTGGCTGGACAGCGGGACGGCCCTTTCCTTACGTCCCTTGCCGAGGACCTGGACGTGCGCGCCGCGGCCGAGGGCGAGGTCGGCGTTGCGCACGGCCGTCAGCTCCGATGCCCGCAGGCCGGTCTGCACGGCGAAGGTGAGCAGTGCCCGGTCGCGCCGTCCTGTCCAGCGCCCGGTGCCGGGCGCCTTCAGCAGCGCGTCGGCCTCTTCAGGCTCCAGGAAGCTGACCAGCGGGCGGTCGCGGCGCTTGGACGGGATCGCGAGCACCCGTGCGATGAGCGCGGCGTGCTCGGGATGGCGGTGCGCGGCGAAGGCGAACCACGAGCGCAGCGCGACCAGCCTGGCGTTGCGGGTGGCGACGCTGACGCCGCGCTGTTTCTCAAGATGGGTGAGGAACCCGCTGATGATGCCGGCGTCGAGGTCCTCGAAACCGAGCTCGGCTGGCTGCTTCCCGCTGGTCTGGGCTATATAGGCGAAGAGCAGCCGGAAGCAGTCCCGGTAGGCGGCGACGGTGTGCGGGCTGGCCTGGCGCTGGCTGATCAGGCGCTGGGTGAAGTACTCCTGCAGCGCCGGGG
>CAWDTK010000004.1:0-433879 GCA_963805255.1 uncultured Actinomycetes bacterium
GCGCCCTGGGCGCTCCCGTTCCCCGAGCACGCTACGGCCGATGCCCCGTTCTATCCCGACCCCGACCCCGGCGCCGGCGGCGCGGCGGCTGGCGGCGACGGTTCCCAGCTGACCGTGCGGATGATGCGGCACACGGCGGACCTGGCCTACCTGCGGGCCGTCGGCTACCAGGCCGTGCTGCTGCCTTACAGGTCGAGCCGGCTGGCCATGGCCGTGGTCCTGCCGGACGGGCCGTTGCCCGCGCTGGCGCCGCGCCTGGCCGGCGGTCTGGGCCCCCTGCTCGCGAACGCCACCAGGCAGAGCGTGGCGCTCTCGCTGCCGAAGTTCCGCCAGCGGGCGAGCTTCGGCCTGATCCCCGTGCTCCGGCAACTCGGCGTCGAGGACGCGTTCACCGACGCGGCGGACTTCAGTGGCATCACCCCGCAGGAACGGCTGTTCATCAGCGCGGTCGTGCACCAGGCCTACATCGACGTGGACGAGCAGGGCACCGAAGCGGCCGCCGCGACCGCGATCGCCGTGCGGCCGATGGCTATGCGGCGCGGGCCCGACCCGATCCCCATGGTCGTGGACCGGCCCTTCCTGTTCGCGATCGTCGACACCGTGACGGGCCTTCCGCTGTTTCTCGGCCACGTCGTCAGCCCGGCGACCGGCTGATCCGCCGCCGCTAATTCGGGTGTGCCCAGCCGGTTTGGACGGCCTACCACCTCGTCTACCACCTCGGCCTGGCCAAACAGAACGGCGCCAGTGAGCCAGAGCTCATCGAGGCGATCACCCACCTGGCCTTCTACGCCGGCTGGCCGAAGGCCATGTCGGCGATGGCCGTGGCCAAGCGGGTCTTCCGGGGCAAGTAACCCAAGCCGTGGCATATGGCACCGGCGACCGGGCAGGACCGAGACCGTGCCGGACTGGACCCGACCTGAGGCCCGGCCGGCACCAGCTGACACCTCAGACGGAAGGAAGTTAACAACTCATGCGTGGAACTGTGCTCTACGCTCCTCGCGACATCCGTGTCGAGGAGCGCGCGAAGCCAACGATCCAGGCGCCGACCGATGCGATCATCCGGATCTCCGCCGCCTGCGTGTGCGGGTCGGACCTGTGGCCTTACCGTGGTATCGAGCCCATCGAGGGCCCGACGCCGATGGGTCATGAGTACGCCGGTGTCGTCGAAGAGACCGGCAGCGACGTGCGGAACATCAAGGTCGGCGATTTCGTCGTCGGCTCGTTCATGGCCTCGGACAACACCTGCCCGATCTGCCAGGCCGGCGACCAGAGCCGCTGCGTGCACGTGGAGTACGTCGGTGCGGGCGGCGCCCAGGCCGAGTACCTGCGGGTGCCGCTCGCGGATGGCACTCTCGTCGCGACCCCGGGCTGGCCGGACGAGGACCTGATCCCGAGCCTGCTGGCCGCCTCCGACGTGCTCGGCACCGGCTGGTTCGGCGCCGTCGCCGCCGAGGCCGGATCTGGTAAGACGGTCGCGGTCGTCGGTGACGGCGCGGTCGGCCTGCTCGCCGTGCTCGCGGCCAGGCAGCTGGGCGCCGAGCGGATCATCGCGATGAGCCGGCACGAGCCCCGCCAGAAGCTCGCCAGCGAGTTCGGCGCGACCGACATCGTCACCGAGCGCGGCGATGAGGGCGTGGCGAAGATTAAGGAGCTCACCGGCGGGCTCGGCGCGCACTCGGTCATCGAGGCCGTCGGCACCCAGGAGTCGATGATGCAGGCCATCCGCTCCACCCGCCCCGGCGGGCACGTCGGTTACGTCGGCGTCGCTCACGGCGTCGAACTTCCCGGCCAGGAGCTGTTCTACGCCGAGGTGCACTTGCTTGGCGGTCCCGCGCCAGTACGCCGGTTCCTGCCCAAGCTGCTCGGCCTGATCTGGAACCGCGAGATCGACCCCGGCCGGGTCTTCGACCTTGAGCTGCCCCTCGATCGGGCCGCCGGGGGCTACAGGGCCATGGACGAGCGCCGCGCCATCAAGAGCCTGCTCCGCCCCTGAGCCACCGCAGCCCTGCTCCGCCCCTGGTTCGGTCACATACAGCTGGGCGACGTCCGCGCCGGACCGGTGGCCGACGTTGGTGACCGTCAACAATTTAACACGGCATCCACCAGCCGCTGAAAAACGGCCCGAACTGGCGTTATCTCCCATCAAGTCATGAGAAAAGATAAATACCACATATATCACCGTGAAAGCTGACAATCTTAAAAATTCGCAATCAGGAACGTCGCCTCCTGCGCATTTTCCCATCCGCCGGAAGCTCCGGTGTGCGCCGGGGCGCCCGGCGCGGCAGAATGCATGGGCGCGGCGGAATGCGTGAGCGCGGCACCCGACCGCACGCCCGCGCCGCCACACGCACGCCGCCGCAGCGGATCCTCAGCTAGCGAGAAAGCGGAAGTTAACCGTGACGATGCCCGTCGACGAACCGGTCCAGACACCCGCCCAGATCCCCCCGGCAGGTGGTGGTCCCGCGCCGGGCGGTGGTGCCGGGCCGGGCGGTGGTGCCGGGCCGGGCGGTGGTGCCGGGCCGGGCGGTGGTGCCGGGCCGGGCGGTGGTCCCGCGCCGGTCAACCACCAGATCGCGGCGGAGCTCGGCGTCCGGGAGAGCCAGGTCGCGGCGGCCGTGCAGCTGCTCGACGGCGGGGCCACGGTGCCGTTCATCGCCCGGTACCGCAAGGAGGTGACCGGCACCCTCGACGACGCCCAGCTCCGAACGCTCGAGGAACGGCTCCGCTACCTGCGCGAGCTGGACGAGCGCCGTGCCGCGATCCTCGACTCCATCCGCGCGCAGGGCAAGCTCGACGGCGCGCTTGAGCGGCAGATTATGGCGGCTGACTCCAAGGCCCGGCTGGAAGACATCTACCTGCCGTACAAGCCGAAGCGGCGCACGAAGGCGCAGATCGCCCGGGAAGCCGGCCTGGAGCCGCTGGCCGCCCTGCTGCTCACCGAGCCGGGCCACGACCCGCAGCAGGCCGCCGTGCCCTACGTCGACCCGCCCCGGGGCGTAGCCGACGTGACGGCCGCCCTGGACGGGGCGCGTGCCATCCTCGTGGAGCGCTTCGCCGAGGACGCCGACCTGATCGGCGAGCTGCGGGAACGGATGTGGTCGGCGGGCCGGCTCGTCGCCCGGGTCCGCGAGGGCCAGAAGCAGGCCGGCGCCAAGTTCGCCGACTACTTCGACTTCGCGGAGCCCTTCAGCCGGCTGCCCTCGCACCGGATCCTGGCCGTCTTCCGCGGCGAGAAGGAGGAGATCCTCGACCTGACCATGGACCCCGCAGCCGGGCAAACTGGCGACCAGGCCGCTGCTGATCTGCCCGCCGGGACCGCCGGGACGCCCCCTCCTTCGATGTACGAGGAGCGGATCGCCAGCCGGTTCGGCGTGGACAACCGCGGCCGCCCGGCCGACCGGTGGCTTGCCGAGACCGTCCGCTGGGCGTGGCGGACCCGGATCCTGGTCCACCTCGGCGTCGACCTGCGGATGCGGCTGTGGCAGCGCGCCGAAGACGAAGCCGTGCGCGTGTTCGCCGCCAACCTCCGTGACCTGCTGCTGGCCGCCCCGGCCGGCGCGCGCCCGACGATGGGGCTGGACCCGGGGTTCCGAACAGGGGTCAAGGTCGCGGTGGCCGACCGGACCGGCAAGGCGGTCGCGACCGAGACGATCTACCCGCACGAGCCGCGGCGGCGCTGGGACGAGTCCATCGCGATCCTGGCCCGGCTGGCCGCGGCGCACGGCGTCGAGCTGATCGCGATCGGCAACGGAACCGCCTCCCGCGAGACCGACCGGCTCGCCGCCGAGCTGATCAAGACGCATCCCGAACTGGGGCTGACCAAGGTCGTGGTGTCCGAGGCCGGCGCGTCGGTCTACTCGGCGTCGGCGTACGCGTCCCGTGAGCTGCCCGGCATGGACGTGTCGCTGCGGGGCGCGGTGTCGATCGCGCGCCGCCTGCAGGACCCGCTGGCCGAGCTGGTCAAGATCGACCCGAAGTCCATTGGTGTGGGCCAGTACCAGCACGACATCTCCGGGGGTGAGCTGTCACGCTCGCTCGACGCCGTGGTGGAGGACTGCGTCAACGCCGTGGGGGTCGACGTCAACACGGCCTCCGCGCCGCTGCTGGCCCGGGTGTCCGGGATCAGCGCCGGGCTCGCCGACGGCATCGTGGCGCACCGGGATGCGGCTGGCCTGTTCGGCAGCCGGCGCGCGCTGACCGAGGTGCCGAGGCTGGGGCCCAAGGCCTTCGAGCAGTGCGCCGGATTCCTGCGCATCCCCGGTGGCGACGACCCGCTCGACGCGTCCAGCGTCCACCCGGAGGCCTACCCGGTGGTACGGCGCATCCTGACCGCGGCCGGGACGACCATGCCCGGCCTGATCGGCAACACCGCGCTGCTGCGCACGCTCACCCCGCGGAGCTTCGCCGACGAGCGGTTCGGCGTGCCGACCGTCACCGACATCCTCCGCGAACTGGAGAAGCCGGGCCGCGACCCCCGCCCGGCGTTCCGGACCGTGGCCTTCGCCGAGGGGGTGCAGACGATGGCGGACCTGGCGCCCGGGATGCTCCTCGAAGGGGTCGTCACCAACGTGGCGGCGTTCGGCGCCTTCGTTGACATCGGCGTGCATCAGGACGGCCTGGTGCACGTGTCCGCGATGTCCCGGAACTTCGTCGCGGATCCGCGCGAGGTGGCCAAGCCGGGCGACGTGGTGCGCGTCAAGGTGCTCGGCGTCGACCTGCCACGCAAGCGGATCTCCCTCACGCTGCGCCTGGACGACGAGCCGGACGGCCGCGGCGCGGATGCATCTAGCCGAACGGGCCGTGGTGCACCGCCTGCCAGCCACCCGGGCGACCGGGCCGGTGCCGCCAGCCGCCCGCGGCCCGCCCTCCAGCGCGACGCCAGTCAGCGCGACGGGTCGCCCGCGGGCGGCGCGATGGCCGACGCGCTGCGCCGGGCCGGCCTGGCCGGCGGCCGCGGCGCCCCAGACCGGGAGGACCGCCGCCGGGGACGCTGACCTACGCGGGGGGCTGATCTCCGCGGGGGACGCTGATCTCCGCGGGGGGCTGATCTCCGCCGGGGGCTGATCTCCGCGGGGGACGCTGACCTACGCGGGGGCCTGACCTACGCCGGGGACGCTGACCAGGGCTGGTCAACGCGCCACGACGCCAGCCGGTGCCGGGCCGGTGCCGCCGGGGACGCTAAGCAGCGCGGGCCAGTGCCGTTTTTCTCATATTGTCCGTAACTAGCCGGAAATATCCGGCCATCCGCCCGTAACCAGCGCGCTGTCCTTTTCGCCGCCAGCATTGACGCGAGCGCATAAAATAAGCCGGGTAGAATCATGTCTCCTGGCCTTCCTGCGCAAAGGCCTGGCGCCGGGAGGAAGCCAAGTTTACCGATGGGCGAAATTGGTCCGCAGGATGAGCTGACCAGCCAGGAGCGCCGAATCCTCGAGCTGATCGGCGAGGGGCTGACCAACCGGCAGATCGGCGACCGGATCTTCCTCGCCGAGCAGACGGTCAAGAACTATGTGTCGGCCCTGCTGGCGAAGCTCGGCATGGAACGCCGTACCCAGGCCGCCGCCTACGCGGCCCGCCTGTTCAGCGGGGAGCACGGCGCGCCGGAAAATCAAGGGGACTCCGCACCCTGATCGGCCGGGACTTTCGACCCTGGCTTGCGTTTCCGGTGAATTGCCATGCTCCGCGCATGGACACCGATGGGCCCGGTGAGTGCGTACTCGAGACGCTGTTCTGACCGCGAATGCCTGCGGCTGATGGCGTCGGTGCCAATCGGCCGGATCGTTTACACGCGGCGCGCGATGCCCGCCGTCGAGCCCGTGAACTTTGCCCTCGACCGGGGAGGCATCGTGATCAGAACCCATCCCGGCGGTAAGCTCGCCGCCGCCATCAGCCACGCCGTGGTGGCGTTCGAGGCCGACGAATTCGATTTCGCGACCCATACCGGATGGAGCGTCACGGTCGTGGGCACGGCGCAGGAGGTGACCGACCGGGCCGAGATCGCCCGGCTTCAGAACATCGGCCTCGCCTCGTGGGTACCTGGGACGCACCGGCATTTCGTCCGCATCAAACCGGGGATCATCACCGGTCGGCGGCTGCGCGGCGCCGGCTTCGCGCACCAGCACACCAAGCCCGTCAGCTGACCGGCCCGCGTGGCCCGCGCCCGGCGGTCGCGGGCCCCTGGGCCGGTGGACGGCGCTGAACGGGGCGGCTCACACCGGCACGGTCACGGCCGCCGCCGGGACGCCGGCCGGCGCCACCGTCACGATCTGGACCAGCCGGCCGGGGCGCAGACCGCGCCTCCGCTCGCTGCGTCACAGGTCGCGTACCAGGCCGCGCTCGCGGGTGGGCTGGCCGTCGGTGGCCCCGCATTGTTGCTGATCGTTTCCGCTCTGGTCATCCGGCGGATCCTCGACCGCAGCAGGATGGCTGCGTGGGACGCGGAATGGAGTGCGACCGGGCCGCAGTGGTGTAACAACTGGTGACTATTCTCGGGCCGGGGTGCCGCACTTTCGGCGCCCGGATTCCGAGCGCAGGAGAAGTCAGTGACCGAGACCGACCAGTCCCCACTGAGCAAGACCGAGCTGGACAAAATCAACGCCTACTGGCGGGCGGCCAACTACCTGTCGGTTGGCCAGATATACCTGATGGACAATCCGCTGCTGCGCGAGCCGCTGCGGCCGGAGCACATCAAGCCGCGGCTGCTGGGCCATTGGGGGACCACCCCCGGCCTCAACATCATCTACGCGCACCTGAACCGGGTAATACGCAACTGGGATCTCAACGTTGTCTACCTGGCCGGGCCGGGGCACGGCGGGCCGGGCATGGTGGCGAACACGTACCTGGAAGGCACCTACAGCGAGCTGTACCCGAACATCAGCCAGGACGCGGCCGGGATGCAGCGGCTGTTCCGCCAGTTCTCCTTCCCGGGCGGGATACCGAGCCACGCCGCGCCGGAGACGCCGGGGTCGATCCACGAGGGCGGCGAGCTGGGCTATGTCCTGTCCCATGGCTATGGGGCGGCCTTCGACAATCCGGACCTGATGGCGGTGTGCGTCGTCGGTGACGGGGAGGCGGAGACCGGGCCGCTGGCGACAGCCTGGCACTCGAACAAGTTCCTCGACCCGGCCACCGATGGCGCGGTGCTGCCGATCCTGCACCTGAACGGTTACAAGATCGCCAACCCGACGGTGCTGGCCCGGATCCCCGACGGGGAGCTGGTGTCCCTGTTCGAGGGCTACGGCTACACGGTGCACCGGGTGACCGGGGACGATCCGGAACTGGTCCACCAGCAGCTTGCCGCCACGCTCGACCAGGTGGTCGAGGAGATCGCCGCCATCCAGCGGCGCGCGCGCGAAGACGGCGACCTGACCCGGCCCCGGTGGCCGATGATCGTCCTGAAGACGCCCAAGGGCTGGACCGGCCCCAAGGTCGTGGACGGCGTCCAGGTGGAAGGCACCTGGCGCGCCCACCAGGTGCCCATTTCCAATGTCCGCGGCAACCCGGAACACCTCCGCCAGCTAGAGGAGTGGATGCGCAGCTACCACCCGGAGGAGCTGTTCGACGACACCGGGGCCCTGGCCGAGGAACTGGCCGCGCTGGCCCCGCGCAGCTACCGGCGGATGGGCGCCAACCCGCACGCCAACGGCGGCCTGCTGCTGCATGATCTCGACCTGCCGGACTTCCGCGCCTACGCGGTGGAGGTGGAGAGGCCGGGCGCCAGCGCGACCGAGGGCACACGGCCGCTCGGCCGCTGGCTGCGGGACGTGATCAAGCGCAATCCGGCGACGTTCCGGCTGTTCGGCCCGGACGAGACGGCCTCCAACCGGCTCCAGGACGTGTTCGAGGTGACCAACCGGGCCTTCGACGCGCAGATCCTCCCCACCGACGACCACCTGGCCCCGGACGGCCGGGTGATGGAGGTGCTGTCGGAGCACCAGTGCGAGGGCTGGCTGGAGGGCTACCTGCTGACCGGCCGGCACGGGCTGTTCAACTGCTACGAGGCGTTCATCCACATCGTCGACTCGATGTTCAACCAGCACGCCAAGTGGCTCGAGTCCTGCAACCGGATCGAATGGCGCCGGCCGGTCGCCTCGCTGAACTACCTGCTGTCCAGCCTGGTGTGGCGGCAGGACCAGAACGGGTTCTCGCACCAGGACCCCGGCTTCCTCGACGTGGTACTGAACAAGCGGGCCGAGGTCGTCCGGGTCTACCTGCCGCCGGACGCGAACACCCTGCTGTCGGTGGGCGACCATTGCCTGCGCTCCCGCAACTACGTCAACGTCATCGTCGCGGGCAAGCAGCCGCAGCCGGACTGGCTGGCGATGAACGACGCGATCATCCACTGCACCCGCGGCGCCGGGATCTGGGAGTGGGCCAGCAACGACTCACCCGGTGAGCCGGACGTCGTGATGGCCTGCTGCGGCGACATCCCGACCCTGGAGACCCTGGCCGCCGTCGACCTGCTGCGCCAGCACCTGCCCGAGGTGAAGGTCCGGGTGGTCAACGTCGTCGACCTGATGCGGCTGCTGCCGGAGACCGAGCACCCGCACGGCATGTCCAACGCGGAGTACGACTCGCTGTTCACGGTCAGCCGGCCGGTCATCTTCGCCTTCCACGGGTATCCGTGGCTGATCCACCGGCTGGCCTACCGGCGGCACGGGCACGACAACCTGCACGTCCGCGGGTACAAGGAGCGGGGCACCACCACCACGCCGTTCGACATGGTCCGGCTGAACGACCTGGACCGGTTCCACCTCGTGATCGACGTCATCGACCGGGTCCCGGGGCTGGCTCCCCGGGCCGGCCACGTCCGCCAGCTGATGACCGACAGCCGGCTCAATGCCGTTGCCTACACCCGCGCGCACGGCGAGGACGCGCCGGAGATCCGCGACTGGGCCTGGCCGTACTGATGCGGGTCCTGGTGGTCAACGCGGGCTCCAGCTCGCTCAAGCTCAGCCTGCTCGACGACGGGAGCACCGTAGCGGAGGAGAACCTGCCCGTCAGCCGGGGGCAGTTCGAGCCCGCCGCGGTGGCCAGCGTGCTCGGCCGCATCGGCGCGGACACCGCCGATGCGGTCGGCCATCGCGTGGTGCATGGCGGCCGCCAGTTCGTCGAGGCGGTCCGGCTGGACGCCGCGGTCCGGAAGAAACTGGACGACCTGGTGGACCTGGCGCCGCTGCACCAGCCCAAGTCGCTGGCGGGCATCGACGCGGTCAGCGAAGTGCTGCCCGGCGTCCCCGCGGTGGCCTGCTTCGACACCGCCTTTCACGCCGGGATGCCGGCCGCGGCGGCTACCTATGCGCTGCCACCGGAATGGCGCAAGCGGTGGGAACTTCGGCGGTACGGCTTCCATGGGCTGTCGCACGCCTACGCGACGCGGCGCAGCAGTGAGCTGCTCGGGCACCTCCCGGAGCGGCTCGTGGTCTGCCACCTTGGCTCGGGGGCGTCGCTCGCCGCGGTCCGCGACGGCCGGTCGGTCGACACCACGATGGGTTTCACGCCGCTGGAGGGCCTGGTCATGAGCACCCGCTCCGGTTCGGTCGATCCGGGACTGGTGCTCTGGCTGGCTGAGCACGCCGGCACGCCGCCCGCCGAGCTGGCGGCCGCCCTGGAATACCGTTCGGGGCTGCTAGGGCTGGCCGGGACCGCGGACATGCGCGAGGTGCTGACCCAGGCCGCGCGCGGCGACAGTGCCGCCGGGCTGGCCCTGGAGGTCTACCTGCACCGGCTCCGGGGCCTGATCGCATCGATGGCCGCGGCCCTGGGCGGCCTGGACACGCTGGTCTTCACCGGCGGCGTCGGCGAGCACGCGGCGGAGATCCGCGCCCGCGCCGCGAATGGGCTCGGCTTCCTCGGTGTTGCCGTGGACGTGGGACGCAACGTTCGCGCGGACGGTGACACCGACATCACCGCCCCCGGCGCGGCCGTCCGGGCGTTCGTCGTGGCCGCCCGGGAGGACATCGAGATCGCCCGCCAGGTGAGAGAGGTACTCGATGACGGACCTTGCTGATTTCGGCCGCCTGGTCCCGCGCGAGCACGGCCTGATCGTCATATCGACCCTGCGCGCCGACGGGACCATCCAGTCATCGGTGGTGAACGCCGGGGTGCTCAACCATCCCGCGGGTGGGCAGCCGGCCGTCGGCTTCGTGGCGCGCGGCGGCACCCGCAAGCTGGATAACCTGCGGGCCCGGCCCCGCGCCACCGTGGTGATCCGGGCCGGGTGGGAATGGGCGGCGGCCGAGGGCACGACCGAGCTGGCCGGCCCGGACGACCCGATGCCGGGCATGGACGCGGAGCGGCTGCGCCTGCTGCTGCGCGAGATCTTCACCGCGGCCGGCGGCAGCCACGACGACTGGGACACCTACGACCGGGTGATGGCCAAGGAGCGGCGCGCGGCGGTCCTGCTCACTCCGGACCGCGTCTACTCCAACCCGCCCCGTTAAGTCCTGTTAACCCCCTGATTGCCGCGCTGCGGACCGGCATCGGCGGATGGCATGACGACGACCTCGCCTTCGTCGTCGGCTGGGCTTTTCGTTCGGCTCCGCAGCGCCCGGGGCGGCCGCAGCGCCCCGGGGGGGCCGGGGCACCAGGAGCAGCCGGGGCACCAGGAGCGCTGACGCGGCAAGCACCGTACCCCGATAACATCGGTCAAGGGCAAGCCCGTCCATTCGTTTTCCCGTGCCAAGGAGTTCACCGTGTCAACGCAGCCGCTTCGTATCGCTCTCGCCGGACGCGAGCACGTGGTCGACGCGGGCACGACGGCCGGCGCGGTACTGGCGGAGGCCGGGCTGGGCGAGCGGACCCCCGGGGCGCACGCCGTGATCGCGGCGCGGGTCAATGGGGAACTGCGTGACCTGAACCGCGAGGTCGCCGACGGGGACGTGATCGAGCCGGTCCGGATCGACGACCCCGACGGGCGCGCGATCCTGCGGCATTCGACCACCCACGTCATGGCGCAGGCAGTCCAGGACCTGTTCCCGGAGGCCAAGCTGGGCATCGGGCCGCCGATCGAGAACGGCTTCTACTACGACTTCGACACCGATCGCGCGTTCGACCCGGAAAACCTGAAGGCGATCGAGCAGCGCATGCGGCAGATCGTCAAGCAGGGACAGCGGTTCTCCCGCCGCGTCGTCACCGACGATGACGCCCGCGCGGAGCTGGCCGGTGAGCCGTACAAGCTGGAGCTGATCGCCCTCAAGGGCGGCCAGGACGCCGAGGAGTCGGTCGAGGTGGGCGGCCCCGAGCTGACCATCTACGACAACCTCAGCCCGGACACCGGTGAGGTCGTCTGGAAGGACCTGTGCCGCGGTCCGCACATCCCCACCACCCGGCATATCCCGGCGTTCAAGCTGATGCGCAGCGGCGGGGCGTACTGGCGGGGCAACGAGAAGAACCCGCAGCTGCAGCGGATCTACGGCACCGCCTGGGAGTCGCGGGACGCACAGGACCAGTACCTGACCATGCTCGCCGAGGCCGAGCGGCGCGACCACCGCAAGCTCGGGGCCGAGCTGGACCTGTTCTCGTTCCCGGCCGAGATCGGCAGCGGGCTGCCGGTGTTCCATCCCAAGGGCGCCATCATCCGCCAGGTGATGGAGAACTACTCGCGGCGGCGCCACGACGCGGCCGGGTACCAGTACGTCACCACCCCGCACGTGACCAAGGCCGAGCTGTTCGAGATCTCCGGCCACCTGGGCTGGTACAGGGACGGCATGTTCCCGCCCATGGACCTGGACGGGGTCACCTACTACAACAAGCCCATGAACTGCCCGATGCACGTCCTGATCTACCGGTCGCGCGGGCGGTCCTACCGGGAACTGCCGCTGCGGCTGTTCGAGTTCGGCACCGTGTACCGGTACGAGAAGTCCGGCGTCGTGCACGGCCTGACCCGGGCCCGCGGCTTCACCCAGGACGACTCGCACATCTTCTGCACCCCCGAGCAGCTGGCTCCGGAGCTGGCCTCGCTGCTGGACTTCGTGGTCGGCCTGCTGCGTGACTTCGGGCTGACCGAGTTCGAGGCCGAACTGTCCACCCGGCCGGAGAAGTACATCGGGAAGCCGGAGGAATGGGACGCGGCGGAGGCGGCCCTCCGGCACGCCCTCGATGAGTCCGGGCTGCCGTACACCGTGGCCGAGGGCGACGGCGCCTTCTACGCGCCCAAGATCGATGTCCACGTCAAGGACGCGATCGGCCGCCGCTGGCAGCTGTCCACCCTGCAGGTCGACTTCCAGGAACCGGGCCGGTTCGGCATCGAGTACCAGGCCGCCGACGGGTCACGCCGGCGCCCGTACATGATCCACCGGGCCCTGTTCGGGTCGATCGAGCGGTTCTTCGGCATTCTCCTGGAGCACTACGCGGGCGCCTTCCCGCCCTGGCTCGCCCCGGTCCAGGTCGTGGGAATCCCCATCGCGGACGCGCATGTCCCCTACCTGGACAAGGTGGTGGGCCTGCTCCGCGAGCAGGGCATCCGGGCCGAGGTGGACACCAGCGACGACCGGATGCAGAAGAAGATCAGGACCGCCCAGCGGCAGAAGGTCCCCTTCATGCTGATCGCGGGCGACGACGATGTGGCGAAGGAGGCGGTGTCGTTCCGCTACCGGGACGGCTCGCAGAAGAACGGCGTGCCGATCGGGGACGCCGTCGCGGGGATCGTCACCGCGGTCCGCGACCGCATCCAGGTGTGATGCGTGGTGGCCAGTGACTCAGGAGCCAGCGGCTCAGGAGCCAGCGGCTCAGGAGCCAGCGGCCCAGGAGCCAGCGGCCCAGGATCGGGCGAGGTGGCCTGGCCCCAGACCGGCGCCGGCATCCCGGACGCGTTCGCGCGGCTGTGGATGCCGCACCGGATGGCCTACCTCAAGGGCGAGAACAAGCCGTCCGGGTCCGGCGAGGGGGAGAGCTGCCCGTTCTGCCGTGCCCCGGCGCTCAGCGACGAGGAAGGCCTGATCGTCGCGCGCGGCCGGTTCGTGTTCACGGTGCTGAACCTTTACCCCTACAACGGCGGCCACATCCTGGTCTGCCCGTACCGGCACGTGGCCGACTACACGGAACTGGACGCGGGCGAGACGGCCGAACTGGCCGACCACACCAAGCGCTCGATCCGGGCCCTGCGCACAGCGTCGAACGCGCAGGGCTTCAACGTCGGCATGAACCTCGGCGGCGTGGCCGGCGCCGGCATCGCGGCGCACCTGCACCAGCACGTGGTCCCGCGCTGGGGCGGCGACACGAACTTCATGCCCGTCGTCGGCCAGACCCGGGTCCTCCCCGAGCTCCTCCGCGACACCCGCAAACTCCTCGCGGAGGCTTGGCCCTCCGACTGACGCGGTCCGGGGGGACGACCCCCCTGGACCCCCCGGTTCCCGCTGCGGTACCCGCCGCAGCACCGGCCACTCGCCCGGGCCTTCGGCCCGGGACTGACGCCGTCCGGGGGGACGACCCCCCTGGACCCCCCGGTTCCCGCTGCGGTACCCGCCGCAGCACCGGCCACTCGCCCGGGCCTTCGGCCCGGGACTGACGCCGTCCGGGGGGACGACCCCCCTGGACCCCCCGGTTCCCGCTGCGGTACCCGCCGCAGCACCGGCCACTCGCCCGGGCCTTCGGCCCGGGACTGACGCCGTCCGGGGGGACGACCCCCCTGGACCCCCCGGTTCCCGCTGCGGTACCCGCCGCAGCACCGGCCACTCGCCCGGGCCTTCGGCCCGGGACTGACGCCGTCCGGGGGGACGACCCCCCTGGACCCCCCGGTTCCCGCTGCGGTACCCGCCGCAGCACCGGCCACTCGCCCGGGCCTTCGGCCCGGGACTCGCTGGGCCGGTACGAGCGCCTGTCCGCAGGGACCGCTGAACGTATCCGGCGTGGCTTCCCGCACATGCCGGGGGAAAGCCACGCCGATCCGGCAGCTAACTTTCCTTGGCCTGCCCGGCGATTTTGGCGGCCAGGTGGGTGGGGAGGGGCTCGTGGCGCAGGTAGGAACGGGTGAACGAGCCGGTCCCGTGCGACACCGACCGCAGGTCGATCGTGTACCGGGTGATCTCCAGCTCCGGGATCTCCGCCTTGACCAGCGTCCGGCCGACCGGTACCGGCTCGGTGCCCAGCACGCGGCCCCGGCGCGAGGACAGGTCGGACATGACCGCGCCCACGTACTCGTCGGGCACCAGCACGGACACCTCGTCGACCGGCTCCAGCAGCATGGACTGCGCCTTGCCGACCGCGTCCCGCAGCGCCGCGCGGCCCGCCTTCTGGAACGCCATGTCGGAGGAGTCCACCGAGTGCGCCTTGCCGTCGTACAGCTTGACCCGCAGCCCCACCATGGGGTAGCCCGCGACCACGCCCTGCTCCATCTGGGACCGGACGCCCTTCTCCACCGACGGGATGAACTGGCGCGGCACCACGCCGCCGACAACCTTGTCCACGAACTCGAAGCCGGCGTTACCGGGCAGCGGCTCGACCTCGATGCGGCAGATCGCGTACTCGCCGTGCCCGCCGGTCTGCTTCACGTTCCGGCCCAGGCCGTCGGACTTGCCCGCGATCGTCTCCCGCAGCGGGACGCGCGGCGCCGAGGTCTCCACCGCCACGCCGTAGCGCCCGGCCAACCGGTCGAGCAGCACGTCGACGTGGGCCTCGCCCATACACCACAGGACGAGCTGGTGCGTCTCCGGGTTGATCTCCAGCCGCAGCGTGGGGTCCTCGGCCACCAGCCGGGACAGCGCCTGGGACATCTTGTCGTCGTCGGCCTTGGACTTGGCCGAGACGGCGACCGGCAGCAGCGGGTCCGGCATCACCCATGGCTCCATCAGCAGCGGCTCGTCCTTGCTGGACAGCGTGTCGCCGGTCTCCGCGGTGCCCAGCTTCGCGACGGCGCAGATGTCCCCGGCCACGGCCTCGGTGACGGCCCGCTGCTGCTTGCCGAGCGGGCAGGTCAGCGCGCCGATCCGCTCATCGGTGTCGTGGTCGGCGTGGCCCTGCCCGGCGCGCCCGTGGCCGGACACGTGCACGGCCGCATCGGCCCGAAGCGTCCCGGAGAACACGCGCACCAGGCTCACCCGGCCGACGTACGGGTCGGAGGTGGTCTTGACCACCTCGGCGAGCAGCGGGCCGGCCGGGTCGCAGGACAGCCCGGTCACGGGGGTGCCGTCGAGGGCGGTGACCACGGGCAGCGGGTGTTCCCCGGGCGACGGGAAGGCCTGGGTCATCACCTCCAGCAGCTCCGCCATGCCGATGCCGCGCGGGGAGGAGACGGCGAGCACCGGGTAGAAACTGCCCCGCGCCACGGCCTTTTCCAGGTCCTCGATCAGGACCTTCGGGTCGATGTCCTCGCCGGACAGGTAACGGTCCATGAGGGTCTCGTCTTCGCTTTCCTGGATGATGCCCTCGATCAGCTCACCGCGAAGGCTTTCCATCCGGTCCGCGTCAGCCGGCTCCGGGGCGCGTTCGGTGCGTTCCGGGCCGGAGTAGTCGTACATCTTCTGTGACAGCAGCCCGATCAGGCCGCGGGCCGGCGATCCCTCCCCGTCGGACACCGGCAGGTACAGCGGCGCCACGGCCTCGCCGAACGCCTCCCGGCACGCGGCCAGCGCGGCCTCGAAGTCGGCGCGCTGGTGGTCGATCTTGGTGATGACGACCGCCCGCGGCATCCCGACGCGCGCGCACTCCTCCCACAGCATGCGGGTCAGGCCGTCCACGCCGTCGGTGGCCGGCACCGCGAACAGGGCCGAGTCCGCCGCGCGCAGCCCGGCCCGCAGGTCCCCGGTGAAGTCGGCGTACCCCGGCGTGTCCAGGAGGTTGACCTTGACGCCGGCGTGGGTGACGGGGGAGAGGGTGAGGTTGACCGAGCGCTGCTGCCGGACCTCGATATCGTCGAAGTCGCTGACCGTTGTGCCCTCTTCGACCCGGCCCGGCCGCTGGATGGTGCCGGTCGCGGCCAGCAGGGCCTCCACGAGCGTTGTCTTGCCGGCGCCGGAATGGCCGACCAGCGCGACATTACGAATCCTGGCTGGCTGGCCGGCCAGTGGTACGCCTCCGGCGGCCCCTGCTGTGCCTGTTGTATCCGCCACTCCCGTCGCCTCCTGTGTAGGTCCTGCGCTGCTGCCCGTGGGATCAGCCTTAACCCGGCGGCGGCGTTACCACAAGACCCCCTTGCAGAATCGGCAGGGTTACGGGAAAGCGGCCGGAAAAGTTCGTGTGACGCGATGTTCTCCCGCCGACAGTAAGATCTAACGGCCATGCTGAACGAGCTGCGCCCCTTCTTCACCCGGCTGATGACCCCGGTGGGTGAGGTGCTGGCCCGAACCCCGGTCACGCCGAATATGGTGACTGTGACCGGTACCGTCGGCGTGACCGCCGGCGTGCTGTGGGGGTACCCGACCGGGCACCTGTTCCTCGGTACGCTCATCGCCACCGTGTTCGTGTTCCTGGACATGCTGGACGGGGTGCTGGCCCGGCTCAAGGGCACCAGCGGCCCCTGGGGCGCGTTCCTGGACTCCACCATGGACCGGGTCGCGGACGCGGCGACGTTCTCCGGCCTGGCCGCGTGGTTCGTGCTCGGCGGCGACAACCGGCTGCTGGCCGGGGTGTCGCTGTTCTGCCTGGTCGCGGGTGCGCTCGTGTCCTACGTCAAGGCGCGGGCCGAGGGTCTCGGCGTCAAGGCTAACGTGGGCATCGCCGAACGTCCCGAGCGGATGGTCGTCACCTACGTGGCGGTCGGCCTGTCCGGGCTCGGCGTGCCCTACATTCTTCAGATCGGCCTCTGGGGCCTGGCCGCGGCGAGCGTCATCACGCTGGGCCAGCGGATGGTCGCCGTGCGCCGGGGGATGGCGGCCGCTGCGGAGCCTCCTGCCCCGGCCGCGAAGGCCAACCAAACGATCGACTAGAGCAGCGAGAGAGGCGCGGCGTTGTCTCGAGTGAAGGACCTGCTCGCCGGGACGGGCTACTGGCTGGGCTGGAAGGCGATCTGTCACCTGCCCGAGTCCTGGGTGCGCTGGGCGTTCACCACCGTGACGGACATCGCCTGGCGGCGGCAGGGGCACGGGGTGCAGGTGCTGGAGTGCAACCTGCTGCGCGTACTCGGGCCGGGCACCGGCGGCAAGGAACTGCGCGCCGCCTCCCGGGCCGGGATGCGCTCCTACGGCCGCTACTGGATGGAGGTGTTCCGGCTGCCCGCCGTCAGCAAGGAACGCATCCTCCGGGACATGCAGGTCAACGAGGACGCCGACCAGGCCCTGACCGACGCCGCGAACGGCAAGGGCATCATCTTCGCGCTGCCGCACATGGGCAACTGGGAGGTCGCCGGCGCCTACGTCGCCGCGCGCGGCATCAAGCTCGCCACCGTCGCCGAGCGGCTCAAGCCCGAGTCGGTGTTCGACATGTTCGTCGCGTTCCGTGAGAGCCTGGGCATGGAGGTGCTGCCGCTGGGCGGCACCAACGTGTTCGGCGTGCTCGCCCAGCGGCTGCGCGCCGGGCACCTGGTGTGCCTGGTCTGCGACCGCGACCTCACCGAAAGCGGCGTCGAAGTGGACTTCTTCGGGGAGAAGGCGCGGATGGCCGCCGGGCCCGCCGCGCTGGCGGTGCAGACCGGCGCCTCGCTACGCGCGGCGACGCTGTGGTTCACAGAAGTGGGCTGGTTCGCGCACGTCACCCCGGACATCCCGGTCCCGGCCGAGGGCAACCGCAGGGAAAAGGCGGCGGCCATGACCCAGCAGCTCGCACAGGCCTTCGAGAAGGGCATCGCCGAGCACCCGCAGGACTGGCACATGCTGCAGCGGGTCTTCCTGTCCGACCTCGACCCCGCCCGGCTGGCCCGGCTGCCCGCGAGCCGGCTCCGGGGCCGGCTGATGAAGATCGGGATGGTGTGCCCGTACACCTGGGACGTTCCCGGCGGCGTGCAGCAGCACATCAGGGACCTCACGGAGGCGCTGATCGAGCTCGGTCACACCGTCTCGGTCATCTCGCCCGCCGACGAGGACACGCCGCTGCCCGACTACGTGGTGCCGGCCGGGCGGGCGGTGCCGGTGCCGTACAACGGCTCGGTGGCCCGGCTCGCGTTCGGGTTCCTGTCCGCCAGCCGCGTCCGCCGGTGGGTCAAGGAAGGCCACTTCGACGTGCTGCACGTGCACGAGCCCGCCGCACCGAGCCTGTCGCTGCTCGCGTGCTGGGTCGCCGCCGGGCCGATCGTCGCCACCATGCACACCGCCAACCCGAAGTCGCGCGTGATGCACGCCGCCTCCCCGGCCCTGCAGTCCGCGCTGGAGAAGATCAACGGCCGGATCGCGGTGTCCGAGGCCGCGCGGACCACGCTGGTCGAGCACCTCGGCGGCGACGCCGTGCTCATCCCCAACGGCGTCGCCACCCGGCGCTACACGGTGGCCGAACCGCTGCCCGGATGGCCCGGGGACGGCGGGGCGATCGGTTTCCTGGGCCGGATGGACGAGACGCGCAAGGGGCTTGCCGTCCTGCTGAAGGCCTTTGAAACCCTCGGTACCGAACGGGCCGGCCTGCGGCTCCTCATCGCTGGTCCGGGTGATGCCGGCGAGGTGCTGGAGCGGGTGCCCGCCGCCCTGCGGGACCGCGTCGTCCTGCTCGGGCAGGTCAGCGAGCAGGACAAGGTGCGGATGCTGCACTCGGTGGACGTCTTCTGCGCCCCGAACACGGGTGGGGAGAGCTTCGGCATCGTGCTCGCCGAGGCGATGGCCGCGGGCGCGCCGATCGTGGCCAGCGACCTGGACGCGTTCCGCCGGGTGCTGCGCGGCGGCAGGGCCGGCGAGCTGTTCACCCCCGGGGACCCGGCGGACCTCGCGCGCGCCGCCGGCCTGCTGCTCGATGACCCGGGCCGGCGGGCCGCGCTGTCGGCGGCCGCGATCAGCGCCGTCCGGGCGTACGACTGGACCGTGGTGGCGCGGGCCGTGCTGCACGTGTACGAGACCGTCGTGCTCGGCACCATCGCCGTGGCCGTGGCGCACTGAGGGCGGGGTCGCAGTGGTCACCAACATCGTCATCATCGCCGCGGTCGTCTTGTTCCTCGGCGTGTACGTATCCTGGCGGGCCGGCCGCCTGGACCGGATGCACACCCGGCTGGAGGCGGCGCGCGCGGCCCTCGACGTCACCCTTGTGCGGCGCAGTTCGGTCGCGCTCGAGCTGGCCTCCTCCGGCCTGCTCGACCCGGCGACCAGCCTGCTGCTGGCCGGGGCGGCGCACGACGCCCGGGGCGGCGCGCGCAGTGAACTCGCCCAGAGCAACTTGTCCCGGGCGCTGCGCGCCGCGTTCACTCAGCCCGGCTTCCGGGCCTCGCTGAAAGGCAAGGACGGCGCGGACGAATTGCTGGCTGAGGTCGAGGCCGCCGCGCAGCAGGTCTTCGTGGCCCGTTCGTTCTACAACAATGCGGTCGCGGTGACCCGGGAGGCCCGGCGCAGGCCGCTGGTCCGGCTGCTCCGCCTGGCCGGCAACGCCGGGCCGCCGGAATTTTTCGACATCGACGACTCGCTCGTCCCGGAGGGCGGCGACGGCGCGGGCGCCGGCATGCAGCACCTGGCCGGGTGAGATTGGCCACGGGCCGGGTGAGCTTGGCCACCGGGCCGGGTGAGCTTGGCCACCAGGCCGGGTGAGCTTGGCCACCGGGCCGGGTGAACTCGGCCACGGGGCCGGGTGAGCTCGGCCACGGGGCCGGGTGAGATCGGCCACGGGGCCGGGTGAGACCAATCACGGGCCGGGTGAGACCTACCATGGGGGTAGGCATCCGAACGTGTGAGTACCGGGGTGCTCCACCGATCGAGTGAGGTTTTGCGTGTCCACCGTCAACTCCGCAGGCAGCCTGGGCAGGGCCACCGGGGTCCGTTCGGCATCTCACGACGGCCCTGGCGACGCGTCGGCCGCCACCGGCACGGCACGGGTCAAGCGGGGCATGGCGGAGATGCTCAAGGGCGGCGTCATCATGGACGTCGTCACGCCCGAGCACGCCAGGATCGCCGAGGACGCGGGCGCGGTCGCGGTGATGGCGCTGGAGCGGGTGCCCGCCGACATCCGGGTGCAGGGCGGCGTGGCGCGGATGAGCGACCCGGACATGATCGACGGAATCTGCGAGGCGGTCTCGATCCCGGTCATGGCCAAGTGCCGGATCGGGCATTTCGCCGAGGCCCAGGTGCTGCAGGCCATCGGCGTCGACTACATCGACGAGTCCGAGGTGCTGACCCCGGCCGACGAGGCCCACCACGTGGACAAGTGGAAGTTCACCGTCCCGTTCGTCTGCGGCGCGACCAACCTGGGTGAGGCGCTGCGCCGGCTGGGCGAGGGCGCGGCCATGATCCGGTCCAAGGGCGAGGCCGGCACGGGCAACGTCGTGGAGGCGACCCGGCACATGCGGCAGATCCGCGGCGAGATCGCCCGCCTCGCCTCCTTGCCCGAAGGCGAACTGTTCAGCGCGGCCAAGGACCTGCGCGCGCCGTATGAGATTGTCGCCGAGGTCGCCGCGGCCGGGCGGCTGCCCGTCGTGCTGTTCACCGCGGGCGGGATCGCCACCCCGGCCGACGCGGCGATGATGATGCAGCTGGGCGCGGAGGGCGTGTTCGTCGGTTCCGGCATCTTCAAGTCCGGTGACCCGGCCAAGCGCGCCACGGCCATCGTCAGGGCGACGACGTTCCACGACGACCCGGACGTGGTCGCGAAGGTGTCCCGCGGCCTGGGCGAGCCGATGGCCGGCATCAACCTGGACGACCTGCCCGCCGGGCAGCACTACGCATCCCGGGGCTGGTAGCCCGCGGCAGGCCGGGCTCCACGCGCCGGCTGGGCTCCCCGCGCCGGCTGGGCTCCGCGCCGGCCCCTCGCCGGGGAAGAACGGGCCGTTCGCCGGCGTTCATGCGTGGTGGCCCCCTGCGTACCCGCGATCGGCCATGCCCGAAGGGCTCCCCGTGCCTGATACCCCCGCCTCGCCGCTCGTCGGCGTCCTGGCCCTGCAGGGCGACGTCCGCGAGCACGTGCGCGCGCTGGAGCATTCCGGGGCCCGGGCCGTCGCCGTCCGCCGGCCCGGGGAACTCGAAGCCGTGGACGGCCTGGTGATCCCCGGCGGAGAGTCCACCACCCTCTGGCGCCTGGCGGTTTCCTTCGACATGCTGGAACCGATGCGTAAGATCCTGTCCGCCGGCCTTCCGGCGTTCGGTTCCTGCGCGGGAATGATCATGCTGGCGGACCGTCTCCGGGACGGGGTCGCCGGGCAGCAGACGTTCGGCGGGATCGACATGACCGTACGGCGCAATGCGTTCGGGCGGCAGCTCGACTCCTTCGAGTCCGATATCCGGCTGACCGGGGTGCCCGGCCCGCCGCTGCGGGCGGTGTTCATCCGCGCGCCCTGGGTCGAGCAGGCGGGCCCGGACGTCGAGATCCTCGGCACCGACGAGCGCGCCGGTAGGATCGTCGCGGTCCGGCAGGGGCCCCTCCTGGCCACGTCCTTCCATCCGGAACTGACCCCGGACACGCGGATCCACGAGCTTTTTATCGACATCGTGAAGGGAAACACATGAGCGGCCACTCCAAGTGGGCGACCACTAAGCACAAGAAGGCGGTGGTCGACGCCAAGCGCGGCAAGCTCTTCGCCAAGCTGATCAAGAACGTCGAAGTGGCGGCGCGGACCGGCGGCGGGGACCCGGCGGGCAACCCGACGCTGTACGACGCCATCCAGAAGGCGAAGAAGAGCTCGGTGCCGAACGACAACATCGACCGGGCGGTCCGCCGCGGCGCCGGGCAGGAAGCCGGCGGCGCCACCTACGAGAACATCACCTACGAGGGCTACGGCCCTGGCGGGGTCGCGGTGCTGGTCGAGTGCCTGACCGACAACCGGAACCGGGCGGCCTCCGACGTGCGCACCGCGTTCAGCCGTAACGGCGGGTCCATGGCCGACCCCGGCTCGGTGTCCTACCTGTTCAACCGGAAGGGCGTCGTCATCGTCAGCAAGACGGCCGGCGTCACCGAGGATGACATCCTGGCCGCCGTCCTCGACGCGGGCGCCGAGGAGGTCAACGACCTCGGCGACTCCTTCGAGATCACCAGCGAGGCCTCCGGCGTGTTCGCCGTGCGCAGCGCACTGCAGGCCGCCGGGATCGACTACGAGTCCGCCGACATCGCGTTCGTGCCGGCCATGGCGGTGCCGATCGACGAGGAGCAGGCCAGGCGCGTGTTCCGGGTCATCGACGCCCTCGAGGATTCCGACGACGTGCAGGACGTGTACGCCAACTACTCGGTCTCCGACGAGATCATGGAAAAGCTGGGCTGAGCGTGCGTTCCGGCCAGCGCCGGCCCGGATGACCGCCGGCCTGTGCTGGCCGTAGCGTTGCTCTGTGGCAACGCATCTGACATCCCGGGGCGGCACGGAGATCCGTGCGGTCGCTCCCGGCGACGACCTCGAGGCGCTGTTCGACCTTTCGCGGCGGGCGTTCGGCCCGGCGTCCGGGCCCCCCGTGCCGGGCCCCGCGCGCGCCAGCCGGCAGGCCCAGCTCGACGCGGCCATCGACGAGCGCCGGGTCTTCGCCGCCTTCGCCGGCGGCACGCTGGTCGCGTCCGCCCGGTATCACAGCATGCGCCAGTGGTGGCACGGGCGGTCCATGCCGATGGCCGGCGTCGCGGCCGTCATGGTCGCACCCGAGCACCGCGGCCAGGGCGTGGGCCGGGCCCTGACGGCCGTGCTGCTGGAGGCGATCGCGGCGCGCGGATACCCCGTGTCGGTGCTGTACCCGGCAACGACGCCGATCTACCGGTCGCTGGGCTGGGAACTGGCGGGCGGCCACCACCGCGCCGCCATCCCCGCGCGCTCCCTGCGGGCGTTCGTCCCCCCGGACGTCACCCGGAAATCATCCGGCCCGCCGGGCGACGAGCCCGCCGGAACCGAACATCCCGCCGCGGTGCGCCGGGCCGGCCCGGACGACGCCGGGGAGGTGCTGGCGGTCATCGGCCGGGCGCACGAACGGGCCCGGGACTGCGGGCCGAACACCCGGGACCGGGGCACCGTCGCCCGCTGGCTCGCCGATCCCGAGCTCTTCGCCTATCTGGCGGCCGACGGCTTCCTCGCCTACCACTGGCACGGGGGGCACAACGAGATCTTCGTTGAGCGCGCCGTCGCCTCCTCCGACCGGACCACCCGCGCCCTGTGGTCGATCGTCGCGTCGCACTCCTCGATCGCGGCCACCGTCCGCGCCCGGATCGGCCCCGCCGACCCGTTGTGGTGGCTCACCCGCGAGTCGGACACCAGCCTCAGCGACCGGGAAATGTGGATGCTGCGCGTGGTGGACGCGCCCGCCGCCATCGCGGCGCGCGGTTTCGCGGCGTCGGCGCAGCTCAGCCTGCCGCTGTGGATCGAGGATGACGCGCGCGAAGGCAATTCTGGGCTGTGGGAGCTCTCCGTGATCGGGGGCCGGGGGAATCTGGTGCACAGCCCGGAGGCGACCCGGCCGCTGACCATCGGCGCGCGCGGGCTCGCGGCGCTGTACGCGGGTACGCCGATGGCGACCCTGCGCCGGGCCGGTCTCGCGGCCGGCGGCAACGCGGTGGCCGACAGTGAACTCGACGGGGCCTTCGCCGCGTCGTCGTTCATGCTCGATTCTTTCTGATCCGAACGGTCCCCATGCGGACCGTTGCCCGCCCCCCGTCCCCCGGCCCCCCGGCGATCTGGGGCGCGAAAACCGCAGATACTGCGGAAAAATCGCCCCCGGGCCCGCAGGCCCAAGCCGGCGGCGCGTTCGGGGGCCCGGGGGGGAGGGGGCGCGACACGCCGCTGGGAGTGCGGGACGGAGGGGCCCGCGGGGCGGTAAGTTCGGAGCCGAACAGATGTTCGGCGGGACGATCGCGGCCGGATCCGGTCACGGTCCCCATCGAAGCCGGCCCGAACGGATGGGGGGACGATGGCGCTGACCCACGCTGAGCGCCCCCGCCGCGTCCTCGGCGTCGATCCTGGTCTCACCCGCTGCGGCCTGGGTATCGTCGAGGGAGCACCCGGCCGGGTGCTCAGCCTCGTCGAGGTCGGGGTGGTCCGGACGTCCCCGGACGCAGACGTCGGCGCGCGCCTGCTGGCGCTGGAGGAACACGTGGAGGCCTGGCTGACCGCGCACCAGCCGGACGCGGTGGCCGTGGAGCGGGTGTTCAGCCAGCGGAACGTACGCACGGTGATGGGAACCGCGCAGGCGGGCGCGGTGGCCATCGTGTGCGCGGCGCGCCGCGGCCTGCCGGTCGCCCTGCACACGCCGAGCGAGGTCAAGGCGGCCGTCACCGGCAGCGGCCGGGCGGACAAGCAGCAGGTGACCGCCATGGTGGTGCGGCTGCTGCGGCTCACCGAGCCGCCCCGGCCCGCCGACGCCGCGGACGCGCTGGCGCTGGCCATCTGTCACCTGTGGCGGGGCGGCGCACGCTCCCGCCTGGAGGCGGCCGTGGTGAGCGCGGGAGGCACGCGGCCGGCCACGACTCCCCGGAGGCAGCAGTGATATCGCATCTGCGCGGAACGGTTAGCGGCGTCGCCCCCGACGGCGCGGTGATCGAGGTGGGCGGGGTCGGGCTCAGCGTCCAGTGCACGCCCGGTACCCTTGCGACCCTGCGGCCCGGCGAGGCCGCCCGCGTGGCGACCTGCCTGGTGGTCCGGGAGGACTCGCTCACCCTGTACGGCTTCGCCAGCGACGACGAACGGAACGTCTTCGAGCTCGTGCAGACCGCCACCGGCGTCGGCCCGCGGCTGGCCCTGGCGATGCTCGCCGTGCACAGCCCCGACGCGCTGCGCCGCGCGGTCTCGACCGGGGACCTGGGCGCGCTGACCATGGTCCCGGGCATCGGCAGGAAGGGCGCGCAGCGCATCGTGCTGGAGCTGAAGGACCGGCTCGGGGCACCTGGCGACGTGCCCCTGGACGGATCGGGCGGGCCCGCCGGGCCCGGCGGGGGGCCGACGAGGCCGTCGGCGAGGCCGTCGGCGCTGCCGTCGTGGCGCGAGCAGGCCCAGGCGGGCCTGGTCAACCTGGGCTGGCCGGCCCGGGACGCCGAGCAGGCGGTAACCGCGGTGGCGGCCGACCTGGCCGCGGACTCCGACGGCGGGGTGGCGCCGGAGACGGCCGACGTCGCGACCGTACTGCGCGCGGCCATGAAGAAGCTGAGCCGCCAGTGACCCGGCGAGCGGACGAAAACGACCTGGAGGCGCGGGAAGCCGAGGCCCTCGGCCAGGCGCGTTCCGGTGCCGAGAACGCCGAGCGGGTGGTGCCGCCGCCCGGCGGCGACGCGGCCGAGCGGGTGGTGTCGCCGCTCGCCGACGCCGACGACCGCGTGATCGAGAGCGCGCTGCGGCCGAAGCGCCTCGCCGACTTTGTCGGCCAGCAACGGGTCCGCGACCAGCTCTCCCTGGTCCTGGAGAGCGCCGTGCGCCGCGGCCGGCCGCCGGACCACGTGCTGCTGTCGGGCCCACCCGGGCTCGGCAAGACGACGATCGCCATGATCATCGCCGCCGAGCTCGGCAGGCCGCTGCGGATCACCAGCGGGCCGGCCATCGAGCGTTCCGGCGACCTCGCCGCCGTGCTGTCCACGCTGTCCGACGGCGAGGTCGTCTTCATCGACGAGATCCACCGGCTCGCGCGGCCCGCCGAGGAGATGCTCTACCTCGCCATGGAGGACTTCCGCGTCGACGTCGTGGTCGGCAAGGGGCCGGGCGCGACCGCCATCCCGCTCGATATCGCGCCGTTCACGCTGGTCGGGGCGACCACGAGGTCCGGGCTGCTGCCCGCGCCGCTGCGGGACCGGTTCGGCTTCACCGCGCACATGGACTTCTACCGGCCCGGGGAGCTGGAGATCATCATCCGCCGGTCGGCCGGGCTGCTCGGTGTCACCCTGCACAATGACGGCGCGGCCGAGCTGGCCGGCCGGTCCCGCGGCACGCCGCGGATCGCCAACCGGCTGCTCCGCCGGGTCCGTGACTACGCCGAGGTCAGGGGCGACGGGGTGGTGAACCGCGCCGCGGCCCGCGCCGCGCTCGAACTGTACGAGGTGGACGAGCAGGGCCTCGACCGGCTGGACCGGGCCGTGCTCGAAGCGCTGGTGCTGCGGTACGACGGCGGTCCGGTCGGGCTGTCCACCCTGGCGGTCGTCGTGGGGGAGGAGGCCGAGACCGTCGAGGTCGTGGCCGAGCCCTACCTGGTCCGCCGGGGCCTGCTGGCCCGGACCCCCCGCGGCCGGGTCGCCACCCCGGCCGCCTGGCAGCACCTTGGCCTGACGCCCCCGGAAGGCAACGCCGGCCCCGGCCTGGCCACGCTGTTCGACTAGCGCGGGCCCCGGTATGGCTCCGCCGTTCGGCTAGCCGCGCCCGTCGCCCGCGCCCGCCGTCCTTCCCCGGGTGCCCCGGGTGCGGCTCCCCGGGGCCTGGTGCGGTTTCCCGGGCGCCCCATCCGCCCCGTGTGCCCACCGAAGGTCGCCGGGAGGTCACGATCACGGCGCGAACGCCGTAGCCTGTTGGTGCGTGGTCAACGGGCCGCTACACTGCGGCAGTTGGCCACTGGCCGCCGCTCCGCGCGGAACCGGGTATGCCCGGCCGCACGGGGGCCTGGCCTGGCCAGCCCGCTGAACCCAATCGGAAAGGTGCCCCCGCTCATGGGGAATGTAGTTGTAGCCGCGGCGGCGGCAAAGTCGTCCGGCGGCTCCACGTTCATCATCCTGATCATCGTCTTCATCGGCCTCATCTACTTCATGGCCGTCCGGCCGGGACGCAACCGCCAGAAGAAGGTCGCGCAGCAGCAGAACAATGTCCGGCCGGGCGCGCGGGTGCGCACCACGGCGGGCATGTACGCCACCGTGGTAGCCGTCGACGATGACGACGTGGTGCTCGAGGTCGCGCCGGACGTCGAGGTGCGTTACATGAAGCGCGCGATCATGGAAGTGCTGACCCCGGGTGACGACGTGCCGGCCGGAGACGCCGGGGCGGAGCACGAGGACGACGGGTACGCGGTGCACGAGGACGACCTCGACGCCGAGTACGAGGCCGTCGACGCCGAGCACGAGGACGAGACGGTCGCGCATCAGGACGCCGGGCATGAGACGGAGCCGGACCCGGGCGTGCCCGCCTCCGGCTACGGTGATGACCTGACCATCAACGGCCAGCGGGACACGGCCGGCAACGGCCAGCGGGACACGGCCGGCAACGGCTCCGCCTGCCAGGCGTCAAGCCGGAGAGGCCGGCGTCCAAGGAGTAGCGGGCGCAGCGACGGCGTCTCCGCAGCTTTGACGGCTTCGCAGGAATCGATTCAGGGACGGCAGGACAAGTGGCTCCGCCTAGGAAGAGCGGCTCAAGACCCGGGCGCGCGCTCGCGTTCCTGGTCGCGCTCATCGTGGTCATGCTCGTCGGCATCGTCGGCGCGAATGCGTTCAGCCCCGGGAAGTGGCACAAGGACTTCAAGATCGGCCTGGGGCTGGACCTTTCGAGCGGTACGCAGGCCACGCTCCGGGCGGTGACCCAGAAGGGGCAGACACCGCCGGCCGCCGACATGCAGCAGGCCGTCTCGATCATCAACAGCCGGGTGAACGCCTCGGGCAGCACCGGTGTGTCCGTGCAGCGCCAGGGCGCCAACGACATCACCGTGACGGTTCCGGGCGCGGGCTCGCAGCAGGTGGTGAACGAGGTGAGCACGACGGCGCAGCTCCGGTTCCGCGCGGTGCTGCTGGAGGGTTCCCCGGCGACCCCGGCGGCCTCGGCGACCCCGACGCCGAGCCCGAGCGAGACCGGCACGAAGGCGCCCGGCACGAAGGCGTCCCCGAGCCCCGGCGCGAGCACCAAGGCGTACATCCGACACGCCGCGGCCACGCCCACCCCGGCCGCCAAGGCCAGCGGCAGCGTCAGCGCGTCACCGAGCCCGGGCGCGACCGGCTCGTCCGCGGCCAGCACCGCCGGCGACCCGTCCGCGGTCACCCCGGCCACGATGAAGCTGTTCGAGAAGCTCGACTGCAGCGACCTCAGCACCTGGAAGCAGAAGCTCGGCTACGCCGAGCCGCAGTGGGACGCTCCCGGCGGCCAGACCGTGGCCTGCGGCCCCAACGGCGTGAAATACGTCCTCGGCCCGGCGGTCATCCTCGGCACCGACGTCACGTCGGAGGCCGCGGCCATCGACACGACCAGCAACGCCTGGGTCGTCAACCTCACCCTCGACGGCAAGGCCACCAAGGCGTTCGGCGCGCTGACCTCCACCCAGGCCAGCAAGTACTACCCCAGCGTCAATACCAGCACCGACGACTCGGTGCTGGACCAGACCGCGATCGTGCTGGACGGCAACGTCGTCGAGGCCCCGCAGACCACGCAGGCCATCCCCGGCGGCAACGTCCAGATCACCAACATCGGCGGCCAGACGCAGGCCAGCCAGCTCGTCGACGAGCTCAAGTTCGGTGCCCTGCCGCTCACGTTCAAGATTACGAACACGACCACCGTCACCGCGCAGCTCGGCCGGAACCAGCTCGACGCGGGCCTCATCGCCGGGGCCATCGGCCTGGTGCTGGTGGTCATCTACTCCTTCCTGTACTACCGCGGCCTGGGCATCGTGTCGGTCTCCAGCCTGATGATCGCGGCGCTGCTCGGCTACCTGTCCATCGTGCTGCTCAGCCGGTACCAGCACTACACGCTGTCGCTGGCCGGCATCGCGGGCCTCATCGTGGCCATCGGCATCACCGCCGACTCGTTCGTCGTCTTCTTCGAACGGCTGCGCGACGAGGTGCGCGAGGGCCGCTCGCTGCGCGGCGCGGTGGAGAGCGGCTGGAAACGGGCCCGGCGGACCATCCTGGTGTCCGACACGGTGTCGTTCCTGGCCGCCCTGCTGCTGTACATCTTCTCGGTCGGCGACGTGAAGGGCTTCGCGTACACGCTCGGCCTGACCACCATCATCGACGTGATCGTCGTGTTCCTGTTCACCAAGCCAGCGGTGACCCTGCTCGCCCGCACCCGGTTCTACGGCCAGGGACACAAATGGTCCGGCCTGGATCCGGCCCGGCTCGGCGCCAGGGCCCCGTGGCGTTCCGGCGTGCCCCGCCGGAGCGCGCAGCCGGCCTCACCCGGCGCCGCGCGGACGCCGCGGACCACCTCGAGGGAGGCATGATGTCGCGCCTCGGTGACATCGGCGGCCGGCTGTACCGCGGGGACGTCTCGATCAACTTCGTCGGCCGGCAGAAGCTCTGGTATACGATTTCCGGCTGCATCCTGGTCATCGCCGTGGCCGCGCTGATCTTCCGCGGGCTGAACTTCAGCGTGGACTTCAAGGGCGGATCGGTTTTCCAGGTCAAGGCGCCGAACGCGGCCATCAGCCAGATGGAGAAGGCGGTGTCCGACGGCGGCGGCGGGGCCGCCATCGTGCAGAAGGTCGGCGTGGGCAACGGCGCGCAGTGGCAGGCGCAGACCGCGCCGCTGACCATCAGCCAGACCCAGCACGTGCAGAACTCGATCGCCAGGGAACTCGGCGTCAGCGTCAGCAGCATCAACACGACGTTCGTCGGCCCGACCTGGGGCAGCCAGATTTCCTCCAAGGCCACCGAGGCGCTGATCGCGTTCCTCATCGTGATCGTGATCTACCTGTCGATCGCGTTCGAGTGGAAGATGGCGTCCGCGGCGTTCGTGGCGCTCATGCACGACATCCTGATCACGGTCGGCGTCTACGCGCTGGCCGGGTTCGAGGTCAGCCCGGCCACCGTCATCGGCCTGCTCACCATCCTCGGTTACTCGCTGTATGACACCGTGGTCGTCTTCGACAAGGTCCGGGAGAACACGGCCGGCCTGGTCGCCGGGGCCCGCAGTACCTACAGCCAGGCGGCGAACCTCGCGCTGAACCAGACCCTGGTCCGGTCCATCAACACCTCGCTCATCGCGCTGCTGCCGGTGGCGTCGATCCTCATCGCCGGGACCGTGCTGCTCGGCACCGGCGAGCTGTCCGACCTGGCCCTGGTCCTGTTCGTGGGCATGCTGTCGGGCACCTACTCCTCGATCTTCATCGCCACCCCGGTGCTGGCCGACCTGAAGGAACGTGAGCCGCAGTACAAGGCGCTGGCCAAGCGCCTCGCGGCCCGTTCGGCCAGTCCCCGCCTGGCCAACCAGACCGCGGCCCGCACGCAGGCCACCGTGGCGGCCGGCGGCGGCGCGGCAGGCGGCGCTGCGGCCGGATTCCGCCGGCGACCAGTCATCCGATAGCCGAACGGGCGATGCTGCGGACCTCTGCGACGACGCGGCCGGACCGGACGAGGAGGCCGGGACGCCCGGTGCGTCCGCGCCGAAATCGCCGGTCGGGGCCGGCCGGGGCGCGCCCGGCAGCGCCCGGCCCGCCGTGCCCGGTTCCCGGCAGCAGCCGCGCCGCACCAGCGCGGCCAAACGGCGGCCGAACGCCAAGAAGAAGAGGCGGTAGACGGTGTACCCCGACCAGCCCGGCGGGCCCGGCGGCCCCGGCGCGGAGGTGCCGGGGGAGGAGCCCCTGGTGCTCGTGGAGCTGATCAGGAAGCGCATCCGCGACGTGCCGGACTACCCGCAGCCGGGCATCTCGTTCAAGGACATCACGCCGCTGCTGGCCGACGGCCCGGCGTTCGCCGCGGTGGTCGACGAACTCGCCGCCCGGCACGGGCCGGTCGACAAGGTGGCCGGGATCGAGGCCCGCGGGTTCATCCTGGCGGCGCCGGTCGCGACCCGCCTGGCGGCCGGGTTCGTCCCGGTGCGCAAGGCCGGGAAGCTCCCCGCCGCCACCTACACCCAGGACTACCAGCTCGAATATGGCACGGCCACGATCGAGGTGCACACCGACGCCTTCGACCCGGGCGACCGCGTGCTCATCGTGGACGACGTGCTGGCCACCGGGGGGACCGCGCTGGCCACCGCCGACCTCGTACGGCGGGCCGGCGGCGAAGTCATCGGCGTGGCCGTGCTCCTCGAACTGGCGTTCCTGGCGGGCCGGGGCAAGCTCGGCGACATGGCTTTCCGGGCCCTGCTCACGGTCTGACGCCGCCCCGTTACCCTGGCAGATACCCTCGTGACCTCGGTAACGGTCTGAGGCACGCTCGCCGCCTCCGCAAACGTCCGCCGGTAGAATGAGATTTCGCCAGACCAGGCAGGAGCGCCAGACAGGAGCGCGAGTGGCCCGTGAGGTGATAGCGGAAGAAGGGCCCGTCCCATCGGCCCCGGCCACGAACGCGTCAGCCCCCGGCGGGACCGCCCAGCCGGTGCCGGTCGCGGATCGGCACGACCCCGCAGCCGCCTCGCCGCAGCCGGCCACCTTTCCCGCGCCCACCGCACCGGAGCCGTCCGCAAGTCCCGTGCCCAGCCCGCCGGAGCTAGCCGCTACTGATCACGTGCCCAGCCCGCCGGAGCCGGCCGTGGATCCCATGCCCAGCCCGCCCGAGCCGGGCGTGGATCTCGTGCTCGGCCCGCCCGAGCCTGCCGCTACTGATCCCGTGCCCAGCCCGCCGGCGCCGCCCGTGGATCCCGCGCCTGCCGCACGGGAGCCAGCGGCCGGAAATCCCGGGACCTCCGCGACCACTTCCGCCTCTCCTGCCGAATCAGCCCCTCCCGCCACCGCCGCGCCACCGGCCGCGCCCGCGGCGGCTGCCCCGTCACCGGCCGCGGCTCCGGCGCGCGGGCCCCAGCAGCCTCCTGAATCCGCCGGACGCGACCGCTCCGCGCCCGCCGCGCCCGCCGCGGGTGCTGGCCCGGCCGCCGGGCCGTCGTCTGGCGCGGGCGTGCGGCGCCGTCTGGCCCGGCTCGGGGCGCAGCGGGGAGCCGCAATGAACCCGGTACTCGAACCGCTCATCAAGACGATACGGGCCACCCACCCGAAGGCCGACGTGCGGCTCGTCGAGCGTGCCTACGAGGTCGCCGCGTACTGGCACCGTAACCAGAAGCGGTTTAGCGGCGACCCCTACATCACCCACCCGCTCGCGGTCGCGACGATCCTGGCCGAGCTCGGCATGAACACCGACACGATCAGCGCGGCGCTGCTGCACGACACCGTCGAGGACACCCCGTACTCGCTGGCCGAGCTGCGCGGCGAATTCGGCGAGGACATCGCGGCCCTGGTCGACGGCGTGACCAAGCTGGACAAGGTCAAGTACGGGGCCTCCGCCGAAGCCGAGACCGTCCGCAAGATGGTCGTGGCGATGTCGCGGGACATCCGCGTCCTGGTCATCAAGCTGGCCGACCGGCTGCACAACATGCGCACGCTGCGCTACCTGCGGCGGGACAAGCAGGAGCGCAAGTCCCGCGAGGTGCTGGAGATCTTCGCCCCGCTGGCCCACCGGCTGGGCATGAACACGATCAAGTGGGAGCTGGAAGACCTCGCCTTCGCGACCATGTACCCCAAGCGGTACGACGAGATCGCGCGGCTGGTCTCCGAGCGCTCCCCGCGCCGCGACGTGTTCCTGCAGGAAGTCATCGAGGACGTCTCCGGAGACCTGCGCGACGCCAAGATCAGGTCAACGGTCACCGGCCGCCCCAAGCACTACTACTCGATCTACCAGAAGATGATCGCCCGCAGCGTCGGGTTCGACGACATCTACGACCTGGTGGGAATCCGCGTCCTGGTTGACTCGGTCCGCGACTGCTACGCTGCGCTCGGCACCATCCACGCGCGATGGAACCCGGTGCCCGGGCGGTTCAAGGACTACATCGCGATGCCGAAGTTCAACATGTACCAGTCGCTGCACACGACGGTCATCGGGCCCGGCGGCAAGCCCGTCGAGCTCCAGATCCGCACGTGGGGGATGCACCGGCGGTCCGAGTACGGCGTGGCCGCGCACTGGAAGTACAAGGAAGAGTCGGTCTTCGGCAACCGCGTCAAGGATGGCAGCGGGCCGGACATGGAGTGGCTGCGCCAGCTGGTCGACTGGCAGCGTGAGGCGACCGACCCGGCCGAGTTCCTCGAGTCGCTCCGGTTCGACCTCGCCGCCGCCGAGGTGTACGTCTTCACCCCACGCGGCGAGGTGCTCGCGCTGCCGCAGGGCGCGACGCCCGTCGACTTCGCCTACGCCATCCACACCGAGGTGGGTCACCGGACCATCGGGGCGCGGGTCAACGGCCGGCTCGTGGCCCTGGAGAGTACGCTCGACAACGGCGACACGGTCGAGATCTTCACCTCCAAGGCGCAGGAGGCCGGGCCCAGCCGGGACTGGCTCCAGTTCGTCAAGAGCGCCCGCGCCCGGAACAAGATCCGCCAGTGGTTCTCCAAGGAACGGCGTGAGGCGGCCGCCGAGTCCGGCAAGGACTCGATCGCGCGCGCCATGCGCAAGCAGAACCTCCCCGTGCAGCGCCTCGCCACCGCGGACGCCTTGCTGCGGATCGCCAGCGACCTGCACTACCCCGACCTCACCGCGCTGTACGCGGCGGTAGGCGAGGGGCGGGTCAGCGCCCAGTCGGTGGTCACCAAGCTGGTCCGGTCGCTCGGCGGCCTCGCCGGGGCGGAGGAAGACCTCGCCGAGGCGATGCTGCCCACCACCGAGGCGGCCCGCCCGCACGCCGCCGGGGATTCCGGGGTCGTGGTCGAGGGCGCCGGCGACGTGTGGGCCCGGCTGTCCAGGTGCTGCACCCCGGTCCCGGGCGACCCGATCAGCGGCTTCGTCACGCACGGGCACGGCGTCTCGGTGCACCGCAACGACTGCGTGAACTTCGTCCATCTGGCCGAGACCCAGGCCGAGCGCCTGGTCGACGTGCACTGGTCACCGACGGACGATTCGGTGTTCCTGGTCGCCATCCAGGTCGAGGCGCTGGACCGCACCCGGCTGCTGTCGGACGTGACCCGGGTGCTGTCCGACCAGCACGTCAATATCCTGTCCGCGTCGGTGACCACATCCCGGGACCGGGTGGCGGTCAGCCGGTTCACGTTCGAGATGGGCGCGCCCAAGCACCTCGGCCACGTCCTGCGCGCCGTCCGCGCCATCGACGGCGTCTACGACGTCTACCGTGTAACGAACTAGAACCAGCTCAGCCGCTCAACTCGGCTAGGGTGCGCTCGGCCTCTTCCAGCCAGGCGCGGCGGGCTTCCAGGGCGTCCTCGGCCTTGCGCGCGGCCACGTCGTCGTTCTTGTCCCGGGCCCGCGCCAGCTGCTGTTCGAGCTGCTCGATGGCCGAACGGAGCTGAGTGACGGTGCCTTCCGCCCGTGCGATGGCCTCCGGGTTGGACCGCCGCCACTGGCTGTCCTCGGCCTTGCGCACGGCGTCTTCCACCTTGCGCAGGCCGCCCTCGAGCGCCTCGCGCTCGTCCCGGGGCACCCCGCCGATCTGCTCCCACTTCTCCTGGATGCCGCGCAGCGCGGTCCGGGCGGCCCGGACGTCGGTCACCGGCAGCAGGGCCTGCGCCTGCTGCAGCAGCTCCTGCTTGGCCGTGGCGTGCTCGCGCAGCTCGGTGTCCTTCTCCGACAGCGCCTCGGCCCGCGCGGCGAAGAACGTGTCCTGGGCTGCCTTGAACCGGGTCCACAGCTCTTCCTCCGCGTCCCGGCCCGCCCGCCCGGCCGCTTTCCAGGCGTGCATCAGGTCACGGAACGTCCCCGCGGTGGGTCCCCAGGCCGTCGAGGTGGCCAGCGACTCGGCGTCGGCGACCAGCTTCTCCTTGCGGATCCGGACGTCTTCGCGCTGTTCCTCCAGGCTCGCGAAGTAGGCCTTGCGCCGCTTGGTGAACGCGTTGCGCGCCGCCGACAGGCGCTTCCACAGCGCCGCTTCGGCGGCCCGCTCGGCGTGCGGGGCGGCCTTCCACTCCTCCAGCAGCTCGCGCATCCGCTCCCCGCTGCTCTTCCAGTGCGTGGCCTCCGCCGCGATGTGCTCGGCCTCGTCGACGATCCGTTCCTTGATGCCCCTGGCGTTCTGGCGGGCCTGCTCCCGGGCGGCCTTGACCTCTTCGCGCTTGTGCCCGACCACCCCGGTCAGCTTGTCCAGCCGCGCACACAGGCCGTCCAGGTCGCCCAGGGCGTGCGCGTCCACGATGATCTTCCGCAGCCGTTCCACCGTCGCCTGCGCCTGCGCGGGGGACAGGTCGGTGGAGGCGAGCCGCTGCTCCAGCAGCGCCACCTCGGTCTCCAGCGACTCGTACTTGCGCCGGAAGAAGGCCAGCGCCTCCTCCGGGCTGCCTGCCTGCCACGAGCCGATCACCCGCTCGCCGTCGGCGGTGCGCACGTAGACCGTCCCGTCGGGATCAACCCGGCCCCACGGATGATTGGCGGTGGTCACGGCGAACCTCCTGCTTGTGCGTGCCCCCCGGAGGGGCCGACCTCAGGTCTTCTCGGTCGTCACGTCGGTCGTACCGTCGCTCTGGTCGTTAGTCTGCATCAGGTCTGCTTAATAGTGACGCTGTCGATGACGACGTTTTCTTTGGGATGGCCGTCGCCGGGGCCGTTGGAGTTGTCGCTTCCCGCTTTGGCAACAGCGTCGAGGATCGGCAGGCCCCGGATGATCGTGCCGAACGGCGTATAGCTCGCCGGGAGCGGCGTGTTCTTGCAGACAAGGAAGAACTGGCTGCCGTTGCTGTCCGGCTGCCCCGTGTTGGCCATGGCCACGGTCCCGGACGGGTACGTCGCGCCCTTCAGGTTCTCGCTGGCGAACTCATACCCCGGCCCGCCGGTGCCCGTGCCGGACGGATCGCCGCACTGGAGCACGTAGATGTGGCTGGTCGTCAGCCGGTGGCAGTTGGTGTTGCTGAAGTACTTCTGCCCGGCCAGGTGCACGAACGAGTTGACGGTGCACGTCGCCTTGCTGTTGAGCAGGTTGATGACGATGCTGCCCCGGTTCGTCGCGATGGTGGCCTGATAGCTCGCCGCGTAGTTGGGGCTGGACGGGGGCAGGCTGACCTTCCGGGCCGCCGTTCCGCTTGGGGTGTATGTGCAGTGGTGCGCTGGCTCGGCCACCGCCGCCGCAGCCGGGGACGCCGCGGCCGCCGGGGATGCCGTCGCCGTCGCTGAGGGTGCGGGGCTCGCGGACGCCGACGCCGCCGCCGGCTTGCTCCCGCCCGTCCCGGCCAGGAAGTACGCGCCGGCGCCGACCGCCGCCACCGCGCATACCCCGCCCGTCGCGATCGCGCGGATGCGCACCTTGTGCGTGCGCTGCGCACGGCGCGCCGCTTGCCGCGCGTACCGCTCCCGGGCCAGCTTGCGCTGACGCTCCTTCTTTCCCGCCACCGGTCAGGTCCTCCTCGTCCGTGGTGCCGGCGGTCCCGCAATCAGCGAAACTTCGCGAATCGTACCTGGATAGCCGTAAGTGCGGTACCGCCGTTATCGGTTCGCAGCCGCGCCGCCGGGCTCGGTAGCCTGTACGCGTTACCTTGCTGCACCGGACCTCGCCGGCACAGCGCAGCGGCGCACAGTACGGCCGACTGCCGAGCTGGCGGCACGGTGCACTGGCTTAGCTACTGCATTGTCACGGACCAGCCCGGCGTGTTCTGGTAAACCCGCCGGGTATTCCGTCAAGAAAGGACGACCGTGCTTGTCACCGGGTTCCCCGCGGGCGCTTTCACGGCGAACTGCTACGTCATCGCGCCCGCTCCCGGCGAGGAATGCGTGATCGTTGACCCGGGTCAGGATGCCGAGGGCGGGATCGAGGAGATCCTCCGTTCCCATCGCCTCAAGCCGGTTGCCGTCCTGCTCACCCACGGCCACATCGACCACGTGTGGTCGGTGGCGCCGGTGTGTGGCGCGAAGGACATCCCGGCCTATATCCACCCGGCCGACCGCGCGCTGCTGTCCGACCCCGCCCGCGGCTTCCCGCTCGAGGTGACCCAGCAGCTCTTCGGCGGGCTGACGTTCACCGAGCCGGACGACGTGCTGGAGCTGGCCGACGGGATGACGCTGACCCTGGCCGGCGTGGAGCTAGTCGTCGACCACGCGCCGGGCCACACGCCGGGGTCGGTGACGTTCCGGCTGCCCGGCGGCCCGGACGCGGCCGGCGGTACGGAAGACTGGCCGGGCGTGCTGCTGTCCGGGGACCTGCTGTTCGCGGGCTCGATCGGCCGCACCGACCTGCCCGGCGGCGACTACCAGACGATGCTGGCCAGCCTGGCCCGGGTGTGCCTGCCGCTGCCCGATGAGACGATCGTCCTTTCCGGGCACGGCCCCGGGACCACGATTGGCGCCGAGCGCGGCAGCAATCCCTTCCTGGCCGGGCTCGCGCCGGAACGCGGGCCCGCCCGGGGTCTATGACGCCGCACGCCGTGCCGCGGCCACCAAGATCCGTTCGGAATGAAGACGCGAAAGGCAAGGGCTGAATGATCCGCACCCATGGAGCGGGGACACTGCGGGCGTCGCACGCCGGTGAAACGCTGATACTGGCCGGCTGGGTGGCGCGGCGGCGCGACCATGGCGGCGTCGTCTTCATCGACCTGCGTGACGCCAGCGGCGTCGTCCAGGTCGTCTGGCGCGGTGACGACGCGGCGGCGGCCGGCGAGGACGCGGGGCACGGGCTGCGCGCCGAGTTCTGCGTGCGCGTCACCGGTACCGTGCGGGCCCGTCCGGCCGGGAACGAGAACCCTGAGCTGCCCACCGGCGCGATTGAGGTCATCGCCGAGGACCTGGAGGTCCTCAGCGAGGCCGACCCGCTGCCGTTCCCGATCGAGGGCAGCACGGAGCTGAGCGAGGAGATCCGGCTCCGCTACCGCTACCTGGACATCCGGCGCGAGCAGATGGCCAGGTCGCTGCGCGTCCGCTCCCAGGCCAGCTACCTGGTCAGCGACGTCATGCGCGACCACGGCTTCGTCAACGTGGAGACGCCGTACCTGACCCGGTCCACCCCGGAAGGGGCGCGGGACTTCCTGGTGCCGGTGCGGTTGCGCCCGGGCAACTGGTACGCGCTGCCGCAGTCCCCGCAACTGTTCAAGCAGCTCCTGATGGTCGGCGGCCTGGAGCGGTACTACCAGCTGGCCCGGTGCTTCCGCGACGAGGACTTCCGCGCCGACCGGCAGCCCGAGTTCACCCAGATCGACCTGGAGATGTCCTTCGTCACCCGGGAAGACGTGATCGCGGTCGGCGAGGACGTGGTCCGTCGCCTGTGGAGTGAGATCGCCGGCTACGAGCTGCCGCTGCCGCTGCCGCGGCTGACCTACGCCGGCGCGATGGCCCGCTACGGCTCCGACAAGCCCGACCTGCGCTTCGGCTGCGAGCTGGCCGAGATGACGGACTACTTCGCCGAGACGGAATTCCGGGTGTTCCAGGCGCCCTATGTCGGGGCGGTGGTCATGCCCGGCGGGGCGTCCCAGACCCGCCGTGAGCTGGACGGCTGGCAGGAGTGGGCCCGCGCCCGCGGCGCGCGCGGCCTGGCTTACGTGGTGATCGAGCCTGCCGGGACGCTGTCGCCGTCCGGGCCGGTCGTGAAAAACCTGTCGGAGAAGGAGCAGGCCGGCCTGGTCGCCGCCGTGGGGGCTGGGCCGGGGGACTGCATCTTCTTCGCGGCCGGCCCACCGTCGCAGGCGCGCGAACTCCTCGGTGCGGCGCGGCTGGAGATCGGCCACCGCTGCAACCTCATCGACCCGGCGGCGTGGGCGTTCACCTGGGTGGTCGACGCCCCCATGTTCGCCGACGACGGCCGCGGCGGCTGGACGCCGGTGCACCACCCGTTTACCGCGCCGCTGCCCGAATGGGCCGGCAAGTTCACCGCCGAGCCCGGCGCCGCGCTCGCGGACGCCTACGACATGGTGTGCAACGGATACGAGATCGGCGGCGGGTCGATCCGTATCCACCGCTCGGGCATGCAGCAGCAGGTCTTCGACGTGATCGGGCTGTCCCGCGAGGAGGCCCGGTCCCAGTTCGGCTTCCTGCTGGACGCGTTCAGGTTCGGGCCGCCCCCGCACGGCGGCATCGCGTTCGGCTGGGACCGGCTCGTCATGCTGCTGGCCGGCCAGGACAGTATCCGCGAGGTCATCGCCTTCCCCAAGGCCGCCTCCGGCCTCGACCCGCTGACCGGGGCGCCCACCCCCATCACCCCCGAACAGCGCAGGGAAGCCGGCATCGACGTCATCGTCCCGTCCCAAACCGCCACCCGGCCCGCCACCCCCGGCGGCGCCCCCTGACCGGGGCAGCAGTTATTGCACACGAATGGGTCGAGGGTCGGCCGGCGGCTCGCGGAAACCGCGCTTTATGGCGGAAAACGACACACGATCATGAAAAGTGGCCGCGATGTAACGTTTTGCGCCGCCGCCGGGTTACTGTCAGTGTGTGGCCAGAGCATATGGAGGCCAGGCAGCCCAGTCAGGCAGCCTGTTCGACGAAGCCGAGGAGCAGGCTGCGGCGGCTGCCGCGCCGCTCGCGGTGCGGATGCGCCCGCGCACCCTGGACGAGGTCGTCGGGCAGCAGCATCTGACCGGGGAAGGCACGCCGTTCCGCAAGCTTACCGACAACGACGCGCCGATGTCCCTCGTGCTGTGGGGGCCGCCGGGGACCGGCAAGACGACGCTCGCCTACGTCGTATCCCAGGTCACCCGCCGGCGTTTCGTGGAGCTGTCCGCGGTGACCGCCGGGGTCAAGGACGTCCGGGCCGCAGTGGAGAACGCGCGGCGGGAACTCGGCATGACGGGCCGGCAGACTCTGCTGTTCATCGACGAGGTGCACCGGTTCAGCAAGACCCAGCAGGACGCGCTGCTGCCCGCCGTGGAGAACCGGTGGGTGTCCTTCATCGGCGCCACCACCGAGAACCCGTTCTTTTCCGTGGTGAGCCCGCTGCTGTCCCGGTCGCTGCTGCTGACCCTCACCCCGCTCGGCGACGACGACATCCGTGGTGTGATCCGCCGGGCCAGCACCGACGAGCGGGGTCTCGGCGGGTCGGTCAGCCTGGACGACGAGGCTTTGGAGCACCTCGTCCGGCTGTCCGGCGGTGACGCCCGGCGCGCGCTGACCTACCTGGAGGCGGCCGCGCTCGGCGTGCCGGCGGGCGGTCTCATCGACACCGCCGCCCTCGAGCGCGCCGTGAACCGCGCGGCCGTGCGCTACGACCGGGGCGGCGATCAGCACTACGACGTGATCAGCGCGTTCATCAAGAGCATCCGGGGCAGCGACGCCGACGCCGCGCTGCACTACCTGGCCAGAATGATCGAGGCGGGGGAGGATCCCCGGTTCATCGCCCGCCGGATTATTGTGCACGCCAGCGAGGACGTCGGGATGGCGGACCCGACCGCGCTGCAGGTGGCGATCGCTGCGGCCCAGGCCGTGGAGTTCGTCGGGCTGCCCGAGGCGCGGATCAATCTGGCCCAGGCCGTGATTCACCTGGCGCTCGCACCGAAGTCGAACGCGGTGATCAAGGCGATCAGCGCGGCCTCCGCCGACGTTCGCGCGGGACTGGCCGGCCCGGTTCCCGCGCACCTTCGGGACGACCACTACGCGGGGGCGCAGACCCTCGGCCACGGTGAGGAGTACCACTACCCGCACGATTACGAGGAAGGAGTCGTAACTCAGCGTTATGCTCCTGACTCAGTGGCCGATCGCGTCTACTACGAGCCTTCCGCGCACGGGATGGAGGCCCGCTTCGCGGAGCGCGCCAGCCGGATCCGTGCCATCGTCCGCAGGCCAGGCGGATCCGCCGCGCGATAGGGTCGGCCAGATAACAACGCCTGCCACCGTAAGGAAGCACGCATGCAGAACGCAGGGGATCTGGCTGCGCTCGTCGCCGCCTTCTTCTTCGCCACGGGAGTATGTGCCGGCGTCTACGTCCTGATCCGGCTCGCCCGGCTGATCTCCGAGGGGACCCGCCTGGTGGCCGAGATGCGCTCGCGCAGTGACACCGTCTTCAACCGCGTGCAGGCCGCGGTGGACCGGGCCAATCAGCAGCTCGACGCCACGAGCTCGGTCACCGCGGGCATGGACGAACTGAACGAAGGCATGTCGGAGCTCACCGATCAGGTCTCGGCCCTGGCCGGGCTGGGCCGGGCGATCGCGGCCGGCCCTGCGGGGCGCGTGGGTGCCTTCGTCTACGGCGTGCGCCGTGCCGTCGCGATCCGCCGCGACGGGACCGGCCGGCCTGCCGGGCCCGCCGGGTTCGCCGGGCCCGTGGCACCCGCGGGACCCGCGGGGCGCGTAGAAGCGGCGGCTAGCCTCGGCGCCGGCCAGCGGACCGGGGGCAGCGGCCATGGCCGCCGCTCCCTCGCCCGTTCTGGGGCACGCCGGTGATCCGCCGGGTGTTCTGGCTGTCGGTCGGCGCGGCGGCGGGGATCACGAGCTACCGGCGCGCCACGGCCATGGGCCGGGCGATATCCGTCCGGGTCACCGGCGACCGCTCATCGGCGGTCCCCGGGCCCTTCTGGCCCCCGCAGGCGCCGCAGCCGGGGCAGGCGCCCCAGCCGGGGCAGGCGCCGCAGCCGGGGCAGGCCTCCGAGCGGGGCAGCCCGTACGCAGGCACCGTCCCGTACGCAGGCACCGTCCCGTACGCAGTCGCCGTCCCGCCCGCCCGCGGCCGCCCGGGCACCCACGCAGGCTCCGCCCCATCCGGCGGCGCAGTGGAGCACGGCCCGGGCCGCGTGGCGCGCCTCACGGGCCGCATGGCGCGCGCAGAAGGCCGCCATCGCTCAGGTCAGGGCGGCCGGCCGGTTCGCCCGTGACGTGCGCGAGGGCATGGACATTTATATGAATCGGCAGCAGGGGCAGCCAGGCCCTACCCTGGCGGCAATGGCCGGAACGGCCAGCACACCGAGAACCACGGCAACCAACGGCCGCCCCCGCGGTCGCAATGATCATGTGAAGGATGGCCGCTGATGGAGTCGGCAGAGATAGCGCGCCGCTTCCTGAGATATTTCGAGCAGCACGGGCACACGATCGTTCCCTCGGCCAGCCTGGTGGCCGACGATCCCACCGTGCTGTTCGTCATTGCCGGAATGCAGCCGTTCAAGCCGTACCTGCTCGGCCAGCAGACCCCGCCGTTCAGCCGGGCGGCGGACGTGCAGAAGTGCATGCGGACCCTCGACATCGAGGAAGTCGGCCGGAGCACCCGGCATGCGACGTTCTTCCAGATGCTGGGCAACTGGTCGTTCGGCGACTACTTCAAGGACATGGCGATCCCGTACGCCTGGGAACTGCTGACCCGCTCTGAGCATGACGGCGGGTTCGGCTTCCCGCAGGACCGGCTCTGGGCGACAGTGCTGCCCGAGGACGACGAGGCCTACGCGATCTGGCGGGACGTGGTCAAGCTCCCGCAGAGCCGCATCCAGCGCCGTGGCCTGGCCGACAACTACTGGCACATGGGCGTCCCCGGCCCGGGCGGCCCGTGCTCGGAGATCTACTACGACCGGGGCCCGGAGTACGGGCGCGACGGCGGGCCCGAGGCGGACGAGGACCGCTACCTGGAGGTGTGGAACCTCGTCTTCATGCAGGACCAGCTCAGCGCGGTCCGCAGCAAGACCGACTTCGACGTCGCGGGCCCGCTCCCGTTCCGCAACGTCGACACCGGGATGGGCCTGGAGCGGATGGCGGCCATCCTGCAGGGCGTCGACAACATCTACGAGATCGACACCACGTGGAAGATCCTGGACCGCGCGGCCGAGCTCACCGAACAGCGCTACGGCCAGGACAACCGGGCCGATATCGCGCTGAAGGTCGTCGCCGACCACGTGCGCGCGTCGGTGATGCTGGTCGAGGACGGCGTGCTGCCCGGCAACGAGGGACGCGGCTACGTGCTGCGCCGGATCCTCCGCCGCAGCATCCGTAACCTGCGCATGCTGTCCGGTAGCCAGCGCGGCGGGGCGGGCGGAGCCGCCAGCGGCGGCCGCCACTCCGGCGGCGACGAGCGCTACCTGCACGAGCTGGGCGCCACCGCGATCGAGGCGATGGCCTCGCTGTACCCGGAACTGCGCCGCGACGCGGCCAACATCCACACCGTGCTGGACGCGGAGGAGGCGGCGTTCCTCGGCACGCTGCGCACCGGCACCGCGATCTTCGACGCGGCGATGGAGGAGACGCGGCGGAAGAAGTCGTCGAAGCTGTCCGGTGAGCAGGCGTTCCAGCTCCACGACACCTACGGCTTCCCCATCGAGCTCACCCTCGAAATGGCCCAGGAGCAGGGGCTTTCCGTCGACGAAGAGGGATTCCGGCGGCTGATGGCGGGCCAGCGCGAGCGCGCCAAGGCCGACGCCGCGCAGAAGAAGACCGGTAACACCGACATCTCCGTGCTCGCGGACCTGCGTGAGCGCACCGGAGCGATCACGTTTACCGGCTATGACCAGTTCGCAGGCGAGGCGACGGTGGCCGGCCTGCTCGTGAACGACCTCCCGGTCACCTCCGCCGCGCAGGGCGAGGCGGTGTCGGTCGTGCTCGACCGGACGCCGTTCTACGCTGAAAGCGGCGGCCAGCTGCCCGATGGGGGCGTGATCCGCGTCCGCGGCGGCGGCGGGACACCCGACAGCGAGATCGAGGTCTTCGACGTCCAGGTGCCGCTGCCCGGGCTCATCGTGCACCGGGGCAAGGTCCGGTACGGCGAGGTCACGGTGGGCTCGCCCGCATACGCGGAGATCGACGTCGAACGGCGCCGGGCCATCTCCCGCTCGCATACCGCGACCCACCTGGTGCACCGGGCGATCCGCGGCGCGCTCGGCGACGCGGCCGCCCAGGCCGGGTCGGAGAATGCGCCGGGCCGGCTCCGGTTCGACTTCACCGCGCCCGGCGCCGTGCCGCGGTCCGTGCTGAACGAGACCGAAGACGAGGTCAACCAGGTGCTCATCAACGACTTGGACGTCCGCGCGTTTCACACCTCCATCGACGAGGCGCGCTCGATGGGCGCGCTCGCCCTGTTCGGCGAGAAGTACGCCAACGAGGTCCGCATCGTTGAGGTCGGCGACTACTCACGTGAGCTGTGCGGCGGCACGCACGTGGCGCATTCCGGCCAGCTCGGCCTGGTCAAGCTGCTCAGCGAATCGTCGATCGGGTCCGGGGTGCGCCGCGTCGAGGCGCTGGTCGGCATTGACGCCTTCCGGTTCCTGGCCAAGGAGAACATCCTGGTCAGCCAGCTCAGCGAGCAGCTCAAGGCGCGGCGGGAGGAGCTGCCCGAGCGGATCTCCTCCCTCGTCACCCGGCTCCGCGACGCCGAACGCGAGCTGCAGCGGCTCCGTTCGGCCCAGCTGCTCGAAGCGGCCGGCGAGCTGGCGGCCCAGCCGGAAGACATCGGCGGGATCGCGTTCGTCGCGCGCCAGGTCCCCGCCGGGACCGACGCCGACAGCATCCGCCGGCTCGCGCTCGACATCCGGGGCCGGATGCCGGCCGGGCGGCCGGGCGTGGTCATGGTGGTGGGCGTGCCCGCCGGCCGGCCGGTGGTCGTGGTGACGGTCAACGACGCGGGCCGCGACCACGGGCTCGCCGCGGGAAAGCTGGTCGGCGTCGCGGCGCGCGCGCTCGGCGGGGGCGGCGGCGGGAAGCCCGACGTCGCCCAGGGCGGCGGCGCGCCGGTCGGGGACGGCGGGACGGCCGTTATCGACGGGGCCTTTGCGGCAGTTCGGGAGGCTTTGGGGGACGGCGCGTGGGGCAGCAGGTTAACGTGATCACATGCTGTCCCGCGTCCGGCCGCAGGCCCCCGTTCGAGCGCAGTCTCCCGGTACTGGCCCGAGGGGAGTTCCGGCGTTCGCGCGACCGGGTCCCGGGCGCGGAGGCTCTGTCGCGGTGAGAACGGGCGTGCGGCTGGGCCTCGACGTGGGTTCGGTGCGCGTCGGGGTGGCGCGCAGCGATCCCGGTGGCGTGCTGGCCAGCCCGCTCGAGGTGATCGCGCACGGCCGCGGGGACCTGGACCGGCTCGCCCGGCTGGTCGCCAGCCACGACGCGCTGGAGGTCATCGTCGGGCTGCCCACCACGCTGGCCGGACGGGAGGGCCCGGCCGCGGCCGGCGCGCGCCAGGTGGCTTCGGCGCTGGCGGCCCGGATCGCCCCGGTACCCGTTCGGCTGTTCGACGAGCGTTTCACGACCACGACGGCTCATGCCGTGCTCCGCCAGAGCGGGAAGAACGCCCGGGCTCGCCTGCCCATGGTCGATCAGGCGGCGGCTGCCGTGCTCCTGCAGGCGGCGCTGGATGCCGAGCGGAGCACGGGACACCCCCCTGGAGAGCTCGTGTCCGTGGCGGGCGGTGTCACGGGATGACTGACGACGATCGCGCGGAGCCGGGGCGCGGCGCGCGCCGGCCCGCGCGCCCCAGCCAGGCTGGGCCGCGACCGCCGTGGCCGGGCGAAGAGGGGACCGTGCCGAACGCCCCGGGAAGCTGGCCGCCGGCTCAGGGCAACGGGCGGGCCGGAAACGGGCGACCGCCCGCCGGATACGGGCCGGCCGGAAACGGGCGACCGCCCGCCGGATACGGGCCGGCCGGAAACGGGCGACCGCCTGCCGGATACGGGCCGGCCGGAAACGGGCGACCGCCTGCCGGCGACGGGCGGGCCGGAAACGGGCGACCGCAGGCGGCGCTGCCACCGGGACGGCACGCGGGACAGGGCAGCGCGCCGGACCGCCCGGCGGGCTCGTACCAGGGCAGCCGCCGCAGCACGCAGCCGAACGGAGCTCACGCGGGCAACCCGGGTGGCCGGGACGCTACCCAGCCGGGCGGCACACCGGGCACGCCGGGTACGCCGGGCAGGCCCCAGGACCGTCCCGATCCGCTGACCGATCCCAGCTACGGCCGGCGGCCCGGGTCTGGCCTGGCCCGCTCCCCGCAGCCCCGGCACGGTAGTCCCGGGCCGGAAGGCGGCCCGGGAGGCGCCCGCTACGGCGGTCCCCCGCCGGCCCGTTACGGCGGCGGGACCGCGGGTTACGGCGACGGGACCGCCGGTCACGCGCGCGGCCAGTACGGCAGCGAAGGGCCCACCGGGCCGGGCCAAGCGGACCGGGCCCGGGCGGAGATGCCTACCCGGGCGCAAACCCCGGCCAGCGCGACGACGGTTATCCGCGTGATGACCGGTACCAGCGCGACGAGGGTTATCGGCGAGATGATCGGTACCAGGACGACAGCCGGTACCAGCCAGATGACCGGTACCCGAGCGACCAGCGTTATCACTCCGGCCACCACTACCAGAGCGACGAGCCCTCCCCGCGGGACGGCCGTAATCCCCAGGACGACCGGCACGCCAACCTGGGCGCCTACCGGGGCCGGCGCGGGAACAACGGGCCCGGCGCGGAGGATTACGCCGGCACCGCCGAAGGCGCCGCTCACCACGCCGGGGGGCCGCCCTGGCAGGACGCCCAGGACACGTACGAGGAAGGCTACGAGGACGACCGCTTCGTCCCGGGTCTCGGCGGTCCCCGGCATCAGGACGAGAACGCCGGCAACGGTTACGAGGACGGCGGCTACGACAGCGGCGAGGACAGCGGCGAGGACGGTGGCTACGACAACGGCGAGGACAGCGGCGAGGACAGCGGTGACGGGCCGGACGGGCCGCGCCGGGGCCGGTCGTCCGGCCGCGGGGGCCGCCGGGCCAAGCGCCGCCGGTCGCGGTGGATCGCCCCGCTGATCGCGGTCGTCGTCATCCTCACGCCGGTGGTGATCGGCGGCGTGTACGCGTTCCGCCTGTACCAGAGCAAGTATCACCCCGCCGACTACGCCACGGCCGGCACCGGCCAGGCCATCGTGGAGGTGCAGTCCGGGCAGACGGCGACCACGGTCGGCGACCGGCTAGTCACGCTGGGCGTGGTCGCGAGCGTCCGCGCGTTCGAACTGGCCGCCGAGCACAGCACGGACAGCCGCGGCCTGGAACCCGGCTTCTACCGGATGCACAAGCACATGAAGGCGACGCTCGCCTTCGCGCTGCTGCTCAGCCCGGCCGCGCGGATCCAGGACAAGATCACGATCCCGGAGGGCTGGCGGCTCCGGCAGATCTTGTCGGCCCTGGGCGCACGTTCCGGGATACCGCTGGCGGACTACCAGAAGGCGGTCAGCGATCCGGGTTCACTCGGCCTGCCCTCCTACTCGGGCGGCGAGCCGGAGGGCTACCTCTTCCCGGCGACCTACGAGATCCAGCCGAACCAGACCGGCACGACCGTCTTGCAGGCGATGGTGCAGCGCTTCGATCAGGAGGCGGTCAGCATCAATCTTCAGCAGGCGGCGACGTCGGTGCACATGACGCCCAATCAGGTGATCATCGTGGCCAGCCTGATCCAGGCCGAAGGCGGAAGCACTAGGTACTACCCGCAGATCGCCCGGGTCATCTACAACCGCCTCGCGCAGAACGTGCTACTGCAGCTCGACAGCACGGTGATGTACGGGCTGAACACGTTCGGGATCATCGCCTCTGACCAGCAGCTTAAGTCGACGTCCCGGTACAACACGTATAGGTACAAGGGTCTGCCGCCGGGCCCGATCGACAGCCCCGGCAACGCCGCTATCCAGGCCGCGCTGCACCCCGTGCCCGGAAATGACCTGTACTTCGTGACCGTGAACCCGAAGACCGGCCTGACCGAGTTCACGGCCAGCGAGGCGACCTTCGAGCAGCTGAGGAGCGAACTGGAGCGGAATCTCGGGCAAGGCTGAGGACGACGGTGGCGCCGGATAACATCAGGTCCCGATGAAAGCCGCCGTCCTCGGTTCGCCGATCGCGCACTCGCTGTCCCCGGTGCTGCACCGCGCCGCCTACGCCGCGACCGGCCTCACCGCGTGGACCTACCAGGCGATCGAGTGCGACGAGGCGGGGCTGCCCGCGCTGGTCGGCGGGTGCGGTGCGGACTGGGCGGGCCTGTCGCTCACGATGCCGCTCAAGCGCGCGATCCTGCCGCTGCTGGATCACGTGGATCCGCTCGCGGCCGACGTGGGCGGCGCGAACACGGTCGTGTTCTCCGCCGGGCAGCGGCACGGCTACAACACCGACGTGGCCGGGATGGTGGACGCGCTGGCCGAAGCGGGCCTGACCGCGCCCCGGTCGGCGGTGATCCTCGGCGCGGGCGCCACCGCCTGCTCGGCGCTGGCCGCGCTGCGCGAGACCGGCCTGCGCGCGGCGACGGTGGCGGTCCGCGACGAGGCCCGCGCGGCCGCGCTGCTGGCGGTCGCGCAGCGGCTCGGCGTGCGGGTGGACCTGCGGCCGCTGGGATTGCCGGGTGTCCTCGCGGGGCAGGATCTGCTGATTTCCACGGTCCCGGCCGGTGCCGCCGATTCTCATGCCGAACGGACCTATGTGGGTGCGACCCCCCGTGCGGTGTTCGACGTGGTGTACGCCCCGTGGCCGACGCCGCTCGCGCGGGCCGCGGTGGCAGCCGGGGCGGTCGTCATCGGCGGGTTCGAGTTGCTGCTGCATCAGGCGGGGGGCCAGTTCGAGCTGATGACCGGGCGGCCGGCCCCGCTCGCGGCCATGCGTGCCGCCGGCCTGGCCGAACTGGACCGCCGCGGCGCCGGCGCCGTTCGCTGAACCTGGCCCGGGCCAGCCGTCCCGGGGCTGAGCCGTCCCGGGTGCGGGGGGTCTGCGGCTGGGCCGCCGCCGCGGGCTGCCCGGTGTAGATCACCGGTTTCCGCGCCGATCGGCGCCGGAATTTCCGGCACTGGGGAAATTGTTGTTACTCTTAGCCAACGACTAGTCCGGCGTGGCAATGCCGGACGTGTAAGCGGAGGGCCACCTCCCACCTCGCCGGCCGCAGGCTGGCAGGTCAGGCCGGATGCGCTGGCCCGGATCCCGGAGAAACCGGGCATACGGGACCGCGCGGATCTGGCGTTGGCGGGCTGCCGGTGTCACAGTGGTGATGCGGGGCATTGCCCGCCATGGTGGCAGCCCCGCGTGCACGGCGTGCGGGGCTTTTCCCGTGTGCGGCGGTTTGCCGCTTCCGGGGTCGCTCAGCAGCCGTAGTCACAGGTAGTCTGCCGCCGGAGATTCCGCGGCAGTGATGGGACTCAAGGAGGTCACATCAGCGCCGAACCGCGTATTAACGAGCGCATCCGTGTTCCCGAGGTCAGGCTGGTCGGGCCCGCCGGCGAGCAGGTCGGGATCGTTTCGATCGACGACGCGCTCCGGTTGGCTCAGGAAGCCGACCTCGATCTGGTTGAAGTCGCGCCGACGGCGCGGCCACCGGTCTGCAAGCTCATGGACTACGGCAAGTTCAAGTACGAGTCCGCGCTTAAGGCCAGGGAATCGCGTAAGAACCAGGCCCAGACGGTCATCAAGGAGATCAAGCTCCGGCCGAAGATCGATCCGCACGACTACGGCACCAAGAGGGGCCACGTCGAGCGTTTCCTCAAGGCGGGGGACAAGGTCAAGGTGACGATCATGTTCAGGGGGCGTGAGCAGTCCCGGCCCGAACTGGGCTTCCGGCTGCTGCAGCGCCTCGCCGGTGACGTCGAGGAGCTTGGCTTCGTCGAAGCCCAGCCCAAGCAGGACGGCCGGAACATGACCATGGTGATCGGCCCGCACCGCAGGAAGAGCGACGCCCGCGCCGAGCGTCCCGTGCACCCGCAGGCCGAGCGCTCGCACCCCGAGCGTCCGGAGCGTTCTCCCCAGGCCAATCGGGTCCCGCAGGCGCAGCCCGCGCCCGTGCAGCCCGCGCCCGTGCAGCCCGCGCCCGTGCAGCCCGCGCCCGCGCAGGCCGAGCCGGCACAGGCTCAGCCCGCACGAGCCGAGCCCGCCCAGGCGCAGCCCGTGCGGCCCGCGCAGGCCGAGCCGGCACAGGCCCAGCCCGCGCGAGCCGGGCCCGCGCAGGCGCAGGCCCAGCCTGTGGCTACCCAGCCTGCTCCGCAGCCCGCGGAACGTGCGCCCGCCGCCCGGCCGGTTTCCGGCCCGCGCGCCGTGCACGCCGCCGCGGCCCGGCGGTCCAACGGCGGGCAGGGGACCAGGCAGCCAGGTCAGGAAGTCTCGGCCGGCTGACCGCCAGCTTGCACGACGCATAGGCACCAGGTGCCAGGCGCCGGACCTTTGCGGCCCGGCGCCGGCCCATGTAAGAAAGAAACGCGCTCACGGCGCGCAGATGAATGGAGACGACGGCGACCATGCCGAAGATGAAGACCCACAGCGGCACCGCGAAGCGCTTCAAGGTGACCGGGACCGGCAAGATATTGCGCCGCCGCGCCAACCGCAACCACCTGTTCGAGCACAAGTCGTCCCGCGTGACGCGCCGGCTCGCCGGGGAAGTGAACGTCGCCGCCAACGACGTCAGGGAGATCAGGAAGCTGCTGGGAAAGTAGCCCGGCCCGCGAGCTCAGGGAGTTAAGAACATGGCACGCGTGAAGCGGGCGACCAACGCCCACAAGAAGCGCCGCGTCGTCCTCGAACGGGCGAGCGGCTACCGCGGCCAGCGGTCGCGTATGTACCGCAAGGCCAAGGAGCAAGTGCTCCACTCGATGACGTATGCCTACCGGGACCGCAAGGACCGCAAGGGCGCCTTCCGGCGACTGTGGATCCAGCGCATCAACGCCGCGGCCCGCGGCAACGGCATCACCTACAACCGGTTCATCCAGGGCCTCAAGGCGGCCGGCGTCGAAGTCGACCGCCGCATGCTGGCAGAGCTGGCCGTGGCGGATCCCCCTGCGTTCACCGCGCTGGTCGAGGTGGCGAAGAAGTGCCTGCCGGAAGACACCGGCGCATCGAGTGCAGCCGCCTGACGGCGGGCGTCGCCGGGCGCCGGGCCGTCCATGACGACCTCGCCCGGCCTGGAATACACGAGCGTCCGCTCGCCGCGGCTGAAGGCGGTGCGCCGGCTGACCAAACGGGCGTTCCGGCAGCGCGGGCGGGCCTTCCTGGTGGAAGGCCCGCAGGCCGTTACGGAGGCCTTCGGCTCCGGGGCTCCGGTCACCGAGCTGTTCGTCACCGCGGACGCGCGGGCGCGGCACGGGGATCTCGTCGCCGCCGTGGCCCGCGCCGGGATCCCGGTGCACGCGGTCAGCGGCGAGGTGATGGCCGAGCTGGCCCAGACGGTCACCCCGCAGGGTCTGCTCGCCGTCTGCGGCTTCGTCGACGTCCCGCTGGAGCAGGCCCTCGCCGGCTCCAGCCCGCGGCTCGTGGCCCTGCTGGCCAGCGTCCGTGATCCGGGGAACGCCGGCACCGTGCTGCGGACCGCCGACGCGGCGGGCGCGCAGGCGGTAATTTTTTCGGACGCGTCGGTGGACCCCTACAACGGGAAGTGCGTACGCGCGTCCGCCGGGAGCCTGTTCCACCTCCCGCTGGTGGCCGGCGTCCCGCCGGACCGCGCGGTCAGCGCGCTGCGCGGCGCCGGGCTGCGGATCCTCGCGGCCGACGCGCGCGGCGGGCGTACCCTGGACGAGCTGACCCACGCCGAGCTGGCCGCGCCGACGGCCTGGATCTTCGGCAATGAGGCGTGGGGCATGCCGGCCGCGCTGGTCGCGCTGGCCGACGAGAGCGTCGCGGTGCCCATCTACGGCCGGGCCGAGAGCCTGAACCTGGCCACCGCCGCGGCCGTCTGCCTCTACGCCTGCGCCCGGGCCCAGCGAACGTCGTTCCCGCCGGCGCCGTAACAGGCGGCCCAGTGTGCCCAGCGTGCCCAGCGTGCCCTCCGGGTCACCCGCCCCGTCATGTCATCAGTACCTCAAAGCCCTGTCTGGTCACGAGGGACGATCAGGTCATACTTGCATCGTGAGGGACGCTCAGAGCCTCGATCGTTATGACGGAACGCTTACGGGATATGGCATTTTGCTTGTCGTGGCGCACAATCGATGGTGTGGGGCTGTCGCCCGTACCCGGGCACGCTAGAGTCTCATCACATTTCGTCGCGCAGAATTTGCGTGACGGTCATGCTGCGGCTGGCAGGCCGGAGCGGACGGACGTGCCAGATGGAGGCGGCGTTCGATTGGGCAGAACATGACGAGCCGAGCCCCCCTGGGCGGCCCCGGCGAGCCAGCGGGCAGGCTGTCCGGGTCCGACGCGCTCGCTGAGGCTTGCGGTGTGCCAGGCGCGCCCAGTATGCCCAGCGAGCCCAGTGCGCCTGGCGAGCCCGGCTGGCTCGTCATCGCGGACGAACTTCCCGACGGCCTCGTCATCGTCGACGAGGCGGGCCGCATCGCCGCCTTCAACGTGGCCGCGGCGCGCCTGACGAACGTCCACCCGGCCGACGCGCTCGGCAAGGACCTGTTCGACGTGCTCCCGCTGCACGACGCCGACGGCCGCGACTGGTGGGCCTGCACCGACCCGTACCACGGGCTGCAGACCCGCACCCGGCACCCGGAGCGGCCCCTTTACCTGCGCGACGGCACCGAGGTCCTCGTGGTCGTCCGCTACGTCCGCGAGCGGCGCCACCACGACGTGCTGCGGCTCGTCATCGCACTGCACGACGCCTCGCAGCGGGCACGCCTCGAACGCAGCCGCGCCAACCTCGTCTCCACCGTCGCGCACGAACTGCGGTCCCCGCTCACCAGCGTCAAGGGGTTCACCGCCACCCTGCTGGCCAAGTGGCACCGGTTCACCGACGACCAGAAGCGCGTCATGCTGGAGACCGTCAACGCCGACGCGGACCGGGTCACCCGGCTCATCACCGAACTGCTCGACGTCTCCCGGATCGAGTCGGGGCGGCTGGAAGTGCACCGTCAGCTCGTCGACGTGACCGAGCGGGCCCGCAAGATCATCGCCGGGCGGGTCGCGGCGGGGGAGCCCGAGGACCGCTTCCGGCTGGAGGCCCGCGCCGGACTGCCCGAGACCTGGCTCGACCCCGACAAGGTGGACCAGATCCTCGGCAACCTCGTGGAGAACGCGGTACGGCACGGTGCTGGTACGGTGACTCTCGTGGTGGAGCCAGCCGCCGGGCCAGCGGGCGGTACTGACGCCGTGACGGTGTCCGTGCAGGACGAGGGCGAGGGAATCGCCCCCGACCTGGCCTCACGCGTGTTCCGGCAGTTCTGGCGGGGCAAGCGGCGCGGGGGTACCGGCCTCGGCCTCTACATCGTCAAGGGGCTGGTCGAGGCGCACGGGGGCACGATCAGCGTTGGCCGCGCGCCCAGCGGCGGAGCGGAGTTCCGATTTACCATGCCCGCAGGGACTCCTGCCGCCTAGGCGCGCCGGACGTCCCGCGGGCCCTCCGCGGCGGGCCGGGCGCCCGCCGCCGCACCCAAGCACCCCTTCCCGTTGCCCGGGACATTTGCGGCTGCCGCGCGGCCGGCCCGGCGAGCCCGGCGGCCCGGTGCCACGCTCGCCGTGCCCGCAGCCGGATGACCGGCGGCGGGGCAGGCGCGCACGACGTCCGTTCGGAATCATTGACGACCGGAATCCACCACCAGACCGGTAGCAAGCCGCTCGGCCCGCGAGGGAAGGCCCGATGTCCGGACCCGATACGAACTACGACCCCGTGGAGGTGACTCCTTTGTCGCCCGATGAGGTGGCGCGGATGCGCGACGAGGCGCTGGCGGCCATCGCGTCCGCGCGGACGCTGCCGGAACTGAAGGAGGCGCGGATCGCGCATTTCGGCGACAAGGCACCGCTGACGCTGGCCAACGCGGAGATCGGCGCGCTGCCGCCGCAGGCCCGCGCTGCGGCCGGCAAGCGGGTGGGCGCGGCCCGCGCCGAGGTCAAGCGGGCCCTCGCGGAGCGGACAGCCGAACTTGAGGCGGAGCGGGACCGGCGGGTGCTGCTGGAGGAAGCCGTCGACGTGACGCTGCCGTCGGACCGGGTGCCGCCCGGGGCCCGGCACCCGGTGACGATGGCGGCGGACCGGCTTACCGACGTCTTCGTGGCCATGGGCTATGAGGTCGCCGAGGGCCCCGAGGCCGAGGCGGAGTGGTACAACTTCGACGCGCTGAACTTCCCGCCCGACCACCCGGCCCGCGAGGCGCAGGATACCCTGTTCGTGGCCGGCCCGAAGGACGCCGGGGACGGGGCCTCCGTGACCGGCGCGCCCAACGCGCCCAGCGGGTCCAGCGGCCCGGCGGGCCCCGCGAGCCCGGGCGGCCCGGTGCGCTCCGGGGTGATCCTGCGCACGCACACATCGCCGGTGCAGGTCCGCGCCATGCTCAGCCGGCCGCTCCCGCTGTACGTGGTCAGCCCGGGCCGGTGCTTCCGCGCCGACGCCCTGGACGCCACGCACAGCCCGGTCTTCCACCAGATCGAAGGCCTGGCCGTCGACGAGGGCCTGACCATGGCCGACCTGCGCGGCGCGATCCAGTCGTTCGTGGACGCGATGTTCGGCGAAGGCCTGCGGACGCGGTTCCGGCCGGACTACTTTCCGTTCACCGAGCCATCCGCGGACGTCTCCATGGAGTGCCACGTCTGCCGCGGCGCGTCCACCCGCCCCGGCGGCGAGCCCTGCCGCGTCTGCCGGTCCCAGGGCTGGATCGAGATCGCCGGCTGCGGCATGGTCAACCCGCGCGTGCTGGTCGCGTGCGGCGTCGACCCGGACCGCTACAGCGGGTTCGCGTTCGGCCTCGGCATCGAGCGCACGCTCATGATCGGCCACGGGGTGACCGGCATCCGCGACACCATCGAGGGTGACGTGCGGTTCAGCCGGGCCTTCGGGACGGAGATCTGACAATGAAGCTTCCGCTTTCCTGGCTGTGCGAGTACGTGCCGGTGGAGGTGCCCGCCGAGCCCGCCGAGGTGGCCCGGCGGCTGACCGCGGCCGGCCTCGAGGTGGAGTCCGTCGAGCCGGCCGGCCACGACATCAGCGGCGTCGTCATCGCCCAGGTCCTCTCGATCGAGGAACTGACCGAGTTCAGGAAGCCGATCCGGTACTGCCGGCTCGCGACCGAAGACGGCCACGCTCCCGGCAGCGAGGGCAACTTCGGTGTCATCTGCGGCGCCACCAATTTCGCGGTGGGCGACCGGGTCCCGCTCGCCCAGCCCGGCGCGATGCTGCCCGGCGGCTTCGAGGCCGGCGCGCGCAAGACCTATGGCCGCGTCTCGGAGGGCATGATCTGCTCCGCCAGGGAACTGGGCATCGGCGAGGACCACTCCGGCATCCTGGTGCTGCCGGCCGACGCCCCGATCGGCGCGGACTTCGTCGCCTACGCGGGCCTGCGCGACGAGGTGTTCGACATCGCCGTGACCCCGGACCGCGGCGACTGCGTGTCCGTGCGCGGCGTGGCCCGCGAGCTCGCCATCGCGTTCGGGGTGACGTTCACCGACCCGGCCGACGCCGGGCTGCCGGCGCACGCCGGGCTCGGCGCCGACCTGGGCTGGGTGTCCGGGGACATCCGGCCGGCCCGCATCGCGGACCCGACGGCGTGCGACCGGTTCGTGCTGCGCGAGGTGCGGGACTTCCACCCCGGGGCGCGGACGCCGGTCTGGATGCGGGTCCGGCTGGCGCGTTCCGGCGTCCGGACCGTCTCCCTCGCGGTGGATGTGACCAACTACCTGATGCTCGAGCTCGGCCAGCCGCTGCACACGTTCGACGGCACCAAGCTCAGCGGGCCGATCGTGGTGCGCCGGGCCCAGCCGGGGGAGCGGCTGGAAACCCTCAACCACGTCGTCCGTGCCCTGGACCCCGACGACATCGTGATCGCCGACGACTCCGGGCCGATCTCGCTGGCCGGCACGATGGGCGGCCTGGCCACCGAGATCGACCAGAACTCCACCAACCTGGTCATCGAGGCGGCGCACTTCTCGCCCACCGGAACAGCCCGGATGAGCCGCCGGCACCGGCTGCACAGCGAGGCGTCCTACCGGTTCGAGCGCGGCGTCGACCGCGAGCTGCCGCTGCGGGCCTCCGCCAAGGCGGTCGCGCTGCTCGCCTCGCTCGGCGGCGGCAAGATCGTCCCGGGCTGCACGCACGCGGACGTGGACGTACGCCCTGTCACGATCCCGATGGCGGTGGACTACCCGGACCGCGTGGCCGGGGTCGTCTACGGCCTCGGCACCGTGATCCACCGGCTCCGCCAGGTCGGCTGCGCGACCGAGCACGACCGGGCGCAGCACACGCTGGCGGTCACCTCGCCGACGTGGCGGTCCGACCTCACCGACCCCGCTGACCTGGCCGAGGAGGTCGTCCGCCTCGAGGGGTACGAGAACATCCCGGTGCACCGGCCGCGCGCCTTCCCCGGGCACGGGCTGACGCAGCGGCAGCGGCTGCGCCGCGCCGTCGGCCGGGGCCTGGCCGGGGCCGGGTACGTGGAGGTGCTCGCCGCGCCGTTCGTGTCCGCCGCCGACGCGGACGCGCTCCAGCTTCCGCCCGAGGACCCGCGCCGCGACATGCTGGCCCTGGCCAACCCGCTCAGTGACGACGAGCCGCTGCTGCAGACCACCCTGCTGCCCGGGCTGTTCCGCGTGCTCAACCGCAACATCGGGCGGGGCTTCGGCGACGTCGCCCTGTTCGAGATGAGCGTGGTGTTCCTGCCCCGGCTCGGCGGCCGCGCCGTCGCGCCCGTGCTGCCCGTGGACCGGGCCCCGACCTTCGAGGAACTGGCCTCGCTGGAGGCCGCCCTGCCGGACCAGCCGCTGCACGTGGCCGCGGTGCTGGCCGGGGACCGGGAGCAGGCCGGCTGGTGGGGTCCCGGGCGCCCCGAGTGCTGGGCCGACGCCGTGCAGGCCGTCCGCGAGATCGGCCGGATCTGCCGGGTCACGGTGGACGTGCGCGCCGACACGCAGGCGCCCTGGCACCCGGGCCGCTGTGCCGCCATCTTCGTAACGGCCAGCGACGGTTCGCAGGCGACCGGGTGGCACGCGGGGTACGCGGGCGAACTGCACCCGCGGGTGGTCCAGGCTTTCGGGCTGCCCCCCCGCACCAGCGCGGTCGAGCTGGACATGTCGGCGATCCTGGCCGCCGCGGAAGGTTCCGGCCCGGTCCAGGCCCCGGTGCTGTCGTCGTACCCGCCGGCCACCCAGGACGTCGCGCTCATCGTCGACGTGTCGGTCCCGGCTGCGGACGTTCAGGCCGCCCTGCGGGACGGCGCGGCTGCGGCCGGGGACGGCGCCCTGCTGGAGGACATCCGGCTGTTCGACGTCTACACCGGCGCGCAGGTGGGGGAGGGGCGCAAATCGCTGGCGTACACGCTGCGGTTCCGCGCCCCGGACCGGACCCTCACCGCGGCCGAGGCCACCGCCGCCCGGGACGCCGCCGTGGCCGAAGCCGCCCAGCGCGTCCGCGCCACCCTCCGCGGCGGCTAACTGCTGGCTGCGGTGACCGCCGGCTGCAGGCTCCCCTGGGGGCTGCCCGCCGGCTGTGGGGTGGCCGTCGGCTGCGTGGCGGCCGGGCTGCGGGGCCACCGGGGTCACCGGCGCCATCGGCTGCAGGAGGCGGCCGGTGGCGGCGCCGTGCGCGGTGCGGGCCGCCACCACTAGCCAGGCCACCAGGAGCAGCGCGTACAGCACGACGGACGCGCCCCGCAGCGCCCCGGTGTGGCTGCGGGCCGCCAGCGCGATCGTCCCGGTCACGCACGTCCCCACCGGGAACGTGAAGCTCCACCAGGTCAGCGCGAAGGGCAGGCCACACCGCTCTCGCCGGGCCGCCCGCACGGTGATCGCCGCGGCCAGGACGAGCCACGCCATCGCGAACCCCCACGCCGGCACGCCGTACAGCAGCGCGAGCACGGCAGCACCCGACGCGTACGGCGCGGGCAGCACCCCCGCGGCCGCGGTGCCCAGGACGCCCGCCGCGGTGACCGACTGGCCGAGCGGCCCGAGCACGATCCACAGCGTCGGCACCAGGACCGCGGGCCCGGCGCCGCGGGTCACCAGCCGCGACCAAATCTGGGTGATGATGATCACCGAGGCGAACAGGCTGATGCCGAACATCGCGTAGCACGCCAGCAGCAGCGTCAGGCGTGCCTGGCCCGGCGCGGCGTAGGGGACCAGCAGCGCGCCGGTGGCCGCTGACACCATCGGCGGGACCACCGGCATCAGCCAGCCGCCGAATGCCCCGTCCCCATCCATCCCCGGCCGCGTCATCATCAGGTACGGAATCCAGCACGCCGTCACCAGGCCCAGCGCGGTCCCGGCGCCCCACAGCACCCAGTCGGCGGTAACGGCTGCACTGGTGCCGATCAGCCCCCCGCCGAGCACCAGGGTGCCCGTCCCCACCGTCATCAGCGCCATCGCCGGGGCACCCCAGAACTGCGCCATGACCGGGTGCCGCGCGTGGCCGCGGGCCCGCTCCGGGTACCGGATCCAGTGCACCGCCCACGCCGCGGTCAGCACGACCAGCGCCGCGGCGGCCAGGCCCCACACGACCGTCGCGAACCCGCGCAGGCCGGGTACCCGCAGCGGCAGGCTCGCGCCCGCGGTGGCGACGATGCCAGTGCCCATGATCGCCGCGAACCAGTTCGGGCCGAGGTCGCGGAAAACGGCGGACGGCCGTTCCAGGTCTTTCCATAGGCCGAACGGACGGTTGCGGGGGTCCAGCCCGCCTGCGCCGCCGTCCCGGGCCGAAGTATTCGGAGTGTCAAGCATCTGGGCCATGCCTCCACTGTGCGACGCACCGGCGAACGGCTGTAGGGGCCGATCCGCTATCGCGTCATAACCTTTGCTTATGACCTTGCCGTCGCGGGTGGCCGACCTCACGGGGTTCGACCTGCTGCTCACGGTGGCGCGGCTCGGCAGCCTGGGCCGCGCCGCCGCCGAACACGGCATGTCGCAGCCCGCGGCCAGTGCGCGGATGCGGTACCTGGAGGGCCAACTCGGCCTGGCGCTGATCGAGCGCTCCCCGCGCGGATCCCGGCTGACCGCGGCCGGTGCGCTGGTAGCCGACTGGGCGCAGGCCGCCGTCGACGCCGCGGCGGCGCTGGACGAGGGTGTCACGGCGCTGCGCCGGGAGCGTGACTCCCGGGTCCGGATCGCCGCCAGCATGACTGTCGCCGAATACCTGCTCCCCGCCTGGCTCACCGCGCTGCGGGCCGTCGATCCCGCCGCGGCCGTCGCCCTGAGGGCGGTCAATTCCGCCGAAGTGGCCGCGGCCGTCCTCGCCGACGCCGCCGATGTGGGCTTTGTCGAGGGGCCCGACCTGCCGGAGGGGCTGCGCGCCGAGCCGGTCGGCTGGGACGTGCTGACGGTCGTGGTCGCCCCCGGCCACGCCTGGGCACGGCGGCGCCACGGGATAACCGCCGCCGAGCTGGCCGGGACCCCACTGGTCACCCGGGAGGCGGGTTCCGGCACCCGGCGCTTCCTGGAGCAGGCCCTGGGCGGCCAGGCGGGCCCGGGCGGCCGGGCGGGCGCGCGCCGCCAGGCGGGCCCGGACCGCCAGGCGGGCGCGGCCGGCCTGCGCGAAACTCCGCCGCTCGCGGAGCTGTCCTCCACCACCGCGATCAAGGCCGCGGTCGCGGCGGGAGCCGGTCCGGCCGTGCTCAGCTCGCTCGCCGTCGCCCCGGAGCTTTCGGCGGGGACGCTCCGCGTGGTGCCGGTCAGCGGGCTCGACCTGCACCGGACCCTGCGGGCGGTCTGGCCGGCCGGGCGCCGTCTCACCGGCCCGGCCGGGGACCTGTGCGCGATCGCGGCCCGTTCCGCGCCGCGCCGGTGACCTTGCCTCGATGCCAGCGCGTTCCGCGCCCGCGCACCCTCGCGCCCGGCCCGGTGGGGCCCGTTCCGCGCCGCGCCCGGCACCTCGGCTCGTTATCGATGGCCGTTGGTCCATGGACGGATGGCCATCGGTCTGGTCACGAGCCCCGGCGCCCGGACTAGCATCGCTTGCGCCAGGGAATCGTGATCAGATGAGGCGCCTGATGGATCAGATGCTTGAGGTAGGCCTGCCGCCCGTGCTGCGGCTCGGCGGGACGCTGCTCCCGCTCGCCGGGCGGGCCCGGGTATACGCATGCGGGATCACGCCCTACGACGTGACGCACGTGGGGCACGCCGCGACGTTCGTCTGGGCGGACACCCTGTCCCGGGTCCTGCACGCCGGCGGCGCCGAAGTGATCATGTGCCGGAACGTGACCGACGTCGACGACGTGCTGCTCGCCGCGGCGAACCGGGACGGCTCCCGGTACGACAGTTTCGCCGCCATCCAGCAGTTCTACTTCGACCAGGACATGACGGCGCTGGGCGTGCGCCGCCCGGCACTTGAGCCCCGGGCGCACGCGTTCATCCCGCAGGTCATCGCGCTCACCGCGGGCCTGCTGGAGCGGGGTGCCGCCTACAAGCGGGACGGCCAGGTGTACTTCCGCGGCGCGGCCGTCGCCCGCCAGGCGGTCCCGGATCACGCGGAGGCGGGTCGTCTGGCCGCCGAGTACGGCGACCGGCCAGACGACCGGCGCAAGGACGACCCGTTCGACGTCGCGGTCTGGCAGGCGTCCCGGGACGGGGAGCCGGCCTGGGCCAGCCCGTGGGGACCCGGCCGGCCGGGCTGGCACGCCGAATGCGCGGCGATGGCGCTGCACGCCTTCGGACCGGCCATCGACGTGCAGGCCGGCGGGGGTGATCTGCGCTTCCCGCATCACGCCTACCAGGCCGCCCTGGCCGAGACCTTCACCGGCGTGAGCCCGTTCGCCCGGGTGCGGCTGAACGTCGGCGTCGTCCGGGTGGCCGGCGCGAAGATGGCCAAGTCGGCCGGCAACCTCGTGCTGGTCAAGGAGCTGCTCGCCGGCTACCCGGCGGCGGCCGTCCGGCTGCTGATCCTGGACCGGCCCTGGCCCGAGGACTGGGATTACGACCGCGCCGGGCTGGACGCGGCCGCCGCCCGGCTGGAGGCCATCGCCGCGGCCGCGGGCCGCCCCAGCCGCGGCCCGGCAGGCCACGACGACACGGCCGTCGCCGCGGTGCGCGCTGCGCTCGCCCACGACCTCGACGTGCCCGCCGCCCTGCGCATCGCCGAGGACGAAGGCGGCCCCGCCGCCCGTTCCCTCGGCTCCCTGCTGGGCCTCTGGTAGCTGCGGGGCCGCCCAGACCACCGTCGAGCACCGCCCCTGACGGAGCGTCCATGATCGGCAGGGTTTCCGCAGTATAGGGAGACGCGACAAATAATCAGCTGAGGCACAGCACGCGCCGAACCAGCTCGAAACGGACCCGAATGCGGCGGGCCAGGGATAGGGATTACCGGGGTTCTGGCCCGGCTGCGGACGGGCGATTTACCGACGCCTGCGAATGGTCAGTGGCTCGCCCGCGGCTCAGGGTGAGGCGGTGGGGGTGGTAGGCACGCTTGGGGCGCCGGGGGGCGGGAGGATAGCGAGGATCTCCGCGCCGCCGCTGCGGCAGGCTGAGGCCTGGCCCGTCTTCAGGACCTCCGTGGTCGGGAAGCCCCGGCAGGTCCAGCCGCTTACCGTGACCGGGGCGCCGCCGCCGTTGCCGCGTATCTGCCCCGTGCGCACGACGGCCGCGTAGGAGTTCTCCACCCGGAGCGCGGTCGCGCAGGAAACCGGGCCCTCACTGATCTTGATGACGACCGGGACGTTCACGCCGGTCCGGGTCGTCCCGCAGGTCTGACCGGCGCTCGGGGTGCTGGCCGCGGACGTCCCGCACCCCGCGAGCACCCCGAGCCCCAGCGCCACCCCGGCCACGCCCAGGCCACGCCGGTCGGTTCCGCTCCGGTCGGTTCCGCTCCGGTCGGTTCCGCTCCGGTCGGTTCCGCGCGGGGTCAGGCCACTCTGGGGGAGACGGCAGTCGTAAGGGTCCGCCAGGTGGTCCGGGCGCGGGCGGCGACGCATCGGGTGGATTCTCCGCATCCCTGGCTTCGGATCACGTCATCTTTTGGACCCGGTCCCGAACCCGCCAGGTTCCAGCTCCGTGCCGTCTTTCCCGGTCCGCTGCCCTCATCATGCCGCTCCCCGCCCGGCCGCCCCAAGCCGCCACCCCGCGCTCAGCCCAACCCGTGAAACCGCCCTCGCCCCGGCTCGGCCCCTCCCGCCCAGTGCCCCCTCCGCCGATGATGGTTATCCGGCGCGGTCGGCTTCGGCGGCCGTCAAGCCGACCTGGCCGAAACGGTGGCGTTCCGCGTGCCATCGGCGACAAATGTCGAGGCCGGCGAGCTGATCGATTCCTGCGGTGGCGTCGCTACTCAGCTGGACGGGTTCCGGGGCGCCGCGCTCGATCGTGCGGCGCTGCGCGAGCTGTGGAAGGTGTGGACGTGGCTACCTCTGTGCGTCCCGGTACCGCCGTGGGGATGACTGTGACCGTTGCGCCACGCGGCGCTCAGCGGCGGCCATAAAATGACTACGGAGAGTACCTTTATCCGTTTAATTCTGTTATATTGTGACCTAATTAACATCCGTGGAGCGTGGCCCGTTCCGGGCAGCAAACATGCACGTAGAAGCCGAATTAGGCCGACGTCCACGTCAGCATTTGATCCGGTCATAGCGCATTATCATGGGCTTTTCGCTGCCTTGCGGGCCGAATCTCGGCATACTGGTGGTTTCCAGCACCCAGCGTGCGCGAACCCGTCGCCCGGACCCAGCGACACTTTCGCACGCCGATGCCTTTAGCCGCCAGTGTCGCTTGCGGCGGGCATGTGCCCATGGGTGGAAGCCGCGCACATCATGTGCACGACAGAAGGGTCCATCTTGGTTAGCCAGAGGACAACCAACCGCAAGTTCCCCACGCTCACCATCGCCGTAGCCGCCATCGCCGCAGGCGCCGCGGCCACGGTGGTCGGCGCAACCGGGCAAGCCCCCGCCGCCGCCCCGTCCCATGTGACCAGCGCCAACTCCAGCCCACCGGTAGCCGCTGCGCTTGCCGCTGTCACCAGGCCCGCCGCGCTCTTCAACTTCGGCGCGCTCGAACGCATCTGGATGGGCGCAGGCGGCAGCAGCCGCAGCGCCACGCACGCCGCCTGCATCGCCGAGCACGAGTCAGGCGGCAACGCCAGCGACATCAGCCGGACCAACGACTGGGGCCTGTGGCAGATCCACGACGGCGGGCCCGCCATGCTCGACCCGGCCGCCAACGCGGCGACCGCCGTCCGCATGTCAGGCAACGGCGCCAACTGGTCAGCGTGGACGACACGGGGAGCGTGCTAGCACAACGGCCTTCCTGCCATTCGGCTGCCCAGAAATGAATGAAGGAAACCACCGACACGGCGGCCCCGGGGATCTTCCCCCCGGGGCCGCCCTCCGCTCAAGCTCTGCACCTGCGGACTTTCGTTCGCGCCGTCGGCGTCCTGCCACTTTGTACAGCAGTGCGGTAGTGGCTAATGGGGACGATGTTGACCTGGCGTTCACTGATCATCTTGGTCCGTGGGATCTGCGGCTTCCGCAACGGCCGCGCCCTGGGTCATCGGCGAGATCGGATGAAACAGTCGTCTTCATCAGCGGGGTGAACTCGCTGGACTTGACGAGCACGTTCCGATGCAGCCGCTGCTGGTGCAGTTCGGCCCATTGCCCAGTTTGCTGATGCCAGGTCACTGCGGCATTCGGGAGGGTGCGCACTGCCTCGCCGTGCTTGGCCCAGCCTGGCTTGAACGATGCCGAGGCGCCGGGCGGCCCCGCAGCTGAGTGTCACCGGCCCGGGCATATTGGGTTGCATAATTTCTCGGTAGACTGCATAATTTTGCAGATAGGCAGCTTGGCGGCCGCGGATGTGACGGGCGGCGCACCGAGGTCAACTGAAGAGGAGCGCGAGATGGGCGCACAGGTCGCGGTCGCAGGCGCGAGCGGCTACGCGGGCGGTGAGCTTCTCCGCCTCCTGGCCGGCCACCCGGACCTGGAGATCGGGCCGCTGGCCGCCGGGTCCAGCGCCGGCGCCCGGGTTGCGGCCGTGCACCCGAATCTTATCGGGCTCGCGGACCGGACGTTCGGGCCGGCCGATCCCGCCGCGCTGGCCGGGGCCGACCTCGTGTTCATGACGATGCCGCACGCGGAGGCCGCCGCGCTGGCCGCGCAGCTCCCGGCGGAGACCAGGGTCGTCGACCTGGGGGCCGGTTTCCGGCTCGCCGGCCCCGCGTCCTGGGCGCGGTTCTACGGCGGCGAGCACCCCGGCCACTGGACGTACGGGCTGCCCGAACTGCCCGGCGCGCGGGAGCGGATCCGCGCCTCGGCCACGGTCGCCTCGCCCGGCTGCTACGCCACCGCGTCGATCCTGGCCCTCGCGCCGCTGCTGGCCAGCGGGCTCGCCGAGCCCAGCGACATCGTCATCGTCGCCGCCTCCGGCACGTCCGGCGCGGGCCGCACCGCCACGGGCAGCCTGATGGGCAGCGAGGTCATGGGGTCGATGTCCGCCTACACCGCCGGCGGTGTGCACCGGCACACCCCGGAGATCGAGGAAGCCCTGCAGGGCGTGCTGGCCCCGCACGCCGGCGGCGACCGGGTCACGATCTCGTTCACGCCGTCGCTGGCGCCGATGCCGCGCGGCATCCTCGCCACCGCCACCGCCCGCCTGGCCGGGAAGGCGGCCCAGGCGCCGCAGGCCGGGGACGCAGCTGGGGCCACCACACGGCTCCGGGAGGCGATCGCGGCCGCCTACGCGGGGGAGCCGTTCGTTCACCTGCTGCCCGAGGGCCAGTGGCCCAGCACCGGGGCGACCGCCGGGTCGAACGCGGCCCACCTCCAGGTGGCAGCGGACGTGCACGCCGGCCGGGCCGTCGTCGTCGCGGCGATCGACAACCTCGGCAAGGGCGCCGCCGGCCAGGCGCTGCAGAACGCCAACCTCATGCTCGGCCTGCCGGAATCGGCCGGCCTCACCGCGTACGGAGTCGCGCCTTGATGTTTTTCCCCGCACCGATGTCCTTCCCCGCACCGGCCACCCCGGCAAGCACGGCCCGGACCCCCACGGGAGCACACCGGTGAGCGTCACTGCGCCGCTGGGTTTCCGCGCTGCTGGCGTCGTGGCCGGGCTCAAGGCCTCCGGCGACCGCGACGTCGCGGTCGTCATCAACGACGGGCCGTCCCGGGCCGCCGCCGCCACGTTCACCTCCAACCGCGTCAAGGCGGCGCCGGTGCTGTGGACGCAGCAGGTGGTACTGGGTGAGCGTGTCCGCGCGGTGGCGCTGAATTCCGGCGGGGCCAACGCCTGCACGGGCCCGTTCGGCTTCCAGGACGCCCATCTGACCGCGGAACGGCTCGCCAGCGCGGTCGGCGACTCGGCGGGGGAGATGGCCGTCTGCTCCACCGGCCTGATCGGCGAGCGGCTGCCGATGGACAAGCTGCTGCCCGCGGTGGACGCCTGCGTCGCCGAAGCGTCCCGCGGCGGGGGCCTCGCCGCGGCCGACGCCATCCGGACCACGGACACGGTCGTCAAGATCTCGTTCCGCCGGGAGAACGGCGCGGGCGGCGGGGACGGGACCGGTTACGCGATCGGCGGCATGGCCAAGGGAGCCGGGATGCTCGCGCCCGGGCTGGCCACGATGCTGTGCGTACTCAGCACCGACGCGGACCTGCCCGCCGCCGAGCTGGACGCGGCGCTGCGGGCCGCGGCCCGGGTCACCTTCGACCGGCTGGACACCGACGGCTGCATGTCCACCAACGACACCGTGCTGCTGCTGGCCAGCGGCGCCTCCGGGATCCGCCCGGACACCGGGACGTTCACCGCGCTGCTCACCGAGGTGTGCGCCGACCTGGCACGGCAGCTCCAGCTGGACGCCGAGGGGGCGGGCAAGATGATCGCGGTCGAGGTGATCGGCGCGGCCAGCCAGGACGACGCGGTGACCGCCGGGCGCGCGGTGGCCCGCAGCAACCTGTTCAAGTGCGCCATCGCCGGGGAGGACCCGAACTGGGGGCGGGTGGTCTCCGCGGTGGGCACGACCGCCGCCCAGTTCGAGCCGGACCGGCTCAACGTCGCGATCAACGGGATCTGGGTCTGCCGGAACGGCTGCGCCGGCGATGAGCGGTCCAAGGTCGACATGACCCCGCGGGACGTCACCATCACTGTCGACCTGTCCGCCGGGCCGAACGCCGCCACCATCCTGACCACCGACCTGACCGCCGAATACGTGCACGAGAACTCGGTGTACTCGACATGACGGCCAACGGCGAGCAGCCGGCCGCGGACCCCGCCAGCGCCGGGCACGCCACCGGCGCCGGGCACGCCGCCGCCGCGAAGGCAGCGAAGGCGGCGACGCTGATCGAGGCGCTGCCGTGGCTGATCACGTTCCACGACCGGACCGTGGTGATCAAGTACGGCGGCAACGCGATGACCGAGGAGTCGCTGCGCGCCGCCTTCGCCCAAGACCTCGTCTTCCTGCGGTGCGCCGGGCTCCGCCCGGTGGTGGTGCACGGCGGCGGCCCGCAGATCACCGAGCACCTCGACCGGCTCGGCCTGGAGACCACGTTCACCGCGGGCCTGCGGGTCACCACGCCGGAGACGATGGATGTTGTCCGCATGGTCCTCACCGGGAAGGTGAACAAGGACATCGTCCGGCTCATCAACCGGGACGGCCCGTTCGCCGTCGGAATGTCCGGCGAGGACGCGAACCTGTTCACGGCCAGCCGCAAGCCGGCCATGGTGGACGGTGCGCCGGTCGACATCGGGCTGGTCGGCGAGATCCAGGCCACCGATCCCGGCGCGGTCCGCGCGCTGCTCGCCGACCGGCGCATCCCCGTCGTTTCCAGCGTCGCACGAGGGGAGAACGGTGAGGTCTACAACGTCAACGCCGACACCGCCGCGGCCGCGCTCGCCGTCGCCCTGGGCGCGGCCAAGCTCATGATCCTTACCGACGTGCCCGGCCTGTACCGGACCTGGCCGCCCACCGGCGACGTCATCAGCGAGATCGGCGCGGGCGAGCTGGAGACCATGCTGCCCGGGCTCAGCACCGGGATGATCCCCAAGATGGAGGCCTGCCTGAGCGCGGTCCGCGGCGGCGTCCTCCAGGCCCACGTGGTCGACGGCCGCCAGCCGCACGCCGTGCTGCTGGAGATCTTCACCGATTCCGGCACCGGCACCATGGTCGTCCCCGACTCACTGGCGGGGAAGGCGGAGCAACCGTGAGCGCGACGGACGTACTGCAGAAGCGGTTCGCGGCCGCCCTGATGCCCAACTACGGGCTGCCGCAGGTGGCCCTCACCCGCGGCGAGGGCTGCCGGGTGTGGGACGCCGATGGGCGTGAGTACCTCGACCTGTTCGCCGGGATCGCGGTGAGCTCGCTGGGGCACGCGCACCCGGCGCTCACCGCCGCGGTCACCCGGCAGGTCAACGCGCTCGCGCACACGTCGAACCTGTTCCTGCACGAACCCGGGATCGCTCTCGCCGAACGGATCCTCGCGCTCCTCGGCACCGGTGCGGGCCCCGCCGGCGCGCGGGTCTTTTTCGCCAACTCCGGCGCGGAGGCCAACGAGGCGGCGATCAAGCTGGTCCGGCGGCGCCAGGGCCGGCAGAATCGCAAAGAGCAGCGCCCCGTCATGGTGGCCACCGAGAACGGGTTCCACGGGCGCACCATGGGCGCGCTCGCGCTGACCGGTAAGGCGTCCATCCGCGAGCCGTTCGGCCCGTTCGGCATCGACGTCCGATTCGTGCCCTACGGTGACGCGGCCGCCCTGCGTGCTGCGGTCGGCGCCGACTGCGCGGCCGTGTTCGTCGAGCCGTGCCAGGGCGAGGCCGGCGTCATCCCGCCGCCGCCCGGTTACCTGCGCGCCGCGCGCGACGCCTGCGACCAGGCCTGGCGCGGTGCTGGTCATCGACGAGATCCAGAGCGGGATCGGGCGCACCGGGCACTGGTTCGCGCACCAGGCCGAAGGCGTGCCCCCGGACCTTCTGACGCTGGCCAAGGGGCTGGGCGGGGGACTGCCGATCGGGGCGTGCATCGGATTCGGCGAGTTCGGCAGCGTGCTGGGTAAGGGTGATCACGGCTCGACGTTCGGCGCGAATCCCATCGCCTGCGCGGCGGCGCTCGCGGTGCTCGACACCATCGAGGCCGACGGGCTCCTGGAGGCGGCCACCGCGGTCGGCCGGCAGCTATCCGACGGTATCGCGGCCGTTTCCCACCCGCTGCTCGCCGGGGTACGCGGCCAGGGCCTCTGGCTGGCCGCGATCCTGAGGGGGGACGCTGCCACCGACGTGGAGGCGGCCGCGCGGCGGGCCGGTTTCCTGGTCAACGCCGTGCAGCCGGACGCGGTCCGGCTCGCGCCGCCGCTGATCATCACGGCCGCGCAGGCGTCGGCGTTCCTCAGCGCACTGCCGCACATCCTGGACGACGCCGCCGCGACCAAGGGGGCATGATGACACCCACGACGAGCACGGGCCCGGGGCAGGCCGGGCCGGAGCGGGCTGGCCCGCGGCACTTTCTCCGGGACGACGACCTGAGCCAGGCCGAGCAGGCCGAGGTGCTCGACCTGGCCAGCGCGCTGAAGGCCGACCGGTTCGCCCGCAAGCCGCTGGCCGGGCCGCGGACGGTGGCCGTGCTGTTCGACAAGCCGTCGCTGCGGACCCGGGTCTCCTTCGCGACCGGCATCGCGGAGCTGGGCGGCCACCCGCTGCTCATCGACACCCAGACGACCCACATCGGCCGCGGCGAGACGATCGAGGACATCGCACGCGTGCTGACCCGGCAGGCCGCGGCGATCGCGTGGCGGACGTTCGGCCAGGACCGGGTGGTCGCGATGGCGGCCGCCAGCGACGTCCCGGTGATCAACGCCCTGACCGACGCGTTCCACCCCTGCCAGGTACTCGCCGACCTGCAGACGATCCGGGCCGCGCGGGGCGCCCTGTGCGACCTCACGCTGACCTTCCTGGGCGACGGGTCCAGCAACATGGCGCACTCCTACCTGCTGGGCGGGGCCACGGCCGGCCTGCACGTGCGGATCGCGGCGCCCGCGGCGTACCGCCCGGACCCCGCCGTGATCGCCGCCGCCGCCGAGATCGCCAGCCTGACCCGGGGCAGCGTACGGTGGTACGCCGATCCCGCCGAGGCGTGCGCGGACGCGGACGTGCTCGCTACCGACGTCTGGGCGTCCATGGGGCAGGAAGACACCCGCGCCGAGCGGATGTCCAGCATGGGCCCGTTCAGCCTGGACAAAGGCAAGCTGGACCTGGCCAGCCGGGACTGCCTGGTGCTGCACTGCCTGCCCGCGCACCGCGGCGAGGAGATCAGCGCCGACGTCCTCGACGGTCCCGCCAGTGCCGTCTGGGACCAGGCAGAGAACCGGCTGCACGCGCAGAAGGCCTTGCTCACCTGGCTCCTAGGGCAGGCATGATGACGTTGACCAGGCCCAGCACCAAGGCGTCCCGGCAGGCGTGGGTGGCGGCCACGCTGACCGACCGCCAGGTCCGCTCGCAGGAGGAACTCGCCCGGCTGCTGAACGAGCGCGGCGTTCCCGTTACCCAGGCAACGTTGTCGCGTGACCTGGAGGAACTCGGCGCGGTGCGGGTACGCGCCGCGGACGGATCGCTCGTGTACGCCCTGCCCGGGGAGCCGGGTGGTCCCGGGTCGAGGCCCGGCGGGGTGCCCGGCGCCGTCGGCCCTTCCGCCGGCCCCGGTGGCTCGGCCGGCGGGGTGGGCCCGGCCGCTCCCGGCGGCGGCTCTGCGAACGGCGGCGTTCCCGGTGGGAGCGTCCCTGCCGGGAGCGTTCCCGGCGGGCCCCGGCTGGCGCGGGTGGCTTCGGACCTGCTGATCTCTGCCGAGGCGAGCGCCAACATGGTGGTGCTGCGGACCCCGGCCGGCGCGGCGCAGTTCCTCGCCTCGGTGATGGACCACGCGGCGTGGCCGTCCATCCTCGGCACCGTGGCCGGTGATGACACCGTGCTGGTGATCGCGCGCGACCCGGCGGGCGGCGCCGACCTCGCAGGCCGGCTGCTCGCCCTGGCCGAGCGCCGACGATGACCGCCGCGGCCCGCCGGGAACGCCGCCGCGGCACCCATCCCTGACCTGAGACGCACCTTGAGACGCACCTAAGGAAGAAAAATGAGTGCAGAGAAAGACCGCGTGGTCCTGGCGTATTCCGGTGGCCTGGACACGTCCGTGGCCATCGGCTGGATCGCGGAGCAGACCGGCGCCGAGGTGATCGCCGTCGCCATCGACGTGGGCCAGGGCGGCGAGAACATGGACGACATCCGCAAGCGCGCGCTCGCCTGCGGCGCCGCGGACGCCGAGGTGGTCGACGCGCGGGCCGAGTTCGCCGCGGACTACTGCGTGCCCGCGCTGACCGCCAACGCGCTGTACATGGACCGCTATCCGCTGGTCTCCGCGCTGTCCCGGCCGCTGATCGTCGACCACCTGGTCCGGGTGGCCCGCGAGAAGGGCGCGTCGATGCTGTCGCACGGCAGCACCGGCAAGGGCAACGACCAGGTCCGCTTCGAGGCGGGGATCGCCGCCCTGGCCCCGGACATCAAGGTCCTCGCGCCGGTCCGCGACTCCGGCATGACCCGGGACAAGGCGATCGACTTCGCGGCCGGCAAGGGCCTGCCGATCGACGTGACGCCCAAGTCGCCGTACTCCATCGACCAGAACCTGTGGGGCCGCGCGGTCGAGACCGGGCACCTGGAGGACATCTGGAACGGCCCGTGGGAGGACATCTACGACTACACGGCCGACCCCGCGCAGCCGCGCGAGCCCGACGAGCTTGTGATCAGCTTCACCGACGGCATCCCCACCGCGGTCGACGGCACGCCGAAGACCCCACTGGAGATCATCACCGAGCTGAACGAGCGGGCCGGGGCGCAGGGTGTCGGACGGCTCGACATGGTCGAGGACCGGGTCGTCGGCATCAAGAGCCGCGAGATCTACGAGGCTCCCGGCGCGATCGCGCTGATCACCGCGCACCAGGAGATGGAGAACGTCTGCGTCGAGCGCGACCTGGCCCGGTTCAAGCGGCAGGCCGAGCAGCGGTGGGCGGAGCTGGTCTACGACGGGCTGTGGTTCTCCCCGCTCAAGCGCGCGCTCGACGCGTTCATCGCCCAGGCCTGCGAGCACGTGACCGGGGACATCCGGCTCAAGCTGCACAGCGGCCGCGCCGTCGTTACCGGCCGGCGCAGTCCCGCTTCGCTCTACGATTACGAACTGGCCACCTACGACACGGGCGACACGTTCGACCAGGCGCTGTCCAAGGGGTTCGTGGAGCTGTGGGGCCTGCCGAGCAAGATCGCGGCCATCCGTGACCGCCGGGCGAGCTAGCCGGTACGCGGGTGAGCTAGCCGGTACGCGGGTGAGCTAGCCGGAAGCGGGCCCCCCGCACATGGGCACGGTGCCGTCGCGGCGTCGCGGTCACAAAGGTCATAGTGGTTAGGGACTGTGGGAGACGTGGGAGAAGCAGGCAGCGCGCCGACCCGGCTGTGGGGCGGCCGGTTTGAGTCCGGGCCAGCCGAGGCGCTGGCCCGGCTGTCGGTCAGCGTCCAGTTCGACTGGCGGCTGGCGCCCTACGACCTGCTCGCCTCCCGCGCGCACACCCGGACGCTGTACGGTGCCGGGCTGCTGACCGAGGCGGAGCGGGACGCGATGCTCGGTGCCCTCGACGACCTGGACCGCGCGTGCCGCGACGGCACCTTCCGCCCCACCGCCGCCGACGAGGACGTGCACACGGCCCTGGAGCGCGGCCTGCTGGATCGGCTGGGCACGCTCGGCGGCAAGCTGCGCGCCGGGCGCAGCCGCAACGACCAGGTTGCGACGGACCTGCGGCTGTACCTGCGCGACCACGTGCGGATGATCATGTCCCGGCTCGCCGAGCTCGAGACGGCCCTGCTCGGCCAGGCCGAACGGCACGCCGACGTGGCGGCCCCGGGGATGACGCATCTGCAGCACGCCCAGCCGGTGCTGTTCGCCCACCAGTTGCTGGCGCACGTGCACGCGTTCGCACGTGACGCGGACCGGCTGGGGGACTGGGACAAGCGCGCGGCGATCTCGCCGCTCGGCGCGGGGGCGCTGGCCGCTCGTCGCTGCCGTTCGACCCGCGGGAGCTGGCCAGGCAACTCGGCTTCACCGCGGCCACGACCAACTCGATGGACGCGGTCAGCGACCGGGACTTCGCCGCCGAGTTCTGCTTCGCGGCGGCGCTCATCGGCGTCCACCTGTCGCGGCTCGGCGAGGAGATCGTGCTGTGGTCCTCCCAGGAGTTCGGCTGGATCGAGATCGACGACGGCTACGCGACCGGCTCGTCGATCATGCCGCAGAAGAAGAACCCGGACGTGGCCGAACTGGCCCGGGGCAAGGCGGGGCGCCTCATCGGCGGGCTCACCGGCCTGCTCACCACGCTCAAGGGGCTGCCGCTCACCTATAACCGCGACCTTCAGGAGGACAAGGAGCCGGTCTTCGACGCGATTGACACGCTGCTCCTGGTGCTCCCTGCGATGGCCGGCCTGATCGGGACGTTCCGGCTGCACACCGAGCGGATCACCGCCAGCGCCAGCGCCGGTTTCACCCTGGCCACCGACCTGGCCGAATACCTCGTCCAGCGCGGCGTGCCCTTCCGTGCGGCACACGAGATCGTCGGTCACCTCGTGGTCTGGTGCCAGGTGCACGACGTGGACCTGCACGAGGTCAGCGACGCCGACCTGGAACGGGTGTCGCCGTACCTCACCCCCGACGTCCGGCAGGTGCTGACCGTCGAGGGCGCCCTGGCCGCGCGCAAGCAGCAGGGCGGCACGGCGCCGCAGCGGGTCGCCGAGCAACTGGCCGCGCTGCGCGCCCTGGCCGACCAGCACGCCGCGTGGGCGACGAGCTGACCAGCCCTGGGGGGCTGAGCCCCGGGGTGGCGAGCCCGGGGGTGGCGAGCCCGGGGGTGGCGAGCCCGGGGGTGGCGAGCCCGGGGGTGGCGAGCCCGGGGGTGGCGAGCCCGGGGGTGGCGAGCCCGGGGGTGGCGAGCTCGGAGGCCGGCACGGACGGGCTGGGTGCCCTGCTGCCACGTTCGTTCTTCGACCGCCCGGCGCTGGAGGTCGCACCCGGCCTGCTCGGCTGCGTCCTGGAACACCACACGCGCGACGGGCTCGTCGCCGTGGCGCTGACCGAGGTGGAGGCGTACTTGGGCGCCGTGGACCCCGCCTCCCACGCCTACCGCGGCCGGACCCGGCGCAACGCGGTCATGTTCGGGCCGCCCGGCCACTCCTACGTGTACTTCACCTACGGCATGCACTTCTGCGTCAACCTCGTCTGCCTGCCCGCTGGCACCGCCGAGGCGGTCCTGCTGCGCGCCGGAGCCATCGTCGCGGGGGTCCCGCTCGCGCGCCGGCGGCGGGTGACCTCACGGGCCGGCGCCGACCTCGCGCGCGGGCCGGCCCTGCTCTGCCAGGCGCTGGCCATCGACCGTGTCCAGGACGGCGCGGACGTCTGCGATCCGGCCTCGGACCTACGGATCCTGGACGTTTTGCCGGGCCGTGAGCCTGCCCCTGGCGTGCTGCGCACCGGCCCCCGGGTCGGCGTCCGCGAGGGCGCCGAGGCGGCCTGGCGGTTCTGGATCGACGGTGACCCGACCGTGTCCGCCTACCGGCCGCACGCGCCACGCCGGCGCGGGAAGACGGAAACGGCTACCGCCTCGCCCGGCGGAGGTGGCACGATGCAGCCGTGACCGACATCATCGACGAGCTGAGCTGGCGCGGCCTGATCGCGTTGTCCACCGACCCCGGCGGGCTGCGCACGGCGCTCAGTCCGGGTCCGATCACGGTTTACTGCGGCTTCGACCCGACCGCGCCCGGGCTGCACATCGGGAACCTGGTGCAGCTGCTGACCCTGCGGCGGCTCCAGCTCGCCGGTCACCGGCCGATCGGCCTGGTCGGCGGCGCGACCGGGCTCATCGGTGACCCGAGCGGCAAGTCGGCCGAGCGTGTGCTCAACCCCCGCGAGGTGGTCGCCAAATGGGTGGACCGGATCCGGGGTGAGGTCGAGCGCTTCCTGGACTTCGGGGACGCGGACAACAGCGCGCTGATCGTCAGCAACCTGGACTGGACGGCCGGGCTGTCCGCGCTGGACTTCCTGCGCGACATCGGCAAGCACTTCCCGGTCAGCCAGATGCTCGCCCGCGAATCGGTCAAGGCGCGACTGGAAGCCGGCGGGATCAGCTACACCGAGTTCAGCTACCAGATCCTGCAGGCCCTCGACTACCTCGAGCTCTACCGGCGGCAGGACTGCACGCTGCAGCTCGGCGGAAGCGACCAATGGGGCAATCTCGTCGCCGGGGTGGACCTGATCCGGCGGGCCGAGGGCGCCTCCGTGCACGCCTTCGCCACCCCCCTGATCACCAAGCCGGACGGCACCAAGTACGGGAAGACCGGGGGCGGCGCCATCTGGATCAGCCCCGACCTGATGAGCCCGTACGCGTTCTGCCAGTTCTGGCTCAACGTCAGTGACGCCGAGGTACCCACGCTGCTGCGCGTCTTCACGTTCCGGTCCCGGGAGGAGATCGAGGGACTGGAGCGCCAGACCGCCGAACGGCCCGCGGCGAGAGCCGGCCAGCGCGCACTGGCCGAGGACGTCACCACCCTCGTGCACGGCGCTGACGCCACCCGGCGGGTGATCGCGGCCAGCCGGGCGCTGTTCGGCCAGGGAGAACTCGCCGGCATCGATTCCCGCACCCTTGCGGACGCCGTCGCGGAAGTCCCGCATACCGAGATTTTCCTGAGAGCTGAACCCACTGGTGGTTCCGCCGGTCCGGGGGACCGCGGGATGCCCCCGGTAGCCGAACTGCTGGCGCTGACCGGCATCGTGGCGAGCAATTCGGCCGGGCGGCGGCTGATCGCCGAGGGCGGTGCGTACCTGAACAACCGGAAGGTGACATCCGTGGATGCGGTCCCGGACCGCGGCGACCTCCTGCACGATCGTTACCTGATCGTGCGCCGCGGCAAGCGTCACGTCGGCGCTGCCGAAGTCCGCCCCGCCTGATCCTTCGTCACCGGAGCGCAGTGCTCTGACCAGCGGAAAATGTGTACGGAACGCGGATGTTTCCGGAGTTGCGGGAGCGGGTATGCCGATGACGGGCCGACGCAAGGGCCGGCCCGTTCCGGCCTGTCGGCCGTGAACCCAGAACGACTTTCTGAGGGCTGCGTGGCGCGGCCCTCGCTGCCTGTGACCTCGGCATACGTACTCGGGCAGGCCCGAGGTCCGGCGTTAGCCTGCGTTAACCTTGCCGGCCGATTTGACGAGGGCCCTGTCCATCTCTAGAGTTCTTCTTGCCCCACGGGGGACGGAACGCCGGCCAGGCGGGCCCGACCCGGAGGGAACCCCAAGCGACTACGAAACTGACGGGCTTCGCGTGATCACGGAAGCTCGTCGGGTAGTGTCTGCTGGGCCGATGGGCACCAGCCTGAGTCACAAGGTTCATCGGAAACCTGATTGACAACGGGAAGCCCATCCGGTAAGTTAGAGTAGTTGCCCTGGAGGCGGACGAGAGCCCGCCGAAGGTGAGCACCCGCTCCTTGAGAACTCAACAGCGTGCTAAAAGCCAGTGCATTAAGCACATACCCCCGTCGATGGGGCGGCTTCCTTCGGGATGCCCGTCATCATCACGGAGAGGAGATATGCCAAGATCGCTTTACTGATCCAGCCTCTGGCTGGTCAGCGAGGCACTCTCGGGATGTTTACAATCCGCCCGGCGCAAGCTTGGCGGTTGTTAATAGACATTCAACGGAGAGTTTGATCCTGGCTCAGGACGAACGCTGGCGGCGTGCTTAACACATGCAAGTCGAGCGGAAAGGCCCTTCGGGGTACTCGAGCGGCGAACGGGTGAGTAACACGTGAGTAACCTGCCCCTAAGCTCTGGGATAGCTCCGGGAAACCGGAATTAATACCGGATATGATCACGGCTGACATCTGCTGTGATGGAAAGATTTATCGGCTAGGGATGGGCTCGCGGCCTATCAGCTTGTTGGTGGGGTAACTGCCTACCAAGGCGACGACGGGTAGCCGGCCTGAGAGGGCGACCGGCCACACTGGGACTGAGACACGGCCCAGACTCCTACGGGAGGCAGCAGTGGGGAATATTGCGCAATGGGCGAAAGCCTGACGCAGCGACGCCGCGTGGGGGATGAAGGCCTTCGGGTTGTAAACCCCTTTCGGCAGGGACGAAGCGAAAGTGACGGTACCTGCAGAAGAAGCGCCGGCTAACTACGTGCCAGCAGCCGCGGTAACACGTAGGGCGCAAGCGTTGTCCGGAATCATTGGGCGTAAAGAGCTCGTAGGCGGTCTGTTGCGTCCGCTGTGAAAACTCGGGGCTTAACCCCGAGCTTGCAGTGGATACGGGCAGACTAGAGGTAGGTAGGGGAGAATGGAATTCCCGGTGTAGCGGTGAAATGCGCAGATATCGGGAGGAACACCGGTGGCGAAGGCGGTTCTCTGGGCCTTACCTGACGCTGAGGAGCGAAAGCGTGGGGAGCGAACAGGATTAGATACCCTGGTAGTCCACGCCGTAAACGTTGGGCGCTAGGTGTGGGATCCTTCCACGGATTCCGTGCCGCAGCTAACGCATTAAGCGCCCCGCCTGGGGAGTACGGCCGCAAGGCTAAAACTCAAAGGAATTGACGGGGGCCCGCACAAGCGGCGGAGCATGTTGCTTAATTCGACGCAACGCGAAGAACCTTACCAAGGTTTGACATGCAGGGAAAAGCCGTAGAGATACGGTGTCCGTAAGGGTCCTGCGCAGGTGGTGCATGGCTGTCGTCAGCTCGTGTCGTGAGATGTTGGGTTAAGTCCCGCAACGAGCGCAACCCTCGTCCTATGTTGCCAGCGGGTAATGCCGGGGACTCATAGGAGACTGCCGGGGTCAACTCGGAGGAAGGTGGGGATGACGTCAAGTCATCATGCCCCTTATGTCTTGGGCTGCAAACATGCTACAATGGCCGGTACAAAGGGCTGCGAAACCGCAAGGTAGAGCGAATCCCAAAAAGCCGGTCTCAGTTCGGATTGGGGTCTGCAACTCGACCCCATGAAGTCGGAGTCGCTAGTAATCGCAGATCAGCAACGCTGCGGTGAATACGTTCCCGGGCCTTGTACACACCGCCCGTCACGTCATGAAAGTCGGCAACACCCGAAGCCGGTGGCCTAACCCCTTGTGGGAGGGAGCCGTCGAAGGTGGGGCCGGCGATTGGGACGAAGTCGTAACAAGGTAGCCGTACCGGAAGGTGCGGCTGGATCACCTCCTTTCTAAGGAGCAGCTGGCGCGGGCCGAGATTCGGTACCGCGTCCAGAGCCACATTTCAGGCGCTCGGTAATCCGGGGGGCGACCCCCGTACGCCCGCAGAACCTGAGGTGGCTAGCTCATTAGTGGAGCACTGGTTATTCGGTCTGATCGCCAGTCAATGTCAGCTAGTACGCCTGCCCAGCAGGACGGAACGGTGACCGTGATGGCGGCCTGGCCGAGCACGCTGTTGGGTCCTGAGGGAACGGACGCTCTTTGGTCCCCCCTCGGACCGGACCGGCCTCTCGCCGAACGGCCCCGGTCACGCGCTGCACTTCGAAGTCAGTACTTCCAAGTCAGTACTTCCAAGTCAGTGCGCGAGCCGGGGTACGCGGCGGTCTAGAGCCCGGTACCGCCCGTACTTTGAGAACTGCACAGTGGACGCGAGCATCATCTGTAGTTGCCAAGTTATTAAGGGCACACGGTGGATGCCTTGGCACCAGGAGCCGAAGAAGGACGTAGGAGCCTGCGATAAGCCCCGGGGAGTCGGCAACCAGACTTCGATCCGGGGATTTCCGAATGGGGAAACCTGTTGAGCATAATTGCTCATCACCCCTGCCTGAACACATAGGGCAGGTGGAGGTAACGTGGGGAAGTGAAACATCTCAGTACCCACAGGAAGAGAAAGCAACCGCGATTCCCTGAGTAGTGGTGAGCGAAAAGGGAAGAGGCCAAACCAATCACGTGTTAAAGCCGGCAGGCGTTGCGTGGTCGGGGTAGCGGGACCGCTCTGTTAGGGCTGCTGACCTAGCAGGGAGTTATAAATCGTACGGGTAGCCGAAGACGTTGGAAAGCGTCGGCACAGAGGGTGATACCCCCGTAAGTGAAACCGGTACGACTCCCGAGCGGGATCCCAAGTAGCACGGGGCCCGAGAAATCTCGTGCGAATCTGGGAGGACCACCTCCTAAGCCTAAATACTCCCTGGTGACCGATAGTGAACCAGTACCGTGAGGGAAAGGTGAAAAGCACCCCGGTGAGGGGTCGTGAAATAGTACCTGAAACCGTGTGCCTACAAGCCGTGGGAGCGTCGTCAGCTCTGCTGACGTGAAGTGACCGCGTGCCTTTTGAAGAATGAGCCTGCGAGTTACGGTATGTGGCAAGGTTAACCCGTGCGGGGTAGCCGTAGCGAAAGCGAGTCTGAATAGGGCGTCTAAGTCGCATGCTGTAGACCCGAAGCGGAGTGATCTACCCATGGGCAGGTTGAAGCGCGGGTAAGACCGCGTGGAGGACCGAACCCACCAGGGTTGAAAACCTGGGGGATGACCTGTGGGTAGGGGTGAAAGGCCAATCAAACTCCGTGATAGCTGGTTCTCCCCGAAATGCATTTAGGTGCAGCGTCACGTGTTTCTTGCCGGAGGTAGAGCTACTGGTTGGCCTAGGGGGCCCACAAGCTTACTGAAGTCAGCCAAACTCCGAATGCCGGTAAGTGAGAACGTGGCAGTGAGACTGCGGGCGATAAGGTTCGTAGTCGAGAGGGAAACAGCCCAGATCACCAGCTAAGGCCCCTAAGCGTGTGCTAAGTGGGAAAGGATGTGGAGTTGCAGAGACAACCAGGAGGTTGGCTTAGAAGCAGCCATCCTTGAAAGAGTGCGTAATAGCTCACTGGTCAAGTGATTCCGCGCCGACAATTTAGCGGGGCTCAAGCACACCGCCGAAGCTGTGGCATTCGCGCGTTAGCTCGGCTCTCTCTTGCGGAGGAGGCTGCGGCTTCAGCCAACATGACTTCGGTCATCGCGGTTGCTGCCATGGTCACCCGAGCGTTGGGAGTCCAGGTGCGCGGATGGGTAGGGGAGCGTCGTGTGGCGAGCGAAGCGGCGGAGTGATCCAGCCGTGGACGCTACACGAGTGAGAATGCAGGCATGAGTAGCGAAAGAGGGGTGAGAAACCCCTCCGCCGAATGACCAAGGGTTCCTGGGGCAGGCTAATCCGCCCAGGGTAAGTCGGGACCTAAGGCGAGGCCGACAGGCGTAGTCGATGGACAACGGGTTGATATTCCCGTACCCGCGTAGATGCGCCCATGCCGAATCTGGCGATGCTAAGCACGCGACGCTGGTGATTCCTTCGGGAGGATCCGGCCGAGCCTGCGACCCAGACCGGTATTAGGCAAGCCGAAGGGGTGACGCAGGAGGGTAGCTCTACCAGGCGATGGTTGTCCTGGAGTAAAGGTGTAGGGCGGCGTGTAGGCAAATCCGCACGTCATGAGCCTGAGACCTGATGCCGAGCCTATTTTGGCGAAGTGAGTGATCCCATGCTGCCGAGAAAAGCCTCGCGGCGAGCACCTAAGCGGCCCGTACCCTAAACCGACTCAGGTGGTCAGGTAGAGAATACCAAGGCGATCGGATGAACCGTGGTTAAGGAACTAGGCAAATTATCCCCGTAACTTTGGGAGAAGGGGAGCCATGTCCGGTGAAGAGACTTGCGCTCTGAGCTAGGCGTGGCCGCAGAGACCAGGGGAAAGCGACTGTTTACTAAAAACACAGGTCCGTGCAAAGTCGCAAGACGACGTATACGGACTGACGCCTGCCCGGTGCCGGAACGTTAAGGGGACGGGTTAGCGACCTTCGGGTTGCGAAGCTCAGAACTTAAGCGCCGGTAAACGGCGGTGGTAACTATAACCATCCTAAGGTAGCGAAATTCCTTGTCGGGTAAGTTCCGACCTGCACGAATGGCGTAACGACTTTCCCACTGTCTCAACCACGGATCCGGCGAAATTGCACTACGAGTAAAGATGCTCGTTACGCGCAGCAGGACGGAAAGACCCCGGGACCTTCACTGCAGCTTGACATTGGTGTTTGGGTCGGCTTGTGTAGGATAGGTGGGAGACTGTGAAGCAGGCACGCTAGTGTCTGTGGAGTCATCGGTGAAATACCACTCTGGTCGTTCTGGATATCTAACCTGGGTCCGTGATCCGGATCAGGGACAGTGTCTGGTGGGTAGTTTAACTGGGGCGGTTGCCTCCCAAAAGGTAACGGAGGCGCCCAAAGGTACCCTCAGCCTGGTTGGCAACCAGGTGTCGAGTGTAAGTGCACAAGGGTGCTTGACTGTGAGACAGACATGTCGAGCAGGAGCGAAAGCTGGGACTAGTGATCCGGCGGTGGCATGTGGAAGCGCCGTCGCTTAACGGCTAAAAGGTACCCCGGGGATAACAGGCTGATCTTCCCCAAGAGTCCATATCGACGGGATGGTTTGGCACCTCGATGTCGGCTCGTCGCATCCTGGGGCTGGAGTAGGTCCCAAGGGTTGGGCTGTTCGCCCATTAAAGCGGTACGCGAGCTGGGTTTAGAACGTCGTGAGACAGTTCGGTCCCTATCCGCTGCGCGCGCAGGAGACTTGAGAGGGGCTGTCCCTAGTACGAGAGGACCGGGACGGACGAACCTCTGGTGTGCCAGTTGTTCCGCCAGGAGCACGGCTGGTTTGCTACGTTCGGAAGGGATAACCGCTGAAAGCATCTAAGCGGGAAGCTCGCCTCAAGATGAGGTCTCCCTCGGGGTTAACCCGGTAAGGCCCCCAGCTAGACGACTGGGTTGATAGGCCGGAGGTGGAAGCACGGCAACGTGTTGAGCTGACCGGTACTAATAGGCCGAGAGGCTTGGCTTCTACTTTTTGCAGGGCTCAGGGGTATTCCCTGGGCCAGCAGAGTCTTGTTTGCGTCCACTGTGCGGTTCCCGAGGTGCGGTCGGGAACCAGCCGGTCAGAAATGGCCGGTAGGCCGGGGAGCACTCCCGTGCCGACTTACATCTCAATAGTGTTTCGGCGGCCATAGCGAAGGGGAAACACCCGGTCCCATTCCGAACCCGGAAGTTAAGCCCTTCAGCGCCGATGGTACTGCGCGGGGGACTGCGTGGGAGAGTAGGACGCCGCCGGGCATATTTTAAAGGAGGCTGCTCCCCTATGGGTTGAGCGGCCTCCTTTTTTTATGGGCAGGAGCGGCATCTGGCCTGCGGGCTGGCAACGGCCTGGGACGGCGTGACGGCCGAGCTAGCTAGCTTCAGTGATTCGTGGAAAGGTGGCACCGTGACCGAGTGGCGCGGCAGGCCGCGGCCCGCGCAGCGGCGTCGGCCGGAAGGCCCGCGGTGGGCGCGCAATGGCCCCGGCCAGGGCAAGCGCGGGAACGGTGCGGCGGAGAGCCACGGGCGCCCGCAAGACGGCTCCGGTGATCGCGGTGCCACTGGCGGCCGCGGCACCTATGGTAGCCGTGGGGCATCCGGTGGCCGTGGCACTTCCGGTAGCTGGGGTGATTCCGGCGGCCGTGGTGCTCCCGGCGGGCGGAACGGTCCCGGCGGGCGGAACGTTCCGGCCGGCCGTAGCAGCGGGGCGCGGCCGAGCCCGGCTGCCGGCGCTCGCCCTAGCGGCGATAACCGCGGCGGAGCCGGGCCGTGGAGCGGCGGAGGTTCGCCGCGAACCGGCGGCGGACCCCGGCCGCGGACCAGTGCGGGCCCCCGGACGGGCAGCGGGCCGCGTGGCAGTGGAGGGCCGCGTGGCAGTGGAGGGCCGCGTGCCAGCGGAGGGCCGGGCGCCACCGGCGCTGACCGCCCCGAACGCGGTGGCAGGCCCAGTTCGGGTCGCCCATCGTATGGCGGCCGCCCGGGCACTGACCGTCCCGAGCGTTCCGGCCGCCCGGGCACTGACCGTCCCGAGCGTTCCGGCCGGCCGGGCACTGACCGTCCCGAGCGTTCCGGCCGGCCGGGCACTGACCGTCCCGAGCGTTCCGGCCGGCCGGGCACTGACCGTCCCGAGCGTTCCGGCCGGCCGGGCACTGACCGTCCCGAGCGTTCCGGCCGGCCGGGCACTGACCGTCCCGAGCGTTCCGGCCGGCCGGGCACTGACCGTCCCGAGCGTTCCGGCCGGCCGGGCACTGACCGTCCCGAGCGAAGGGGAAGGTCAGGTGCTGACCGTCGGGACCGCGATGATCGGCCCAGCTTTGACCGTCGGGAGCACAGCGGAAGGCCTAATGCCGGCCGTCCCGGGCGCGCCGGGAAGCCCGATGCCGGCCGTCCCGGGCGCGCCGGGAAGCCCGATGCCGGCCGTCCCGAGCGCGACGCGAGGCCCAACGCCAGCCCTCCCGAGTGGGGCAGTAGGCCCGGTACGGGCCGTTCGGGACGTAGTGGCGCTCCCGGCGCCGCCCGTCCAGAGCGGGGCCGCGGCGCAGGCCCGGCACCGCGCCGTAACGGGGGAACCGGCGGCCATCCCGAGCGGCCCGGCCGCTATGACCGGAGTCCCGAGCGGCCCGGCCGCTATGACCGGGGCGGCGCCGCGCACGCAGGACCCCGGTCCCGCGGCCCGCAGGGCGCCGGAGCCGACCGCAGCGGAGCTCCACCGGTCGCGGACGATGTGACCGCCGGCCAGTTGGAGCCGGACGCCCGCGCCGAGCTGCGGACCTTGCCCGCCGATCTGGCCGGCAGTGTGGCCCGGCGCCTGGTCGCCGCCGAGCTGGAGGAAGATCCAGAGCGGGCCTACGCCCACGTGCGGGTGGCACGCGACCTCGCCGCCCGGGTTGGTGTGGTCCGTGAGGCCGCCGGGGTCGCCGCCTACCGGGTCGGTAAATGGGCCGAGGCCCTCTCCGAGCTGCGCGCGGCGCGGCGGCTCACGGGCCGGGAAACGTACCTGCCGATGATGGCCGACTCGGAACGCGCCCTCGGACGGCTGGACCGCGCGCTGGCGCTGGTCCACAGCGCCGAAGCGGCCACGCTCGGCCGGGCCAGCCAGATCGAGCTGCTCATCGTCGAGTCCGGGATCAGGAGAGACCAGGGAAGCCCGGAGGTCGCCGTGATCGTGCTCCAGGTCCCTGAACTCACCGATGGGCGGGTCCGGCCCTGGTCAGCGGCCCTGTTCTACGCGTACGCGGACGCCCTGCTGGAGGCGGGCCGGACCGAAGAGGCCCGGGACTGGTTCGCGCGGGCGGCGGGGGCCGATACGCACGGCGACACTGACGCCGCCGAGCGGCTGCAGGACCTTGAGGGGATCACGGTGGCAGACCTTGATCCCTCCGCCGACGACCCGGGCGACGACCCGGGCGACGACCCCGGCGCGTCGCCCACGTAAAGGTCGCCGCTGGCGGAGTCGAGCAGGCCGACGTGATGCTTGGCGTGCCCGCGTGAATAGTGGCTGTGCGATCGGCGCCGCCGTCCTGCGTGTGGTCCGCCTCGTCGCTCACGTGTCCATGCTCGCAAAACCAGCGGGTCCATTCTCGCAAAACCAGCGGGCCATTTCCGGGCCAGGCGGCCCAGCCGGCGGCTCAGCAGGCCGCGAAGGTCCGCAGCACGAGCCCGGTGCGCGGCTTCGGCCCGAACGACGTGGACTTGCGCGGCATCCGCTCCCCGTTCTCGGCCACCGCGCGGACGTCCGCGGCGGGCACCGGGTTGCAGATGACCGCGGTACCGCCCGCCTGCCGGGCCGCCTCGACCGCGGCCGCGGCGTCACCCGGCACCACGACCACATCCGGTCCGGCGTCCGGCAGCCCCCACGCGCTCTTGATCAGCAGCTCGCGGAGCACCGACGCCGCCAGGCTCCGCCAGCGCGCCGAACGATCCGGCGGCATGGCCTGGGCCAGCCGGTGCGGGTGCGGATCGGTCAGCAGGTACTGCTCGGTGCCGTCCGTGAGCAGGAAGGCCGGCCCGTCGCGCCCGGCATCGGCCAGCGCACGCACCGCATCGCCGGGATTTTCCCGAACGGGCCGGATGCGGACCTCACCGTTGGCCATCTCGGCCGCCCGCGCGGGCGTCAGCGCCGGGATCACCCGGTGAATGGCGCTGATCCGCGGCGGGTAGGCCGCCGAGTCGACGAGGAACGCCAGGCCGAAGTCCCAGGGCCCGCCGTTCCGGCCGGCCTCGCGCTCCCGCTCCTGCATCTCGAGGTAGGCCGCGTAGCGGTGATGCCCGTCGGCGATCAGCGCGCTGCGCGTCGCCAGGTCGGACGCGACGATCGCGTGCTCCGCCGGATCGGTCAGCGCCCAGATCCGGTGCCGCGTTCCGTCGTCGGTCACCGCCGACAGCAGCGGTTCCCTCGCCGCCGCCACCTCGTCCACCAGACGGGTCGCCCCGCTCGGGCCCCCGTCGCCCGCACCGGAGTCATACAGCAGGAAGATCGGCTCCAGGTTGGCCTGCGTCGTCTCCATCAGCTCGCGCCGGCCCTGCACCGGACCGGGCATGACGTCCTCGTGCGGCAGCACGCTCGGTGAAGCAGCCGGAACGAGCCGCAGTGCGCCGACCAGCCCACGCTGGACGACCTGCCATCCGGGAGTGCCGCCCCGGCCAGCGGGCAGGCTCTGCTCGTAGGCGTACAGCGCGGGCCGCGGATCGCGCACCAGCACGCCCGAGGTGAGCCAGTCGCGCAGGTTGTGCGCCGCCAGCTCAGTGATACCGGGGTCGCGTGGTGATTGCCCCGATCCGGCGCCGGGCAGGATCAGACGGACGACATTGTGGGGCTCGGCTTCCAGGAGGCGCTCCACGATGCCCGGGCCGATGACGTCGTACGGTGGGGAGGTGACGTTTGCGATGCCGCTCACCCGGTCAAAGGCGTAGCGAACCCCGCGAAAGGGCGCCAGCGCGAGGCCGGAAGCCTCCGGCGCTGGCTGAGAGTCGGACGGAAGGGTCTGCACACATGTCAGAAGGACCAAACGGTATTCAGGATTCCCGGCCGGGCGGTGAACGGCCACATCATGTTGACGCCGATCGTTCTCACGCCGATCGTCCTGACGCTGATCGTCCTGACGCCGATGGCCCGGAAGGCGACCCGCACGCCTGGTACCAGCGGGGACTCGAGCTGCTCAGCCGGGGCAGCCCGGCGGCCGCTGCGCAGATCCTGCAGCGCGCCGCGGCGGCCGAGCCCGGCTCCCGCAGCGTCCGGGAGGCCCTGGCCCGCGCCCAGTTCGACGCCCGTCGCTATACCGAGGCGGCCGGCAACTTCCGGCTGATCGTGGAGGCCAGCCCCGCCGACGACTACGCCCATTTCGGGCTGGGCCTCTCCCTGGCGCGGTCCGGAGATCCCGCGTCCGCCGCCGAGTACCTGGCGCTGGCCGCCGCCATGCGGCCCGATGCGCAGCACTACACCAGGGCCCTGCTCGCCGTGCGCGCTACGCTGCACTCCCGGCCCGGTGACAACGGCGGGCTGGCCGCGGGAGGGCCAGCGCGGTCCCGGGGCCGCCGCCGGCCACAGGGAGGACGATTGAGCCAGCAGGCCAGCGCGGCCGGCGGGACGGCCGGGGCGAACACGGGCACGGCCAGCCAGCACCGCGCGGTCGTGCCCCGGGCCAGCGAGGAGCCGCTCTGCCGGGTCTATGACGTGGGTCTCCTGGACCTCGACGGCGTGGTGTACATCGGCGGTAGCCCGGTACCGGGCGCGGGCCAGGCGCTGCGCAAGGCCGCCAGGGAAGGCATGCGGCTCGCCTACGTCACAAACAACGCGAACCGCACGCCGGCCGCTGTGGCGCAGGTGCTGACCGGGTTCGGGATCGCGGCCGCACCCGAGGACGTCGTCACCTCCGCGCAGGCCGCCGCGCGGCTGCTCGCGAAGCGGCTCCCCGCTGGGGCTGCCGTCCTCGTCATCGGCGGCATGGGGCTGTGGGTCGCGGTGCGGGAGCGCGGGCTGCGGCCGGTGTCCACCGCGGCGGAACGGCCCGCGGCGGTCGTCCAGGGATACGCACCCGGGATCAATTACCCGCAGCTGGCCGAGGGCGGCCTGGCCGTCGCGGCCGGCGCGCTGTTCGTCGGGACCAACGGCGACCGGACGCTTCCCGGCCCGCACGGCCGCCAGCCCGGCAACGGCTCGCTGCTGCAGGTGATCAGCACCGCCACCGGGCGCAAGCCGCTGATCGCGGGCAAGCCCGAGCCGCCGCTGCATGAAGAGTCGGTGATCCGGACCGGGGCGCGCCATCCGCTGGTGGTCGGCGACCGGCTCGACACCGACATCGAGGCCGCGCAGCGGGTGGACGCGGACAGCCTGCTGGTGCTGACCGGCGTGACCGGCCCAGCCGAGGCGGTGCTCGCGCCGCCGCACCAGCGGCCCACCTACGTGGCCGACGACCTCTCCGGCTTGGTTGAGCCCCAGCCAGCGGTCAGCTCCGCGGCGGGCGCTTTCGGCTGCGGCGGCTGGACGGCCCGCTGGGCGGGCGACGGTGGCCGGCTGGAACTGTCCGGCCGGGGGACCAGCATCGACGGCGTGCGCGCCCTGTGCGCCGCCGCCTGGTCCCGCGACGGTGCCACCGCCGGCAATACCAGGCAGGCCCTGCAGACCCTCGACGACTCCGCCTCCTGAGCGCGTCAGGTTGGTGTCCATGACGGCCCGCGACGCGACGAGGCCGGCCTGGCTGGCGGTCCTGCTCCAGTAGATTCCGTCCACTGGTCCGTCGCACTGGTCCGTCGCACTGGTCCGTCGCACTGGTCCGTCGCACTGGTCCGTCGCACTGGCCGGCGATATCCGCGAGCGTGCCGGCGGTCGCCGGCCGGCCTTGGCGTCGCCGCCGTCCGTCAGCCTGGCCGCGTGAACAGCAGCGGCCGCACCAGCCGGCCGAACCGGTCCATCAGCCGCGGCCCGGCGGGCAGGCGGCCCAACGGCGGGCGGTACTGCACAAATGCGTAACCCAGTCGCCGCGCCAGAATCCCGTCCGTGGCGAGCTGGTCTCCGATCACCACCCCCGGCCGCGGGAAGCCCCGGTAAGACGCGATCCGCAGCGGCTTGCCTGCCGACGTCAAATAGACCACTCGCACGCCCGTGCCCGGGGGCAGACCCGACGGGCGACGCAGCGAGTTCGTGGCAAAGCACACCACCTGCACGCCTGGCACCGTCTCGGCCTGGCTGAGTACCAGCGCAACCCCCCGGTCAAGGGCCTCCTGGCTGCTATCCCAATACGCGACCAGGGGCTCAATGTCAAAGATGACCGTCCGTGCCGACAGCTCCCGCACACGGTCCAGCACCTCATCCAGCCCAGCAAGGCGCTCATACCCGGCTCTCACACAGCTACTTCAGCACGCATGCCAGGGCCACCGCCAGCCCCGCAGCCACCCGGCTTACGCCTGACGAGCACGATCTGGCTCCGCACTGCCTCGCCGCCCGCCAGCGGCTTTGGGCCCGGCAGGGCGGGAGTTACGGCACTGTCTGCCACTCGTGCAGACGTCTCACGCTGGGTCCCGGCCGGGGGTGTTTTCATGCGCGGCTCGATGACGCAGTCTTTGCTCCATGACGCAGTCTTTGCGGGGTGGTACCTGATGAACGCGATGACACGGCGCTGGCTCGCCCGCGCCTCGTTCGCCCTGATGCTCGCGGCCGTCGCGCTCGTGCTCGCCGTCGCTGGGTGGCGCAGCGTGGCGGTGGTGGCGTTCACCGTGATCGGCGTATGCGCCGTCCTGGCGGGCGCGTACTGGTTCCTGGCCAACCGGGGTGTGCTCCGGTGGCTCGCCCTGGTCCTGGTGGTCGGGGCGCCCGTACTCATCCTGGTGGCGTTTGCGCTGGCCAGGCTGCTGTGGGTCGCCGTTGCGGCGGTGGCGCTGATGGCGCTGGCGGCCGGGGCCGGGCGGACCGCGCTGAGCACCGGCGGCCAGGACGCGGCCATGCCTGCCGGCCCGGCGGCACGCCCGCGACGGCCGTTCCTGATCATGAACCCGAGGTCGGGTGGGGGGAAGGTCACCAAGTTCGGTCTGAAGGAGAAGGCGGAGGCGCTGGGCGCTGAGGTGGCGCTGCTGGAGGGCCCGGGGATCGTGGACGTGGCCGCCCTGGCCCGCCAGGCGGTGGCCGGTGGCGCTGACTTGCTCGGCGTGGCCGGGGGCGACGGAACCCAGGCGCTGGTCGCCGGTATCGCCGCCGAGCACGGCCTGCCCTTCCTGGTGATCAGCGCCGGGACCCGCAATCACTTCGCGCTGGACCTGGGACTGGACCGGGAGGATCCCGCCGCCAGCCTGGCTGCCCTCACCGACGGGGTGGAACTGCGCGTGGACCTGGGCGCCATCGGGGAGCGCACGTTCGTGAACAACGCCTCGTTCGGCGCCTACGCCGAGGTGGTACAGAGCCCGGCGTACCGGGACGACAAGCGGGGCACCACCTTGCAGATGCTGCCTGACCTGCTCAAGGGCCACCGTGGCGCCCGGCTGTCCGCCCAGGCCGGTGCCACCAGGATCGAAGGCCCGCAGGCGCTGCTGGTGAGCAACGACCCCTATGAGATGAACGACGTCGCCGGCCTGGGCAGGCGCGCCCGGCTGGATGCCGGCGCGCTGGGCGTGGTCGCCGTCCGGGTGGACAGCGCCCGGCAGGCGGTCGAACTCGTCCGCCGCGGGCGCGGTAATGGGCTGGCCGTGCTCACCGCCGATGAGGCCATCGTCGACGCCGATGCGTCCGTGATCCCCGTCGGCATCGACGGCGAGACGGTCATGCTGCCGACGCCGGTCCGCTGCACCATCCGGCCACGGGCGCTTCGCGTGGTCGTGCCGAGGGAACGTCCCGGCGTTCCCGCCCCCAAGGCGGCCCTCGAATGGCCGCGGCTCCGGCAACTCGCGTCCTTCCGTCCCCGGCCAGGCGGCGTGCCATTGCCCGCCCAGCCGGGCAGCGAGCAACCACCGAAGACCACGTGAAAGGCCTGCCATCACCTGGGATGGGTGATGTGCAGCCGCCCATCATGTATGACGGTGTGCGTCGGTTGTCCTTCGCCTGGATGGGGCTGGCTGCATGGATCTAAGTCGCGAGGCCGGAGCGGGCCGCACCACTGAACGCGCCCATCCGGCGAGCGGGATCGTCCTGCTGACGCTCGCCTCGGCGCAGTTCCTCATGACGCTCGACAGCTCGGTCATGAACGTGTCGATCGCCACCGTGGCCAGGGACGTCGGCACGACGGTGACCGGGATCCAGACCGCGATCACCTTCTACACGCTGGTGATGGCTTCGCTCATGATCACGGGCGGCAAGCTCGGCCAGATCCTCGGCCGCAAGCGTGCCTTCGCCATTGGGTGCGTCATCTACGGGTGCGGGTCGCTGATCACCGCGCTCGCGGGGAATCTCGCCGTGCTGATGGTGGGATGGTCAGTCCTGGAAGGCGTCGGGGCCGCGCTGATCATGCCGGCGGTCGTCGCGCTGGTCGCGTCGAACTTCGCGCGTGATCAGCGCCCGCGCGCGTACGGCCTCGTCGCGTCGGCGGGCGCGATCGCGGTGGCGGCAGGGCCGCTGATCGGCGGCCTGCTGACCACCTATGCCTCCTGGCGGTGGGTGTTCGCCGGCGAAGTTCTCATTGTGCTCATCATCCTGGGGCTCACCCGCCGCCTCGCCGATACCCCTCCCGAACAGGGCGCGCGGCTCGATGTCGTGGGTACCGTATTGTCCGCGCTCGGCCTCGGCCTGGTCGTGTACGGCATCCTCCGCTCCGGGACATGGGGTTTCGTCCAGCCCAAGGCCGGTGGTCCCGCCTGGCTCGGGTTGTCGCCGGTGATCTGGCTGATTCTCGCTGGCGGGGTCGTGCTGTGGGTGTTCATGTGGTGGGAGAGTCACCGTCTCGCCCGCGGCCACGCCGCGCTGCTCGATCCGGCGATCCTGCGGAACCCGACCCTTCGCGGCGGGCTCACGTCGTTCTTCTTCCAGTACTTCCTGCAAGCCGGCCTCTTCTTCGCCGTGCCGTTGTTCCTGTCCGTGGCGCTCGGGCTGTCGGCGATCGCGACCGGCGTCCGGCTGCTGCCGCTGTCGATCACCCTGCTGCTGGCGGCCGCGGGGGTTCCGCGGGTCTTCCCGCACGCCTCGCCACGCCGCGTTGTCCAGATCGGGTTCCTCGCGCTGTTCGCCGGTATCGTGGTCATGGTGGCGGCGCTCGACGCGGGCGCCGGGCCCGAGATCGTGACCTGGCCGATGCTGCTCGCGGGCCTCGGTATCGGCGCGCTGGCCTCCCAGCTCGGCAGCGTGACCGTCTCGTCGGTGCCCGATGAGCGAAGCGGTGAAGTCGGCGGGATTCAGAACACGGTGACCAATCTCGGCGCGTCGATCGGAACCGCGCTGGCCGGTGCGGTGCTTATCTCGGCGCTGACCGCGTCGTTCCTCAGCGGCATCCAGAACAACCCCGCCGTCCCCAAGGACCTCGCCTCCAAGGCACAGGTGGAGCTGGCCGGAGGTGTCCCGTTCATCTCCGACACGGACCTGAAGACCCAGCTCGGCAAGGCCGGCGTGCCCGCTAAGACGGCCGACGCGATCGTCGAGGAGAACGCAACCGCCCGCATCGACGGACTGCGCGCCTCATTGTCGCTGCTCGCTGTCGTCGCACTGATCGCACTGTTCACCACCCGCCGGATCCCGGCTCAGCAGCCGTCCGCACCTGCGAGCGAGCCTGCAGCATGATCGTCAGGCATGCTCGCCGGGCACGTTCTGGCCGCCGGTTTGCCGCGCCAGTTTGACAAGCGCGGCCGGGATGCGCTGTCCTCGGTGCTGTGGACGACCGCTTCTGGATGCCCCGCCGCAGCGATTCACGCCGCGCGGCGACGGGCGCGCGCGGTCACTGTCTTTCGTGTTGCTGTCGCTGACGGCCGCCTGCCGCGCTGACCCCATGATCGCCCGCCCTCGCTGAGGGCGTTCCCGATTGGCCAGTCCTGGCACACGCCGTCGCCGGGTGATTACGCCCCGGGCACCCCGGCGCTGACCGGGGTTTCCCCCTGGACACCACGTGAAGGACTGGATTCCGTGAACCTCGACGTTTCCGTCGCCCCGGAAATCGCCCAGCTCATCGGCCCCGCACCGGCCCGCTCCCACGATCGGCCCGCGCCCGGCGCGCCCGGCGCGCCCGGCGCGGCCACGGCGGCCGGGACAGCGTCTGGGGCGGCCCCGACGGCCGGTGATCTGGCCCGCCAGCTGCGGCTCATCACGGCCGCCCCCGAGCGGTGGTCGGGGCTGGTGCGGTTCGATCCGGAACGGCCCGTGCACGTCAGCATCCCGGTGGAGGGCCCGGCCGAGGCGTGGCTCATGATCATCCCGCCCTCGGTGCCCGGCGGCTGGCCAGACGGCGGCGGCGGCGGCTGCGGCTGCGAAGTGGTGACCGTGGTCGCGGGGGAGGTCACCGAGCAGGCCATCGGCGACGGCGGGGTCGCCACGAGGCCGCTGCTGCCCGGAAAGATGCGGGTGCACGGGAGCGGCCAGCCGCACCGGGTCGTCAACCGCAGCGCCGGCTACACGGTCAGCGTGCACGCGCGCGCCCGGGTCACCACCCCGCGGGGCCGGATAATCCAGCCGAACGGGCCCGGGTGAAGCGTTTCACCGCCCCGGGCGAAGCCCCTGGTGGCCGGCGATCAGACGTCCGGAGAAATCAGCCGGCAGGTGCACTCCTATATCACCCTCTGGGCCGATATCACCCGCTGGGCTGATGCCCCATGACATCCGTCATGACACCCTGCGGAGGGACGGCACTCCGCCGGGACCACCGCCAGCGCCTACCGTGGACACTGTCGCGCGCCTGACCGCTGGCGCAGAATTCACGAGAATAACCATGCCCGGCTTCCCCGGGCGTGCTCAGGGGCACGAAGGGACAACTACATGATCGAGGTACGGGGCCTCACCAAGAGATATGGCGAGAAACTCGCCGTGGACGACCTGTCCTTCAGGGTGGAGCCCGGCAAAGTGACCGGGTTCCTGGGCCCTAACGGGGCCGGTAAGACCACCACCATGCGGCTGATCCTCGGCCTGGACTACCCGACCGCCGGATCGGTCATGGTGCACGGCAAGCGGTACCGGGAACTGGACAACCCGATGCGCGAAGTCGGCGCGCTGCTGGACGCCAAGGCCGTACACGGCGGGCGCAGCGCCTACAACCACCTGCTGTGCCTGGCGCAGACGAACAACATCCCCAAGCGCCGGGTCGACGAGGTGCTGGCGCTGGTCGGCCTGACCGAGGTGGCGAAGAAGCGGTCCAAGGGCTTCTCCCTAGGCATGGGCCAGCGGCTCGGCATCGCCGGGACCCTGCTCGGCGACCCGTCCGTGCTGATGTTCGACGAGCCGGTCAACGGGCTCGACCCGGAGGGCATCCGCTGGATCCGTAACCTGATGAAGGCGCTGGCGGCGGAGGGCCGTACGGTGTTCGTCTCCAGCCACCTGATGTCGGAGATGGAGAACACCGCCGACGACATCATCGTGATCGGCCGGGGCAAGCTGATCGCCGACACCACGATCGGGAAATTCATCGCGGAGAACTCGACCGAGACCGTCCGGGTCCGCACGCCGCAGATCGACGCGATGGCCAGGGCCGTCGCCGCGGCCGGGGGCACCGCGACCGGTAACGGTGACGGGTCACTCCTCATCCAGGGCCTGCCCACCGAACGGGTCGGCGACATCGCGTTCGAGGCCAGGGTGCGGCTGCACGAGCTTTCCCAGACCCGCGCGTCCCTCGAGGAGGCCTTCATGGAACTCACCGCGGACAGCGTGGAGTACCACGCCGGAGCTACGCCGGACGGGGCCGCCGCGCCCCGGCACGCGGCCGCGCCCCGGCACGCCGCCGGACCGGACGCGGCCACCGCGGGTCAGCCGGCGAGCACGGACACCGAGCAGGCCCGCGCGGGGAGGACGAGCTGAGATGGCTACCGCAACCACAGACGGCACGCGCCTGTCGGCGCTGCCCGCCCCGTCCGGCCACGCGGGCCTGATCGGAACGCTCCGCTCGGAGTTCACCAAGATCCGGTCGGTGCGCTCCACCTACTGGACGATGCTGGTGCTGTTCGTGATCTGCGTCGGCCTCGGCGCGCTGATCACCTCGCTGACCGCCGCGCACTGGAACCAGGCGTCGCCGTCCGACCGCGCCACCTTCAACGCGGCGCGGAACAGCCTGCTCGGCCTCTACTTCGGGCAGTTCGTCATCGTGGTGCTCGGCGCGCTGACCGTCACCTCGGAGTACTCCACCGGGATGATCCGGACATCGCTGACGGCGATGCCGCGGCGCGGGACCTTCTACCTGGCCAAGGCGGTGATCTTCACGGCGGTGGCCCTGGTCATCGGGCTGGTCACCAGCTTCGTCGCGTTCTTCCTCGGCCAGGCCCTGCTGTCCAGCAAGCACATCGAGACCACGCTGGGAGCACCGGACGTGCTGCGCGCCGTGATCGGTGGCGGCCTGTTCATCGCCGCGTGCGGGCTGTTCGCCTTCGGCATCGGCGCGATCGTGCGGCACACGGCGGCGGCGATCAGCACGGCGATCGGGCTGCTGTTCGTGCTGCCCATCATCGTGAACTTCCTGCCCACGTCGTGGAACAACGACATCGTGCGGTGGCTGCCGTCCGAGGGCGGCCTCGCCATCTGGAACCCCAATCAGCGGGTGAACGAGTTCTCCGCGTGGCCCGAGTTCGCGGTGTTCTGCGCCTACACCGCGGCCCTGCTCATCGCCGGCTTCATCCTCTTCCGCAAGCGCGACGCCTAGCGGAGAACCCGGCCAGGAAAAGCCGAACGGGCCGCGGTACGCGTACCGCGGCCCGTTCGGCAAAAAAGAGGCGCTCGTACCGGCCCAGCGAGTCCGGGTCAACGGCCCGGCGAGTGGCCGGTGCAAGGGCGAGCACCCGCGCGGGGCGGTCAGCGCAGCCGGCGGAGGTGGGCGTCCGCGGGGTCGGCGGCCTGAAGGCGGATCCGGGCATCGACGGCCTGCACGCCGCCCAGGCGGGCGAAAACCGGGCTCAGCTCGAGCTCGGCGATCTGCGGCAGGTCATCGGCCATCCGGGAGACGCGCAGCAGCAGGTCCCGCAGCGCGGCGAGATCAGCGCCGGGGGCGCCGGGGCGCCCGAGCAGGAGCGGGGCGGCGCGGATCGAGCGGATCAGCTCGCCGGCATCGGAGTCGGTGAGCGGAGCGAGCCGCGCCGCGCGATCAGCCAGCACATCGGCGGCCGCACCGCCGACCCCGAACAGCACCAGCGGGCCGACGACCTCTTCCTGCAGCACGCTGATCATCACCTCGACGCCGCCCGTGACCATCGGCTTGACGATGACACCGGCCAGCCGGCGGCCGAACGCCTCCCGCAGCGAGCGGAACCCGCGCCGGACCTGGTCCGTGCCGTGCAGATCGATCAGCAGGGCGCCGGCGCCACGCGCGCGCACCAGGCCGGGCACGTCCGCCCGGAGCGCGACCGGGCCGCCGAATCGTGCCGCCGCCGCGACGGCGGCGTCCTCCGTGACGACCCCGATGCTGTCGGCCAGCGGCACCCCGTAGCAGGCGAGGAGTTCCACGGTCGGGTCCAGCGGCAGCCAGCCGCCTGCTGGCCGGCCGGCCAGAAATTCCGCGACCAGTTCCCTCGCCCGGTCCGGGCGCAGGCCGTCGAGATCGGGCACGCTTCCCGGCGGGATCGCCCGCCACCTGCCGTAGCGCGCGGCGTGGCCGAGGGCGCGGGCGGCGGACTCGGAGTAGGCATAGGCCGGAACGGCGGGGGAGTCCCCGCCGGGGGCCCGGAGCAGCCGGACCACTTCCACCTGGTCCAGCACCGCGGCGGCGATCGGCACGGGCAGCCGCGCGGCGGGCACCTCGGGCGCAAGGTCACTGCGTGCGCTCGTGGTCGTCAGCGCCAGCACCGCGTCGACGCCCGGATCGGCGCCGGCGATCTCCAGGCACTGACGGAAGATGCCGGGGCCGATCAGGAGGGTGGTATCGACCGGCCCGGTCACCGTGGCGTCGCGGGGAAGCAGGTCCCCCAGCGCCCGCTGGGTGTCCCCGGCCAGGCGGGCGACCTGCAGGCCCGCGTCGCCGCACGCGTCGGCGGCGAGCACCGCGGCGCCGCGGGTGTTGGACACCACGGCGACCCTGGGGCCGGCGGGCACCGGCTGGGCGGCCAGCAGGGCCGCGGTGTCGAGCAGCTCGCCCAGGTTCGCGGTGGCGATCACCCTGGCCTGCTCGAACAGGGCCTGCCTGGTGAGCAGGGGGGTAGCCGCCGGGGCGCGAGCCCCGGCCAGGCGCCGGCCCGTCGCGGACCGGCCCACAATCACGGTCAGCACCGGCATGCTGCGGCCGACACGGCGGGCCGTGCGGGCGAACTTGGGCGGGTTCGCGATCGACTCCAGATACAGCAGGGCCAGCTTGGTCGCCGGGTCGGACTCCCACCACAGCAGCATGTCGTCGCCGGACACGTCGTCTTTGTCGCCGAGCGAGACGAGGGAGGAGATCCCGACGCCGATCCGCGACAGGTGCCCGGCCAAGGCGAAGCCGGCGCCACCGGTCGACTGCACCGCCAGGCCGGCGCTTCCCGGCTCGGGATGGCGGGCCGCGAACGTCGCGTCCAGGCTGACACTGGTGCCGGCCACACCCAAGCTGGCCGGCCCGACCATCCGCATGCCGTGGCGGCGGCAGATGCCCAGCAGCTCCGCGCGGGCCGCGCCGTCCAGGCCCGCCGCGAGCACCACCAGCGCCTTGACCCCCCGCCGCCCGCATTCCCCGGCGACACCGGTCACCGCGGCCGCCGGCGTGGCGATGACCGCCAGGTCGACCTCCCCGGGCAGGGCGGCCGCCGACGGGACGCAGGGCACGCCCTCCATCTCGGCCACGGCCGGGTTGACCGCGTACACCGGGCCGGAGAAGCCGCCGGTCACGATGTTGCGCAGGATGGCCCGCCCGACCGAGCCGGGACGCCGGCTGGCGCCGATGACCGCGACCGAGGCCGGGGCCAGCACGTGCCGCAGGCTGGCCACATCGGCCGACCGCTCCCGCTCGGCAACCGCGTCCCGGTAGGTGCCGAGGGCGACGTCGGCCTCGCCGGACGGCAGCGGGAAGGTGAGGTCGTATACACCGTCGGCCAGGGCGCGATGCGCCTGCAGCCCGGCGTCGGCGAATACCTTCAGCATGAGCGCGTTCTCGACCAGGGTCTCCGCGGTAAAGGCGAGCAGGCCCCGGCCGTGGGCCAGCGAGATCAGGTGCTCCAGCAGCAGCGTGCCGACGCCGCGGTTGTGCATGTCATCGGCAACCGCCATGGCGACCTCAGCGGACCGGGAGTCATCGCCGGCAACCTCGTAGCTGCCGCAGCCGGTCAGCTCGCCGCCCAGCACGGCCAGCAGCGCGGCGTGATCCGGTGCGGGCTCGCGGCAGAGCCGGCGCGCCTCCCGCTCGGCCGCGACCGGGCTCACGCCGAAGAAACGCAGGTAGAGGTTGTCCGGGGACATCTTGGTGTGCATGTCCCGCACCGCGTCGAGGTCGTCTGGCCGCGCGGGCCGGATCTCGATCGTGCTGCCGTCGCTCAGCAGAGCGTAAACACTGGCCTCGGCGTCTGCGCTCACATCGCCCCCGGTTCTGCGACGGCTGACCATGCCGCACCGCACTTACCAGCATTATGAGCTATCGGGACGCGGCCCACCGGGGACTCCGCCCGGGTATCCGCACCCGGGAGGGATCAGCCGGCCCTTGGTCACCTGGTGCCGGAACGACGTGCAGGAGCCGCGGCCGACCCCGGCGCCAGGCGATCAGCTCAGCGACGCCCTCGGCCTGGTGGCCGCAGGAGCCGGATACCCCCGCCAGGTGACGGTTCGCCGTCACCGGTGAGCGCCGCCCCGCGCCCGTCTCCTGCACGATCACGTCACCCGCCGGGCCCGCAGCCAGGCCACGAACCGGGTCATGGCCGAAGGGCGAGATTCACCAGCGTACGCCACGGGCCCACGCCAGCGGATCGAGATCGAGGGTGCCGGCTACGGCCGCCTCGGCGACGTCGGTGAGCCGCAGGTTGCTCTCGCGGGCGTAGGCCCGCAGCCGGGAGAAAGCCTCGCCCAGGTCGACGCCGGCGCGCTCCGCGACCACGCCCTTGGCCTGCTCGATAACCACGCGGCTGGTCAGGGCAGCAGAGAGCTGCTCGTTCACGCGCTGGGCCCCGGCGCTGGCACGATGATGCTGCACGACGCTGAGGGTGGCGAGGTCCGCGAAGGCGCGGGCGACGATGACGTCCGCCTCGGCCATCGGGGCCTGCGTGACGCTGAACAAGTTCAGGGCGCCGAGGGTGACGTCACGAAACCGCAGCGGCAGGGCGGACACCGACTGGAAACCCTCCCCGAGAGCGGCGGCGGAAAATGACGGCCAGCGGCCGGACTCGGCCTCCAGATCCGCATGCTCGACGCGTTCCCCGCTGCGGAAGGCATCCAGGCAGGGGCCTTCCTGGGCCTGCAGCTCGAACAACTCCAGCAGGCGCATCGTCTCGCTCGAGGACGCGATCAGCCCCAGGCTGCCCCCGGGAGAGGCCAGCATCACCCCGGCCGCAGAGACGCCGAGCACGCTGACGCACCGGTCGGCGAGCCCGGTCAGCACGTCAACCACGTCGTAGTCGTCAAGGAGGGTATCGGCCATCTCGGCGACTGACCGCATCGCGTCGGCTTCTTCGAACATCTCACACTCACCTCCTGCACGCCCGGCGGCCCGTCAGGGCCGCCGGGCCGCCGGGCACCAGATCGAGGGCCGGGCCGCGGCATCCATCCTTGTGCCGGCCTGTCCGCGCCCGGCTGCGCCGGGCGAGCGGGGCTCATCCCAGCCTCAGCCTGCCGGCGATAACGTCATCGGCCACCTCGGCGAGCAGGCGACCGTTGCCGAACGCGAACGCCCGCAGCCGGATCAGCGCCTCGGCGACGCTGATCCCCTGCTGGACCGAGACCATGCCCGCCGCGTTGTGCACCGCGAAGTGGAAGTCGGCGCCGGCCTCCAGCTCTTTCGCCACCGCGCCGGACGGCGCCCCGGCCTGGGCGTCCAGCACCCAGCGGGCGGCCACGTCGGCCACGACCAGCGCGTCAGCATGCTGATCGTCGTTAAGCGGGCCCGGCCGGTCACGGTAGAGGTTGAGCGCCCCCAGCCGCACCGTGCCCACCCGCAGCGGGAACCCGAACACCGCCCGCACGCCCGCCTGCAGCGCCGGCGGGGTGAACGCGGGCCACCGGCGGGCCACCGGCTCGGCCAGGTCGGGCTCGGCCACCGCCCCGTCCTGGTGGTAGGCGTCCACGCACGGGCCCTCGCCCAGCGAGTACTGCAGCTCCTCGATCAGCTGGCTGACATCATCGGTGCTGCTCAACGACCCGCGCGGGATGTCACCCGACATCAGCATGACCCCGGCACCGTTCACCCCCACGATCCCCGGGCACACCGCGCACAGCCGGGCAGAAGACAGCCCGTCTCCCCCGGCAGACAGCGCAGCCACTATCCGGCCGAGCCGGTCGCCTGCCATCTCAGCGACGCAACCGCGGGCACGAATACGTCCCTCTGCCCGCACGATCAAGGCGGTCATTCACCTGCCGGCTCCTTCGGCTAAAAGGAAAGCGTCAGCAGGGACTGGACTCAACGCGCTCCGGGGCCCGGTCCGCAGGCCTCGCATCGCTAACGCTACACCAAAAGAACGGCCAGAGGCAGCCCGGCCCCGGCCTGTGGACAATCCCCAACCCCGGCAATCTGCCCGCCACCGACCGAAGCGACCGCCCTCCGCCAGGCCCGGCAGCGGGCCCGCGCAGGTGCACGGCCACCGGGGAGCTCCCCCTCTGGGGTGACCATGCTCACCTTGACGGACGGTCACATGCCGGGCATTGTGGTATGCGTTCCGTCACCGCCCAGACCCTGCGGGAGAGACAATATGAGCACCTTCACGCGTGCCGCCGCTTATACCGTCCGGATCGCCGCGGTAACCGCCGCGACCCCCCTGCTGGCCGGCGCGGCCGCTTCGGCCGCGACCGCGAAGCTGGCCGGCTGGGAACTGCGGCAGCTCGCCACCTCGCCGCTGTCCGCCGAGGCCAGGCGGCTTAAGGCCGGATTCCGCGAGCTGGCCGCCGCCAACGGCGCCGGCGCGAACGTGCCAGCGCGGCAGCAGGGCCGCGAGAGGCGCCGCCCCGATCGTGCGCCCGCGCGCTCCGGTAAGGGCCGTGCCCAGCTGGCTGCCCTGAACTCGTCGCGCTAGGCACCCCGGCGTGCCGCGTGCTGACGGAGATCATCCCTTTGACGCACCGGCTGGGGACGTTCACCAGCCCGCCCGGGGATCGCTCAAACCGTTACCGGCACGGGTGTTAGCTCCCGGCAGTCGCAAGGCGCGCAGGTCCGGGCCGGGGGTAGGGCCGGAGGTCCACATCCATGACCTGCCTCTCGCGGGCCAGATAAGGCTCTGCGACATCGCTCCCATGACGAACGAGACGTCGGCCTTAACCGGCAGCTACGGCCCATTTTCCGGGTCCGGCCTGACCGTACTGGCGGGTAAGTATTCGGAAATCGTGTGGTTACCGACTGGTAGGACTGCGTCTACCAGCACAAACGCGGACGCGCTCACAGGACTTCCGAATACTTACACTGGCGGGGCAGAAGCAAGAAACCATCAGGCACCGGGAAAGACGTTTTGCAGGCCGCGAGGATCATAGGCAATGCCCCCAGCGCAATCTTCCCTGCGGCGTTGCCGCATTCTGGGCCAATCCAATCTACGACCGGAAAATGCTCGTGCATATTTACGGAACAATACGTGCCTGCTGCGGTTAAGCAATCTTGAGTGGCCGGTGGGACTGCGGCCGAATTGCAGGATATGCTGACCGAGCTACGTACGTATTCGGAAATCGTGTGGCTGGGGGCAAGCTGGACCGCGTCGACTAGGGCAAACGCGAACCGGGCCACAGGACTTCCGAATAGTTACCGAGCTACGGTGGAAATGTGGGAACCTCGGACCAGGAGAATCCTGGCTGAGCCGGTCAGAGACCTTGCAGGCCCGGCTGCGTGACCTGGAGATGGGACTTATTACCAGGCCCGTCACCAAGGAAGGAAGATCAATAATGGCCGAGATATTGGCTGAGGAATTGGCTGAGGCCGGTCGGATAACCGGGCTCGGCCCGGAGACCGGCGGCAAGATAATTTTCGGCTTGCAGTCTGCTTACGCAAAGCATACTGGCCAGAAGCCGATGAGATTTGTTGCGTCGGCCAGTCAGCTGACGGACCTGGGCGATCACGATCTGGTTATCGTGCGGTTCAGCCGCACTGATCACAGCACTATGGCGGAGCCGCTGCCGGTGGCCTCGCTTTCCCTGGCGTAAGGGTTAGTAAATGGAACGCGGCAACGCCCCTTGAGGTTGACTCGCGTTCATGGCCCGGGCAAGACGATTCCAGTTAATTTGATCCCGGGCCTGCGCACGTGCGCAGGCCCGGGATCTGGGCAGGCCGGTGACGGAGCCGGCGCCGCGGCCGCAGCTGACCGACCCGTTCCTGGGCAAGGTCGAGGAGTGGGTGGACCGGTCCGAGGCAAGGTGCGGGCCGTGAACACCGCCCCAGACCGGAGGCGTGGAGGAGAACAACGAGCGTCGTGCCGGGCTACCTGATGGCACTCCCGCCGGGTATCAGTGATGAGTATCCAGCCGGCAGCATGCGCCAGGATGGGATCGGCGTCGATTAGCAGGGGGAACTCACGTGAGCAGCGACTCCCCGTCTCCAGCCGGGAGTACCCGGCCGCCGGGAGGTGCCTTGCCGGTTAGGGCGCGCCAGCTACTGAAGACCCGCGCGGTCTGGATGTTCCCGCTCATCGTGGGATCGATCGTGGTGGTCCTGCTCACGGCGTTCTACATCGGCTCGGTGGTTAGCCCTGCCGGGCACCTGCATGGCCTGCCGGTGGCGATAGTGAACCAGGACCGCGGCGCGACCACTGGCACCCAGCGGGTCGATTTCGGCCAGCAGGTGCAGGCCGGCCTGTCGCGGAGCCCCTCCGTCGCCGATCGGCTGGGCCTGGCGGACACCACCCTCCGCGCCGCTGAGCAGGCAATGGACCGCGACGGGTCCTATGCGGCGGTCGTGATTCCGGCCGGCTTCACCGCGTCGCTGCTGGAGTTGGCGGTTGCGAAAGCGAGCGGGCCGGGATACGGGCGTCCGGGAATCACCATCCTGACCAACCAGCGGGCCGGCACCGAAGGCGTGGGCCTGGCCACCGGCGTGCTGCAGCCCGCCCTCGATTCGGCGTCACGCCAGATTGGGCGAAAGCTCACCGCCAGCATGCCAGCAGGCAGCGCAAGCCCGGTCACCAGGGCGTTCCTGGCCGACCCGGTCACCGTGCCGACGAGGGTGTACCGCCCGCTGCCCAGCCACACGGCGCTCGGGCTGAGCGCCTTCTACATCGCCCTGCTGACCCTCATGTGCGGCTTCCTCGGCGGGGCCATCGTCAACTCGTCGGTAGACGCCTACCTCGGCTATGCCACCACCGAAATCGGGCCGCGGTGGAGCCAGCGCCGGCCGGTGCCGATCAGCAGATGGCAGACGCTGATCATCAAGTGGGTCATCGCCGCACTGCTCGCCGGCCTGACGACCGGGCTCATGCTCCTGGTGGCGGCCGGCCTGTTCCGCATGGACGCCCCCCACGCCGGACTGCTGTGGCTGCTGACCTGGCTGGCGGCCGCCAGCGTGGCCGAGGGAACGATGGTCTTGTTCGCGGTCCTGGGCGCGTCCATCGGCCAGCTCCTGGCGATGCTGCTGTTCGTCTACGCAGGACTGGCCTCCGCCGGCGGCACCGTACCGCTGCAGGCCCTGCCAGTCTTCCTGCACACGCTGGCCCAGGCCGAGCCGCTGCGGCAGATCCTCGACGGCACCCGGGCAATCCTGTACTTCGACGCCCAGGCCAACGCAGGGCTGACCCGATCCGTTGTCGCCGCCGCGGCCGGGCTGGTCATCTGGCTGGCCGCGGGCACGGCGCTCGTGCGGTGGTACGACCGCAAGGGACTCAGCCGCATCGACCCGCGGCTCCTGGAATACGTGGGCCGCGCCGCCCAGTAGTACAAGTCCCGGAACACCGACGGTCACGATCAGGATTCTCCAGCGCACCCCGGCGAGCCCGGGCCGCTGGCAGGCTGACGCCCTGGAAATAGAATCGGTCGGGGCTGGATCCGCGGCGGTCGGCGCCACCCCCATCAGACCCGGGACGGCACCTCAAGATCACGTTAGCCATTTGACCGGGCACACTGGGTCGCCCCCCGGGCTAACACAGCGTCAGGATTTCGTGGCCATCGTCGGTGACCAGGATGGTGTGCTCGAACTGGGCGGTCCGCTTGTGGTCCTTGGTGACCACCGTCCAGTTGTCGGCCAGGATGTCGTAATCAATGGTGCCGAGGGTCAGCATCGGCTCGATCGTGAACGTCATCCCCGGCTCCATTATGAAGTCGTTGCCGGGGTCGTCGAAGTGCGCGACGACCAGGCCGGAGTGGAACGTCGTGCCGATGCCGTGACCGGTGAAGTCGCGGACCACCCCGTAGTCGAACCGGCGCGCGTAGGACTCGATGACCCGGCCGATCGCGTTCAGCGGCCGTCCCGGTGCCACGGCCCGGATCCCGCGCATCATGGCCTCGTGGGTGCGCTCCACGAGCAGCCGGGACTCCTCGTCGACCTCACCCGCGCAGAACGTCGCGTTGGTGTCGCCGTGCACGCCGCCGATGAAGGCCGTGATGTCCACGTTGACGATGTTGCCGTCGCGGATCGCCGTGTCGTCCGGGATGCCGTGGCAGATCACGTCGTTCAGCGACGTGCACAGGGACTTCGGGTAGCCGCGGTAGCCGAGCGTGCTGGGGTACGCGCCGCGCTCGATCAGGAAGTCGTGCCCGATCCGGTCCAGCTCGTCGGTGCTGACGCCGGGGGTGACGTGCTTCCCGACCTCGGCCAGAGCCTGGGCCGCGATCCGGCCGGCCACCCGCATCCGCTCGATCGTGGCGGCGTCCTTGACGTCGGGCTCGCCCAGTCGCGGGCGCTTCTTACCGACGTACTCGGGCCGTGGGATCTGCGGGGGAACCGGGCGGAGCGCGGAAGGTCCGCCCGGGTGGAGCTTGGTTGCCATACTCTGCGAGTCTAATGTCCATGGACGATGACAAGCACTGGTGGTACTGCCTCAAGCACCACCAGGTCGAAGGCGACGACGGCTGCCCCGGCAAGGACCGGCTCGGGCCCTACGCCACCCGGGAGGAAGCCAGCCGCGCCCTGGAACTGGTCCAGGAGCGGAACCGGGAGTGGGACGCGCAGGACGGCGACGACGGATGACGCTGGTCTCCGGGGCGCCGGGGACGGAGTGACGCCGGGTTTGCGGGCGCCGGCGGCAGAGTATCGTGAGGTGACCTGCGAGAAAGGTGCGCCGTGACGAATGATCCGCGCCCGGCGGGGCTGCCACCGGCCGCTGAAGCGCGGATGGCGGAGATCCAGCGCAGCGGCACGTGGGGTTCCGCGCTGTCCGCGGACGAGTTCACCGCGATCCGCAGCGTCGGCTTCGGGCCGACCGGCCAGGTCCTCGGCGCGGCCGTGTACAACATCGGCTACGCTGGCGGGTACGGCTGCGCCGGCGCGTGGACCGGCTACTACGGCAACCCGTACTCGTTCGGGCCGAACCGCGCCGCCACGCAGGTGTCCAGCCGCGGCGGCGCCACCTCCTTCGCCCCGCTGGTGCAGGCGCTCTACGACGCCCGGCACACCGCGATCAACCGGATGATCGCCGAATGCGCCACTCTCGGCGGCCACGGCGTGGTCGGCGTGAAACTGTCCATCGGGCACTTCCCGGCGGGCGGCCTGGAGTTCAAGGCGATCGGGACCGCGGTGCGCGCCCCGGGCGCGCCGCCGCCGAAGACCCCGTTCACCTCCGACCTGTCCGGCCAGGACTTCGCCAAGCTGATCATGCGCGGCTGGGTGCCGGCCGGTCTCGCGCTCGGTATCTCGGTCGCGGCGCGGCACGACGACTGGCTCACCGTCGGCCAGACGCGCTGGAGTTCGGGAAACGCCGAAGTGGCCGGGTACACCGAGCTGGTCCACGAGGGCCGCCACGACGCCCGGATACAGCTCGAACGGGAGGTGCGGCGCCTCGGCGCCGAGGGCGTCGTGATCGCCGACATGCAGATGCGCGTCAGCGAGCGCGAATGCCCCATGCAGGAAGGCCGGCGCGATCACATCGTGGAAACGACGATCATCGGCACCTCGATCGCCCGTTTCTCCGCCGGGCGGCCGGTCGCCTTGCTGGGCGGGCCGGCCGCGGCCGGCGCTGGCGGCCCGGCGGGCCGGGCGGGCCGGGCGGGCCGGGCGGGCCACGAGCGGCAGCCGAGCCTCGCCGTGCTATCCCTGGACCCGCAGCGCCGGCAGGCCGCGCGTACGCGAATCGGACGATCGTAAGAGAGGGCCGGATGACCGACCAGAACACCACCGAAGAACTGGGCGCAGCGGGAGTCCCGCAGGACGCCATGCGCCGGCTCGCCGAGCTCGAGCCGGGGCGTGCGGGCAGCATCTTCACCTCCGACCTGTCGGTGAACGAGTTCCTGCTGGTCCGCGAGGTCGGCTTCCGCCCGGTCGGCCTGGTGCTGGGCACCTCCATCTACCACGTCGGCCTGCAGATCGGCCGGTGGGGCAAGAACCAGGAACTCGACGTGCTCTCCCAGGCGATGTACCACGCGCGGGAACTGGCCATGACGCGGATGGAGGCCGAGGCGGACGCGCTGCACGCGGACGGGATCGTCGGGGTCCGGCTGGACGTGGAGCTGAAGGAGTTCGGCAACGACATCGCCGAGTTCATCGCGGTCGGCACCGCCGTCAAGGCCGAGGGGGGCGCCGGCGGCGGGGGCGTCACCCAGTGGCGGAACAACAAGAACCAGCCGTTCACCTCCGACCTGTCCGGCCAGGACTTCTGGACCCTCATCCGGGCCGGTTACGCCCCGCTCGGCCTGGTCATGGGCTCCTGCGTTTATCACATCGCGCACCAGCGCATGGGCAGCATGCTGGGCAACATCGGGCGGAACGTCGAGATCGAGCAGTTCACCCAGGCCCTCTACGACGCCCGCGAGCTGGCCATGAGCCGGATGCAGGCGGAAGCGGAGGCACTGCACGCGGAGGGCATCGTCGGGGTCCAGTTGCGGCAGCACAGCCACACCTGGGGCGCCCACACGACCGAATTTTTCGCGATCGGCACGGCCGTCCGGCCGCTGCGGCCCGATCACGTCATCGAGCGCCCGACCATGGTCCTCAGCCTGGACAGCTGAGCCTTATACGGACGGGCCGCTGACCACGTCCAGCAGGTGCGCCAGCCGTTCGCGCACGCCGCGCCGCGGATGCGGGACGCGTTCCCCGGCCGCCGCGCTGACCAGGTGCTGGGCCACGGTGAACGACACCGGCGAGGTGTCACCCGGCGGTACCGCCAGCGTTTCGTGCGCCAGCCCGCCCAGCTCGCGGTCGCCCTGGTTCAGCGCGAGGATCGTGGCGCCGACCCGGCGGGCGTCGCTGACCCGTTCCAGCAGCGGGGCGGGCGCGGTGTCCGGCGTGACCACGAACAGCGTCTCACCACGCCGCGCGGCTTCCAGGCGGCCGAGGCCGACCCGCAGGTGCGGTGGCGCGTTCACCGGGGCGTTCCAGCGGACGAGGGTCGGGGCCAGTTCGGCGATCCCGGACAGGCGGCTCTCGTCGTCCAGGTGCGCCGCGAGATGCCACGGCTCCTCCTCTGGTGTCCCGACGAGGAGCAGCCCGCCGCGCGCCCCGATCGAGGTCCGCAGGGCGCGCGCGAAGACCCGGGCACGTGCCGGCCACCCGGTCGGCGCGAGCAGGGCCCGCAGTGCGGCTACCTCGTCCCGGTTCACATGTCCATCGTGCCCTAACCCGTGGTAATGCGCACGGTCATCAAGCGATTGCGCACGGTCGTGTCGCGGACTCCGGGCGCGGATGCGGGTGCACCGGGGCGCTTTGGTAGCGTCCTGATCAGGTGATCGTCTCGCGGGATTCAGGTGACCGATGAAATTTGCCTGGCTGTGCAGTCACGAGGCCTCTCAGCCCGAGGAGCTGGTGGAACAGGCGGTGGCGGCCGAGGAAGCCGGTTTTGACGTGGTCCTCGGCTCGGATCACTTCCATCCGTGGGTGGACGACCCGTCCGCGGCCGGTTTCGTCTGGTCGTGGCTGGGCGCGGTCACGGCCCGGACCGAGCGGGTCCAGCTCGGGACCGCCGTCACGTGCCCGCTGTTCCACTATCACCCCGCGCTGGTCGCGCAGATGGCGGCGACCACGGACCGGCTGTCCGGTGGCCGGCTCTTGCTCGGCGTGGGGACCGGCGAGGCCATCAACGAGCGGCCGCTGGGCTTCGCGTTCCCCGGTTACGCGGAGCGGCAGGCCCGTATGCGGGAAGCCCTGGAGATCATCCACCGGCTTTTCGCAGGGGAGAAGGTCTCGTTCGACGGGACCTACTACACGACCGAGACCGCGCGGCTTTATTCACCGCCGGTGGGCCGGCTGCCGGTGATGATGGCGGCCGGCGGCCCCAAGTCCGCCGGCTTCGCAGGACGCTACGCCGGCGGCCTGATCACGAGCGTCAAGCAGCCCCAGGACACGCTGGCCAACGTCATCGGGCCCTACCGGCGCGCGGCCGCCGAGCGTGGCGCCCCCCAGCTCATCCTGGCCACCCGGTGGACGGTGCTGGCGGAAGACGACAACGCGGCATGGCGCTGCCTGCTGCCGATGCGGGGACTGCGCGCCCCCGGCCGGCTGGAGACCGCCGACCCCGCCGATCTCCGGGCGCGGGCCGACAAGATGGAACGATCGGAGGTCCTCAGCAGCTACACGTGCGTCCCGGACGCCGCCGGGCTGATCGACGCCTACCGGCCGCTCGTGACCGACGTCGGGGCGGACATCGTTTCCATTCAGGTGATGTCGGACAACCCGATGGCAACCATCGAGATGATCGGCAAGGAAGTCCTGCCCCCGCTGAGGTCCGCCGCGGCGTAAGACGCAAAGGCGTCCGGTACGAATCCGGATACGAGCCGGGAGCCGAAGCAGTCCGTTGCGGCGGTGGCCGACTACTACGCAGGCCGCTCATCATTGGACCCGAGGAAACGGTAACCGCTCATGAACCCCGGATGAAGACGGATGAACTGGCTGGTACCGCTACTAACCGGCCACGGCGGCAGTACCGACTGGTAGTGGGCAATTTCGTCTGGGTCGCGGACCAGGCCCGCGCTACCGGTCACCGTGACTCTCCAGCCGGCGAACGTCCTGGGGTCGATAGCGTCCGCCTCATAGGCCAGGACGACGGTCCCGGCACGCGTCGGCGTGATGACGGGCGGCCGGCCGTGACTCCGGATGATCATGTCACCGCCGTCGATCACATGGCTGACCGCCTGAATGCCAGGCAAATCGTGATACGTGAACGCAATCCGGCCAACATGGACCGTCTTAAGCAGCGCCAGCACCTCAGAACTGCTAACAGGTATGAGCCGGTCAGCAAGTTCGGCGTTCGTCGCAGACTCCTCTGCCGGATGAGATAGCGGAAGCGCGCCGAGGGGTCGCTGCGCTCAGTCAAGTATGCCCAAACGAGCAACCCCCCGGAAACACCCCAATAGTGACCGGACTTTACTGCCTTCCCACCCCGTAGCATCGCGACCGTTCAGCTGCTCATCAGACGTCTCCGCGCGCGGGCGCTACTTCGCCGCCGGCCGCGCCCGTTCGATGTCGTCCGCGTTCTGGTCGAGGCCCTCGGCACGCAGGCCCGCGATCACGCCGTCGATGTCGGCCTGCGGCCGGTTCTGGCTCAGCTTGGCCTTCGCCTCGATCCGCGTGATGGTCAGTTCCACGCCGACGATCGCGCGCAACTGACCCGCGATGAACGACGGTGGCGCGTTATCTACCCACCAGGGATTCTCGCGGCCGTTCTCGTGCTTGGCCGTGAGCCGGCGCACGAGGTCCTCGACCCAGCCCGGGTCGTCGTGGATGACGAGCCTGCCGTAGACGTGGGCGGTGATGTAGTTCCAGGTCGGGACCACCCGGCCGTGCTCCGCGGTGGACTGGTACCAGGCCGGCGAGATGTAGGCGTCCGCACCCCGGGCGATGACCAGTGACTCGCCGATGGACGGCACCTTCCACTGGTCGTTGCTGCGCGCCACGTGGCCGAGCAACGCGCCGTGCTCGCCGGCCCCGGGGTCGTAAACGAACGGCAGCATCGTCGCCAGCAGCCCCTGCGACGTGTTCGTCACCAGGTCAGCCGCGCCGTGCCTGGCGAGCAGTTCGCTCACCAGGCCGTCATCGGCCGCAAAATGTGCGGGTATGTACATCGGGATCCCTCCGTCGACCAGCCTTCCCGCTCACCGGGCCGCGCTCACGTCGATCAGCGTTGACCGGCAAAGTGCCCGGCCGGAGGATTCCCGCGGAATGGTCGCGGCTCAGCGGTAGGACTCCGCCGGGCCGGGAAACGCGCCGGACACCACGTCGTAAGCGTACGCCGAGGCCGCCTCATGCAGGACCGAGGCCACGTCCGCGTACTTCCGGACGAACTTTGGCGTCCGCGGTGACAGGCCGGCCATGTCCTGCCACACCAGGACCTGGGCATCGCAGTCCGGGCCGGCGCCGATGCCGATCGTGGGGATCGACAGGGCCCCGGTCACCCGCGCCGCGAGCGTGGCTGGCACGCACTCCAGGACGACGGCGAACGCGCCCGCTGCTGCCAGGGTCTTGGCGTCGTGCAGCAGCCGCTCGCCGTCCTCATCGCGGCCCTGCACCCGGTACCCGCCGAACGCGTGCACCGACTGCGGCGTGAGGCCGAGGTGGGCCATCACCGGGATCCCGGCCGCGACCAGTTCCTCGACCTGCCGCGCGACCCGCTGGCCGCCCTCCAGCTTGATCGCGTGCGCGCCGGATTCCTTCATGAACCGGACCGCGGCGTTAAGTGCGTCACCGGGCGATGCCTGGTAGGAGCCGAACGGCAGGTCGGCGACGACCAGGGCCCGGCTCGTGCCCCGCACGACGGCGGCGGTCAGCGGGATCAGGTCATCGACGGTGACCGGGATCGTCGTGTCGTGCCCGAACACCACCATCCCGGCCGAGTCGCCGACCAGCAGCACCGGAATGCCGGCCTCGTCGAAGATGTGCGCGGAGAGCGCGTCGTAGGCGGTCAGCATGGGCCACTTCTCGCCGCGCGCCCTGGCGGCGGCGACGTCCCGGATGGTTACGCGCCGTCTCGAGGTGCCGCCGTACAGCGGTTCCGGCGCGGCGGCCCGGGTCAGGCTGGTGGGGCCGGTAGCGGCGGGCAACGGGCCGGCGGCGGGTGCCGCGGCCGGGACTGCGGCTGCGGTCCGCTTATCGATAGCGGCCGGGCCTGGTCCTTCTGCCTGCGGATTCATCGTTGAACCTCCCGTCTCGAGGCGCCCCTGTGGCGTCCCCGGACACACCAATCATCGCACGCACCAGGACCGGACGGAACACCCTGAATGCCCCAGCCTTCAGTAGCGAATCAACGCGCCGTGTGCGGCGCCAGAGCGGAACGTCCCGAACTTGAGAGACTGGGCAGTCGGATCAGCGTCAGGAGGCATGGCATGGCCGGGAGGCGAGCATGACGGCGGAGGCAGGGCTGGGCGGCGTGGACCTTGACGCGGCGGACCTGGCCGCGGTGGACGCCCTGGCCGAGAGCTACCAGCGCCGCGGCGGCCAGCCGGGGATCGCGTACGGCATTGTGGCGGGCGGCCGCCTCGTCCACGCCGGGGGATTCGGGCAGTGCCGGGCCGCCGGGGCCGTGCCTGCCGCGGGGGCCGTGCCTGCCGGGGCGCCGGACGGCGGGGGCGTGCCGCACGCCGGGACGGTGTTCCGGATCGCCTCCATGACGAAGAGCTTCACCGCCTCGGCGGTGCTGGCGCTCCGCGACGAAGGCGCGCTCAGCCTGGACGACCTGGCCGAAGACTACGTGCCCGAGCTCCGCGGCTGGCCGGCGGTCACGCCCGACGCGCAGCGGGTCCGGATCCGGCACCTGCTGACCATGACCGCGGGGTTCCCCACCGATGACCCGTGGGGGGACCGGCAGCAGGGGACGCCGCTGCCGGAATTCTCCGGGTTCCTGTCCGGTGGCGTCAGCTTCGCGTGGGCGCCCGGTACCCGGTTCGAATACTCCAACCTCGGCTACGCGATCCTCGGCCGGGTCATCTCCGCGGTCTCGGGCACGCCCTACCCGGATTTCATCAGGGCCCGGCTGCTGGCCCCGCTCGGTATGTCGCGCACGGGCTTCGAGGCCGCCGAATTCGCCCCGGAGGAGCTGGCCGCCGGCCACCGGCGGACGGGCGGGGGATGGTCGGAGATCGCCCCGGCCCCGTCCGGCGCGTTCGCCCCGATGGGCGGGGTGTTCAGCTGCGTGCGGGACCTCGCGGCCTGGGTCGCAGGCTTCGCCGCCGCCTTCCCGCCCGGCCCGGAGGACGCCGGCGGCCCGCACCCGCTGTCCCGCTCGGCCCGGCGCGAGATGCAGCTTCCGCAGGTCGCCACCGGTGCGCGCTTTCCCGTGCCGATGCCGGGCAGCTCGGCGACCGGCAGTTACGGGTTCGGGCTGTTCGTCGAGGATGACCCGGTGTGGGGACGGGTCGTCCTGCACAGCGGCGGCTATCCCGGTTTCGGCAGCAACATGCGCTGGCATCCGGCGACCGGCCTTGGCGTGATCACCCTGGGCAACAGCACGTACGCGCCCGTCGGGCCGTTCGCGGTGCGGCTGCTCACCACCGTCCTGAGGCAGCAGGCGCGCCGCGCCGTTCCGGACCGCGCCGCACATCTGGATGGTTCCGCGCACGTGGACCGGGCCCTGGCGCTGGCCCCCGCGGGCCCGTGGCCGGAGACGGCGGCCGCCCGCGACGAGGTCGCACAGTTGCTGCAGGCCTGGGACGACGCGGTGGCGGGGAAGCTCTTTTCCGCCAACGTCGCCCTCGACGAGCCGTTCGCCGAACGGCAGCACAAGATCGCGTTGATCCGCGAGCGTCTCGGGGACTTCCGCGACGACGAGAAACGGCCTGCGGAGTTTGATACGCCCGCGCACTGCCGCTGGTGGGTGACGGGGGACGGGGGAGTGGCCCAGGTCGAGATCCGGCTCAGCCCCGAACGCCCCGCCCGGGTGCAGTCGCTGATCCTCGCCGTTCCGCCCGCCGGGGGCTCGCCGCTGCGCCTGGCCCTGGACCGGATCATCGCGCTGATGAACGACGGTGCCACGTCGTGGCCCGCGTCCGCCCCGGCCGCCCCGTCGCTCGACCGGACGGTGCTGATCCGCCGGCTGCGGATGGCGGCCGCGTGGGCCGGGCCGTGCCGCGCGGGCGCGTACCGCGCCGGCGACGGCGAGACGTCGGTCACGGTGGAGCTGGACGGAGAGTTCACCCGGCTGCTGCTCACCGTGGCGGTCGACCGGGCCGAGGGACTCCTCCAGCAGGCCGACGTCATGCTCGGCTTGTGAGGACGAGGACCAGGCTTCGCGGAGTAGCTTCCGGGGGACACGATGTGACGAACTACGAACCGATGCACCTCTTGGTACGTGTAGAGGGTGAGCACTAAGGGTGAGCACTAAGGGTGAGCACTAAGGGTGAGGACTAAGAGGAGCGCCATGCCGTCCCCCTAGCCGCCTGCCGCCGAGCCAATCATCGGGCCGATAATCGGGCCCGGTCATCAGGCCGAACGAAAGGTGGCTGGAGCCATGCCGAGCAGGCGGGGTAATGAGTGGGCGGTCCTGCTGACGCTCAGCCTCGGCTTCTTCATGACCTTGCTCGACCTGACGATCGTGAACATCGCGATCCCGGACATGCGCCGCGCGCTGCACGCCTCCCTGGCGGAGATCGGGTGGGTGATCAACGCCTACATCATCGTGCTCGCCGTCTCGATGATCACCGCGGGACGTCTCGGCGACCTGCGCGGCCGGCGGACCCTCTTCCGGGCGGGCGTGGCCGTGTTCACCCTGGCCTCGGCCGCCTCGGGCCTTTCGCAGAACGCCACCGAACTGATCGCCGCGCGGGTCGTGCAGGGCTTCGGGGCCGCGCTGCTGCTGCCGCAGACCATGGCGATCATCATCGCGATCTTCCCCAGCCACCGGCGCGGCGCCGCCCTGGGAGTCTGGGGCAGCGTGGCCGGGGTGGCCACCATCGCCGGCCCCACCGTCGGCGGCACGCTGGTGACCTGGCTCAGCTGGCAGTGGATCTTCTTCGTCAACGTCCCGGTGGGCGTCATCACGATGGTGCTCGCCAGCCTGGTCATCCCGCAGGTGCGGTCCGGCCAGCGGCAGCCGCTCGACCTGCCCGGCGTGCTCATCGCGACCGCGGCCCTGGTCGCGATCACCTATGGCCTGGTCGAAGGGCAAAGCTGTCACTGGGGCACGGTCTGGTCGTTCATCAGCATTCCGCTGATCCTCGCGGTCGGCGTTCTGCTGATGGTCATCTTCGTGCTCGTCCAGGCCCTGCGCCAGGACCGGCCGCCGCTGCTGCCGTTCTCGCTCTTCCACGACCGGAACTACGCGCTGATGAGCACGGTCAGCGTGATCATCTCGATGGGCCTGGTCGGGATGGCGCTGCCGCTGAGCATCTACCTGCAGACGGTGCTGGGCTTCAGCCCGATCAAGGCCGGGCTGACGATAGCACCGTCCGCGCTGGTCTCGGGCTTCACCGCGCCGTTCGCCGGCCGCCTCGCCGACCGGGGCGGAAAGTACCTGCTGATGACCGGCTTCACGCTGTACGCGGCCGGCCTGGCGGCGATCGTCCTGGCCGCCAGCCCCACGTCACGCTGGTACGACCTGCTGCCCGGTTATCTGATCGCCGGGCTGGGCGTCGGCTGCACCATGTCGCCGATGCAGACGATCGCCACGCGGAACGTCAGCCCCCGGCTCGCGGGCGCCGCCTCCGGCGTCATGAACACGGCCCGGCAGACCGGTTCGGCCCTGGGCAGCGCCATCGTCCTGGCCATCCTGCAGAACCGGCTGGCCGCGCACGACTCGTTCATCACCGCGATGCGGGCCGCCATCGCCGTGCCAGTCGGCGTCCTGCTCGTGGCCGCCTTCCTGTGCACCGCGATCCGGCGCGGCCCCGCGGCCCGGCGGATCCCCGGGACCGCGACCGCCCGCGTGCCGCAGACCTCGACCGGCCCGGGCGCCGCGACCAGGCGCGGGCCGGGCGGTCCGGTCGGCCCGGCCCCGGAAGCATGGCTCCAGCCCCCGCCCCCCGAGCCGCGCCGGCTGGGACGCCCAGCGCCCGACCCGCACCTGGCCAGGTCCGTTCGGGAACCGCAGCCTGCGCGCCCAGCGGCGGACGCACCCCTGGGACGGCCCGTTCGGGAACCGCAGCCTGCGCGCCCAGCGCCGGACCGGCCCCTGGCCCAGCCCGTTCGGGAACCATCGCAGCCGCGACCCCAGCCGCGGCGGGAACCGTGGCCGACTCAGCCGGTCCGGGAACCATGGCCCGGCCGGGCCGCCTCACAGCCGCAAGCCGCCCGGCCCGCATCGGGGCCGCGGCCCGCCCCGCCAGCCCGGGACCCGTTGCCGCCCCGGGACCCATGGCCGCAGCGAGACCCGTGGCGGGAGCGCGAGCCGTCGCCGGAACCGCGCCCCGGCCGTCCCGCCCGCGAAACCAAGCCTGCCCGGCCGGCCGCGGAACCGTGGCTCCGGCCGCCGCCGGGATCGAAGCGCCGGCCGCGCGCCAAGGATGTACTGCTCCTTCCGGTTGCCCCCACCGAGCCCGGCGTCGCTCCCGCCGGTGCCGCCTGGCCATTAACCCCCGCCAGCGTTTCCGCCCGCGTTTTCGCCGGCGCGGACCCGTCAGGGCCGCCGGCCAGCCCGGATCGCTGGCACCCCTGGCTGCTGCGCGTGCGCCACGGGGCCGGCGAGGCGCCCCGGGAACGCCGGCTGACGACCTTCCTTTACCCGCTGCGCGATGACCTGCTGGACCGGGCCCGCCTCCAGCCCGGTGACACGGTTCTGGACGTCGGAACCGGCGACGGCCTGATCGCCTTCGGCGCCCTGGAACGGGTCGGGCCCACCGGGCGGGTGATCTTCTCGGACATCTCGCCGGACCTGCTTGACCGCTGCCGGGAGGCGGTCGCCGCCGAGGGTCTGCTCGGCCGCTGCGACTTCCGGCAGGCATCCGCCGATTCCCTGGCCGGTGTCGAGGACGCCTCCGTGGACGTGGTCACGACCAGGTCCGTGCTGAGCTACGTCAAGGACAAGGCCGCGGCGCTGCGGGAGTTCCACCGGGTCCTCAGGCCGGGCGGCCGGGCCGTCCTGGTCGAGCCGGTCAGCCAGCTGCAGGCCGAACCCGGCTGGTTCTTCGGCTACGACGTACGCCCGGTCGCCGGCATCGCCGCCAAGGTCAGGCTGTTTTACGCCGGTCTGCAGGCGCAAACCCGCGGCCCGGAACCCGGCTTCGACGATCGTGATCTTGTCCGCTTGGCCGAACGGGCCGGATTCCGGGAGATCGCCTGTCAGCTGCGGGTCAACGTGCAGGCCGCCCGGCCGCCGTGCCCGTGGGGCCGCTTCCTGCGCGCCTCGCCCGGCCCCCAGCTGCCGCCGTTCGGTGAAGTCCTCGATCATCTCCTTGACCCGGCGGAGGCGGCTACCTTCGCCGGTTACCTCAGGCCGCTCGTCGAGTCCGGCGCCGGCCACCGCCGTCAGGCCCTGGCCGGCCTGGCCGCCGCCAAGGACTAGACCCGCCGGCGGCCCGCCCGGCGCCGGCCGGCATCCGCCGGCGGCGGCGCGGACCCGCCGTTCGCGGGCTGTCACCACCGAGTGACCCAAGAAATAAGGTGCCCGCCGGGAATCTGTTCCGATACGAACCTGTTCCGTATCGATAGCGCGGATCGCAAGGACGCGACGGCCGGGCCGGGAGCTGCGAGCCCAGGGGCCCTCACCTAGCGGGCCTTGCCAGCCGGAACGCCAGCACTGCGCGTGATCTTCCCGCTGGCCGCGGGGCCTGGGGTTCCACTGGCCGCGGGACCGTACGTCCGCTTGCGAAAGGCATCATGGATACGCAAACGATCTACCGACGGCGATGGGGCATTCTCAGCGTCCTCATCATCAGCCTTCTCGCCATCGTCATCGACAACACCGTCCTGAATGTCGCGCTGAAGACGATCGCCGAGCCGCACGGCGGCCTGGGCGCGAGCCAGAGCCAGCTCGAATGGGCGATCAACTCCTACACGCTGGTGTTCGCCGGCCTGCTGTTCACCTTCGGGGTCATCGGCGACCGGATCGGCCGCAAGCGCATGCTCATGATCGGCCTGGTCCTGTTCGGGATCGGCTCGCTGCTGTCCGCCTACTCCCGCTCGCCCGATCAGCTGATCTTCGCGCGTGCGGCCATGGGCCTGGGCGGCGCGGCCGTCATGCCGCAGACGCTGTCGATCATCTCCAACGTCTTCGAGCCGCGGGAGCGGCCCAAGGCCATCGGCATCTGGGCCTCCGCCGTCGGCATCGGCTTCGCAATCGGGCCGGTGCTCGCCGGCGTGCTGCTGGCCCACTTCTGGTGGGGCTCGGTCTTCCTGATCAACCTTCCCGTCACGGCGGCCGGTGCGATCGCTGTCGCGGTGCTGGTTCCCGAGTCAAGGAACCCCGAGCGGGCCGGCATCGACATTCTCGGCGTACTGCTCTCGATCGCCGGCCTCGTGCTGGTCGTCTTCGGGATCGTCCAGGGCGGCGACGCCGGCTCCTGGGTGCACCCCTCGGTGCTCGGCCCCATCGCGGGCGGCCTGGCCGTGCTCGCGGTCTTCGCCTGGCACGAGTCCCGGACCCGTCATCCGGCCCTGGACGTCCGGCTGTTCCGCGACCGCCGCCTCTCGGCGTCGGTGGGCGCGCTCGGCCTGGTCTTCTTTGGCATGGGCGGGGTGTTCTTCTTCACCGCTTTCTACCTGCAGAACGTCCGGGGCTACAGCGCGCTTGACGCGGGTCTTATGACTGTGCCGTTCGCGGTCGGACAGCTGCTGTTGTCCCCGCGTAGCGCCGCACTGGTCCGGCGGTACGGGCCGAAGGTCGTGGGGACTGCCGGCATGTTCGTCATGGCCGCCGCGCTCGCCGGGTACGGGCTGCTCGGCACGGCCTCCCCGGTCTGGCTGCTGGGGCTGCTGTTCTTCATTCAGGGAGCGGCCATCGGCGCCGCGATGCCGGCCGCCACGTCCGCGGTCATGGACGTGCTGCCCCGGGAGCGGGCCGGCGCCGGTTCCGCGCTGACCAACACCGCGCGCCAGGTCGGCGTCGCGCTGGGTGTGGCCGTGCTGGGCTCGATCCTGGCCCAGTCCTACCACCAGACGCTGAGCCCGGCCCTCGCCAGCCTTCCGGCCGCCACGCGGGGCGCGGCCGGTGGTTCCATCTCGGCCACGCAGGCCGTGGCCGCACAGCTCGGCACGGCGGGCCGGGCCCTGCTGGGTCCCGCCAACGAGGCCTTCGTCAGCGCCATGCACGTGACCACGATCGTGGCCGCGGCCATCGCGCTGGCCGGCGCCATCGTGGTGCTCCGCTGGATGCCGGGCCTCAGCCGGTCCGGCGCGGAGCCAGTCGCGGAGACAGCCGAGCCGTCCGCCCCGGAGCGGGCTGTGCTGCAGCCGGCTGACCGGGAGCGGGCTGTGCCGCAGCGGGTTGAGCGGGCAGCCGCCGAAGCGCCCGTAGTCCGCCGGATCGACCCCGCTGACGCGCTCGGCGTCTGGCAGCAGAACCTCACCGCCGAGGCGGCGGCCGACCCGGCCGATGAGTACCTCGTCGATGTGTGGCCAGGGGACTTTGCCGGCCGATCGCCCGGCGTGGAAAGGTAAGGACAGATGAATCCGGCAGCCGTGCACCTCACCGCGGCGGCCCCGGGCGACGAGTATGAGCTCGGGCCGCTCGGCGAACGCTGCCCGGATGCGCGGGCCGGCAGCACCAGCCCGCAGGTGGGCCCGGGCAGCGGGCCCGCCGCGGGGCGCCGCCCCGGCCGCCCGCGCAGCGAGCGCGCCGAGCAGGCGATCATCGAAGCTGCCCTCGAGCTGTTCGCGGAGAAGGGCGCCGACGGCCTGTGCGTCGAGGAGGTCGCCGCCCGGGCCGGCGTCGGCAAGGCCACGGTCTACCGGCGCTGGCACAACAAGGAGGACCTGCTACTGGCCGCGCTGGGCTCGCTGAAGAGCCCGCTGCCCGACCCGCACGGCGAATCCGTCCGCGATGACCTGATCACCCTGGTCGCGGTCATGTCGCAGGACGCCGCCGACCCGCGGCGGACCTGGCAGTACACGCTGCTGCTCGGCGAGGGCGAGAAGTTCCCCCGGCTGATGGCCCGCTACGCCGAGACCATCGTCGAGCCCCGGCGGAACGTGATCCGCTCCGTGCTGCGGCGCGGCATCGAGACCGGGGAGCTCCGCGCCGGCATCGACATCGACATCGTCATGACGACGCTGACCGGCGCCGCGATGTCGCGCGGCAAGTGCGACACGATCGAGCGCAACGCGGAGTTCGCCGAGCGTGTCGTGGACACCATGCTCCTGGGCCTCACCCCCCGCTGACGCCCGGAGCCGGCTGACGGCCGGGCCCGAGAACCCCGCCCCAGATTCAGCTGCCCGGCAGGCGCTCCCGCCAGGCGCTGGTGATCGGCAGGCGACGGTCCCGGCCGAAGTTCTTCGGCGTGATCTTGGGACCGGGCGGGTACTGGCGGCGCTTGTATTCGGCCAGGTCCACCAGCCGGATGACCCGCTGCACGAGGGCGGGGTCGTGACCGGCCGCGATCAGCTGCGCCGAGCCCATGTCCTTCTCCACGTAGTCGTCGAGCAGGGCGTCGAGCACCTCGTAGCCGGGCAGCGAGTCGGTGTCCATCTGGCCGGGGGCCAGTTCGGCGCTCGGCGGCTTGGTGATCGAGTTCTCCGGGATCGGCGGGGTCTCGCCGCGCGCGGCGGCCTGCTCGTTCCGCCAGCGGGCGAGGTCCCACACCAGCGTCTTCAGCACGTCCTTGATCGGCCCGAAGCCGCCGGCCGAGTCGCCGTACAGCGTGGAGTAGCCGGTGGCCAGCTCACTCTTGTTGCCCGTGGTCAGCACCAGATGGCCCGCCGCGTTGGACAGTCCCATCAGGATCACGCCCCGGACGTGTGCCTGCAGGTTCTCCGCGGGCAGCCCGGTCGCGGGGAACCCGGCCGGCGCCAGCTCGGCCTCGAAGGCGTCGACCATGGACCGGATCGGCACCGTCACCGAGTGCAGCCCCTGCCGCTTGACCAGTTCCTCGGCGTCCCCGACCGAGTGGTCGGTGGAGTACCGGCTGGGCATGAGCACCGTATACACGTTGCCCGGGCCGACCGCGTCCGCGGCGATCGTCGCGGTCAGGGCCGAATCGATCCCGCCGGACAGGCCGAGGATCACCGAACGGAACCCGTTCTTGTGCACGTAGTCCCGGACCCCCAGGACCAGGGCGCTGTAGACCTCCTCCCGATCCGGCAGCGACGGCCAGAACGGCTCCTCGGCGTTCTCGGTGGCTTCGGGCACGCTCCCGGGCCGGCCACCGGCTCGAGTTCGATGTGCCGGATCGTGATGACCGTGCCGTCGCCGGCGTCCACCGGCTCACCATCGTCGGCGATCGGGCCCTCGGCGGCGGGCAGGTCCAGGTCGGTGACGATCACGGCCTCCTCGAACTGCGGCCCGCGCGCCAGCAGGGCGCCGTCCGCCGCGACCAGCAGCGAGCCGCCGTCGAAGACCAGCTCGTCCTGCCCGCCGATCAGGTTCGCGTAGGCCAGCGCCGCCCCGGCCTCCCCGGCGCAGCGGACACACAGCGCGAGCCGCACGTCATCCTTGCCGCGCTCGTAGGGGGAGGCGTTCGGTACCACCAGCAGCGAGGCCCTCGCCTGCCGGGTCACCGCGACGGGGCCGCCGTCCTGCCACAGGTCCTCGCAGATCGCGATCGCGACGTCGATGGTGTTCCCGCCGTCCGCCGTTCCCCGGCTGTCCGCGCTTCCCGCGGCGTCGGCGGCCAGCCGGAAGACCGGCACGGTGTTCCCCGGGACGAAGTACCGGTACTCGTCGAACACGCCGTAGTTCGGCAGATGGTGTTTGGCGGTGGTGATGACCACCCGCCCGTCGTAGAGCAGCGCGGCGGCATCCAGCGGGGCGCCGGCCGGCAGCCCGGTGCGCGGCGCGAGGCCCGCGCGCCGGCCCAGATACCCGGTCACCACGGCGATGCCGCCCAGCCCCACGGCGGCCAGCCGCTCCGCGACGGAATGCACCGTCTCGATGGAGGCCGCCACGAACGAGGCGCGCAGCGCCAGGTCCTCCACGGGGTAGCCGGTGAGCATCATCTCGGGGAACACGATCAGCCGGGCGCCCTGCCGGGCGGCGCGGCGGGTCCAGTCGACGATCTGGTCCGCGTTACCCGCCAGATCCCCCACGGTCGCGTTTACCTGGGCCATGGCAATCCGCAGCATAGGCACGTATCTAGCTTAGGGTGGCCGCAGTGCCCCGCTCCGCCGCGCCCGCAGGCCGAACGGACCCCATGCAACGTGTTCCAGCGTGCGGGGCGCCGGCCAGCCGGGAAACTCAGGTGCGGTTCGCGCGCGGTTCCGGCAAGCTCACACTATGGGTATCGGCGCGGGCACCGAGGGGACGGCGATTTCGCCGCGGGCGCTGGACCGCGTGCTGCCGGGGATCGGCGGCAGCGGGGCCGCGGCTACTACCGTGACCTCTGTTTCAAGGTCAACGCGCACGTCCGCGGCACGCCGGAGGAGATCGGCGACGGCGGGTTCACCGACTGGACCGCGAAGCTCGTGGCGAACAGCAAGGAGCGCCTCCTGATCAGCGGCATCGGCCTGGACCGCCTCGCGGCCTTCGCCGATCGCCAGGACCAGGGCTTCCGTCACCCCGGCACCGGATTATCGGCTAGGCGCAAGACGTCCGCGACGCTGAGGCTGGCGTAACTCTGAGGAAACAAGCGCAGGGCACACTGGCAAATTAGTGGCGCGGACAGCGTGGCGACCTGGGACCTCGGGCCGACGCCGTGACGCACGTCGATGGGAGGCTGGGATTTGGACCGGGGGCGTTTAGGGTGAGAGGCGTGGACAGGCAGCAAGAGTTCGTGCTGCGCACGCTGGAGGAGCGGGACATTCGGTTTGTCCGGCTCTGGTTCACCGACGTGCTCGGCTACCTGAAATCCGTCGCCGTGGCGCCGGCTGAGCTTGAGGGCGCCTTCGCGGACGGTATCGGCTTCGACGGGTCGGCGATCGAGGGGTTCGCCCGGATCTACGAGGCGGACATGATCGCCAAGCCGGATCCGTCGACGTTCCAGTTGCTTCCCTGGAAGGGCGAGGCGCCGGGTGTGGGCCGGATGTTCTGCGACATCTTGCTGCCCGACGGGTCACCGTCCTACGCGGATCCCCGCTACGTGCTCAAGCGCGCGCTCGGCCGTGCCTCCGACCTGGGGTTCACGTTCTACACGCACCCGGAGATCGAGTTCTTCCTGCTCAAGGAGAAGCCGCTGCCCGGGGAGCGGCCGCAGCCGATCGATTCGGGCGGCTACTTCGACCACACGCCGCACAGCATCGCGCACGATTTCCGCCGGGTCTCGATCATGATGCTGGAGAGCATGGGCCTGTCGGTGGAATTCAGCCACCACGAGGACGGCCCGGGCCAGCAGGAGATCGACCTGCGTTACGCGGACGCGCTGACCACGGCGGACAACATCATGTCGTTCCGCCTGGTGATGAAGGAAGTCGCGATCGAGCAGGGCGTCTACGCGACGTTCATGCCCAAGCCGTTCACCGACTACCCCGGCTCGGGGATGCACAGCCACGTGTCCCTGTTCGAAGGCGACCGGAACGCCTTCTACGAGGCGGGCGCGGAGCTGCAGCTGTCCAAGACCGGCCGCGCGTTCATCGCGGGGCTGCTGCGGCACGCCGCTGAGATCACCGCCGTCTGCAACCAGTGGGTCAACTCCTACAAGCGGCTGTGGGGCGCGGCCGAGCGCACCGCCGGGGCGGGCGGGGAGGCGCCGGCCTACATCTGCTGGGGCCACAACAACCGGTCCGCGCTGGTGCGCGTGCCCATGTACAAGCCGCACAAGGGCAACGCGACCCGGGTGGAGTTCCGCTCGATCGACGCCGCGTGCAATCCGTACCTGGCCTACGCGCTGATCCTCGCCGCCGGGCTCAAGGGCATCGAGGACGATTACGAGCTCCCGCCCCCCGCGGACGACAACGTGTGGGCGCTGACCTCATCCGAGCGCCGCGCCATGGGCATCAAGCCGCTGCCGCACGACCTCGGCGAGGCGATCAACGTCATGCAGGAAAGCGAGCTGGCCGCGGAGACCCTCGGCGAGCACGTCTTCGACTTCTTCCTGCGCAACAAGCGCGAGGAATGGAACGAGTACCGCCGCCAGGTCACCGAGTACGAGCTGGACCGTTATCTGCCCAGACTCTTAGGGGCGCCGCTCAGGGGTAAGTATTCGGAAATCGTGTGGTTACCGACTGGTAGGACTGCGTTTACCAGCACAAACGCGGACGCGCTCACAGGACTTCCGAATACTTACGCTCAGGGCCGCCGCCCATAAAATGTTCCGCCCACTTGGCCGCCGGACGGCGTGCGCCGGATCCCGCCTAGAATTTCCAGATTTCCGGAAAAGGCGCTGGCCCCTGCTGTACCGGACCCGGCACCGCCGCGCCCGGGTACGATTTATCCAGGGGCCGGAATAGGGGCCGGGCAATCTCGGGTGGCTGCTTCTTTACGCTCTGATGTTATGGCGGAGGTCGAAATGCACATCGGATCGGTGTTTCTCGTCATGTGGCTAATTATCGGCGCCGTCGCTGCCGGGCAGCGCGGCTATTACAACGGGACTGTCGGTAGCTGTACCAAGGCCGGCACGATCGGCGTGACGATCCTCGCCGGTCCGCTCAACTATGTGGGCGCGAATCCAAAAATAAACTGCACCGTGCCGCAGCCGGCCAGCTGAATACTTTTGATGCGCTTCGTTCGAGCGGTATTCTCCGCGAAAAGAGTTCGCGGCGCGCGTGACACCACCGGACACGGGGGCGTCCACCACAGCGCATCAGCCGGCCTCCTGTTCGCCGTTCAGGATCGCCACCACCTGGCCCAGCGTCTCCTCGTCCCCGACGTTGCCGGCGAAGACCACATACGGCCGGCCGATCGCCTCGGGAGCCGCGTCGAGCGGGCTGAACACCGAGATCACCCCCGGAAACAGCTGGCCGGTGACTTCGGCCCGCCGGATGCCGAGGCCGTGCACCGCCACGTCGTGGGAGGTGATCCCGCCCTTGGCCACGATCCAGGCCGGGCCCGTGGGGCTCGTGGGGCCTGCAGGGTTCGTGGGGCCTGCAGGGCTTGCAGGGTCTGCAGGGCTCGTGGGGCCCGCCGGGCCAGCGGGGCTCGCGGGGCTCGCGGGGCTCGCGCTCAGCGTTTCGCGGACGATCCGGGACAGGGCTGCCGACACCGCGCGGGCGATGGCCAGGCTGTCGGCCCGGTCGCGGCCGGGAACGACCGTGCGGCTGGTGTAGAGCAGCACGTCGGACCGCCCGAGCGCGTCGGCGACCCGCCGGGCCGCGGGCCCGGTCACGTCGTCGCCGCGCACCAGGGCCGGGACGTCCAGCTCCACGCCGGTCACCCCGCCGCGCGCCTGCAGCGCGGCGACCTGCCGGCTCGTCTGGCCGACGTGCGACCCGGCCACGACGAGCCCATGCCCGCCCGGGCGCCCGCCAGCGGACGGCCCGGGGGAGTCCCCCGGGAATGACCCGGGGGACCAGATCTGCTCGCCGCGCAGCGGGGCCTTCGGCCCCATGCCGAGCAGGGCCCGCACGAACGACGGCCCGGTTCGGAACAGGAACGAGCTGCCCGCGCGCTCGGCCAGCAGCACCCCGCACGCCACCGTGTCCAGGTCGGAGTATTCGGTGGCGTTGACGACCACCCACGTGGTGTTCCGTACCCCGGCCAGCAGATCGCGGACCCGGGACGGGCCGCCGAGCCTGATGTCGGTCAGGCTGATGCTGCGCACGTCCCCGGGCCTGATCGCGCCGTTGCTCTTCTCCGCGACGAAGTCCCGCAGGTCCGAGGCGCGGTAGCCGAACGCGGAGTCCCGCGCGAACTCGGTCTCGCCGACCGGCAGCAGGTCGCCCCCGATCCGGGCCCAGTGAACGTCAGCCGCGGTCACCCGCCCGGCCTCCAGGAAGGCGGGCACCAGCAGCACCCCGTCGAAGCCGCGGCCGGACAGGTCGCGGCGGACGGACTGCAGCGCCGCCACCTCGGCCATCACGTGGCCCCGCAGCGTGGAGTCACTCCGGCTGATCAGCTGGACTCGCGCCCCGGTCCGTTCGGCGGTGGCGATCAGTCCCCGCGCGGCCAGGTCGTTCATATCGACGGCGGCCGGCTCATCGAGGCTGCGGGTGTTGGTGAGCACGAAGCAGGTGGCGGCCGGGCCGCCGAACGCCGCCGCGTAGGCGTCCTCCTCCAGCACGGTCACGACCTGGACGTCGTGTACCGCCTGCGACCCGGTCGGGTCGTCATCGAGTACGCCCAGCAGCAGGCGGTCCTCGGCCCGCATCGTGCGGATCGACTCCCGGAGGGTCTCGTCGTCCGGGCGGGCGTCGGGTAGCCCGGCGAGCACCTCGGCTGCAGCCGGCAGGCTGTCCCGCAGGAACCTGGCCTTTCCCTCAGTTGGCGGCACGTAGGATCACTGTATTCGACGCCTCACTTCGGCCCGGGGGACGGAGACACGATGGCGAACGTGCTGATCACCGGTGCCGCCGGCTTCCTCGGCTCACGCCTCGCCCGCGACCTGCTGGCCGCGGGCGCGCTGGAGGTGGCGGGCGGTAAAGCCCGCCCGCTGGACCGGCTGACGCTCATCGACCGCGCGCCGGCCCCGCCCGATCTCGCCGCCGACGCACGGGTCAGCGCGATCGAAGGGGACCTCGCCAGCCTGCTCGCCCCGGACCGGGGCGGCTCGGCCCCCCTCCCCGTCGCCGACGTGATCTTCCACCTCGCCGCGGCGGTCAGCGTGGAATGCGAAGCCGACTTCGACCTGGGTATCCGGGCCAACCTGCGCGCCACCGAAGCATTGCTCGCCGCGTGCCGGACGCTCGGGACCAGCCCGGTCGTGGTGTTCGCCAGCTCCCTGGCCGCGTTCGGCGACTCCCGCGACCACCCGCTCCCGATGGTCGTGGACGATCAGACCCTGCCCAACCCGCAGACCAGCTACGGAGTGCAGAAGGTCATCGGCGAGCAGTTGGTGGCCGACTACACGCGCAAGGGCTTCCTGCATGGCCGGACCTTGCGTCTGATGACCGTGTGCGTGCGCCCCGGCCGGCCGAACGCCGCCGCCTCCGGCTTCCTGTCCAGCATCATCCGGGAGCCGCTGGCGGGCGAGCGCGCGGTCTGCCCGGTCGGCTCGCAGACCGCGGTGGCGCTCGCCTCACCCGCGAAGACCATTCAGGGACTGCTGCGCGCCGCCGCCTCCGACGACGAAACCTGGGGCGGCCGCAGCGCCGTCAACCTCCCCGCGCTCACCGTGACCGTCGAGGACATGGTCGCCGCGCTGGAGCAGGTCGCCGGGGCCAGGGCCGCCGCGCTGATCGACTGGGTCCCGGACCCCGCGGTGGCGCGCATCGTGAGCGGCTGGCCCGCCCGGCTCCGCACGGACCGGGCGGCCCGGCTGGGCCTGACCCCGGACCCGGACTTCGCCGCCATCATCGAGATGCACATCGCCGGGACCCGCACCTGATGGTGATCTGGGTGCCGGATGCTCAGCGCCCTGCTGGGTCAGTAGCCGGCGGCCGATCCGCGGAGGTCGCGGTCTGCGGCGATGTCGCCGTGGCGGCCGGTATGTGCCGGAGCTGGGGGGTGGCCCGCTCGATGGCCGCCCAGCCGGTCTCCCGTTCCAGCTCGGCCCGTTCGGCCCGGCCGCCGCCCCGCACGCCGAACAGCCGTTTCGCGGACACCAGGTAGACGACGATGGCCAGGTTGATGACCAGCGTGACGATCTTCAGCGCCGAGATGCCCTTAGTCAGCTCGTAGATCTCATACGGCACGAAGACGACCGTCGCGATGAACGTCAGGTACTCGGCCCATCGCTTCCCCAGCCACAGCCCGATCGCCTCCAAACCCTCCAGCACCGCGTACGCCGCCACCGCGACACCAAGCATGTAGAGGCTGGTCGTGCGCACGGCGAACAGCCGCTGCAGGTCGTGCACCAGCCCGTGGCTGGTGTTGTTGACCGGGCCACCGACTCCGCCCTGCAGGTCCTTGAGGATCAGCGTGAACTCGCTGTTCAGCGTGACCTTGTTGTCCGCGAACAACAAGATCGCCGCGGCCAGCGCGGACAGCACCAGGAAGTGGATGAACCGGTCCACGGCGATCAGCCGCAGCACATATCGGTCCCGCAGCGCGCGGCCGCGCAACGGCAGGACGACATCCTCCCGCTCCGGCGGGTACTGGGCCGCCGGCTGGCCCGGCGGGCTCAGCGCGGTCCACGAGTCGCAGCGCATGCACCGGTACCAGCGCAGCCCGTCCATCTCCCGGGCGAACAGGCCGTCCTGCTCCCGCAGCGAGGCCGCGTCGGTGCCGAGCAGCTGGTGCCCGTGCAGCCCGCAGCCGATCAGCTCATACCGCAGTTTCGGGCGGTAGCGCCGGGGCCGTTCCGCGCCCGGCGGTGTCACCGGCCGGGGGGCAGCGTTACCAGTTGCCATCCTCCGAAACTACCCTGGCGGCCGCCCACCCCACCTAACGGGACGCGTGCCTCCGTCCCGGCTTGCTGGCCTTGCTGGGGCCTTAGGCCGTCTAGGGCACGTTCAGTTCACCGGGGCTCAGTGCACCGGCGGCGGGGTGCCGTCCGCGCTGGCGGCGAGGGTCTTGTCCCACTTGCAGACGGCGCATGCATGGCGGAACGCCGAGCGCGCGAACTCCAGGCCCGCGGCCCGCGGGTCCGGGGCCGAACGGACGTCGTCCCATTCCAGGATGTACTCGCCCAGGGCGCTGTCCCAGTGCGCGCCGTCCGGGCCGAGAGCCGCCCGGTCGAAGCCTTCGGCGGCGGGATACGCGTAGGCGTAGAACGCGGCCTGGCCGTGCCGCGCGTCGCCGGGCCACCAGCCGATGGCCACCTCCTGGGCGTCCATCGCGTTGCGCATGATGAAGTCATCCGATGGCGGCCTGGCCGGAAGCCCGGAAAAAAGGCTGACCGCCAGGTCGAACGATCCCCACCATGCGTTGACGGGCGTCGAGCGGCCCCGGAAGGGCGCCCGGAAGGCGGCCAGGATCAGCGCGGCCTGCGTCGCCGCCGCGAAGTATTGGGCCACCTGCGCAGGGTCATAGTGGGCATGCTCGTCGTCCTCGTCCAGCGGGACGGTCCACGTGACCTCCTGCGGCGTGGGGTCGATCTCCACGTAGCCGCCCAGGCGGCGCACCGCGGTCAGAACGTCCCGGGTGACCTCGCCCACCGCGCGGTGCGGCCCCAGCGGGATCCGTTCGGCCTGGCCGTTGCTGTGCTCGGCCACCGCCTCGTGGGACCGCAGGTCCAGTGCGACCACGAGCGACCCGGAGCCGTCCGGCGCGGGCAGCGGCAGTGTCGCCCACCCGCGCGCCGTCAGGCGGAGCGCCGCGTGCTGCAGTTGCGGTTCCGGTGGCGCGAGCTTCACCGCCAGCTTGCCGAGAACCTGGGTGTGCGCGTGCAGCGTGTCGCACGTCGCTTGCCACTCCTGATAGGGACGCAACGGCCATGGCAACTGGGACATGAGCGGCAGGCTAACACCAGCCGGCCGGGGCTTGCGGCCCGGCCGGTGCTGCCGGTCAGGGGCTGCCGGTCAGGGGCTGCCGGTCAGGGGCTGCCGGTCAGGGGCTGCCGGTCAGGGGCTGCCGGTCAGGGGCTGCCGGTCAGGGGCTGCCGGTCAGGGGCTGCCGGTCAGGGGCTGCCGGTCAGGGGCTGCCGGTCAGGGGCTGCCGGTCAGGGGCTGCCGGTCAGGGGCTTGCGGTTGGCGCGGGCCACGGCGGCCGTGATCGCCTCCGGTTTGGGCTGGACCTCCTCGCCCGCGACCAGGACGGTCGGCGTTCCCGTGACTCCCGCGGCTACGGCGCGTTCGGTCACGTAGGACGGCCAGTCCAGGTACGGCGCGCCGGACAGGCAGCCGGTGAACGCCGGGCCGGTGAGCCCCGCCTGCTGGCCGAGATGGGCGAGTTCCGCGTCGCTCAGCCCTGGCCCGCCTTCGGGCGGCTGATGCTCAAAGAGCGCGTGCCCGTACTCGGTGAACCGGCCCTGGCCGGCCGCACAGCCCGACGCCGCCGCGGCCCGGGTCGAGTAGTTCGTGGTCGAGGCCTCGTCGAGGAAGTTCATGGGGTGGTAGGCGATGCTGGCCTCGCCGTTTACGATCAGGGCCGCCAGCGCCGATGCAGAGGACAGCTCGAACTGCCGGCAATACGGGCACAGGAAGTCGATGTAGGCGTCAATCCGGACCGGGCCGTTCCCGACGATGATCCCATCGCCCTCGGGGGTTGCGCCGTCAGGAACGCGGCTAGGTGCGGTCGGGTGGGTCATGGTCCCTCCGGTATTGTCGGCGGTCACAGCGGTTGTCTTCAGCGTCCCACGTGCCCGGGCGGCCGCGGGCAATGAGGGCCAGGAGGTGGCTGCGGCGATGGGATCTGCGGGACTCCCGGATCCGCGAGATGAGTCCGAGGCGCAGCGGGATGACCGTAATCTCGCTGAACTGCTGCAGGAACTGCGCGTAGCCGGCCTGGGAGTGCAGGTCCTGTTCGGCTTCTTGCTCTCACTGCCCTTCACGAACAGGTTCACCCGCCTTAGCCACGGCCAGCGTGACCTGTACCTGGCGTGCTGCTGGAATTACCTGGCATGCTGCTGGAATCCGAACGCTCCGTCCAGGGCTGTCATAGCCGCCTGTTACGATCACTCTGCGTTTACTTCAATCGGGTGAAAGGTCACGCCCCTCAGACAGGCTGACAGGAGAAGACGATGGTGTCTCAGCTGAATCCATACCTCAACTTCAACGGCACCGCCCGTCAGGCGATGGAGTTCTACCAGAGCGTGTTCGGGGGCAACCTCGCGCTCAGCACGTTCAGTGAATTCGGGGCCAAAGACTCGCCTGACGCCGACCGGATCATGCACGGGATGCTCCAGACGGACGCCGGCTACACGCTCATGGGCGCGGACATCACCAGCGACATGGAATACCATCCCATGGCCGGATTCTCGGTGAGCCTGAGCGGTGAGGACGAGGCCCTGCGCGGCTACTGGGAGAAGCTGTCCGCCAGCGGGACCACGACCATGCCGCTGCAAAAGCAGGTCTGGGGGGACGAGTTCGGCATGTGCACGGATAAGTTCGGTGTCTCCTGGCTGGTCAACATCACCCAGCCGCAGGCGTAGCGTCCTCGGCCAGGTCGAAATGCCCGTAACGCCGCACCACCGCGCCGAGGACCTGCGGCGCCAGTTCGCACAGCAGGTCCTCAACCTCAGCGGCGGCCATGGCTGATCAGGCCTCCAGCTCGGCCCGGGACTCGACGACCGGGCGCACGTCCACCACGGCCCGCGCGCGGACATGGTCCGGGCCCGGGCAGCTCGTCAGCCGGGCGGCGATCTGCGTCGCCCGGTCGAAGCTGTCGCACTCCACGATCCAGTAGCCGGCCAGAACCTCCTCGCTCTCGGCATACGGCCCGTCCGTCACGACCGGGACGCCGCTGCGCAGCCGGATTCTCCTGGTGTGGACCGGGGCGCTCAGCCCCCCGATGTCCACCAGCTCCCCGGACTCCGCCAGGTCCTTGCTGAACGACTCCATGAACGCCCCCATCGCCGCGAATTCCTCCGCGGACAGGCAGGCGTGCCGGCCGCGGCCTGCCCGGCCTGCCCGGCCATCGCGTCGCAGTCGAGCTGCGAACCGTACGCCAAAATCATGTACTTCATGATGACTCCTTTCCCGCGGCGCCCGTTCCGGCGCCTCATTTCCGTAGGCCGGATCTCGTGGGCCGGCGGGCCGCCGGGCCGGATTTCCGCGGGCCGGCCCGGCGGCCCGGACTGACTATCTGACCACGCGGTAGCTGAGACGTTGGTGCCGACCGCCCATCCCGGACATCCGCCCGCCGTCGCGATGTGGTCAGGGGCGCGCGGGCCCAAGATCGCGGTTCTCCTCCTGGTTCGCGGCTACCCTCAACGGAGTCTCGATACATCGAGCCACGCCAGCAACTGAGAGAGGCGAGTATGAGCATGGGCAAGCCCGAAGTCGACTTTCCCGGCGGCGAGCCGCCGGGCGAGCTGCAGATCACCGACATCTGGGAAGGTGACGGTGGCGTGGCGAAGGCCGGCGACACGGTCAAGGTCCACTACGTGGGGGTCTCCTACTCGACGGGGGAGGAATTCGACGCCAGCTGGGATCGCGGCGACCCGCTGCAGTTCCAGCTCGGGGCCGGGCGGGTCATCACCGGCTGGGACCGGGGCGTGCAGGGGATGAAGGTCGGCGGGCGCCGTCAGCTGATCATCCCCCCGGATCTGGCCTACGGAGACCGGGGTGCCGGCAACGTCATCGCCCCGGGCGAGACCCTCATCTTCGTATGCGACCTGGTTTCCATCTGACGAACATCCCGGCGCCGGGCGGGTGCCCGGCGCCGGGATGGTCAACCCCGCCGGAAAAGCGTGCGATTTATGCTGTCCCGGCATGTCCTGGCAGCAGTTACTGCACACGAATCGGGGAGATGATCTTGCCCGCAGCGGTGTCGGCTGGAGTCTCGCCTCAGCCTGCCGCTTTCATGATCGCCCGGCGCCCAGCGGCATCGCATCTGCCGCGTGTACGGCGGCCCCGGCTACCTGCCGCGAGCGGCCGGCCGTGAAAGTGGCGGCAGCGAAGCGGCTGTAGCAGGCAGAATGGTGTCATGCTCGATCATGTTTCGATCCAGTGCGCGGACCCGGCCGCCAGCGCCGCCTTCTATGACGCTGTGCTCGCGCCCGTAGGCGGCCAGCGCATCATGGACTTCGGTGAGGTCATCGGCTACGGCGTGCCGTCCAGGCCAGACTTCTGGATCGGCCGCCAGGCCACCGGCGACGGCTTCCGGGAGTCCCACATCGCCTTCTCCGCACCTGATCGCGCGTCCGTGCGGGCCTTCTTCGACGCCGCCGTCGCGTCCGGCGCCGAGGTCCTGCACGAACCGCGGCTATGGCCGGAATACCACGCCAGTTACTACGGGGCCTTCGTCCGCGACCCCGACGGCAACAACGTCGAGGCCGTCTGCCAACTGGCTGAGTAGAAGCGCCTATCCTCACCTGGACCGGCTCGCCCGGCCCCGGCCCTGTGGATGTCGTAGCGGAATCCGTGCAGGAGAAGCGCGACTTCACCGCGCCCCTGGCCGCCCACATCCCTAAGACAGCTAGTCGGTGTCGAGGGCCCGGATGGTCGTTTGGGTAACTACTGCCTCACCGCTATCACGTCGGCTGATTCCGGAATTCGTGACGTTGATCACCCTGCACACGGCCCAACAGGGACCGTCACAATCGGTCCCGGGCATCACTATTTGTCCCCGTTTTCGGCCTTTTGAGGTACCCGGATGGGGCGCCCCGAGCCGGCCGATGCGCAGGTCAGCCGGGGGGGCGTGGTCGCCTCCGCTCCCGGCGGCCGCCGGGGGCTAGCGCGGCTTCTCGTGGCTCGGCGCCGCATCTGGCGCGAGGCTCCCCACCGAGGGCCTGCGCGGCCGGGCGGCTCAGGGTCCTTTCCCCACCTTTGACGGATTTGTATCCATTCGTTTAGGCTCGGCCGCTGTCAGGCGCTCCGAAGGCTGTATGCACCCCAGGTGCCATCAAAACGCACCGCATCCAGTCTTCCCGGTGAGCGTGCCCTACACGGGAAGGAGCCCTTTGGGCCGCCTAGGAAAACCCATGCGTATCCGCCGCCCGTACCGGCTGCCCATTGCCGCCGCGTCCACGCTGTTCGGCTTGGCCGCGGCGTTTTGCGTGTCGGCAGAGGCGCCTGCGGGTGCAGCGACCGGTTCCGCTACCGTGCCTCACGCCGCGGTCGTGGACATCACCTACCAGCCGAGCGCTTCGCACGCGAAGCTAATGTCCCTGGTCCAGCAGGTAGCGGCGCGGAAGGCAACGTCCGGCCTGCCGACCTGGTACACCGTCCGATCAGATGACTCGCTGGCTTCGATCGCCAAGCGCTTCTATCACAACCCAGCCGCGTGGCCGGTGCTCTACCTGGCCAACCACCGCCAGATCCACGGGCCGGACGCCATCAAGGCCGGGCAGGTTCTGCGCGTCCCGGTCAAGCCCGCGCGGATACCCAATCTCCCTGCGCTTCACGGGCCTGCTGCGGCGCTGGTCCCCGCACCGCTGCATGCAAGCGCGGTGCCCGTACAGGCGGCGCCCGTACAGGCGGCGCCCGTAAAGGCTGCGCCGGCTGCCACCTACTCCGGCAGCGGCTCGTTCCGGTCGTGCGTGATCGGCCGCGAATCGGGCGGCAGCAGCCAGGCCATGAACGGCAGCGGCCACTACGGCCTCTACCAGTTCAGCGCATCGACATGGGCGGCGTACGGGGGTTCCCCCTCGGCGTTCGGCAGCGCCAGCGTGGCCCAGCAGAACCAGGTGTTCAGCAACGCGATGGCCGCCGGCGGCGCGTCCAACTGGTCGTCCTACGACGGCTGCTGACCTGCCCCGGATCATCGCTGGGTGGCTAGCGCAGCCGCCCAGGACATAAGTGCAGGCGGGCCAGTGGCTCATGGCCGCTGGCCCCGCCTGCCCATCCGCTTTCAGCGGGCTCAGCCGGGGACGCCGATATTTCAGCGGGCTCAGCCGCGGACGCCGATATAGGAGACGCCGATATGAGGGAGGAGCCCGTGATTGACGAAACGTTGTGCTCTTCCGCTCGATCTACGGGCTGCGCCCCGGCGTCCTCGAAGCCGCGGAACGCCCCGGGGCCAGGCTGGCCAGACGGCAGGTCACCGGGAAAACGGCAGGTCACCGGGAACTGGCCCTCCTGCCCTGAGGGCCTGCTAGGGATGCCGGAGCCTCGCGTGCAGCAACTCCAGGTCGTCGCCGGAGAACCCATGATCACTCAGCCACCGGACGACCCCGCCGTGACGCGCCTTCATCTGCTCGAGGAACGCCGTCATCGTCTCTGGCCGCGGCCGGTGTGATTCCGCCGGCTTGCGGTCGATGTCACTCGCGTACGTCGGTGACCTCCGCAGGCGTTCCAGGACCGCATCGGTCCGTTCGGCTGTGGCGGCATAGTCGGCGATCACGGCCACCGCGCGGACACCGACGGCACTGAGGGCGAGCGCGACGACCACCCCGGTCCGGTCCTTGCCCGCCGCGCAGTGCACCAGCGCCGCGCCCCGGCACTGGGCGATGGAGCGCAGCGCGGCTACCACCTGACTGGGCCGGTCTTCCAGATAGCCCAGGTAGTGCCCGGCCACGGGATCGGCGGGGAGGCGGCACCGGTCCTGGTCGCCGCGGGCCAGCAGGACATCGGCAACCGCGTCGGTGGCGGTCCCGGCCTCGGGCAGCACCGGGTGGTGCATGTGCCGGACGCCGTCCACGGTGTCGAGCGGCGCCGGGCCCTCGGACATCAGTTCGGCCGTGCTGCGCAGGTCGACCACGGTGGTCAGGCCGATGTCCCACACCAGCGTGGCGACATCAGCAGGTGACAGTTCCTGCAGGTTGTCGCTGCGCAGCAGCCGGCCACCGACGGTCTTGCCGCCGTCTGAGGTAGGCAGGCCGCCCAGGTCACGAACGTTCACGGCGCCCTCGAGTTCGATCCACGGCATAACTACATCCTGACAGCTGAGGTCGGCCGGCCGGCAAACCGTAACCGCCCAACGCCGTGAACACTCGATGGCGAAGCCTGCTCACGCGCCCGCTAGGCTCGGCGCTGATGCCGACTCTGCTGATCGTCCATCACACGCCGAGCCCCGCCCTGCAGGAGATGTTCGAGGCCGTGGCCAGCGGCGCGCGGACCGACGAGATCGAGGGCGTCGAGGTGGTCATCCGGCCGGCCCTGACCGCGGCGCCGGCCGACGTGCTGCGGGCCGACGGGTACGTGCTCGGGACCCCGGCCAACATCGGTTACATGTCGGGGGCGCTCAAGCACTTCTTCGACGGGATCTACTACCCGTGCCTGGAGGCGACCCGCCGCCGCCCCTACGGCCTGTACGTGCACGGCGGCCTGGACACCGGCGGCGCGGTACGCGCGGTGGAATCGATCACCACCGGCCTGCGATGGCGCGCGGTCCGGCCGCCGGTCTGCGTCACCGGACCACCCGGAAAGGCGGATCTGGCGGCCTGCTGGGAACTTGGCGCGCTGGTGGCGGCCGAGGTCGCTGATTTAGCCGAACGAGCCATGGCGCGGGCCCACCTATATATGGGCCGCGGGATATAGCCGCGGCCCATATATAGATGTGCGGGCGTCAGCCGACCGCTGGCGCCCGGGGAGCCGTTCGAACACACTGTTGAACAGGACGTGCCGATACTGCTAAGCTTCGACATAGCTGACGATCAACGAAGGGGAGCGGATGATAGGCGACGGCGACGGCGGGGCTGCGGCGACCTTGATCCCAGCCGGGCACGACCACGTCGGCTCCGATCACGTGCTGAGCGCGCGCCAGGAAAAGGTGCTCCAGTTCGTTCGTGACGCGGTGCGGCAGCACGGCTATCCGCCGTCAATCCGCGAGATCGGCGAAGCGGTGGGCCTGCGCAGCACGTCCAGCGTCTCCTATCAGCTTGATTCGCTGGCGAAGAAGGGCTACCTGCAGCGGCATTCGGGCTGCCCGCGGACGACAGAGCTGCTGGCCGCCCCGCCCGCGGACGGCCCCGCGCCCGGGCCGGCTGAAGCGGGAAGCCCCGGCGCCCGGCCGCCCGCCCTCGACATCCCGTCACAGGAGGCGGCGTACGTGCCCTGGATCGGCCAGATCACGGCCGGCGGCCCGATCATCGCCAGGGAGCAGATCGAGGACACGTTCCCCCTGCCGCGGCAGCTCGTCGGTGAGGGAGAGCACTTCCTGCTCCGCGTCCGCGGCGATTCGATGATCAACGCCGCGATTACCGAGGGGGACTGGGTGGTGGTCCGCTCCCAGCCGGACGCCCAGAACGGGGAGATCGTCGTGGCCATGCTCGAGGGCCAGGGGGAAGAGGGTGAGGCGACGGTCAAGACGTTCAAGAAGAGCGACGGCCATGTCTGGCTGATGCCGCACAACCCCCTCTACGACCCCATCCTCGGCGACGAAGCGAAAATCCTCGGCCGGGTCGTCTCCGTCCTCCGCCGCATCTAGCCCACCAGGGCCCAGAATCTAGCCCACCAGGGCCCAGACGACCTTGTGGATGATCTTCCGCTGGCTCTCGTCCTCTTCGGCGGGGAAGTAATAGCCCCACTGGCGGCTGACCGTCTCCACCAGCAGGAGGCCCCGGCCGCCTTCGACGTCGTGCTCCGTCTTGGCATGGACGGGCGTGCGCGGGCTGCTGTCGCCGACCTCCACGACCAGCTGCCGTCCGTCGGACGCCAGCCATAGCCAGATGCAGGGGACGCCGGGATTCTCCTCGTCATAGCCCGGTATCTCGCTGCTGAGCCCGGTGGACGCCTGTATGGCGTTGGTCACCAGTTCGGAGATCACGAGCTCCACGGACTCGTCCAGGTCGGACAGGCCCCATTCCCACAGCACATGCCGGGCGTGCAGCCGTGCGCACGGCACGGCACCGCGCAGCGCGCCGAGCTCCAGGTGTGTCCGCAGCGCCCACGACCCGCCCATCGGCCGCTCCTGCGGTCGGTGGTGGAACGGGGGACTGGCGGCAGCCATCTCGCTCATCACCTCGCAGTTTGCCCGATGAAGTCAAGAAGGAGAACTCGATCATGCTTTTCCGTATGATGCGAAAAAGCATGGTGCTAATGAGCACTTCGCGAAAGTGCATATGCAATATACCAATACGTATATTGCGCATGCGAATCGGACTTGATGGGCCAAACAGGCACTACCCATAATGAACGGAGACACCGTGGTGTCCAGCCCTAGCCCCACCGTACGGCGCAGGCGACTCGGCATCGAATTGCGCCGCCTGCGTGAACAAGCGGGTCTCACCTGCGCAGACGTCGGGGGACAGCTGGAATGCTCGGGCACCAGGATCAGCCGGATCGAAACCGGCCGCATCAACGTACGACCCGGCGACGTCCGGGAAATGCTGGACATCTACGGCGTGACCGACGACGAGGCGAGCGCCCTCGCCCAGCTGGCCAGGGAAGCCCGCCGCAAAGGATGGTGGCACACCTACGGCCGGGTCTTCCCGGACTGGTTCGAGGCGTATATCGGGCTGGAATGCGAGACGATCCGGCTGCGGGATTTCCAGCCGCTCGTCCTGCCGGGGCTGCTGCAGACCGAGCACTACGCGCGAGCCGTCCTGCGGGGCGCCCCGGACGCCGGCCGCAGCGAGGCCATCGACCGGCAGGTCGCGCTGCGGATGGAGCGCCAGGCCATCCTCACCCAGCCCACCCCGCCCGGCCTGTGCGTGATACTCAGCGAGAGCGTGCTGCGGGTCCAGGTCGGCGGGGCCGCCGTCATGCGGGCCCAGCTCCGCCGGCTCATCGACATCGCCAGGCGCCCGAACGTCACCCTCCAGGTCCTGCCGTTCCGGGACGCCGCCCACGCGGACCCGGTAAGCCCGTTCACGATCCTCGACTTCCCGGCGGCCGCCGACCCGGCCGTGGTGTACCTCGAGCACCTCACCGGCAGCCTGTTCCTCGAAAGCGGGGACGAGATCTGGCGCTATACAGTGGTCTTCGACCATCTGCGCGCCAAGGCGCTCGGCACCGCCGAGTCGGCCGACCTGATCGCGCGGCTGGCCGCCGGCCTAGCCTGACCGTCCAGCCGAGGGGCGGGGATGATCTTTCAGCACGCCGGCCTCTTCCGCGCCGTATGGCGGAAGAGCAGCCGCAGCGCCAGCAACGGTGGCCAGTGCGTCGAAGTCGCGCGGAACCTGCCCGGCCTTGTCGCCGTCCGCGACTCGAAGCACCCCGGCGGGCCCGCACTGATCGTCATGCCCGCCGCGTGGTCCGCCTTCACCCGGCGGGTTTACTCCTCGAAGCGGCCGCCGAGGTAGCGGGCCAGGAAGCGTTCGGCGGCGGCGTAGAACTTCAGCCGGTTCCCGGGCTTGGCGAAGCCGTGGCCCTCGTCGGGGAACAGCATGTACTCATGATCGATCCCGGCTTCCTTCAGGGCGGCGACGATCTGCTCCGACTCGGCCTGCTTGACCCGGGGGTCGTTGGCGCCCTGCGCGATGAGCAGCGGGATCCGGATGTCGTGAGCCCGCGACAGCGGCGAGCGGGACCAGAGGAAGTCCGCCTCGGTCTCCGGGTTGCCGACCCGCTTGTAGAGCTGGGCGATCATCGGTGCCCAGTACGGCGGAATGGTTTCCAGCAGCGTCCTGAGGTTGGACGGGCCGACGATGTCGACGGCGCAGCAGAACACGTCCGGGGTGAACGCGGCCCCGGCCAGCGCGGCGTACCCGCCGTAGGAGCCGCCGTAGATGGCCACCCGCTTCCGGTCAACCCAGCCCTGCCCGACGGTGTAGTCGACCGCGTCGATCAGGTCGTCGTGCATCTTGGCGCCCCACTCGTGGTCGCCGGCGGTGACGAACGCCTTGCCGTACCCGGTGGAGCCGCGGTAGTTCACCTGGACACAGGCGTAGCCGCGGTTGGCGAGCCACTGCGCCTCCGGGTTGAAGCCCCACTCGTCGCGGACCTGCGGGCCGCCGTGCACGTTGAGCACGGCGGGCAGATCCGACCGTCCGGCGCCGGGGGGGAACGTCACGTACCCGTGCACGGTCAGCCCGTCCCGTGAGGTGAAGCTGAACGGCTCCATCGGCGCGAGTTCGTAGCGGTTCAGCTCGGGCCGCGCGTCGAACAGGAACCGCCCGGTGTGCGCGGCGGGGTCGTAGACGAAGTACGTCACGGGTCCCGTGTCATTGTCGAATGCGACCAGCAAAGGCGAGTCCGCGTGCTCGCGGTCGCTGATCGACGGGTCGCCGTGGTGCAGCGCCCGGACCGCCTTCAGGTCGGCCTCGACCGAACTGTCCAGCACCAGGTACTCGGCGCGGTCCTTCAGCACCCTGACGATCTGCGGCTCCCGGGTGTCGGGGTGCAGTACCACGCCGTCCACGTCGGCCTCGGGGTCCTCGGCCAGCACCTCGATCTCGCCGCTGGCCACGTCGACCCGGATCAGCCGGGCGGTGTTCGCCTCGAACGGCGTAATGGCCAGCACCGACCGGCCATCCGCGCTGAACGAAACGACGTCGCTGGCGGTGACATCGTCGGCGGGCACCGTCAGCAGCGGGCGCCAGTCGTCCAGCAGCCGGTCCCGCACCATGAAGTCGAGGTCGCCGTTGGGCTTGGGCGCGAATCCGGCCCGGATGACCATGTCCTCGTCGGCCAGCCAGCCGATGAAGCCCGGGTTCTTCACCTCCAGGGTCATCTCGCCGGTACGCAGATCGAGCCGGAAGACATCGTGCAACTGCGGGTTCTCGCGGTTGAGCCCGACCAGGATCTCGGTCGGGAACTTCTTGCTCGAGGCGACGAACCGGGCCTGCACGCCGTCGAACGGCGTCAGGTCACGCCGGAGCATGGTGTCCAGGTTGACGTCGTGCAGCCGCCAGTTCTCATCCCCGCCGGTGTCCTGGATGTACAGCAGATGCTGGCCGTCGTGCGCCCAGGAGAACATGCGGATGCCGCGGTCCTGGTCATCGGTGACAACCCGGGCCGCGGACCAGTCGACGGCCTCGCCGCGGCCGGCGTCGGGGGCGGCCCGCAGCGGCGCGACCCAGACGTTCAGCACGCCCTCGTATGGCGCGATCCAGGCCAGCCGGGTCCCATCGGGGGACAGTCGCGGCAGGGCCCGTTCCGGATTGCCGAACAAGACACTGCGGGGAATGAGATCGGTCATGTATCCAACTGTATGGGCCCAGGATCCCTGGCTGTGCTCAAGGCATACGGCGGGGCGCTAGACGTCCGCAGCGGACGTTTATTTCACCCGCATACGGCCTGTTGGTTACGGTTGTCCGGCCTGGGGGTGCTCGTGGAAGGCGGGCGGTTCGTATTACCGTCATGGCGTGGGCACCTGGGTGAGCGGCATGCGGACGAAGACTCTGGCGGGGCGGCTCGCCCGGCTGGGGTTCGCCGACGCGGCCCGCGCGGAACGCCTCGTGACCTCCGACCTCGCCCTCGATATCAGTGCCGGTGAGCGGCCCGGCACCATCCCGGGCTTCGGCGGGCCGCCCAAGGACGAAGCGGTATTGGAGGCCATCGCGGCGGCGGCCGACCCCGATCTCGCGCTGCTGGGGCTGGCCCGGATCGCGGGAACCGACCGCGGAGCGGACGCGACGGACGTCCGGGCCGCCCTGCGCGCCGAACCCTGGTTCAGGAAACGCCTGATCGCCGTGCTGGGCGTCAGTGCGGGCCTCGCCGACCATCTGGCCCGGCACCCGGACGACTGCCACCTGCTGCGCGGCGCCGACGCGGTACGCCGGCCTTCGCCGGCCCAGCTGCGCGCCGCGCTGCTGTACGCGGTGGCTGCCAACCCGCTCGACGACAACCCGGTAGCGGATCTGGCGGATCTGGACGGAACGGACCCGGCCGTGGCGTTGTGCGTCGCCTACAAGCGCCACCTGCTGCACCTCGCCGCGCGCGACCTCACCGGCGTGGCCTCGACCGAGGAGGTCGCGAGCGAGCTCGCCGACATCGCCGCCGCCGTGCTGTGCGCCGCGCTGGCGGTCTCCCGCGCGCAGCTGCCCGCCGGCGCCACGCCGTGCCGGATCGCCGTGCTCGCCATGGGCAAGTGCGGCGGCTCCGAGCTGAACTACGCCAGCGACGTCGACGTGATCTTCGTGGCCGCTCCCGCCCTACCGGCCCCGGGGGCTGGCGCCAGCCAGGACGACGACGCCGCGCTGCGGACCGCCACCAAGCTGGCGACCGGCCTGATCGCGGTGTGCTCGCGGACCACACCCGAGGGCATGATCTTCCCCATCGACCCGAACCTCCGCCCCGAGGGACGCAACGGCCCGCTGGTGCGTACTTTGGCCAGCCATATTGCCTACTACGAGCGCTGGGCCAAGACGTGGGAGTTCCAGGCGCTGCTCAAGGCCTGCCCCGCGGCGGGGGACATGGAACTCGGGCAGCAGTACGTCGACGCGCTCTCCCCGATGGTCTGGCAGGCGGCCCAGCGGGAACGTTTCGTCGAAGACGTGCAGGCCATGCGGCGCCGGGTGGAAAAGGCGCTGCCCCCGGCGCGGGCCGGCCGGGAGATCAAGCTGGGTCCCGGCGGTCTCCGCGACATCGAGTTCGCCGTGCAGCTCCTCCAGCTCGTGCACGGCCGCACCGACGAGTCGCTGCGCAGCCCGGCGACCCTGCCGGCCCTGGCGGCCCTGGCTGTCGGCGGCTACGTGGCCCGGGACGACGCCAGTGACCTGGCCGACGCGTACCGGTTCCTCCGGCAGGTGGAGCACCTGCTCCAGCTTTACAAGCTGCGCCGCACCCACGTCCTGCCCGACGACCCGGCCGTCCTGCGCCGGCTCGGCCGGGCGATGCGCACCGCCGGCCAGCTCGCCGGGGCCGCCGGGCCCGCCGGGGCCGCCGGGGTAAGGGCGGACGGCGGCCAGCCCAGCGCCGATCCCGCCGCCGAGTTCACCGAGATGTGGCGGCAGCACGCGTTCCAGGTGCGGCGCCTGCACGAGAAGCTGTTCTACCGGCCGCTGCTCGGCGCGGTGGCCCGGCTTCCCGGTGACGCGGCCCGGCTGACCCCGTCCGCGGCGCGGGCCCGCCTGGAGGCGCTCGGCTACGCAGACCCGGCCGGCGCTCTCCGGCACATCGACGCGCTCACCGCCGGAGTGTCCCGCCGCGCGGCGATTCAGCGGACCCTGCTCCCGGTCCTGCTCGGGTGGTTCGCCGACGCGGCCGAGCCGGACGCCGGGCTGCTCGCGTTCCGTCAGGTCAGCGATGCGCTGGGGGCGACGCCCTGGTACCTGCGGCTGCTCCGGGACGAAACGAAGGCGGCCGAGCGGATGGCCCGCGTGCTGGCCTCCAGCCGGTACGCGGCCAGGCTGCTGCTCCGCGCCCCGGAAGCGGTGGCCATCCTCGCCGACGACGCCGAGCTCATGCCGCGTTCGGTGACGACGCTGCGGGGCGAGGCCGAAGCCGCCGTGCGCCGGCACGACGAAGCGGAAACCGCCGTGGCCGCAGTCCGTTCCCTGCTGCGGCGCGAGCTGCTCCGGATCGCCGCGGCGGACCTGCTCGGCCTCCTCAAGCCCGCCGAAACCGCCGACGCGCTGACCGCCGTGGCCGCCGCCAGTATCGACGCCGCCCTGGGTGCGGCGACGAAGAAGATCGAAACGGAGCTGCGCGGCCCGCTCCCCACCCGGTTCGCCGTGATCGCCATGGGACGGTTCGGCGGGTGTGAGATGGGTTACGGCAGCGATGCGGACGTGATGTTCGTCCATGATCCGCTCCCGGGGGCGGCCGAGGCCGGCGCGGGACGCGCCGCGCACGCTGTCGCGCAGGAACTGCGGCGGATGCTGGCGCTGCCCGGGCCGGACCCGGCGCTGGTCGTGGACGCGAACCTGCGTCCCGAGGGCCGCCAGGGGCCACTGGTCCGTACGCTCGCCTCCTATGCCGCGTACTACCGGCGCTGGTCCCGGCCCTGGGAGGCGCAGGCGCTGCTGCGGGCCGAGCCCGTCGCCGGCGACGTGAGCCTGGGCGGCGAGTTCACCCGCCTGATCAGCGAGTTCCGTTACCCCGACGGCGGTGCCGGCGAAAATGCGGTCCGGGAGATCCGGCGGATCAAGGCCCGCATGGAGGGCGAGCGCATGCCCCGCGGCGTCGAGCCCGCGCTGCAGGTCAAGCTCGGCCCCGGCGGCCTGTCCGACGTCGAATGGACCATCCAGCTGCTGCAGCTGCGGCACGCGTTCGCCGTGCCCGGACTGCGGACCACCCGCACGCTGGCGGCGCTGGCCGCCGCGCGCGAGGCGGGCCTGATGACCCCCGCCGACGTCGCCGTGCTGGCCGAGTCATGGCAGTTCGCCACGCGGATCAGGGACGCGGTGATGCTCGTCCGCGGCACTGCCTCGGACACGATCCCCGCCGCGGCCCGCGAGCAGGGAGCGGTGGGCCGGATTCTCGGCTACGGCCCGGGCGAGGGCCAGGCCCTGGAGCAGGACTACCGCAAGGCCGCCCGCCACGCCCGCGCCGTCATGGACCGCCTCTTCTACGGCTAGGTCGTGCCGGGACGTACGCGATGGCCCAGGTGGGCACATGCGCCATCGCGCGCTGGCGCCTTTACGTGTATCGGGGTGTGCGATAAGGGCGGCACGGGCCTGGGATTGGTCAGGCGCCGAAGCGGCGGTTACGGGCGGCGTAGGAGCGGAGCGCGCGGAGGAAGTCGACCTTACGGAAGGCGGGCCAGTAGGCGTCGCAGAAGTAGAACTCCGAGTGAATGGTCTGCCACAGCAGGAATCCGCCGATGCGCTGTTCACCGGAGGTGCGGATGACCAGGTCGGGGTCGGGCTGGCCGGCCGTGTAGAGGTGCTCGGCGATGTGCTCGACGTCGAGGATCTCCGCGAGCTCCTTGATCGACGTGCCGCGGGTGGCGTGCTCGTGCAGCAGCGAGCGCATCGCGTCGGCGATTTCCCGCCGGCCGCCGTACCCGACGGCGACGTTGACCAGCAGGCCCGGGTTGCCGGCGGTGGCCTCCGCCGCGTCCTTGAGCACCCGGGCCGTCCCGCCGGGCAGCAGGTCCAGCGCGCCCATGGGGTTCACGTGCCAGCGTTCGGCGACGAGCTGGCGGACGGTGTCCTTGATGATCCGCAGCAGCGGCTCGAGCTCGGCGACGGGCCGCGTCAGGTTGTCCGTGGACAGCAGCCAGAGGGTGACGACCTCGACGCCGGCTTCCCGGCACCACTCGAGCAGCTCGAAGATCTTGTCGGCGCCCTTCTGATGGCCGCTGGCCACGTCGGGCAGGCCGACGGACCTGGCCCACCGGCGGTTGCCGTCGCACATGACGCCGACATGCCGTGGGATCGCCCCCGGAGACAGGGAACTTTCGAGCCTGCGCGCGTAAAGCCGGTAAACCAGGCCACGAAATCCCATTTAGCGACCTTCCTGTCACCCCTGCTCAGCCATAAGAAAAGGTATCCAACGATCGCGCTATGACTTTGGCAGTGGCGGCCCCTAAATCGGCGGTAGCGGCTCGCAGTCGTCCCGGAAATTCCGGCACCGGGGCTTTGCGGAAGGCAAGCCTCCGGGCCCGGGTGGCTGGGGACCTCCGGTGTCATTCAGTGGTGCACGGCGGCGAGCAGCGCGGCGTAGGCGCGGACCAGCGCGCCGCGCACCAGCAGAAGCAGCGGGCTGTCGGGCAGGCAGCCCTCCCTGACCCACTGATCGGACAGGCCCATCGCGCGGACCCGGTACACCGCCGCCGGCCTGACCTCGTCCTCAGGCTCACCGAAGAGATAGCAGTAGAGGCGAGTCACGGATTCCACCAGGTCATCGTCGGCGACTCCCGGCGCCGAGTACTGAACCTGCCGGTGCACCCGCCACCAGTCGACCTCGAGTTCGGCGGCCTTGGCCGGGCTGGCCGGCTCGCCATAGCTGAGCTTGACCAGGGCGTAAAACCCGCGCATGCGGGCCCGTGCGCCGTCGGGATCGTTGTCGGGGCGGGGTGCCCATAGCTGGATGGCGCGCAGTACCAGCCAGGCGGCGTGCAGGGTCCGGCACCAGTCCATGCCGAAGCCCATCCTGATCAGTCCGACGAAAGCAATGAGCGCCTGATGCCAGTCATGCCGGTAGTACCCGACCCAAGCCCGGTATTCAAGGTCGGCGACACGGGACGGATCGAACGACCGGAGCCGGCTGGGCTGCCCGGCCGACCGCTCGGCGTTACCAGCGTCCCGTCCCCCGGGCCGCCATGGGCCGACCGGATCCTGGCGCGCCAGGCCGCTACCTCGGTCGTGCTGCCGGAGCCGTCCGGCCCGCCGTGCCGCGGTAGTTCTCATGCGAGCGGTAACCGCTTCGATGCCCATGGCCCCCTTTATTACCATAAACCTGCCCGTCTGCTCCCACGTGGTCATGTCTGCCGGAGCTGCGACCCAGCGGCAGCACTTCAGGTTGTCCGTATCGGATAGCGTAACCAGGAAGATGCCCCAGCCGTGATCCGTTTCGGAGGGACTTACCTCCGGCATTCCAGCTTCCCGATTCCGGCGGCAAAGCCGGAAGGCAGCTGGATCCCGATCGAGAACGCAGACGTCCCGGGATCAAGCCAGGCAACGGAAGCAGCCGCGGGGTCTGCGGCCACGTCGCGGCTGCCCGGGGCCTCGATCCCGCCCGTCCCCCATCGGTTTCGCGACCCGGTCCGGGACGGCGGTCATCTACTCCTGGGACGCGCGGCGAGCGCGGCTGCGGTTCCTGTCCCGCGGCTGATCACGCAGCCGCATCCTGCCCGTGCCGATTCTTCATCCGGCCTGGTCAGGCGGCTGCTCGGACATCGCGTCGGCGTTCTCGACGGGGATCCGGGTGCCTGCTGGCTTGACCACGCGGACCGGGACGCTGACCTCCAGGACTCCCTTGTCGTACCGCGCGGTAACGTCCGCGGCGTCGACCCTGGCGGGGAGCCTGACCACGCGGGCGAGCGATCCATAGCGGAACTCAGAACGATACGGCTCGTTGTCCTGCTGGCGGCGCTCGGCGCGGATGGTCAGGATCCGGCCGTCGACGGCGACCTCGATGTCGTTCTCCGGGTCCAGACCGGGCAGTTCGGCCCGGATCACATAGCGGTTGTCCCGCATCGCTTCCTCGAGCCGGAACACCTGGCCCGTCAGGAACGGCGGCGGTCCCGTCCACGGGGACTCCAGCCAGTCGGCCAGGTCCGGGAATATGGCGCGGAACCTCGCGGGCGCCTGAGGGCGCGGCAGCTTAGCCATGATGTCCCTCCACTGCACGTATGACCATGTTATCTGTTCTGGCTTAGCTGGGCGTGCAGGCTGAGCCGGCTGTGCCGTCCTTTCCCGCGGCTCCGCTCTGGCTGGCTGCATGGACCTTGCCTGCTCCTCCGGCCTGGCTGGCGGCGCAGATCCGGCGTGCCCGCTGGCGGTGGCTGGCAGCGCGGATTCTGCCTGGGGAGCTGACCGGGCACAAGCTGGCTGGGGCGGCGGCGCGGGCTTAGCCGGGTCTGCATATCCGGGCATCCATCTGAGCACTTCAGCGCGGAAGGGCGTTTCGCATTCGAGCTGGCAGAGCACGCCCAGACCGGCTGCCAGTACCCGGTGGATGAGTATGTAAGAAGGCGGCAGGTTGAGCCGCCGCAGAACGCTGGATGAACGCAAGGCTGATGCCTGCATTGTCTCGGTACGCAGCCATTCGCGGCTGAAACTGAATGACTCCGCCCTGGACGGCTCGGCGAGCGGTGCCAGGAAGGCGCGCAGCGCTGTCAGGTCAATGCTGACGCCGTCCCGGAGATAGCCGTGCGACCGGAATTCGTCCTCAAGCTTTGCGAGGTCGCCGTCCTCGTGCATGAGCCGTAGCACCCTGCCGAAGATGGGCGGGAAGCCGTCTGGTAGCCGGTCGACAGCGCCGAAGTCGAGCACGCCGAGCCGCCCATCGGCGAGCAGGCGGAAATTGCCCGGGTGCGGATCCGCATGCAGGAGGTTAACCCGCGCAGGACCCGAGAACAGGAAACGGATGATTATGGTGCCCGCCCGGTTCCGCTGAGCGGTCGTGCCGCCGGCGATGATCCCGGCGAGCGGGGTGCCGTCCATCCATTCGCTGACCAGAACATGGTCGGTGGCGGCGACCACACGTGGGACGCAGACGTCCGGGTCGCCGGCGAAGGCGGCGGCGAAAGCCTGCTGGGCGGCGGCTTCCAGCCGGTAATCGAGTTCCTCGGCCACCCTGTCCCGCAGCTCGGCAAGCAGGGGCTTGGCGTCCAGGCCGGGCATCAGACCGCTGAAAAGCCGGGCAAAGCGGCTCAGCTGGTTGAAATCGCTGATCAGCGCCCTGCCCACGCCCGGATACTGGATCTTGACGGCAACCTGGCGCCCGTCATGCCAGACGGCTCGGTGTACCTGGCCGATGGAGGCGGCGGCCGTCGGCTGGTCGTCGAGCTCGGCGAAGCTGGCCCGCCACTGCTCGCCCATGTCGCCCGCGAGCACTTTGTGAATAGTCCGGGCAGGTAGCGGCGGCGCGGATTCCTGCAGCCTGGTCAGGGTGGCCCGGTACGGGTCGGCGATCTCCGGGGGCAGCGCGGCCTCGAATATGGATAGCGCCTGCCCGAGCTTCATCGCGCCGCCCTTGAGCTCGCCAAGGACCCTGAAGATCTGCTCTGCTGTCCGCTGCTGGATTTCCTGGGTCACCAGCTCGGCTGGCCGGCCGCCCAGGCGCTTGCCGGTTCCCAGCGCGGTCCGGCCTGCGAACCCGACCGGCAACCTAGCCAGTCTGGCCGTGCGGGTGACAGCATGGCGGGGCAGATCGCTCACGATCCCATTCTCCGCTATGCCGGCCATAATGTATCGCAGTGATCGAATGCATCGCAGTGATCGCCAGTTGCACCGGGCCCGCCGCCTGGCGCGCCGCTCGCGTTCGGCCGCGGGGGATCAGGCCGGCCAGTTGAACGCCCGGCCGCCGTCGTCGAGCTGGGCGTGGGCCAGATGATCCAGGTGCGCCTTGATGGCCGCCTCGTCGAACAGGGCCGAGCCGGGGCTGACCCCGAGCCGGGCTCTAGGAGTCCGGCTCGGCGATCATGGCGGTGCCGATGCGCCGGAACCCCAGCCGGGCGTAGACGCGCGCGACGTCCTCGTCCGAGGCCGCCAGGAACAGGGTCTGCACGCCACGCCGCAGCGCCTCGCGGGCCAGGGCGGCGGTCACCGCCCCGCCGAACCCCATCCGGCGGGCGCTCGGCAGCGCCCCCACGCCGGTGATCTCCGCCACGCCGCCCAGCGGCTGGCAGCTCCCGGCGGCCAGGGGCCCATCCGGGCCGAACGCCACGGCCAGCACCGATTGCCCCGACCAGAGGCGTTCCCGCAGCATGTCCATGGTGCCCTCGTCGTGGTCGGCGGCGATCTTGTCGCGCTCGATGGCGCCAGCCAGGCCCACCGCCGTGCCGGGATGCCCGAACGCGACCGCCGGCACCGCCCAGATCCGGTCCAGTTCGGGTTCGTCGGGGGAGACGATGCGGACGGTGATGCCCGGCTCGGTGACGGGGGCCGGCGTCAGCGTGGCGAGCACCATCAGCGGATGCGCGCGCGCCGCGAGCCCGCCGCCGGGCGCCGCGGCGGTCATCTCCGGCGTCGCCTCGTCGATCCACTCGAAAGACTCCGGGATCAGCAGTTCCCGCTGCCGGGCGCGGACGGCGCGGATGTCGTCGGCCGTCATCGTCCCGGTGGCACCCGGGCGGGCCCCGTGCGCTCCGGGGACCTCCCGGGGCCGGCGGGGACGCGCGTAGTAGGGCCATCCCGGGCCGGTCGGGACGAACAGCACCAGGGGGCCGTGCTCCTCCGCGCGCGCCCTGCGCCGGGGCACCGCATCGCAAAAAGCATCGATCCGTTCGATGGCGGCGGACTCGTCCACACCCCTACTCAACCCCATGAACCGAGCCTATGCATCTCAATAGCCGGGCCGGTGTCGTGATGACACGGCCGTCAGCAAGCGCGCAGGCCGCCCGCCCGGCGGCTAAGCGGGCGGCTGTGACAGCACGCACAGGGCCCGGGGCGTCCGCCGGGACGGCCGGATGAGCTAGCAACTTGAGATTGACGTGCCCGTGCCCGGGGGCCCTCCGGCCCGCGGCCCTGCGGCCCGCCGGCCGGCCCTAGGCTGACTTCTTCCGTGACTGGTGCCGCGCCGCTTCCCGGTCGGCGTACCCCGGGTCCCAGGTCGCGTCGAGCTCGGCGAGAATGCGCTCGTCCCGGTCGTCCCGGTAGCTGCCGCCCGGCGGGACGATCGTCCCGTCCGGGGGTGCCGGGCGGGGGGCGACGTGACCTGGATGCGCGGGCGGTACGGCGGGCGGTACGGGCGGAAGCTTCCCGCGCCCCCGAAGCCCGGGGATGCCGTTGCGCCGCACCGGTACGAGCCAAACGAACAAGGCGACCACTATCGCGGCGGCAATGTCTGCATAAATCATCGCTAGCTTCCAAGTGACTGGCTGATTACGCTATGTATCCTCTCATGGTGCCATATGCGACACGCAAAGTAAATCATAAACTACTTAGAGTAGCAGTGGCCTGGACGGGCCCCGGCCGGCGGGCGCCGGTAAATGGACGGACCATAACATCTATGTTCCGCACTGAGCCCGGAATATGCGAGCGGCCGGCGGATCCGGGCCCATGGAGGTCGCTGTTGCACTTCAGAGGCCCATCGGAGGGGGCCGATGCCGTGCGGCGCGGTTGCTGCACCTTGCTGCTGCACCGTCCCTGCCTTGGCGATGTGCACTCTTCCTGATACGTAATACACACTCTCTCATCTGAATGCCCGGCCGGGGCTCTGCCGGGGCTCTGGCTGAGTGGCCTTGCCCTGTGGACAGCAGGAGGCAGTCCGCAGGGCGAGAGCAGGCTGGTTCCGATCAGAAATGGTCCACCTTGACGACGGCCTCGGCGAAGGCCTCGGGTGCTTCCTGCGGCACGTTGTGGCCGACCGCCAGAGTCTCGTGCGCGTATTTGCCGGTGAACTTGTCGCGGTACGCTGAGCCGTTCCCGGCGAGCGTGAAGGGATCGTATTCGCCGTCGATGGTGATCGTGGGCACGGCGATGCCGGGAGCCTTCTGAAGCTGGTTCTCGATGCTGGCATACTCGGGTTCGCTCGGGGCCACGCTCAGCCGCCAGCGGTAATTACCGATCACGATGGTGACGTAATCCGGGTTGTTGAAGGCTGCCGCGGTCTGGTTGTAGGTGGCGGTGGAGAAATTCCAGGTGGGGGAGTTGAACTTCCAGACGAACTCGCCCAGGGCAGAGCGGTACTCGGTCAGGCCGAGCACGCCCCGTTCCGTACAGAAGTAGTACTGGTACCACCAGTCGTTTTCGCCCTGGGGCGGCAGCGGCAGCTTGTCGGCGGCCAGGTTGGTGATCAGGTAGCCGGCCACCGAGACCAGGGCCTTGCAGCGGTTCGGCCAGACCGCCGCGATGATGTCGGCTGTGCGCGATCCCCAGTCATAGCCGGCGAGAACCGCCTGCTCGATCTTGAGGGCATCCATCAGGGCGAGGATGTCGACGGCGAACGCCGCCTGATCGACATTCCGGGGCGTTGTGGCTGACAGGAAGGTCGTCGTGCCGTGGCCGCGGAAATACGGGACGATCACCCGGTAGCCTTCCGCCGCCAGCAGCGGCGCGACCTCGACGTAGCTGTGGATGTCGTAGGGGAAGCCGTGCATGAGAACGACCGCCTGGCCGTCGGCGGGGCCCGCGTCGACATATCCGACGTTCAGCACGCCGGCCTTGATCTGCTTCACCGGGCCGAAGGACGTGCCCGTCCCCGCGTTCGCCGCGGACGGGGTTGCCCGCCGTGTCGTGCTGGCCTGTGCCTGTGGATGGCCGATCATGCCGAGCCGGGCGGCGGCGACCGTCAGGGCCGCGGCGCCGAAAAACCCTCTCCGGCCGTGGTTGATCTCTTCGGGCATGTTGTCCGCATCCATGGGTGAATCTCCTTGGTCCGGTGGCCATAAGCGGCATCTGTCAATTGCCGCTGCGACCACGGTCGCGTTCCCGGGCGGCGCCGTCGCACCCGTGGAAGGCCCTGGGCGTTACCCGGGGTCTCCCGCTGCCGGACCGCGGGACAACGGCCTGTTCGATTCCGGCTGCTGACGGTGAACAGTGTCAGCTACCGGGCTGGGCCGTCACATCATCAATCCGGCTAGTTTCCGGCGGCCAGCTGGCGCGCTGGGCGCCATTGCCTGGTGCATTCGCCGGGCTGCGCCTCGGCGAAACGTGCAGCCTGCGGCCGGCAGACATCGACTTCATGCGGGCGATCGTCCATCCGCAAGTTCAGTACCCGGGGGAGCCTCTCAAGACCATTTTTCGAACGCCCGTGCCGATTCCGGTGACACTGGCCGCCGGGCTGTCCGCTCAGATTGCCGCGTATGGCCGCTATCCGTCCCTGCTCACAAAAGAGGATGGCCGCCAGCTCTCACCGTGGGCGGTCGAAACGGGCGATGCGAAAAGCCCGCAAGAAGGTTCAGGGCCTCCCTGCGGGCTTCTGGCATAGGTCACGGGCGGTAGGACCGTCACACGTCGTAGTAGAGTTCGAACTCGTGCGGGTGCGGGCGGAGCCGGATCGGGTCAAGCTCCCTGCTGCGCTTGTACTCGATCCACGTCTCCACCAGGTCCTCGGTGAACACGCCGCCCTCGGTCAGGTAGGCGTGGTCGGCCTCGAGGGTGTCGAGCACCGCCTCCAGCGAGCCCGGCACCTGCGGGATGGCCAGCGCCTCGTCCGGCGGCAGCTCGTACAGGTCCTTGTCCACCGGCTCCGGCGGCTCGACCTTGTTCTTGATGCCGTCCAGGCCGGCCATCAGCATGGCCGGGAAGGCCAGGTACGGGTTGGCCGACGGGTCCGGCACCCGGAACTCGATCCGCTTGGCCTTGGGATTGGTGCCGGTGATCGGGATCCGCACGCACGCCGAACGGTTCCGCTGCGAGTACACCAGGTTGACGGGGGCCTCGAAGCCGGGGACCAGGCGGTGGTAGGAGTTCACCGTCGGGTTGGTGAAGGCGAGCAGCGACGGCGCGTGCTTGAGCAGGCCGCCGATGTAGTGCCGGCCCACGTCCGAGAGCCCGGCGTAACCCACCTCGTCGTAGAAGAGCGGGGACCCATCCTTCCAGATGCTCTGGTGGCAGTGCATGCCCGAGCCGTTGTCCCCGAAGACCGGCTTGGGCATGAACGTCACCGTCTTGCCGTTCTTGTCCGCGATGCTCTTGATGATGTACTTGAACAGCATCAGCCGGTCGGCCGTGCTCAGCAGCGCGCCGAAGCGCATGTTGATCTCGGCCTGGCCGGGGCTGCCCACCTCGTGGTGCTGCATCTCGACCTGGATGCCCGCCTCGATCAGGGCGCGCGTCATCTCCGAGCGGAGGTCGGTGTAGTGGTCGATCGGCGGGACCGGGAAGTAGCCGCCCTTGTACGGGGGCCGGTGCCCGAGGTTTTTGCCGCCTTCCTCGATTCCGGTGTTCCAGGCGCCCTCGATCGAGTCGATGTAGTAGTACCCGTGATCCGGTGCCGTCTCGAACCGCGCCGAGTCGAAGATGTAGAACTCCGCCTCCGGGCCGAAGAACGCGGTGTCGCCGATGCCCGTGCTGCGCAGGTACTCCTCGGCCTTACGGGCGATGTTGCGCGGGTCACGGCTGTAGGGCTCGTGGGTCAGCGGATCGTGCACGAAGAACGTCAGGTTGAGCGTCTTGTACGTCCGGAACGGGTCGAGCACGGCGCTGGCCGGATCAGGGATGAGGAGCATGTCCGACTCGTGGATCGCCTGGAAGCCGCGGATCGAGGAACCGTCGAACATCAGGCCGCTGGTGAATACGTCCTCGTCGAAGACCTCTACCGGCACGGTGAAATGCTGCATCGTTCCCGGCAGGTCGCAGAACCTGACGTCAATAAACTGAACGTTCTCGTCTGCGACGAATCTCAGGACCTCGTCGGCATTCTGAAACATTAACCCTCCTGACGGGGCATGCATATCAGTATTCATCGGCATTGATCGGCACGCTCTACACGGACGCGCCTTGGACGCTAGCCGCTGGCAATTTCCGGTCCGTGTCCCTTGTGTTTCGCACATGTTACGCATGCGGAAGCGGCCGTGTTCAGCGGGGTGTGCGGCCACGCCCGTGCGGGGGATACCGTGGTGGGATGGCCGATGAACAGTGGGCCGGCTCCGCCCCGGCCGCGGGGCCCCAGGCGGCGGGCGGGCGCGTGGTTTCGAGCTATCCGGGCGAAAAGTTCGGCCTGCCCGAAATCGGCCCCCGCTCGGTGGCCGGAATGGGGCGCCGGTTCGCCGCCCTGTTCATCGACTGGGTCCTGTGCGCGCTTATCGCGACCGCGCTGCTGCATTCGCGGTACTGGGCGCTGGCCGTCTTCGGCGCGGAAACCTACATCCTGACCGCGCTGACCGGTACCACCATCGGCAAGCGGCTGCTCGGCATGCGGGTCGCCCGGCTGGACGGCTGCCCCGTCGGCCTCGGCTGGGGCCTGGTGCGCACGCTGCTCCTGCTGGCCGTGGTGCCCCCGCTCGTCACTGACCGGGACCGGCGCGGACTGCACGACAAGGCGGCCAACACCATCGTCGTGCGGATGTGAGCCGGCTGTACGGGGCGCATGCCCACAATGGTGGGCCGCTGTCGACGCGATGGGGGGCAGCTTCACGATGGCCTGCGCCACGGTGGCTGTCACCGCCTTCGTGCGCGCAGCCGCCGTCAGCGCCCGCGCGGGCGCGGCATCTTGGGCTGGCGGCCGCGTGACGGCATCGGGCCCTTCGGCGCCTGCAGCGACTGGGGCAGGGCCTTCAGCCGGAAGTTGAGGTCGGCGACCTCGGTGCCCTTGAGGTCACGTGGCAGCTTCATGATCTTGCGCTGGAGCTGGCGGAGCGGCACCTGGCCGGGCCCGTCCCCGACCTGGTAGTCATGGATCGGGACGTCGAAGGCGACCCGGGCGACACGCTTTTTCTCGGCGGCGAGCAGGCCGGGCAGCCGTGTCGGGGAGCCCTCGCCGACCAGGACGACGCCGGGCCGGCCGACCGCGCGGTGCACCACATCCATGTTCCGGTTCGCGGCGATCGCCGGGGTGACCGTCCAGTTCCCGCGCAGGCTCTGCAGCACCGCCGCGGCCGCCCCCGGCTGCCCCTCGATCGCCGAGTACTGCGCCGTCTGCGCGAACCGGCCGAACAGGAACACCGCGACCAGGATGCCAAGCAGGACGCCCAGCGGGATGAGGAACACGAGCCCGGTGAGCAGGCCCACGACGACGAACACGGCCAGCACCCCCAGGCTGCTGCCGATGATGATCGGCAGCGCCCTCGGGTTGGCCTTGTGCACGAGCCCGGCCACCATGCGAATCTGCTGGATACGCCCGGGCGTAGCCTCGTCGTCCGCGTTCTTCTGCTTCGCCATGCACGGCAGGATATGGGTTTCTGAGGCTTAGTGGAAAACCGCCTTAACACCAGCCTGAGGTGGTTACGGCGGGGCGCTCGTACCGGCCCAGCGACCCCGGGCCGTCAGGCCCGCGTGAGCGGCCGGTGTTACGGCGAGTACCGCAGCGAGGCGCGAAGCGCACCGGGGGGTCCGGGGGGTCGCCCCCCCGGGCTAACACCGCCCCCGGGCAGACACCGCTTGGCGGTAGAGCCTCCCGGCGCGGTAGGAGGAGCGCACCAGGGGGCCGGACATCACGCCGGCGAAGCCCATTGCCAGGGCCTCCTCGCGCAGCTCCACGAACTCCTCGGGCTTGACCCAGCGCTCGACCGGGTGGTGGCGCGGCGTCGGCCGCAGGTACTGCGTGATCGTCAGCAGGTCACACCCGGCCGCGTGCAGGTCGGCCAGGGCCGCGCTGATCTCGTGGCGCTCCTCGCCCATCCCCAGGATCAGGTTGGACTTGGTCACCAGCCCGGCCGCGCGGGCCTGGGTCAGCACGGTCAGCGACCGCACGTAGCGGAACCCGGGCCGGATCCGGCGGAAGATCCGCGGCACGGTCTCGATGTTGTGCGCGAGCACCTCGGGCCGCGCGCTGAACACCTCGGCCAGCCGGTCCGGCTCGGCGTTGAAGTCGGGGATGAGCAGCTCGACGCCGCAGCCCGGCACGGCCGCGTGGATTTCCCGGGCCGTCTGCGCGTACAGCCACGCCCCTCCGTCCGGCAGGTCATCCCGGGCGACACCGGTGACCGTCGCGTAGGCGAGCCCCATCGCCGCCACCGACCCGGCGACCCGGCGCGGCTCGTCGGTGTCCAGCGGCTGGGGCCGGCCCGTGTCGATCTGGCAGAAGTCACAGCGCCGGGTGCACTGGTCCCCGCCGATGAGGAACGTCGCCTCGCGGTCTTCCCAGCACTCGAAGATGTTCGGGCAGCCGGCCTCCTCGCACACCGTGTGCAGGCCCTCGCGGCGCACCAGGTTCTTCAGCTCCGTGTATGCGGGGCCGGTCCGCATCCGCGTCTTGATCCACGAAGGCTTCTTCTCGATCGGGACCTGGCTGTTGCGGGCCTCGATCCGCAGCATCCGCCGCCCCTCAGGTGCGACTACCACGCGTTCAGCCTACGTTCCGCCAGCCGCTGCGCCGGCACCCCGGTCACGCGGCGGTGTATGACGTGGGCCCGGTGAAGTACCTCCAGCCCGACGGGGTGACCCAGGCGAGCACGCTCGGATTGTTCCAGCCGCGACCGGTCGCCCTGCCTCATCAGCATCACCCTGACCTCCGGGCCGCCCTCCAGTTTGCGCTCCAGGCACCCGTGCTCTGCCGTTATCGTGCCCGGCAGACTGAGATAGCTGGGTGACGAAAAACCGCCAGCGCTTCACCGTTCGGCGTTAGCCTCCGGGATTCAGCATTGACCCCGCTGACAGGGAAGTGGTGCCTCCTTCGCGGCTTTGAGCTGCGATCTTGTGTCGGCTGGCTGGCTGGTGCCCAGTTTAGGCGCGCACCCGATGGGTGCGTGGCGTGGCTGCTGGGCGGGGGCTTGAAGGGACGCAGCGGGCTGGCGTGGCGAGACGGCCGTGAGCGTGACCGGTGCAGCGGCGAAGAGCGCCCCGGTTGTGGAGATTACGCGGTAACCGCACAGTTCATTTCTCAGGCAGGAGCGCTCTTCGTCATGGACGATACGCGGTGGGACCACGGGCTGAGGGTAACCGGTGAGGGCGAGCCACGGCCCGCCGGAGTGGTCCTGGCCGTACGATGCCGACCGAGGGCGACGGGAGCGCGATCCCGCCGCGAGGTACAGTCGGCCGATGAGGAGGGACATGCCGAGGGCCGTCGATCCCACCCAGGAGCATCCGATCACCCGCACAGTGCTACTTGATGCACGATTGCGGCAAGTGAAGGACACCGGCCGGGTCGAGATCCGCGAGATCAGAATCCTGCCCGGCTACGCGGCCGGCCTTCACGTGCACAACGGTCCTGTGGTCGGGAGCATCCTTGAGGGCTCGGTGGTCTACCAGGTCGAGGCCAGCCAGCCTCGGTTCTGCAGGCCGGTGACGTGTTCTTCGAGCCCGCCCAGCCCCGCCAGCTCGGCGACCGCCTCGGAGTTGCGCTCCTCGCGACGCGACCAGACGGCGACGGACGCGCCGGCCCGGGCGGCGCCGCGGGCGATGCCGAGCCCGATGCCGCTGTTGCCGCCCGTGACGATGACGACGCGGCCGGAACCTCCGAACGGGATATCTGGCCGGGCGCCATGGCTGGCCGCCGCTCGCGGCCTACGTGCGTGCCTGGGACCTGCCTTGGGACTGCACCGCATTGCGGCGTGCCGCGATGTCGTCCGGGCCGCTGCCTGCCGCCTCAAGCCAGGTGCGGACGTGGCGTGTCGCCCGCGCGATCGGCCCGTTCGGCGGTGGCGGTGATATTCCGGAGCATGCCGCCGAAGACGACGCCGTGGAACGGCGCAATGGACCGCCAGTAGGCATGACCGGCGAGCCCGCGCGGCCGGAAAATCGCCCGCTGGCTGTAGGTCGTCAGCCCGTCGTAGTCCTGGCCCACCGACATCTCCAGCCAGGCCAGGCCCGGCAGTTTCATCTCCGCGCGCAGCCGCAGCAGTTTTCCCCGCTCGATCGCCTCGACCCGCCAGAAATCCAGGGCGTCGCCGGCGAGCAGATGCCGCGGGTCGCCGCGGCCGCGGCGCAGTCCCGGACCGCCGGCCAGCCGGTCGAGCAGCCCGCGGACGGGCCAGGCGGCCGGGAAGGAGTACCACCCGCTCTCGCCGCCGATGCCCTCGATCACCTGCCACAGCGCCGCGGGCGAGGCCTGCACCACGCTGTTGCGCGCGTCGACGTACAAGGGTCCGCCGGCCCACGACGGGTCGGTCGGCAGCGGATCGCTGGGCGCGCCTGGGGCCGCGGCCGACGACCAGCGGGTGGAGACGGCACCCTCGCGGGTGCGCCGCAGTCCCAGGGTGATGGCCTGGCCGAGGGGCAGGAGCCCCTCGGGCGGGTCCGGGATGTACTCGGCGATGTCGTGCTCGGAGCAGACGACCTCGTTCCGCAGCGACTCGACGAGCGGCATGGCCAGGCTGGCGGGCACCGGCGTCACCAGCCCGACCCACAGTGACGACAGCCGCGGCGTCAGCAACGGCACCGGCACGATTATCCGCGGCGTGAGCCCGGCCGCCTCGGCGTACCGGCGCATCATTTCCGCGTAGGTGACCACGTCGGGGCCGCCGATGTCGAAGCGGCGACTGACGTCGGCCGGCAGCGCGGCGCTGCCGGCCAGGTAACGCAGCACATCCCGGACGGCGATCGGCTGGATGCGGGTGTCCAGCCATTTGGGGGTGACCATGGCCGGCAGGAGCTCGGTGAGGTAGCGGAGGATCTCGAACGACGCTGATCCGCTGCCGATGATCACCGCAGCCTGCAGCGCGGCCGTCGGCACGCCACTGGCCAGCAGGATGTCGCCGACCTCCGCGCGGGAGCGCAGGTGCGGCGACAGTTCCCCGGCCCGGCCAGAGATGATGCCGCCCAGATAGACGATGCGCTGCACTCCCGCGGCTTTCGCGGCCGCGGCGAAGATCCCCGCCGCGGTGCGGTCGCGCCGTTCGAACGACGCGTCCGTGCCGAGGGAATGGATGAGATAGTAGGCGACGTCCACGCCCTCCAGGGCGCGCCGCACGGCGCTCTCATCCACCGCGTCGGCGACCGCGATCTCGACATCGTCCGACCACGGACGCTCGCTGAGCTTCCCCGGATCGCGTGCCATGCACCGGACCGCGTATCCCGCGCTAAGCAGCTCCGGGACGAGCCGTCCGCCGATGTACCCCGAAGCACCGGTGACCAGGCAGCGCAATGGCGATGACATGCTGTCAAGTGTTACACGGGCCCGCCGGGGCGATCATGAGCGCGGGGGCGGCCAGGCCTGCGCCCTCCCGCCCGCGCGTCGAGTCGATCTGGACGTTCCCCGAAGGCTACGAGGTCACAGCCCCGGGCCGCGGGCTGGTACCCGATCGAGGCCAGCACGCCAGAGAAGCGGCTGCGGTTCTATACCCGCCGTCCGGCCGGGCCGAAGCTGCGCAAGGTAGCCATCGGCCCGGTGATGACGATTTTGTCGTTATAAACCCGGAACGGCGAGACGCTGATCGCGGCCGGGGCTGGCGACACACCGAAGACCACCATCCGCCCGCCATGGCCGAGCGGCCCGACGCGGTCTCGATCGCCTCCGGCACCCCCGTCGCATCGACCGCGACCTCGAAGCGTGCCCCATCGAGCGCGCCGGCGTCGGTGATGGCCTGGGCAGCGCCCAGCTTGCGGGGCGACCTCCAGCCGGGCCGACCGGGCGCGGGGCTGCCTGTCAGCTGTTCTTCCTGGCGACCGCCGCGCTCAGGACGGTCGCGAACGCGGTCCACGTGATCTCGGGAACTGCCAGCGCGGCAGCGGTCTGATCAACCCGGCGAGCCAGGGATGCATAGTGCGCCATGACAATGCACAGCAGTGCCGAATCTGCGGTGGCCGCCCACAGGCGGCGGCTGCCGAATGCCAGCGGTACGTAACCGCTGCGGGCGATAACGGCCAGCGCCCACCACGCCAGGACCGCCCGCCGTGACGGTGCCCCCGGCCCGGCCTCACCGGCGCGCCACACGAGCCATGCTGAGGTCGCCGTGGTCAGGTTCAGCGCCGGCCACACGACCGGGAACACGGCGCTGGGCGGCGCGAATGCCGGCCGTTCGAACTGCTCGTACTGAGGCCTGGTCCCGCGGCCCTGCGCATACCGGGCCACCCACGCGGACAGGCCCTGCGCTGCGCCGTAGACCGCGGCGGCGCCTACCCAGGCTGCGACCTGGCGCAGCCGTCCGTCCCGGCCCGGAGCGCACGCGCTGAATTCAGCCATCACACCCGCCTTTCCCCGGAGCGCCCCCAGTGACGCACTCTGCCGATCCGAGAGCGTCATACCTCGCACCGACGAGCTGATCCGGGGCATGTACCTCACGCGCGCCTACTTTGAACAGCTCAAGACGCCCCTGAGACTCCGTGCCGCGGTAAGCGAGGCGCAATCAGGTTCTCCTACGGAACAGTACCCAGGTACCTAGACAACACGACGTTCGCACAGCTCGTCGCGGACGGATGGATCGGAGCTCGGGGACCGGCGTCGCTCAGTGCCACTCGAACTGAGCCTGTTCTCTGGCAGCGCGATTCGCACGGTCTTGACGCCGAGCGGTAGTGGCCCTGTGCTGCACCTACTTACAGCAGCCGGCATCTACGCCATGCGGTCAGCAGTCGGCTCATGTCCCCGGTAAAGTCGGAGGTATGGGCGAGGCCGAGCTTCGTGACGCTGCCCGGCTGGCGCGGGACTGTGTCGTCATGGTCCGGGCGGTCGCGCTGGGCCGATGGGTCGGCGATACCGGGCCGCGCCCTGTCACCCCGCGGCGGGTGCTCCGCAGGCCCGACTTGCCAGCCGCCGCGGGGGTGATCGGTGTCTCGCTGCCCGCGCGGGCGCGTACCGCGGCTGACATCGCGGCGCTTCACCGTCCGTGGTGCCTCGCGCTGGCCGCGGGGCTGCTGCGGGTCGATGACGGGACGGTGAGCGCGGGCCCGGCGCTTGCCTGCTGGCCGCCCGCGGACGCCGGGGTCCTGTCCGCTTGGCTTGCCGGGCTGAGTGCCTGTTCCGCCGCCGAGGCTGGTCACGATCCGGACCAGCATGAAGAGGCCGCCAACGATGTGCTCGCGTTGCTCGGCGTGCTCCAGGATGAGCAGGTGCCGACTGGCCATGCGCTTGTGCATGCGGTGCGGGCCGAAGCGCAGGACCTGTACGACGAGTTCGGCGTGGACGCGTCGTACGGCTGGATGGCGGACGAGGGGTCGATGATCAGGGCCGCCGCAAGGCTGGCGTCGTTCGGCGCGGTCAGCGGCGACGACGTGCTGGCCGGCGGGTGCGCGGTCACCCCGCTGGGCCGGTGGGCGGCGGAGCGGCTGCGCGCCGCGCTGGCCGGCCCTGGGGAGGATCTCACCGCCGTGGAACTGATCGGCTACCTGGCGGAGTGCGGTGAGGACGACCGGGATGAGCGGGCGTGGGACTGGCTGGACGCCCAGCCTGACCCGGTGGACGCCGCGCGGCGGCTACTTCAGGCTGGCGCGTCGATGGAGCCCCGGCTGCGCTGGATCGCCGCTGACGTGGTCGAACTGCTGGGTAAGGATGCCCTGCCCGCGTGGCGGGAGATGACGGGGGTGCCCGGCATCGGGCCGCACGCGAAGTATGCGCTGTACCAGATGGACGCCGGGCCGGAGCCAGGCGACGCCGAGTGGCTGTGGCTCGCGGTGGAGTCCGCCGCGCTAGCGCTCGCGGAGAAAGGGCCGGACGAAGCGGTCAGCGTACTGTGCGACGTCCTTCCCGGGGAGCAGCTGGCGGCGGATGACCTGGACCACTGCCTGGCCGTGGTGCGCATCAGCGACCACCCGTCGGCTGGACCGCTCGTGCAGCAGGTAGCTGATCACGTCGCCTCGGCCGGGTCCGCGGCGCTCAGCGTGCACCAGTGCCTGCAACTGAAGGTCACGCTCGCGCGCTGGCGGCCGCCGATCTGGCGGACCGTGCTGCTGCCTGCCACTGCGAGCTTGTCCGCGCTGCACCGGGTGATCCAGGTCGTGTACGGATGGGACGGCGACCACCTCCACACGTTCCGGGTGCGGCGCGCAACGTACAGCGACCCGTCCTTCGAGCTGGAAGGGACCGGCGACGAGTACGGCGTGCGGGTGCGGGACGCGCTCGCCGCCGGGGGCGGGAAGATCGTCTACGAGTACGACTTCGGCGCGGGCTGGGCGCACGAGATCGCCCTGCAGAAGAAGTTGCCGCGGGACCCCGCTTCGGTCTACCCCGTATGCACGAACTTCAGCGGCGACTCGCCGGCCGAGTACCCGGAAGAAGAACCCTGGTACTCCGGCGACGCCGATGACGACGGCCAAGCGGAGCCCGGTCCGGCGAAACCCGAACCGTTCGACCTGGCGGCGGTGAACCGCAAGCTCGCCGCCCTGGGCGGCCGTTGAGGGAGCCGGGTATTCACATGCGCGATCAGCTGAGAATGTCGTGGGTGACCCTCGACCGTTTCTGTCAAGAGGAGGCGGCGAAGGACGAGCCGCTGCGCCGCAAACTGGAGGCTGACAACAGGCCGTTGCGGTCGGGTGCGGCGAAGCTGACCGACGGCGAACTGCTGGACAAGCTCCGCAGCATGGGTTTCGAGCTGGACCGCAGCGGTGTCGGGAACCTCTGCGCGGGCGCACTGTCCGCCGAGGAGGTGGCACGCCCGCTCCAGCGCGACTGGGAAGCCCGCAATCCCGGTGCCGGCTTCCATGTGGACTGGATCTGGATTTGCCTGCTCGCGCTGTGGGAGCGCTGGTGGCCGGACAAGGTCTGCCTGGAGTTGCTGGACGACAAGATTCAGGCAGGCTACGACCGCCAAGAGCAGCGTGATCTGGCCGCGTGCGCCGCAACCTGGCTGGACGCCTGGGCCGATGTGCTGCGTTTGTGCGACGCGACCGGAATCGGCTCCATCGATGAGTTCGACGACCGCTTCCCGCTCACCCAGTCGCTGTACAACTGGCTCAGCGACGTCGAAATGGAGCTGTGGAACGCGGGAATCAACAGCCGGGAATTCCTGACGGCGCGAATCGGACTCTGCTCTGAAGTGCTCCGCAGGTTCCCCGGCGAGGAGCAGTGGCGGATCGAGAACCTCCGGCGGGCACTGGCCGAGACGTACTTCGAGATCGGCGAGCACTGCACGGCCGATGAGCTCTTCGAATCATGGCTGACCGCCGATCCGCGCTGGGGCTGGGGCTGGATCGGCTGGGCCGACTGTTACCGCGGCTCGGTCAAGGCCGATCCGGACGATCCTCACCGGGCAGGTGAACTGCTGCTCCGCGGCTACTCGATCCATGGCGTCCGCGACCGGGCCGGCATAGCGGACAGGCTCGCGTTCTTGTGCGAGGACACCGGCAGGTCAGGCGAGGCCCGCGAGTGGAAGCGGCAGGCCGTGCTGCTCCGGGAACCCGCAGCAGCACGGCCCGGCAGCGGCCGCAAGGTCGGGCGTAACGAACCGTGTCCTTGTGGCAGCGGCAGGAAGCACAAGAAGTGCTGCGGTTCACCGGCAGCCCTCCGCGGGTAATCGTGCGCGTCGCCACGGCTGGGTTCCTAGCCAGCGGTATGTGTTGTTCCTGGGGGCATCTGGGCGGCGGGCAGGACCGCCGTATCGTCGGGCGCAGGCGTGACCGGCGGCTGCCGCCGCCGTTCCTGGGTGGGGCGGTTCCGTGAGCTGGCGGTGAGGCTGGCGCCGGATGTGGTGTTCGGCACCGAGGTTGAGGTGGCCATGGTCGGTGACATTGCGGGGGCGGAGATGGTGGTGAAGCTCGGCCCGGATGATGCTCGGATCGGCGGCCGGGTGTATCCGGCGGTTGCGGCTGTGCCGGTCGATTCGACTGGTACGGGTGACGCGTTCGCGGTCGGCTACCTGGTCGGTGGGGTGGATCTGGCGCTGCGGGTCGCCGCGCGGGCCGTGTCGAGGATGGGAGCGATGCCTTGACCCGGCCAACGCAGCGGGCACAGTGGACGCGGGTGACCGAGGAGGTAGCCGCGGCGCTGGCGCAGCGCCAGCCGGTCGTGGCGCTGGAGACGACCCTGGTGTCGCACGGGTTCTCCGAGGGCCGGGGGCTGGCTGCGGCCGTGGAGTCCGAGCGCCGGGTCCGCGAGGCGGGCGCGACGCCCGCCACGGTGGGCATCTTGGACGGCGGCATCCACGTTGGCCTGACCAAGGCCGAGCTGGAGCGGTTCGCCGGGGCGGGCACGTCGGCCCGCAAGGTGGGCGCGCGCGACCTCGCCGCCTGCCTGGCGCAGGGGGCGCTCGGCGCGACCACGGTCGGCGGGACGCTCGCCGTCTGCCGCCAGCTCGGCATCCGGTTCATGGGTACCGGCGGGATCGGCGGCGTGCACCGCGGCTTCGCCGAGAGCCTGGACATCTCCGGTGACCTGCTGCAGATTGCGCGGACCCCGGCGGTGGTCGTCGCCTCGGGCCCCAAGTCGCTGCTGGACGTGGGCGCGACCGCCGAACTGCTCGAGACGCTCGCCGTCCCTGTCCTGGGCTGGCGCACCGGGACCCTGCCCCGGTTCTACACCGCCGAGGGCGGCCCGGCGGTGTCCGCCGTGGTCAGCGATTCCCCGGAGGTGGCGCGAATCTGCGTGGTGCACTGGCAGTTCGACGGGGCGGGGGGCATTCTGCTGGCCCGGCCCCCGGCCGGCGGGATCGACATCGATCCGCTGATCGACGAGGCCGTGTCGCAGGTGCGGGGCCAGAACCTGGCCGGGCAAGCGGTCACCCCCGCGGTGCTGTCCCTGGTGCACGAGCTCAGCGGCGGCCGCAGCGTCGAGGTGAACCGTCAGCTCATCGCAGACAACGCCGCCCTCGCCGCCGAAACCGCCGTCGCCTACGCCCAACTCCGGACCGCGTAGCCCCCGCGCCCCGCGGCCCGCCCGTGCCGGGGCCCGCTCACTCCATGGTCGGCGTTGGTTTTCCGCAGTATGGGGAGACAACAGAATCCCTACCCAGTCTCGACCGGCCGCCGGCTGGTCATTGAGTGGACGGCCTAGCTCCGGTCACGACGCTAGTGCGGCCAGCCGACCGGCCACGTAGGTCGCACAGAGGAGGCATTGAGGAAGACGGATCAGCGACGGCCGGGAGCGAACCTCGAACTCCTCCCCGGGCTGCGCTCGCCAGGCACGGAAACTAGCGGCGATAAAGGGGCGGCGGCTCGCCGACCGGTCACGCGGGTCGGCGGCTGACGTCAAGGTGGAGGTGGGCCGGCAGGTCAGTTTTTCCGAGTGCCTGCCGAGCATGGGCGAGGGCTTCGGTTTCAATGCGGCGGTGCAGTGCGTGCAGGTCGGCCGAATGGCTGGCGGTGACGGCGATGACGATTTCCGGGGCGCTGGCGTCACCGATGATCCGGCCCCGGGCGGTATCGACTCCGTGGTAGCGCCCGACTTCCCGGGTGAGGGCGCCGGTGAGGGCGGCGGACTGCAGGATGGTGGTGCCTTCATGGGTACGGACAGGGATGGGAATGTCGCCGGCCCGGTCGGTGGAGATCAGCAGGGCGACAATCCAGCGCAGCGCGGCGAGGGCGATCAGCAGGCAGACGCCGGCGGCGGCGGGCCATACCCAGGCTCCGTGGTGGCCGATGTAGGTGCTGACGCGGTTGGCGAACAGGGCGCGCTTGGCGAAGGTGGCGCCAAAGACGCCGGTCGAGGCGGTCATGCCGGCGGCGCCGGCGATCAGAACCAGCAAGCCGAACAGGGCCAGGGCGAAGCGGTTGGTGCGGTCGGTGTGCATCAGTGGCTCCGTGAGGTGACGCGCACCGTGAGGCGCGGCGGGTGGCGCAAATCCAGCCCGTCCAACCGGCCGTGCAGTGCCTGCGTGACTGGCTCCTTGAGCGCGTCGGCGGCGGCCCGTCCCCGGGCCGCCGCGACCGCGGTCACGCGGGCGCGCCGACGGCGGACTTTGACGGCGGCGCTGGAGATGCCGTCAACCCCGGTCGCCGCCGCTTGCAACGTCCCGGCCAGGCCGCCACGGGTTACGGCCGCGTCGGTGGCTTCGTCGCCGGAACGCAGCGGCAGCCGGGTGACGCGGCGGGGCTTGAGCTCCAGTGCGAGGATCAGCGCGCCGACCACGACCAGAATGGCCGACCAGACCCGGACCACCAGCTGGTCCCAGCGAGTTTTTCCGGCCCAGTGGTACCAGGTAGTCCAGTGCAGCACCAGCGGGCCGCTCTTGATGTGGAAGGCGATGACCTCGATGATGACGATGACGGCGGCCACGGCCAGGGCCGCGGCGAGGATGAAGGCGAGGGGGCGGTTGAGCAGGCGCATTCGCGGTTCCTCCGTTACCTGACCCGGGGCGGCGGGGTGATGTCGGTGGCCAGATCGGCGACGACGATGTGGACTTCGTCGACGTCCAGCCCGGTAAGCTCCCGGACCCGGTCGTGGACGTGACGGCGGACCTGCCCAGTGACTTCGGGAACGGATGCGGGCCAGCGGACACTGATTTCCAGGTTGACGAAGGCTTTGGAGCCATCCACTTCGACGGCTGTTTTCGGCAGCGCTTCCAGGTCGGTGCTGCGCACGCCCAGGCGCCCTGCGCCCGGGACCGCGCGGCCCAGCATGCGTGCCGTCGCCGCTCCGGCGTCCGGGTTTTCGGCGGCGGCCATGGCGGCGATCTTGGAGACGACCCCATCCGCGATGCTGATCGTTCCCAGCTCGTTACGGCCCGCCGGGACGGCCGTTTCGAAGCCGGCGGGGGTGCTCATCTGCGGCTGCGGCTGCGCGACAGCCATCCCTGCACGTCCATGTCACCGTTGAGGATCCTGGCGGCGCCGTAACCGATGCGCCGAACAGGGCCACGATCAGCATGTCACCGAAGTTGCCGAACACCAGGGCCAGGCCCAGGATCAGACCGGTCACCGTGGCAAGCGCGGTACGGTTCATTACTCACATCCAGACTGAGGCGAAGACAGGATCTTCCCGGCCGTTCAGGCCGGCGGCAGTCCCGGGGCCGCACGGGACCGGCGGGGACTAACCGGCGCGCGGGGTGGCGGGCGCGCTGGCAGGATCATCAATGTCGGCGATCACCACGTCGACCGGGCGGTGCCCGGTGAGCGGGACCAGCACCGCTTTGATCAGGGCGGCCAGTTCAGGTGCCGGGACCGCCCATTGGGAGCGGATCTGCACGCGCACCCGGCCGCCGCTTACCACGACGCCCTGCACTTTGCGGCCGGGCAGGTAGGAGGCAACCTCACCGAACTGGCCGCCATCAAGCCCGGACACGCCCGCGCATCCCCGGACGGCCGCCGCGACCGCGTCGATGTCGATGCCGTCGATGACCGCGGATCCAGGCCGGCTGCCCTCTGGTGGCAGAGTCATGCCACCCGGGAGGGGGTGATGTCCTGGTCGTCGTCGGTGGGGAGGTAGACGTCGTCCACGGCGATATTGACTTCGACCACGTGCAGACCGGTCATCCGCTCGACCGCCTGCTTGACGTTGCGCTGGATGCTGCGGCCCAGGTCGGCGATGGCCACGCCGTATTCGACCACGATGTCCAGGTCAATCGCGGCCTCGGTCTCGCCGACCTCGACGCCGACGCCCTGAGAGAAGCTGGCGCCTGCACTGCCGGGGATGCGCTCACGGATCGAGCCGAAGGCGCGGGCGCCGCTGGTTCCCATCGCGTGCACGCCCGCGATTTCCCGGCAAGCCTTGCCGGCGATCTTCTGCACGACGCCTTCGGCGACCGATATCTGCCCGTCGTCAGTGGCCAGCCGGTCCCGTATTGCCGGGCTGCCGGTCGCAGTGGTGGTCGCCGTGGTCCCGCTGGTTCTAGACGCTGCGGACTCGCTCATCTGACACGCTCCCTTGAATTCCGGTTCCGGTGCGAAAAGTGGCTTGCGGTCTGGCGCGGCTGTCCCTCCGGGCCGTCACTCAGTTAGACACCGCGGCAGGCAAATCGTCGCAACATTCGCGCCGATTTTTCCGGTCGCAAGTGCTGTGACGGTTTGAGGTCATCCGGCCGGGCACCTGCTCTCACGGCGTATTGCCTTGCGGGCTATGGCAGCTGGCACGGCACGAGAGGCACGAGTTGATGACGGGGCGGGATGCAGCCGAAGCCGACGGTCGGAGACGGCTATCTCGTTGCCCGCGCCCAGGAAGGCTACCTGGATGCCTACGAGATGCTCGTGCAGCGGCATTCCGCGATGGCCTACCGCGTTGGCCTGCGGCTTTGCGGTAACCACCACGACGCCCAAGACATCGCCCAGGAGGCCCTGATAGCGGCGTGGCAGAACCTGGCCCGGTTCAGGGCCGACTCCTCATTCTCGACCTGGCTCTACCAGATCGTCACCCGGCGAACCCTCAATAAAATCACGCGCGGCCGAGGCGCCGACCTCGTGGACTTCCTCGATGAGGCAGCCGACCCCATCACCGGGCCCGCGGCCCAGGCCGAGCGCAACCTCGCCGTCGACGCGGTCACCGACGCCCTCGCCGCGCTGCCGTTCGCCCAGCGCGCCGTCGTCGTCCTGTACCACTTCGAGGGACTGTCCTACGCTGAGGTCGCAGAAGTGACCCGCAGTACCGTACCAGCGGTCCGTAGCCACATGTTCCGGGCACGGCGCGCACTGGGAGCAAAGCTGGAGGAATGGAGGTGACCGGTCAGTGAACGACCCACCCGGCGGCCAGGCGGACAGGCATCTGCTGGACGCGGTTACGCTGCCATGCGGGGCCGACGTCGATCCTCTCCTTGAACAGGTCGCCGACGGCCACGCTTCAGACCGGGACGCTCACCAGCGGGACTGTGTGCACTGCCAGGCCGCGACCGCGGAATTCGCCGCCCTATGGGCCCCGGTGACCGAAGCGGCGGCCAGCCCGGTACCGGCTCCCCCCGGCCTGACCGCGGCGGTCATGAGCCAGATCCGGGTACTGGTCCGCGACGTGTGGTACACGCTGCAGACCACCGATCTCGGTTTCATCCGCATCGCCGCCCGGATTATAGCCGCCCTGGCCCGTGATAGCGCCCGCACGGTCCCCAGCGTCCAGGTCGCCTTCGGCCACAGCACCCACAGCAAAATCGCCGCGCTCAACGAGCGGGCCACCTTCGCCCATCATCATCCCCATGCCGCCGTGGGCGTCCTGGGCCGCACTGCCGTCGTGGACCTTGCCGTGGCGGTAACGTACGGTGACCCCGTGCATGAGGTGGCACGCGACATCCAGCAGCGCGTCATCGCCGCCCTCCGCGACCAGATCGGGCTGCAGACCGTCGCCGTCAACGTCACCGTCGACGACATTTTCATCGACGAGGATCAGTAACTCCGCGCAGCCCAGCGGCTAATGCCACAGCGCTAATCCACGCGCGGGGGTCTCCTGCCATAGCAAAGCCGCCGGGCCACCGCGATCACCATCCGGGTTGGCCACGGCCGGCGCCTCACAACCACCACCCTGGGCCCCGGTTGCGGGCTGCCCTCCTGATCCATGCCAAAGGAACGCAGGCCCGCGACGAAAACGTCCGGATCACCGCCCCGGTCCGGATGATGCGCCCGGATGAAATCCCTGCGGCGGCGCTCAGCCTCACCCATCTGCCCATCCGCCCTCAACCGGGTAACCGCCCCCGTCGATGACAATCCGTCGACATCCCGCCTTGTCATTATCATCACACGAGGGACCCGTTTCCCGGTCAGGGCGCACACGCGTCCACAATCCCGGTCGCGCACGGTAGCCGCTGCAGGGTCCACGTCCCGCGCACCGATCTACGGGTCTCAGTTCAGATCCTAGAAGACCTCTGTGACCCCCCACTCGGCCGGGCCCGGTCGGGGCAACACCCAGGCCGCGAGGCAAGACTGCGATGCGCCAGCAGGCTCACTCCGGCCCGCTTACCCACCTCCCACCAGCCCCGAAGTGACGCGTCTCCCTATGCTGCGGAAACCGACGCCGATCATGCCCGGTCCGGCGGGGGAGGGCCGCCCAGGGCGCGGGGGAGGATGCCGGCCAGGAGGGCGCCCATGCGGCGGGCGCTGGCCCGGCCGGCCTCGATCACCTCGGCGTGGCTGAGCGGCGCCCCGGTCAGGCCGGCCGCGAGGTTGGTGACCAGGGAGATGGCCATCACCTCGGCGCCCAGCTGACGGGCCGCGATGGCCTCCATCACGGTGGACATCCCGACCAGGTCGGCGCCGAGCGTGCGCAGCATGACGATCTCGGCCGGGGTCTCGTAGTGCGGGCCGGGCAGGGCCGCGTACACGCCTTCCGTCAGCGACGGGTCGGCCTCCCGGGCGAGCCGTCGCAGGCGGGGGGAGTACAGGCCGGTCAGGTCCACGAACCGGGACGGGTACGGCGCCGGCGGCGGCGGCCCGTACAGCGGGGACCGGCCGGTGAGGTTCAGGTGGTCACGGACGATCACCGGCTCCCCGGCGCGGTAGGTGTCCCGGATGCCGCCGGACGCGTTGGTCAGCGCGATGACCCGGCATCCGGCGGCCATCGCGGTGCGGACGTTGTGCACCGAGGCGCTGATCGGGTGCCCCTCGTACAGGTGCGTCCGGCCCAGGAAGACCAGCAGCCGCAGGTCCCCGGCGGTCATCGACTGGACCGTGCCCGCGTGGCCGGGCACCGACGGCGGCGCGAAGCCGCCCAGGTCGGCCACCGGGATCTCGGTGACGTCTGCGGCCAGGGCCTGGGCCAGCGCGTCCGCGGCGGGAGTCCAGCCCGAGCCGAGCACGACCGCGGCGTCGTAACGGGCCTGCCCGGTCAGTTCTGCCAGCCGCGCCGCGCTCCGGGTGGCCGCCACATACGGGTTGTGCACGACGGGGGTGCCCGTCTCGGGGGTGCCCGGCCGCCGGTGTGCCTGCCGCGGGGGTGGCCTGCTGGTCCGCCGCCTGCAGGACAAAGCCCCCGGCCGGGCCGGGAAGGTCACGCCGCACTTCACCAGCCAGCGGTGCTCGGCGTGCGGGCACGTGGACCCGAACTCGCGCCAGAGCCAGGCGCGCTTTGTGTGCACTGCCTGCAACTTCGCCGGCAACGCTGACGTGAACGCGGCCGGCAACATCGCGGCGGGGCGCGCCGTGACTGCGCGGGGAGGCGACGGGACAGCCCGGCCGGTGAACCGCGAACCTCAACTGCTGCTCCAATCGGGGTAGTAGCTGGTCCCCCGCCTTCAGGCGGGGGAGGATGTCAGCTAGATCACCGCAGGCTAGGCCCCGATGTGTCCAGGCGGGAAGAAGAGGGCCGCCCGGCTGTGCAGCCGTTGCCAAATCGCAATCGGCCCGACGCCCTACCGGCGGCGGGGCCGGCCGATATTCCAGCGCCACCTGCACTGTTATCGTTCCGGGTGTCTTCGGCGCCGCGCGTTCCGCGTGTCCGGGCGGAAGTGGTCCGGGTGTTCAGGCGGAGGTGAATGGCGGGTGGACATCGACTGGACAGCCCTGCGTGCGCTGGCGGCGGAAACGGCCGAACTGGCCCATGCGCCGTATTCCCGCTTGCGGGCCGGCGCGGCGGGGCAGGCCAGTGACGGCCGGGTCATCGTCGGCTGCAACGTGGAGAACGCCTCGTACGGGCTGACGCTGTGCGCCGAATGCGGCCTGGTCTCGGCGCTGCACGCGTCGGGCGGCGGCGTGATCGTGGCCGTCAGCGTCCGTACCCCCGACGGCCGCTGCCTGCTGCCGTGCGGCCGTTGCCGGCAGGTCCTGCTCGAGGCGGGCGGTGCGGGCCTGCTGGTGGACACCGAGGCCGGCCCGGCCGAGCTGGAACGCCTGCTCCCGTCCGCGTTCACCGGCGCGGACCTGCCCGGCGCGGCCGCCGGCGCGGACCTGTCGGCGGCGGGGGAGGGCGCGACCTGTCAGCGGCGGGGGAGGGCAATGCCTGAGCCCGGCACCGCGGCGGCGCCCCCGGCCGCGATCGATCTCATTCACGCCAAACGGGACGGGCGGGGGCTGTCCGGGGATGAGGTGCGCTGGCTCATTGCGGCGTATGTCCGCGGCGAGGTCGCCGACGAGCAGATGTCCGCGCTGCTCATGGCCATCTTTTTCCGCGGCCTGGACCCGGGTGAGCTGCGGGCGTGGACCGCCGCGATGATTGCCTCGGGGGAGCGGCTGGACCTGAGCAGCGTCGGCCGGCCCACCGTGGACAAGCATTCGACGGGCGGCGTGGGCGACAAGGTGTCGCTCGTGCTCGCCCCGCTGGTGGCGGCGTGCGGGGCCGCCGTGCCGCAGCTGTCCGGGCGCGGCCTCGGCCACACCGGCGGGACGCTGGACAAGCTGGAGGCCGTTCCCGGCTGGCGGGCCGCCCTGTCCCCGGCGGAGATGATCGCCGCGCTGCGCCGGGTGGGCTGCGTCATCTGCGCCGCCGGTCCCGGGCTCGCCCCGGCTGACCGCAAGCTGTACGTGCTGCGCGACGTCACCGGGACGGTGGAGTCGATCCCGCTGATCGCGAGCTCGATCATGTCGAAGAAGATCGCGGAGGGCACCTCGGCCCTGGTGCTGGACGTCAAGGTGGGCAGCGGTGCGTTCATGACGAGCCTCGACGACGCCCGGGAGCTGGCCCGCACCATGGTCATGCTCGGCGAGGAACAGGGCGTGCGGACCAGCGCGCTGCTCACCGGCATGGACGCCCCGCTCGGCCGCGCGGTCGGCAACGCGCTGGAGGTCGAGGAGTCCGTCGCCGTCCTGCGCGGCGAGGGGCCCGCCGACCTGGTGGAGGTCACGCTGGCGCTGGCCGGGGAAATGCTGCGGCTGGCCGGGATCGATGCCGACCCCGCCGCGGCGCTGGCCGACGGCCGGGCGCTGGAACGCTACCGGGCGATGATCGCGGAACAGGGCGGCGACCCGGGTGCTCCGTTGGCCCGCGCGCCCGTGTCCGCCACGGTGACCGCGCCCGCCTCCGGGTGGCTGCGCCGGCTCGACGCCCGCGCCGTCGGCGTGGCCGCCTGGCGGCTCGGCGCGGGCCGGGCCCGGAAGGAAGACCCGGTGAGCGCGGCGGCCGGCGTGCTGTGCCTGGCCAAGCCGGGGGAGCGGGTGGAGGCCGGCCAGCCGGTCCTGGAACTGCGCGCAGACGAGGAGTTTCTGCTGACGGGGGCGCGGGCGGCACTGGCCGGGGCGATCGAGGTCAGCGCCGAGCCGCCGGCTGGTGCGCCGCTGGTGATCGAGCGGATCAGCTCGTGACCGACCTCGGCTCCGGTCCTTCGGGTGCTTCGACGTCGCAGACACGGGCCGCAGCCGGCAGCCCGTCGTAGCATCTAACCATTTAGAATGCCATCGGAGCCATTCATCAGCTATTTACCTGATAAACATCTTTCGGCCCCCGCCCGGGCCGTGGAGCGGACCTAATGTCGCCGCATGAGCGACACCGTGGCCCCGGCGGGTGGGCATGACGCCTTTGCGGCGATCGATGACGCCAAGGTGACCCGATTCCAGTGGAAGATCATGTTCGTCTCGGGCATGGGTTTTTTCACCGACGCCTACGACCTTTTCGTCATCGGCATTGTCGTGTCGCTGCTGAAACCGCAGTGGCACCTGTCGACGGGCCAGGTGTCCTGGCTGAACTCCGCCACCTTGCTGGCGTCCGCGGCCGGCGCGCTGATCTTCGGGCGTATCGCCGACATCCTGGGGCGTAAGCGCATCTACGGTTATGAGGTCCTGATCTTGGCGATCGGGGCGATCGCGTCCGCGTTCTCGCCGAACTTCACTTTCCTGCTCGTCTCCCGGGTGATCCTGGGTATCGGCATCGGCGGTGATTACCCGGTCTCTGCGACGATCATGAGCGAGTACTCCAGCAGGTCGACCCGGGGGCGGATGGTCGGGCTGGTGTTCGCCAATCAGGCGGCCGGCCTGATCGTCGGGCCGGTGATCGCCGCTATCCTGCTGGCCTCGGGCATGTCGGACAACCTGGTCTGGCGGCTGCTGCTCGGGTTCGGGGCCATCCCCGGGCTGGCGGTCTTCTACCTGCGGCGCCAGATCCACGAGACGCCCCGGTTCGCGATGGCGGGCGGGGCGCATGAGGAGGCCGCGGCCGCTATCGCCAGCGCGACCGGGACCTCGACGGCGCCGGTGCCGGCGGGGGAGTCCGCGGCGCGGGTTCCGCAGACCGCGCTGGAGGGCTTCAGGACCCTGGCGCGGAGCCGCCGGATGATGATCTGGCTGATCGGCGCGGCGGGCGCCTGGCTGCTGCTGGACTTCTGCTACTACGGCAACACCATCTCCACCCCGGCGATCCTCACGCTGCTGAACCCGCACGCCTCGGAACTGCACAATGTGCTCGTCCAGCTGCTCATCTTCGTGGTGTTCGCGCTGCCCGGTTACATCGTCGCGATCTTGCTGCTGGATAAGACCGGGCGCCGGCCCATCCAGATCCTGGGCTTCGGCATGATGGCGCTGATGTTCTTGCTCATCGGCCTGGTCCCGGGTGCGACGACGGTGGCCGCGCCGTTCATTATCCTGTACGGGGTCAGCTACTTCTTCACCGAGTTCGGCCCGAACATGACCACGTTCGTCTATCCCTCCGAGCTTTTCCCGGTGGAGGTCCGCACCACGTCCTCCGGCATCGCGGCCGGGGCCGGCAAGCTGGGCGCGTTCGCCGGCGCCTTCTTGTTCCCGGACATGCTCGCCTCCTCGTGGGGGATCCGGGGCGCGGAGATCGTGGCCGGCGTCGTGGCCGCCGCCGGGATGCTGCTGACCATCACGACACTGCCCGAGACCAGGGGCAAGAGCCTGGAACAGCTGTCCGACGAGGCGCTGGCCCCGCAGGTGCTGAGAGCCGGAAAAGCGAGAGAGGCAACCGCATGACGTACCACGTGGTGGTCGGTGTGGACGGCTCGGCCCACGGGGCGGCGGCGCTGCGCTTCGCGCTCGCCGAGGCGGAGGCGCACGCGGGCCGGGTGACGGCCGTTTTCGCCTGGCAGGTGCCGTTCCTGTCCATCCCCGCCGCATTTGACCGGGAGGAGCTGGAAAAGGCGGGTATCGCGTTCCTCATCGAGAAGGTCAGCGCGGTCGCGCCGTCGCCGACGGTGCCGCTCCGCACGGTGGTGGCTGAGGGCGACCCCGCCGAGTCGCTCATCACGGCGGCGAAAGATGCCGACCTCCTGGTGGTCGGGACACACGGCCGGTCAACGTTCAGGGGCCTGCTCGTCGGGGCGGTGAGCCTGCGCTGCATCGCGGGCGCGGCGTGCCCGGTGGTCGCCGTCAAGCTGCCCGGCGAGGCCGCCCAGGTAACGCCCGAAGGCACGGGCCAGGGATAGAGGTTGCTGGGCGCCGGACCGGCCAGGGCGATGTGCGGCGAGCATGGTTCCGCTGAAACTCGCCCGTAGCGGGTGATGACCCTGCCGGCGGCTGACGCCAGCGTCGGAACTATCCGCCGGGCCTGAACGAGGCTGGGTGCTAAGCCGCGGCGACCTGTGCGCAGCGTCGTGGCGGAGTGGTCCCGATCAAGGAGATGCCGACTATGCCGTTGCATGAGCGTGACACCGTCCGTCAGCAGATGGAGGACTGCGTGTTCGCCGCGCACGATGAGACCCGGCCGGTGCCCAAGTACCGGTTCCCCCGGGAGGAGACGCTGGCGAGGGATGCGTTTCAGCTGGTGTCGGATGAGGTGAGGCTGGACGGCAACGCCCGCCAGAATCTGGCCACGTTCTGCCAGACGTGGGAGGAGCCGGAACTGCTGGAGCTGATGACGCTGTCGGTTAACAAGAACATGATCGACAAGGATGAGTACCCGCAGACCGCGGAGATCGAAGCGCGCTGCGTGCACATGGTGGCCGACTTGTGGAATGCGCCGGATGCGAGAAACGCGGTGGGCACCTCGGCCATCGGGTCTTCGGAGGCCTGCATGCTGGCGGGGATGGCGGCCAAGTGGCGGTGGCGGGCCAGGCGGCGGGCCGAAGGCAAGCCGGTGGACCGGCCGAACATGGTGTGCGGCCCGGTGCAGGTGGTCTGGCACAAGTTCGCCCGCTACTGGGACATCGAAATGCGGGAGGTCCCGATGTCCCATGGCAGCTACGCCATGGATCCCGCCTCGATGCTGGAACGGGTGGACGAGAACACGATCATGGTCGTCCCTACGTTCGGCGTCACCTACACCGGCGCCTACGAGCCGGTGGAGGCCATGTCCAAGGCGCTGGACCAGTTGCAGGCCGACACCGGCCTGGACGTCGACATCCACGTGGACGGGGCCAGCGGCGCCTTTCTCGCCCCGTTCTGCGCGCCGGACGTGATCTTCGATTTCCGCTTGCCCCGGGTCAAGTCGATCAGCAGCTCGGGGCACAAGTTCGGGCTGGCTCCGCTGGGTGTCGGCTGGGTCGTCTGGCGGGACCGCGCCGAGCTCCCCGAGGACCTGATCTTCCACGTCAACTACCTGGGCGGCGACATGCCGACCTTCCAGATCAACTTCTCCCGCCCGGCCGGGCAGATCATCGCGCAGTACTACAACTTCCTGCGCCTGGGCCGCGAGGGGTACAAGCGCATCCATGACGCGTCCTACCAGATCGGCCAGTACCTCGCCGCCGAGATCGTCAAGCTGGGCCCGTTCGAGCTGCTGTGCGACAGCAACCCGGCCACCGGGATCCCGACGGTCACCTGGCGGATCCGCGACGGTGCGGACCCGGGCTACACCCTGTTCGACCTGGCCGACCGGCTGCTGACCCGGGGATGGCAGGTACCCGCCTACACCCTCACCGGAACCGCCTCCGACATCGCCGTGCAGCGCATCCTGGTCCGCCTGGGCGTCAGCCGGGACATGGCCTCCCTGCTCCTGGATGACTTCCGCGACGCCATCGCTCACTTCGGCAAGCACCCCATCACCGTCCCCCTGTCGAAGGAGGAATCAAGCGGATTCAGCCACCTGTAGCGCGCGGGGCGCGGCCTTCCCCGGTGCGTTCCGGCAGGAGCAGCGGCGCCCCGGCGAGGAAGCACACCGCACCGATGAAGGTGCCGAGGCTGGACCGTTCGGCGTTGTGCAGCTGGCCGGTCGCCGGGTTAAGTAGCCGGGCACGGCGGACGCGCCGGTTGAAGAATTCAGCGGCCGCATGCCAGCCGATCCTCACCCCGGGAGGGTGATGCGCGGCCGTCACGCCAGTGCGCATCCTGACCGTAGGCGGCTCCTTCGCCCGCAGGCCAGCACACCGGCACCAGGGAAGGGCAGATGAGACCTGCATATCGGCCAGGCACGCGCGGATGGCTGCTGCTTCCGGCCGGCGCCCTCGTCCTATCCGGGCTTGCCGCCGGGTGCAGCAGCAGCACGCCGGCCTACTGCAGCGCGGCCACCAACCTCAAGACCTCCGTCACCAACCTCGAGCATGTCAACGTCGTCAAGAACGGGCTCGGCGCCCTGCAGACCGCGCTGAGCAACGTCCAGACCAACGCAACAACGTTCGCCAGCGACGCGAAGTCAGCGTTCCCGTCGCAGACCACGGCACTGGAGAACTCGCTGTCCGGCCTGGAGACCGCGATCAAGTCCGCGAAGGGCCAGCCTCCGCTGACTGCGGCCTCGGTGGTCGGCTCAGCGGTCACGCAGGTGAAGAACGCGGCAAGCAGCCTGCAGAGTGCCGCATCAGGCAAATGCCGGTGAACAGTGCCGGCCGGTGAGCCCCGGTCGTGCACATGATGCTGAGCCCCGGTCGTGCACATGATGCTGAGCCCCGGTCGTGCACATGATGCGCGGAATCGGATTGCGGCCATCACGGGTCCGGTCATCACGGGTGGTTATCGGGCTTCAGGGCGCTGGCCGAGGCCTGGCGGATCCCCCCCACGCCGCTCAGCTGTGCTCGCTTCCACGGCACAACACCCTCGATCTCGGTCTCCAGCGAGAAGCTCAGAACCGTCCTGATCACGACGATCAGCCCGAGAACCAGGACATTGTCGAGGGTGGGTGCGACGGCGACCGTACGGACGAGGTCGGCCGCCACGAGGACTTCCAGCCCGAGCAGCAGTGTCCCGCCGATGGTGGTGCGCAGCGCCAGATAACCCTTGGCCGGCTGGCCTGACCGCCGCCACGCCACCACCGCCAGTACGAATGACCACACGATGCCGAATACCAGGACCGCTGCGCCCAGTGCCTCGAAGCCCTGGGCGATGTGATCCATCACCTTGGTGAACGTCTCGGCCGACGGCTGGGCGGAAGGTGCTGCGAGGATCATCTCAGGGCTCCCAGCATGCCGCCTCCGTGGCCAGTCCGGCCTCCTCCTTGGCCAGCATGCCGCCTCCTCGGCCAGTCCGGCCTCCTCGGCCAGTCCGGGCGGCACGTCGCCGGAGGTGTCCTACGCCTCCGGGCCTGGTCCTGTTGGCGGGCTTACCAAACCGATCGCTCGTGCATCGAGCTGCCGCGGGCGATCAGGTAGACCAGCACGCCGATCAGCGGAATGAGCAGCACGAAGAGGAACCACAGGGCCTTGGCCCCGCCGGACAGGTCAGGGCTGCGGAAGATGTCGATGAACACCGTGATCAGGATCCAGAACCAGATCACCCACAGGAAGATCTCCAGAATCGTCCAGAAAATGTTCAAGAGCGGATAAGACGACGACGCAGCGGCCAGTATCATTTCCTTCTCCTCAACGCTAGCGAGCTGCCGTTACCGACCTGACGCCGGGCGGCGGTCCCGGGCATTTTCACTATGCGCTGGCAGCGGATCAGCGGCATCACCCGTCACGGGTGGGACAGCGCCCCCATTTGCCATGTTGGCCCCGGGCGTGCCGGCTGCCCTGGATCCAGCTCTGATTTCCCCAGCCATTCATTGTGCCGATGGCCCCACCCGGCTCGGGTGAGGTGCTGGTCCTGTCCAGCCGTATAGGACGGCAGACAAGGCCGGCCGCGAATCTCGGTTCAGCAAGAAATCACCTCGGATCGCGGGTAACTATTCGGAAGCACTGTGGTTCCCGGCCCGGTATGCATAGGCTGACCTGGGCAGATGCTCCGGGCGACCATATGATTTCCGAATACTTACGATCGCGGATCGCGGGGCCGGGCGTGGCAGTGCACCGAGGCGGAGTTTCGGTATATCGGGACGACAGGGAATGGCGATGGGTGCTGAACGGGATCGGGTGGATGGGTTCGGGCGGCTGGAGGACGGGCTGCGGCAGGCCAGCGACTGGTACCTGTGGGGGCCGTATGTCAGCGAGCGGCAGTGGGGGACGGTGCGGGAGGATTACAGCGCGGACGGCGGGGCGTGGGATTACCTGCCGCACGATGCCGCCCGGTCCCGGGCCTACCGGTGGGGGGAGGATGGCCTGGCCGGGTTCTGCGATGTCGAGCAGCGGCTGTGCCTGGGGCTGGCGCTGTGGAATGGCCGTGATCCGATCCTGAAGGAGCGCCCGTTCGGGCTGACGGGGGAGGAGGCGAACCACGGCGAGGACGTGAAGGAGTACTGGTGGTACCTGGACGCCGTCCCCAGCCACGTCTGGAACCGGTGGCGGTACCACTACCCGCAGGCCGCGTTCCCGTATGAGAACCTGCGGGCGGAAAACGGCCGGCGCGGCAAATACGACCCGGAGTACGAGCTGCTGGACACCGGCGTGTTCGGCGATGACCGGTACTGGATCACCGAGGTCTGGTACACCAAGGCCGACCCGGCCGACGTGCTGATGACCGTCCGGGTGACCAACGCCGGCCCGGACGCCGATACCATCCATGTGCTGCCGACCGCGTGGTTCCGCAACACCTGGTCCTGGGACCCCGGCGCGCCCAAGCCGGTGCTGGCGGGGGCTGGCGGTTCGGCGATTACGGCCGAGCACCCGTTCCTCGGCTCCCTGGAGCTGCTCGCCGGCGCGAGCCCGGACGGTACCAGCCCGGTGCCGTTGTTCTGTGAGAACGAGACCAACCTGGCCCGGCTGTACGGGGCGGCGCCGGTAACCCCGTACCCCAAGGACGGGATCGGCGAGCATGTGATCCACGGCGCGGCCACCGTCAACCCCGACCAGCAAGGCACCAAGTGCGCATTCTGGTACCGGCTGAGCATCGCGCCGGGCCAGACCGCCGAGCTGCGGCTGCGGCTGCGCCCGGCCGACGCCGCAAGCGGCAAGCACGCGGCGGCCGCCGCGCTCGGCAGCGGCTTCGACCGGGTCGTCCGGCAGCGCCGCGCCGAGGCCGATGAGTTCTACGCCGAGCTCACCCCGGACCCGGCCAGCCCGGACGAGGCGATGGTGATGCGGCAGGCCTTCGCCGGGATGCTGTGGAGCAAGCAGCTGTACAACTACGACGTGGCCCGCTGGCTCGACGGTGACCCGACCCAGCCGGCGCCGCCGCCGGGCCGGCGCGCTGGCCGCAACGCCAAATGGCGCAACTTTGATTCCTTTGACCTGATGTCGATGCCGGACAAGTGGGAATACCCCTGGTTCGCGGCCTGGGACCTGGCGTTCCACTGCGTGACCCTCGCGCACGTGGACCCGGCGTTCGCGAAGTACCAGCTGATCCTGCTGTGCCGCGAATGGTTCCAGAACCCGAACGGGGCGCTGCCGGCGTATGAGTGGGACTTCGGGGATGTGAACCCGCCGGTGCAGGCGTGGGCCGCGCTGGAGGTGTTCGCCATCGACGGCGGCCGCGACCTGGACTTCCTCAGCGAGGTCTTCGACAAGCTGCTGGTCAACTTCACCTGGTGGGTCAACCTGGAGGACAAGAGCGGCAACAACCTGTTCGAGGGCGGCTTCATGGGGCTGGACAACATCGGCCCGATCGACCGCTCGCACCTGCCGGTCGGCGGCATCCTGGAGCAGTCCGACGCCACCGGCTGGATGGCCTTCTACGCGATCGCCATGGCCGGCATCGCCGGTGTCCTGCAGCGCAGCGGCCGGCGCCCGGCGACCGGCCTGATCATCAAGTTCCTGGAGCACTTCGCCGCCATCACCCAGGCGATGGACGACCAGGGCCTGTGGGATGAGGCCGACGGGCTCTATTACGACCGGCTGCTGACCCCGGACGGGACCGCCGTGCCCGTTAAGTACCGGTCGATGGTGGGCATCATCCCCCTGCTGACGGCCGCCGTCGTCGACGAGGCGTGGCTGACCCAGGCGCTGACGCTCGGCAAGCAGTTCGCGGGCTTCGTGGACCGGCATGGCCTGGCCGACCCGGACAAGCTCGCCGAGCAGGGCCTGCTGCGCGGTGCGCCCGGCGACCGGCATCTGCTGCTCAGTGTCGTCGGCACCGACCGGCTGGAGAAACTGTTCGGCAAGCTCTTCGACACTAACGAGTTCCTGTCCCCGTACGGGCTGCGGGCCCTGTCGGCCTACCATCGCGACCACCCGTACCAGCTCGACGTGGAGGGGTTCAGCGCCACGGTCGACTACGAGCCGGCCGAGTCCACCACCGACATGTTCGGCGGGAACTCCAACTGGCGCGGGCCGCTGTGGTTCCCGCTGAACTACCTGGTCGTCAGTGTGCTGGAGCGCTATTACCGGTTCTTCGGCGACAAGCTGACGATCGAGTACCCGGCCGGCTCGGGGCACAAGGTGCCCCTGGACGTGATCTCCATGGACCTGCAGGACCGGCTCATCTCCTTGTTCACCGTCGGCCCGGACGGGCGGCGGCCCTGTTTCGGCTGGGTCGGCAAGCTGCAGCACGACCCGGCCTGGAAAGACAACCTGCTGTTCAACGAGTACTTCCACGGCGACAACGGCGCCGGGCTCGGCGCCACGCACCAGACCGGATGGACCGGGCTGATCGCGGACGTGATCCGCCGCCGCCACGGCGCGGTCAGCTCCGTCGGCGACGTGATCCGTGCCATTGCCCAGCAGGCCCGGCCATGACACCACCGACCGCGGCGCCCCGGCCGCCAGCCGCGCGCCCGGCAGCTAATCCATTCTGGTGCGGGTTTCCGCCATCAGCGTGTCGACGACCTCCTGCAGGCCGGCGCGGGCGCATACTGTGCGCTGCCGGGCCGCCGAACTGCCCCGGGCCAGGGCCGACTCCGTGAGCTGCGTGACAAGCTCCCAGTCGCCGGCCAACTCCAGGGTGGGCCGGAGGTCGGCCAGCAGCCGCCTGATGAGCTGGTGAGCGGGCACCGGGGTGGCGGTGGCCGGATCGACGAGGTTGCCCTCCAGGCCAGATTGAGCGGCCCGCCACGTCGCGGCCTCGAGCAGCTCAGGGCGGACCGGCATGGGGGGCCTGCCCGCGACCGCCGCGCCGGACTCCCGTATCACGAGCGCACGGAAGAGCCCGGCCAGCAGGATCACATCCGCCAGACGCGGGCAGGCGTCGCAGATGCGCAGCTCGACGGTGGGCAGATGGGTCGAGGGCCGGACGTCGAAGTAGATCATGCCGGGGTCGCTGATGACCCCGGACCGGATCAGGTCGGCCACGGTCTGGTCGTAGTCCGTGGCCGACTCGAACCCGCCGAAGGCACCCGTGGTCGGCCAGCGCCGCCAGATCAGGGTGCGGTAGCTGGCGTAGCCGGTGTCGGTCCCCAGCCAGAAGGGCGAGCTGGCCGACAGCGCCAGCAGCGCCGGCAGCCACGGTGCCACCCGATGCGCGACAAGCACGGCCAGGTCGCGATCGTGCACATCGACGTGCACCTGCGCGCCGCAGATCAATTGCTCACGGACCAGCATCCGGTACTCGCCCCGCATGTTCTCATACCGCGGATCCGAGGTGATCTTGAGCACGTCGGGGTCGGCCAGGGGCGCCGTGCCGGCGGCCACGATGCCCAGCCCGAGGGGTTCCGCCGCGGCGATGGCGGTGCGCCGCAGGGCCGCGACGTCCTCAGCGAGGTCCGCCAGGCGGACCCAGGGGCGGCTGTTAGCCTCCAGCACGGACCGCTGGAGTTCTGACCCGAAGCTGTCCGCAGGCAGCCGCTGGATGAGACTGTCGGCCTGCGCGGTCAGCCGCCGCGTCCTCAGGTCGACCGTGTGGAACTCCTCCTCCACCCCCACGGCCACCGGCTCCGCACGCGGCGGGCTGGGCCCCGGGCCTTCGTGTTTCACCACTCCTGCTTCGCACCCGTTCTTCCACGATTACCGCACGGTGGCCCCTGGGTGCGGCTCTGGGGCCGTAACAGGGCTTTCGGCGGGGGCTGTACGGTGAAGGGCAGCAGCTGGTCATCTCCCTGGCCGACCACTCCGTAGCTGGCCTCGGGCATCTCGTTCCAGGCGCCGGGCAGGTCACCGATCGGTTCGGAGACCACGATCCGCGCATCGTCGGACAGCTCGGACAGCTTCTCCCGCTCGGGATACAGCTGCCGGACCGCGCGGACGTCGCGGCTGAAGAACAGCGACCGCGAGGTGCCCTCGCTCGAGTAGCGGAATGCCCACAGGCCCTCGCCGTCGCTGGTGGCGATCGTGCCCTGGAACGGGTAGGTGACACCGCGCTGCCGCCCGGCTGCCTCGACGAACCCGATGGCCCGCGCGACAGCCTCCGGCGGATCGTCCTCCAGGCCGAAGCTGAGCGCCAGGTAGAACAGGACCTCGGTGTCGGCCTGTCCCTTGATCTCGGGATACAGCGATTCGTCGACCGCGAGTACCAGGTCGCGTTTGATCGCCGCGAAGCCGTCGATGAATCCGTTGTGCATGAACAGCCAGCGGCCGTGGCGGAATGGATGGCAGTTCGTCTGCTGAACAGCCGACCCGATCGCCGCACGGATATGCGCGAAGAACAGCGGTGAGCGCACGTGGCCCGCGATCTCACGCAGGTTCTGGTCATTCCAGGCCGGCTCGATGCTGCGGAAGACCCCGGGGGCCGGGGCGGCGTCATACCAGCCGACGCCGAAGCCATCGCCGTTCGTCGTCTCGGCGCCGAGCCTGGAATGCAAGCTTTGGTCGATCAGCGAATGGGCCGGGGTGTAGAGCACATCCGAGAGCAGGACGGGTGAACCCGTGTAAGCAAGCCAGCGGCACATGCGCCACTCCTTTCGGTCGTGGGCTGGAGCGCTGTGCGGCCAGATTCTCGTGGCCACGGTATATACACGTTTCTCTCAGCCGCCCGGGGGGCCGGGAATCACCCCTGGCGGATGATGTCCGTCGGCGGCCGCCACCGCTGGCGCCTGGCAGAACGGCCCCCCGGCCCATCCCGCAAGCCTTTCCTGACCTTCCGTCGGTCCTGCTCATCGGGCAGGGCATCGCCGGCCTCCCCTGAGGTCTCATTCGCCTGAATCAGGGTCACGGAGGCGGCGAACCTCCATGACCTGCACGCCGAACGTCTCGAGCCTGGCGAGAAGGCCCTGCAGGGCGGCCTGATCCCGGAGGGAGCCGTACAGGACCGTTTCGACCGGCTCCACCGAGGCGCTCAGCCGCTCGAAGTCAAGCAGGGCTTCGGGCGGGATGACCCCGACGACGCGGATCTCGTAGTAGCACGGTGGCAACGAAGCCCCCAGCAGGTCGCGATGAACAACGGGTTAACCCCACGATCCCGCTTCCGTGGCTGCGGTGCCCCATGCACCGCGGGTGAGCCGCTCACCCTGGTGAGATTTTCCGGAGGGTGATGACAGGTCACCCTCATCCGCGAAACACGTATGAGGTGTAGCGAATTAGCGCCGCGTACGCGGTCATGCGAACGCGGAACTGAACGTCGGCAACCGAGTCGGCCTGATCAGGGGGACCACGGATGGTTGCGAGCACGGATGCGCGCACGGTGGCACGCTCCGGTACGGAGGCGGCGCCCTCTGGCGTGCGGGCGGCGGGTGCCGGCGATCCGGTCCTGATGTCCAAGATCACCATACCCAGCTTGCCTGCCTGGGCGGTCGCGCGCCCGCACATCGAAAAACTCATCGCTGCGGGCACGCGGGGCCCGCTGACCACGATCACCGGTCCGCCGGCTTCCGGCAAGACCATGGTTATCGCCTCATGGGCCGCCACCAGCGCGGACCCTGGTGTCCTGGCCTGGATCACCCTCGATGACTACGACAACCGGCCGAAGGTCTTCTGGTCCTATCTCGTGGCGGCATTGCGGCGAGCTGGGGTCGCCGCACCGCCGGTTTCCGCCGCAGCCGGTGAGACCGTCGACCACACATTCCTGCTGCGGCTGGCATCCGTGCTGGCGGCACAGGAGCCGCCGGTGGTGCTGGTCCTCGACGATCTTCATCTGCTCACCGAACGAGACTTGCTGGATGAGCTGGCCTACGTGCTGAGGAACGCGATGCCGGGCCTTCGCCTGGTTGCCTCATCGCGGATGGACCCACTACTGCCCCTGCACCGCTACCGGCTCGCCGGGGAGCTCACCGAGATACGGGCTGACGACCTGGCGTTCACCCTCCCCGAAACCACCGCGCTCATGGCCCAGCATGGCATCACGCTGTCGGCCGGCGGCCTCGAACGCGTCGTCGTGCGGACCGAAGGCTGGGCGGGGGGAGTCCGCCTGGCCGCGATCTCGCTGGAAGGCCACCCCGATCCCGAGCAATTCGTGAAGGAATTCGACGCCGAGGACAGTGCCGTCACTGGATACCTGGTGGACGAGGTTCTGAACGCCCAGCCCGCCTCCATCAGGGAGTTTCTGCTGCGAACGAGCATCCTGAACCGCGTGAGCGCGGACATCGCCGGCGAGCTGACCGGTGACGAGCAGGCGGCGGACGTGCTGCCGGCCCTCGCGCGGGCGAACGCGTTCGTCCGGCCGATCGGGCACGGGTGGTACCGCTACCACTCGCTGTTCACCGCGGTCCTGCGCCTGAAGCTCCGGCGCGAGCACCCCGGCCAGGTGCCCGAGCTCCACCGGCGGGCCGCTCAGTGGTATCAGCGGAGCGGATTGCTCACCGACGCGGTGCGGCACGCCGCGGACGCGGGTGACTGGCCGTTCGCGGCCCGGATAGCCCTGGATGAGCTGGCGGTGGGCCAGCTCATCGAACCGCGGGGCAGCCGGTCGCTCGCCGCGAGTTTCCGGCGCATGCCCGCGGAGCCGGCCTGGACGCAACCGCAGCCCCTCCTGGTGGAAGCCGCGCTCGAGCTGTCTGGCGCGGACGGCGCCCCGGCCGGCGCCGCGCTCGGCGCAGCGGAAGGCATCCTCGGGCGGCTTCCCGCCGACGGCGAAATCCCGGCCCGGCTGGCCGCCGCGCAGGTCAGGCTGGCCACTTCGCGCCGCATCGGAGATCTCGATGCCGTGATGGCCGCGGCCGCCCGGGCCGGGGCTTTGCTGGAGGAGGTGCCCGGGAGCCTGGTCGCGCGGCATCGTGAGATTCACGCGCAGGTGCAATCGGGCCGTGGAGTGGCCGAGCTGTGGTCGGGTGATCTTGACGGGGCGGCCGCCTCGTTCAGTTCGGCCCTTGCCGCTGCGCCCGCTTCCGGGGGGACCTATGAGAGGGCTGAGTGCCTGGGGTTTCTCGCCCTGGTCGAGGCGCTGCGCGGACGGCTGAGTGATGCCGCCGGGCTGGCCGGCCGGGCGGCGGGAGCGGCCGAGAGCGCCAGCGCTGGGCTGGCCGAGTTCACCAGCCCCGCCGCGACCGTTGCCCTGGCCTATGTGCATCTGGAACGCAACGAGCTGCGGCAGGCGCATGGCCAGCTGAGGCTGGCGGACGGCGCTTTGCGGATCGCCCCGGACAAACTGGTGGGCGCCATCGCCTGCCTGGTGGCGGCGCGCTGCCGGCTGGCTGAGGGTGGTACGAGGGCGGCGTCGAGCCTGGTCGGCCGGGCCCGGCAGGGGTGGTCGCCGCCGCGCTGGCTGGAACATCGGCTGACGCTTGTCCTGTCCCGGGTTCACGCTGCGGATGGGGATATCAGGTCCGCTGTTGAGCTGGCCGAACGCGCCGGGCCGGGGGCGGCGCTGGATGCGGCCGTCACGCTCGCGCAGGCGTGGCTGGCCGCGGCCGATCAGCAAGCGGCCGGGCGTGCCCTGGCCGCCGGGGTGGCCAGTGCGGGTGAGCCGCCCGAGCGGGTCCGCCTGGAGGGATGGCTGGTCGATGCCCGGCTCAGTTACGGTGGCGGCGACGCCGGGCGGGGGCGCCGGTCACTTGAGCACGCGCTGCGGCTGGGTAAACCTGAGCGGCTCCGGCTGGCCTTCGCCATGGAGCGCACCTGGATCCGACCGGTGCTGCGACGCGATCCTGAGCTTGCGTGCGCGTATCAGGATCTGCTCGGGCCCGGGCCGGTGACCGCTGACGGGCTCCCGGGCCGGCGGCCCGGGACGGGCCAGGCCGCGCCGGTGATCGTCGAGCGGCTCAGTGAGCGCGAGCGTGAGGTGCTGCGGCTCTCGTCGGGAATGCTCAGCACCGCCGAGATCGCCACCGAGATGTATATCTCGGTGAACACCGTGAAGACCCACCTCAGGAGCATTTACCGCAAGCTGTCGACGGCTCACCGGGGTGAGGCGGTCCGGCGCGCGAAGCAGCTTGAGCTGATCTGACCGCGTGGCGCCGGAGTGTGGTCCGGGAAGGTGCTGCACGATGCCGGTCTGGCGGCCTTCCAGGCCGGCGCTGACGGTCATTCCGGGCAGGTGCTAATGGTCATGCCAAACAGGCATATATCCATGATGAGCCTCTGGTCACTGCAGTGATCCTCAGGATCACCCGTAGCGGGTGGGGCGCGGCGTGAGTCCGGCTTGATGGACTGGCCGGACATCACCGGCCCGGGAAGAGGGAACGCCATGGCTGACCTGATCGCGATCGGATATCCCGACGAGGCCACCGCCGAGGCCGCCGCCGATGAGGCGCGGCAGCTGGCCCAGGACCTCATCATCGAGCCCGATGCGATCGCCGTGATCGTGCGGGATGCCAAGGGTGATTACCATGTGCACACCCAGCACCATATGGTGGGTCGCGGGGCAACCTGGGGCATGTTCTGGGGCCTGCTGTTCGGGGTCTTGTTCTTCATCCCGGTCTTCGGGATCGCCATCGGCGCGGGACTGGGGGCGCTGATGGGCAAGATCACCAAGTCGGGCATCGACAAGCAATTCCAGGACCAGGTCCGCGGCATGCTGCAGCCGGGCACGTCCGCGCTCTTCCTCATGGTGGAAAAGGTCACCCCGGATAAGGCCATCGAGGCGATGAGCAAGTTCGGCGGCACCGTGCTGAAGACCTCCCTGTCCAAGGAAGGCGAGCAGGAACTTCAGGACGCCCTGCACGGCGAAAGCAAAGCGTAACGCGATCTGCCCGCACAGGTCGGCTGTCCCGCCCGAGTGTGCCCTTATGGAGGGGCATGATGCGGTCACCGCCCGCCCCGCGGGCAGGCAGCACCGCTGGCCGCGCCCGCCCGCCGCAACGCGGCGGCAGGTACGGCCTGCTGCTGCTCGTGCTGATCTCGACCTACCTGCTCTCGGCGTTCGACCTAAAAGTGGCTGCCGACCTCCAGGTTTTGCTCTTCTTGACGGTACTTCTGCTCACCCTCCGCAGCTCGCGGCTGCCCCGCCGGTGGGCGATGCTGGCCGGCGCGGTCGCGCTGATCGGCTCCGCCGCGGCCTTCGGGGCGTCGCTGACGGGCACCCAGGTGGGCGACGGAGTGGCGGCCATCTGGAAGGGACTGGTACTGCTGCTCACCGCGGTCCTCATCGTGCGCCGCGTCCTGGCCCGCCCGACGATCTTGGCACCGGGATCAGGCCGATCAGCGTCCCCGGTCAGGGCCCGCAGCCAATGGGGTGGTGAGTCTGGCCGCGCTGACGGGCCAGGGTGCGTCATGTCAGGTGACCAGCAGGTAGATGCTTTTCCCGGTTAGCCAGAAGCCAAGCAGCAGGAAGATCACGATGATCACCTGGTCCCGGTTCGTGTCCAGCCACGTCCGCAGCTGGTCAAGCCGGACGCTGGCCGTGGCGGGTGCGAAGGCCGCGTACAGCTCCAGGAACAGGAAGCTGGAGGTGGCCAGCAGGCAGAAGAGGAACAGCGTCACGTAGTCCCCGGCGGTGGAAAGCTTGGCCTGAGTGACGGTCGCGGCGCCGGCCGCCACCAGCGTCCACGGCTGGAGGAACACGGCGACGCCGGCCGCGGACCAGAGGGAGAGCCGGTCCAGGCTCGCCATCCAGCCCGGCGGCTTCCGGGGACGGCCCATCCGGCGCCGCTGGCGCACGGCGAGCAGGATCAGCACGATGCCGAGGGCCAGCTTGACGGCCAGGACGGCGGTCGAGGGGGCGGTCTGCGGCTTGGGTGGTGTGCCCCCGGTCGTGAGGACGACGGCGGCGATCACCGCGACCAGGCACGCGAGCCAGCCGAGGATGAACGCCAGGCCCTTCATGGTGCCCTTCCCGGCGCTCAGCATCAGGATGAAGGCCGTGAGGGGAAACGGCTCGAGCGTGATCCCGAGCCCGATGAGCATAAGGTCGAGTACCACGCTGCCGTCGATGCGCCGCGCCAGCCGGGCGTCACACGTCGCGCTCGGCCGTTATCCGTCCCGATGCGACGGCGTCCACCAGAGCCTGGTGGTCACGCTCGTTCTGGTCGGCGTAGGCGGCGGCGAACTGGGTGATGGCCCGGTCGAAGACCTCCGACCCGCCGAGGTAAGCGGCGATGGCGACGCCCTGCTCCTCCAGCAGGCCGATCGGGTCGGGCCGGTCCGGCGGCGGGCCGAACGCCGCATGACTGTCACGCGGCACTTCGGCCCGCGCCTCCTTGCCCCGGGCCGCGCGCTCCGCCGGGGTCAGCCGCCCCAGCCCGGAATCGAGCTGATACCGCTGCTTGACCCCGGGTGAAGCCTCAGCCGTCCGTGTCGCCACCATCGGCTCCTCTCTGTTCGGGTGCCCGCGGCCATCCGCGCCGTTCCGCCTGGCAGCCGCCGGGATGGGGCCGGGGGCATGCCGCTCACACCACGATTCCGCGCGGGCGGGCCGTCTGCCTCACCCTGCGAGGGTGAGGCAGACGGCCGTTTGGCCGGGGTTATCGTCACGATGCACGGATCGGTGCGGGAGACGCCGCCTGCGGAGACTGGATACAATCTGCGCACAAGGCGGTCAAGCTGAGCGCGAAGCTCGTCTCCGGTCAGGCGCATCATCCTTGACGGGGGATGCGCCACCGCCCGATCCGGCCAGATGCTTCCGGAGTAGCCGATCACGCGAAAGAGGCAGGAACATGGCGATTGGGCCCGTACAGCTGATCGTTTTGGGGTTCAACCAACCCGACTTCCACGGTGAGATCATCGCCGAACTGGAACGGCTCCACGAAAGCGGCACGGTGCGCGTCATCGACTCGCTGGCCGTTTACAAGGACGCCGACGGCGAGCTGGAGGTGGAGCACCTCAGTAACCTCACCGAGGCGGAGGCGATCGAGGTCGGCACCAAGATCGGTGCGCTGATCGGCCTGGGCGTCGAGGGCGAGGAGGGGGCGGAAGCCGGCGCGGCCGCGGGTGCCGAGGAGGTAGCCGCCGAGGGCGGCGTCAACGTTTTCACCGAGGAGGAGGGCTGGGATGTGCTCGAGGAAATCCCGAACGACTCCGCGGCCGCGCTCGTCCTGCTCGAGCACCACTGGGCGGTGCCGCTTCGTGACGCGATCGTCCGGGCCGGGGGCTTCCGGATCAGCGACGGCTTCATCAGCCCGCTCGACCTCGTAGCGATCGGGCTGGTCACCGCGGAAGAAGCGCAGGAACTGCACGACCTGGAAACGGCGGCTGCGGCAAAGTGACCGCCTCGGCATATCTGGGAGGCACAAATGTTCGGCGGACGTAGAGTAGCCCGGCGCACGTCGCGACGCACGGCCCGGCGCGTCTCCCGCCGCAGGTGACGGCGGCGCGAGCACGCACGGCATGTCCATGACGAGTTCCGCGTCAGCGGCCGGCGCGACAGGCCATAGGGCCTCGCCGGCGCGGCCGGGCAAACCGGTGCGAGCAGGGAATGCGGCCAGGAACAGGGCGCAGGATCAGCTCAGGGACATGGCGTGGATTCCGGGCGGCACGTTTCTGATGGGCTCGGCTGGCTTCTATCCGGAGGAGCGCCCGGTGCACCGGGTCACCGTGGATGGATTCTGGATGGACCGTCATCCGGTGACGGTGGCGGAATTCCGGCGGTTCGTGACGGCGACCGGGTACGTCACCGTCGCGGAGCGGCCGCTGGCGGCGGCCGGTTACCCCGGCGCCGACCCAGGCCTGCTCGTACCCGGATCGCTGGTGTTCCAGCGCACGCCGGGCCCGGTCGACCTGCGTGATTACCACAACTGGTGGGCCTACGTCCCTGGCGCCTGCTGGCGGCGCCCCGAGGGACCGCGTAGCGACTGCCGTGGCCGCCAGCGGCATCCGGTGACCCACGTCGCCGCTGAGGACGCGGACGCCTACGCCGCCTGGGTGGGCAAGCAACTGCCCGCCGAGGCCGAGTGGGAGTACGCGGCCCGCGGTGGCCTCGACGGCGCCGTGTACGCATGGGGCGATGAATTCGCGCCGGGCGGCCAGCAGATGGCCAATACCTGGCAGGGCGAATTCCCCTGGCAGAACCTGCTCACCGACGGTTACGAGGGCACCTCCCCGGTGGGGTCGTTCCCGGCCAACGGCTACGGGCTTGAGGACATGACCGGCAACGTCTGGGAGTGGACGAGCGACTATTTCACCCCGCGTCATCCGTCCGGCGCCGCTGATGCCTGCTGTGTACCGCGGAACCCGCGGGTGAGCACCCCGGAGCACAGCATGATCGCGGGCGAGCCGGGCGCGCATCTGCCGCGCCGGGTGATCAAGGGCGGCTCGCACCTGTGCGCGCCCAGCTATTGCCTGCGCTACCGGCCGGCCGCCCGCCAGAGCGAGGCCGTTGACACCTCCACCTGCCACCTCGGCTTCCGGTGCATCAGCCGCGGTGGGCCGCCCGTCACCCGGTAGGGCCATGCGCCACATGCGCCACGTCATACGGTGATCCTTGGCCTGCTGCTCCCGCCTACTCCCGCGCCAGCATCGCCTGAGCCTCGCGCTCGAGGTCGACGTACGGGTTCCCGCTGACGTCGACGGCGACGCGCTTGATCGTGCCGCCGGTGAAGGTGTACGGGTGCTCGCCGGGGTAGTCGCCGGTCACCGACTCGCCGCTGTCACGGCCGACGCACAGGCCCTCCCCGGCCAGGCTGAACAGCCCGGGCTGGGTCTTGATCCGGCCTTCGCCGACCTTCCTGTCCCCGTAGTACAAGGACAAGATCCCGGTGGAGACCCCGGGCGGGTCCTCGCCGTCCTTGCCGAACGAGGCGGACAAGATCAGGTCCGCTCCGGTCGGGACGTCCTGGGTGGCGTCGATCTTCTGCTCCATCATGCCGACGAAGTTATAGACGTAGTGCAGCCGGTCGTCCTTGATGTACAGAGCATGACCACCGAACCGTGACCCGTGGGCGAACAGCACGCCCTGTGCACCAGGGATGGGGATATCCACGAGCGCGCCGATGCTGTAGGAGCGATTCCGGACGTTTACCGCCTGGGCCTCTGGCACTTCGGCGGTGTCGGGGAAGTAGGCGTACCGCTCGCGCGATGCGGCTAGCTGCGGCCGCGGCGTGGTGATGATCTCTATCGCGGACCGGTCATCGAGCGGGAACGCCCCATTCTCCCCAGCTTCGGCGAACCACAGGTTGACCAGCTCGCGGACCTTTTCCGGGTGCTCGGCGGCCAGGTCGTGGATCTCAGCCCGGTCGGTGTCGGTGTGGTACAGCTCCCAGGTGTCGTCGTTGAAGTGGCTCCAGCCGCTGAGCGTGGGATGCGTGGTGACCGCTTTCCAGCCGTCGTGCCAGATCCCGCGTGAGCCGAGCATCGAGTAGAACTGGGTCCTGCGGGCCGATGGCGCGGAGGGGTCACTGATGCTGTAGCGGATGCTCACCCCGTCGAACCGGGACTGGACGTGGCCCTTGATGGTGGCGGGTGGCTTGACACCGAGGGTGTCCAGAATGGTGGGCACAATGTCAATGGCGTGGTGGTACTGGTGCCGGATCTCGCCCTTTCCCGCCGCTGCGCCGGTGGTGGCTGAGGGCCAGGAGATGATGCATGGATCGGCGGTGCCACCGTTGAATTCGTACCGCTTCCACATCTTGAACGGCGTGTTGAACGCCATCGCCCAGCCATTCGGGTAATGGTTGTAGGTCTTCGTCCCCCCCAGCTCGTCGATCATGGCCAGGTTGGCCTGCATGTTGTCGGGGAGCCCGTTGGCGAAGATATTCTCGTTCACCGACCCGTTGGGGCCGCCTTCGCCGCTCGCCCCATTGTCCGACACGAGAATCACCATGGTGTTCTCCCGCTGCCCTGACTCCTCCAGGTAGTCGAGCAGGCGGCCGATGTGGTGGTCGGCGTGCGCCAGGAACCCCGCGTACACCTCGGCCATCCGGCAGAACAGCCGCTTCTCCTCGGCTGAGAGCGTGTCCCATGGCCGGGTGACATCCAGCGGCGGGAACGGCTGGCCGTCGGGCCCCTGGCGGGTCTCGGGCGTACCGATCGGGTTGATCGGGGGCAGCTCGGTGTCGGCCGGGACGATGCCCATCTCCTTCTGCCGGGCCAGCGTCTGCTCCCGGATGGCCTCGTAGCCCATGTCGAAGTGGCCTTTGAACTTATCGGCCCATTCCTTGAAGACATGGTGCGGTGCGTGCGCGGCACCGGGCGCGTAGTAGAGGAAGAACGGCTTCTCCGGGGCGACCGACTTCGCGTCCTTGATGAACTCCAGCGCCTTGTCGGTGAGGTCGCCGGTGAGGTGGTAGCCCTCCGCCGGTGACTTCGGCTGGTCCACCGGGTGGTTGTCGTAGACCAGGTCCGGGTACCACTGGTTGGTCTCCGCGCCCAGGAACCCGTAGAACCGCTCGAATCCCCGGCCGCTCGGCCAGTTCCGCCGCGTCGAGGCGAGGTTCATCTCCACGGTCGGGCACAAATGCCACTTGCCCACGATGTAGGTGTTCCAGCCGAGTTCGCCGAGGATCTCCGACACCATGCCGTTCTCCGGCGGGATGGTCCCGCTGGCATCGGGGAACCCGACGGCGGCCTCCGTGATGCACGCCATGCTGTTACGCGTGTGATTGCGCCCGGTCAGCAGGCAGGACCGGGTCGGCGAGCACAGCGCCGTGGTGTGCCACTGCGTGAAACGGATCCCTTCGGCCGCGAGGCGGTCGATATTCGGCGTCTCGATCGGGCCACCGTAGCAGCTCATGGCCGAAAAGCCCACGTCATCGAGCACGATGTAGACGACATTGGCCGCGCCGTCCGGCGCCCTCGGCGGCTCGAAGGGCGCCCAGTCCGGAACCGAATCGCGGATATCGACGTTGATCGTGCCCTTGAACGGCTCGCTCATCTCACTGCTCCTCGCGCCCAGGCGGTCAGCTGACGGGAGTCTCTCCGCGAGGAGGCGACCTCCCGGCTTTTCAGGCACAGAGACCCGCTAGGAAATGCTGGCAGCGCTCATTTCAGCCATGCATCACCCGTCATGGATGAGCGTTCAGGTGAGCGACCTGACCGTGACCCGGAGCTCGCGCCGGAGCATGAGGCCGCCGATGATCTCGAAGATCCCCATGACGATGAACCAGATACCGAGCAGGATGGCGAGGACGGTCAGGGAGGAGGAAGGGTTGGCCGCGACCACGATCCCCGCGATGACGCTGATGACGCCGAAGGCGATCCACCAGGCACGGCCTTCGCGGGCGTCGCTGGCGATCCCCCCGATGAGCGCGGCCACCCCCTGGACGATCCAGGTGATACCGATGATCAGGCCGACAATCGCCACGGTGAGGTGCAGATGACGGATCAGCACGACGCCGACGACGATGAACATCAGGCCGGCGATGCCGAGCCACACCCGGTGCGCCTCCTCCGGGTCGAACACCCGGATCAGGTGAAAGATCCCCGAGATGATCATGAGGATGCCGAGCAGCACCGCGGCCACATTCAGGGACCCGCCGGGATGAAAGGCCACCACGATTCCGAGGATCAGGGTCAGCACGCCCACGATCAGCGTCACCTGCCACGACGATCCTCCTAGCAGCGAAGGAGGTGACGGCTGCGCGTCAGATTCGCCGGATAGCATCAGCACTCCTTTGCCCTCTTACGGCTCCAGCCCACACGTGGCCGGCCCGGACCGAACGTGCCCAGCATCGCCACTCACACTACGTTCGATGCGCCACTCACACTACGTTCGATGCGCACGCCACCAGATGTCCTCACCCGTCCGGGGTGATTACGACCTCAGGCACCACCGGTCAAGAACCGCGGCTGCGGGCACGGGCTCCTTCACCCGCCGCGGAGCCCGGGTCAGCGATGTACTCGGTCCTGAGCCACTGAAGGACGGCTGGGTTACGAGGTCACCCGCGGAGGGTGATGCCAGCCCCGGAACCCATGGCGCGGCCTGCCGCTGCCGGGCCGCCGATTTTCGCGGCCGGCGCTTAGTGAAAATCGGTGCTAGGGCACCTGCGGCCGTCGGCGCAGCGCGGGAAACAGCGGGCCGGGACCGGGCTGGCGTGGGGCCAGCCGCGCCTTGCAGTCGACGGCGAGCGCCCCGTCCGGACTGACCAGGATCGGGTTGAGGTCGAGTTCGGCTAGTTCGGGGAATTCCTCGGCCACGCGCGCGATCTGCTCGAGCACCGTCACGAGTGCCTGGCGGTCCACTTTCGGCGCGCCCCGGTAGCCATCAAGCAGCGGCGCGGCGCGAAGCGACGCCACCATGGCGTCCGCTGCGCCTGGCTCGAGCGGCGGGACGGCAAAGGCGCGGTCCCGCAGCAGGTCGGTCAGCACCCCGCCAAGGCCGGCCATCACGACCGGGCCGAAGTCGGGATCGGATGCGAGCCCGACGATCGCCTCGACACCCCATGGCGCCATCGGCTGGATGACCGCACCGCCCATCTGCGCGCCGAGCCGGGATTCCATCGTCTCGTACGCGGCGCGTACCGCCTCGGCGTCGCCCAGGTTCAAGGCGACGCCGCCAACGTCGGTCTTGTGCACGACATCGCCGGAACGGGCCTTCAAGACGACCGGGAACCCGACGGCCTCGGCCGCCGCGGCCGCCTCGGCCGCGGTTGCCGCGCCAAGGGTCGCCAGCACGGGCAGTCCGCACGCCTGCAGCAGGCGGGCTCCCTGGTCAAGTTCGAGCCAGCCCCCGGCGGGGCGGCTGGCGAGCGTGGCGGCCACGATCTCGCCGATCACCGGATGGCCGGACAGTTCGCCGGGCTCCTGCGCGGGCAGCAGCGGGCGCCGGCGCCACTGCGCGTAGCGGCAGACATGCCCCAGGGCCGCCGCCGCCCGCTCCGGTGAGGCAAGCTCCGCGACGTCGGCCGCCCCGGCCGGCATGGCCGGGGCGGCTGCCTTCACGGCGCAGGCGACGACCGGCTTGCCCGCGCGCTGCGCGACGCGCGCGATGGTCTCTCGCGCCGCCGCGGCCGAGATCGCCATGGTTTCGATGACGACGGTGATCACGGCGTCGATCGCATCATCGGCCAGCACGATCTCGAGCGCCTGCGCAAACATCGCCGCGGTCCCGTCCGCGGTGAGGTCAACTGGGTTGGCCGTCGCCGCCGCGGCAGCGAGGACCTCACCGAGCGCGTGCTGGGTCGCCTCCCCAAGCTCCGGGACGGTCAGCTCAGCGCCCTCACACGCGTCGGCGGCGAGAATGAGCGGGCCACCGGAGTTCCCCACCAGCGCGACGCGACGCCCCGCGGGCAGCGGCGCGGCGAGCAAGATGGCCGACACGTCGAGGAGTTCCTCGAGCCGGTCGACCTTGATCACGCCCGCGCTTTGCAGCAGGGCGGCCACGGTGACTTCCGGGGTCGCCGCGGCTGCGGTGTGCGAGCGAGCGCCCCTGGCCCCCGCCGATGTTCTGCCCGCCTTCAGCGCCACGATGGGCTTGGCCGCGCCGACCCGCCGGGCGATGCGGGCGAACTTGCGCGGGTTGCCCAGCGACTCCAGGTAGAGCGCGATCACCGAGGTCCGGTCATCATGCTCAAAGAAGCACAGCAGGTCGTTCGGGCTCACGTCGAGCTTGTTCCCCACCGACACGAAGGCCGACAGGCCAAGACCGGCGGCGCGGGTCTGCTCGCCCAGCACGAGCCCGACCGCACCGGACTGCGAGACCAGGGCCAGCCGCCCGGGCAGCAGATCCAGCGAGGCGAACGTGGCGTCCATCCGGACGGCCGGATCGGTGTTCGCGACCCCCAGGCAGTTCGGGCCGACGATCCGCATCCCATGCGTGCGGGCGACGCTCAGCATCCCGGTCTCGACCGCGGCTCCCGAGCGGCCCGTCTCGCCGAAGCCCGCGGTGATGATGGTGACGGCGCGCACGCCAATCGAGGCGGCCTCGTCGATGACGCCGGGGACAGCCGATGCCGGGACGGCGACAACGGCCAGGTCGATCGGCTCGGGAATCGACAACAGCGCCGGAAACGCCGGCACGCCGCAGACCGCCCGCGCCGCGGGATTGACCGGGTAGACAGTTCCCGAGAAGTCGCCGACGAGCAGGGACCGGACAACCTGATGCCCAACGTTGCCCGGATGGCGTCCTGCCCCGACGACTGCGATCGAGCGCGGCCGCAGGATCGCCGCGACGCTGGCGACCTCCGCCGTCGCCTCCCGCTCATCACACGACGCACGGTACGCCGCCGTCGGCCGCAGATCGATCTCGACCCGCACCACCGCCGTGCCGCCCCGCCGGGTGCAGCGCAAGCCCGTCGCCCCGAACAGCTCCAGCATCTCCGTGTTCTGCGCCTTGACCTCGGCGACGAAGCTCAGGATCCCCCTCGTCCGCGCGTACTCGGCCAGGCTCTCGAACAGCAGGGTCGCGACGCCGTGGCGCTGGTAGGTGCCGGTGACGATGAAGCTGGCCTCGGCCGCCGCCGGAGTGCCGGTGCGGTCATAGCTCGCCAGCCCCACCAGCTCGCCCGACACGAACGCGACGAAAGCCATCCGGGTGTCGTAGTCCGCCTCGCTGAACCGCGCTGCCGCGGCCAGGCTGAGAGTCGGCTGGGCCAGCAGCACATGCTGGTGCAGCGTGCCAGGCGACACAGCACCGTGCAGTCCAACCAGCGCCGGCGCGTCGGCCGGCCGGATCGGGCGCACGACGACCGCTTCGCCGTTCCTGAGCAGCCCGTCGAACTCCCACGCCGGGGGATAGCCAGTCGGCGTCGCCTCGTCGTTTACGGCAGCGTCCGAAGTAACCATCGTTGCCTCCCGAACGCGACCGTCGCCGAACTATCCCGACATGGCCAGGGCCCGAGGTCCCGGGAATACGTGCTACCCGCCGAACTTGCTGATCTCCTCGAACTCGGCCTCGGTCAGCTCGCGCGGCACGTCATCCGTGTCGACCTTCGAGCTCTGCACGTAGTGCCGGATGCTGTCGACGATCTCGGGGTTAGCCAGCGTCGTGACATCCCCGACGTCGGCGAAGTTGGAGATCGACGCGATGACCCGGCGCATGATCTTGCCCGACCTGGTCTTCGGCATGTCGGGCACGATCCAGACGTTCTTGGGGCGGGCGATCTTGCCGATCTGCTCATCGATCGCCGCGCTGACCTTGTTCTCCAGCCCCGTGCTCTGCTCGAAGCCGGGCTTGAGTGAGACGTACACCTCCACGACGCGGCCCCGGATGTCATCGATCACCGGCACTGCGGCTGCCTCGGCCACCTCAGGAACGGTGAGCGCGGCGGATTCGATCTCCTTGGTGCCCAGCCGGTGCCCGGCCACATTGATCACGTCGTCGACGCGGCCGAGGATCCGGAAATAGCCGTCGGCGGCCTGCAGCGCGCCGTCACCGGCGAAGTAGGCCCAGTCGTGCCAGTCCTTGCTGTCCGGGTCCTTGTTGTACTTGCGGTAATAGGTGGCCACGAATCGCTCCGGCTGGCCCCAGATGTTCTGGAAGATGCCCGGCCACGGGTTGCGGATGCAGATGTTGCCCGCCTTGCCGCTCCCCGCCAGTACCTCGTTGCCGTCCTCGTCGTAGATCACCGGGTAGACGCCGAGGACACCGGGCCCGCAGCTGCCGGGCTTCATCGGCTGCAGGGCGGGCAGCGTGCTGCCGAGGAAACCGCCGTTCTCGGTCTGCCACCAGGTGTCGACGATGGCCGCTTCGCCCTTGCCGACCTCGGAGTGGTACCAGCGCCAGACCTCGGGCTCGATCGGCTCGCCCACCGTGGTCATGTGCTTGAAGTGGTAGTCATACTTCTTCGGCTCCTCCGGGCCGACCTTACGCAGCATCCTGATCGCCGTCGGCGAGGTGTGGAAGATGTTCACCCCGAGCGTCTCGGCGATCCGCCAGGGCCGGCCGCCGTCGGGATAGTTGGGCACGCCCTCGTAGATCACCGTCGTCGTGCCCAGGGCCAGCGGCCCATAGACGATGTAGCTGTGACCGGTGATCCAGCCGATGTCGGCCATGCACCAGTACATGTCATCGGGGTGGATGTCCTGGTAGTACTTCGACGTCCCCGCCACGTAGGAGAGGTAGCCGCCCGTGCTGTGCACGCAGCCCTTCGGGCGGCCGGTGGTGCCGCTGGTGTACATCAGGAACAGCGGCGCCTCGGCCGGCATGGACACCGGCTCGACGGTCGCCCCCCGGTAATCGCTGAGCAGCGCGTCGACGAAGAAGTCACGGCCATCGACCATGGGAGCCGCAGAGGCGTACTGGCCGTCCCGGCGCCGCCACACAAGCACCTTGTCGACCTCCTGGCCTTCCTCGCGGGCGGCAGCGACCGCCTCGTCGGCCTTGACCTTGTGGTCCTGCATCTGGCCGCTGCGGTAGTAGCCATCCATCGTGATCAGGACGCGGCTGCCGGAGTCGGCGATCCTGTGCCCGCAGGCGGTGCCGCTGAACCCGCCGAACACCTGCGAGTGAATGACGCCGAGCCGGGCGCAGGCCAGCATGGTGACGGCCAGCTCAGGCACCATCGGCATGTGCAGTGTCACCCGGTCGCCGGTCTTCAGGCCGACGGAGTCACGCAGCAGCGCCGCGCACTCGTTCACCTGGCGTCGCAGCTCCGAGTAGCTGATCTTCACATGTTCGTCGGACTCCAGCTCCGGCACGAAGACGATCGCGGTCTTATCCGGCCTGGCCTCGGCGTGCCGGTCAACGCAGTTATACGAGGCATTGAGCTTGCCGCCGACGAACCACTTCCAGAATGGCGGGTTACTGCTATCCAGGGTCGTGTGCCAGGGCTCATCCCAGGCGAGCAGGTCCGCGTACTCCTTGAAGCAGTCGGGGAAATGCTCCTCGCTGAATCGTTCGAAGATGGCCGGGTCCTTCGCGTTAGCCTGCTCGACGAATGCCGGGGGTGGCGGGTAGTACTCCTCCTCGCGCCAGTGCACGGCGATCTGGGACTCGGAGGTCTGCACCCCAGAACCCTGTGGCTGCGTGCTTTCTGCCATTGCCTTGTCCTCTCTCCGGAAGATAACTCTCAGGGAATGGGGGCAGGCCTGCCTAAGCTTCATCGAGCAGGTCGGCGCACACGCCGAACTCCCGCAGCTCGGCGCGGACCGCCGCCTGGCTAGTGAACGCCACTGTGCCGCCTCGGTTCAGGCCGCCTCGGTTCGGCGAATCCCAGCACAGGCCATCTGCCAGTGCGCACGGTCACCGAGCCCAGTGCCGGGATCGGTTCCGTCTCGGCCGCGTGCCGCAGGGACCCTGCGTCACGCCGGGCCGCGTCGGTATTGGCCACCGCCTGCAAGTGCGCGATCAGCATCGACAACTCTCCGGCTAGATACTGCCGCGTCATTTCCATCGCCGGCCCCTGCTGGCCCGTGCCGCCATATCCCAGCGGATGTGGCGCGCACCGGTCCGTATCGCACCCGGCACCACGCTGCTGCCCATTTCGGGCCGCTCCCAGGCCCCGGGAGTGACGTAAACTTACCGCCGGGCGGCAGCCGTCACGATAGGGCCAGAAGTCCCGTCCGCTGATCTCGCCCCGCGGCTGGCCACCCTCTTTACTCTTATGGCGGGCCGCCCGGATGGTGTTTCACGCATTCACGGTGGCCGCCTGCATCACCCGGTAAGCGTGGTACACCTCCTTCGGCATCCAGTCGTGGCACCGGCGCCGGTGATCACGCCGCCGATGACGAACATCGCGAGACTGCCTGCCCACATGGCGCCGGCCGTCAAGCCCAATCCCAGCACGCCGATCCCACCGAGATTTGATCGCCGCACGCTTGAAACAGACGCATTCCTGGGCACCGAGCGGGGCGCGCAGCTGTGCAGCTTAATGCATCGCGTGGAACTTGCCATCCGCCGTCGCTCTCCGGCGCTGGCGCGTCTACCCGTTCGGGTGGTTGATGTCCACGGGCGGCAGGTCCTGCACCTGCTGCCTGGTGATGTTGAGGCGGATACCGTCGTCGACCCCCGTCACGGCGCTGATCGGGATGGCCACTTCCTTGCGGCCCCACAAGTGCCCCTCCTGGAGCAGCACGTGGGTCACGTGGTGGCTGTTAAGGTCGATGACCAGCCCTTGGACTTTCCCGATGTGGCCGTCGGTGGCATGGACGTGCTCGCCGCGGCGCACCTCCACCTCGTCCAGGGGGACGGTGTTGTAGGTGACGGTCTGCGGAAGGTAGTTCCCGCCCATGCCCATGCCGTAGTAGGGCATGGAGAGCACCTGTTCCGGGTCATAGCCCGGGTATCCGGGGGTGCCGGGCAAGAACTGCGTCTCCTCGGCGGGATCGAGCTTCTCGAAGTCCGCCAGGGTGCAGCGGAGCCGGATCTCGCCCGCCGTGGCGTCGGCAAGGCCGAGCGGAACAAGCCGGCCGGGGCCATGCCAGTGCCCTGGCTCGACCACGAGATGAGTGACCGTGCGAGCGACCGGGTCAACAACCACGCGGCTCACCGTGCCGCAGGCCCCATCGCTGCAGCTAGCGTCGGCCCCGATCGTGAACGGCGTCGTCTCCGTCATAGCCACCCCCCTGTCCTGGCGGGATCCTTGTCCCAGCTCGTGAGCGCGGCGCCGGTTATGGCGCTCCGGCGGGCGCCGCCATCCTCAGTAGATCGATTCCCGGTTTACCGGGTCGATGATCCCGAACAGCCGGGTGTTGACGTGGGTGAACTCCTCACCCGAGCAAGTGTTACCGGTCCGCACCGAGCTTGCTCACTCGGCTCGGCAGGCCCCACAAGACTCACACTTCCCTCTACACATTCCCAGGGCCGGTTGGCTCGCCAGGGACCAAGGTCCTTCGTCTGTGGTCAACAGTCGTCAATGCAGGAAACGACTGCTCATAGCATGATCATCTTATGTCCGGGAGGGCCTCTGAACCAATTGCACATGCGGTCGCGCCGCGACCGTGCCCGCTCAAGGGGCTGCGGTGACCGGCTCGCCGTGCCTATGGGAGGTAGCCATGCTGTCGCCAGATGGCGGCAGCGCGCGGGTGCATCGGGAAGTGGAGGGGGGTGATCGGTGATTCTTTCACCATGCGCTCGAGCGGCAGGGGCGGCTGGTGGACGCCCCCGATGTCCCACATGATGTCTTCGCGCCGGCTGACCAGGGCCTGGCAGAACCGCTCGACGAGCGAGCCGGGCGTGTCGGCGCGGCAGTAGACCGAGCCCGAGTCAGCCATGTACGTAAGAACGTGTCCGAGGCCGGCACGGACCCCGTTAAGCTCCGGCCGGGCCGGATCGTTCACAATGAGCGCGTGAGCCTGAGCCTTGATGAGATCCGCGCCGTGCCGAAGGTCCTGCTGCACGACCACCTGGACGGCGGCCTCCGTCCCGCGACCATCGTGGAGCTGGCCCGGGAAGCCGGCTACGGTGGCCTGCCGACCACCGATCCGGATGAGCTGGCGGCCTCGATGACCGGCGCCGCGCGGCGCGGTCACCTCGAGCTGTACCTGGAGCCGTTCAAGCACACGGTCGCGGTCATGCAGACGCCGCAGGCACTGACCCGGGTGGCCGCCGAATGCGTCCAGGACCTGGCCGCGGACGGCATCGTCTACGCCGAGGTCCGGTTCGCTCCCGAGCTTCATCTGGACGGGGGACTGCACCTCGACGAGGTGGTCGAGGCGGTGCTGGAGGGATTCCGCCAGGGCAGCGCGAAGTCCGGGATCATCGTCCGCGGGCTGCTCACGGCCATGCGGACCACGGCACGGTCGCTGGAGATCGCGGAGCTGGCCGTCCGCTACCGGGACGTGGGCGTGGTGGGCTTCGACATCGCGGGCGCCGAGGCGGGCTGGCCGCCGAGCCGGCACCTGGACGCCTTCGAGTACGTGCAGCGGGAGAACTTCCACATCACGATCCACGCGGGGGAGGCGTTCGGCCTGCCGTCGATCTGGGAGGCCGTCCAGTTCTGCGGCGCGGAGCGGCTCGGGCACGGCGTGCGGCTCGTCGACGACATCAAGACCGGCCCGGACGGGTCTGCGTCCCTCGGCCGGCTCGCCTCCTACGTCCGGGACCGCCGGATCCCGCTGGAGATGTGCCCCACCTCCAACATCCAGACCGGCGTGGCCGCGTCGATCGCCGGCCATCCGATCGGCCTGCTCCGCAAGCTGTCCTTCCGCGTCACCGTCAGCACCGACAACCGGCTGATGAGCGGGGTGACGCTGGCCTCGGAGCTGCACGCGCTGACCGAGGCGTTCGGCTACGGCTGGGCGGACATCCAGTGGCTCACGCTCAACGCGATGAAGAGTGCGTTCGCGCACTTCGACGAGCGGCTGGAGATCATCAACTCGGTGATCAAGCCCGGATTCGCGGCCCTGGTCCCGGTGGGTTAGCCGCGGGCTGGCCGCGGCTCAGCCGGAGGGGAACAGGTCCGCGGACTGGTACACGGGCGTGCCGCCCACAACCGTCGCCAGGACCTGAATGCCCGCGATCTGCTCGGGGTGCATGTCGAGCGGGTTCTTATCCAGGACGGCGAAGTCCGCGCGCTTGGCGGGCGCCAGGGAGCCGATCCCGCCTTCGCGGTGCACGGCGAACGCGGCCTGCGTGGTGTAGAGAGCCAGGGCGTCCCGGGCCGGCAGGACTCCGGGATCGGCAGAACCTAGTGCAGGGATACGGAAGACAATGGGCGCTATGGCAGCCGCCCGGAACTGCCGGGCGCCCCGGATGACCTAAGGGGCAGTGACATGATTCTGGTAACCGGAGCGACGGGGCGAGTTGGCTACCACCTGATGGAGGCGCTGGCTGACGCGCGCGCCGACGCCACCGCGATGGTGCGGGTGGAAGCGAAGGCCGCTGACCTGCCGGGAACGCCACAGTATGTGGTGGCGTCCTTCGACGATCCGCCGTCCGCGAAGATCCTGCGGCGCTTTGACCGGGTCTTCCTGCTGAGCCCGGACCACGAGGAGCAGGCCGTGCTGGAGACGGTCTTCATCGACGCGCTGGTGGCCGCCGGGCACCGCCCGCACGTTGTCAAGATCGCGGCGGACGGCTTCCAGGATCCGGACTGCGACGTACGTTTCATGCGCAGCCACCGGCAGGTCGCCCTGCACCTGGACGCCACCGGCCTGCCGGTCACCTACCTGGCCCCCAGCCGGTACATGGAGAACCTCGTGGACGCGGCGGACACCATCCGCGAGGAGGGCACGATCTACGCGCCCGCGGGCCGGGGCAAGGTCTCGTTCGTGGCCGCGGGTGACGTCGCCGACGTCGCGGCGAAGGTTCTCACCAGCGAGGGCCACGAGGACGCGACGTACGTGCTGACCGGGCCGGAGGCGCTCGGCTACACGGACGTCGCGGCGCGGATCTCGGCCGTCTTCGCACGCGAGGTGGATTACCAGGACCAGCCGAACGGGCGTGCGCGGGAGCTCATGCTGGCCGGCGGGCTGAGCCGCTGGCAGGCCGATGGCACGCTGGAGCTGTTCGGGTGGATCCGGCACGGCGCCGCGGGCACCATGACGGCTACGGTGCGCGAGGTAACCGGAACCGATCCTCGCCCGGTCCAGGATTGGCTCTCCGAGTTCCGCGGCACCTTCGTCGGGCGCCCGCCGGACCTGCCCCCGTCACCCTTCTAGGCCGGCCGGATTGCGGTCTATGCGCCCGGCAGGGCGGCACCTTTCGGGCGCTCCCGGGCGGGACGAGCCATTACCGCCTGACGTGCGCGGCCCGCGGCCATCGCGACCAGCCGTTCCAGCGGTCCCTGTCCCATCAAGCGGTGCCAGATGACCGCGAAGGCGAGCGCACCGGCCACGAGCACCAAGTAAAGGGTCAAATCGTTGTTGCCGAGCAGGTCTGTATTCAAGATCACCAGCTGGGCGGAATAGATGGTCAGGGTCATGGTGCCGGCGATGGCTACTGGCCATAGCAGGCGTCGCGCGATGCGGAGCTTGGTCAGCAGCAGCGCGCCGCCGAGGACGGCCATCGCCAGACCGAGGGTGAACATCGCGTCGAACGGCGTGCCCGTGTCATGGGCGCGAAGCGCCAGCCACCACCACGACGCGACCGGGTTCCCATCCCAGACGATGGAGCTATTGATCTGCGATGGTGGCAAACCAGAATCGGCCGCGCCGTGCAGGTGCTGCAGGCCGCCCAGATGGTACAGGATGACCGTCGACGCTTCCCATGCGGCGATTGCCAGCGCCAGCCCGCCCGCCAGCAGCCGGACAGCCACTTTGGTGGAGGACAGATCGAGCCGGCCGATGGCAAGACCCGAACAGATGTAGATCATGAGCACAACCACCGGATAATCCCCGGTGACGAGGAGCATGAGGAGGAAGCCGGCCGGATTGGTGAAGGGAGCGGTGAGCGTCGGGTTGGAGCCGAAAGCGGGCTGCAGGCCGAGCTTGTACGACGCCAGCAGGAGAAGCGGGGCGACCGCGACCAGCGCTCCGGCGATGCAGGCCAGAGTACGTGGCCGGAGGCCGATCAGCGGGATGGCCAGCAGGAAGCACAGGCCATAGTAGGAAAGGATCACCGCGGGTTCGGAGGCGACAAAGTAGGCGAGGCCAAGACCTATGACGGCGATCAGCAGGCCCCGGACGGCGATGGCCACCCTGGCAGCTCGCTGAGCGCGTCCTTGTACCGGGTGCCGCCCACCACTGATGAGGGCCAGGCTGACGCCTGCCACCATCGCGAACAAGGTCACCGCCCGCCCCGTCACCGTGAGCGTCGCAAGCGTCGGCTTGCCGCTGCCGGTGAGCACGGGGGAGATGTTCGCGGCAAACATTCCCAGCAGCGCGATCCCCCGAGCGAGATCGACGCCCATAAGCCGCGCCTTCGCAGGCGCGCCGGCCGACGGGGCAGTTACCCGGTCTGCTGTCTTCGTTACCGCCTCAACCGTCATAGGCGTTGGCGCTTGCTGAAAGCCCGCCGAATTGCTTGTGATGTCCGACATTCCGCCAGTTCCCTTTGTATTCTTGACGACTAAGGGCGAGATCGACCCACTCACGCCACTCCGCTAGTAAGGCAGCCATTAAAACAGACACGGCGAAGACCTCACTAACTGCTCGACGGCCGGCCAATATCAACCCGGCGTGGCCAGAACCGGTAGATGCGTTCCCTAGCGGGCTGGTTTAGCGGCCAGAACCGATATCAGGAAAGGCTCGATGCCTGCTTTTTTTCCCGGACAGGCACATCTTCTGATACCGTCCGCCAGCCCCCGCGCGGCCCTAGCCGGCGCGCTCATGCCGTTTTGGGCGGTCCTCCGGCCTGAGCCCTTCATCACGTTGCGGGCACGCTTGCGGCGAGACAGGATCAGCACCCAGCCCGTCAGAACCGGCCCCAGTGTCAGCTGGAAGGCCCTGGACGGCTCTTCAGAGTCCCCGGCGCCGAACACCGGGCGGCAACCCCAGCGTCAGCGTCTTCGGGTCGCTTGACCCGCTCCCTCATGCCGGGCCGGCGTGGACGAGCCAGGGGCAAAGTACATCCCGAGCGCCATATCTGTGATTTCCCTAGTGTCTCGCGATTGGGGTCGCAGGCGAGGGTTCGCGCCGCACAAGCCTTCCGTCTGACCCAGGCACACCTCGTCATAGATAGTTCACTTCAGCAATTAATCGGCTCATTGTCAAACGGCCGCCGATACCCGAATCTGGCTCTGCCGCTGGTATATAGATAGCTCTTAAGAACTCCTAGCAGCTCTTAAGAACTCCTAGTACGGCAGCCGCATTTGGCTAGCTGACCAGGGCAATTTCGGCGTCGCGGGTGAGTCTGGCGCGTTTGTGGAACCATCGTGAGCGGGCCTGGTGGCGGCGGGTCCATGTGTCCCAATGGATGACGTGCCGCAGGGGCATGGGCCGGGTGGTGAGGGCGGCGAGGAGCCGCTTGATCTCCGGGATGGTCAGCGGGATCATGCCGGGTTCTGGCGGTGGCGGCTGATCGGGCCTGACCGGGGGTGGCGCCTGGGTATCGGTGCGATCTTTGACCTGGGCGGCGGTGACGGCGCAGATCGCCAGGGCGGCCATGACGAGCACGGCGTGGCGGAGGATCGCGGTGTAGAGGCGGGCCTGGCACTGGTCAAGCCCGAAGCAGGCCTTGCCGAATTCGAAATCTTCTTCTACTGGCCATCTGAGCCCGGCGGCGCGGATCAGCCGGGTCTTGGTCAGCAGCTGCCCTTCGGGCACGTGGCAGTAATGGAAGGCCAGCTCGCCGGTCTTGATGTGGCGGCGGACCAGCAGGTGATGGCGCGGGGAGGCGGTGGCGATCCACGCCCAGGCATACCAGCGCTCGCCTTTGGCGCCGCCGCCGGCGGAGCGGATCTCCCAGCGCCGCTGCTGCTTCAGCAGCGCCTTGACCGCTTCCGCGCAGGTCAGCTTCGTGCCCGCGGCCAGGGTGAGGGTGAAGTCCGGCGGCACGCGCAGCACGTACGCCTGGCCGCGGGTCTCGAAGAACTCCCGCAGCTGGGTGCAGTTGCCGTAGACCTCGTCGCCGCAGGCGAAATCGAAGCGGATGCCGTCGGCGTACGCGCTGGCGCAGATGCCGGTGGCCAGCTGTCCCTTGGTGCGGAACTCAAGGTCCGCCGGCAGGCCCATGAGCAGGGATTTCACCGGATCGTCGAGGTGCTCGCGGGGTATCCACTGGCGGGCGCCGATCAGCGCGTGCCCGGTCTTTTCCCGCACGTACGACAGGTGCACAGTGTTGATCCCGTTCGCGACCCGGCCGGCGCACCCCAGGTACTGCCTTTTCACTCCCGCGGTGGCTTCGCCGGCCTTTTCCTGCCCGGTCTCGTCGATCGCGCCGACCACCAGGCCGCGGCGCCGGCGGCCGCGCCGGGCGGCCTGCTCCAGCCCGGCCACGGCGAACCGGCGCACCACCGCCATCGCGGCGAAGGTGTCCCAGCTGGCGTGATTGAGCAGCCGCTGGGTCTTATCCGGCGTCCGGTCCCCGGCATGCCGGGCGATGCTCCACCCGTTCCGCTCCGGCAGCTCGCTCATCACCGCGGCGGTGTACTTGCCCGCCTGCAGCCACGGCTCCACCCGCGCGAAACACGGCCGCAGCAGCGCCAGCAGCTCAGCCCGTTTCTGCAGCGCCAGCCCGGCGCCTATCCTGACGGCAGCAGCCGTCTCTGATCTTGGACTCGTCACACAGACATGATCACGAGGCGGCTGCGCTCACACCCGCCTATCCCGTAACAAGATCATATCAACCACCAGACGGCTTCCCCCAGCTCACAGCACCAAATGCGGCTGCCGTACTAGCAGAATGATCATGTAAGCAGAATGATCATGTAAATAACGTGATCATCTGCTGGTTGAGCGCGCCGTAAGGAAGGGGTGTCAGGTCCAGACGCCGAAGATCCAACGGATACTGTTGCGTATCGCCCCCGGAGCACCGGTTTGGGTGGGAGTTGTCACGCCATGAAGCCAGCGATCCCGGTGGCCGGCTTGTCCCGCCACTACTGCGGCCAGCTTGCCCTCGATGACGTCACCTTCGCATCGAAGGCGCATCCATCACCGGGCTGCTGGGCCGGAACGGCGCGGGAAAGACGACGCTGTTGCGCAGTTGCTTACCTGTTTCCGTTCGGGGTGGCATGATCAGGGCGGGGGGACGTTGTCTGGGGGAATCCGGTTCGGTGCCTGGATCGAGGGTCTGGGCCTGGATCGAGGGTCTGGGCGGGCCGACCTGGGCCAGGGGCGGCCACTTCACCTTTGGAGCGCCGGCCCTGAGCGCTCCTGAACTGCAACATAAGGAGTTGCGATGCCCGAAGTGCTGATCCTGGAGTTCGCTGGCCTGGGCGAAACCGACTATGCCGCGGTCAACAGTCACGTTGGCATCGACATGCAGACCGGCAAGGGGGACTGGCCACCTGGGATGCTCGTGCACGCCGCCGGCAACGAGGATGACGGTGGCGCCTTCATCGTCACGGAGGTGTGGTCCTCCCGGGCGGCCCAGGCAGCGTTCATGGAGTCGCGGCTCGGCCCGGCGATGGCGGCCGCCGGCGTGACCGTCGCGCCCAGGGTCCGCTGGGTGCCGCTGTTCTCCTATCACCTGCCCGGGGCCTGATCCCGGCCAGTCAGGGGCGGCGGCGAGTTCCCGGTGGCAGGCCTGCAGGTCAGGTAGGGCCGGGCACTCAGCGTGAGAAGGCGCTGCTGGGCGGCGTGCAGCCGGGCGACGGCCTGCTGCGGCTGGCCGGCGGCGCGCAGTCGGCGGGCGTCGGAGATCTCCAGGATCTCCAGCTGGGCAAGTCTCAGCTGTCCGGCGCTATCCGTACGCTCCGCACGTGACCATCCCCTCAGGCGAGATCTTGATCGGTACGCGCGGTGCCCACCGATAAGCAGGACCTCACCGCCCAACGCGTCGCGCGGAAGCCGCCGACGCGCTGCGGGCCGGTGCGGCCCGCGTCGCGGTGATCGCGTGGCCGGTGATCTACGCCGCGGTCTGGCGTTCGTCGAGGAACTGCCACCATGCGCGGGCTCCGTCCGCTGCCGCGCTGGTCACCTGCGCGGGGCTGGCGGCGGTGGCGGCCAGCGCGCTGGCTGTCCAGTCGGCGTGGTCGGCTTCCAGGTCCGCGTGCACATCCCAGAACGCCACGCCGGGGCCGTCGATGCCGTAGTGGCGGCGCAACCCGGCGGCTTTCGTCGCAGCGACAGCGGCGGCCTGGGTCTCGTAGGCGGCGAGCACGCCGAGCCCCCGGACCGGGTCGCTGGCGGCCGATGACAGCTGCAACGCGGCAAGGGACCGCGTCGCCGCGGCCGGTGCCGCGCCGCGCCGTGCCCCGGCCGCCGCGGCGAAGGCGTCGAACAGTTCCAGGTGCGGCGCCGGGCGGCCGAGCTCGTCGGACAGGTTGGCATTCACCGCCGCCCGGGCCGGGCCATCCGGCAGGTTCGACGCGACCCGGCTGAGGACCTGCGGCAAAGCCGCCTCGAGATGCCGGTACTGCTCGGCGTAGGCGGCCAGCTCGCCCCTGGCCAGCGTCCCCGCCTCCCAGCGGCGGTAAAACGGGTGATCCAGCAGGCGCTTGCCGCCGATCCCCGCCCGGATAAGACCAGCGGTCTCCACAACATGCAAGGGCATGGCCGCAACGCTAGCATCAGCCGCCCCAGCACCAGGGGCACGCCCCGCGCCGGCGCCGGTGACTCGCGCAGGTCCGAGGGGCAGGAGCGGGCCGCCCCGGGGGCGCTTCCGCGTTCCGGCCGGGGCGGCGGGCAGGAGACGAACGTACGATCGACCGATGCGGGCGTGGGTGGAAGTGCCGGACGGGTGGGGCTGGGCCCGGCGCGGGTACCGCGCGGCCGCCTGGAAGACCACAGTTGCTGGACCGTGCTGGTATCGCGAATCTGACCCAAGCCAGCCACGGCCCCGGCCGCCGCACCCGGACCAGGCTTGCTCGGCGACGCCGGGCATGATCTGCGGTGACTGTGCGTTGAAGTCATGTACGCCGTCGTGCCTGGCCCCGCCTTACCTGAGCCAGGCGAGCGGCAGATCAAGATCTTCTTCCCGGAGCTCGTTACCCTTTCCGCGCCGACCGGTGAAATGGCATGGTGCCACCGCCGCCGCAGCCTGTATCCGCATTCAACGTCATCAGAAGATAGTTTCGTTAGAAGGCTCGTTTCTCATGAATATGCTGGCGTTCCTTGGCCGTGACATGGCGGTCGACCTCGGTACCGCGAACACCCTGGTGTACGTGCGCAGGCGGGGGATTGTGCTCAACGAACCGTCGGTGGTGGCACTCAACACTGACAATGGCCAGATCGTCGCGGTCGGCGTCCAAGCCAAACAGATGATCGGGCGGACGCCCGGGAACATCGTGGCGGTCCGGCCGCTGAAGGACGGTGTCATCGCCGACTTCGATATCACTGAGCGGATGCTGCGGTACTTCATCCACAAGGTCCACCGGCGCCGCCACCTGGCCAGGCCGCGGCTGGTGGTGGCCGTGCCCAGCGGGATTACCGGCGTGGAGCAAAGCGCGGTCAAGGAAGCCGGGCGCCAGGCCGGTGCGCGCCGCGTTTACATCATCGAAGAGCCGATGGCGGCTGCGATCGGCGCCGGGCTGCCGGTGTACGAGCCCACCGGAAACATGGTTGTCGACATTGGCGGGGGGACCACCGAGGTGGCGGTGATCTCGCTCGGCGGCATTGTGACCTCACAGTCGATCCGGGTCGGCGGCGACGAGATGGACCAGGCGATCATCGCGTTCGCCAAGAAGGAGTACTCGCTCATGGTGGGCGAGCGGACGGCCGAGGAGATCAAGATGGCGGTCGGTTCGGCCTACCCGTCGCCGGATGAACCGCGCACCGAGATCCGCGGCCGCGACCTGGTCAGCGGCCTGCCGAAGACCATCGTGATCTCTGCCGAGGAGATTCGGCACGCGATTGGGGAACCCGTCAGCACTGTCGTGGACATCGTCAAGACCACACTGGACACGTGCCCGGCCGAGCTGGCCGGCGACGTCATGGACCGCGGTATCGCGCTCACCGGCGGTGGCGCGCTGTTGCGCGGCCTAGATGAGCGGCTGCGCGAAGAGACAGGGATGCCGATCCAGCTGGCCGACAATCCGCTGGAGTCAGTTGTGCTCGGCGCGGGCAAATGCGTGGAGGACTTCGACGCCCTCCAGCGGGTGCTGATACCGGAGAGGCGCCGGTAGCGGTTGAGCGAGGGGACCGGGGTGCCGGTAACAACGGGCCCGTCAGCACCGCTACCGCGTACCACCGAGGACGAACTCCGGGACTCTGTAACTTCGTGACTTTCTAGCCCGGTCTCGGTCTTCTCCGCAGGTCAGCGGCAGTGGGACCATGACTGGCCGCGGGGTGGAGACTGATCGTGCCCGGATTTGCCGTCGCTCAGCTCACGGGCGAGGCGAAGCACGACGCGAGATGACGCGAGCTCACCCCGGACGAGGAAGCCGCGTGCGGCCCGGACGCCGTATAGCGGCGTTTGGGCGCCCCGGGTCAGGCCCGCGGCCACGCGGTGAACCGCTCCCGCAGTCGTGCCACCTCCTGCGGGCCGAGCCCGTCGCGGGCGAATCGTTCCGCCCGGCAATCTCAAGGCGACCTCGAAACTATGATCGACCCCCGGGTGTCCGGTCAGTGTGATGCCAGGGTGCCGGCTCCGGTCAGCGCTTCCGTGCCCTCGACACGGCGCCACGAGGCATGCCCCAGCACGCCGGCCAGGTGGCGTTCCATCACGCCGAGGGCGTCGGCGACCGTGATCCGCCGGCCCGCCTCCGCGGTCAGCGACGTCACGCCGGCGTCGCTGATCCCGCACGGCACGATGCGGCCGAACCAGGACAGGTCGCAGTCGCAGTTCAGTGCGAAGCCGTGCATGGTCACGCCGCGCGCCACCCGCGCCCCGATCGCGCCCACCTTGCGGTCTGGCGTACCACCCGGCGAGCCGTCCGGCGGACGGCCGCCGGTGACCCACGCGCCGCTGCGCCCGCCGGCCCGCTGCGCCGTGACGCCGAAATCGGCGCACGTCCTGATCAGCGCCTCTTCCAGGGCCCGGACGTAGCCGACCACGTCGAAGGGCTCGCGGAGCCGGATGATGGGGTAGCCGACGAGCTGCCCGGGGCCGTGCCACGTGATCTTGCCGCCCCGGTCGACGTCGACCACGGGCGCGCCGGGGTCGCCGATCGGGCGGTCGGACGGCGCGGTCCGCTTGCCGGCCGTATAGACGGGCTCGTGCTCCAGCATCAGGCAGGTGTCGGCGATCTCGCCGTCGGCCCGGCGCCGGTGCACGGCGCGCTGCAGGTCCCAGCCCGCCTGGTAAGGGACCGCTTCCGCGCCGAAGCCGACGTGCGCGCAGACCAGCTCGTCGTTCACCTAGTCAGCGTACGTCGCCCCGCTCACCGCTGGCCCCGGCCGTGGCCCCGGATCCGGCCCCGCCGCGCCCCAGGCAAGCCGGGGCAGTCTCTCGGGAATATTTGAACGGCACCACCTTTAATAGAGAAGACACTGCCGCTTTCCGGCCCCTGACCTGGTAATTCGACCCCAGGAGCAGGCCATGGCAGCACAGGAAGTATCCTTCAGTCAGTCCAGGAGAAGGACCCGTGAGAAGCCACACCGTCAGTACTACGGGAGGCTTCCCGCAATGCCCGGTATACCGTCCACCCCGCCCTCGGCCGCATGGCAGGAGGCGTGGCAGTCCTACGAGCTGTTGCTCATCTCGCTGGAGCGCAGTCAGTGCACGATAAGGAACAAGCGGTCAGAGGTCGCGGTCATGAGCCGGTACTTCACCAGCATCGGCCTGGACCCTGCCGACGTCACCAAGGCCAGCCTGACCAAGTACCTGGTCTCCAGCTACCAGGGCCGCAAGCCCGGCGGCAAAGTCGCCCACCACCAGGCCGCCAAGTCCTTCTGGTCCTGGTACGCAGAGGAGTACGGGACGCCGAGCCCCGCTGAGGGCATCCAGCGGCCCAAGGGCGCATCCGAAGCTGTCCCCATCGTCAAGCCCGAGGACTTCGGCGCTGTCCTGAAGGCTTGCGAGGACAAGACCGCCAAGCTGACCAAGCGGAACGAGGCCATGGTCTGGCTCATGGTGGAGTCAGGTCTCCGGCGCTTCGAGGTCACCGCCCTGGATGTCAGCGACATGGACCTGAAGGCCCGCACCGTCATGGTCCGCAACGGCAAGGGCGGCAAGGCCCGGCTGTCCGTGTTCGGCCCCGACACCGCGCTGGCGCTCATGCGCTGGCTGCGGCTCCGCGGCCACGAGGATGGCCCGCTGTTCACCTCCCACATGGGCGGTGGCGCCCTTACCCCCGGTGGGCTGACCCAGGTCCTGAAGAGAGTCAAGCGGCGGTCAGGTGTCGAGGTCCGCCCGCACATGATGAGGCACACCTGGGCGCATCTATCCCTGGCCGCTGGCGTCCAGGAACACGACCTCATGACGCTGGCCGGGTGGTCCAGTACCTCCATGCTCGGCCGGTACGGCGCCGTCGCGGCCCAGGACAGGGCCATCGCTGCGGGGCACGCTGCCGCGGTCGGCAAGGCCATGAAGCAGGGCTAGCTAGTCGATGACCAAGGGCGTGCTGGACGCCATCGGACGTGCACGTGTTGAGCAGTATCAGTCCATGGCCGACGCCTGTGCCTGGCGTTACTACCAGAAATGCCCGCATGTCACCGAGCTGGAAGAGCTTCGGGGCGAGGCCAGGTTTGCCGTCTGCCAGGCCCTGGATAGGTTTCCTGAGTACAACCGCCAGCATGGTTACGCCGACGACGATACACAGTATCTGACTGCTTACGTTCTGATGCGCGTGAATGGCGCGCTAATGGACTGGGGCCGCACAGCTGATCATCTTGCTCGTTCTGAGCGAGCGCACGCCAAGAAACTCGACGCCGCCGCCGCGGAGCTGAAAGGTGAGACCAGGCCCAGCTCCCTGGCTGCGGCCACCGGCATCCCTGAGGACCGCGTACGTCATGTCCAGGCTCAGGAGGCGAACCGTCTTCTCTATCTGGATGAGGGCGTGTCCAGCCTTGACGGGGAGACCTGGGCGAGCGGCATCGCGGATTCCCAGGTGGATGTGGAGTCCGAGGTCACCGTGAACGCCACCCTGGACGGGGTGGTGACCACGATCCAGGGGCTTGACCAGATTCAGCAGCAGCTGGTTGTCATGGTGTTCTACCACGGCGTCAAGCTCGGTGACGCTGGGAAAATGCTCGGCCTTGGCCAGGAGAAAGCCAGGGAGGCGTACGAATCCGCCGTTTTGCAGGTCCACAGCACCATGCTGCGATCGGTCATGGATGGCGGGAGCGACACGGCTGGCCAGCCCATCGAGGTGACCGTGCACCGGCAGGACGCTGACTACAGCCTGGCCACTGACGAGTGCGCCTACCGTGACCCGCCGCCTGGCCACAAGCGCTGTCCTGGCTGCAGCTGGGACTTGCCAATAGAGAGTTTTACCTGGAGGAACAAGAGCAAAGGCTGGCGCTGCAGCCTTTGCCCAGAGTGTGACGCCAGGAGGCAGCGGGAGAAGTACCACCAGAGGCGTGACGGGGAGACCGCAGGCATCGGTATAGAGCTGCCGGAGGCCACTCCCGCCGTGGACATCAGCTCGCTAGAGCTGAGTGTCAGCAGGAGCCCGTAGGTTAGGGAAGGAGGCGGTGGTGGTCATGTCAGTAGCTGATACGGCGTTCGTGAAGAAGGAATGCGGCAAGTGCCACGTCTCCAAGTTCCTGCATGAGTTCTACCGGGACGGCAGCAGGGAAGACGGCCGTGGCCGCACCTGCAAGGCATGCGTCAAGTCCCACAACGGCTCCAGCCTGTCCGCTCAGCGTGAGCTAATCCTGGAGACCAGGGCGCTGAATGAGTCGGTCAGGGAACTTCTGGAAGAAATTCGCGCGTCCTGAGCTACCCAGGGTAATTGCTAGCAGGAGCTAGTCTATTGACAAGGACGTTAGGCTGGCTGTACTAACGTGCAGCCGGGCGGTAAGCCATCGGCAGACCGAGCAAGTGGGGATTCCCACCTTGGTCACAGAGAGCAGTAATCTCACACTCTGTAGAGTCTAAGTAGCCTAAAATTAGGGAATAAAATCTCGATTTCGGGACTTAAGAGATTTCTGCGGGCCGGGGGTACTAGTAACGGATTGGCGGCAATGCGAAAGCACACCCCAGGGCCAGGACCGCCAGCCGGAACGGCGAGTAGGTGTACAAGACGGGGCTGCGTACACCTACTCGCCGCGGTACATCGGGGAGCCCCCTGGCGACGAGTCCGACTGGGCCGACCTGTATGAGCGCGGGCCACTTGCCAGTCAGTGAGCCGTAGCACTGGATTATGAGCGAAGCGAAGAAGCGCAAGCCTCCCGGGCCACGTGGCCGGTGGCTGCTGCAGCGGCTGGCCGGGCCAGACAGCCCTATGTACGACGAGCTGTGCCATGAGCTGGTCGCTGCCTTCCCGGTGACTGACGTCAAGCCTTCCCGGCGCCGGGGCCTGGCGAGCGTACGCGGTGTGCGGAGCGTACGCGGCCTGCTCTGGAACGGCCTGGCAACCACCGGGAAAGACGAGCGGGTGTACCTGACGGAGGCTGGCTGGCGCGAGCATGACCGCAGGGCCGGGCAGCAGGAGCAGTTAGACCTGGGTGCAGCCACCGCGTAGATTGCCGCTCACCTGATAAACCAAGCGGCCCCCGGGAGCGAGCGACCGCACCCCGGGGACCTGGACCCCCTGCGGGAGGGGATCGTGGCTCAGTACCCTAACCCGGACCAGGTTCCGCGGCGCCAGGCGTTTGAGCGGGAGCACCCGGACGTCACCATCACGCCGCCAGACTCCGCCTCGCCGGGCAGCTACGGCCAGTGGGCGGCCTGGCAGGACGGGAAGGTCGTGGCCAGTGCCTACGAGCTGAAGGACCTGCTGGACCAGCTGGAAGAGCACCAGCCTTAGTCCTCCTCCGGTTCCTCGTCGGCCAGGCAGGTACCGGCCGCGGTGGCCAGCACCCTGGCAATGGCGCGAATGTCCTCGTCGTCGCTGACCAGGAAGTCGCGGTGGCTGCTCTTACCCCAGGTCAGGTTGAACGTCACTATGTCGTCGTCGTAGGCGATGCTGACTTGTGTGCTGGCACCGTTGTCTGTATAAGCAGGCTCAGCGGTGACTGTTGTCCAGGTGCTCATGACGGCCGCCCCGGCCCGGAGTTGTTGCCAGACCCCCGCACACCAGCGGACGCTGCGCCCTGATCAGCCAGTCCTGGCCCCTCGGCCAGGGCATCCCTGACTTTCGCCATCCCGGCCAGCAGGTCCGCATCGCTAAGGCTAAGCCAGTCCACCGGCACGATAACGGCGACCGGCATGGCGTACCGGGTTATCAGCACCGGCTCATGGTTTGACGGCGGTATCAGCCAGCCGAGCCGCTTGCGGGCTTCCTCGACAGTCTTGTACTCCATGGGATAAAACTCCTTCCTTGGTAATGTGGGGGGCGAGGGCGTACCTGACCGTGCGCCCTCGCCCCCGGTGTCAGCGAATCTCGCCGTCATCTATCTCGTAGTGCGCCACCTCGACGCCCAGGCCGGTCAGGGCCTTCTCCAGGCGCTCCAGTGCCGCCGCGGGGACCTGGTAGCGCTGGATCGTGTGGCCCTGCCCGGTGCTGAACCCTGGCGACTCACCCACGACGGCCACCACCGCCTCCACGGCCTGGCTGCAGCGGTGCAGCTCCACCACCGTGGTGCCATTGCCGTATTCCGTGAACTGCGCTTCAGGGTTCTGCAGTGCCTCGATCGCCTGGGTCAGCTTGCGCAGTGCCGCCTCACTCAGCAGCACCGATCGTGGCGCAGCCTTGCTGAGGTCGCCCTGCAGGCGAAGCTCCAGCCCCGCGTGCATGGTCTGGCTGACTTCCACCCAGCCCTGGGAACTTCGGGGAACCGTCACCATGTACGGCGCGCCCTGGACTTTCACTGCCTTCTCCATCTCTCCTCCTTCCTATAGTTCTACTGTAGCACCTTAAGGACATCATGTCAACCTGCTTGACACCTACAGATCCTTAAGGTATGCTATAGGCATAGGCAGAGAAGGAGGTGAAAAAGATCATGAGCACGAACAGAAACAAGTTCCAGAGCGAGTCTGAGCGAAGGGCCGCACTCACGCCGTACATGCGGCTCCGCGAGGTTCAGCAGGTCATCACTGGCAGCAGCACCAGCCGTGGCCGTAGCTGGGCCGCCCGCGGAGTGGAGTTTGACCTCCAGTACCTCGTGCTAGGGGAACTGGAGGAAGTCATCAAAGGCGGCCTTGGTGAAGGCGACACCGGTGAGGTGAACCTCTGGCAGGTCGAGAGCATCTACGAAGACCTGACGACCCTGGCCGAGCTGGTGGACCAGGCACTGAGCCTGACCCAGGGCCGCCTGGGCGACCAGGTAATCCTGGAGAAAATCGCCCTGCTGCGGAACCCCAGTGGCCGCACCGACGCGGAAATGGAGACCGCCCGCAAGGTGGCCGACCGGCTGGAGCGCAAGCTCACCAACCGGCTGGAGAACTGACAGAGCGGGAGCCAGGTGGATGGTGCCACCTGGCTCCCCAGACCACTGCTCCCAATCAGCATCAAGCATAAGAGAGAAGAACAAGATCATGGAGTTTCTCATCATCGGCGCCATCATCGGTATGGTCCTGGTCAGCATGGGCTACGGCCGCCGCAAGCGCGCCCGCCCACACATCTCCCGCCGGCACGCACGCCGCGACATCCACGCCATCAACGAGCGCCAGGGCGGCCGGTAAGAGCCCGATTGGCTGGGATAACAACCGAATAACACCAGCCAGCAGGCCCTGACCGCACGCTGCCGTGCCACCGCGGTCAGGGCTTCTGCATGCCCCGTCCCCGGCGTCGTGGCCCCGGAGGGCGGCCAACCTGTGACGCTCCGGAAAAACTGGCCAAATTTGCCAGTTTTCTGGCCCGGTCCCCAGGTTTCTGCTGTGTGCCCCATTCACGGTGCTGTGGCCCCGTGGCAGACGCTCTCACCGATGCAAGGGCACATGAGCACACCCAGGAACGCCCCGGCCAGGCTGCTGCCGCTGAGGGCCGTGCGGGAGGTCATCGCAGACATTATGGTGAAAGGCCGCCGCGGCTATATGTCGAGGGAGCCGTTCATCAGAGCTGGCCACCATGAGCCGCTTGCCCTGCCTGATAACGAAGGTCTCCGCGCCAGCGACTTCTATTCTGCGATTGCCAGCCTCCCCGACCCAGCGAGAGAGCCCGACGCCATCCATGCCCTCGCAGCCGTCCTCCGCGACCGCGGCCACCACTTCCTCGCCGGCCAGTTCTCCGAAGAGTGGACAGCCCGCTTCGGTGACCCCTATGGCAGGACCATGGAGAGCGAAAGCGGCCCAGCTCCCATCCCGGAACCAGCAACCATCTATCCCGGTGCTGTCGTCAGGCGCTGCCGCTGGTGCGGTTCTGACTTGCCGGAAGGCACCAGGCTGAATGTCCTGTACTGCAGTCCCAGCCATCGTGGTAAGGCTGCTGACGCGAAGAGGCGTGTTTCTGGCTCTCGTCTGGCGGGTAATGGCCAGAAGGCCTGAGACAGGCTCCCAGAGCCGTACAGCAGGCAGTGTGCCAAGAGGAGCGAAAGCGACCCGCTGGTTAGGGAACCAGGTAGACAGAGCGGGCAGCACGATGACAGGAGACGGTATTCCTTGCCTGGTGAGAGGCTTAGAGCGAAGCGTCAGCGCTGTTGTCCACCGTTGTCAGAGGCCCTTGAAAAGGTCTGGACGTCCAGACTTTTGAGCTATCGAAGTATGCTGCCAGCGCTATTTCACAGCGGTCAAGATAGCTAATAGCACGCTGGCCAGCCAGTATGGGCTATAGCGCTATAGCACACTCAGCTAGATAGTATGCTGGCAGTAATGCGACATTGTCGCATTAGGTGCACCAAGACACCGTGGTACCGTGCCTTTATGAAACCACAGCCACTGACTATCCGTGTAGACCATCTGCTCTACATGAAGCTGCGTCTCAAGTCCATCCAGGACCACCGGCCCATGAATGCCATCATCGGTGAAGGCATCGCTGCCCGGCTGAAGCTGCCGGACGAGAAGGCCGCTGAGGTCCTGGAGAAGGTCATGGCCGAGGGCATCGACGTCAGCGACTTCTTCGCTCTGGTGGACGCTGACCCCAGCAGCCTGGCCACTGAGCCGGAGCAGTCTTCCACCTGAATTCCTGTGGAAGACTCTGGCACCGCATAGCCGACCGCTTCCGGCGGAATCCCGCCTCAAGCGATCGGCCATGGCAGCCACCCGATTCCCAGGCCATGCGCACCGGCCGCTGCCCAGACCCCTGCCCGGTCTGCGGTGGCCCTGTCTGGACGGTCACCAGCGCCAGCGGCACCACCGTCTGGCTGGAATGCCAGTCCTGCCCATGGAGCCGGCGGCAGCACCCGGTGCCGGAGCAGCTGCCCTGACCGCGGCCAGGCTAGTTCAAAGTGGTTCTAGCTACAGCGGGTGAGCGCTGGCAAAACGCTGATTTACATGCTGCCACGCAGTTTTTGCAGCGGGATTGGTCGCACACGAGGGCGTCAAGGGTGGTCGTACCTATGTTTCTCGCCCTAGAGCCCATTGGCTCGGTGGTGAAGAAAACGAGCGGGTCCCATCGGGTCCCTATTACCACGGCCCAGTGACAATAGGGGGGTAAGGAACGCGGGCACCGGGCCTGTACAAGGGGTGGTCACCATGGCGGACGGCGCACCAGGGCAGAACAGTGGCGGGTTTGAGAACCGGGTGGCTGCATTGCCCGTGCAGGACAGCCAGGCGGGCTCCAATGCCGCGGCCACCGCGGCGGGCAAAGGGGCTGGCGCCTCGGAGCAGCGGCACACGCAGGGCAAGGACGCGGCGCACTAGCGGGTTGCCCGCCGGCGCAGCCGGTATATAAGAAGCATGAGTTCCCCGCCAGCGAGCCCGGTCTCAGGGCTGTGGGCCGAGCGCTGCAGCCTTGTCCAGGTGCGCCCGCTCATCGAAGGTGGTCATTACCTGGGGAAGGTGAACCAGGGCAGGGCCGCGTTCGCCTTGCTGGACGGCAGTGACATTATCGGCGCTGCGCTGTTCGGCCAGTGTGCCCGTGAGCTGGTGGCGGTGAGCCTGTGGCAATGCGCCAGCGAGCAGGACCGGGAGCGTGCGGCCTGGCAGACGCTGGAGCTGACCCGCTTCTATACGGTGGACGGCCTGCACCCGAATGCGGGCACCTGGTTTCTGGCCAGGGCGGTGCGCATGCTGCCGCCCGGCACGAGCATGCTGGTGGCGTTCAGCGACCAGGACGCTGGCCACCATGGCGGCCTCTACCAGGCAGCGAACTGGCTATATACGGGCGTGTCAGCCGCGGATCATTACCACTACGTGGACGCCCAGGGGAACCGGGTGGCGAAGCAGACCCCCTGGAAAATTGCCAGCAGGCAGCGGGACAGAGACCCCTCCATCGTGGAGCGCCCGTTTGAGGGGGAGCGCCGTGTCGCGGCGGAGCGCGGCTGGGTGAAAGTCAGGGATTCTCCCAAGCACCGCTACGTGCTGCCGCTCACCCGGGCGGCCAGAACCAGGCTGGCGCTGCCCGTGCTGCCGTACCCGAAACCAGGCCGTAGTAAGGGTGCGGCACAACAAGCTGGGCGCGGTGCCCAGGGCAAGCCGCCGGGACGGCCAGACGATGGTAGGGCCGTTGGTACAAAGGACGTGAGCGGCGGCCAGTTTCTGGTCCCTTGGAACGGTCGAGACCGGCCGCCGCTGGCGTTTACATCGACCGTTCCAAGGGAGGCCGTCATGGCCGCAGAGCTTGACCTGTACGCTCCCCAGCTGCCCGCCGACCCGTCAGGGTGGACGGTCGCTGACCACATCGCCGCGCTGGGGGAGGTGGACAGGGCCAGCACGTGGGCGAAGGTGCGCATCGTCGGCATGCTCGCCACCAGGTACGGCGACGGCACCTTCCAGCGGGTGGCGGAGGAGACTGGCATAGCGCTAGCAACGCTGAAAAGCTGGCGGAAGATAGACCGTGCTTTCCCGCTAGAAAAGAACGGACGTCCGTTCTTTTCAGTGGGTGTCGCGGAGGCCCTGGCGGGCCAGGGGGATAAAGACGAACTGGTCGGCCGGGACAAGCCGTGGACGGTGAGCGAGGCGCGGACCCTGGTCCTGGCCCGGAAGAAAGAGGCCGCGGGGAAAGCTGCGGAAGAGGCTGCGGAGAAGGCACGGCAGCAGCAGGCCCGTAAAGAGGCCATGACGACAACACCGGAGGTCACCCAGCTAGGACTGGATTACGGGCCGCAGAACGACCGGGAGATGCGGGCCTACGCAGCGGCGGGCAATGACATCACAAACACGGACGCCATGATTCAGGCGAAGCGCGAGGCGGTGCGGCTGCTCCGGCTGCAGCTGGCCCAGGAGGCTGCCCAGCAGGCTCAGCAGGCCGCAGAGCCGCCAGCAGCGCCCCCGGAGTCTCCAGGGCACCAGGAGGGCACCTCGGCGCCAGCGGCGTCCCAGGACGGCGGCCAGGACGCCTCCTGCACGCAGTCTCTGCCCCTGCGGACAGAGACTCCTGGACTGAACGTCCAGGACGCTCAGGACGGCACCGCAGCAACCGCCAGCACGGCCGCGGCCACTGAGACCGCCGCGGCGGAGACCGTCCAGGAGCCCGTTCTGTCCTGCGTGGCCTGCAAGGAGCCGGGCGGCATCCCGGTGTGGGTGTGGCCTATCGGGAAGGCAGGTATCCGCAGCAGTGCCGTCTGCCCGGACTGCCTGCCCGGTGCGCGGCAGGAGGGGCAGGGAATGCATATTGACGAGGCGGAGCCGTCCATGGCCATGGTCGCCGCCGAGGCCGCCCGGCTGCACCGGCAGAACAGGAAGCTGAAGGCCAGGATCGCAGAGCTGCAGGAGAAGCTGAGCCAGCAGAACGGGCACCAGGACACCTCTGACCCGCTGAGCAGCTGGTCGTCGCAGGAGACGTCATGACGGAGACGGAGCACACGGGCGGCACCAGCTGCCTGGAGAACATGGACCGCATCACGGGCGAGGCAATGGCCCTCACGGGTGAGGCACTGGTGACCGCGGACAAGGTAATCAGGCTGCTGGAGGAGAACATCAGCTTGCTGAAGGAGGAGCACAAGCTGGAGCGCGCACTGGCCGGGGAGAAGTATGGCCGGCTGGAGAGACTTCAGCGTGCCATGGAAGCGCTCGTGACGGCTCTGCTGGACGCTGAGGACCCGGGGCGGCTGCTGGCCATGGTGCGGTCTGCCCGGGAGACGGGCGGCCAGCTGCGGCAGGCCGGTAAGGACGTGAATGCGCCCATGGCCAGTGCGCTGTGCCGCATTATGTACCTGGCTGCGACTGCTGATTAGCACGCAGCGTCCGATTCGTTAAACGAATCGGGGTGACAGTGGACAGCAAGACACCAGAGAAGACCGTCACCCGCACCCTGTGCGGTTCCTGCGGCCAGTTCCTGGCGGTCTACCAGTCGGCCAGCGGCCAGGTCTGCTTGCTGTGCTTCAGAATCGACACCATGGTGGGTTACGGCGACCGGGTGACGGTGGCGTGAACGACGCTTCGCAGTACCAGTTGTGGCAGGCCGCCAAGAAGTACCTCCGTGCGCACCCGGGCGCCACCGATGAGCAGGTGGCGGAGGCCTGCGGAATCACCGAGCGCATCCGCCTGGTGAGTGACTCCGAAATGCGCACCATCCGGGAGGCCAGGAAAGACCTGCAGGCGTCGTCCTGGTGACCGCCGCGTAGGCTGACGGTGACGGTCTCCTTTTCCCAGTGCGGTGCCTACACAACGCTTCTGGCTCTTCAGAGAAGGGGACCGTCGCTTGCTGTCCAGACGATTATGCCTATCTATCGTCAGCAATTCCGTAATAGCCAGGGTGGAGAAGACCTGCACGAAGTGCGGCGAGACCAAGCCCCTGAACCTGGATAACTTCGTCCCGAACACCACCAGCAGTAAGGACGGGTACCGCGGTCAGTGCCGCAAATGCAAGCGCGCCCAGGACCGCGAAGCGCTGAAAGACCCTGGTCGCTACGCACGGGTCCTGGAAGCTCAGCACCGCTGGTATTCACGGCATCCGGAGAAGGCAGACCAGAAGGCACGCGCATGGCAGGCGGCTAATCCGGAGAAGGTCCGGAGCAGGCGCGCTGCACGGTGGCGCAGGCTCAGGGCGGAGGTGCTCGGCCACTATGGGGAGACGTGCGCATGCTGCGGGTCCGCGGGGCAGCTGGTCATTTACGCGGACGCGGACGGGAAGGCCCGTCTCCTGGATGCGGAACGGGAGAGTGGCCAGCACCTCTATCTCTGGAAGAGTGGCTATAACCTCTATCTCTGGCTGGTTAAGAACAACTTCCCTGATGGTTTCCGGGCACTCTGCATGCCCTGCCACCGGCGGGTCTGCCGGAGGCGCCAGGCAGGCTAAACCGATTCTCCTGTCGTGACTGCGACTGTGGAGAATCCCGTAAGCGAGCCTTGTGCTGGGATTATCCAGGTGACTCCGACCGAGTTCGACCGCCGGACCGGCCACTGGCGCCATCTGGCGCGCACGGGCGTCCGGGTCGAAGTAGTGGATCGGTGGCACCAGGTCCTGGAAGTCCTGACGGCGGCGGAGCGGCCGGCGTGACCGCCCTGGGCCTGCTGGCCCCGTATCCCGTGCTCCCGCCGCTGCAGGAGCAGCCGCTGACGCGGTATGAAGTCCGCGGTATCTCCTGGGCACAGGATCATCTGGCGGACGCCTGGGAGCTGCTGGAGCAAGGGACGTATCTTCTCCTGGCCAAGCTCCGGCCCACCGCGGAAATCGGCTGGTTCAGCCGGGAGCGCCTGAGCATCGACCAGCAAGTGGTGGAAAGCAGCGTTGGCAACTTCCAGCTGAGCATCTGGAGCATCTGCAAGCAGGCCCGCGAGACTGGCGAGAGCTGGAAAATTTCCTATGGTCATGCTCCGACAGCTATAGGACGTGCTAGCTACCCACCGGGGAAGGTGGTCGGCTGGTACCAGCATGCCCGGCCGCCGGAGTACGAGGGGCAGGCACTCATCATCCGGGTGCAGAAGCCAAGAGGGCACGGGAAGAGCGGCCCTGTGCACGTGGTCCTGTCTCCCGAGGAGGACATCATCATGGACGACGACCGGCCCAGGCCCCCCAGTCTCTCCGGGGAGCCGCGGCAGCGGCAGAACGAACGGTCCAAGACGGTGGCCTGGTCGGCAGCAAGAGCGGACGCCAGGCAGGCCCTGGCGGAGGCCCAGGAGGCGGCCAGCGAGGCCCGGCAGGCGGCCAGGGTGGCCCAGCAGGCACTGGCACGGCTGCAGGCTGAGAATGCCGCCAGGGACGCCCGTGAGGCCGCCCAGGAGGAGCGGAAGCCGAAGCCGCCGCCGCAGGTCTCCTCCGCCAGCAATCCGTGGGCTGAGTCACTGGACCATCACCCTCAAGTGGTCGAGCTTATCGTCGCTGGCGCCCCCATCCCCGCCATCAACGCGAAAATCGCTGAGCTGCGGGCGGAGCGCGACCGGCAGCGTGAGCAGTCCCGGCAGCCTGCCCCGGCAGGCCCCCATGGCGGCGGCCCGCTGATGTGGGCGACCAGGAGCGGCGAATTGCTGCTGGACGGCACCCGGGAGCGGCCACGCCAGCAGGTCTCTGTCGTGCACGAGTCGGTCCCGCCGCTCGGCCAGGGGCCGGGCATTGCCCCGGGTGACCCGCGGCAGCACTTCGAGGCTCCGCCCCCCGGCCCTCGTGTCCCGGACCAGACGCTCCCGCCGGACGTCCATATTGAGAGGAGTGTCTAATGCCTGATTACACAGAGGATGGCCAGCTGCGTGCCTTCTACCTGAAGGACGAAATCGGCCGCCTGGGCATGAAGGCGGCCAGCATCAGCACGGGTGTCCCGCAGCGTCCTGTCTATGACGAAATGCAGCTGACCCTGCCCACCGAGGTGGAGACGGCCACCGCGGAACTGACCCGCGACGACGTGGACGAAGCCATCGCTGAGGTGGCCCAGAGCCGTGGCGAGGACGTCTCCCGCACCTGGGAGCGGGTCATGAAGCTGTCCGGCGGCGAACGGGACGTCATGAGCCTGACCATGGCCATCAGCGAGCTGGTCCGGCACCCGGACGGTGACGGCACCATCGAGCTGGCCGCCGACCTGAACATGGACCAGCGGCATGCCCTCGCCGCCAAAGGGCAGGCACTCCAGGATGGCTCATATCCCATACCGGACAAGAGCCACCTGCGCGCTGCTGCCATTCTCGCCGCGTCCGGCCATGGCAACGTCGCCGCCGCGAAGCGCCTGATTAGGAAGCGGGCACGCGAGCTGGGTGTGGACATCACGACGCTGCCCGGCTTCTCCGGCGAGTCCGAGGCCGCTGACGCCAAGAAGACCGCGGCCACCAACGCCGCCATGGACGCCCTGCAGCTGACCGTGGCTGACGTCGCGGACTACGTGAACGGTGACCCCTACCAGGTGCAGCGGGTCGAGCTGGCGGCCCGCACGGCGGCCATGAGCCCCGAAGAGGAGAAGACCGACCAGATCATCAAGGCCCACCCCGAGCTGTTCAAAAAGGGTGACGAGGACGACGCCCCCAGGCGGCTGAAGACACTTCTGCACGCTCCCGACGACGAGTTCACTGGTGTGCAGCACCCGAGGCGCGGCCCTGTCACGACGGCCACCCGGGCGCACACGGGCGCCAGCGGGTTCGGTGGTGCTGACGACATCCTGTCCCGGCATCCCCAGTACGACGGGCGGGACAAGGCGGCATCCCCCAACAAGTCCTGGGGGCCCTCGAAGTACGTCTCTCCTGGATATCAGGGGAGGCCCCAGACCTGATGTGTACAGCAATGTATGACTCGGGGCAGAAAGAGTGTCTTCGTTGAGCCAGGCCAGCGGCAGTCGCCGCCCGGAAGGCTGACCGTGCTGAGTGAGACCAGGCTGCCGCTGAACTCATCAGAGCAGGCGCGCGGTCTCAAAGCCGGGGCGCGTGCCGTGGTCTGCGTGTGCTCTTGCTCTGACGCAATTGTGGTGACGGTATCGCTGGCTGGCTTTCTCAATGGCAACACGAAGTCGTGCGGGTGCCTGAGCCGGGAAGTCAAGGGGGACCGGTTGCGCGAGCTTAACCGGTCCCCGGAGCACCGGGAACTGGTGCTCAGCTGCAACACCACCCATGGCATGAAGCATCACCCGCTCTATAAGACCTGGCAGGGCATGCTCGCCCGGTGCGAGAACCCTGACCACCGCTTTTACCACCGGTATGGCGGTCGCGGCATCACGGTCTGCGAAGAGTGGCATGACGTGACCCGGTTCATTGAGGACATCGAGGCCACCATCGGGCCAAGGCCGCCGGACCGGTACCCATCCGGCAAGGTCGTCTACTCGCTCGACCGCGAGGACAACGACGGGAATTACGAGCCGGGCAAAGTGAGATGGGCCACTCAGTCAGAACAGATTCGGAATCAGACCGGGAGGCCGCAAACCTAATGACTCCCCCGGCAGCCGTCCCGCGGACAGCGGTTCCGTCACGAGCGTGACGCAACTGTGCCGGTGCGGGAGGCTGGTGCCGCAGCCGCCCACGGGCAGGCCCCGGCTGTGGTGCTCGCCTGCGTGCCGGTCGGCGGCCTGGCGGGCCAGGAAGGCTTCATAAGAGGCTTCCCCCGCCTGGATAATTCCCAAGCTCGGAATTAGAGCGAAGCCACCGCGCGGCTAGCTGACTTGCGTGTACGCCATTGTTAAATTCGAGGCGCCATTCAGGAAAGAGAAATCAAAACCATTCTTCTAAATGCCGGCGTGCTCGCGGTCTACCGGATGCGCACCGTCGGCGGCCAGGACGTGCTCAAGGCGCTGAAACGCTGGCTGGGAGAGCTGGCGAGCTGAGCACATGATCCTCCCCGGCGCGTCGGCCCCTTTCCTTGCGCCTGCCGCCCCTACGATGGTGCACCGTGGGCAAGCGTGAATCCTTTTGCCATCAGTGCTGCCGGGTGGTGAAACTGACGGTAGCCGGGGCCTGCGCGGTGTGCGGCTTCATGGTTGCCTCGGCACCGCCAGCGAGCCCCGCACCATCCGTCCCGGTCGCTGCCGTCTCGGCCTCCGCGCCAGCGCAAGACTTCTGGGTGGATTTCCTGGAGACCGGCAGACCCATGTTCGAGCCCCAGCCCCCCGGCGACCACGACCCGCCGCACCGCGACTACCCAGAGCCCACCGTAGGCGGGCTTACTGCCGACTACTCCGCCGGGGGAACGGTCTCACCAGGTGGCCCGGACGGCGGCCTCGGGCCGCACACTGGCGGCGCGGTCCCGACCGTGTGACCGGCGCGGCCCGGCCCCACCGCCGGGAGCGGGAGTACGCGGAGCTGCTGGCGCTCGGCCAGGTGCGCGGCCACGTCCTGGACCGGTCGGCCGGGTGGGCGGAAGTGTCGCTAAACACCCCTGTCCCATTGCTCGTTTCCCTGATTATGGATGTGCCGGGCCGCCGGTACGACCCGGAGCTGCGCGCCTGGGTGCTGCCAGACGCGCGTTCACTGCAGCCCTGACGGCCAGCCTGGCCAATGCCGGGGTCGAGGTGCGCGAGACCTGCGTCGGGGCCCGAGCGGGGGGCGACAACCACCCCGCCACGCTGGCGAAGTAAGCCTTACAGCAGGCGCAAGCACGCGGTTGGGGCGCGACAGGCCATGTGGGGAAGACAACCGCTTCATGCATCCGCCCAGCAAGGCATGCAGTTCGTCTGCTATACCCATACGTCGGGAAAGCTGGGCCGTGGTCCTTCTTCGGGAGGGGGGCGCGGGGGAACGATCAACGGGATCGTTCAAATGAAAGGAACCGGCCATGAAGAGGATCTCTCTTTACGCAAGCACCCTCCTGGCTGCTGCGGGAGCAGCGACGCTGGCTCTGGCTGGTGCTGGAGTCGCGTCAGCCACACCCACGCCGCCCGTGGCGACCATCCATTTTGTCTCGGCGGACCACCACCTGGCGCTTGCCGCAGGCGGGCGTGGGAAGCTCGTCGCAGAGCCGCAGAGCACGAGGAATCCTGCCGAAGACTTCCTTGTGGTGACTGCGACGGGTGCACGGGGCTGGCTGGGAGGCAGCTTCACTGGCCAGTACCTGTACCTGGAGTCCGCACCACGTGGCGTCGCGAGCGGTGACGTCATCACCTTCGGATCCACTGGGCTGTGGACGGGACCGACGTCGATTTCACCGTGTGCCTTCCTGACAGCCACCTCTGGTTGGGATCAGAACCAGGTCTTCACGGTCGGGAGTGCGCCAACGTTGCCGAACGCTGAAGGCTATGTGCTCACGGTCGGCTCACGTGACGGCTCGCCCGTGACCTTCCAGGCGGCGACAGGCGCTGCAAGCCAAACCTTTATGCAGGTTGCCCAGTCGGCCCCGTAATTTGCTGATCGCTGGCCATGCGGGTGGTCTGGTCGCGTACGCAACGTGGTCCCCATGTGGTCCCGGCTGAACCCGCTGACTGCTCTGCCCCTTCTTCCTGGCAGGCGCCGTCGCTGCTGGAGCGGGGCCACCCATCGGGCGCTGCGGCCTTAAAATGTCATACCTCGCTGGCATGATCCATGGAATGGATGCTCAGGTATAGCGACCCATCCGGGCGCAGACCTATGCCGCTGAACTGACCAGCGACCAGAAGGCCGCATTCGGCTTGTGCCGTGCCGGGGCAACATGGTTCTTCAACGAGGCCTGCCGTTCCCAGCGGGACCGGTACTTGCACCATGTCCCAATTGAGAGCAAGGAAAGCCTCAGTTATGCCGTGTCGGCGGCACGCATCGCTGGCTGCGAGTTCCGGTACCGGGACAAGATGTGGCTGATCAGCGAAGTTCCCTCAGTCTTCCTGCATGGCGCGCTGCGCCAGCTGTCGGCATCGTGGACCCGGCATCTGAAATCGTGGACCCGGCATCTGAAGATGAAGCGGGAAGGCGAGATCATCCTCCAGCCGGGCAGCAGACTCATCCCGGAGACATGGGGACAGCCAGGTGCTCGCAAGCGACCCGAACGCCGCAGGTCACGACGACCGAAAAGGCGGAGCCGTGGCAATGGCCCCTAAGCCGGGTGCGAGGCGCGGCAAGATCCTTAACTGCCTGCGCCTGGGCCGTAGGTCCACCGAGTGTTGTGAGATGGACAGCCCAATTGCCCATGACGGATCCCGTCTACGTCTACGCTAGCGCCATGCACGGGGTGCATTGGGCGGCGACCCTGACGGCAGCGGGCGCGGTGCTCGCGGTCGTTGTGGCCGCCGCCGCCTTGGTGGTATCGATAAGGGCTAATGCGCTTGCATCAGCCTCCGCAAAAGCGGCGAAGAAGTCCGCTGAGGCCGCGGAAGCAACAAACCGCCGCGACGCGGACCGCAGGTTCGACGAGATGGCACCCGGCCTGAACGCAACGGCCGAATGGGACGACTTCCCACTGAAGAGTGTTGAGAAACCGGACTCCCTGCTTGTTACCGTCCGCAACGGAAGCAACCGGGACTACACGGTCAGGGGAATGCTCCGCTCGCGCGGCAGCTCCGGTCCCGGCAAGGAGATTTCATTTATGCTTTCCGCGCTCGGAACGAAGACGATCAATATGGGCGGCAGCTACCTGGGACGAGCATCTGGGCCGGTGGTCCCGCAGTACGATCGCTTGTTCCTCGTGCTGGAAACCACCGACGGCATCGGTAGCTGGGAACGGGCTTTTGAACTTCCGCTCTACGGTGGGATCGTGGATGTGAGGGGATATCCGGTGCGAAGACAGGTGGCGATGACGGCGATCCCTTATGACACCCCCTGCTTACCGTCAGACACCCCGAGCCGAAGCTGTTCGTTCCCCCTTTCAGGACCTCCAGGACCCTGGTTCCGGGCCGCGTCAGCGCTTGACCCGGTTCCTGAGGGCTAGCAGGGCCAGGCCGAGCAGTACCGGGCCGGTCAGCCGCAGAAGTGCCTGCAGCAACTGGCCCCAGGCGGTCAGAGTTACCTCGCTGTCAGTGAGCGAGATAGTGGAACGGAATGCATACAGCAGGCTCGTCCAGTATGTAGCTGGCTGTGGTGGGTGGGTGAAACCAACCAGGTGGAAGGCGAGCGCGAACGCCACCGTTATGCCTGCGAGCCAGGCAAGTGCCCGCCAGGCCCGCAGGCCGTAGCCCGACACCAGCCAGTAGGCGGTCAGCACGCCGCGGTCCACCCGCCCGCGCGAACCGCCATCTCCACGGTCTCCGCGGTCCGCCCGCCCGTGCGCATGACGGCGCATTTCCATCTCGCCGTAGTAGAAATCGGCAGCGCCGGGTTCGTCCTTGGCGTCCTCGCGGCTCTTGCGCAGCGCCCGGTACAGGACCGCGACCGCGCCCGGGCTCAGCACCTCGGGCTGGCCTATGCGGTCGAACGAAGGCGGGGCTCTCCAGCGGCCCGGCCGGGCCCTGGCCGCCCGCCACGCAGATTCCTCTGCAATGACCTGACGGCGCTCCCATCCCGCTATAGCGGGCGAGAGCCCGAAGACTGTGCCAGCCTCTAGACGGAGTTTGTCAAGGTTGTGCGCTCCGACGAACCGGCAGGAAGCCAAATCGACGTTCCCCAGGGCTAGTCCTGCGACATTGGCCCGCTGGAGAGAAAGCAACCTTGGCTGTTCTGTACTCCCAGTCGGGGCGCTAGCGGCGACGGCGGGACCAGTGAGCAACGAGGGAAAAGACAGGTCCGAATTATCCAGACGAACGAGCGCACGACGCAAGTCAAACCGGACGCCGCCCAGAAATTGTCCCCGGCGGCAAGTAAGCGCGGTCGCGTCTGCCTCAATTCGGACCGGCGAAGCGAATTGCGCTCCATCCAGATCCAGCTTCCCCCCACCGCAACGGGCCCCAGCACTGGTACATCGCCCTTGAACGTCGCCCTAAAGAACCGAGCGTCGCGCTTGAACGTCGCTCCGGCAAACCGGGCGAGGCCGTCGAAGGTCGCTCCGGTGAACGAGGCGTCGCCCTCGAACGTCTTCACGGCGAACCAGGCGGGGCCCTTGAACGTCGCTCCGTCAAACCGGGCGTCGCCTTCGAACGTCGTCTTGTCGAACCAGGCGATGTCCTTGAACGTCGCTCCGCCGAACGGGGCGATGCCCTTGAACGTCGCCCGGCTGTACCTGGCGGCGCCCTTGAACGTCGCCACACGGAACCCGGTGTCGCACTCGAAGGTCGCATGGTTGAACCGGGCGTCGCCCTTGAACGTCGCCTTGTCGAACCAGGCGAGGCCCTTGAACGTCGCCCCGGTGAACTCGGCGTCGCCCTCGAAGGTCGCTCCGTTGAACCGGGCGTCGCCCTTGAACGTCTTCACGGCGAACCAGGCGGGGCCCTTGAACGTCGCTCCGGCAAACCGGGCGTCGCCCTCGAACGTCGCCTTGCCGAACCCGGCCTTGCCCTGGAAGGTCGCCCGGTCGAACCGGACTTCCGTGGGCATTGCATGGCCGTCTGGGTTGCGCGGTGTGCTGTCGAGGATCTTCTTAAGGAGCATGCTAGAAATCGTCACGCCGCGTGCGTCGATCTTGCCGGTCTGAGCAACCTGTTTGAGCGCGGCGTCCCGCTCCTCATCCCCCGCATGGGCCAGACATTTGTCACCTGTATCGAAACGGATGCCAATGCACTCATCTTCATCACAGGTCGGCCAGCCAACACTTACCTGACCAGCCATCGACGTGCCTCCCAGATGTCCGTATCTTGCCGCCCGGCCATCGCGTCAACCATCAGCCGGATTCCGACAACGGTAACGCTCCCGGTGGCGCGTACCTGCTATGACAAACCATCGTCAGCAGCACTAGCCAGGCCAGAGCGCTAGCGCCAGCACAGAACCCAAGGTCAGAAGCGCTGGGCCAGGCAGGCCAGAGCGTTGTGCTGGCTAGCTGTCAGACATCCGTGACATCACGTGCTATCATCTGCTATCATAGAGATATGAGCAGCAAGATAACGACAGTACGACTCCCCGACGAGCTGAAAGAACAGCTCCGCGTGAAGGCCTACGAGACACGCTGGTCGGTCAACGACCTGGTAACGCAAGCCGTTGTCCTCCGCCTGGCCATGCCAGACGACGAAGTGGAGACGACACTCCACGCGCTCGGCCGCACTCGCGAAGGACGGCTACCTGAAGACAGCGAAGGGACTGACACATCATGACCAAGAAGAGCACCACCGCAACCAAGACCACCAAGACCTACACCCCGCCGAGGCAGAAGGTGCAGGGCACCATGGCCACCTGGATCTGCACGCCTTTTGGGATCCTCATGCCGAGCCTGCGCCCCGCCAGTCACGTCCCGGCAGGCGACCCGCGGACCCTTCAGGTCCGCACCCGGAGAGCTGAATACCTGGACGCCTTCCGGGACATGTACTGCCCCGAGCTAGGCGCCTCGGAGCACCACCCAGACCATGACTACCCGTGGAAAGCTCCGGTTACCCCGGACGCGCTCGCCGTGGCCGTGGGACGGCTCATCATCGAGACCGACTCCGAGAAGTTCAAGCCGCTGGCCGAAGGACCGAAAGGCCTGAAGGACCGCAAGCTGGCCAGGGGATTGCACGCCTGTTACAACGCCATGTGGTCGGCCCAGCTCCGCGACCTGAGCGACGGAACGTCGGTCTATGACCGCAAGGCACCGTTGCTGACCGGCATAGAGGCCTGCCGCCGCTGGGGCCACTTGTGGACCGCAGGCAGCGAGGTCTGTGCGGATTGCCCCGAGCCCAACCCGGGCTACCCCGAAGCTGGCCCGGCCGGTGTGTTTCCTGAGGTCAAGGACGGGTCGGCAGAGGCAGCCAGCAAGTAAGAGCGCGCGAGCGTGGGATCAAGGAACCGAAAACTTCGGCCCATCCCCACGCTCTAGCTTGCTATCACGTGACATCTCATGCTATCACTAGCATAACCACCAGGAGAAGGAAGTGGACAACATGACCACCACCGAGCAGACCACCAACCGAAGCCCCCCAAGAGGGTTGAACGTGCGGGAAGCTAGTTCGCCTCTGCTGGCCCAGAGTCAGTGCCCGCGGCCTTCAGACGGCCGGAGCCGTTGTCCCGTTGCCAGCCCTTAGGTATTGGCAGTCGTGCGGGCCATGTGGCGCCGTCGAGGTCCGTATCGATGAGATTCGCGTGCGTGATGTCCGTGTGGCGGTTACAGGAGCTGCCGGCGGCTACCCTGCGGATAGGCACGCCGGGGGGGTTTGTGTAGCGCCTGCGGACAGGCGCATTGCGGAAGTCTGCCCCGGTGAGATGCGCACTAGTAAGACTCGCGAGGCTGAGGTCGGCACCGCACAGTTCGGCATCAGTGAGGTCCGCCCCGGTCAAATCCGCATCGTGAAGGCCCGCATAACGAAGGCGCGCTCTTCTAAGGTCCGCATGGGCGAGATGCGCGTAGCTGAGGTCCGTGTCACGAAGGCTCGCAGCGTGAAGGTCCGCCCGAGTCAGGTTCGCACCCCTAAGATCAGCACCGGTCATGTCCGCGCCGGGCAGTTCCGCACCGGCGAGATTAATTGGTTGTGTGTCGTGCTTCGTGTCCCTCCGCGCGACCACGGTAACGGCAGCCTGGACATCAGGTCGTATCCATCGTTCCCGTTTGCTTGAACCTGGTGACGGCCATGGCTCGCGGGAGTGTTCGCGGATGAATGCGGTGAGAACCTCCATCACGGTCGGGTGGTCTCTTGCGGAGTCACGGGCGACGCGCTCCAGTGCGTAGATGCCGCCGATCCGCACGTCGAGCTTCTCGGATCCCAGTTGTTCGATGGCCTTGGTGTAACGATCGGTCACCTGCCCTTGTTCGGTCAGTTCATGGGTGCGCCGCTGCCACTGGTCGGCCTGTTCTGAGTTACGCCGCAAAAGGTTGAAGTTCCGCGCGGTGAAGACCAGAGCCCCCGCGGCGAACAGGCCCGCGCCAAGCGTCAGCAATCGGCCCCGCGCGGCGTCCCGTGCCGTCTGCAGGAGCGGTCCCTTGGCTGAACCGACGTCATGGCGCGCGAGCCAGTCCGCGGCTGGCACAAACAGCACCCATGCGATTGCCAGCGCCAGCACGACAGCGGCGATCCCGCCTGCCAGCCATCGGATGCCTCGCGGCCAGGCAGCCCAGCGCTTCAGCATGTCGCATCCATGCGCGGATGCTACATGCGGCCAATGTGACGTGCGGCTCGGTCGCCGCACCCGCCCCGCGTGGCTGTACAGCAGCTAGGCAGAGACGCAGCAAAAGGCCCTAAAGCAGGCAGTAGCCTTGGGGCCTTCGCCATGCCCGCAGGCAGTAAGAGGGCCGCTGACGTGGGATAATGCCCGCCCGCAGCCCGCACCCCCGCATAATCCATATGGCCGGGGCCAGGTCCCCCATGTTCAGCGCCAGCTTCTCCAGTTCCACATGGGCGGGGAAGACAAATTCCCTGGCGGCCCCGTCAGGCAGTTGTATGCCGGACAGGGCGTAGTCCTCCTCACGCACCCGCTTGGCCTTCTTTGCCTCGGACATGACCGCTGAGAGCGTGCTGAGCACGACAGGGGCCGTCCCTGCCGCGTTCGCGCTGCGCGTCCGCGAGGACCCTGACCTTGCTGGCCAGTTCCTGTGGCGAAGCTGGCCAGTTGGCTGTGGCGAAGCTGGGACACCCGGCGCGTGGCGTTGCAGGCTTGACCGCGGCCAGGTCCCTGACGAGGCGGTGCAGCGGGCGGTGGACAGCGCTCTGGTGACCATGTTCGCGTTCGTTGAGGGGATGCCTGAGGGAGTCTCTGCGGAGACCATCGCCACGCTGCTCGGCTGGCCACGGGAGAACGCGGAGAAGGCCCTGGCCAGTCTCCGCGCTGGGGTCCTGCCAGGGCCGAAGAAGTCAAGCTAGCAGTTAACTAGCTTTGGCTGTCATGCTATCCTGCTAGTAGGTTCCCGCAGGTCAGGGCTGGTTCAGGTTAAGTTCGTCACCAGCGAAGTAACGCTCTTTAATAGAAAGTGTGATAGGTGAGGACGACCTGCGCCGGATGAGCCCGGAAGAACGGCGGCACCTGACGCGGCTGCTCGCCGCCATCGATGAGCCGCACGTGCTGCGGGACGCGCGGTTCCAGCGCCGCAGGCGCCTCTCGTTGCTCGTCTTCATGGGCTCCTGCGTGGTCCTGGCCGGATGGATCGCCGTTCTCATGCTGACCCTGCCCAAGCACTACGCAGCAGGTCACTGGCGCGGCGCCTGGGTCGGCTTTGACTTCGCGCTGCTGGTTGCGTTCGCGGTCACAGCGTGGGCGTCCTGGCGCGAACGCCAGGTACTGATCATCTGGCTGGTCGTCACCGGGACGCTGCTGTTCTGCGATGCCTGGTTCGACCTGATCCTCGATCTCGGCACGCCCGACATCTGGACCAGCGTCTTCACCGCGGCGATCGCCGAACTGCCGCTGGCCTTCATGATGTTCACCGCGGCGCGCCGGCTGGTCCGGATGAGCGTCGGCGTCGTCATGCAACTGGAGGGCATCATGGACCCGGTCCCCGCGCTGTGGCGAATCCCGCTGTTCGCCGAGGGCCTCGCCGGCGCCCTTCCCGCGCGCTACCGGCAGGGCGAGAAGGAACGAGCGAGGCGGGAAGCGGTCTCCTAAACCTAAAGGGCCGCCCCAGTGCCTTTCATGATCGGCGTTGGTATTCCGCAGGCAGGGAGACGCGTAAATCCTGCCACGGCGTTGGTGCTGGTGGCGGGGGTCTGGGTTAGGCGTGGGCCGGTTGCGGCGCTGATGGGGTCAGCGAACTCATCGCTCACCGTGATCGCCGCACTACCATCAACGGGCCATCCGTGGCAAGGTCCTGGGACGTCACCGCCTGGGACGTGGCGCCGCTTATCGCAGGGACATCTCCCACTCGTGCAGATCGCCAGCATCGGCCGCGCGCTGCAGCGGGTCCATCGTGCCAGCCGCCTTGTCCGCGCCGTACACCGGGCTGCGCCAGCCGCAGGAGCAGATCGCCTGCACGCTGCCCTCGCCCGCCTCGTGGATGGTGGTGTGGTGGTCCACGGCAATCGGTTCCTCACAGGTGAACGACCGGGCAGCTGATTGTCCGTGTGACGCCGTCGAGGGCTGGGGCCCGGGAGGTGACAAGCTTGGCCAGTTCGCTGATGTCTCGCGCCTGGGCCCGCGCAATAATGTCGTAGGGGCCGGCCAGGCTCGCCGTCTCCGAGACGCCCGGCAGGTCCCGGAGCGCGGCAGCCACGGTGGCCGCCTTGCCGGCCTGGGTCTGAATCAGAATGTACGCGGCGATCATGTGCTACCCACTCAACCTTCTCCGGCTATTGAACCGCTATTGCGGTGATTGGTCATCTTGCGTGCAGGCGGAGGCCGCTGACAGGGGTGGACGCGCGCGGTGGCCCGCTGTCGCGTCAGTTTTCGCCGGGGCCGGTGTGCCGGGCGCTCCGCATCGGCAGAATCCGGGCGGCCCCATCAGTGATTGACCGGATCGCCGGGGCCGGGCCTGCGCCGCCACCCCGGTTCACTCCAGCCGCACTGCCCCGCGGCCGGGCGGGGAAGTTCCAGCCGCCGTACCGCTGACCAGCCGCACGGTTTACACCCCCGCCGTGTTCCGTGACAGGCGGGCCACAGTAATACGGTAAGCGCGGACACCCACCGGCCGGAAAGGAAGGCAACGCTCGCAGGTGCTCGCCGCTTACCGTCCCCGAGAGCGCCGGCTGCTGCGCGTTGTGCTTTTGGGTTGTCGTCGGGCGGCCTGCCCGGCCCCCTTTTCACGGTCGGCGCGGGGCTGCACCTCAGCCTCGGCATCCTCCGCGCGGGCCGCCTCGGCCGTCTCGGCTGCCCGGGACTCCGCGCCGGTGACCGCATCGTCGCGGTCCTGCTCCTCCGCGGCCTGGTCCTCCGCGGCCTGCTCGGCCTGGGCTGCCCGGGACTCCGCGCCGGTGACCGCATCGTCGCGGTCCTGCTCCTCCGCGGCCTGCTCCTCCGCGGCCTGCTCGGCCTGGCCTGCCCGGGACTCCGCGCCGGTGACCGCATCGTCGCGGTCCTGCCGCGCCGCGGCCACCTGCTCTTCCGCGGCCTGCTCGGCCTGGGCTGCCCGGGACTCCGCGCCGGTGACCGCATCGTCGCGGTCCTGCCGCGCCGCGGCCACCTGCTCTTCCGCGGCCTGCTCGGCCTGGGCTGCCCGGGACTCCGCGCCGGTGACCGCATCGTCGCGGTCCTGCCGCGCCGCGGCCACCTGCTCCTCCGCGGCCCGCTCGGCCTGGGCGGCCCGTGCCCGCGCGGCCTCGGTCTCCTGCTCGGCAGCGGCCTTCGCCGCCAGCGCCGCGGCCAGCTGCGCCTCGGCCTGCCCGGCGGCCAGGCGTGCCTGCTCGGCCTCAGTCTCGGCGTGCTCGGCGCGGGCCTGCAGCCCGGCCCGGGTCTCCTCGGCCACCGCGGTCTGCGCTTCGAGCCCGGCCCGCAGTTCGGCCTGGTCCCGCTGCGCGTCCTGGCGGGCCTGCGCCAGCTGCCGGTCCGCGGCCTGGCGGGCCCGGTCCTGCTCTGCGCGGGCCGCCTCGGCCGCCTGGGCTGCCCGGGACTCCGCGCCGGTGACCGCATCGTCGCGGTCCTGCCGCGCCGCGGCTACCTGCTCTTCCGCGGCCTGCTCGGCCTGGGCTGCCCGGGACTCCGCGCCGGTGACCGCATCGTCGCGGTCCTGCCGCGCCGCGGCTACCTGCTCTTCCGCGGCCTGCTCGGCCTGGGCTGCCCGGGACTCCGCGCCGGTGACCGCATCGTCGCGGTCCTGCCGCGCCGCGGCCACCTGCTCCTCCGCGGCCCGCTCGGCCTGGGCTGCCCGGGACTCCGCGCCGGTGACCGCATCGTCGCGGTCCTGCCGCGCCGCGGCCACCTGCTCCTCCGCGGCCCGCTCGGCCTGGGCGGCCCGTGCCCGCGCGGCCTCGGTCTCCTGCTCGGCAGCGGCCTTCGCCGCCAGCGCCGCGGCCAGCTGCGCCTCGGCCTGCCCGGCGGCCAGGCGTGCCTGCTCGGCCTCAGCCTCGGCGTGCTCGGCGCGGGCCTGCAGCCCGGCCCGGGTCTCCTCGGCCACCGCGGTCTGCGCTTCGAGCCCGGCCCGCAGTTCGGCCTGGTCCCGCTGCGCGTCCTGGCGGGCCTGCGCCAGCTGCCGGTCCGCGGCCTGGCGGGCCCGGTCCTGCTCTGCGCGGGCCGCCTCGGCCGCCTCGGCTGCCCGGGACTCCGCGCCGCTGACCGCATCGTCGCGGTCCTGCCGCGCCGCGGCCACCTGCTCCTCCGCGGCCCGCTCGGCCTGGGCGGCCCGTGCCCGCGCGGCCTCGGTCTCCTGCTCGGCAGCGGCCTTCGCCGCCAGCGCCGCGGCCAGCTGCGCATCAGCCTCGAGTGCCGCCAAGTGCGCTTCCCGCGCATCAGCCTCAGCCCGCTGGCGGCGCCGCCAGAACCCGAACCCCGGGCGGCCCAGATCCTGCGGCCCGGCCACCCCGCCGCCGTGCCGAGCCAGCGTCTGGCGCCGCCGGAACGCGGTCAGCGCCGTATGCGGCTCCCCGGTCACCGGGTCCGGCAGCCCGCAGTACCCCGACTCCGCTACTGCCCCTACCTCCCCCGGCCGCGGCTCATTCTCACAGCCCGGATACGCGCATCCGGGGACTTCCTGTCCGGCCTTAACCATCGGCAAGCTCCGTTCCGCTCAGGCACAGCGTAACCAGGCAGCGCCGAGCGGCCGGAACCGGCGCATCCGGGGAACCCAGGGCTCGCGCTTCTGCGTGGCGCTGACCTCAGATGTGCCGAGGTATTGTGCGCCTCCGCCAGGACGTTCGTTAGTCCGCCGCCTTGCCAGCGGCGGTGAGGATTCGGTCACCTCGGTGAGGAGACCAAGGCGGCATTCGAGCGGTGGTCCAGCCTCCTCCACGGCGGGCCGACGTTCCACAACCTTGACGGGTTGAGCAGGTCCGCGCCCCCGTAAGCAGACGCTGGCCGCCCAGGCCCGCGCCGGCCAGGACCCGGAGGATTAACGAGTTCTCCGTCCGCGTCTGCGCGATGTCCACCCGCAGGGTGCGGGGCGGAAGACCCTGCACAATCACGGAGCGTGGCCGATCCACGGCGACCGCACGCTCGTAGAACCGCCGACCTGTATTGCATCGGCTCTCGGGAAAGGTAAGCGTCGGCCGCACAGAACTGGCGAACAGAGCTGTAGGTGCGGCCATGCTCAACTTTGCCAACGACGAGCCGGGTGATGATCTTCGACGCCACGACCGCTGCGCAACCAGCCGCCCCTGGCGATGAAATTCTCTGCGAAGCTCGGCGCCTGGCAAGACGTCCGGCGGCTCCGCTAGCCTGAGAGAACCGACAAGCGCGGCAACTTCGAGCGGCGGCGATCGCGCGGGTTCACGACGAACCCGGCCTTGAGCTCTACGCGCTGCACGAGGGGCAGGACCGGCTGGTCATGATCGAGAAAGAAGTACGAGGCGGAGCAGGCGCGACCGGAGCACCGCATGGGGCGCGGCCCTCGCCGGCCTGCGGTCCGCTTTAAGGGCAAACTCAGCAGCGGTCTCGACGCGCAGGTCCTCGTCCCGCACCCCGCCGGAAACGCGCAGAAGGGCGAACTGTGACCGCTCGCCGTAGGCCATCATCGGTTTTGCAGGAGGCCTGAAGCTATGACTGAAAGCGCACAGCAGACGGGCAGTGATAAGACCGCTGTTCGTCCGTTTCATGTGAATGTTCCGGAAGCAGAGCTTACCGAATTGCGCAGGCGCATAAACACGGCAAAGTGGCCCGATCGGGAAACGGTCACGGATGATTCGCAAGGCGTGCCCCTCGCGATGATTCAGGAACTTACGCGCCATTGGGGGGCAGATTACGATTGGCGCAAGTGCGAGGCGAAGCTGAAGGTCCTGCCGCACTTCATAACCGAGATCGACGGGCTCGACATTCATTTCATTCACGCGCGCTCGGACCATGACAATGCACTGCCGCTCATCGTCACGCACGGCTGGCCCGGATCGATCATCGAGCAGCTCAAAATCATCGACCCGCTCACCAATCCCACCGTACACGGCGCGAGCGCATCGGACGCGTTCCATCTGGTAATCCCGTCGCTGCCGGGCTACGGGTATTCAGGCAAGCCGACCGCTACCGGCTGGGACCCGGCCCGCATCGCACGCGCCTGGGTCGTGCTCATGAAGCGCCTCGGCTACACGCAATTCGTGTCGCAAGGCGGCGATTGGGGTGGGGCCGTCACGAATGTGATGGCGCGACAGGCACCTCCGGAGCTGCTCGGCATTCACGTCAACTTCCCCGCCACGGTTCCACCCGACGTCGCCAAGGCGCTCCAGTGCGGCGACCCGCCGCCAGCCGGCCTCTCAGCCGGCGAAAGACGCGCGTACGAGCAGCTGAACACCTTGTATGCGAGGCGGCGCGCCTACGCAAGCATGATGGGGACGCGCCCGCAAACGCTGTACGGATTGGCGGATTCACCCGTCGGCCTAGCAGCCTGGCTTCTTGACCACGGGGACGGCTGGGGCCAGCCGGCGGCGCCGATCACCTCGGCCGTGCTCGGGTACACGAGCCACGGACATCCCGCAGGCGACCTCACACGAGACGATGTCCTCGACAACATCACGCTCTACTGGCTGACGAACACCGGGGTTTCGTCGGCTCGCCTCTACTGGGAAAATAAGCTCAGCCTGTACAACGACGCCGACGTCTCCGTCCCGGCTGCCGTGAGCGTCTTTCCTGGCGAGAACTATCAGGCCCCGCGGAGCTGAACACAGCGGGCGTATCACAACCTCATCTATTACAACGAGCTCGGCAAAGGCGGGCACTTCGCGGCCTGGGAACAGCCGCAGCTCTTCTCAGCAGAGGTTCGCGCGGGCTTCAGGCCACTGCGCAAATAGTGGGGCAAGGAGCCTGCCCGGCCGGACGCGGACCATCCACATGCGCCGCCACGGCGAGGCGGCAGTCACGAAGAGATAAGAGTTCGGCAGGCCAGGAACCATATTTGTGCACGGATTTGTGCACAAGACGCGGCGGGATAGGCCAAGAGGGGGAGACGCAGAGGCCCGAGATGAAATCGCGTCACAGGTCTGCCAAGGCCAGCGCCGGCGTTCTGGCCTTCGACATCCTCGATGGGCAGGTGCACGCGATCCGCTCGATGGCCAGCCCGGACAAGCTCCAGCACCTCGGCACGACCTCGGACGCCTTCCTCAAGGGAGATCGGTAACCTTCGGGACATGGCCACCGATTTCACCGAGGAAAGCGCCGCGGACGCCGTCATCGAGAGCTTCGCCGGCACGCCGGACGAACGGCTCCGGACGGTGCTCACCACGGGCCACCACGCTGGCGGGCTGCGCGCCACGGCGCGGGCGTGGATCGCGGACGATCCCGATCCCGCGGACCGTGCCGAGCTCAGCGCGCTCCTGCAGGCCGGGGACGCCGGCGAGCTCGCGGCGCGGTTCGCCCAGCCGCTGACGTTCGGCACCGCGGGCATCCGGGGCCCGCTGGGCGCCGGGCCGGCCCGGATGAACCGGGCGACCGTCCGCCAGGTCACGGTTGGCCTGGCCCGGTATCTGCGGGCCGCCGGGCCGGACATCGCCAGCCGGCCGGTCGTCATCGGGTTCGACGCGCGCCGCGGCTCACAGCCGTTCGCGGCCGAGGCCGCCGCCGTGCTGACCGGCTCCGGCCTGCGGGTGCTGCGGTTCGGCGGGCCGGTCCCGACGCCCGTGCTGGCTTTCGCCGTCCGCCACCTGCGCGCCGCGGCCGGGCTGATGATCACGGCCAGCCACAACCCGCGCGAGGACAACGGCGCCAAGGTGTACTGGGCCGACGGCGCCCAGATCATCCCGCCGGCCGACGCGGGCATCGCCGCCGCCGCGGACCAGGCCGGCCCGCTGCGCGCGGTGCCGCTCGGCGGCCCCGGCCAGCAGCTCGGCCCCGGCATAGTCGACGCCTACCTCGACGCGATGGTGCCGGCCGCGCTGCCCGCTGACCGGCGGCCCGGCGGGAAAAATTCGGCCGAACGGGCCCCCCGTGGCGTTCCCCGCGGCGCCGGGGCGGTCCCCGGCAACCCGGTCGCTGCGCGTCAGGCGCTGCGCGTCGCCTACACCCCGCTGCATGGGGTCGGCCTGAACACCCTGCTCCGGGCCTTCGCCCGGGCCGGGTTCGCCGGGCCGGCCGTGGTGGCCGCGCAGGCCGAGCCGGACGGGGCGTTCCCGACCCTGCCCCGGCCCAACCCCGAAGAACCGGGCGTCCTCGACCTCCTCATCGCCGAGGGCAACCGGAGCGGCGCGGACCTGCTGCTGGCCAACGACCCCGACGCGGACCGGCTCGCCGCGGTGATCCCGGCTCCGCCCTCCGGCGCGGCCGGCGGCGGATGGCGCGTCCTGACCGGGGACGAGATCGGCGCGCTGCTGGCGGAGCACCTGCTCCGGCACGAGAGCCACCCGGAGCGGCGGCTGCTCGTCACCACGGTCGTCTCCGGGGGCCTGCTGGGCCGGATGGCGGCCGCGGCCGGCGCCCGGTACGCGGAAACCCTCACCGGCTTCAAATGGATCATGCGGGCCGCCGATGCGGAACCGGGCCGCCAGTTCCTGTTCGGCTACGAGGAGGCCCTCGGCTACGCGTCGACCGACCTGGTGCGGGACAAGGACGGGATGTCCGCCGCCGTCGCCCTGGCCGACGCCGCCGCCGAAGCCAAGAGCGCGGGCGGCTCCCTGGCCACCCGGCTCGACGACCTGGCCCGCCGGTTCGGCCTGTTCGCCACCGGGCAATTTTCCGTCGAGCTGGCCGGCGGTAAGAATACGGGCCAGGACAAGGACGCGGGCGCGGCGCTGCTGGAGGCCGCCCGGGCCAAGCCCCCGTCTCGCTGCTCGGCCAGCCGGTCGCCGTCGTCGACGACCTGGGGCTGGGCCTGCGCACCCGGCAGGACGGCGGCAAGGACCTGGTCGCGCTGCCCCGCTCCGATGTGATCATCTGGCGGTGTGCCGACGGGACCAGGGCGGCGGTGCGGCCCAGCGGCACCGAGCCTAAGGTGAAGATCTACCTGCAGGTGGTCCTGTCCGCCGCCGGCCGCGGTGACCTGGCCCCGCTGCGCGCGCAGGCGGCCCAGCGGCTGGCCGAACTGCGCGAGGAGGTAACGGAGGTGCTGAACCTGTGACCGCGTTCCCGACGCTGACCAGGAACCAGCTGGCAGCGATGATCGACCACACGCTTGTGGCCCCGGAGGCGACCCCCAAGGACATCCAGGCCCTGTGCGCCGAGGCGAAGACGCTCGGCGTGCACGCGGTGTGCGTGTCCCCGACACTGACCACGGTGGCCGCCCTCGGGGTGGCCGGGAGCTTCGTCCGGGTGGTGGCGGTGGCCGGCTTCCCGTCCGGCGCGCACAGCGGCGGCCTCAAGGCCGACGAGGCGGGCGAGGCCGCCGCGACCGGCGCCCACGAGATCGACATGGTCATCAACCTCGCGCTGGCCCGGGAAGAACGCTGGAACGAGGTCGAACATGAGATCGCGGCCGTCCGGGGCGCGGCGCCCAGCCCCACCCTGCTGAAGGTGATCATCGAGGCGGCTGTCCTGGACGAGGGCGGCATCATCATGGCCTGCCGCACCGCCGAGGCGGCCGGTGCCAACTTCGTCAAGACGTCCACCGGTTTCCACCCGGCCGGCGGGGCGACCACCGCCGCGGTGGCGCTGATGGCCCGCACGGTGGGCCGCCGCCTCGGCGTGAAGGCGTCCGGCGGGATCCGTTCGGCATCCGGCGCGCTCGCCATGGTGGATGCCGGCGCGACCAGGCTGGGCTTGTCCCGGACCGCCGCCATCCTGGCCGAGCTGCCCGGCTAGCCCGCCCCCCGCCCGCTGGGCGTGCGCCCCGCCCTTGTCCGCCCGCAGCGATAGGAGACTCCGATGCCGAACGTACGCGCCGCCCTCGTCCAGCAGAAATGGACCGGCGACAAGGACTCGATGATCAAGAACGCCGTCTCCGCGCTGCGCGAGGCGGCCCGCCAGGGCGCGCAGGTGGCGTGCCTGCAGGAGCTGTTCTACGGACCGTACTTCTGCCAGGTGCAGGACCCGCTGTGGTACGGGTGGACCGAGGACGTGCCGGACGGCCCGACCGTGCGGTTCATGCAGGACGTCGCGCGCGAGCACCACATGGTCCTCATCGTCCCGGTGTACGAGCGGGAGCAGGAGGGCGTGTACTACAACACCGCCGCGGTTATCGACGCCGGCGGCCGTTTCCTCGGCAAGTACCGCAAGAACCACCTCCCGCACGTCACCGGGTTCTGGGAGAAGTTCTACTTCCGCCCCGGGAACCTCGGCTACCCGGTGTTCGACACCGCCGTCGGCCGGATCGGCGTCTACATCTGCTACGAGCGGCACTTCCCCGAGGGCTGGCGCGCGTTCGGCCTGGCTGGTGCGAAGATCGTGTTCAACCCGTCGGCGACCAGCCGCGGCCTGTCGGAGTACCTGTGGAAGCTGGAGCAGACCGCGGCCGCCGTGGCCAACGAGTACTTCGTCGGCACCATCAACCGCGTCGGCGTCGAGCCGCTGGGCGACGACGACTTCTACGGGCAGTCCTACTTCGCCGACCCGCGCGGGCAGATCATCGGCGGCGCGGCGTCCGGCAGCCAGGAGGAGGTCCTCGTCCGCGACCTCGACATGGACCTGCTGACCGAGGTCCGCCACCAGTGGCAGTTCTACCGCGACCGGCGCCCGGACACCTACGGCTCCCTCACCGAACCCTAAGCGGCACGCCCCTGAAGGAGGCAGCGTTGCGTACTCTGATCCGCGGCGGCACCGTGGTCACCGCGACCGGGACGCTTTCCGCCGACGTGCTCGTCGACGGGGCGACCGTGGCCGCGCTCCTGGACCCCGCCCACACCGGCGCGCTGAGCGGCACGGCGGACCGGATCCTCGACGCGTCCGGCCAGTACGTCATGCCGGGTGGCATCGACGTGCATACCCACCTGGAGATGCCGTTCGGCGGCACGTTCTCCTCCGACGACTTCGAGACCGGCACCCGCGCGGCCGCGTGGGGCGGGACCACGACGATCGTCGACTTCGCCGTGCAGCAGAAGGGCACCTCCCTGCAGGAGACCCTGGATACCTGGCACGGCAAGGCGCACGGCAAGGCCAGCATCGACTACGGCTTCCACATGATCGTCTCCGACGTCAGCTCCCGCACGCTCAAGGAGCTGGACGTCCTCATCGGCGAGGGCGTGACCAGCTTCAAGATGTTCATGGCCTACCCGGGCGTGTTCTACGCGACCGACGGGGAGATCCTGCAGGCCATGCAGAAGGCGGCCGGCAACGGGGCCACGATCATGATGCACGCGGAGAACGGCATCGCGATCGACGCGCTCGTGGCCCAGGCGCTGGAGGCCGGCCACACCGATCCCGGCTGGCACGGGCGCACCCGGCCGCCGGACCTCGAAGGCGAGGCCACGTCGCGCGCGATCCGGCTGGCCCAGGTCGCGGGCGCGCCGCTGTACATCGTGCACCTGTCGGCGAAGCAGGCCCTGGACGCCGTCACCGAGGCCCGGGACCGCGGCGCGCCGGTCTTCGCCGAGACCTGCCCGCAGTACCTGTACCTGTCCCAGGACGACCTGGACGCCGCCGGGTTCGAGGGCGCCAAGTACGTCGCCTCCCCGCCAGTCCGTACCAGGGATCACTGGGCGCACATGTGGCGTGGGCTGCGCACCAACGACCTGTCCGTGGTGTCCACCGACCACTGCCCGTTCTGCTTCAAGGAGCAGAAGGAACTGGGCCGCGGCGACTTCTCCAAGATCCCGAACGGCATCCCGGGCATCGAGCACCGCATCGACCTGCTGCACCAGGGCGTCGTGGACGGCGAGCTGTCCCCCGCCCGGTGGGTCGAGGTCAACTCGACGACCCCGGCCCGGATGTTCGGCCTGTACCCGCGCAAGGGGACGATCGCCCCGGGCTCGGACGCCGACATCGTGCTGTACAACCCGGCGGCCAGGCACGTGCTGTCCGCCGCGACGCACCACATGGCGGTGGACTATTCGGCCTACGAGGGCCGCGAGGTGCAGGGCCAGGTCACCACGGTGATGTCCCGCGGCGAGATCATCCTGGCCGCTGGCCGGTGGCACGGCCAGGCCGGGCGGGGCCGGTTCCTGCCCCGCGGCACCTGCCAGTACCTGCGGTAGCCACTATCCCGGCGGAGCCAGTACCCCGGGGAGGGAGCACAGATGGACATCGGCCTCGTCCTGCAGAACGACCCGCCGGCTCAGCGTGTCATCGAGCTGGCCCGGCGGGCCGACGCCGGCGGCTACAGCCACGTGTGGACGTTCGACTCGCACGTGCTGTGGCAGGAACCGTTCGTCATCTACGCCCAGATCCTGGCCCAGACCTCCCGGGTCATGGTCGGGCCGCTGGTCACCAACCCGCTGTCCCGGGACCCCTCGGTGACCGCGTCGCTGTTCGCCACGCTCAACGACACGTTCGGGAACCGGACCGTCTGCGGCATCGGGCGCGGCGACTCGGCGCTGCGCGTGCTGGGCAAGCACCCGGCCTCGCTGGCGGTGCTGTCCCGGGCCATGCGGGACATCCGGGATCTGGCCGAGGGCCGTTCGGCCGACTTCGACGGCACCCCGGTCCGCATCCCGTGGGTGCGCGACGGCCGGCTGGAGATCTGGATGGCCGGGTACGGGCCGAAGGCGCTGCGCATATGCGGCGCCGAAGCCGACGGCTTCATCCTGCAGTGCGCCGACCCCGACATCGCCCGCTGGACGATCGGTTCGGTTCGCGCGGCCGCGGCCGAGGCAGGACGGGACCCGTCCGCGGTGACGATCTGCATCGCCGCGCCCGCGTACGTCGGCACGGACCTGCCCCACATGCGCGAGCAGACCCGCTGGTTCGGCGGCATGGTCGGCAACCACGTCGCGGACCTGGTCGCCCGGTACGGCGACTCCGGCGAGATGATCCCGCGCGCGCTGACCGGCTACATCAAGGCCCGGGCGGGCTACGACTACTCCCACCACGGCAAGGCCGGCAACCCGTCCACGACGTACGTCCCGGACGAGGTCGTGGACCGTTTCTGCCTGCTCGGCCCGCCCGAGGCGCACGTCCAGCGCCTCCAGGAGCTAGCCGAACTCGGGGCCGGCAACTTCAGCGTCTACCTAATGCACGCCGACGCCGACGCCACCCTGGAGTCTTACGCCAAACGCATCATCGGCACCGTCTAGCGCGCCCCAGCGCGGCCCCTACGGGCGCAGCCGGCCAGACCGCCACTGGGTTTGCCGATGACGAAGGCCGCGAGGAGCACGCACGCTTGAGGCTGGAGGGGCGGACACGCACACTCAGCGGGCCATCCCGGATCTGAGCCCAGCCATGACTCTTGCACGTTCCGAACGCCCCGGCCACCAGCTCCTGACAGCTCGGGCGTCCGCAAAGCCGGCGGTTTTCCAGACCAGGCCGGTCCTACGCCTGACCTTGGCGTTTCTGTGGGGGTGCAGAGGTCTCGGGGCGCATCTGGGGACTGCCCATAGATCAGGGCACAACTCTCATGTCCTGACGGATCTGCGGAATCGGGCCTTGAGACTGGCTTGGAGCCAGCGAACCCCTCGCTTGTAAGGCCACGCAGGGCGGCGGTTGCACGCCCTCGTGGTTCGTATAGCAAGGATTGCCCGGCTACGGGTCAGGCGCAGCCCAGCGGGGATCGGAATTGGCAGGTCAGCTGACTTCCGTGGCGGCTTCCTGGATGGCCTTGTCGACGTCCTTCGCGCTCACGTCGAGCTCCTTGGCAACGTGCTTTTCGGCCTTCAGTGCCGCCTTGTCCACCGCCTGCTGCAGCTTGCTCTCCCCGACGATGACGAGGGCGGCCTGCCCGTCGTCGATGATGTCCCCGAACTCCTTGACGTCGGCGCGGGACATGCCGCGCCACAAATGGCCGCCGACCCCGCCCACCGCCGCGCCGACCAGCGCGGTGCCGATGATCGCGGGCGGGAACAGGATGCCGACGACGGCGCCGACGGCAGCGCCGCCCCACGCGCCGTGCCGGGTGGCCATTTCATCCTTGTTGACGTGCACCTTGCCCGCATTGTCCTTGGTAACGACCGCGGCGTCGTAGCTACCGACCGCACCGGCCCCATGGAGGTCCTTGACGACGTCGTAGTCGTCCCGCGCCGCTGCCTCGCTCGGATAAGTGCCGATGTAGATGAAAACCGCGTCGGGCTTCGCCATGTCGTCTCTCCCTTTCGGACCGCATCCGGAAAATAAAGGACGGTTACGAGGTCGTGTCAGCTGCGCCGCCAAAACCGTAAGCAGCACGGCTGCCGGCAGTTAGGGTCGTTGGTCACAGTGCCCGGGGGCGAACATGGCCGATGAGAGTGACCTGACGGGTGGGGCTAGAGGCCGAGTTCGGCTTCGAAGCTGCCTTCCTCCAGGCGGTCCTTGACCGTGCTGAGGAACCGGGCGGCGTCCGCCCCGTCGACCAGCCGGTGGTCGTAGGTCAGGGCGAGGTACACCATCGAGCGCACCGCGATGACCTCACCGAGAGCACGGTCTTCGACCACCACGGGACGCTTGACGACGGTCCCGGTGCCGAGGATGCCCACCTGCGGCTGGTTGATGATCGGCGTGTCGAACAGCGCGCCGCGGCTGCCCGTGTTGGTCAGGGTGAACGTGCCGCCGGACAGCTCATCGGGGTTGACGTGGCCGGACCGGGTCCGCGCCGCCAGGTCGGCGATCTTGCGGGCCAGGCCGCCGAGGTTGAGGTCACCGGCGTTGTGGATGACCGGCACCATCAGGCCGCGCTCGGTGTCCACGGCGATGCCGAGGTGCTCGGCGTCGTGGTAGGTCACCTGGGAGCTGGCCGTGTCGATCACGGCGTTCACCATGGGGTAGACCTTCAGTGCCTCCACCGCGGCGAGCGCGAAGAACGGCAGGAAGCTCAGCTTGACGCCCTCGCGGGCCTCGAAGTCCCGGCAGGCCCGCTCCCGGAGCCGGGCGATCGCGGTCACGTCCGCCTCGACCACGGTGGTGAGCTGGGCCGACGTCTGCAGGGACTCGACCATCCGCTGGGCGATCATCTGACGCGGCCGGGACATCCGCTGGGTGGTGCCGCGCAGCGCGGACGGGACGATAGCCCGGCGGGACGGCGTCGCCGGGCCTGACGGCTGGGCCGCGTCATCACCGCCCCCGGCGGGCGCCGACGCAGGAGCGGCCGAAGCGGGCGCGGGGGCGGGGGGCGCCGAGGCCTGCCGGGTCGCCTCGGCCTCACGCCGGGCGCGGGCCGCGTCGAGCACGTCCTGCTTGCGGATCCGGCCGCCGACGCCGGTGCCGGCCACCGACTCGAGGTCCACGCCGTGCTCGGCGGCCAGCTTGCGGACCAGCGGTGTCACGTAGGCGCTGTCGCTGCTGGCCGGGAGCTGGGTGGGCGCCGCGAACTGTCCGCCCTGGTCCTGCTGGTACCCCTGCGGAGCCTGCGCACCCGGCCCGGTGGAGGCCGCAGTCGGCTGCGCGGCAACGGGAGCCGGCCCGGAAGGCGACGGCGGGGCGGAGGGCGCCTGCGCCCGCGCGGCCTCGGACCCGTGGGAGGGCTGGGACCCGTAGGAGGGCTGGGACCCGTAGGAGGGCTGGGACCCGTAGGAGGGCTGGGACCCGTACGACGGCGGCGCTGGCTGGGATGGGGCGGACGGCTGGGCCGGCGGCGACCAGGCCGGTGCGGAAGGGGCGGGGGGAGCCGAGGTGCCGGAGTAACCGTCCGGCTGGCTCCCCGCCGGGCCGTTGATGCCTGGACCTCCGCCGGGCCCGCCATCCGAGGACGGCGACGGCGCGGCCTGCTGCTGCGGCTCAGAAGCGCGGGCGGCGGCGGAATCGGAAGGCCCGCCCGGCGCGGCGGATCCGTCGGCCGACGCGTCCGCGCTTTCCTCGATCACCGCAAGCTGCGCGCCCACTTCTACGGTCTCGTCCTCGCCCACGGCGATGTCGCGCAGCACACCCGACGCCGGTGCGGGGATCTCGGTGTCGACCTTGTCGGTGGACACCTCAAGAAGCGGCTCATCCGCCGCCACACGCTCGCCTTCCTTCTTCAGCCAGCGCGTGACGGTGCCCTCGGTGACGCTCTCGCCGAGCTGGGGCATGGATACCGAGACCGACATTGTTCCCGTGACTCCTTCGTTATCCGCCGCTCACGAAAGCGCGCGGAGGGGTTGTCCGCTCATGTGCCCGGGGGCGCGGGTAACCGCCGACGGGCGCATGTCCGTACTACGCATGCAGGTGCAGGGGCTTGCCGGCCAGCGCCAGCATCGCCTCGCCGATGATCTCCGACTGGGTGGGGTGCGGGTGGATCAGCTGCGCCACGTCGGACGGCTCGGCGTCCCAGTTGTAGATGAGCTGGCCCTCGGCGATCAGCTCGCCGACCCGGCTGCCGACGAGGTGGACGCCGAGAACTTCGCCGGGCGTGCCGTCCTCCTTCTTGGCCGCGATGACCTTCGCCGCGCCCTGGGTCTGCAAGATCACGCTCTTGCCGTTCCCGCCGAGCGGGTAGGAAAACTCGGTGATCTCGATGCCGCGCTCCACGGCCGCCGCCGAGGTGATCCCGACCGAGGCCACCTCCGGGTCGGAGTAGGTGATGCGGGGCACCCCGTCGTAGTCGATGGGCGTGACGCCCAGGCGGCCGATTCGCTCGGCGACCATGATGCCCTCGGCGAAGCCGACGTGCGCGAGCTGCGGCGTGGCGATCAGGTCCCCGACGGCTGAGATGGCCGGGACGCTGGTCCGGCAGTACTCGTCGACCTTGACGTAGCCCCGCTCCATCTCCACGCCGGCTTCCTCGTAGCCCAGGCCGGAAGAGACCGGGCCCCGGCCGACCGCCACCAGAAGCAGGTCCGCGTCGAGCATCTTGCCCCCGGCCAGGGTCACGGTCACGCCGGTGCCGGTGTGCTTCACGCTCTCGAACCGCGCGCCCAGCTCGAAGCCGATGCCCCGGCGGCGGAACGCGCGCTGCAGCAGCTTCGCGCTCGACTCGTCCTCCAGCGGCAGGAGCTGGGGGAGCATCTCCACGATCGTGACCTCGGCCCCGAAGGAGCGCCATACGCTCGCGAATTCGACCCCGATGACGCCGCCGCCCAGGATGACCACCGAGTCGGGCACCCGCCCGTAGTGCAGCGCGTCGTCGCTGGAGATCACGCGCTCGCCATCGATGCCCAGGCCGGGCAGGCTGCGCGGCACCGACCCGGTGGCCAGCACGATGTGCTCGCCCTCGTAGACCGCGTCGCCCACCTGGACCTGGGTCGGCGAGATGAGCCGCCCATGGCCCTCGATGGTGTCGACCTTCCGGCTGGCGATCGTGGACTGCAGGCCCTTCCAGAGCCGGTCGACAACCTTGTCCTTGTACGCCTGCACGCCCGAGATGTCGATGCCCTCGTAGCTGGACCGGACGCCGAACGCTTCGCTCTCCCGCGCCTGGTCGGCGATCTCGGCGGAGTGCAGCAGCGCCTTGGTGGGGATACATCCCTTGTGCAGGCAGGTCCCGCCGACCTTGTCCTTCTCGATCAGTGCCACGCGCTTGCCCAGCTCGGCGGCGCGCAGCGCGCATGCGTAACCTCCGCTGCCGCCGCCCAGCACGACAATGTCGTAGGCGGCGCTGCCCTCTGCCACGGAACGCTCCCTATCTGTCATTCACAGTTGCTTCCATCATTTCACCCCGGAGAGACCGCGCGGAGCCGAGTTTCCGCACGCTGACCGGCCCTCCGCAGTGAGTCTGCCCCCCATGTGCGGGCTTACCCCGGCGCCGGGCCGGAAGCCCCTCGCGCCACGCGCCCGCCCATCCGGTACCGCCGCCTGAAACAGCCTGCCCGGCCGGGCGTTCATTCCGCGGGGAGCGTGCCCGCCGCGACGTCCTCCGCGATCTGCACCAGGGCCCTGGTCGCCGCGCCGGTACCGCCCCGCGGGGTGTACCCGAACGGGCCGGAGTCGTTGAACGACGGCCCGGCGATGTCGATGTGCGCCCATGGCACGCCGTCCGGGACGAACTCGCGCAGGAACAGGCCCGCCACGAGCATCCCGCCGTTCCGGTCGCCCGACACGTTGGCCAGGTCGGCGACGGCCGAGTCCAGGCCCTTGCGCAGCTCGCCGGGCAGTGGCATCGCCCAGGCGGCCTCGCCGGCCCGGTCCGACGCCGCAGCGACGCCGGCGGCCAGCGCGTCGTCGTTGGCCATCACGCCGGCCACCCGCGGGCCGAGCGCGACGAGCTGGGCCCCGGTCAGCGTCGCGATGTCGATGATCAGGTCGGGGGAGTCCGCCGCGGCGCGGGCCAGCGCATCGGCGAGCACGAGGCGTCCCTCGGCGTCGGTGTTCAGCACCTCGACCGTCTTGCCGCCGTGCATGGTGAGCACGTCCGACGGGCGCTGCGCGGACCCGCTCGGCATGTTCTCCGCCAGCGGCAGGTAGCCGACCACGTTGAGCACGGGCCGGAGCGCCGAAATCGCCTGCAGCGCGCCCAGCACCGCCGCGGCCCCGCCCATGTCGGATTTCATCCATTCCATCGACTTCGGCGGCTTCAGCGACAGGCCGCCGGAATCGAACGTGATGCCCTTGCCCGCCAGCACGAGCGTCCGGGTGGCGCAGGGATGGGTGTATTCGAGCCGCACGAGCCGCGGCGGGTGCACCGAGCCCTGGCCGACGCCGACAATGCCGCCGTAGCCGCCGGCCGCGAGCGCGTTCTCGTCCAGCACTTCGATGGCCAGCCCGCAGGCGGCGGCGACCCGCTGCGCCTCGGCCGCGAAGGTGGCCGGGACCAGATCCGAGGGACCGGTGTTGACCAGGTCGCGCACCAGGGTCACGGCGTCGGCGAGGACCTGCGCGCGGTCCGCGAGCGCCTGGGCCTCCGGCCCGCTGAGGCTGGTCAGCAGGGTCAGCAGGGCGTCGGGGGCGGTGCCCGTCGTCCGGTAGCGCCGGAACGCGTACCCGCCGAGCAGCGCGCCGATCGCGACGGCGGCCACCTCGCCGGCGTCCCGGGCCGGCAGCGCCAGCCCGATGTGCCGCTTCCCGTTGCCCGGCACACTGCCGCCGCCGTCGTCCAGCCGGGCGGCCGGGCGGCCGGCGGTCAGCACCCGGACGGCCGCGCCGGCCGCGCGCCGCAGCGCCTCCGGCTCGAAACGGCTGTCCCCGCCGTCCGGGGCGGCACTGCCCGCGCCCAGCCCCACCGCGACGATGACCGGCACCGGCAGCCGCCCGGCGGCCGGGATCTTGGTGATCTCCTCGGCCCGGCCGGTCGCGTCCAGAGCCGTCAGCAGGTCCGTGAGGGTGCCACCGAGCGCGTCGTCGACCTCGCGGGATCCCGGCGCGGGCCGGGGCCCGTCAGGCCCCTGGACCACGCCGACGATGAGGGCGTCCGCTTCGAGGGCGCGGGCCGGCGTCTCGCTGGTATTAATCATCATCGTCACCCTGCCGATGCTAGTGCCTGACCGGTGCCCGCCCGCCATGTCCGCTCAGGCGTCCTGCCTGCTCCAGCCGCATATGACGGATATTTCCTGGCGGCTGCGGCGGGACGGCATAACAGGGGCTGGCGAGCCGCGCATGCGCTGGCCGGCAGGGCGACGCCTGGAACCAGCGGGACGGCTGGCTCATTACCCGAAATAGACCCTATTTCACCGGGCCCCCGTGTGACTCAAGTCCGCGCACGAATACACATAGCAATCCCAGGAACTGCCCCCGGCGCGCCAACGACGACTGGCGCCCAGCGACGTAAACCGGCCACCGCCCCTGCTGGGGTCTCCCGGCGTGTGGCTGCCTGGCCGGCCGCGGCCCGATCGTCGCACCGGCCCGCGACGGCGCGTAACGTCGGTTGTGCACGAACCCGCCCGGAGGTCCAGTGAATGAGCTTGCCCTCGCCCTCACCGTCTTCGTGGCGTGCGCGGTGGAGGCGATCGAGGCCCTGACCATCGTGCTCGCGGCCGGCCTGACCCGGGAGTGGCGGTCCACCTTCCAGGGCATGGCCGCGGCGCTCGTCGTGCTCGCCATCGTGACGGCGGCGCTCGGCCCGGCCCTGACCCTGGTCCCGCTGGGCGCGCTCCGCCTGGTGGTCGGCGCGCTGCTGGCAATCTTCGGCCTGCAGTGGCTGCGCAAGGCGATCCTGCGCGCCACCGGGTACAAGGCACTGCACGACGAGGCGAGCGCCTACCTGCGCGAGGTGGCGGCGGCCGAGAACGCCGAGCGGCAGTCCCGGCGCGGCGTCCGCGATTGGTACGCCTTCACGCTGTCGTTCAAGGGCGTGCTGCTGGAGGGCCTGGAGGTCGTCTTCATCGTGATCACCTTCGGGACCAGCCAGGGCAACATCGGCCTGGCCGTCATCGGTGCCGCCGCCGCGGTGCTGGTCATCGCGGGCGCCGGGATCGCGGCCCGCGCCCCGCTGGCCCGGGTGCCGGAGAACGCGATGAAGTTCGCGGTGGGCATCATGCTCACCTCGTTCGGCATCTTCTGGGGCGCCGAGGGCACCGGGGTGGCCTGGCCAGGGCACGACGCGGCGCTGCTCGGGGTCATCCCGGCGGTCGCGGTGGTCTCGCTGGGTTACACGGCACTGCTGCGCCGCGGCCGCCCCGCGGCCGGTGCGGCCCAGGCCGTACCGGTTCCCAGCCGGGACCGTCCGGAGGGAGTAACACAGTGAGCCGGATCCGTTCGGTGTGGGATTTCGGCTACGACTTCGTGGTCGGCGATGACTGGCGCGGTGCGGTGGTCACCGTCGCGGCGCTCATCGCGACCGCGCTGCTCGTGCACGTGGCGCACGTGAACGCCTGGTGGCTGCTGCCGCTGTGCGTGTTCGCGGCGCTCGGCTGGTCGCTGCGCCGCGCCACCGCGGGCCGGCCCTAGATCCATGATCGGCGCCGGTTTACCGCAGCACCTGCGGAAAAACCGGCGCCGATCGCCGAGGCCGCGAGGGTGCCGTTCCCGCCTCAGTAGCCACTTCCGTCCCAATGGGACCGGCGGCCGCCGGTCAGCTCATCGCGGTGACGAGGAGGCAGGTGGCGGTGGCCGTCTCGACCAGGGCGCCGAGCACGTCGCCGGTGATCCCGCCCAGCCGCCGGACGGCGTGCCGGGCCAGGGCCAGGGCGACCAGCAGCCCGGCCGCCTCCGCGACCGGCAGGATCCACTCGGCCGGCACCGCGGCAACGGCGGCGGCGAGGCAGATCCCGCCGATGGTGACCGCCAGAACGGCGGCCGTGATCAGCGCCGGGACGACCGGGCGCACGGTGCCGGCCACCAGCGCGCCGAGCCCGCCGGGCCGCGCGGCGGGCACACCCGGCCGGCACGCCCAGGTCAGCGCGAGCCGGCCGGTGACCGCCGCCACGATCACCGCGGCCGGCCCCGGCCCGCCGCGTCCGCCTGGGTGAGCCCGGCCACCTGGAGCAGCAGCGTCAGGACCAGCGTGACCACGCCGAACGGGCCGATGTCGGAGCGGCGCATGATGTCCAGCGCTTCGGCCGCGGGCTTCCGGCTGCCCAGCCCGTCGGCCAGGTCCGCCAGCCCGTCGAGGTGCAGGGCCCGGGTGAGCACGGCCAGCGAGCCGACCGACAGTGCGGCCGCCACCAGCGACCCGGTGTGCAGCAGGTGGCCGGACACGTACAGCACGGCGGCGGCGAGCAGGCCGAGCAGCAGGCCGACCACCGGTGCCCAGGCCATCGCCTCCCCGGCGGTCTCCCGGGCGGGGGCCGCCGGCCGGGGGGAGGGCGCGGCGCCGGCCGGCGCAGGCTCTGCGTTTCTTGCTGCGTCTCTTGCTGGGGGCGGACTGGCCGCCTCGTGGCTGCGGCCAGCCGCGGGCAGCACGCTGAGCAGGGTTATCGACAGCCTGAGGGCATCGCGGCGCATGGCGGTTCAGACTAGGCCCCCGATCCGGCCGGGCAGGCCCTTCCCTACCTCCTAACAGACACGTACTATCTCAAAGCATGGCGGAATGGTGGTCAATCGAGGTCTTCCATGCCGACCTGTCGGCCCGGCAGTGGAAGGATTCCTACGAGCGGACGCTGATCGAGGCGGCCCTGGCGAACGGGGCCCTGGACTGGGCCTGGCACGAGCACCGCACCGGCGTGGTCCTGGAGGTGGCGTTCCGTGACGACGCCGGGTGGGAGGCGTTCCGCGCGCTGCCCGCCGTGGCCGCCGCTCTCGACGCGGCGCCGGACCCGGTGAACGGGCTCATCATCTACCGGGGCCGCGGCGGCGCGTCCGGTTCCCGCTGGCCCCGGCGGCGCGGGCCCAAGCCGAGCGCAGGGGCGCTGGCCCTGACCGAGCCCGCGGAAGAACAGCAGGCCGACGTCAGGAAGACCGAACCGCCCGAGTGGGTTCCCGCGGGCGCCCCGGCATCGCCGGGGCTCTGACCCGGCGCCGGTGTCATCCCGGCACCGGATTGTGACCTGGCGCGGGCGTGCCGTTTCCCGACCCGGGCGAATCCACCATCCGGCACGGTGCAGGATGGAACACATGAGGGAAACACGAGTCTCGGCGGACGACCTGCGCGCCGCGATCGAGCGCACCGGTTACTACCCCGGGCTGGTTACTGATGCCGTCTGGTCGTCGCTCGGCCCCGAGCCCGTCGAGGCTTATGTGGTCCAGCACGACGCGATCTTCGATCCGGGCATGGAGGTGCGCCGGCACATCACGGTCCTGGCGCTCACGCCGACCCGGCTGATCTATTCCCACACCGACGAGCATCCCGCCGAGGAGCCCGACACCCGCCCGCAGGCGGAAACCAGCACCGAGGCGGTCCGCTTCTCCCGCGTCTCATCGGTCGCGGTCACCCGGGTGGTGCCCGACCCCGGGTCCTACGTGCCCGGCGTGACGATGCCGAGCGAGGTCGTGCTGACCATCGGCTGGAACGTGCTGTCGCACGTGGAACTGGAACCCGCCCATTGCGGCGACGAGAACTGCGAAGCCGACCACGGCTACCTGGGCACGATCGCCGCCGATGACCTGACGATGCGGGTGAGCGAGGCGGCCGACGGCCAGGACGGCATCCGCCAGGTGCTCGCGTTCGCGGCCGCGCTCTCCGACGCGACGGCGGGGACCGGCCGCTAACGGCGCCCACGGGGCCCAGGTGCGGGGGCCGTGCCCCGGCCGGGATGGCAGGAAGCCGCGCATATAAGGCACAAAAGGACACATTGATGCGCACAGTGCGCTTGGGGTGCATTGCCGTTACGCTCCTTTAAATGGCAGGATGTTCCGGCAGGACGAGCCAGGTGCTCATGCGATCGGCTGGCTTCGGCAAAAGCAGTAGGAAAAGGACCATTTCCGTATGACGCCCGAGCCGAGAAGGGCCCCCCTCGTGCCGTCATACGGCTCCGGGACACTCGCCGAACTCGGCGCATCAGTGCTGGCCTCGGTGGGCGGCTCCGCCAGCAACGTCCTGGGCCTGCCCGAGGTGCCCCGGGTCTGCCTGCTCGTTGTGGACGGGCTCGGCTGGGAACTGCTGCGCGATCACCCCGCGGCGGCGCCGTTCCTGTCCGAACTGGCCATGAACGCCCGCCCGCTGACGGCCGGCTTCCCCGCCACCACCGTGACCAGCCTGACCACGCTGGGCACCGGCGCCGCGCCGGGCCAGCACGGCATGCTCGGCTACCAGGTCGCCGTCCCGGGGGAGAACCGGCTGCTGAACTGCCTGCGCTGGGACGAGCGCGTCGATCCGGACCAGTGGCAGCCGCGGCCCACGATCTACCAGCGCGCGGCCGCCGCCGGCATCGCGGCGTATTACGTGGCCGCGCGGGCGTTCCGCCGGTCGGGGCTGACGCGCGCGGCCATGCGCGGCGCGCAGTACCGCCCCGCGGACGGCATGGGCGCCCTCGCGGGCGAGACGGCGCTGGCGCTCGCCGAGTCCGACAACGCCATCGTGACCGTCTACCACGGCGATCTGGACTCCACCGGGCACGTCTTCGGAGTCGGGTCCGGCTCGTGGTACTACCAGCTCGCCCACGTGGACAAGCTCGCCGAGCAGATCGCCGGCGCGCTGCCCGCCGACACCGCCCTGTACGTGACGGCCGACCACGGGATGGTCGACGTGCCGCTTGAGGACCGGATCGACGTCGACACCCGGCCGGCGCTGCGCGAGGGCGTCGCGCTGCTGGGCGGCGAGGGACGCGCCCGGCACGTGTACGCGCTGCCCGGTGCCGCCGCCGACGTCCTGGCGGCCTGGCGCGAGACCCTGGAGAACCGGGCGTGGGTCGCCTCGCGCGAGGAGGCCATCAAGGAAGGCTGGTTCGGCCCGGTCGAAGGGGGGATGGCCGCCCGCATCGGCGACGTGATCGCCGCCCCCCGCGGGCACTGGGCGATCGTGGCCACGCAGGCCGAGCCGAGAGAATCGGCGCTCGTCGGCATGCACGGCTCGCTGACCGCCGCCGACCAGTTCATCCCCATGCTCACCCTCCCGGTCAACTGACATCAATTTCCCGGACGGACCTGCCGCGAGCGGGTGGTGCCGGACGTCCGCCGGTATTCGCGGCTGAACTGGGATGGGCTCTCGTAACCGAGCAGGATCTGGCTAGCGGTGGCAATTCCATTGGGCCTCACGAGCGCCACCGGGAAAGCCGTTTCACCCCGGCCGGGCGGGCCGGCCTGGCGGACGGGGCCAGCTCGCGGTACCCGGTGCGGGCCAGCCAGGTGAGGGCGCCCGCGATCAGCGCGAAGCTGGCCGGCTGCGGGCCGGCCACCGCCAGCGCGCCGGCGCTGACCCCGGCGGCGACCGCCGTGCGCAGGGCCAGGACGGCCGGGCGGCCGCGGCGGATCCGGCCCGCGCCGCGCTGGCCGGGCCGGCCGACGGTCAGGTCGGCGTAGGCCTCACCCCGCCCGGTGACCGTGCGCAGCGTCGTGTAGGCCGCGGCCGCCTCGGCGAAGCGCGCCGGGTCGCCGCCGTCGGCGCGGTCGGGATGAATGGCGGCGGCGATCCGCCGCCACGCCGCCCGGATGTCGTCGTCGCTCAGGTCCGGCCGGGCCGGCAGCCCGAGGACCGCGAAGGGGTCGGCGCCTCTCACCGTGTCTCCCGTCCGTGCGCCCCGGTGTCCCGGCCAAACGCCTCGTCCAGGAACGCGCTCACGTCGGCCAGTGGCCGCCCGGGCGGGCCCGCCGCCGCCTGCCCGCCGGAGGCCGCCGCCCGGTCAGCGGCCACCGGGACGGTGGTCTCCGTGACCCCATCCGCCGCGAACCGGTCCGCCGGGGCCGCGCCCGCCGGGGCCGCGCCCGCCGTGGCCGGACGCCGCGAAACGGGCCCCGCCGCGTGCCTGGCGGCCGTGCGGGCCAGTGCCGCGGGAGCGGCGACCAGCCGTTTCACCTGGACGTAGGTCACCCCGCCCTGATGCACGTAGGCGGCCTGGCCCACCCCGAGGCCGCGCACGAGGTCCGGGTCGAGCACCGGCATGAGCCGCACCCGCGAGCTGCCCTCGTCGCTCCACCGGGCCGGGGCAAAGGGGGCCGCCGCGACCGGGGCCGCGGTGGCCGGGGGTGCGGCGATCAGCCGCCGGGTACTGTCGACATATTTCCTTGTCCCGGCCAGCCCGACGACGGGATCGGGGTACGGCGTGCGCAGCAGCCAGATGCCGCCCTCGGCGGTGGCCGCGATCCGGTACCGCTCGTCCTCGTCGGCGGCGAGCCCGGGCCAGGACTGCGCCGAGACCTGCACGGCCAGACCCAGCGAACGCGCCCGCTCGTACAGGGCCCAGATCGGCAGCCGCCGGGACACCGCGCTGAACTCGTCAACCGCGAGCAGAACGTCCGCGTCCCGCCCGGGACCGCTGATGTAGCTGGCCAGCATGTCCACCAGCGCGCGGGCCTGCGCCTCGGCCACCGACGTTTCCGCCGTGCCCTCCAGGATGCAGTACCAGGCGTCCGCGTCGGCGAAACTGCCCGCGGGCTCGAACCCGGTCCCGAGCCGGCGCCACAGGCTGCGGAACCGGAGTGCCACGTCGGGGATCAGATGGGCGCCGGAACGCAGCGTGGCAAGCGCGTCCCCGGCACCGGCGGCGTACGCGGCGGCCAGCCAGCCGGCGTCCAGCCGGGCCAGGAAGTCCGCCGAATTGGCCGGGGGAGCGGGCGGCGCCTGCACGGCCAGCGCCACGATCGCCTCCATCACGTCGGCGTAGTAGGCGGCGGCGCCGCGCCCGTGCTCGATCAGGTCGAGCAGGGTGGTCGTCAGCCGTCCCGGCGGCAGGTCCCACAGCGACAGGCTCGCGTCGTCCGGCCAGATCGCCGTGGCCCGCGCGCCCGCGTCCCGCAGCACCCGGCGGGCCCGGTCGGCGATGCGGCGCGAATCGGCGCCGCCCTTGCAGTCGAGCACGACGAGCAGCGGGCGCCGCCCGGTCCCGGCCGCCTGACGGCTCAGCGCCGTGGCCATGAACCCCGCCCAGAGTCTCAGCAGGAGGGTCGTCTTACCCACTCCCGGTCTGACCACTGCCTAACTTTGGCTCGCACACGGCAGGGCGGTACCAGGAGCATGAACGACGAGACGCGACCGCGCAGGGCGGTCTACCTGCGGCTATCAGACGCACGCAACGGGGACGACGAGACGCGACCGCGCAGGACGGTCATCTACGTGCGGCTATCAGACGCGCGCAACGGGGACTCCATCGCCGACCAGGAGCAGCGGTGCCGCAAGCGCGCCGCCGAGCTCGGCTGGGAAGTCGTCCGGGTATTCGTGGAGAACGACCAGGCCAAGGACGGCCGGTCGCTGGCGTCGGCCTTCAAGCGGCGCAAGATCACCGTGCCGGGCAAGGACAAGCCGGTGCTGCGGGTGGTCCGGCCCGCCTGGCGGGAAATGCTCGACTGCCTGGACGGCGGCCAGGCGGACGCGCTCATCGCGCTCGACCTGGACCGGGCCGCACGCGACCCGCGTGACCTGGAAGACCTCATCGACGTGGTGGAGGCGTCCAGCCCCCGCCTGCCCGTCGAGTCGGTCACCGGCAGCCTGCGGCTCGCCAACGACGCCGACGTGACCATGGCCCGGGTCATGGTGGCGGTCGGCAACAAGTCCAGCCGGGATACCGCCCGCCGGGTCGCCGCCGCCCGCGAGCGCGACGCGGGGAAGGGGAAGTACGGCGGCGGCCGCCGTCCCTACGGCTACGAAGCGGACGGGGTGACCATCCGCGAGCCGGAGGCCGCCGAGGTACGCAAGGCCGCCGGGGCCATCCTGTCGCAGGTGAGCCTGCGCGAGGTGACCGCCTCGCTGCGCGAGCGCGGCGCGCCCACCGTCACCGGGGCACCGTGGAGCACCGGGACGGTACGGGACATCCTCCTGCGCCCCAGGAACGCCGGGCTTGCCGTCTACCGGGGCACGGTGGCCAGCCAGGACGCCTGGCCGTCCATCCTGGACGAGGCCACCTGGCGCGGGGTGTGCGCGGTCCTGGACGACCCGGCCAGGCGCACCACGCCGGGCAACGCGCCGCGCTGGCTGGGCAGCCTGCTCTACCGGTGCGGCGCCTGCGGTGACGGCACCACCGTCGCCATCGGGCTCGGATCGCGCCGCACCAGCGGGCCGCGCTACGCCTGCAAGGCGGCCAGTCACCTGTCCCGCTCGGCCATCCCCACCGACGAGCTGGTCTCCCGCACCATCATTCACCGGCTGGCCAGGCCGGACGCCGCGGACCTGCTGGTGACCCCGCCCGCCGTCAAGGCGGACATCGCCGGGCTTCAGCGGCAGGCGAACGCGCTGCGGGAGCGCAAGAAGGGCCTGGCGCGCCTTTATGCCGCCGGGGCCATTGACGACGCTCAGCTCACCGCCGGATCGGCGGAACTGGGCCGCGAGCTGAGCAAGGCTGAGGCGGAACTGCACGCGGTCTCCGCACGTGACCCGCTCGCCGGGCTGGCCGGGCACGAGGACGCGTCGGAAGTGTGGGCAGGCCTGCCGCTCGGGACCAGGCGGGCCATCGTCCGGCTGCTGGCCGAGGTGACGCTGCTGGCCGGCCGCAAGGGCGGCCGGCTGCCCGGGGGCGAGCTACTTCGACCCGGACTCGGTGCGCATCGAATGGCGGGGGGCAGCGGCATGACCTGCGACAGTGACAACCCCTACCCGGAGGGCGCGCCCGTCCTGGTGAAGTACCCGCAGACCAAGGCAGAGGAGAAGGCCGGCCGGGCATCCTGGCCGTGGCTGTCGGGCACCATCGTGCAGCGGTGCGGGCCGGGCGAGTGGCAGGTGTGCGTGGAGGCCGCGAGGTGGCCTGGTGGGTCAAGAACGACCGTCATCGTTCGCGCGGACGACCGTGTATCCGCCACTGTCGTCCGGCCCGAGGCACCATCCCGTCGGCCAGACATGTTGAGCGCCGGGTGACAGGACGCGTGATCGCTCGAAAGACATGCCATTCCCGCCGCCGGTGAAGGTGGCCTCGTCGAACCGGGCGTCGCGGCCGAAGGCCGCCCCGATGAACCCGGCGTTGCCGCTGAAGGCCGCCCCGACGAACCAGGCGTTGCCGCTGAAGGTCGCTCCGCCGAACCATGCGGGGCCGCTGAAGGTCGCCCGGTGGAACCCGGCGGAGTCGCTGAAGGTCGCCCCGTTGCCGAACCAGGCCTCGCCGCTGAAGGTCGCCCCGTCGAACCGGGCGGGGTCGCTGAAGGTCGCCCCGCCGAACCAGGCGCCGCGGGTGAAGGTGGCCCTGTCGAACCGGGCGCCCCCGGTGAACGTGGCGCTGTCGAACCGGGCCTCGCCGGTGAAGGTGGCCTCGTCGAACCGGGCGCGGTCGCTGAAGGTCGCCCCGCGGAACCCGGCGTGGCCGCTGAAGGTCGCCCCGCCGAACCAGGCGCCGCGGCTGAAGGTCGCCCCGTCGAACCGGGCGGGGTCGCTGAAGGTCGCCCCGCCGAAGCTCGCGTCGGCCATTACGCTGTCTCGGAGGTTGAAGTCGATGAGAGTGGCGCCGACGAGATCGAGGCGGATGTTTGGCCAGAAACCTGGGCTCGGAAGATCTGTGGAGCCCTCATCATGGATGACCTTGTCACGCAGGTGCTCGGCGAGAATACGCTGCGCGGTAAGACGCACCTGTCTTTCTTGTCGCCATGTGTCGCCAATCCGACCGGTCTCGGTGCTCGTCTCGGCGTCAGCCTTTCCCTGACCTTCGGTGGCTTGGGAGTCCGAATTTCTGCCTGGCGCCGTGGGGGAGAACGGCATGCGCAAGTAGGCGCAGATGACGTTGACGATGGTCTGCCGGTGGTCAGGGTTGTCCTGAGCCAGCCGTTCGAGTGCGTACAGGCCGCCGAGCCGGACCGGGGCTTTGTCGTTGCCGAGCTGCTCGACCGCCTTGGTGTACAGCTCGGTGATGCGCCGCTCGGTCGCGTCACGATCGCTCAAATCGGTGGCGATCTCCTGGTGGTGCTGGCGGCGGAAGGCGAGCATCAGCCCGACCGCCGCCCCAGCGCCAGCGCCCGCCGCCAGCCCCGTGCGAACCGCGTCCAACCGGGAGTTGGCGCGGTCGGTGCCAGGCTTGGCGTGGTCGGCGATGGTCAGCAGCCATATGGTCACCACGAAAGCGGTGATCACGACGGCGGCGGCTGCGGCAAGCATCCACCGCCAGGCCGGGATCGGTTGCCACGCTGGCCGGGCACCCTCATGTGCCGGTCGGAGCTTCACGGGTGCATCATCTCGCGGCAGGAACGTCCATCGCGGGCGTTTAGGCTGAACTTGCCGCTGCTTGCGTCGGCTCTGCTCGCCGGCCCGGGAGGCGCACATCGGCGCCAAGTAAGAGTTTCGGGCACCTGGCGTACCGGCGCGCTGATAGGCTGCGCCGCCATGAGAGCGGGGACACCGAGGGAATTGGGAAGAGCTAATGCATGTACGGGGGAAGCTCGCTGGCGCGGCGCTGGCCGCTCTAGCCTTAGCCGCGTGCAGTAGCACTACCACGGTGGCCCGCCAGCCCGGCGGCTCTGTCAGCACCCACGCAGCTGGCACACCCGCAGCGCAACCGTGACCTCCGAACCAGTAACCCGCCGTCACCCAAAAAGCGCCCATAAGCAGGGGACGTGAATGCTTACGATGCGATGGTGATCACAGGACTTCCGAATACGTACGATGGATCCACCCCTAGCGTTGTGAGCCGGTACCGGTGTGTATTAGGCCGAGCATGAGTGCGGGCGGCTGGCGAAGATACTCCTCGAGGGGTGGGACGACCAGGCCTGTAACCCTGATCCGCTCATACCAAGGCAGGACTCCGCCGTTACACCCGAAGCAGAGAAGGCCTCGGATGCATTTTCCGCACGATTCCCCTTTTGCCCGGCAGCACGCATGGTCATGATCCAGGTGAAGTCCGGACTCATGCTCATGTTCTATCGGACAAATAGCGCATCGAAAGTTCTGATACTCGAAGAGCCTGTACACGTCAACGAGCGATCGCCGATGTTTTCGGGCTCTCAATTCGATCCCTACGCACAGCCTGCATTTCGCCCGGGGAAGATCTCTCGCCGCGTCCTCTGGGAAGTCTCCTATAGGTAGCTCTCGTTGACACAGGCTGCACCAGTAGACGCCGCGCTGAAGAAGCTCCTTGATCTGGTTTGAGCCAGTCTGGAGAATCAACGGAGTGAGCGGCTCGCCACGCATGGCGATCAGTCCGTGCGATCTGCACAGTTCGGAGGCGACGTCTACCCTGCGCCCGCACTTCGGTCCGGTGCACATCTGATCCGCCGAGATCGGTGGTTGCAGGGTCGAAAAACTGGTCTCGCGTCTAAACTGCTCGTAGTGGCCGCGGCAGTATCCTGAGGCATAAACGGGGTGGCCGCAATTGGCGAGGGCTTCGCATTTCGCGTCAGATGCAATCAAGTGCTCGTACAGCGGCCGAAGTTCCTTGCCCTTCTTCCGTTGCTGATAGTGGGCGCTGCACAGGTCCTGGTTGCCGTATCGGGGTCGAGTGCAACCCTCAAAGCTGCACCTGTCAGCGGACTCGGTGGGAATGGGTCTCAAGCTCTGGTCGCGGTCGAGTTGACGGGCGTGCGGCGCGCAGTAGCCGCGCACGAAGCTCTGCCGGTCACACCCGTCAAACGCGCATGGTGCTGGACCGGTACCTCGTTCACGCAGCGGAGTCAGGGGTTTGTTTTGACTCAGTTGCGCGGCGTGCCCCGAGCAGTAACGCCCTGAAGTACGACGATCACAGAGATCAAATGAGCACTCGCGTCGAGATGGCACAGCAGAAGATTAATATCGCGCGGTGCACCCAGGACCGGGCTTTCGGTGTTTTCTCCGTCGCTGGAGAAGAGGCCCCTCACTCCCAGCCCCGCACTAAAGCATGGGGCCTACTTCTTCCGGACGAACGTGCCCATTGGGCTGGTCACCACCAGGCCATCCTCCACCAGCCTGCGGAGAGCCTTCCTGGCCGTGGTGTGCGCCACCCCGTAGGTCTGGTGGATGGTGACGATGGAGGGCACAGCGTCGCCCGGAGCCAGCTCACCTGACTCAATCTGGTCCCTGAGCAGTTCGTATATCTGCTGCCAGGGAGGCACCGGGCTCCCTCTATCGATCATGGAAGACCAGGTTAGGGGCACCAGCCTGCTGTCTTCCGGGGCAGCGTGCGGCAGCGCGGGGTAGCACGGTGCGGCGCGCTGCGCTTTAATCACAGCATGGATCAGGTTCTCCGGTTGCACCAATTCCAGCGACAGCACCCAGACGTTGACATTCAGCATCGCCGCGAACCCGTCTGGTGCTGGCAGGCCACCTGGCGCGGCCAGGACGGCATGACCACGGTCCTGGCCGATCACGAACTCGCGGGCCTGCTCGACAGGCTGGAGGCAACCTTAGGCTAGGCCCTCCCCGCCACGTCTCCGCAGGACTCAGCGGCCAGATCGGGTCCGCGCCGATCCGCGGGCATAATCTTCGATACCGCGCTTGCCCGGGCGGCCACCAGCCAGGGCGCGCTTCTCCTCAGCCTCACGCTGAGCGGGTGACTTTGGCCCCGGCGAAGGCCAGGCATCTTTCGCACTGGGATCGCGGCCTTTCCCGTCACTGAAGAGGTCCGGGTTCTCCTCGATGATCCTGCGGATCTTGGCGTGGACCTCGCCGCCCTTGCCGGGCTGATCAGAATCTGACGGGTCGTCATCCTCGCTGTGCGCTCTCGACGCCGAATCAACGAGGACACCGCTGCGGGACGGATGATTGACGCCGGTAGGCCGGGCCGTCAGGGCGAGCAGCCTGTCAACCTCATCCTGCGGTGAGGACAGCTCCAGCCCGGAACCGGATCCGGCCGCCTCAGCCACAGCGGAGAGACCGATGGCCAGTTCTCCCGCGGAATTGCCGGTGGAGCATTCTTTCACCGCATCCGACACCGCGGCGAACGGGACGCCAAGCCTGCGGCTGTATTCGCCGGTCGCCTCAAGGATGTCGGTGTCGGTGATCTCCGCCGACAGGGACATCTGCTGCCTATCCCGGTCGGTCACAATCAGCGGGTACTGCGGCTTGGCGGCGCGGCCGCTGCTCTCGTTCATGGCCGCCAGGGACAGCCGCGCGAACTCGTCCCTCAGGTGATCCTCGTACATGAACGGGCCTCCGAACTGGGGCAGCGGGTAATCAAGCTCAGGCGGGTAATCGCCCTCGGGCTCAGCCAGCTCGAGCGGGGCATAGCCGGACTGGTCAGCGCACAGCATCAGCAGGCGCGGGGCCAGCACACTGCCATCCGGGAGCACCTCGTGCAGCTCCGTGCTGCTGGCCGCCAGCTCGGAATACGGATCGAGCGAGATCAAATGCGGGTGGTTTGTCAAGGCCACATGGACCAGCGCTTTCCCGCGGCGCCTGCCATTGCGCGGGTCCGGGTAATCCATGTGGAGCATCGCCGACGCGCCGAGGATGGTCTTGCCCACCTTGTCCGCCACCGCCGGGTCCGGCACCTCGACATCGGCGTAAATCTTCTGGCCGTCCCGGCGGAGATCCACCACGCGGCCCAGGTTCGCCCGGGGGTCTTCGGTATGACGGTTCCGCTCGTCGGCCGCGGGAAACTGCACGATCGGGACAACCCGGGCATCCCAGTTGCGCTTCAGGTCGGACCACCAGGACTCATCCACCGTGAGAGGCTTACCGGTCGCCGGATGGACGAACGTCTCCCCGACCGTCAGCACATGCTTGGCGAACCTGCGGGCCTGGCCGGGGGCGTCCAGCTCCAGATACGGCTCATCGGGGGAGGGGACCACGCCAACCTCAGGCACGCTCGCCCCCCTGCGCATCCGCATGGACAACGGACCGCTGCACCGGGGCACCGTTCTCCCCCAGGGAGACGCCCATCGGGGCACTGCTGCCGTCACGCACCGTCTCACCGGAGGGGGTACGCCACATGACCGCCGACTGCTGCCGGGCGGCACGCTGCGCCGCGGCCTGCCGGTACTCGGCGGCCACCCGCTCGCGGAGCTGCGCCAGCTCGCCATCGCCCGCCCCGCGCTGCAGCGCCGCGGTCACCCTCTCGTCATGATCGGGGCTGCCCGCCCACGGGCCAGCTCCCCCGCTGCTGCTGGACTGTTGCGGCGCGTCCCCCCGGTACCGCTCCGTGATGCCCGCCGCATCGAGCCCGGCCGCCGTCAGCAGCCTGACCGCCCGTCCCGGGTCGCCGTGCCGGCGGGCCAGCGCGACCACCGCATCCGCGCCACCTGCGCCCATCACCGCGAACCAGGCGCTATCGCGGCTGGTCTGCTCCGCCTCGGCCGCCGCCTTCCGGTGCTCCTCGGCCGCCTGCCAGGCCCGGCAGACTTTGCAATCGCACCCGGGCTTGTGATCAGCCATTGACAAGCACCTCCCTGCGGGGCGGCACCGGCTCGGCCTGGACGTTCAGCGGATAGAAGTCCCGCTTGATCACCCGGCCGCTCTTGGCCCGGTATGTGTAGGTCAGCGCACAGTTCGCCAGCAATTCCGCGAGCCACTCGTCCGCGGCCCAGCTCAGATAGCCGGCCACCCGGTGCTCGTTGCCATTCCAGATCTCATAGACGGCGCCGCCGCGGATGTCATCGAAGATCCGGCCGATGGACCTTCCCAGCTCGTAGATGGTGACCCGGACCGGCTCACAGCCGCCGGGGCGTTCCCGGACAAACCAGCTTCTGTGCATGCCTGTCTGCAAATGGACGACGCGGACAATCTTGCCGGCCGCGACCAGGCCGCACAGCCGCGGCAGCTCATGCTGGAACGCCGACCCGCCCGCAAGCTCGATCCCGGCTGTCACGCCCGGACAATCGGCGCTTACGTACATAACTGACCGGTGCCGCCCGGCTGACCGCCTTCCCCGGCCCGGCCGAACATGCGGAACTCCGGCCCGGATGAGCAGGATCGGCCTTAACAGCCGGGGAAGAAGTTTCCGGCCGCGCCGGGCAGCACCGGGGCTTACCGCCAGCGGGTGCGGCGCCGTCCATACCGGCCCCGTGCCGGGCGTACCGGCTGCGCCTCCGGAGCGGCCGGGGACTGTGACTGGATGTCCCCGCCCACGTGGTCGCCCTGGATGGCCTGCCGGACACCCTCAGGCACTCCCTCAGGCGGGATCCCGCCCTGGCCGCCCTTGCTGGCCTCCCGGGGCCTCCTGCGCAGGCTCAGCGCCGTACATCGCCGCCGGGAGATAGTTCGCGCCTGCGTAATAGTGGGGTCTGGCCGAACCCGACAGGAGGTGGCTCCTGTGCGCCGGGTTCATCAAGGTGTGCGCGTAGGCCTGGTAAGCGGGCAGCGGGGGAAGCCAGTCGCCGCGCGCGTTCCATGATCCATTTGCCGTGGTCACCCAGCCCTCCGGCGTCTGCCAGCCCTCCTGCTGGCCGGGCTCCGACTGCTCTCCTGCGGGCTTGCCCGACTGCGGCTCCTGCTGCGCAGCGGCCCTGGCCGCCTGCCCCGCGTCATCTGCGCCGACAGCGCTCAGGACGGCATCGGGCACAAGATCGGGGCGGGGCGGGTAGCGGTGAAGCTTCCTCGACTCACAGGCTCTGGCGTTCGCGTCCTTGCACAGCCACGCGCACTTATCCGCGCCGAAGTACTCCTTGTCCGGGCCAGGCTCAATCTGCTGGGAGTCGGCGCAGCCGCAGATATCGCAGTGATGGGCCCCGGGGCGGTCAGGGGTGGCGGGCAGATCCGGGTTAGCGCTCTCCGCCAGGGACAGCTGGCGGGGGGTCAGGGTGCGCCAATCTGGTGAACGGGGCGGGGCCAGGCCGGCGACGAGCTCCAGGGCGCGGCCAGCCGACAGCTCCTCCAGCAAATCAGCGGCCAGCGCCGTGAGCGCCGCATCAGCCTCGTTGACGGTCATGTGCCGGTAATCGCCTCCGGCACCAGGCGCTCATCGCCCAGGCCCGCCAGTGCTCCGGCGGGGCGTCAGCCTCATCCGCCGCTTCGATGAGCAGCTTCAGCGCGGCATGAAGCATGTCCGGCGCATCCCCGTGCCGCAGAACCAGCTCAAGATCGGCGGTCCGGTCCTCCCTCGCGGCCTGCACCGCGGCCAGCACATCGAGGATGCCATCCTCCGGCTCCTGGGCGGTCACGCCGTCACCTCCTCCGGGACCGCCGCCTGCTCCGCCATGGACGACTCCTCGGCGGGCACCAGCCAGCCGCACGGGCCGTCCTCCTCGCTCAGCACCTCCACGCCGAACGCCGGGGCGGCGGACAGGAGGACCGTGTGCGCGAGGCATAGTGTGCCGCGGGTGACCCTGCCATCCGGACCCCGCACCTCGCAGACAGCGGCTCCGGTACCGCTGAAACCGCACGGGCGGAACTGGAGGCGGGCATGCAGCTGCGCTATCTGCTCAGCGCACCGCGGGCACGGCCCGGGGGAATCAGGCCCCGTCACGCCGCCCTCCTCGACACCAGCGGGTCCCTGGCCTTCGCGTAGCAGCGGTCGCAGGCGAACTTGCCCGTCTCCACGCCGTCGTACAGGAACAGCGGCCCCGGCCTCCCGCAGTGCACGCACGGGCCGGCCTGCGAAGCCGCCTGGCCGTTGCCGTGCGCTGAATCTGCGCCATCTGAGTCCACCGTCAAGTCGTCATAGGGGTCCGCCTCCCCGGCCCCGCTCAGGGCCGCTGAGAGCTGCGCCCGGAGGCTGGCGACCTCGGCCTGCAGCGCGTTCCGCTGCTCCGTGACCGCCTCAAGCTCGGCGGCCATCACAACGTCCGGGTGCGCCGCCTTCAGCGCGGCGATACGCTCATCCGCGGCCGTCAGCCGCGCCCCGAGGTTGCGGCAACCAGGGCACGGCTGCGGCTCAGGATCGGACTTAGCAGCAGTGGTGGCCGCCGCGGTGCCGGTCTGCACGCTGTCTTGTACCGGGGATGACGGTGATGATGCCGGGGGGGCGGTGTTCTCCGCCGTCTCCGGGCTGCTATCTTTCGCAGTTTTACTGTCATTCGGGGGGTGATCTGCGGAAACAGGCGGCTTACCTGCCTTCCCGGGCTTGCCCGGCGGTCTGCTCCGGCTTCCCCCGCAGATCCGGATGCACGTCCGGCTTCCGGGGCCCGCCGCGACCGCGCTTCCCCGGGCCGCTGACCTGCGACGACTGGCCTGAATTACCAACATTGGTAATTCGCAGGTCGCCGCTGACCGTCTGCTGGCTCACGCCCAGCGCCGCGGCAATGGCCCTCTGCGGTGTCTCCTGCCCCGCCATGAGCGCCACCAGCTCGCGCCGCGGGGATACCGGGATAGCCAGCTGGGCCAGCATCGGGAACTCGGCGGTCAGGAACTCCGCCACCGTCGCGTAGTCCTCGGTCAGCAGCTCCCGCCACCGGCCGGCCCGGGTGAACCGCGCCAGCCGCGCGGTCGCCTCATCCACCAGCTCGCTGCCCCGGATGCCCTGCGCCTTGATGTCATCGAGCTCGGCGCGCGGGTCCGCCCACGGCACGACCTCGCCCTGCTTGATGCCTGAATCTGCGCCCTTGGCGCTCATAGACCCTCCCAGGTCCTTAGCGCGACGGACGGAGGCCGGGCGGACCTGGGAGGGAAGAGACCCGGCCACCGCCGCGCGCATTCAGTTGTGCACTGCCCTGGCCATCGTCATGACCGGGCACTCCTGATACTCAGCAGGCGGCGTCAGGCAAGCCCGGGGATGGATGAGCCCCAGCCATGCCCTGTCTGCAGAAGGCATAGCCGGGGCCGTAGTCAGGGAATCGGAGGACCGCCCAGCCCTGAGCACCGGGCCAGCGGGCCCGGGGCTAGACGGTCGTCATGGAATCTGGCACCGGCTCAGGCTGCTCGTACGCATACTCCCCATGAATGATCCACAGGTAGCACGGGCGGCACAGCCCCAGCTCATGCGGCCTGATCAGGTACACGGCGGGGCGGGCCGAGCACCGGCAGCACTGCGTGCGGGGCGGCGGGGTGTCGGTGGCATCAGACAGCAGGTCAGGCATGCACCGTTCATCGGGCATGCCTGTCACTGAAACTGTCAATCAGGGATTCACCTGCGGTTATGCGTCACCGTTCAGCAGGAAGCCCTGCACATAGCCGGCCTTCGCGTACTTCACCCATGCCTGGCCGTCGCTCAGGTCATCCCCGGTGTCGGCGTGCTGCACCGCGCGGATCACATCGAGCAGGCGGTAGGTCAGCGACATCCGCTCGGCGCGATCCTCCGGCAGGCCGGACACAGCGAGCCTGCCGGACGGCATTTCCTCTATCAGCAGGACGTACGTCTCAGCCATGGTCACCCGCCTCCAGTGAAGGCAGGTCAACATCCTGCAGCACCTTGACCGCCTGGCCGTTGGTCAGGTGCTTGAGGTAGCGGGCCGTGACGGCGATGGACGAGTGCCCGAGCAGGTCGGAGATGACGCTGACCGGCACTCCCGCCTGCTCCAGCTCCCAGGCGAACGTGTGGCGCAGCCCGTGCGGGTGCACCCGCTTGTCGATCCCGGCCTTATCTGCCAGCCGCTTCAGCAGGTCCCGCACGTAGCGGTCGCTCAGCGGGCCGCCGTCCAGCGTGCAGAACAGCGGGCCGTTCTTCCAGCCGTGCACCGCGGCGTACTGCTTCCTGGTCTCCAGCCATCGGGCCAGCGCCACATCGGCGCTCGGGTGGAACCCGCGCACGGTGGCCTTGTCGCCCTTGCCGTGCAGCACGCGGGCCGTGTGCGTGGCGAAATCGACGTTCGCCGGCTTCAGCGCCAGCGCCTCGCTGATCCGCACACCGCTGCGCGACAGCAGCATGATGAGAGCCCTGTTGCGGATGCCGGTAGGTGCCCGCAGGCTGCACCGGGCGATCACCGCGGCCAGCTCGTCCGGGGTGAGCGGCTCGGGCGGGAACGTCCGGCCCGCCGTGGTCACCCTCTCGTGCTCACTCTCGCTCATCACTGCCTCCACTGTTAGTTCTGCATCTAACTAACACTATATAGCAGCGAATCCGCGATGTGAAGGTGATCTGTGCAAAAGCGGTACTATTTCAGCGGATTAGCCGGGGCCGCTAATCGTGCCTCAGATGCGCAACTGACGAGTGCCTGCACCACGGCGCTGGCCTTGGTCAGGGCTCACGGGACGTTTCGTGCTTCAGGCCTGCCTGAGTCGCCTGGGCCTGCAAATCATGCACCAGCTTGCCGTGCGCCTCGTCCAGCTCGCGGTACCCGAGCACGCCTGCCTGGCCGGCAAACGGCTCAAAGTCCCTCCCCGAGGCGGCTAGCCGCTCAGTGAAGACCCCGAGGCTCTCCGCCGCATCGGCCAGCGCGCGGGCATAACCCCGCCAGTCCTCATCACTCATGCTCACACGATCAGTCTAGGAACTGCCAATCAGCAGTTACCGGGTGACCGATATGCCGGGGCACGGCACATCGGCAGCCAGGCGCGGTTGTCCGCCGGCGGGTGGTGACGTAGCTCGCGGGCTCGCTCTCGCTAATCCGGAGGCCGGTACTGGCGGCAGCAGCCGCGGACATGCCCTCTGCAGGCTCCTGACGCCGGTCACGCGGCCTCTCACGGTCACCTGGCCAGCGGGTCGGCCGGTGCCGGTTACCACGCCCGGCGAGATGACGGTTAACGGGCGGCCGGGGCCATCGCGTTAGCGATGCGCTCTGCCTCCCGCTTGGCCCGGCGGTGGGCGTTGACGCGATGCGAATTCTTGCAGTAGCGCGCTTTCTTGCCCCTGGCGGCCGGAATCGGATTACCGCAGTACTGACAGCGCAGTGAGTAGCCGGGTGACGGGGACGCATCAGAGATACCGGATTCCAGCCGCTGCTCGACCTTCTCCGCTTCCCGTTCGCCGACCTTCGCCAGCCTGTCCCGCTCCGCGATATCAGGGATAGCCTCCAGCATCCTGATCAGCGCACGGCTGGCCAGCCGTGCGGATACCCGGGTAACTGCCTCCGGCGGATCCCACGGCATCTCCTGGCTGTACTCCGCCGCGGCCTCTATCGCAGCGGTGAACGCTTCCCACATGAGCCATCTGTGGGCCTTGTCCGGGGCCTGCCTGATGACGGCCTTGACGATGGACTCGAGGTCGCTGATCGCATAGAAGGTGCCGTCCACCTCGGCGTCACTGTGCTGGGCGCCGGGGTCAGCGGCGGTGCGGTGATTGATCCCGGGGTCCGCGTCACGCTGGGCTGCCGGGCTGGTCCTGGCGGTCATGGCCGGGCAATCGGTGGCCTGCGCGTCTCTCACGGCTAAATCTGGGACCTCCCGGCCCTTGGCGCGGGTGAGGACGAGGGGCGGGTGGCTCAGGTCCGCAGATTGCGCGCTTTATCGTACGCAAGAAGCTGAGTTACCCCGGCACGGGGCCGCCCGTCATGGCCGCACGATCTGGTCGGCGCCGAGCAGCTCGCGGAACTCCGGCCAGCATCGCCCGCGAAGGGCCTCATGCCTTCCGCCGAGTTCCTTGACCTGCCGGTAGGTGAAGTACCTGGGAAGGTTGCCGTCCCCCTGTATGGTCAGCAATGCCTGGAGTACGCCCCTGGCCGCGTCGGAGAGCGATGACGGAGGAGTGCGCTTCGTGAGCCTGTAGCGCCGGCCGTCGCGCTCGCGCAGCTCCTCCAGCAGCGCCGCGACGGCACCGTCATGCTCGTCGGCCAGACGGTGGTACACGTCAGGGAGCGGACTGGCGCTCATCACCGTCAGCTCCTCCCGCCACGGCGCGAGCGCGGGCCATGGCGAGCGGCAGCGGCCGGAGACTGGAACGTTGCGGGTTGCTCATACCCATTCCTGCGTCTATCCGGACCTGCCATCACAGTAAGCCGGCCGCCATCGTGCCCGGCTCACCATCGTCGTCGGCAATCTGGCCGAGCGGCGGGAAGTCCGCCGGGGAGGGCTGCGGCTCGTCAATCGGCTCGTACATCGCAGCGAGAGACGCGCACGGCTTGCACACACAGTCCGGCGGGTGCGGCCCGTGCGGCTTCTCCTCCTCCGATCCGGTCGAGGAACGACCGCACGCGCGGCACGGCGGGGAAGAGTTGACCGAGGGGCCGGGTCGGCTGGGGCACGCACGTAGTGGATGAGAAGTGAAGCGGCGACACTCCGAGCAACATCCGGGCGGTGTGACTTTCAAAGTGATTTAATCACAGCCGTGGCCACATCAGAGGATGGCAAGATCATCGTAGAGGCAGTCCGGCCGTTGTGCGAACCTGTGCATGGCTGCGGCAATCGTGCCTGGGACGTTGCTGACCTGCACTTTGGCGAACATGGCATGTCCGATCAAGAGTACGTCGGTGGCCGCGCTCATCTCACTCGCTATCACATGCGCCGAGAGTTGGCGTCCTGGGGCAACCTTCCCGGGGAGTGGCAACTTTGCCCGCCGCGCCCGAACGGAGAGATCGTCCTCAGTCTGGGGGCATTGAAGCTTCGCTTTTTGCGGCCAGGCCCTGTACCGAGTGACATGCTGCCCCCGCCACCTGGCCACAACCGTGCCAGGATTGACTATTACCGTAACCCGAAGATCAACCTTTACGGTGGGCTTGGCAGCACGCTTATCTGCGTGTGGGCCGTTGACGAGGAAACTAAGCAACTAAAATTCCGTATCGTTCGCACAACCGCCCCATGGAGAGTCGGCCAGAAAGCGAATATCGACGTAGATTTCGAACTCCCCTCCGCTGCGGATCAGATGGCCGGCATGGAATTTGAGCCTAAAGATCCTGGATTCGACTTTCCGTTCTTCGATGAGGAAGCGGGAGAGGAAGATGCTGACGGCATCGACGGGTGAGCGCATTCGATCCCTAAGGCAACTGATGGGGTTCTCTCAAGCCGAGCTTGCCTATGCGGCGAACGTTAGTCAGTCACTGATCTCGCAAGTTGAGAACGGGCTCCGTGAGGCGTCGCAAGAAATCGTAGAGGCAATCGCCCAGGCTACGGCTACACCCATACGCTTCTTTGAGGCCGACCCACCGGATGTTCCTATCGGCTCACTGCGTTTCCGGAAACTTTCATCGGCTCGACAGGGAGATACCAAGCGGATAAAGGTGCTCTTCGATGAGGCATTCCGAGTGGTCTCCGGGCTTCTAGCCGGTGTGAGGTTCCCGCGCCCTGATCTGCCCATGGCCAAGGACGGCTTCTCAGGCGATGACGTGGAGAGTCTTGCTGCGGCAACCCGGGAAGCACTGCAACTGGACCCCGGCGGCCCAATACCCCACCTTACCCGCGCATGCGAACGCGCAGGCATCGCCGTTGTGCCTCTTACTTTGAGAGACGCTGAGGATGACGAATTTGAACCGGTGGGCCACTTCGGTGTGTCGTGCTGGCCGGGCCGCGACGAACTTGCACTCATCGGGTACTTCACTGGCGGGCCAGGTGATCGGCACAGGCACACGCTGAGCCATGAACTGGGGCATCTTGTACTACATAGCAGTAGGCGAACGACAAAAGATCCGGAAGGAGAGGCAAGCCGCTTTGCGGGCGCACTGCTAGTCCCCGAAGAGAGAGCACGGGAAATATTCTCGTCTGCGGTCATGCTTAGTGATCTGATCCAACTCAAGAAGCACTGGGGAGTATCCATACAAGCGCTTATAATGCGGGGAACGCAACTCGGCCTCATCGATGAGAGGCGGAAGACCTCACTTTTTAAGCAATTGTCTGCGCGCGGTTGGCGCAGGAATGAGCCTGTGACGGTGCACCGGGAAGAGCCAGCACTCGTCTGGCGGCTTCTAGAGCGACGATTCGGCTCACCCGTGCCTTACGCGCGGGCAGCGGAAGAAATCGGTCTTCAAGCGGTGACTCTGAGATCACTTGCACCAAATCCAGGAACGGTCCAGCGACAGCCAAATATTGTCGTACGCTGCCGATAACATTAGTCCTGCAAGTAAATAAAAGGCGCCCCGCGGCTCCTGAAACGCCTCCAGCTCCGCCGGGGCGAGGTTGGAGGTCACGATCAGCGGACGGTTGCGAGCGTACCGCTCGTCAACGATCTTCCAGCATCCGCTCCCGCGTCCACTCGCTGACCTTCTCCGCCCCGACGTCGTCCAGGGACAGGTCTCGGCCAGCCGCCTCAGGCAGTCTGCGACAGTGCTGCGGGCCAGCCCGGTCCGGCTGGCAATCTGCCGCCCGCTCGGCGAGAAGTCACCGAGACTCAGGCTGTCGTTGACTTCCTGGGCCTGTACGAACTTGACCAGCCGGTCAACTGGTTCCAGGGTGGACTCGCGCACCGCGCGCTCCAGGCCCCACCTCGGGGATTGCGGCTTGGTCGGCTTAGCATCACCCATTGGTCTCGCCTCCGTGTAGGTGGAGGGGGCCGGGCGCCTACACAACACCCGGCCCCAACGCGGGTAGCTACTCCCGCGTCTCGCTCATTCGTGTTACTCATCGGCTGGCCACTTTTGCCACAGCCTGAGATGTTTCCGCAGGTGGCGCGGCACCTTCCCGCACGCTTATCGTCAGGCTGCGCCCCCGACCACGGCCACGGACCCGCCGTCTGCTGCGGTGGCCTTGTAGCGGCGCTGCCGGGCGCGATAGCAGGGCTTACACAGGTTCGACCAGCCGTCGGCCCTGGACTTGTCAGCGTAGAAGTGCTCCGCGTCCGCGGGCTGCGGCTTCCGGCACGGCCCGGTGCACAGCCTCCAGCCCTCCGGGACCTCCAGAATCGCAACGACGCCGGTCTCGGTCACGGTGCAGATGTCGCCGGCCTGCCGGAACTCATCCGCCCACTCAACGCTGACCTGACCGCGGGCAACCTGCCTGCGGTCCTCCTCGGGCAGGCGCAGGGCCTGGGCCTTAGTCAGCGGCGACCTGGCGTGGCGAATCGCCTTCACCAGGCCCTTGAGGGTCGCGCGCCTGGCCGAGGGGTCCTTGGCCTCCCACATGTCGGCAATCAGGTCCCGGTCGCCCTTGCACGGCATGAACTCCCTGATCACCACCGGAATCCTGAGCTTCTCCGCCTCGGCCTGCAGCCCGGCCAGCACCTGCCGCTTCTCCTGGTCGGCGCGCTTCCATGCATCGAAGTCCTTCGCCTCGCCGTCGAGATAGGCCAGCTTGGCATCCCAGAAGCGGGTCTTCTCCTCCTGCTTGCGCAGGTTCGCGGCCAGCGCCTCGGCATCATCGCAGGAGAAGCCGCCCTCCCTGGTCAGCCGGGCCAGCTTGTCGATGACCAGCTCGGTCAGCACCTCATCTGCCCAGTCCTCGCGCACGCTCGAGTGTCCGCTCTTCTCACAGCTGAGGTAGTAATAGTGCCCGTTCTGGCGCTGGTACATAGCCACCCGCACCGGGCCACCGCAGACGCCGCACTGAGCGATGAAGCTCTGCAGATGTTTCGACCCGCCGGACCGGACGGCGCTGATGGCGGCCTTGCCGTCACGGTAACCGTTCGTTCCGGGCTTGACCTGGCCGAGCAACTTCACCTTGGCCCTGGCGTCCTTCCACAGCTGGATGAACTCCTCCTCGGTGCCGTCCCAGCCAAGCTCGTCGCGCTCCTCCGCGGTCCACTCCGCATCCTTGCGCGGCCCGCGGACGATAGGGAAGTAATCCGCTGCCGGGCGCAGGTCCCAGATGTCACTGGGCTGGCCGGGCTTGACCGGCTTCTTGCGGATCTGGCCGATGTGCACCGGGTTGAGCGCCGCGACCAGGACGGTCCGGCCGTACCACCGGCCGGTTGCCCTCTTGCGGCACAGGGTGCCGTCCTTCTTCGTCCTGGTGAACGTCGGCACGTCATCCTGGTTCAGCCGCCACGCAACCATCGAGCCAGAGGAACCGGCGGCCAGCTCGCGCACCATGCGGACGAGCACCCTGGCCGCAGCCAGCACCACCTCGCGGCCCGGCTCGCGGGTCACCGGATCGTACTTGGTCACCCAGCCGCCGGGAGCCTCCCCGGCCTTGATGCCATTCTCACGGTTGCCCCGGTGCCCGCGCGCGATGTCCCTGGACTTGCCGCGCGACTCCTGGTTGCCCTTCTTGAACTCGTCATCGAAATAACCCCAGTCGGAGTCCCGCCGCAGGTTGTACTCGGCCCGGGTGCCGTCCCCGCCGTCATCGAGATCGGCGAGGGAATCCTTGACGACGAAGACGCGGACATCGTTGAGCCAGCAGAAGAACATGAAGGCGTCGCCTTCCGCCGGGGTGCGGCTCAGCCTGTTGACGGACCAGACGACCACGACGTCCACGGCGCCGAAGGTGGCGATCTTCCGCAGCAGGTCGTTGAAGGCGTCGCGGTCTTCGCCGTAGTCGCTGGCGGATGTCCCGTTATCGACGTGCCGCCGGTCGGCGGGGATGTCCTGCCCGTACCGCTCCCTGGCCGCCTTGCAGCCGTCCTTGACCTGATCAGTGACTGACTTATCTTTCAGCTCGCTGACCCGGGCCAGCAGGGCCAGCAGCAGGTCCGCCTTATCTGCGGGCCAGGTCTTGGCGCGCTTGAGGCCAGGCGGGCGCCGGAACCAGTTGAACTGCAGCCCGGCCAGATCGTGAAGCTCGGTGAGTATGTCCATTCCCGTGATACGGGGGGACTTACATGGAACACAAGTTAGGGGTCAAGGTCTACGAAGCTAGAGCAAGGTCCCCGCGAGAGGTTCCCGCTCGCCTACAGTCAGAGACTACTTTTTCAAAAGTGTTGCTCAGTTGTAGGTATCCATGAACCGCAGGTCAGACGGGAAATCAGTCATCCGCGGGGACATCCCGGGCAGGTCAGGCGGCGTCAGGCTGCTCTGCGCGGGCGTCGATGCGGCGGGCGATCAGCGCCGCCTGCACGGCGTGAAGCGCCTCCTCTGCGGTCACGGCAGACAGGCTACCGGCAGCGGCCCCGTCAGCCTCGTCAGCGGCGCAGCAGCGCCCTCAGCTCGGCGCGCTCAGCGTCGGTCGGGGGCGGCGCCGCCTCCACCATCTCGCGCGCCGTGACGCATCATTGTTCGCTGAGCAGTTCAGCCGTGTCGATGTCGGCGAGGACTGCCGTGATCTGAGGCTCCTTGGAAAGGTCGATGGGCAATAGTTCTGTCCGGCGCATGTTCGCGATGAGCTCATCTGCGGTGTCCTGCAGAATCGTTCCGGCGTCAGCGTCCTCCCAGCGCACACCCTCGAATGAGGTCCGGGTCCAACGGCCGGCCATGAGGCACTCGAGGCGGGGGTTGCCGTAGGCGTCTGCGCTGCCCGCCCGCAGCGTGACCACCCTGGCGGCGTTGATCCCAGGCGCCACCGCGAAGGCCTCACGCAGTGTTACCAGGACATAGCCAGCCACGAGCAACGTGTACAGCGAAGCGCGTTCGCCTTTCGGCAGCTTCCGCAGCGTCAGATTGCCGGCCTGAGTCGTCGCTGGCATCCTTTCCGGAACCACGCTATCTGCAGGGACGAGAACCGCAAGTGACACCTCGTCGCTATCGACGCTGATGGGAGCAGCTGGTGCTTCGTTGTCCTCGAAGGCTTCCGCCAGGGTGGAGATGACGGTATCAGGGTCGTTGGCGAGCAATTGCCGCCACTGCGCGTCGAGTCCTGCTTGCGCCTGGGCCGCCGCCGTCTCCGCCTGCTGCCGCAGCGCAGCGAGTTCCGCGACCGCCGTTACAGCGGCGCGCTGCTTCGCCGCAGCGCGCTCGGCACGCTTGAACAATCCGATTCCTTGCAGCGCGGCATGCTCGTGCCTCGGGCGCACCTCACGCTCATCTGGCGGGGTCGGCGCCGGCGCGATGGGCCGCTGAGCGGGCGGGAATTCCTGCCGGTGCACGTTGAGGATCTCGCGCAAGGCAGCCGCCAGCCGCTGCGCCTCCTCAGCCTTCTGCGCAGCCGCCTCAGCGTTTCGCGCCGCCGCAGCCTGCCGCTGTAGGGATGCGATCGACGGGCTCCTGCCGCGGGAACCCGTCTTGCGGCGGGTGCGGCCAATCGCGGTGTAGAAGCCGACGGGCCCCGCTCCGGTGGAGATGCCGCTACGGCCGGCGCCCACATGCACGCGTGCCACGCGTGGCCCGATGCTGGTCCGCATGCCGCGGCTGGACGCCCGTACCCTGACGCCTGGCGCGATCTTGACGGAGAAGCCCATCCGGCCTCCATGCAGAGTCTGTTTGCTTTCATGGGAGACGCGCAGCGAGCCCCGACGGATGACCAGCGGTCCGGATAAGCGAGGACTTCGATGCTCCCCATATGCAGGGCGATGCTCCAGCGTGGCCTGCGTCGGCATACGACCTCCTGCTCGTACCTGTCGTGGACGTGAACGACTACTGGATAGAGCCCTCTGACGGGTAGGTTTCCACGTCAGCAGCGGCGCAGCAGTACGCTCAGCTCATCGCGTTGCTCAGCGGTTAGGGGCGGTGCAGCCTCGGCCAGCTCGCGCGCCCGGTCCTCGATCAGGTCCTTCGTGTTCTCGGCCATGCCGGTGATACGCGGCACGCCGCACCTGGCCAAAGCTCTTGACTGGAGTCAACCTGCTAGCCCTATGCTGAAAGGGCAGTGGGCTTCCCGGTGCCGGTCGTTCCGATCACGACCTGATGCGAGCGCAGCCGCTCGTAGGGGAGGGCGGTGACGGCTGCCGCCCGGTGCCGGACCGCCCGGATCGTGCCGCCGACCACCACGGCCCCGTTCCGGTAGGTCAGCGGGACAGACCCGGGCGCGGCGATGCGCGCCCGGGCGCTGCGGACCTGGCGCCGCCATTGACGCCGGTCGAAGCTGATGGCCGAACTGGGGGACAGGCCGCCCGTGCCGGTCTCCATCCGGTAGATCCGGACGGCCCAGGCCAGCCCGCCGGCGAGCAGGCCCAGCGGTATCGCGGCCGGGGCGACGGCCACCGCGGCCGCCGGCACGCGCCCGGACGCGCCCAGCCGCCACATGTCCAGCCACGCGTGGAACGGCGCGCCGGCCACCCGGTACCAAGCCGGAGCGCCGGGCCAGCCGGGCGCGCCGGGCCCGCCCGGGGTACCCCGTGACCCGGGCGCGGACAGCGCGGCGGCGGCCAGCCACACGGCCAGCATCGGCAGGCACCAGAGCGCGGCGCCGTAGAGCCGCCGGGGCGGCCAGCCGCACACCCAGGCGGTCACCGCCGCGCCTGCCGCTACGGCCGAGACGGGCGCCGCCGCGATGATCACCGTGGCCACCGCGGCCACCTTGATCAGCCGCCACAGCAGGCGGGCCGCGGCGCGCAGCAGCAGTAAGGCCAGGTACTGGCGGATCAGCATGCCCGCTCCCCGGCGGCGGAGGGCGGCCCGGCCGCGCCCGTGCCCGGGCTGGTGTCCAGGGCTGCGTACGCCGGCAGATCCCGGATCTCCAGCCGGGCCGCCAGCGGGCCGAGCGCCTCCCGGGCCCGCAGCACCGTGGGCCGCGCCGCCGCCGAACACACGTACAGGGCCCGTGCGTGCCGCGGCGGCCGTCCGGGAACGGCGGCGTCCGCCGCGGGGCAGCCGTAGTCGCCGGTCCGCGACAGCAGTTCGCGCATGATCGCGGTCGTCCGGGTGACGGTCTTGCGGGTCAGTTCCGCCTCGATCGCCCAGCATTCCCCGGCCCACGGCACGGGTGCGCCGTCCGGCCAGTGCACCTCGCCGTCCGGCAGGTGCTCCCGCAGCCCGGCCCGGCTGCCCGCCCGCGTCCCCAGCCGGCGTTCCCCCCGCCAGAACGCCCCGGCCTGCTGGTACCCCGCCGTGGCCGCTAAAGCCAGCCGCACCGTGGTCACCGCCCTGATGTGCGCGAGGCGGGAGAGCGCGGGCGGGATGGGCGCGTACCGCAGACCGCACGCGGCCAGCCCGGCGCGGGTCAGCCAGACCCATGAGGCTCCTGGACCCAGCCGTCCCGAATCCGCGTAACCGAGCCGCCGCCAGCGGGTCACGGCGGTGCGGGCCCGCGGGACGGTACCGCCGAGCACGGCCGCCAGCAGGTCGAGTTGCAGGCCGTACATCTCGGCGGTGAACAGCATGGCGTCGATGTCCCGGTCGCCGAGGCCGCGCGGGCCGGCGTTCGCGGGACCGCTGGGCCGCTGCCGTACCGTCATAGGTGATGCACATAATGCACCGAATGCACCACCCAGATCACCCAATTGCGATACGGAGACATCTCCGGCTCCCGGACCGCCCACCGCGTCCGCCCCGGGCTCTCCGGCAAATGGTCAACGCCCCGACGTGAGCTGGGAGTTCGCCGGGAAGGGCGGTCCGGACGGACAATCGGCGTATGCGTCTGCCCCGGCCGCCCCAGTGGGTGAGGCGGCCTGCTTGGTGGGGGTCCCTGCTGGCCGGTGCCCTGCCGCTGCTGGCCTTCCCGCCGCCGAATCTGTCCTTCCTCGCGTGGTTCGCGCTGGTGCCGGGGATGGCGCTGATCCACCGTGCGCCGTCGGCGCGCGAGGCGGCGATCCGGGGCTGGTGGCTGGGCTGCGGGTACTTCGTGGCCGCCCAGTATTGGCTGGCCCCGGAAATCGGCCCCGCAGTGATCATCGTCGCCATCGTGTTCGGGGTCCTGCTGGGTCCGTTCGGGATAGTGATCTGGGTGCTGCTGCGGCCGCCGGTCACCGTGCCGCGGACGCTGGCCGCGCTCGTCGTCGCGCCGAGCTGCTGGCTGGTCACCGAATGGCTGCGGTCCTGGCAGGCGCTCGGCGGCCCGTGGGCCGTCCTCGGCGCGAGCCAGTGGCAGCACCCGGCCGTGCTGGCCCTGGCGTCGGTGGGCGGGGTGTGGCTGGTCAGCTTCGCGATCGTCGCGGTGAACGTGGCCGTCCTGATCGCCATCGTGTCCGGCCGGCTGGCGTCCCGGCTGATGGCCGCCGCCGCGATCGCGGCCGTGCTGGCGGCCGGGCCGGCGGCCTTCGGGCTCACGCCCCCGGCCCCCGTGGCCGGCGCCACGACGATCGCGCTGGTACAGCCGGGGGTGGTGAGCAATCCCATGCTCCGCGTCGACGCAAGCCAGTTGCTCACCGCCAGCCTGAGCCGGAACGCCAGCCTGAGCGGGGTGCGGCCGGACCTGATCGTCTGGGGCGAGAGCAGCGTCGCCTACGACCTGCGGGCCGACCAGGCACTGCTGCGCAGCATCGAGAAGCTGTCGGCCGCCGCGGGCGCGCAGATCCTCGTCGACCAGGACTCGCTCGCCGGCGGGCACAAGAGCAAGGTCGCGGTGCTCATCGGGCGCACCGGGATCGACGGCACGTATACCAAGAGCCGGCTGGTCCCGTTCGGCGAGTACATCCCGTTCCGCGCGGCGCTGTCCTGGCTGACCAGCATCAGCAAGGCGGCGACGGTGAACATGATGCCGGGCGACGGGGCGCACACGCTGCGGGTCACCGGGCCGGGCGGCCGCGCGCTGACGATCGGCCCGCTCATCTGCTTCGAGTCGGCGTTCCCGGACATGTCCCGGGTGGACACCGGCCACGGGGCCCAGGTGATCGTCTACCAGACGGCCGACTCGACGTTCCAGGGCACGGGGGCGCAGGCCCAGCACGCGTCGCTGGGGGCGCTGCGCGCCGCCGAGACCGGCCGTCCGGTCGTGCAGGCCGCGCTGACCGGCGATTCGGCCGCGTTCGACGCCCGGGGCCGGCTGGTGGCCTGGATGGGGGAGTCGCAGCGCGGGGTCAAGACGGTCCGGCTCACCCTCCCGGCCGCTGCGTCCCGGACCATTTACGACCGGCTCGGCGACTACGTACCATGGATGGCGGTCGGCATCGGCATGGTTTTCGCCTTGCTGGCTCTGCCTGGGGCGATCCGCCGACGGGGTCTTCGCGGCGGCAGGGGTGGTGCGGCCGGCGGGGATGAGGCAGAATATGATGCTGGCACCGGGCTGCACGTACCGGGCTAGTAGTTCCTCCGGACAGGCACGAGGACGCAGGGGAAGGCGAACCTCGTCGTCTGCCAGGAGGAACAGTGTCTGCACAAGGCGTGTTGCAAATTCACTCAGCGCCCGCTGCGCTGTGCCCGCATATCGAGTGGGCCGTGGCGGGTGTACTTGGCGTACCTGTAGACCTGCCGTGGGTCGGCCAGCCCGCGGCGCCCGGGACCCTCCGGGCCGAGCTCAGCTGGGAAGGGCGCCCGGGCACGGCCGGGGCGGTCACCTCCGCGCTGGCGGCCTGGGACCGGCTGCGCTTTGAGGTCACCGAGGACGCCAGCGACGGGTGTGACGGCGTGCGGCACAGCTACACGCCGACCCTCGGCACGTTCAGCGCAGTGACCGGCGGAAACGGGGACATCCTCATTCCCGAGGGGCGGCTGCGCGCGACCCTGGCCATGTCCCAGACGGACTCCGCGCTCCGCATCGAGCTGGACCGCCTGCTCGGCCGGGCCTGGGACGAGGAACTGGATGCGTTCCGCTGCGGCGGCGACGGCGCGCCCGTACGCTGGCTGCACGCCACCGGCTGACCCGGCTCTCACTCAGCGACGAGAACGGCTCTCAGTGACGAGGCCCCGGGGGTGGGGACGACCGGCGGGCGGCGCCTTTGCACGCCATGGTGCTGGTCCGGCGGCAGGGCACGAACACAACTCACCCGAACGTAGTATCGACTATTTCTGCGCCCTATGCGAACATAGTGTCGATGGGCCACCCGGGAGAGACTCTGCGCTACATCAGAGCGTAATCCCTCCATCACGGAGGATGAGCAAGTCAATGTGGAGAGTTAGATGATCAAGGTATCGAAGCCAATCCGCAACGGTTCCGTACGCGTCACCTTCGCCCTGCCGGCCGACGAGCCCCCGGGTGCCGTGTCCCTGGTCGGCGACTTCAACAACTGGGATCCCTTCGCCCATCCGCTGCGGATGCGCTCGAACGGTACGCGAAGCACCGTGGTGACCGCCCCGTCCGGAAGCACGCTCCGCTTCCGCTACCTGGCCGAGGGCGGGCACTGGTTCGACGACGACGGCGCCCACGGCGTAGACGGCCAAGGCGCCATCCTCTCCCTCTGACCCGCTCCGGGCGCTGCCCGCTCCGCGGAACCGCAGAAACGCTGCCCAAATGCCCGGTGTACGCGGGAGCGAGCCAACCGGTGGTGTTTGTGTGATTAAGGGGGACTGGAGAGGGTCGCCCGGGCGGGGCGGGTGCGGGCGGCGAGCCCGGGCTGCCGGGGAGCGCGGAACGACCAGGCCTGTTCGCTGGCCGCCTGGGCCGCCGCGGCGCTGATCGCCGGCGGTCTGCTCCTCCGGCCGCGGGACGCGTGAGCGGCGGGCGAAACGGTGCCGGGTAACCTGCACCATGAGCAGCGACCTGGCCTCCTGACCGGAATCAACGTGCCCACCCGCCTGGAGCGCGCCGCGTGTCGCCTCCGCCGCCGCAGGCACGTAGCCTGGCCCTGTGGACCGGCGCATCTTCGGGCTTGAGAACGAGTACGGCGTGACATGCACGTTCCGGGGACAGCGGCGGCTGTCGCCGGATGAGGTGGCACGCTATCTGTTCCGCCGCGTGGTGTCATGGGGCCGCAGTAGCAACGTGTTCCTGCGCAACGGCGCCCGCCTGTACCTGGACGTGGGCAGCCACCCGGAGTACGCGACGCCCGAGTGCGACAACGTGACCGACCTCATCGCGCATGACAAGGCAGGGGAGCGGATCCTCGAGGGGCTGCTCGTCGACGCCGACAAACGGCTGCGCGAAGAGGGCATCGCCGGGGACATCTACCTGTTCAAGAACAACACCGACTCCGCCGGGAACTCCTACGGCTGCCACGAGAACTACCTGGTCGGGCGGCACGGCGAATTTGGCCGGCTGGCCGACATCCTGATCCCGTTCCTGGTCACCCGGCAGGTCATCTGCGGCGCCGGCAAGGTGCTGCAGACCCCGCGCGGTGCGGTGTACTGCGTCAGCCAGCGGGCCGAGCACATCTGGGAGGGCGTGTCGTCCGCGACGACCCGCTCGCGCCCGATCATCAACACCCGGGACGAGCCGCACGCGGATGCCGAACGGTTCCGCCGTCTGCACGTCATCGTCGGCGACTCGAACATGAGCGAGACCACCATGCTGCTCAAGGTCGGCTCGACCGACCTGGTGCTGCGCATGATCGAGGCGGGCACGGTGATGCGCGACCTGACCCTGGACAACCCGATCCGGGCCATCCGCGAGGTCAGCCACGACATGACCGGGCGGAGCCGGGTCCGGCTGGCCAACGGCCGGGAGATGAGCGCGCTGGAGATTCAGCGTGAGTACCTGATCAAGGCGCAGGACTTCACCGACCGGAACGGCGCCGACGCCACCACCCAGCGGGTGCTCATGATGTGGGAGCGCGCGCTGGACTCGATCGAAACCGGCAGCCTGGACAAGGTGGCCAGGGAAATCGATTGGGTAACGAAATATCAGCTCATCGAGCGCTACCGGGCCCGGCACGACCTGCCGCTGTCGTCACCGCGGGTGGCCCAGCTCGACCTGGCCTACCACGACGTGCACCGCAGCCGCGGCCTGTACTACCTGCTGCAGCGCAACGGCGCGGTGGACCGGGCCACTCGTGACCTGGACATCTTCGAGGCCAAGTCCGTCCCGCCGCAGACCACGCGGGCCAAGCTGCGCGGGGAGTTCATCCGCCGGGCGCAGGAGCGGCGCCGCGACTTCACCGTGGACTGGGTGCACCTCAAGCTGAACGACCAGGCCCAGCGGACGGTCCTGTGCAAGGACCCGTTCCGCTCGGTGGACGAAAGGGTCGAAAAGCTCATCGCCGGGATGTAAGCGCGCGCCGGCTCGATGGCCCGGAGGGCATAATCGGCCGCTGGAGCGCAAACCGTCCCATGAGATGCCCGGTGCCGATGGGTGGTTACCGGCACGGAGCGCCGTCATCCGCAGGTGGCAGGCGTACCTGTATATTCGGCCCAGCCTGCTCAGGACGGAAGGACACATGCAGTGACCGGACCGACGCCGGAAGGCGCCTTCGAGCTGGACGCGGTGGTCATCGGCGGATGCGGCCACGTCGGCCTGCCCCTCGCGATCGCGCTCGCCAGCCGGGGGGCGCGGGTCGGCATATATGACGTGAGCCAGGCGGCGGTGGATACGGTCAACGCCGGGCGGCTGCCGTTCGCCGAGCCGGGGGCGGCGGAGCCGCTGCGCGAGGCCCGTGCCGCCGGCCGGCTGGAGGCGTCCGCCGACCCGGCCATCGTGGCCACCGCCGAGCACGTGATCGTGGTGATCGGCACCCCGGTGGACGAGCACCTCAACCCGGACCAGGCCGCCATCCCGAACGCCCTGGGCGGGTGTGCCAGCTATCTGCGCGACGGGCAGATCCTCATCCTGCGCAGCACCGTCTACCCCAGGGTCACGGCGCTGGTGGAAAAGACGGTCGCCGCGCTCGGCGTCGAACTCGATGTGGCGTTCTGCCCGGAGCGCATCGCCGAGGGCAAGGCGATGACCGAGCTGTTCGAGCTGCCGCAGATCATCTCGGCCCGCACGGCGCGCGGCGTGGACCGGGCCAGCGCCCTGTTCCGCCGGCTCACCGGCCAGCTCGTCATCATGACGCCCGAGGAAGCCGAGCTGGCCAAGCTCTTCACCAATGTGTGGCGGTACATCAAGTTCGCGACGGCCAATCAGCTCTACATGATGGCCAACGACTGCGGCCTCGACTTCGAGCGCATCCGGCAGGGCCTGGGGGAGGACTACCCGCGGGCCGCCGACATGCCGGCCGCGGGCTTTGCCGCCGGGCCGTGCCTGTTCAAGGACACTATGCAGCTCGCGGCGTTCAGCAACAACAACTTCGCGCTGGGCCACACCGCGATGACCATCAACGAGGGCATGCCCCTGTACCTGGTGCACCGGCTGGAGCAGCGGTTCGACCTGCCGTCCATGACGGTCGGCATTCTCGGCATGGCCTTCAAGGGCGGCTCGGACGACACCAGGTCCAGCCTGTCGTACAAGCTGAAGCGGATCCTGGCCTTCAAGGCAGGATCGGTACTGTGCACCGACCCGTATGTGACCACCGACCCGGCCCTGCGGCCGCTGCCGGACGTCATCGGCCAGTCGGACCTGCTGGTGATCGCCGCGCCGCATCCCGAGTACCGCGAACTGGTGACGGAAAAGCCGGTCGCGGATATCTGGAACGTTCTGGGCCAGGGCGTACGGATATGACCCCCAGCGTGCCCCGCGTAACGGTCGTCATCCCGGCCTGCAACGAGGACAAGCAGATCGGCCCGATCCTGGACCGGCTCTTCGAATCGGTGCGGCTGCCGTGCGAAGTCCTGGTCATCGTCGATACCGATACCGATACGACGATTCCGGTGGTCGAGGAGTACGGGCAGCGGGAGAACCGGATCCGCTGCCTGGTCAACACCTTCGGCCGCGGGCCCGCCAACGCGATCAGGTTCGGCATCGACGCGGCCCGGGCCCCCGTCGCGGTCGTGACCATGGCCGACGGGTGCGACGACGCGCGGCAGATCGACGAGCTGGCCCGGCTGGTCGAGCGCGGCGTGGCCGTGGCCGCCGCATCCCGCTACATGGCCGGCGGCCAGCAGGTCGGCGGGCCGATCCTGAAGGGCACGCTGTCCCGGGCGGCCGGCCGCTCGCTGCGGATCCTGGCGCACGTCGGAACCCGGGACGCCACCAACTCGTTCAAGGCGTATTCCACGGAGTTCGTACGGGAAGTCGGTATCGACTCCCGCGACGGCTTCGAGATCGGCATCGAGCTCACCGCAAAGGCCAAGCGGCTCGGCCGCCCGGTCGCCGAGATCCCGACGATCTGGCTGGACCGGCAGGCCGGCGTCTCCAGCTTCAAGGTCGCGAAGTGGATTCCCAGCTACCTGCGCTGGTACCGGTTCGCGTTCGGGCCGCGCAGGTCCGCCGCGCAGATACGCGCCCAGGCCGGCGTGCCCGGCCCGGCGTCCGGCCCAGGCCCGGCGCCCGACACAGAAGGGAACTAGCGGGAATTGATGGAGAAAGTTCTGGTCAGCGGATCGGCCGGGTTCATCGGCGGGTACGTCGTCGAGGAATTGCTGCGGCGCGGCTACGCCGTGGTGGGTGTGGACAACTTCTCCAAGTACGGCCAGGTGAAGAAGTCCTACGACGACCATCCGCACTACCGGCTGATCGAGGGCGACGCCCGCGACGTGGACCTGATGACGCGCCTGCTGTCCGGTTGCGACCACTTCATCGCCGGCGCGGCGATGATCGGCGGCATCTCCTACTTCCACACCTACGCCTACGACCTGCTCGCGACGAACGAGCGGATCATCGCCGCCTCCTGTGACGCGGCGATCAGCGCGAACCGCGACGGCCGGCTGCGCAAGGTCACCTACCTGTCCTCCTCGATGGTCTTCGAGGCCGCGAACAACTGGCCGTCCGGCGAGGGCCAGGAGCGGGAGATCCCCCCGCCGCTGTCCTCCTACGGCTTCCAGAAGCTGGCCATGGAGTATTTCGCCCACGCCGCCTGGGACCAGTACCGGCTGCCGTTCACGATCGCGCGCCCGTTCAACTGCGTCGGGATCGGCGAGAGCCGGGCCCTGGGCGATGCGGAGATCCTGTCCGGCAACGTCCGGCTGGCCATGAGCCACGTCGTCCCCGACCTGGCGCAGAAGGTACTCAGGGGCCAGGATCCGCTGCACATCCTCGGCTCGGGGGAGCAGGTCCGGCACTACACCTACGGCGGTGACCTCGCGGCCGGCATCGTGACCGCGATGGAGCACCCCGACGCCCGCAACGAGGACTTCAACCTGTCCACCGGCGAGAGCACGACCGTGCTCGAACTGGCCGCGGCGATCTGGCGCAAGATCAAGGGTGACGGGGTGCCGCTGCGGATCGTCAACGACGAGCCGTTCACCTATGACGTGCAGCGGCGGGTGCCCGCCGTGGAGAAGGCCAAGCGCATCCTCGGCTTCGAGGCGACGACGAGCCTGGACCAGATGCTGGACGAGGTCATCCCGTGGATCCGCCACGCGGTCGAAGCCGGCACCATCTGAGCGTCACCTGAGCGGGGAGCGATGTCGGCGTCGGGAAGCGAGGCGGCCCAGGGCGTGCGGGCGGTCCCGGCTCCGGGGCGGCCCGGCGGCGAGGGGCATCCCCGGTCGGGTGGCGCGGGCCGCTGGCTCTGGGCGGCCGGGCTCGCGGCCGCCGGGGCGCTGCTTTTCGTGGCCTATCTGCGCCTGTCGAACACCTATCCGGAAGACTCCGATCAGGCCAACCTCGGCCTGCAGGCGTGGGACATGCTGCACGGCAACCTGCTGCTGCACGGCTGGGTGCTGTCGGATGTGTCGTTCTACACCACCGAGCTGCCGCAGTACATGCTGCTGGAGCTGATCCTCGGGCTGAAGACCGGCACGTTCCACGCCGCGGCGGCGATGACCTACACCCTCGCGCTGCTGCTCGCGGCGATGCTGGCCAAGGGTGCCGGGCGCGCCGGGTCCCGGGCGTCCGGCCGCCGGGGGGTGCTGCGGGCGCTGATCGCCGGCGGGATCATGCTCGCCCCGCAGCTGGGGTTCGGCGTCTTCGTCCTGCTGCTCACCGTGGGGCACATCGGCACCTCGGTCCCGCTCCTGGTGACCTGGCTGGCGCTGGACCGGGTGCGGCCGGCCGAACGACGGTGGCCGCTGGCTGTGGTGGCCGGGATCCTGCTGACCTGGGGCGCGGTCGCCGACTCCCTGGTCCTGGCCGTGGGGTCGCTGCCGCTCGCGCTCGTGTGCGGGCTGCGCTTCCTTCAGGGCCTGCCCGGCGCGCAGGGCCCGGCGAGCGCGTCCGGCGCCCTGGGCGGGCTCGGCGGGCTCAGCGGGAGGGTCCGGCACACGCTGAACACCCGCCGGTTCGAGGTCTACCTCGCCGCGGCCGCGGTCGCCTCGGCCGTCGCCTCGCAGGCCCTGACCCGGCTGATCCACGCGCTGGGCGGCTACACGCTGCACGCGGTCACGTTCACCATCGCGCCGGCCGGCAAGTGGGCCGGGCAGGTCGCGGTCACCTGGCGCGGGCTGCTGCTGCTCTTCGGCGCCGGCTACTCCGGCCTGCCTTCCGGCTACGACCGGGACGTCGCCCTCCTGCACCTGGCCGGGGTTGCCCTGGTCGCGCTGGCGCTCATCCTGGTGGCCTGGCGTTTCTTCACCCGGGCGACCCTGATCGACCAGGTGCTGGCCGCCGCCATCGCGATCAACGTGGTGCTGTACGTGATCAGCAATATGCCCTTGCTGAACCCGCACGAGATGGCGGTCGTGCTGCCCTTCGGGGCGGCGCTGGCCGGCCGGATGCTGGTGCCCCTGCCCGGGCCCCTCGCCGGGCGCAACCGGCCCGCGCCCGCCGGGCCCGCCGCGCCCGCCGGGCCCGCCGCGCCCGCCGGGCCCGCCGGGCCCGCCGTCGGGGGCCGCGATCACGCCGCGGTCAGGCGGGGCGGCGCGGTGCTGGCGGTGGCCCGGGCCGCGGTGGCGACCGCGGGCGCGTTGGTGCTGGCCGGATACCTGGCCGGGCTGGCCCGGGAGGTCCGCCATCCGGCCGTCCCCGCGCAGAACACCCAGCTCGCGTCGTGGCTGGCCGCGCACCACCTGACCTACGGGCTCGGCGGCTACTGGGAAAGCAGCATCGTCACGGTGAACACCGCGGGGGACGTCAGGGTCCGCGCGCTGATGCAGTTCACCCTGCGGCGGGACCTGTGGGAGGCGAAGTACTCCTGGTACGTCCCCCGCGGGCAGTACGCCAACTTCATCGTCTTGGAGAGCCTGCCCGGCTTCTACGACCACTGGGAGCCGCGCGCACTGGTGCACCGGTACTTCGGCACCCCGGCCCGCACGTACCACGCCGGCCCGTGGACGGTGCTGGTCTGGAACCGGAACCTGCTGCCGGACATCCCGGGGAACCCGTCATGAGCCTCCGCGGAGACCGGGAGGCGACACCGGCGCCCGCCGGGCTCGCCGGCCCCGCCGGGGCGCCGGCCACTTCCGCCCCGGGCCGCCGCCCCTGGTGGATCTGGGCGGCCCCGTTCGCGGTCCTGTTCACGGTGCTGTGCGTCCGCAGCCGGTTCCTGTTCACCCAGAAGATCTACGAGCACGGCGACGCCGGCGCGAACTCGATCCTGATCCAGCAGGCGATGCACTTCACCCTGCTCGTCGGCAACTACTCGCGCGAGGGCTTCCACCACCCGGGGCCCGCCTACATGTACGTGCAGGCGCTCGGTCAGTGGATCTTCCTGTCCGGCCTGCACGTGGTGCCCACCGCCTGGAACGCGCACGTGCTCGCGGTCTTCGTGCTGAACAGCGCGATCCTGGCGCTGCCGGTGCTCATCGTCTACGGCTGGACGCGCTCGCTGCGCGCCGCCGCCGCGTGCTTCGCGGTCGTCTGCGTCTTCGGGGCCGTGCACCCGCCCGCGGTCAACTCCGACTGGATGCCGTACCTGTACGTCGCCATGTACTGCGTGTTCCTGATCGCGGCGGCGTCGGTGGCGGCGGGACGGGTCCGGGACGCGTGGATCTTCGCGCTGACCGGGTGGTTCCTCATCCACGGGCACGCCTGCTTCCTGTTCATCGTCCCGGTCATCGCGGCCGCCGCCGTGACCGTCCTGGCCGGGGCGCACTGGCGCGCCCCGGCCGCGTCACTGCGGCGCTTCGTCCGCCACGAACGCAGCGCCTGGGTCCCGGTCGCCGCCATCAGCGCCGTGTTCGCGCTGCCGATCGTGGTCAACCTGGTGCTGCACTGGCCCGGCGACTTCGGCCACTACTTCGCCTACGGCAGATCCGGTCAGGCCGGCGGCCACAGCGTGATGCAGATCGTGCGGTACGCGCTGTGGTTCTGGTGGCCGCACCGGAACGCCTGGGTAGCGCCGGTGCTGCTGTACGCGGCCGCGATCGGGGTGACCCTGGGGCGGGCCCGCGTACCTGCCCGCGGCGGGCTGGGCCGCTTCCTGCTCGTGCTGCTCGGCATCAACGTCGTGTCGTCGCTGGCGGTCGGCGTCTACGCGGCGGCCGGCATCGATTTCCTGTACCAGTACTACATCGCCTACTTCTACTGGTCGGCGCCGATGCTGGCGCTGCTCGTCATCGCCGTCGGGGTCAGCCAGTCGCTCGCCTTCCGCGCGGCTACCGCGCTGGCCGCGGCGGGCGCCGTCGCCGCCCTCGCCGTGTTCGCGCTGGTGCCCGGGATGCGCACGAGCACCGAGGACACCGACCCCAGTCTGCCGCACGCCGTCGCCACGCTCGCGGCGCGGGCGCCCGGGCGGGAGATCGTCCTGTCCATGCAGCATCAGGCCTGGATCGACACCACCGGTTTCCTCGTAGAGGCCGAGCGGACCCATGTGCGGGCGTGCGTGGACTCGCCGTACTGGACGTTCATGATGACCGCGCAGTTCATCTGCACGCCGCAGCAGGCCGCCGGCGGCGTCCGCTATACCTTCGACTCGCCCCGGGCGCCATCGTCCGCCCCGGTCCTCCTGCACTTCGGCGATTCGGACCTCATCGCGGGCCCGGTGACCCGGTCCTGATGGAGCCGCCGTGACCGCTGCCGGCCGCCGGGCTCACAGGGCAGGGTGGGCCGCCGGGATCGTGGTGGCCGCGGGCGTGCTCTTCCTGTGCTACCTCCGCCAGTCTCAGCGGGTCCCGGCCGGCTCCGACGGCGGGTCGATCGCGCTGCAGGCGTGGGACATGCTGCACGGCAACGTGCTGCTGCGTCACTGGACCGTTTCGGACGTGTCGTTCTACCCCGCCGAGCTGGTCCAGTACGCCCTGATCGAGGCGGTGCGCGGGCTCGGCCCCGACGTGGTCCACATCGCCGGGGCGTTGACCTACACGCTGATCATCCTGCTCGCCGCCTGCCTCGCCAAGGGCCGCGCCACCGGCCGGGACGGCCTCATCCGGGTGCTGGTCGCGGGCGTGCTCATGCTGGCGCCGGCGCCGGGCGCGAGCCCCACGCTGCTGATGAGCCCCGATCACTTCGGCAGCGCCGTCCCCGTGCTGCTGGCCTGGCTGACCGTGGACCGTCTGCCCGCCCGCTGGTACGTGCCGCCCGCCGTGGCCATCCTGCTGGCGTGGGGGCAGGTCGCCGACGGTCTCATCCTGATCACCGGCGCGGCGCCGATGGTGATCGTGTGCGGCGTGCGCGCCTGCGTGAAGCTGTGGCGCCGCGAGCCGGGGAGCAGCTGGCCGTGGGCGGAGCTCTCGCTGGCGGTCGCGGCGATCGTGTCCGCCGGGCTCGCGCGGGCGGCCGGCGCCCTCATCCGGCTCAGCGGGGGATTCGCGGTGCGGCCGGTGCCGACGGCGTTCGCCGGCCTGCCCGCGATACCGCACCACCTCGAGCTCACCGGGGAGGGACTGCTGGCCATCTTCAGCGCCGATTTCTCCGGGCCGCACTCCCGCCTGGACCTCGCCTTCGCCGCGCTGCACCTGATCATGGTGGCCGCGGCCGCCGCGGCCTTCGTGATCGCCCTCGGCCGTCTCGGCCGCGGCGACGAGCTGGCCGTCCCGGGGCTGGCCGTCGCGATCGTGTTCAACGTCGCCGCGTACGTGCCGACCCTCTTCGTACAGGACCTGCTCAGCACGCGGGACATCGCCGCGGTGCTGCCGTTCGCGGCGGTCCTGGCGGGCCGGCCTGGCCGGCCCGCTGCTCCGGGCCCGGCTCACCGCCGCGCTCGCGGTCGTCGCCGTCGCCTTCGCCGCCGCGCTCGGGTACAACGCCGCCCAGCCGGCCCAGCCCGCGCATGGCCAGTCCCTCGCCGCCTGGCTGGCGAGCCGGCACCTGAACGGCGGCCTGGCCGTGGACTACTGGGTGGCGAACATCACGACCCTGGACAGCGGCGGCCCGATCACGGTCCGGCAGGCCGGGCTGGGTGACGGGGTCCTGACCCGGCCTTTGCCCCGGGAGCTGAAATCGGACTGGTACAGCCCGGCGAGCCAGTACGCCGACTTCTACGTCACCAGCGACCAGAACCCCGGGAACACGAGTGAGCAGGCCGCGGCGGTGCGCACCTTCGGGCCGCCGGCGCAGACGCTGCACCCGGCCGGGTATACCGTCCTGGTCTGGCACAAGAACCTGCTGGCCGGCCTCCAGTAGCCCCCCGGCGGCCGCGGTGCCGCCCTATCTGCCCGCACCATTGTCCTTATGCGGGTTCAGGTCTGACTGGTACAACCCGGCGACCTCGTACGCGGAGTTCCTGGTGGGCCGGGACACGAGCCCGGGGGGACTGGGGCGCCGCCGCCGTCCGGGCCTCCGGGCCGCCGGCGCGGGCGCTGCACCCGGCCGGTTATACCGTGCTGATCTGGCCCAGGAATCTGCTGGCCGGCATTCGGTCGTGCCGCGACCCCAGTAGGCTGGCGGCGCTCTCATCGTCCATCCTGAGGTCCTCACACATGCGACGCATCGTTGCGCTATTCGTTATTCCCCTGATCGCCGGCCCGGCTCTGGCCGGCTGCGGTTCGTCCGCCCCGCCCTCCCCGAACGCCGCGGTCACCGCCAAGGGCTCGTTCGGCGCCTCGCCGTCGGTCACGATCCCGAATCAGGAACCGGGCAGCACCCTCGCGGTCAAGACCCTGATCCAGGGCAACGGGGCGACGATCAAGAAGTCGGACCTGGTCCTGACCAACTACACCATCTACGTGTGGAACGGCACGACGAACAAACTGCTGGGCTCGACCTACTCCAGCTCCCCCCAGGTGCTGCCGGCGACGCTGCTGCCCGGCATCCAGAGCGCCGTGACCGGAAAGAAGCTCGGCAGCCGGGTACTGGCCGTCATACCGCCGAGACAGGGCTACGGCTCCAGCGGCAATTCCCGGCTCGGTGTGACCGGGAGCGATACGCTCGTTTTCGTCATGGATCTGATCCAGAAGTACGCTTCTGGGACGGTTTCGGCCTCCGGGACCAATGTGTCCAGCGGTGGCGGCAGCCTCCCGTCGGTGAGCGCGACCCGGGGCAGCGCGCCCAAGGTGACGATCCCCAAGGGCGTGACCGCGCCGAAGACGCTGGTCACCAAGACCCTGATCAAGGGGTCCGGACCGGTCGTGACCACGGGCCAGTACGTCGTCGTCCAGTACACCGGGGTCAACTGGCGGACCGGGCAGGTCTTCGACTCCTCCTGGCAGCGCGGCCAGCCTCTCAGCTTCCGGATCGGGGCCACGCCCAGCGAGGTCATCCCGGGCTGGGACAAGGGCCTCGTCGGCCAGACCGTCGGCAGCCGGGTGCTGCTGGTCATCCCGCCGGCCGACGCCTACGGCAGCGCGGGCCAGTCGCAGGCCGGCATCAAGGGCACCGACACGCTCGTGTTCGTGGTCGACATCATCAGCGCCGTGAGCCACGGCTCGGCAGGCTGACCGAAGGTCACGATGACGGGTCCGGCGCAGGAGGTGGCGGGGGCCGCCAAGGTGCCGGAACCGGGCATTACAGGCCGGACGGGAGCGGTTACCCAGCGTCCCGCCCGGCGTGCCCGGCGAGTGCAGCGGGTGCGGTGGCTCTGGGCGGCCGCGTTCACGGCCGCCGGGATCGCCCTGTTCGCCGCGTACGTCCGGCTGTCCGCCACCTATCCGGTGAACTCGGACGGGGCGAACGTCGTGCTCATGTCGTGGGACATGCTGCACGGCAACCTGCTCCTGCACGCGTGGTGGCTGTCGGACGTGTCGTTCTACCCGACCGAGCTGCCCGAGTACATGCTGATCGACGCGATCCGCGGCCTCAGCCCGGACGTGACGCACATCGCGGCCGCGCTGACCTACACGCTGGTGCTGGTGCTCACGGTCCTGCTGGCCAGGAGCCGCGCGACAGCCCGCGACGGCGCGGCGCGCGTCCTCATCTCCGGCGGGATCATGCTGGCGCCGCAGCTGGGCGCGGGCGTCTTCATCCTGCTGCTGTCGGTCGGGCACATCGGCACCGCGGTGCCCGTCCTGGCCGTCTGGCTGATCCTGGACCGGGCGCCGCCCCGCTGGTACATCCCGGTCATCGCCGCATGCCTGCTGGCCTGGGCGATGGTCGCCGACTCCCTCGTGTTCGTGGTCGCGATCGTGCCGCTGGCCCTGGTCGGCGTGACCCGCGCGGTGCGGCCGGCCCCCGGCGAGAAGCCGGCCACCGCCCGGCGGCTGCGGTCCGCCTGGTACGAACTGTCCCTGGCCGGGGCGGCGGTCGCCGCGGCCGGTGCCTCGCGGCTGGCGCAGCAGGCGATCCACGCCGCCGGTGGCTACACCGTGCACCAGATCCCGTTCAGCCTGGTCGTTCCGGCCAAGCTGGGGGTGCACGCCGTGACCGCCGGGGACAGCCTGCTGGCGCTGTTCGGCGCCAGCTTCGGCGGCCTGCGGGACGGTGCCGAGGTCGCTTTCGCCGTGCTGCACCTCGCGGGTCTGGCGCTGGTGGCCTGGGCGCTGGGCCGGACGCTCCGCCGGTTCGCCTGCTGCGGGCTGATCGACCAGGTCCTCGCCGTCGCGATCGTGGTCAACCTGGCGTTGTACCTGTTCAGCAGCTTCTCCTCCGGCGTGCTGAACGGCCGGGAGATCGCGCTGGTGCTGCCGTTCGGGGCCGCCCTGGCCGCCCGCTCGCTGGCGCCCCAGGTGCGGGGAATCCGGCTCGCGCCGACGCCGCTCGTGCTCGCCGGGACCGTGCTGGCCGGGACCATGCTGGCCGGGTATGGGGCCTGCCTGGGCTACGAGCTGGCGCAGCCGGTGTCCCCGGCGGCCAACGCGCGGCTCGCCTCGTGGCTGGAGGCTCACCACCTCACATCCGGGCTGAGCGGGTACTGGCAGGCGAGCGTGGTGACGGTCGGTACCGGCGGCCAGGTCACGATCCGCGCGGTGTCCACCGCCGGCGGCGGGCTGGTGCCCTACCAGTGGGAGGCCAAGGCTCCCTGGTACGACCCAGGCACCCGGTACGCCAACTTCGTCGTGCTGCAGAACCAGCCCGGCTTCTTCAACGAGTGGCAGCCCGCCCGCGAGGCGCGCGCCACGTTCGGGCCCCCGGCCCAGACCTTCCGTACCGGTCCCTACATGGTGCTGGTCTGGAAGCAGAACCTGCTGCCCGCCCTGCACGACTGGGCCGTGCGGACCGGGACGGCCGGGACCGCGGTGCCCCCTTACCGGTTCGGCCCGCCGGTGCCATCGGGCCAGGCCGCTGCTGCCCCTGGTACCGGGAGCGCTCTTACCAGATCTGCGTCCGGTAGACGGCGACGAGGATGACCAGCGGCGCCGCGCACGCCGCCAGCGCGCCCAGCCGCCGCCGCGGCGCGGCCAGCAGGACCAGCACGGCCAGCAGGTACACCTCGACGAAGGCCCGCAGGTCGGCGTAGCCGTCCCAGTTGGTGGGGGCCAGGCAGAAGATCACCACCACGTACAGCACGAAGGCCGCCCGCTCGTACACCGGGATCGTGGCGGCCCGCAGCGAGACCAGCGCGGCCAGCGCAAACAGCATGAGCACGGCGAACTCGATGTCCCAGATGATGACCGCGCCCGGCGCCCCTGACACCGGCGTGTTCGGGTGGGCGAAGTTGTGCGCCACCGACGAGAACACCGCGGAAAACGGCTGGCCGGCGTTCTTCCCGCCGTCGCTGAGGATCGGGAAGACCCCCGTCGCCGCCTTCACCACTGCTTCCCACCCGGCAAAGACGGCGGCCGGGACGAGCCAGGCCAGGTCATCGGCCCCCGGACGGTCCCGCCGGCGCGCGATCTGAATAATCCGGACGATCCCGAGCGCGGCCGGCACGACCAGCACCGTTTCCCGGGTCAGGACGCCGTAGCTGAACGCTGCCGCGGCCAGCAGCGGATGCCGTTTCCGGTAGGCCAGGATGCCGGCGATCAGGCACAGCGCGCCGAGCGGCTCGGTCAGGTCCCGGGACAGGCTGTCCATCAGGCCGAAGTAACCCGCCAGCAGCAGCCCCCACAGCGCGTGCCGGCCCGCCTGCTGGGCCAGCAGGCCGCCGAGGCAGGCGAGGGCGGCGAGGGCCGCGACGTTGATCGCGACGAGCACGTACGGCACCGCCGCGTGCTGGCCCAGCGACACGAGCCACGCCAGCGCGGAGTAGCCGATCCGCATGAACCGGTACGGCGCGTCCATGGTGATGCCGAACGCCGTCTTGTGCAGGTTGGCCGGGTCCAGCGCCAGCCGGTAGTAGAACTGGCCGTCGTAGCCGGTGAAACGGAAGACGTGCACCCCGCGCGGCAGCTGTCCCGGGTGGCCATACACCGACCCGATCTGGACCAGCTTGGTGATGTCGCGGTGGGCCAGCAGCACCAGCCGGCCCTCGATCGCGGCCAGCGCGGCCAGGAAGAAGATGATCCCGGGCACAATCGGCCGGTCCGTCATCCGCCGGAGCGCCGGCCGCTGATCCGGCGCGGTCGCGTCGCCGGATGTGGTTGACGCCAGTTGCACGTGCGGCCGCCCCCTTCCTGTCACGTCCGGAGCGGGCCCGTGGCCGGAACGCCCGACGACGCGCACAGCGTACCGGACCGGGGGGATTGCGGCGCCGCGCTACTGGGGTGACGGGCCGTCGTGGCTGAGTCGCGGTCGGTCAGGTCGTCGAGGACGAGGCCGAGGCCGATACCCAGCATCCACACGTCCTTGGGCTGCGGGATGCCCTGTCGTTTTTATGCGAGGGGGCCTATTGCGGCACTCCGCAACAGGGCCGCTGCGTGCCGCCCGGCCGCGGCGGTGGCCAGGAAGTAGGCGCCGTCCTGGTCCAGCCCGCGGCCCATCGTCGACAGCGGCGCCGGGCACCGGCGCAGCGCCTCGTCCAGTCCGCCGACGCCGACCCGGACCAGCGCGTGCCGCGCCCCGAGCGGTCCGGCCTGCGCGGCCACCTGCGCGCCGAACTCGCCGGCCAGGATGGGCACCACCACGTCCGCGCGCGCCAGCGCCACCCGCCCGTAGGACGTCAGGCTGTGGTGCGACACGCCGCGGTGGCGTTCCCGCGGGTCCGCCTCGCTGACTCGCAGCGCGGCCACCGGCCGGCCCCCCAGGGCGGCCACCGCGTTGATCGCCTCGCCGGCCGCCACCCCCGAGAACCCCCACCGCGTTCCCGTGCCGAGGTTGCCGGGCCCCTGCGCCACCACGGCCACGTCCGCGCCGAGCACGTGCCGCGCGGCGAGCAGGCCGGTGTGCAGCGTCACCGCCTCCAGGTCCCCGCCGAACGCCTGCCCCACGGTGATCGTCCCGGCCAGCCAGCCGGCCTCCCGCAGCGTCGCGCAGGCCCGGGAGAACCACGCGGGCAGCGCCCCCCCGTCGGACATCACGTAAACGACGCGCACTCCGCCAGGTCCCGCTCCCCCGGCCGGCGAGCGGTCGCCATTGTCTGCCGCGCGCAGCGCGCCGGGGGGTTCCGGGTCATGGGGCATCGGGGGTATCCCCCGGGAAAACAGAGTGTCCCCCCGGGCCGGCACCGCGGCATCGTGATAGAGACCGGCCAGGACGGGCGCGAGAGCAGAATGCAGGTCGGCCACCACCACCGGCATCCCGGCGATGTCGTCGGCGGCGCGCAGCGTGTCGTGGTACGGCGAGCCCTGCTCGTCCGCCCCGAGCACCACCGCCTGCAGCGGCGTGTACCGCGCCTTGACCAGGTGACCGGGACCGGAGCGGTCCGGCGGCAGGCGGTCCGGCACCGCGACCACCAGCGCGTAGCCGCCGGTGCCCAGCCCCAGGTCCAGCGCGGTCGTGTTCAGCAGGACGCGGTCGCCCGGTTCGGGCCGCCCGGTCAGCGCAGGGTAGGCCAGCGCCCTGGCCCGCGCGGGCGCCTCCCCGCCCGCTGAGCCGACCGTCACCTCGAGTTCCAGCGCTCCGGGCCATTCCCGCCGGATCCGGGAGACCGTGCCGTTCCGCCACGTGATCACCTGGGCAGGGTAGCGTCGTGCGCCGGGAGACTGGACCCGGCGCGACGAAGTGGCCGTAACCGGCGAGGGGAATCGGCGCCCTTACCCGGTCGGGTAGGCGAGAATGTAGGCGGGCCTCGGAGGCACGCAGGGACCGGGAGGAGGAGTGCCGATGTCGCGGCGGAAGACCGAGCGGCTGCTGGGCCTGGTCGTCTGCCTGCTGTCCACCCGGCGCTACCTCACCGCGGAGCAGATCCGCCACGCGGTGGCCGGCTACCCCGACCAGCCCGAGGCCTTCAAGCGGATGTTCGAGCGGGACAAGGAAGAACTGCGCGAGCTCGGCATTCCGCTGGAGACCGGTTCGCTCAGCCCGCTGGACGGCGAGGACATCGGCTACCGGGTCCAGCGGCAGGCCTACGAGCTGCCCGAGCTGCGGCTGGAGGCGGACGAGGCGGCCGTGCTCGGCCTGGCGGCCCGGGTGTGGCGGCACGCGGAGCTGGCCGGGGCGGCGGCGGGTGCGCTGCTCAAGCTGCGGGCCGCCGGCATCGACACCGACGACCCGGACTCCGGCGCCGACGGCCGGCGGGGCATCGAGCCGCGGGTACACACCACCGAGCCGGCGTTCGGGCCGCTGTGGGAGGCGGTTCGCGACCGCCGGCCGGTGACCTTCGCCTACCGCGCCGCCGGGCGCAGCGAGCCGCAGACCCGCGAGCTGGAGCCGTGGGGCGTGGTCAACCGGCACGGCCGCTGGTACGTGGCCGGCCGGGATCGCGGCCGGGATGCGGTCCGGGTGTTCCGGCTCGGCCGGATCGAGGGAGACGTCGGCTTTTCCGGGCCGCCGGGCAGCGTCACCGTCCCGGCGGGCACGGACGTGCGCGAGGTGGTCCGCACCTGGGACTCGATGCCGCCGCCGGAGAACACGGCCGTGCTGCAGGTCCGCCGCGGCGCCGGGTACGGGCTGCGGCGCTACGCCACCAGCCCGCCGGACGCCGGGGCAGCGCCGGCTCCAGCGGCGTCTTCAGCTGGGGCCAGCGGCTGGGACACGATCAGTGTGCCGTACTCCGACGTCGGGTGGTTCGCCGATCACGTCGCGTCTTTCGGCGCCGATGCCGTGGTCGCCGATCCGCCCGACCTGCGGGACGCCGTGATCAGGAGGCTCAAGGGAGTGCTGACGTGACCCGCCGCGAGAAACCGCCCGGCGCGCCCGGCGCGGCCGAACGGGTCCTGCGGCCCCGCGGGCAGGCCGCCACCTCGGCGGAACGGCTGCAGCGGCTGCTCGCCCTGGTGCCCTACGTCGTCACCCGCAAGGCCGTCGGCCTGGCCGACACCGCGGCCGCGTTCGGCCTGAGTGAGCGCGAACTCGTCGACGACCTCAACCTGCTCTGGTGCGTGGAGCTGCGCAACCCGGACCCGTACTGCCCGATCGACCTGTCGTACGAGGGTGGCGAGATCGTGGTCAGCCAGGCCGAGTCCATCGGCCGGCCGTTGCGGCTGGCCGTCGACGAGGCCAGCGCCCTGCTCGTCGCGCTGCGGATGCTCGCCGACGTGCCGGGCCTGGAGGACCGGTCCGCGCTCAGCCGGCTGATCGCCAAGCTGGAGACGGCCGCGGGGGAGGCGGCCGGGCCCAGCGCCCAGGTCGCCGTGCAGGTCGACAAGCCCAACGGGGACCAGACCATCGCGCAGATCAGGGACGCGCTGGAGCGCAAGCGCCGGGTGCACCTGCGGTACTACGTGCCCGGCCGGGACGAGGCGACGCAACGCGACGTGGACCCGATGCGGCTGCTCGTCGTCGAGGGCCGGGCGTACCTGGAGGGCTGGTGCCGCCGCGCCGAGGGCGTCCGGCTGTTCCGGCTGGACCGGATTCTCGCCATCGAGGTGCTCGACGTCCCGGCCACGGTGCCGGAGGACGCGCAGCCGGTGGACGTCGATCAGGGGCTGTTCCGGCCGTCCGCCGACGACATGCACGTCACGATCGAGGTCTCGGCGGCGGGGCGGTGGGTGGCGGAGTACTACCCGTGCGAGTCGGTCGGGGAACTCGGCGACGGCTGGCTCCGCATCCGGCTGCGCACCCCGGACACCCGCTGGGTCCGGCGGCTGGCGCTGCGGCTGGGTGAAGACGGCCGGGTCATCGCGCCGGAAGAGCTGCGCGCGCAGATCCGCGACGACGCGACGGCCGCGCTGTCCGCCTACGCGAGCGGCTGAGTCCCGCCCGGCCCGCTGGGTCCCCAATCCCGCGGGGCCCGTCCTCTTCGCGGGGCCCGTCCTCGTCGCGCGGCCCGTCCTCGTCGCGCGGCCCGTCCTCTTCGCGGGGCCCGTCCTCGTCGCGCGGCCCGTCCTCTTCGCGCGGCCCGTCCTCTTCGCCGGTCCCGCGCCGAAGTGGACAAAATGGATCGATCCTCCCCATACAGCGCCGGGCCGGTCCGGGGTGTCACAGCGGCGCCGGGGCCGGAAAGTTCACCGATCCGCGTCCGGCACGCGGTTCGCGGGACCTCCTGTGCCAGCGGTCTGACGTGTACACTCGCCATGAAAAGCCCCGACCGCGGGGGACCCCATCCCCGCCGAAGAGGACGGAAATGGCTGACCTATTTGACAGTCCGTGGAAGATCTTGATCGTCGCCGTCGTGCTCATCGTGCTCTTCGGATCCAAGAAGCTGCCGGTCGCGGCCCGGTCGCTCGGACGGTCGATGCGGATTCTCAAGTCCGAGGTCTCTGGTCTCCACGACGACGACGAAGCCGGGCAGGCTGCTTCCGCCGCGGCCACGGCGCAGCCCCCCGCGGCCCGGCCCGCAGCGCCGCAGCAGATCGCCGCGCCGGTGCCTGCGCCCCCGCCGGTCGCCGCGGAGCAGCTGACCTCCCAGGAGCAGATCGACAGCCTGCAGCGGCAGATCCGTGAGCTGAAGGAGTCGCCGGTCAAGGAGACCGCTTCGGTGCCGGCGGATCAGAAGCCGATCTGACCGGGACATTCCAGGGACCGGATATGCCAAAGCTGGCTGACACGGTGACGGGTGCGCGCGTCGTTGGCAGCCGTATGATCCAGGCGTCCAGGACGCACGACCCTGAGGGCCGGATGCCGCTCATGGAGCACATCCGTGAGCTGCGTAACCGCCTGGTCAAGGCGGCCCTGGCGCTGGCAGCGGCCATGGTCGTCGGGTTCGTCTTCTTCAGCCAGATATGGAACTTCGTCAGCCATCCCTTCTGCGCCGCTGTGATCAACGGCCATACCGGCTGCCGGGTGCAGGGCGACCGGCTCGTCGTCACCGGCATCTTCGACCCCTTCATGCTGCGCGTGCAGATAGCGTTCTTCGTCGGCCTGATCATCTCCTCGCCGGTCTGGCTGTACCAGATCTGGGCCTTCATCGCCCCCGGGCTCTACCGGCGGGAGAAGCGCTGGGCTTATCTGTTCGTTGGCGCGGCGGTGCCGTTGTTCACGGTCGGTGCGGTGCTGGCTTACTACGCGATGAGCCGGGGCCTGCACTACCTGCTCGGCCTGACCCCCAAAGGTGTCAGCAACCTGCCGACGATCACCACCTACCTGAGCTACTTCCAGGCCATGATCCTGGGCTTCGGCCTGGCGTTCGAACTGCCGCTCGCCCTCGTCATCCTGAATCTGGCCCGCGTCCTCACCCACGAGCGGTTCGCCAAATGGCGCCGGCTGATGATCTTCGCTGCGTTCCTGTTCGCGGGCATCGCCAACCCGAGCCCGGACCCGATCAGCATGCTGATGCTGGCCATACCCTGCGTCGTCCTCGTCGAGGTGGCCGAGGTGATCATCTGGGCCAACGACCGGCGCCGCGCCCGCATCCCGGACCTGTACGACGGCCTGGCCGATGACGAGGCCTCGCCGCTGGAGATGAGCGAGAACGGGACCGGCCCGGACCACAGCAGCCTGAACTGACGCCCGCCGCCACTCCCGGCGTGCCAGGTGATCTGGGCGCCGCCTAGGCTGGAGGGATGGCTCCTGCGCTCGACCGGGGAGACGATGACTCCGCGGAACCTCACGCAAGGACCCCCGCGCAGCGTTACGCGGAGTTCCGTGACCGGCAATCGCACCCGGAGCTCGCCAGTTTCCGCGCCCTGTACGACTTCGAGTTCGACGACTTCCAGGTCCAGGCCTGCACCGCGCTGAACGACGGCGACGGGGTGCTGGTCGCCGCGCCGACCGGCTCGGGCAAGACCGTCGTCGGGGAGTTCGCCGTCCACCTGGCCCTGGAGCGCGGCCTCAAGTGCTTCTACACCACGCCGATCAAGGCGCTGTCCAACCAGAAGTACGCCAACCTGGTCCGCCGGTACGACAGCCGGACCGTCGGCCTGCTCACCGGCGACAACAGCGTCAACGGCGAAGCATCCATCGTGGTCATGACCACCGAGGTGCTGCGGAACATGCTCTATGCGGGGTCGGCTACCCTCAGGGGGCTCGGCTACGTGGTCCTCGACGAGGTGCACTACCTGGCCGACCGGTCCCGCGGCGCTGTCTGGGAAGAGGTCATCATCCACCTGCCGGAGTCGGTGCGGCTGGTGGCGCTGTCGGCCACGGTCAGCAACGCCGAGGAGTTCGGCGACTGGCTGGACGACCTGCGCGGCGGCGTCACCGTCATCGTGGACGAGCACCGGCCCGTCCCGCTGTGGCAGCACATGATGGCCGGGCACCGGCTCTACGACCTGTTCACCGACCCGGCCGGCACCCGCGTCAACCCGGAGCTGATGCGGATGGCGCAGCGGGAACGGTGGGTGCAGCAGCCGAGCCCGGTGACGGGGCGGAGCCGCCCGGCCCGCGGCGGCCGGCGCGGTCACCCGGGCGGCCGGGCTGGCTACGCCGGCGGCCGGGCGAAGTACGCGGGCGGCCGGAACGGCCACGGTGCGCCGTCAGCGGGCCGGGCCCGGCCGCCGTACCGGCCCGAGGTCGTCTCCCGCCTCGACGCGGCGGGCCTGCTGCCGGCCATCGAGTTCATCTTCAGCCGGGCGGGCTGCGACGCGGCGGTACAGCAGTGCCTGGCCGCCGGGCTGCGGCTCACTCAGCCGGATGAGGCCGCCGCGATCACCGAGTTCGTGGAGCGGCGGAGCGCGGATATCCCCGACGAGGACCTCGCCGTGCTCGGTTACCGGGAATGGCTCACCGGCCTGCAGCGGGGAATCGCCGCGCACCACGCCGGCCTGCTCCCCACCTTCAAGGAGGTGGTGGAGGAACTGTTCTCGGCCGGGCTGGTCCGCGTGGTGTTCGCCACCGAGACGCTGGCCCTGGGCATCAACATGCCGGCCCGGACCGTCGTCATCGAGAAGCTGGACAAGTGGAACGGCGAGACGCACGCCGAGCTGACCCCCGGGGAGTACACCCAGCTGACCGGGCGCGCCGGGCGCCGCGGCATCGACGTCGAGGGGCACGCCGTGGTGCTGTGGCAGCCCGGCATCGACCCGCAAGCGGTCGGCGGCCTTGCCGGGACCCGGACCTACCCGCTGAACTCCAGCTTCCGCCCGTCCTACAACATGGCCGTCAACCTGACCGGGCAGGTCGGCCGGGCCCGGGCAGCGGCCCTGCTGGAATCGTCGTTCGCCCAGTTCCAGGCGGATCGCGGCGTGCTGAACCTGACCCGGCAGGTGCGCCGCAACAAGGAAGGCATGGCCGAGCTCGCCGGGAAGATGGCGTGCGAGCAGGGTGATTTCGCCGAGTACGCGGCCATGCGCCGGGAACTGTCCGACCTCGAAGGCGACCTGTCCCGGCGCCGGGCGGTGGCGCGGCGCACCGAGGCGGCCCGGTCGCTGGAGGTCCTCCGGCGCGGTGACATCATCCGGGTGCCCGGCGGGCGCCGGGCCGGGATGGCGGTCGTCCTCGAGCCCGGGCCGGGCTCCGGCCGCGCCGCCGACCGGGGCACCCAGGGCGCCCGCGGCCCGGAACCACGTGGCCACGGACGCGGCCCGGACTCCCGCAACGGGGACGGCCCGGACTCCCGCAACGGGCCGGACACCGGCTCCCGCAACGGGCCGGACGCCGGCTCCCGCAACGGGCACGGCCCGGACCCGTCCCCGCTGGCCGCGCTGGCCGGGCACGGGCCGCTGGTACTCACGGCCAACCGCCAGGTCAAGCGGCTGTCGCTGGCCGACTTCCCGGTCCCGGTGGAGGCCGTCGACCGGATCCGGATTCCCGCCTCGTTCAGCGTGCGCTCACCGCAGCACCGCCGGGACCTGACTGCCTCCGTGCGCAATCGGCTGGCCGGCCGCGACATCGCCGGCCCGCAGCGGGTGGCCGACTGGAACGACAGCGCCTCCGCCGGCGACCGGCCCGGGCGCGCCGGGCACTCCGGTCCGGGCGGGCCCAGCTCCCCGGATCAGCAGATCGCCGCGCTGCGGCGGCGGCTGCGCCGCCATCCCAGCCACGGCTGCCCCGACCGCGAGGAGCACGCCCGGTACGCCGAACGGTACGCGCGGCTGAAGCGGGAAACGGAGGCCCTGGAGCGGAAGGTGGCCAGCCGCTCGCACGTCATCGCGCGGACCTTCGACCGGGTGTGCGCCGTGCTGGAAAGCCTCGGCTACTTGACCGGGGACACCGTCACCGCGGAGGGGCGGCTGCTGGGCGGCCTGTACACCGAGCTGGACCTGCTCGCCGCCGAATGCCTGCGCCGGGGCTACTGGAACGGCCTCGACACCCAGGAGCTGACGGCGTGCGTGTCAGCGCTGTCCTTCGAGTCCCGCCAGACCGACGACGCGGCCGCGCCCCGGCTGCCGTCGGCCAAGGTCCGCGACGTGCTCGGGCGGATGGTGCGCGCCTGGGGCCAGCTCGATGAGCTGGAAAAGGAAAAGGGAGTGTCGTTCCTGCGCGAACCCGACCTCCGCTTCGCCTGGGCCGCCTACCAGTGGGCGGGCGGCGCCCGGCTGGAGGATGTGCTCGAGTCAGCCGACCTGACCCCCGGCGACTTCGTCCGCGCGGTGAAGCAGCTCATCGACCTGCTGGACCAAGTCGCAGCCGCCCCCGTGCCGGGCGCCGCCGGTCACGACCTGCGGGCCACCGCCCGTGCCGCGATCGACTCCATCCGCCGCGGTGTCATCGCCTACACCTCTGTCACCTCTGTTTTACCTGGGGGGCCAGTGACCGCCTGCTTATCGGCTCTGGCGGTGCGAGCGGACATCGGGGTGGCGGGCCTGCGGCAGGCTCAGGTGCTCGGCCAGCCATGGCCCGGTCACGCTGCCCGTGTCACGCGCGACGTCCTGCGGCGTCCCGGCGGCGAGGATGCGCCCGCCGTCCGGGCCGCCGCCCGGGCCCATGTCGATGAGATGGTCGGCGGCGGCGAGCAGGTCCAGGTCGTGGTCGATGACGATGATCGTGGCCCCGGCCTGCAGCAGCCGGCCGAACACGCCGGCCAGCGTGGCCACGTCGAGCGGGTGCAGGCCGGTGGACGGCTCGTCGAAGACGTAGAGCGCGCCGCGCTGGCTGCTGCGCAGCCGGGAGGCGATCCGCAGCCGCTGCGACTCGCCGCCGGACAGGGATGGGGTGGGCTCGCCGAGCCGCAGGTAGCCCAGGCCGACATCGCTGACGGGCCGCAGCGCCGCGGCGACCGGGGGCCGGTCGGCGAACCGCTCCAGGGCCTCGTGCACGCTCAGGCCGAGCACGTCGGCGATGGTCAGGCCGTCGATGCGGACGGCCAGGGTGACGTCGTTGAAGCGCGCGCCGTGGCAGGTCGGGCACTCGACGGTGATGTCGGGCAGGTACTGGACGTCGAGGTCGATGTGGCCCAGCCCGCGGCAGGTGGGGCACTGGCCCTGGCGGGTGTTGAACGAGAAGTGCCCGGGCTTCCAGCGGCGCCGCCGGGCGTACGCCGACTCGGCGAACAGGCGGCGGATCTGGTCGAACGCCCCAGAGTAGGTCGCCGGTGTGGACCGCGCGTTCTGGCCGATCGGCGAGGCGTCTACCTGGACGACCTGGCGGATGCTGCCGAGGTCCAGGCGGCGGACGTACCCGGGCAGCGCCGACCCGTTCAGCAGGGCCCGCGCGGCCGGGATGAGGCTGTCCAGGACGAGGGCGGTCTTCCCCGCCCCGGACGGCCCGGCTAGCGCGGTCAGCCGGCGGGTCGGGAATGAAGCGGTGAGGTCGTGCAGGTTGTACAGATCGCCGATCTCGATGGTGATCTGCCCGCCGGCACCGGCCCGCGCCGGACGGTCACTCGGCAGGGCCGCGGCGCCGGCCAGGAACGGGCCCATGATCGACTGGGGGTCGGTTTCCAGCTGGATGGGGGTGCCCTGGGCGATCACGGTACCGCCCTTGGCGCCAGCCCCGGGGCCGAGTTCGATGACCCAGTCCGCGGAGCGGATGAGCTCCCGCTCGTGCTCCACCACGACCACGGAATTGCCGTTCCGGGCCAGGGCGGTGATCGTCTTGCGCAGCCCCTGGACGTTGGCCGGGTGCAGCCCGACCGACGGCTCGTCCAGCACATACAGCATGCCCGTGGCGCTGGCACGCACCGTCGATGTCAGCTCGATCCGCTGCCGCTCCCCGGTCGACAGCGAGGCACCGGCCCGGTCGAGGGTCAGGTAGCCAAGTCCGACGTCGAGCAGCGGCGTGAGCGTGCCGTTCAGCTCGGCGAGCAAACCGGTGGTCATCCGGCTGAGCTCGGCGGGCAGCCCGGCGGGCAGGCCGGCCACGAAGCCGCGCAGCTCGTCCAGGCCGAGCGCGCTTATCTCAGCGATGTTGCGGCCGCCGAGCTGCGAGGTCAGCGCCTCGGGCCGCAGCCGGGTGCCATGGCACACTGAGCAGACGCGGGTGACGAGGAAACGCTGCACCAGGCTTCGGGTGCGCTCGTTATCGCTGCGCAGCGAGCGTTCGACCGCTGCGACGGCGTTGTCGTAATTGACCGACAGCTGCACGGTCCGCCCGGTCCGTTCCGAGCGCAGCGTCACCCGCCGCTGAACCGGTTCACCGTGCAGCACGATGTCACGCTCCCGGGAGGTCAGTGACCGGTACGGCACGCCGAGCCGGACGCCGAGCTCGCCCGCGGCATACATCGACAGCCGCCGCCCGCCGGAATTCCATGGCAGCACCGCGCCTTCCTCGATCGTCTTGCCTGGGTCGGGTACCAGGGTGCCGACGTCAACTTCGGACCGCACGCCCAGGCCCTGGCAGGCCGGGCACGCGCCGTAGGAGTTGAAGGCGAAAAATTCGGCGCTGGGAGGCTCGAAATGCGCACCGCACACCGGGCAGACGGTCTCCATGCCCTGCGTGGCGATCGATGGCCCGACGCGGTGGCCGTTCGGGCACAGGTGCGAACCCAGCCGCGACATCATCAGGCGCAGCACGTTGAGTACCTCGGACATGGTGCCGACCGTGCTGCGCAGACCCGGTACCGGCGGGCGCTGCCGCAGCGCCAGCGCGGGCGGCAGGTGGTCGATCCGATCCACGTCCGGCCGCTGCGCCTGGGTCAGCCGCCGGCGGCTGTAGGTGCTCAGGCCCGCCAGGAACCGGTGCATGCCCTCGGCGTATAGCGTGCCGATGGCCAGCGATGTCTTACCCGATCCGGACACGCCGACCACCGCGACCGTCCGCCATAGCGGCACGTCGACGTCAATGTCCTGCAGGTTGTTGTGCCTGGCCCCCCGCACGCCGATGACCGTGGGCAGGGTACCCGGCACGGGAATATCAACAGCCGCCATACCAGGCAACTTAAGGCCATCGGTCAGCGGCTGCTGAGCCAGGACAGCCAAACGGCGACGGCTCGCCGCTGCCGGCGCGGTGAGCTCCTCATACCTCAGCCATGCGCCTCCTCCGGCCAGCCCGCGGCCGGTCAACCGCCTGTCACTTACGGTAACTCCCGTGGCGGAACTCGTCGGCAAGGGATGGATGCGCTTCGCGACGTCCCCAGGCTCGCCGCCAGGCAGGTGAAAGGTCGTCACCGGATCCCGGTGATTCGCGAGGCTGCGTTCAGCCTGACGCTCGACGGGCATGCGCAGACCATCCAGGAGCTGGCCTCGATCTTGCCGGCGCGGTATGTGCGTCGCGCCGGGTCAGCCTCCTTAAGCGCCGTACGCCTGCAGTATCGCTCCGCTCACCGGCACTGCAGCGTCGCTGACCAGGAATGCGATCATGCCGGCGATCCGGTCGATGAGCCGCGTCGCCGCGGCGGGTCGGTGGTGTGCCGGAAAGAAAGGAACCAACCAGGCATGACTACCCGGCGCCCTGGCGCGCCTGGCCGGGGATGCCGAGCTGGTGGTTTCCGAGCTGACGACCAACGCCGTCAAAGCAACTGGCCGGATGGACGCGGACGCGAAGTGGAGCGACCGAGATGCAGATCATCCTGATCTGCACGCTTGCCATCACGGTCACTATTGAGTTGGCAGTGCCGCTTTCTGCTGCGTCACAGCCACTGCCCGGTTACCTCGGCTAGGTCATCGGATTTGGCCTTAAAGGCGCGGAAGACCCCGTTGAGCACTTCTGGTTTCCAGATGCTAGTGACACCGAAGGCGTTATCGCCTACCCCTCCGCTTTTCGCTAGCCGCATCGCCGCGCCGTGGGCGCCGCTGTGGAGCGCGGCCTTGGCAGCCTCGACGCTTTCCCAGGCGGTGAAGGTGTAGTTGCGGCGCCCGATGGTCGCAAAGCACGAGCCGAGGTAACCGTCGTTGCCGAGCTGTTCCGTCACGACGCTGGTGGTGGCCTCGAACAGCGTGAACTGGTGTTCTGGGCCGATGTCGATCCACGTCACGCTGAAGGCGCCCGGGACAGCCTGGCGCTGGGTGTCCACACGCAGGCCAATGCCGAACTTGGTGACTGGTTCCATGTCGGCCGGGGTGATGTGCGCCTGCAGGCCGAGCTGCCTGAGCATGGTGGCAGTGTCGAAATAGCCGGTGACCTTCGCAACGCGGTCGGCGGCGGGGTCGTAGTCGATGAAGTCGGCGCCCGGCAGCGCGACCGTCTGCCCGGTCGCCGGGCCTGCGGGCATCGGTCCGGTATTGGTCCCTCGCATCAGCCACTGGGCAGCGGCCGTGGTGTCGCTGGTGGGGGCCACGCTCGCCAGGTCGAAATGCAGGTCGGGGAAACCGGCCAGCAGTGTGGCCACGTTCGCGGCCAGCGCGTCGCCGGTCAGCGGGCCACCGGTGGTGGGGTCTTCGTAGCTTCCGCCGTCGGCCAGCGACCGCACGACGGCGTCCGGGTCGTGGTCGTTCCAGGCAGCGAAGTAGCGGTCGAGCGCGTCAGTCAGGGACATAAGAAAACCTCCCTGGTTAGTAAAGCATCCGGATCCAGGGAACTGAAGCCAGCCGGGCTCGCCTGGATCAGCCTGTGCATTAGGGTCTTGCCCAGCGCGCGAGAACGGCGCCGCCCCTCCGCGACTGAACTGCACTGTTACCGCGCTGGCAACAGGACCGCCCCTTCCGGCCGGGTTCTATCTCGTGGTAACTCACGAAGGTCCCGGGTGTTATCGGCCTATTTATTTTATCTGGGCACGGATCGATGATCAACGGCAACGCTCTTTCGTGACGGGCTACCCGGGTCGGCCGCCCGGCTTTCAGGATGTGTCAACCGGGTCAACCCGGCATATCCGCGGTGTTCCGGATTTTTAACACAGCCAGAGCAAGTTTCACGGAAACGTTTCTGGCCGTCGGGCGGCCGCGAAGTTACGGTCCACTACACAAACGTCCGATCACGGTGGCGGGCCCCCGATGGGTCGTGCGGGCGTCAGCTGTCCCGGCCAGGAGGGTCGACGATGGATGGGAAGAAAAGAGTAGCCGGACTGCTTGCCGCCGGGGCGATCGCGCTGGTGCCTGGGTTAATCCGGATCCCCCCCGCGGCCGCCGCCGGCTCAGCGCCCGGGGCGCCGGGATCGAGCGCCACCTGGGACGAATCGAACGTCACCGGGTTCGCCGACTCGCTCGGCGAGGGCTCCAAGGTCTGGTACACCCTCGGGAACGGCGAACTGGAGAACGCGTTCTATCCGGAGACCGATACCCCGGATACGTTCGGCCTGCAATATGTCGTGACGAACGGGTCGAGCTTCGCCAGCACCGAGACGTCGGGCACCAGTCACACGATCTCGCTCGTGGATCCGGACTCGCTGATCTGGCAGCAGGTCAACAAGGCGGACAACGGCGACTTCACGATCACCAAGACCTACATCGCTGACCCGTCCCGGCCGGTGGTGCTCGTCCAGACCACCTTCGACAACCGTACGTCGTCGCCACTGAAGCTCTACGCCGACTACCATCCGCAGCTCGACAACGACGGCATGGGCGACACCGGCGGCACCGACGCCGCGAGCGGCGATCTGGTGGCGTCCAACGGTTCGGTGTCCAGCGCGCTGGCCACCTCGGCCGGATTCAGCCAGACCACCACGGGATACGTCGGCTCGGCCAGCGACGGCGAGTCCGAACTGACCTCGGGCTACGCCCTGAGCTCTACGTACAGCTCGGCCTCGGCCGGCGGGCACATCGACCAGATCGCGCAGATCCCGGTGGCGGCCAGTGGCTCTACCACCTCCACGCTCGCGCTCGCCTTCGGCCCCACCCAGTCGGCGGCGGTCTCCGCCGCGTCGGCGTCCCTGGCGGCCGGGTTCTCCGCGCTGGAGAGCTCATTCGAAGCCGGCTGGCACTCCTGGTCCGGCGGCCTGAACGCACCACCCGCCGCCGTCACCGGCAGCGCCGGGCTGACGGAGCAGTACAACGTCTCGCTGATGGAAGTGAAGGCGGACGAGGACAAGACCTTCACGGGGGCGTTCGTGGCCGCACCCACCGTCCCGTGGGGCGCATCGGTGAGCGCCGGCACCGGCACCGGCACCTCGGGGGCGCACGGCTACCACGCGGTGTGGACCAGGGACGAATACGAGATGGCCACGACGCTGCTCGCGGCCGGGGACACGGCCGACGCGCAGGCCGCGCTGAGCTACATCCTTACCGACGAGGTTGAGTCCAACGGCGCGGTCAAGCAGAACACCTGGCTGAACGGCACGGCCGTGTTCGGCTCGCTGCAGATGGACGAGGTAGCGGACCCGATCATCCTCGCCTACCAGCTCGGGGACACCGGCTCCAGTTACCTGACCGCCGTGAAGGCACTGGCCCGTTATCTCGTCGCCAACGGTCCCGCCACGCCGGAAGAACGGTGGGAGGAGATCGGCGGCTACTCGCCCGCCACCATGGCCGCGGAAATCGCCGGCCTGCTGTGCGCCGCCTCCATCGCCGAGGCGAACGGTGACACGTCCGACGCGGCCACCTATCAGGCCACCGCGCAGTCCTGGGCGTCCAAGGTGGACAGCCTCACCTACACCACCACCGGCCCGTACGGCAGCGGCGACTACTACCTGCGGATCACGCCCGACGGCCAGCCCAACGCCGGCACCTCGATCGGCATCGCCAACGGCGGCGGCAGCCACGACGACCGGACCGTGGTCGACCCGAGCTTCCTGGAACTTGTACGGCTCGGCGTCAAGTCGCCGGGCGCGGCCGACATCACCAGCTCTATCTCCGTGGCCGGCAGCCAGCTGGAGGTCAGCACGCCCGAAGGTCCCATCTGGCACCGCTACAGCTTCGACGGCTACGGCGAAACCTCCTCCGGCGGTGACTACACCGGCGCCGGGGTGGGCAACCCCTGGCCGGTCCTGTCCGGTGAGCGCGGCGAGTACGACGTCGCGGACGGCAACACCTCCGGCGCCCAGTCCATGCTGCAGACGATGGCGGGCGCGGCGAACTCCGGGTACCAGATCCCCGAGCAGGTCTGGGGCGGATCGAGCGGCACCGGCGGATTCACGTTCGGCCAGCCGGACAACTCCTCCACCCCGCTGATGTGGGCGATGGCGCAGTACGCACGGCTCGCCATCGACATCTCCGCCGGGAGCGACGTGGACACGCCCGCGGTCGTCACCAACTGCCTGCAGAAGGGCAGCTGCCCGGTCAGCGGGCCGGTCAAGAAGACCGTGAACGTGACGGTCCCGGTCAGCACCGGCGCCTCCGGTCCATCGCGGGCAATGCCGGCGTCCCGCCAGGCGCAGTGCACGCCGGCCGTGGCACGTTGATGACTTCCAGGCCCGTCGCCGTCCTGCTCGCCGGACTGCACATTACCCAGAGCGATTCCCGGCGCACCTATCAAACGACAACCCCTGAGCGAGGCCCACCGGCGAGCAGGCCGGCCGCGGTCACCGCCACCGTCTCGGTCAGCGATGGCATCAGGGACAGGACCGCCGCAGCCGGTCCGGGACGCAGACCACAGACCCGGTGTGATCCCGCGCTTGGCCCGTCATTGGGTCTCATGGCCGTGCGGGGCCGGCGCCGTCGAACTCGACGAGCAGGTGGCGGGGGCCTCGCAGGACGGGATTGGGGCGGTAGGGCGGTGGATCATCGACGAGTCGCGGGTTTTCCAGGCGGCGCGCCAGTTGGGTGAGAGCGATCTGGGTCTCCGGCCGGGCCAGCGGCGCACCGAAGCAGTAGTGGATGCCGCCGCCGTAGCCCAGGTGCTCGTTGTGCTCGCGGTCGGGATCGAAGCGGTCCGGATCGGGGACGTGGGCTGGGTCGCGGCTGCCGGCGGCGAGCCCGAGCCAGACCAGTGAGCCCTTGGGGATGGTGGTGCCGGCGACCTCGATGTCGTCGAGGGTGTTCCGGTTGGGCAGGAAGTGCACTGGCGGTTCGTAGCGCAGGAGTTCCTCGACCACCCGGGCGACCAGATCGGGTTCGTCGCCGCGGCGCAGCCGGTCGAGCACCTCGGGGTGCCGCAGGAGAGTCAGCATGCCGTTGGTGATGAGGTTGACGGTCGTCTCGTGGCCCGCCGTGAGGAGCAGGCCCGCGTTGATCAGCACCTGCTCCCGGGTCATCGGCACCTCGGTGCCGTCGCCGCTGAGGAGCCCGGACAGCAGGTCGTCCCCCGGCGGGCCGTGGCGTTCATCGAGAAGCTGAGCGAAATACCGAGCGAGGTCGGCGTTGGCCTGGTCGCGCCGGCGCTGCCGCTCGGCGATCCCTCCGGTGGCCGGGTCGGTGGCCTTGATGAGCGCGTCGGACAATGCCTGGAATCGCGGTTCGTCTTCGCGGGGCACTCCCAGCAGCCCGCAGATCACCGTGACCGGGAACGGGTAGGCGAAGTCGTCGACGATGTCGACCCGCTTCGTGCCCGGCTGGTCCTGGCCCGCGAATTTGTCGATCTCGCTCGTCACGATGCCGTACATGCCGGAAAGCATGCTGTCGACCCGGCCCGGGCGGTGGGGCGGCCCGAAATTCCACGTCAGCAGGCGCCGGAGCCGGTCGTGCTCGGGCGGGTCGGTCGCGATGAAGCTGGGGGGCTGCCCGGGAAGGTTCTCCCCGGACGCCTGGGCCGGCCCGTCGGCGCCCGGGTCCGGAAGGTTGCGCTGGTCCGAGCTGAGTCGCGGGTCGTGGAGCAGGGCGACGATTTCCCGGTAGGTGCTGACGACATAGGTCCCGTCCTCCGCCCGCATCACCGGCGTCTGGCGCAACTCAGCGTAGAGCGGGTACGGGTCGGCGCGGCTGGAGTAGTCGAGGATCTGCTGCCACAGGCTTTGCGGGGACATGATGCGCGACCTCCCGAGCATCGGTGGAGGACGTACGGGTCCAGCCCGGCGAGGGTCACAGGTACGTCCTGCGCACCACAGTGACCCGCCGTTCGCTGGGCTCGTGGCCGGTGACCACGACGGTGGCCTCAGCGGTGGGCCGGTCCGGGAACCCGGCCGCAACCGGGCGCCTGTCGGCGGGCTGGTCGACGATATGGGAGGAGGGCGGGAACGGCGCCGCCTGGTCGATCAGCCTCTCGTAGAACTCCAGCCACCTGGACTGGTTGAACGCGACGGCCGCGGTGATGCGCCCGCGGTAACCGTAGACCGCGACGAACCGGCGCTCGGCCACCGACCCCTGGGCGATGACGACCTGGTCGGCATGGGTCGGGACACCGGCGGACTTGATCTCGGTGCCGAACTGGGTCGACCAGAACTCCGGCAGCGCCAGGTGCGGTCACCGGTCACCCTGCGCGCTGATCATGTTGTGGGCGGCGACCTGCGCCTGGGCGACCGCGTTGCCCCAGTGCTCGAGGGCGAGGAACTGGTAACCGTAGACCGGGTGCGGGAAGCGGGCCACGTCGCCTGCGGCAAACACATCGTCGGTGACCACGCCGTTGAGGTCAAAGGCACGGCACCCCGCGTCGCACGCGATGCCCCAGACCCCTGCCGCCAGCCCCGAGCCCGCCAGCCATTCGACGTTGCGGATGCCGCCCAGCGCGGCCACCGCCACGTCGACGTCCAGTGTGCTGCCGTCGGACAGCCGGGCCCGCCGCAGCCGCCCGTCCCCGCTCCCGTCACCCTCCAGCGCCGTCACCTGAACACCGCAGCGCAGGTCGACCCCGTGGTCGCGCTGCATCTGCGCCGCGACGCCGCCGATCACCGCGCCCAGCGCCCCGGCCAAAGGCGCCGGGCCCTGTTCGACGACGGTCACCGGGACGCCCAGGTCGCGGCAGGCCGACGCGACCTCGCAGCCGGTGAACCCGGCCCCGATGACCAGCACCCGGCCGGGCCCGGCGGTCAGCGCTTGCCGCAGCCGATCCGCATCGTCCGGGGCATGGACCGTGAACACCCCGGCGAGCCGGGCCTCCGCCTCGTCCGGCCACGGCCGGGCCCGCACCCCGGTGGCGATGAGCAACCGGCCGAATCCGACTTTCTCGCCATCGGCGAGGAGCACCTGCTGCCCAGGTCAAGCCCGGTCGCCGCGACTCCGAGCCGCCACTGCGCGTCGACCTCGTCGCGGCGCGGCAGCGCGGTTTCCCGCGCCGGAGCCTGGCCGATGAGGACCTGCTTGGATAGCGGCGGCCGGTCATAAGGGGGGTACGGCTCGTCCCCGATCACGGTCAGCGAGCCGGTGAACCCTTCCCGGCGCAGCACCGAGCCCGCCCGCAGGCCGGCCAGGGACGCCCCGACGATGACTATGTGCCCGGTGCGCTTGAACGCCTCGTCAGGGCTTTCCCCGGCCGCATGCGCCGCCGGCGCCTGGTGCGGCGGCCGGGCGTCCTCCCGGTCGAGGAAGATGGCCTGGACCGGGCAGGCCGCCGCGGCCCGCACGACCTTCGGCCGCTGCGCGTCGTCCGGAGCGGGCGCGTACAGTAATGCCTCGTCGCCCCGCATGGTGAACACCTCCGGCGCAGCGAACGCGCACTGCGCATACCCCTGGCACCGGGTGAGATCCACAACGACCTGCATAAAGGTCTCCGTCCCCCTCAAGGGAAGCGAGCTCTTCCAGTAGACCATGGCCTCCGGGAACGGGTCTATAAGCCCAGTGTCAGAACTCAGACGCAAAACTGTATCGCCGGATTCGGCTCGGCGGTCGTGACCGGGGGTGGGCCTTGCCAGCCTGAACTTCCGGGCTGGCAGCTGTTCGGAGCTGGCGCGTGGCCCGTGATACCGGGGTTCCGGTCAGATGTGAGGTGCATGCCCGGTTTTTGTGAGGTACATGCCTGGTTTTCCGTTCCCGGAATCGGGCAAGGACCAGCTGCTGATCCTGGCGTCCGGGCCCGCTCCGGCAGCGCAGGTGGTCGGCCCGGTGTTCGATGTGATCGGCCGCAAGACCGTGTGGCCGGGCGATGCCGGCCGAGGCTGCCAGGCGGCGACCGGCTGCCGCTGCTTGAAGGGCTGTCCCGGCAGTGACGCGCGGCCGTTGAGGCCGGTCACGGCCGCCAAGACGTCAGCGCCGCGCGCCTGGCCCTGGGCACTCAGCTGAACGGCCGGCCAGGCTCGCAGACCGGGGCACCGGCCAGGGCCTTTACGGGCGCGACCGGCCACGCGGAGCGCGACCGTAGACGCTAGAACCAACCCGCCGGATTCTTTCCGGCCCCGATCTGCTGGAGGCCCCGTGATACTGCAGGACGCGTTCACCGTAGAGCCGTGGAACCTCCGGGAGACTCACCTGGACCTGGACCTGCTGGCCCAGACCGAGTCGGTGTTCGCGCTGGCCAACGGTCACGTGGGCTGGCGGGCCAACCTGGACGAGGGTGAGCCGCACGGCCTGCCGGGCAGCTACCTCAACGGAGTCCATGAGTCGCGGCCGCTGCCCTACGCCGAGCCTGCCTTCGGCCTCCCGGAAACCGGGCAGGAGATCATCAACGTGACCAACGGCAAGCTGATCCGCCTGTTTGTCAACGATGATCCGTTCGACATCCGTTACGGCGAGCTGCTCTCGCACGAGCGGCTGCTTGATTTCCGCGCCGGGTTGCTGGACCGCCGCGCCGAATGGGTGTCGCCCGCCGGGCGGCGGGTCCGCGTTTCCTCGGTCCGGCTGGTGTCGTTCGCCCAGCGGGCGGTCGCGGCGATCCGCTATGAGGTGGAGCCGCTGGACAGCCGGGCGCGGATTGCCGTGCAGTCCGGACTGCTCACCAACGAGCAGCTTTCGCCGGCTGGCGAAGATCCCCGTGTGGCCGCGGCGCTGGAGGATCCGCTTAGCCACGAGTACCACAATGCGACGGAAACGGCCGTGACGATGGTGCACACGACCAAGCGCAGCGGGCTGCGCGTCGGCGCCGCGATGGATCACCTCATTGAATGCCCAGCCCTGGTGCGGACTGAGTCCCGGGTGTTCGAGGACGGCGGCCTGGTCACCGCGGCGACGGTGCTGCGGCCGGGGCAGAAGCTGCGGGTGATCAAGTTCGTCGCTTACGGCTGGTCGGGAGAGCGGTCACTGCCGGCCGTCCGCGACCAGGTGTGGGCGGCGCCTGCGGGTCGGGGTCACCCACGCCGAGGCCAGGTACGCCCTGGCCGACGGCAACCCGCTCGAGATCTTGCACCATGGCCAGCCGGTGAGCCTGCCGGCCGGGAAGCCGCAGGCCCGGCCCATTCCAGCGGCACCGCCCCGGCCGCGGCCCACCCAGCCGCCGGGACGCGAGCCGGCGCACCGCCGGCCCACCGGGGCCGCGGGCTAGCCACGTCAGCCCGCCCAGGCTGCTGCCAAGAACCACGGCGACGACGTCGCTGAAGCCGGTGGCTGCGTATTCGCCGTTCCGGTCGGTGCGGGTGCGGACCAGGTGCGGTGACCGCGACCGGGACGTGGTGGGCACTGGGCTTGCCGAACGCGCTTGAGTAACTGGCGAAGAAACGTCACGATCACCACCGTCAGCCCGAGCATCGCCAGCAGGACCTTGCGGACCGGTCTCCGTTGCTCCGGGTCCCTCGCGTCCACGCCACTGGCGACCGAATGGCGGGCTTGACGACCGCCCGGCTACGAGGGGAAGCTGGCCAGCGCGGCGTGGGAACCGACTGCCAGCCGGCGCAGGGCGTGGAGCAAACGCGTGATCGCCTGGTGCACTCCAGCGACGTCCGATCCGGCGCCCTGCTGCGAGTGGTCATAGGCGGAGTCAAGCGCCGCCTCGGCTTCCCGCAGAGATGCGGCGGCCTCGGGCAGCGGCCGATGGGGGCCCTCCTGGTCAGCGAGCAGCTCAGCGGTTCGGGCAAGCGCACGACAGGCAGCAGCGAGGGGCGACATCCCTCCGGCGGGGGCACTGCGGACGGCTCTGGCCAGTCCGCGCGCTGCGGAGGCGGCGAAGTCAAGGAGATCGAGCTGCTGGCGGAGGGAGTGGGTGTCGGAGCGCCGCGCCGGCGGGGTGGTCAGCGGCTTGACGACCTGCTCGAGCTGGTAGAAGTGGCTGTCGACGGCGCGAGCCAGCCCGTCGAGGTCCTGGGCCGGCGACCGATGCTCGGCGTCGAGGTGCACGGTGTCAAGGCCGTCGGCGGCGGCCTCGAGCAAGTCGTGCAGGGCGGCGTAGAACCTGCGCGCGGCGGCCCGGTCGGCGTCGCGGGGGTCCAGCGGCAGTACGGCGAGGGCGACCAGGATGCCGACGGCAGCACCGATGCCCGTCTCCTCGAGCCGCAGCACCAGAAGCCGGCCGGTGAACTCGTGCAGGACGGTGTAGAGCTGAGCCACCATGATCGAGAGAAAGAAGATGAAGATGTAGTTGAGCTGCCGGAGGTAATAGGCGAGGAACATGCTGGCGAGGATCACGGCAAACGCGGCGCCGGTGTGACCGGCGGTCAGATTGGCCACCAGGATGGCGGCGCCAAGGCCGGCGGCGGTGCCGAGCACACGGCTCGCGCCCCGCAGGAAGGTCTCGGCGCGGGTGGCGGTGCCGGTGAAGACGAGGAAGGCGGCGAGGACCGCCCAGTAGTAGCGCTGGGGGTCGAGGGCCCGCCCGGCGGCGATCGCCACACCGCAGGCTAGTGCCACTTGGATTGCCTGCCGTGTGGTCAGGGGCAGCCGAGCTAGAGGCCCCCACCAGACGCCGTGCGCTGGAACGTCACCCGCCACGAGGGCCGAGCTGGGCAGTTGGCCCATCATCAGGGTGACAGACGGGGTGATGTCCTCCGAGGCGGCTTGTCCAGCGGCGTTGCCTGCCAGACATGCCTGCCATCGGCCGGCGCTTTCCGCGTAGCCATGCACCGCAGCCACGAGCCTGCGGACGGTGTGGCGGACCTTCACGCCCGAGTCCGCGGGCAGGCGGGCGTCCAGACCGTCGGCCAGCCGGATCGCCGCCTCCAGACGTCCAGCGGCGAGGTGGGCCAGCGCGTCACTGCCCGGCCGGAGCAACTGCGAGCCGCCGTCCGCCTGGGCGAGAAGAAGCGCCGTCAGGGCGATCTCGTCGAGGGCCAGCTGCACGTCAACCAGGTCCCGGCGCAGCCCGGCCGCCGACCAGCCGCCGGGAAGCGCAGGCGCGTCGCCGAGCTGTCCCTCGATCAGCAGCGCCGACTCGCCGACCTGCTGGTGCCTCTTGCGCAGCCGCCGCCGCGCCCGGTCGCCGTCGCGGTGCAGGACGGCCGCGGCCGCGGCCGCGAGCGCCGCGGCCCGGCCGATCAGTGCCCGCAGGGTGCGCCGCAGGGTGCACTCGGGGTTCTCCTTGAGCACCGTCAGCGACAGCAGGAGCACCCAGACCACGGCGACGGTCGCAGAGAGGATCAACCACGGCACGCGGTCGAAGGAGGCGCCGAGCAACGAGGTGAAGAAATAGCCGGTCCAGGCCATCATGCCGGCGACGAAGAACGGCTGGCCGAAGCGGCGGACGTAGACGGCGGCGAAGAGCACCACCACGAACACGCCGAGCAGCAGGCCGGTGTCGCGGAAGACCGCCGCACCGAGCACCACGCCCGCGCCGAGGGCGACGACCGACGCCACGGCCGTGAGCACCTTCTGCCGGGACGGGCCAGAGGAGAGGCCCATCGACCCCGTGATGGCCACGACTGCACCGAACAGCATCGCGGTGAAGGCGTTCCGGCTGCCGACGCCGGTGAGCCGGGCGAGGACCCACTCGACCCCCAGGGTGGTTCCCACCGCGACCACCACGCCGACGGCGGCGCGCAGTCGGTTGAGCCCCGGATCGGACGCCGCCACCCGGTCCCGACCCTCCTGCACCAACCGGTGGACAGAGCTACGACCGTCCTCTCTCATCGGTCCTCGTCTCCCATCGGTCCGCGGATGGCCTTCGCCGCGTACGACGCCCGGGTCGGCGCCCGTCCCGGGGCGACGCCGCTGTTCATGAGTCAGTTCGTAGCAACCGAGCATATTCTCGGTTAGAGCTCAGGCTTCCTCTCCCCGGGCGACGTGCATGAGCGGACGTACAGCGGGTGCGCCCGGCCACTCAAGGTGGTTCCGCAAACGCAACCGAACGTCATCCCGCCCGGCGTTCGTAAGCACCTCTACACCCCACACGCACCCCAGGCCCCGCACCCCGGACTGTTTTGGCAGGTCACGGGCATGATGATCAGTGCCCTCCGGGGACACCTTGCCGCCCGCGAAACCTTCTCCGCCCATGGACTTGCCTTGTGAACGCTATAGATATATCTTTGACCTAGCTAGACAGTAATGGGGCTATCTAGATGCTCCTCGGGTATGGCGGAGCAGCCCCAGGTTTAGCGCAGGCAAACGAACATCGAAGGAGTACACGCAATGCATGAAGAAGAGTGGGCCCGCAGGGGCGGGCACCGGGGCCGCGGACGCGGCCCCAGGCGAGGCGGCTGGGGTGGCCCGCCAGATGTCATGATGAGGGGCGGCCCGTTCGGCGGCCCGAGGTTCGCGCGCGGGCCGCGGGTGCGCCGGGGTGACGTCCGGGCGGCGGCGCTGTCGCTGCTGGCCGAGGGGCCAAGGAACGGATACCAGATCATCCAGGAGATCAGCGAGCGCACCGACGGCGTCTGGCGCCCGAGTCCCGGTTCGGTCTACCCAGCGCTCCAGCAACTGGAGGACGAGGGCCTGATCCGCGCCGAGACCGGCGAGAGTGGCCGCAAGGCGTTCGGGCTGACCGACGAGGGCCGGGTGTACGCCGAGTCGCACGCCGACGAGCTCAGCGCGTCGTGGGACGCGGTGACCGGCAGCGTAGACGACGCGGAAGTTGAGCTGCGCGGGCTGATCCGCCAGGTCCTCATGGCCGTGACCCAGGTGGCGCAGGCTGGCTCGGCGGCGCAGGTGAAGGAGGCCGGCAAGGTCCTCACCGACACCCGCCGCTCCCTGTACCGGATCCTCGCCGCTGATGACGAGGCCGAAGCAGGCAGCTCCCAGCGGTGAGATCCAGCCGTAGGCACGACCAGCGCGCCGCTCGGCTCACCGAGGCAGCGGCCGCGGCCAGGATCCGCATGCCGCGGTCCGCACCCGCACCGGGTGCGGACCGCGGTCGCGCCGGCCGCCTCGGTGACCGCCGTCAGGCCCGGTGACCGCCGTCAGGGTCGGTGACCACGCTGTTAGGCGCCGTCAGGCCGGGTGATCGCCGTCAGGCCCGGCGGGCAGGCCGTTACGCTCACAATGAGAGTTCACAGGGGGAGGCGGTGCACGTGGCGCTGCAGACCGGCGCGGAAGCCGGGGGCTCCGCGCAGGCCGCCGGCCCAGCCCGGCCGGAGCACGGCGATATCGGTCAGCGAGCTGACTAAGCGGTACGGCGACATCGAGGCCGTCCGGGGCATCGACTTCGACGTGGCGACGGGGGAGACGTTCGGTTTTCTCGGACCGAACGGCGCCGGCAAGTCGACCACAATCAGCATTCTCTGTACCCTGGTGCGACCGACGTCGGGGAAGGCCGTCGTGGCCGGGCACGATGTGGTCGCGGAGCGGGACACGGTACGCCGCAACATCGGCCTGGTGTTCCAGGACACCACGCTCGACAGCTACCTGACCGGCGAGCAGAACCTGCGCTTCCACGCCGACCTGTACGGCGTGCCCAGGGCCGCGGTCGGGCCCCGGATGCGCCAGGTGCTCGAGATGGTGGGCCTGTGGGACCGGCGGGAAAGCCTGGTCCGGACGTATTCCGGCGGCATGCAGCGGCGGCTCGAGATCGCGCGCGGCCTGCTGCACGCGCCGCACGTGCTGTTCCTGGACGAGCCGACCGTCGGCCTCGACCCGCAGACGCGCTCGTCGATCTGGCGGTACATCAACGACCTGAAGCAGCGCGAGGACATCACCATCTTCCTCACCACCCACTACATGGACGAGGCGGAGCACTGCGACCGGATCGCGATCATCGACCATGGCAAGATCGTGGCGATCGACACGCCCGAGGCGCTCAAGGCCAGCGTCGGCAAGGACCGGGTGCAGATCAGCACCGCGGACGACCAGGCTGCGATCGCCGAGCTAGCCGAACGGTTCGGTATCGAGGCCGCGATGCACGAGGGGCTGGTCACCTTCTCGGTGGAATCGGGGGAGGAATTCGTGCCGCAACTGTTCGCCCAGCTGGACGTGGCCATCCGCTCGGTGAGCGTGGCCCGGCCCAGTCTCGATGACGTGTTCATGTCCTACACCGGCCGCACGATCCGCGATACCGAGGCAACCGGGGCGGACGCCATCCGGGCCATGGCGCAGCGTTTCCGCGGAAGGCGATGAGAGATGGCGACCCCCACCACCACCGAAGCGGCCGCCTCACCGGGGCCGCTGGCCGAGGCGACCCTCACCGACGCGATCAGGGTGGCCGTACCCGAGCGCGGGCTGCGGCAGGACCTGCGCGCCACCGGCATCGTCTGGCGCCGTGAGCTGATCAGGTTCCGCACCGACCGGCTGCGCGCAGTCACGTCCCTGATCCAGCCGGTACTGTTCCTGTTCATCCTCGGGACCGGGCTGGGCGCGCTCGCCGGGCGCGGCCTGCCGCCGGGGATCAACTTCCGTACCTTCATCTACCCGGGCGTGGTCGCCATGGGCGTCCTGTTCACCGCGATCTTCTCGGCCGGCTCGATCGTCTGGGACCGCGAGTTCGGCTTCCTCCGCGAGATGCTGGTGGCGCCGGTCAACCGCGGCGCGATCGTGCTCGGCAAGTGCCTGGGCGGTGCGACCGTGGCCACCTTCCAGGGCATCATCGTGCTGGCCCTGGCCGGGCTGGCCGGGGTTCCCTACAATCCGGTCCTGATCATCACGCTGATCGGCGAGCTCCTGCTGCTGAGCTTCACGCTGACCGCGTTCGGCGTGATGATGGCGGCGCGGATCAAGTCGTTCCAGGCCTTCATGGCGCTGACGCAGATGCTGGTCATGCCGCTGTTCTTCCTGTCCGGGGCGCTGTACCCGCTGAACGGCCTGCCCGCCTGGCTCACGGTCCTGACCCGCATCGACCCGCTGACCTACATCGTCGCCCCGATGCGCCGCGCGGTCTTCAGCCACCTGAACATCGCCCCCGCCGCGCTGAACGCCCTGGCTCCCGGCGTCTCCTGGGGCGGCTGGATCGTGCCCGTGGGGCTGTCGCTGGGCATCGTCGCCCTCATGGGCGTAGCCATGGCCGGCATCGCCATTGCCGAGTTCAGCAAGACGGATTAGCCCTCGATTAGCCCCCCCTCGATCCGGCCCGGTACTCCCAGCCGCCCGTGGCCCGTCAGGCCCGAAAAGTGGCCAGAGCGCCGCAAGTTCTTAAAGTTATTTGCCGCCACATTTCCGCGGACGGCACCACCCTCCCCACAGCCAACCAAGACAACCACCGCCCCACCCCCACACAAACCGCAGCCAAAAACCGCCCCAGACAATAAGACGCACCCCAAACCCCGCCAAGCCCAAAACAACCCGAAAACAAAACCGAAACCAATTACGGAGAGCATCCAGGCCGCCGACCAGCACTCAAAACAAGCGAGCGAGCCGCTCCGGGGGTCCGGGGGGTCGCCCCCCGGGCAGATACTGCGAGCCCCCGCCGAAGGACGCTGAAAGCGTCCGCGCATGGAGACTCCGGGGGTCCGGGGGGTCGCCCCCCGGGCAGATACTGCGAGCCCCCGCCGAAGGACGCTGAAAGCGTCCGAGGATGGAGCGACGCCGGGTGGCTACGGGGGCAAACCACCCGGCGTCGCATTTCATCGGCGTTCCGACGGGGGCCCGAAACGCCGGTAGCGGTGCTCCGACGGGGGACCAGAGCACCGATATGAATCGTACACGGAAACCCCCCTGTACGTGTCAAGACCCAATCACGACTGCATCTCGGGAGAAGTGCGGGCGTGTGCACCGATGCCGTGCCTTTAACTGCGCGCGGTCGGGTCCCCAACGCCTGGATGTCCGGGACCTGACCCGTTCTGACCAGGTGGAATGCGCCGTGCCGGCAGCTTCGGGCGATACTCCATGAATCCGCGAACGTTGTCGGGCTCACGGCCCCCGTTGGCGAAAACGACCGCCACGTACGGGATGAAAATCGCGAAGACGGCCGGTATCGCTGCGAGCCAGCCGAAGTGGTTGACGAACAGCAGGATCGTGATACCAAAGCAGATGGCGCGGAAGGACATCATGATCAGGTACCTGCGCTGCCGGTAGGCGATGTCCTCCGACATTGGGCGCCGGGCCTGCGTGACCGTGTGCACGTTTCGGTTGCGGTCCCGGGCTGCGATCCTCATCACTCCACGGTATCCCCGCCCCGCGCGCACACGTACCCCGGGCCACGGCGGCCGCTGCGCTGTGAGCGAAGCCGCCGCCGGCCGGTGCCCGGCGGTGCTAAGGGCCCTCCGAAGATTTACTTCCGTGATGTCGGGCGTGTCGGCCGGGGGGCGGGCAGCAGGGAGTAGTTCCATTCCCCATGGAAAGCGTGTCGCCTGATCGAGCGCTCCTCCAGATCCTGCATCTGCTTATCGGGGATCTTGATGCCCTTCTCGTAGGTACCGGTGTCGAGGGCGGCCTGGACGCTCAGCCCGGTCGTGGTGGTGGTCGCGGCGATCGTCTCGACGATAACTTCGTGGCTGGTCAGCGGCCTGCCGCGCCAGTTCATGGAGATCTGGGCGAAGAGCCGGTGCTCGATCCGGTTCCATTTCGACGTGCCCGGCGGGAAGTGGGACACGCTGATCTCCAGGCCGAGTTCTTCCGCGAGCCGGGCCAGCTCCACCTTCCACAGCCGCAGCCGGCTGCCATTGGAACCGCCCGCGTCGGCGGTGATGAGCAGCCTGCTGGCGTGCGGGTAGGCGGTCCGGCCGGTTTTCTGCCACCAGCGGCGGATCGACTCGACGGCGAACGCCCCGGTGTCCGCGTCGGTGCCGACGTTCACCCAGCCAGCGTTGGCGCTCATGTCATAGACGCCGTAGGGGACGGCCCGCCCCAGGTCGCCCTTGAAGTCGTGCACCTCCACCCGCTCGGGCTCACCGCGCCGATGCCACTCCCTCCCGCCGTTCTTATAGTTGCCGACCAGTTCCTTTTTCTTGGTGTCCACGCTGATTACTGGCTCCCCGGCGGCCTGGAACTCCCGCACCAGCTCATTGATGAGCCGGAACTGGCCGTCCCGGTCCGGGTGCTGCTTTCCCTCCACCGTCTTGGCGTTGCCCTGCAGGCTGTAACCGTCCTCTTTCAGCAGCCGCCCCACCGTGTCGGGCGACACCGGATGGCCCGCGGCTGCCAGCTCACCGGCCAGCTTCTCCGTCGACGTGGTCGTCCACCGCAGCGGCGACTCCGGGTCACCGCGGCTGGCCGGATCCACCAGGCGGTTCAACGCCGGCACCAGGGCCGGATCCGCCTCCGCCGCCCGGGGCCGCCCCGCCCCAGCCTGGCGGACCCTGTCATCCGGCTCAATCCCGGCCTCCAGTTCCCGCGCCCCGCGGCCCACCGTGTCCGGGTGAACCCCGGCCAGCGCCGCCACCCGCTTGATCCCGCCCCGGCCCAGCGACCGCGCCTGCGCCCCCAGCAGCAGCCGCCACTGCAGCTCATTCAGATGCGGGCGCACCTCCGCCAGCATTCCGGCGAACCGGTCCTCATCCACCGCCAGCTGTCTCATACCACAACCGTAGACAACTATCCCGGACAAACCCACTTAATTTTGCGGGGAGCCCTAAGGGGCTAGCTGGCCTGGCTCACCGAGGACATGTTGAAGCCCTCGATCCGTAGGGGCGGCATCGCCACCCGGCTGAAGTAGTCGCCCCACTCGCGCGGCAGCGCCGGGACGGATCCGCCCACCTCCGCCAGCCGGCTCAGCATCCCGACCGGGCTCTCGTTGAACCGGAAGTTGTTCACCGCCCCGGTGACCTCGCCGTTTTCCACCAGGTAGACCCCGTCCCGGGTCAGCCCGGTGAGCAGCAGCGTCTGCGGGTCGACCTCCCGGATGTACCACAGGCAGGTGAGCAGGAGCCCCCGCTCGGTGCGCGCGATCATCTCCGGCAGCCCGGGCGCTCCGGGGTCGGCGGTCTCGAAGATGAGGTTGCCGATCGCGGGCGTGACGGGCAGGCCGGACAGCCGGGCCGAATACCGGGTCTGGGTGAGCGCGGCCAGCTCCCCGCGGCGGATCCAGTCGGTCGGCGCCAGCGGCAGGCCGTTGTCGAACACCGAGGTGTTGCGGCCGGAGGCGTGCGCCACGACGAACGGCGTGCACTCCAGACCGGGGAACGACGGATCGCTGCGCAGCGCCACGGGCAGGCTGGTGAGTGACTCCCCGACCCGGGTACCGCCGCCCGGCCTGCTGAACACGGTCCGGCCGTCCATCGCGTCCTTGGCCCCGGCCGACCAGTACAGGTAGGTGAGCAGGTCCGCGGTGGCCGTGGGCGGCAGCAGCGTCTCGTACCGCCCGGCCGGCAGGTCGACCCGCCGCCGCGCCCACTCCAGCCGCTCGGCCAGGCCCCGGTCCAGGGCGGCCACGTCCACACCGGCGAAGTCCCGGGTCGCCTCGCCCGCCCACGCCGACCGGGTGAGATCGTCCGACTTGGCGTTGAGCTCGACCTTCCCCGTCGGCTGGTCGTACCGCAGCCGCAGGCCGGTGGAGGTGCCGAGGAACGTCGAGGTCAGCTCGTGCTCGGCGTACCCGTACAGCCTCCGCCCGCCGGGGGCGGCGGCGCGCAGCGTGTCGCCGAGCTGCCCGGCGAACCCTTCCAGCGCGCCGACGCCGGTGCTCTGCGGCGGATCGTCCCACCCCAGCCGTCCGGAGACGTTGCTTCCGAACGGACCTGAGCTCGGGCCGGCCAGCGGGCCCGCGTCTTCCGCCAGCGGGCCCTCAGCGGCCTCCTTCCCGGCCGCGCGGACGATGGTTTCGACCTCGTCGCCGCGGGCCCCGGACCGGGAGACCACCCCGACCGCGGCGCCGGCCGCGCGCCGGTCGATGGCGATCACCGTCAGCCGGCGGGAGCGGGCCACGCCGTTCGTGGTGAGCGTGTTCCCGGCCCAGCGGAGGTTGGCCGTGGAGGTCTCGTCGGCGATGACCACGCAGTCGTCGCACGTCGCGACGGAAAGGGCCTGCTCGACGAGGTCCTGTGGTTGCTGCCTCATGCCGCTTCCTCCGCGGTGTTGAGTATCCGGATGCCGCGCATGAGCACCGACGGGGCGCCGTGGCTGACCGGGGCCACCTGCGCGGGCTGGCCCTTGCCGCAGTTGAACGCGCCGCCCAGCACGTAGGTCTGCGGGCCGCCGACGGCCTCCATGGCGTTCCAGAATTCGGTGGTGGTCGCCTGGTAGGCGACGTCCCGGAGCTGGCCAGCCAGCCGGCCCCCGGTGATCTTGTAGAACTGCTGCCCGGTGAACTGGAAGTTGTACCGCTGCATGTCAATCGACCAGCTCTTGTCACCGGCGACGAAGATCCCGTCCTCGACCCCGGCGATCAGCTCGCTGGTGGACGGGCCGCCCGCGGCGGGCTGCAGGGACACGTTGGCCATCCGCTGCAGCGGCATGTGTCCCGCCGAGTCGGCGAAGGCGCAGCCGTTGGACCGGCCGAGACCGCGCAGCGCGGCCATCCGGCGGTCGAGCTGGTACCCGGACAGGACGCCGCCGGTGATCAGGTCCCACGACTGGCCCGCCACGCCCTCGTCGTCGTACCCGACGGTGGCCAGGCCGTGCACGGCGGTCCGGTCCCCGGTCACGTGCATGTGCGGCGACCCGTACTGCAGGGTGCCGAGCTTGTCCGGGGTCGCGAACGAGGTCCCGGCATAAGCGGCTTCGTAGCCGAGGGCGCGGTCCAGTTCGGTGGCGTGCCCGATCGACTCGTGGATGGTGAGCCAGAGGTTGGACGGGTCGATCACCAGGTCGTAGCGGCCGGGCCGGACCGTCGGCGCGGCCAGCTTCTCCGCCAGCAGCGCCGGGATCTGCTCCAGCTCGCTCTGGAAGTCCCACCCGGTCCCGTTCAGGTACTCATAACCGCGCCCGGCCGGGGGCGCCAGCGTGCGCATGGTCTCGAACCGGCCGTCCTTCTGCACCGCCACGGCGGTCAGCGTGGGGTGCAGCCGCACCCGCTGCTGGGTCGCGGTGGTGGCGCCGTCGGCGTAGAACTTGCACTCCTTGACCTGCAGCAGGTGCGCGTCCACGTGGTCGACGCCGTCCCGGGCCAGCAGGCGCTTGCTCCACTCCGCCAGCAGCGCCGCCTTGTCGGCCGCGCTGACGTCGAACGGGTCGACCTCATAAGCCGATACCCAGGTGACGTCGCCGTGGGCAGGTTCGGGCGCCAGTTCGATCCGTTCGGTATTCATGGCCGCCGCGACCTTGGCCACCTCGACGGCTTCGCGGGCCGCCTGCGCCGCCGCGTCGGCAGTGAGGTCAACGGCCGAGGCGAACCCCCAGGTGCCGTCGACGACGACGCGGACGGCCAGGCCGATATCACCGGCGTCGAAGAGCGTCTCCAGGTTGCCGTCGGACAGCCCGATCTGCTGGCTGCGGATCTGCTCGGCGCGAAAGTCCGCGTGCCCGGCGCCCAGGTCGGCCGCCTGCTGCATCGCCGTGCCGGCCAGCGCCCGCAGCGGGAGCGTGGTGAACTGGGGATCTATGTCGTGCTGGCCACCATGAGTCACGTCAGCAACCTACCGCACCGGCCCGGCGGCCCCGGGCGGCCCGATCGCGTTCCCGTGCGGGACCAGCTGCGGACGGGCCGGGGACCGGTACGCTCAGCACGATTGCCTGCAGGCTCGACGTGGAGGTGGACGGCAGATGGGACGTTCGGTCCTGGTGACCGGCGGTAACCGGGGGATCGGGCTGGCGATCGCCCGCCGGCTCGCCGAGGACGGTGAGAGCGTCACGGTCACCTCACGGTCCGGGGAGCCCGTCGAGGGGCTGGCCGTGGTGCCCTGCGATGTCCAGGACACCGCGTCGGTAGACGCCGCCGTCAAGAAGGTCGAGGCCGGGCAGGGGCCGGTCGAGGTGCTGGTGGCCAACGCCGGCATCACGCACGACCAGCTCCTGGCGCTGCTGAGCGAGGACGATTTCACCAGCGTGCTCGACACCAACCTGACCGGGGCCTACCGGGTCGCGAAGCGGACGGTGCGCGGCATGGTCCGCGCCCGCCGGGGGCGCCTCATCTTCATCTCCTCCGTGGTGGGCCTGTACGGCTCGGCGGGCCAGGCCAACTACGCGGCGTCCAAGGCCGGCCTGATCGGCTTCGCCCGCTCAGTGGCCCGGGAGCTGGGCTCGCGCGGCATCACCGCCAACGTGGTCGCCCCCGGCTTCGTGGAAAGCGACATGACCGCGGCACTGCCGGAGGACCGGAAGACGGCCATCCTGGGGGCGGTCCCGCTGGGCCGGTACGCCGCCCCGCACGAGGTGGCCGGGGTGGTGTCCTTCCTGGCCGGGGACGACGCGGCCTATATCACCGGGGCGGTCATCCCGGTCGACGGCGGCCTCGGCATGGGACACTGACCGCCATGGGAATTCTGGCGGGCAAGCGCATTCTGGTCACCGGCGTGCTGACCGACTCCTCGATCGCGTTCCACGTGGCCAAGGTGGCGCAGGAGGAGGGCGCGACCGTCGTGCTGACCGGGTACGGCCGGCTGAGCCTGGTGGAGCGGATCGCCAAGCGGCTGCCGGACCCGCCGCCAGTGCTCGAACTCGACGTGACCGACACCGGCCAGCTCGGCTCGCTGGCCGAACGGCTCACCGGGCACGTCGACCGGCTGGACGGGGTGGTGCACGCGGTCGCGTTCGCGCCGCAGGACGCCATGGGCGGCAACTTCCTCAACACCACCTGGGAGGACGCGGCGACCGCGGTGCAGGTCTCGGCGTTCTCGCTGAAGTCCCTGGCCATGGCGGCGCTGCCGCTGATGACCGGCGGCGGCTCGATCGTCGGCCTCGACTTCGACGCCAGCGTCGCCTGGCCCGGCTACGACTGGATGGGCGTCGCCAAGGCTGGCCTGGAGTCGTGCGCGCGGTACCTGGCCCGCGACCTGGGCGGCAAGAACATCCGGGTGAATCTGGTCGCCGCGGGGCCGCTGCGCACGATGGCGGCCAAGAGCATCCCCGGCTTCGACCGGTTCGAGGGGCTGTGGCGGGAGCGGGCGCCGCTCGGCTGGAACATCACCGATCCGGCGCCCGCCGCCCGCGCGTGCGTGGCTCTCCTGTCCGACTGGTTCCCCGCCACCACCGCCGAGATCGTCCACGTCGACGGCGGCACCCACGCCATGGGCGGGTAGGGCTGTGCTGGCCGAGGGGCCGGCCATGGCGACAGCGCGGATCACCGCAACATGATCACCGGCCAGCTAGGACTCGTCTGTCGTGGCGGCCGTCTGGGCTTCCTCGGCAGCCTCGTCGGACACAGGATGAGTTTCCGCGGTACCGCCCAGATCGGTGAGCTTGTCGGCCACGAAAGTGGCTTCGGAGACGGGAGCCAGCACACCGACAGCCGCTTTGCCCCCTTGCAGTTCGCTGCCGATCCGGTCGCGATCGGCCTCGTCCAGTCCCAGATTCTTGTGGTGAAACGCGCCCAGCAGCCCGCCGCCTATCAGGCCTGCGGCCAGCCCGACCGGGGTGCACAGCGCCACGACAGCGCCGATACCGGCACCCTTACCCCAGCTGCGCTTGCCGACCTTATCCGCCTTGAGCTCGCCCTTCTCGTTCAGGACCAGGACGCCGATGGCATCCCCATGCGCCACCCCCGAGTCCTTCAGAGAAGCGGCCGCCGCGTCGGCAGATACCTCGTCTTTGAAGATCGCCAAGACCACCGTCTTGTTTGACATGAACATTTCCTCTCTGGTGGGTCAGGCACGATAACCGCACCGGGTTGGGCCAGGGGCCGAACGGACGCCTCAAGCCCCTGCGGTTCTCGTACTGCACAACCTCTGTCTCAGTTGGTCACTCACCCTGTCTGGCTTACACAGGTCCCCTGCTTGTCTGGTGCAACGCTTGTCTGGTGGAACTTGAGGTGCTCCTCGTATGCGGTAATGCCCGCTCCGAGCGGGTAGGGTCCGCGGATGAGCCGCAGTCTTGGTGAGACTTCGCGGTAATCAAGGTAAGGATGATCGCCGCAGGTACGGCAGATGATCTCAAACTCCGTGGTGTAGCCGCCCTCCTGCTGACCCTCAACGATGCGGAGTGGCCGCCGCCGCAGAGCAGCCGTCCAGCCAGGCCCGGCATGACTGCTCGTCTCCATGTGCCTCCCAAACGATGGCTTAATTGGACACTCCAGAAAGATGCGTAGCGCACCGGACTGCCTGCCAGGGGACTTTAGTCCCAACCAACGGGACTTCTGTCCCCGCCCAGGCCGTAACTGTCCGTCACTCACCCTTTAGATGGATGCTATTTACCTGTATGGCACCTGCTGTGTTTGGAGCGGTAGATCATTGTCGGGGGCAAGGGTATCCTGCCAGGTGATCTTGTCGCAGGCGACGTGATCGCATCCCCCGGCACGCAGATCGACGTGGTACACGGCTCCGGAGGCCGCCTCTGCGATCTAGCGAATTGTGCGATCTGCCTGCTTGGACTCCGCAGGCCGGCCGCTGGCAGCGGAAACTGCACACAAAATCGGTGGGTGAGGGGGACGCGGGCCGGAAGCGGGGGGCGGGGTTTAGGCGTCGGCTAGGAGGGGGGCCAGGCGGGTCTCGCGGGGACGCTCGCCGATGGTGCGGACCGCGCGGGCCAGGGCCGGGCCCGCGCCATGGACTACGGACAGGTGCTGCTGCGCCCGGGTCAGGGCGGTGTAGACGAGCGGGCGGGACAGCATCCCGGACGCCTCGGCGGGGAACACCGCGACCACGGCCGGCCACTCCGAGCCCTGGGCCCGGTGGACGGTGAGCGCCCAGCCGTGCCGCAGGTCCGCGAGAAGCTTGAACGGGACCGTGACCGGCACGCCGGTGAACGACACGGTAAGGCCCTCGCCGTCGGTGCCGGTGACCGTGCCGACCTCGCCGTTGGCGAACCCCTCGTCGGCGTGGTTGGCGATGGCCACCACCCGGTCGCCCGGGTCGAAGCCCCGGTACGCGCCCGGCCCGGGATTGAGCGTGGCCTTGAGCGCCCGGTTCAGCTCGATGGTCCCGGCCGGGCCCTTGTGCACCGGCGTCACCACCTGAACGTCCTCGGCGGCGATGCCCAGCGCCCGCGGGATGGAGTCGGTGACGAGCTGGACCACGCGGTGCGCGGCTTCCGCGCTGCTGCGCGCGGTCACGATCACGACCTCCCGCTCGGGTGAGTTCACCGCCGGCAGGTCGCCGCCCCGGACCGCGGTGGCCAGCTTGGCGATGGTCCCGCCGTCGCGCTGCCGGTAGAGGGTGGCCAGCTCGGTGACGGGGACGGCGCCGGAGTCGATGATGTCGGCGAGTACCCGGCCCGGCCCGATCGACGGAAGCTGCGCCGGGTCGCCCACCAGCAGCAGCCGGGTGCCGTCCGCGCAGGCCTCGACGAGCGCCGCGGCCAGCTCCACGTCGAGCATCGAGCTCTCATCGACGACCACGAGGTCCGCGTCCAGCGGCCATTCCTCGCCGCGGGCGAAGACCCAGCTTCCCTCGCGGCTGCCGGACTCGCTCACCGCGCCGGGCCCGCCGGGCCCGGCGGGCCCGCCCGCCGCCCCGCCCGGGAAACCGCCGCCATCCGCCCCGTTCCCGGCCGGGCCGGGGGAACCGGCGTCCGCGAACAGGCCGTCCGCGGCGGCGCCGGCACCGGCGCGGGGCACGCCCCGGCCCTGTGCGCCCAGCAGCCGGTGCAGCGTGGTGGCGGGCGCGCCCGCGAGTTCTTCCAGCCGCTTGGCGGCCCGGCCGGTCGGCGCGGCCAGCGCCACCCGCAGCCCGCACTCGGCGGCGAGCGAGACGACGGCCGCGACCGTCCGGCTCTTGCCGGTCCCCGGACCGCCGGTCAGTACGGAGACGCCGTGGTCGGCGACCGCCTGCACGGCCGCGCGCTGGCGGTCATCGAGCTCGGCGTCGGCGGCGGGCCCGGCGGGCCCGGCGTCCCCGGCTGAGGCCCCGGACACCGGCTCGGCGGTCGCGGCGAGGCGCTGGAGCCCCTCGGCCACCGACTCCTCGGCGATGGCGTACTGGGTCAGCGCAAGCAGCGTCCCGTCCCCGGGGCCCTCGTCACCGGAACCCTCATCGCCGGCGCCCATACCGGTGGCGCCCATACCGGTGGCGCCCACGTCGGCGGCGGCGGTCGCCTCCGCGTCCGCGAACTCCGCGCGGCCGGCAGCGTCGCCGGGCCCTTCCCCGGCCCCGAACGCCTCGAAGGGCAGCACGGAGCCGTCGTCGATCGCGGCGACGACCGCGCGGCCGGGATCATCGATGCCGAACGTGCCCAGCGCGGCGAGTACCGCGTCGCCGGGCGCCGCCGTGTGCCCGTCCCGGGACGCCTTGACCAGCAGGTGCACGACGAGGGCCCGGCCGCGCCGCGGGTCCTGCGGCTGAGCCTGGCCGTCCAGCAGCTTGCGGGCGAACCAGTCGGCCTGGTCGGGCCGGATCCGCGGGAGCAGCAGCAGCTTCCACGGATCATCCCGCAGCTGCCGGGCGGCGGACGGGCCGAGCAGCGCCACCGCGGAACCCGCATACCGCGCCGGAACGCGGCACTGGATCAGCAGCTCGGCCGTTTCGTAAGCCGGGCGCGCCCGGGTGAAGGCCGCGGCGAGCTTCGCGGCCCGTTTCGGCCCGACGCCCTCGACCAGCTCCAGGCGGCTGGCCGTGACGTCCGCGGGGCCGGTGATCCCGGCCCCGCGCAGCTTCTCCACCATGGCGCGGCCGACACCGGGCCACAGCCCGGCGAGGCAGAAATCGCCGAACAGCCCGGCGGTAGCTTCGTCGCTCATGTCGTCACTCATGGTGGACATCCCGGCCAGCCTAACCCAGGCCCACGACGTTCTCGCCGATCTCCGCGCGGGTTGCGCGGGCCGCCGGCCGTCGCGTTAATCGGGCGCATTGCTTGCCCAGGCGGGGATACCACACTGATACTCCTGTAATGGGAGGTTCATCGCCGGAAGCGCCCGCCAACCCGGATGCCATCCGCGCTTCCGATGCGGAGCGCGACGAGGCGGTCAGCGAGCTGGGTGCGCGGTTCGCGGAGGGACGGCTCTCCCAGGAAACGTTCATGCGGCGCCTGGATGAGGCGTTCGGGGCCCGGGACCGCCCGCAGCTGGAGCGCCTGTTCACCGACCTGCCGCGGCGCCGCCCCGGTATGGGTGCCCTGTCCGGCCTGCGCGCCGGGATCAGCGACCGCGCCAGACGCGGGCGCGAGCTGCTGGCCGCGGAGAGGGAGGCGCTGTCCGGCGCGGTCCGGGAGAGCTTCCGGGCCCGGCCCAGCCCGCCGGGTCCCCCGGCCGCGCCCGCCTGCCCGGCCGCCCTGTTCTTCCCGCCCGGCACAGGCCCGGCCGGCCGGTACACGATCGGCCGGGACAGTGCGTGCGACCTGCTGATCGAGGACCTGTCGGTGTCCCGGTGGCACGCCCGGCTGGAGCGCGCGGCGGGCAGGTGGATGCTCACCGACCTGGGCTCCACCAACGGCACCAGGCTGAACGGGTGGCGGGTCAGCCAGCCCGTGCGAGTGCAGGCCGGGGACCGGGTGATGTTCGGGTCGGCGGCGTTCGTGATGTGCGCTGATCAGCGTGAGGCCGGCCAGCCGGCGCCGGATCACGCAGGTCCCGCGTCCGGCTAAAGTCGCTCTGGTGACGACCGTTCTGCTGGTGCGCCATGGCCTTACCGCGGCCACCGGTCATACGCTGTCGGGTTGGACGCCGGGGATACCGCTGGACGACCGGGGCCGCGCGCAGGCGCGCGCGCTCGGCGCCCGGCTGGCCCGCCTGCCGCTTGACGCGATCGTCACGAGCCCGCTCGACCGCTGCCGCCAGACCGCCGAAGCGGTCGCCGCCGCCCGGGACGGCCGAAGCCCGGAGATCCGCCCGGATGAACGGCTCGGCGAGTGCCGCTACGGCGACTGGACCGGCAAGCCGCTGCGGAAACTGGCGAAGGAGCCGCTGTGGCGGGTCGTCCAGGCCCATCCGAGCGCCGTCCGCTTCCCGGGTGCCGACGGGGAGTCCATGCTGGACACCCAGCACCGCGCGGTGGCCGCCGTCCGGGAGTGGAACGCGGCCCTCGGGCCCAAGGCGACGTATCTGATCTGCTCGCACGGGGACGTGATCAAGGGTATCGTCGCCGACTGCCTGGGAATGCACCTCGACCTGAGCCAGCGGATCCAGGCCGATCCCTGCTCGCTGACCGTGATCCGCTACACGCCGCTGCGGCCCTTCCTGCTGCGGATGAACGACACCGGCGGCGGCGTCGAGGAGCTGATGCCGCCCGCCGCGCACGAGAAGGGTGCCGGGGAAGGCCAGCGGGATGAGAGTGACGCGGTGGTGGGCGGCGGAGCCGGGGCCAATCTGGACAACAGGAAAGAAGCCCAGACCGGGGCACCTGCCGTTCGCGAACCGTCAGCGGACGCGCGAGGATAGAAGCATGCCGGTCTACATGTACGACCCGCCGGAGAGGTTCGTGGCCGGGTCCGTCGGGCAGCCGGGGGAGCGGACGTTCTACCTCCAGGCCATCTCCCGCGGTCGCGTGACGAGCGTCTCGCTGGAGAAGTTCCAGGTCAGCTTGCTGGCGGAGCGTCTCGACGAGCTGCTCGACGAGGTGCTGCGACGCAGCGGCGGCTCCCCCGAGGTCCCGGCGGCCCCCCCGGTCAGCCTGCAGGACGACGGGCCCCTTGACATGCCGGTAATGGAGGACTTCCGGGTCGGCGCGATCGCGCTGGCCTGGGATAGCGAGGACGGCCGGGTCGTCATCGAAGCTCAGGAGGCGTCGGAGGAGCCGGTTGAGCCGCTGGCCGAGGAGGTCCCGGCCGACGGACCGGGCGTGCTGAGGGTGCGGATCACCCCGGGCGCGGCCCGGGCGTTCGCCCAGCGGGCGCTGCGCGTCGTGGCCGCCGGCAGGCCACCGTGCCCGCTGTGCGGGCTTCCGCTGAACGCGGACGGGCACATATGCCCGCGGCAGAACGGACACCGCGCCAGTGCTTGACGGGTTCGCGAGTCCTGCCCGGCGCCGGCCGCCCGGCTCGGGCCGGCGTGCGGGCGCCAAGCGCCGCGACCGGGTCGCGCCTCCCGAGGCGGACGGGAGCGCACCCGGCCGGGGGGCACCGCCGGGGGACGAGGCGGCCCGGCAACTGCTGGAGCGGGGCAGCCTGGAGATTCTGGGCCGGCTGATCGAGGCGTCCAACGAGACCTGGTACTGCGCGGTGAGCTGGGGCGGCGACCAGGCCGCGTGCGTCTACAAGCCCATCGCGGGGGAGCGCCCGCTGTGGGACTTCCCGACCGGGACGCTGGCCGGCCGGGAGGTCGCCGCCTATGTGGTCTCCCGCACGGCCAGCTGGGACGTGGTGCCGCCGACGGTGATGCGCGACGGGCCCTACGGCCCGGGCATGTGCCAGCTCTGGGTCGACGTCGACCCGCAGGTCGACCTCATCGAGCTCGCCCGCCGCGGCGATCACGCCGGCCTGCGTGACCTTGCGGTCTTCGACGCGGTCGTGAACAACGCCGACCGGAAGATCGGGCATCTGCTGCCGGTGCCCGGCGGCCACCTGTTCGGCTGCGACCACGGCGTCTGCTTCGCCGAGGACTACAAGCTGCGCACCGTGCTGTGGCAGTGGCGCGGCAAGAGCCTGCCCAGGCGGGCGGTGGAGGCCCTGCGGCGGCTGCACGCGCTGCTGGAAAGCGGCGAGCTGGCTGGCGAGCTGTCCGAGTGGCTCAACCCGGGGGAACTGGCGGCCATGAGAATCCGGGTGGAAAAGCTGCTCAAGCACCGCGTGCATCCGTACCCGCCGGAGGACTGGCCGGCCATCCCGTGGCCTCCCTACTGACGGTCCGTTCGTAACCGGCGCCGGTAAGATGCCGAACGGACCAGCCGCGGAGCCGCCCCCGGCGCCGGAGTTAGCCCAGCCCGGAGTTAGCCCAGCGCCAGGGCTCAGATGCCGCCCGGCTCCCCCCGGCGCCCGCGCCGCCTCAGGTACCGCTCGAACTCGCGCGCGATAGCGTCCCCACTGGCCTGCGGCAGATCGGTGGCGTCCTTCGCTTCCTCGAGCGTGCGGACGTACTCGGCCACTTCGGAATCCTGCTGCGCGAGCTCGTCGACGCCGCGCTCCCAGGCGCGGGCCTCCTCGGCCAGGTCGGCCAGCGGCAGGGAAGCGTCCAGGATGTCCTCGACGCCCCGCAGCAGGGCCAGCGTGGCCTTGGGGTTCGGCGGCGTGGCCACGTAATGCGGTACCGACGCCCACAGCGACACGGCCGGGATGCCCGCCCCGGCCAGCGCGTGCTGCACCACGCCCAGGATGCCCGTCGGGCCCTTGTAGTCAGAGAACGGCGCGGTCACGGTGGCCGATAGCTTCGGGTCCGACGCGCCCACGGAGACCGGCACCGGCCGGGTGTGCGGCGCGTCCGCCAGCAGCGCGCCGAGCAGGATGACCGTCTCGATCCCGAGATCGATCACGCCCTGGACGAGCTCGCTGGTGAACGAGCGCCAGCGCATATTCGGCTCGATCCCGTGCACCAGGACGATGTCCTTGTCCAGTCCCGTTCCGCTCGTCGCGGCGTCGCGATCCTCGCCGTCGGCCGCGTCGGCGGGATCGGTGCCGTTGCCGGCCGACCCGGTGGGCCCGGTGGGCCCGGTGGGCCCGGTGGGCCCGGCGGATGTGGCCGGAACCGGTGCGGCGCCCGCGCGTGCCACCGAGAGCCGCGTGGTCGGCCAGACGAGCCGCTCGATCCGGCCTTCCGTTATCTCGACGACCGGCCGCGTCACCTGGAAGTCGTAGAAGTCCTCGGGTTCGATGGCGGCGATGGGCTGTGCCTGCCAGGCGATTCCCAGATGGCTGATTACGCCGCTCGCGGCCTCCCCGGCGTCGTTCCAGCCCTCAAAGGCGGCGATCGCGACGGGTGAGGTGAGCTTGCCCAGACGATCGAACTCGATGTCTCCCCCCTCCTCCCTGAACATGCGCGCCGCGCAGGCCGGTGCGCCACTCCACCCTGCCGAGATCGGCTGTGCCAGCGACATCGGGCCGGTGACACCGGGTACGACGCGCACGGTCACCTAGCGCTGTCGTGAGTCCCAGCCTACGTTGTCGGCGGAGCTGGGGGCATCATCCGCCCCAACCCGCCGGATGTGTTGCCCCTCATCAGCATCCGCGCGGTGAACGTCCCGGACGCGTTGCCCCTCACCAGCATGCGCGGCGCGTATCTCCGGTACGCCCTGGCTGCTCTTGAGTATTATGCGGCAACCTTTGATCCGTACACTTAGCACGATGAACGCGCCTGAGACAGATGCAGCCAAACGACACGGGGCCGGTGCCCTGCGGCCGGCCCTGGCCAGCCGGGTGCTGGTGGCCGACGGCGCCATGGGCACGATGCTGCAGGCCAGCGACGCCGTGCTGGACGACTTCCAGGGCCACGAGGGTTGCAACGAGATCCTGAACGTAACGCGCCCGGACATCGTCCGTTCGGTCCATGACGCATACCTATCCGCCGGGGCGGACTGCGTCACGACCAACACGTTCGGCGCAAACTTTGCCAACCTCGGTGAGTACGGCATCGCGGACCGGATCGTCGAGCTGTCCGAGGCGGGCGCGCGGATCGCGCGCGAGGCCGTGTCGGCGGTGTCCGAGCCCGGCCGCCCGCGCTGGGTACTCGGTTCCATGGGGCCCGGGACCAAGCTGCCGACGCTGGGGCACGTCAGTTTCGCGACGCTCCGCGACGCCTACGAGCTGAACGCGGCCGGCCTGCTCCGCGGCGGCGCCGACGCGCTCATCGTCGAAACCTGCCAGGACCTGCTGCAGGCCAAGGCCGCGATCATCGGGGCCAGGCGGGCGATCGCCGCGGCGTCGGCCGACGTCCTGCTCATCGCGCACGTGACGATCGAGACGACCGGGGCCATGCTGCTCGGCAGCGAGATCGGGGCCGCGCTCACCGCCCTGGAGCCGCTCGGCATCGACGTCATCGGGCTCAACTGCGCCACCGGCCCCGGGGAGATGAGCGAGCACCTGCGCTATCTGGCCGCGCACGCCCGCGTTCCGCTGTCCTGCATGCCCAACGCGGGCCTGCCCGAGCTGACCGCCAGCGGGGCCCGCTACCCGCTCACGCCCGGCCAGCTCGCCGACGCGCACGAGCGGTTCACCGGTGAGTTCGGCCTGTCGCTGGTGGGTGGGTGCTGCGGCACCACCCCGGAGCACATCGCCGCGGTCGTGGACCGGGTCGGCGGCCGGGCCCCGGTCCCGCGGCGGCCACGTCCCGAGCCCGGCGTCGCCTCGCTGTACGCCCACGTTCCCTTCCAGCAGGACACCACGTTCCTGGCCATCGGGGAGCGGACCAACGCCAACGGGTCGAAGGCGTTCCGCGAGGCCATGGCGGCCGAGCGGTACGACGAGTGCGTGGAGATCGCCCGGGCGCAGACCCGCGACGGGGCCCACCTGCTGGACGTGTGCGTCGACTACGTCGGCCGCGACGGCGTGGCCGACATGCGGGAGATCGCCGGGCGCTTCGCCACGGCCGCCACCCTGCCGCTCGTCCTGGACTCCACCGAGCCCCCGGTCATCGAGGCCGGGCTCGAATTGCTCGGCGGCCGCGCGGTGGTCAACTCGGTCAACTATGAGGACGGCGACGGGCCCGAGTCGCGGATCGCCCGCGTCATGCCGATGATCCGCGAGCACGGCGCCGCGGTGATCGCGCTCACCATCGACGAACAGGGCCAGGCCCGCACGGCGGACTGGAAGGTGGCCGTCGCGACCCGGCTGATCGAGGACCTGACCGGCCACTGGGGCATGCGCCGGCCGGACATCATCGTGGACTGCCTGACCTTCCCGATCGCCACTGGCCAGGAGGAGACCCGGCGGGATGCGATCGAGACCATCGAGGCGATCGCCGAGCTCAAGCGGCGCTACCCGGACGTCCAGACGACGCTGGGCGTCTCCAACGTGTCGTTCGGCCTCAGGCCGGCCGCGCGGGCCGTGCTCAACTCGGTATTCCTGGCCGAATGCGTCCGCGCCGGGCTCGATTCGGCCATCGTGCACGCGTCGCGCATCATGCCGGTCAACCGGATCCCCGACGAGCAGCGGCAGGTGGCCCTCGACCTCGTCTACGACCGTCGCCGCCCCGATTACGACCCGCTGTCCCGCTTCCTGGATCTGTTCGAGGGCGTGGACATGGCGGCAGTCAAGGAGAGCCGGGCCGCAGAGCTGGCCGCACTGCCACTATGGGAGCGCCTGAAGCGCCGGATCATCGACGGGGAACGGAAGGGCCTGGAAGCCGACCTGGACGAGGCGCTGGCCCAGCGCCCCGCGCTGGAGATCGTGAACGACACCCTGCTCGACGGCATGAAAACGGTCGGTGAACTGTTCGGGTCCGGGCAGATGCAGTTGCCGTTCGTGCTCGCTTCCGCCGAGGTGATGAAGGGCGCCGTCGGGTACCTGGAACCGCACATGGAGCGGACCAGTGAGGACGGCAAGGGCCGGATCGTGCTGGCCACGGTCAAGGGCGACGTGCACGACATCGGCAAGAACCTGGTCGACATCATCTTGTCCAACAACGGCTACGACGTGGTGAACATCGGCATCAAGCAGCCGATTTCGGCGATCATCAGCGCGGCGGACGAGGCGGGCGCGGACGCGATCGGCATGTCCGGCCTGCTGGTCAAGTCGACTGTCGTGATGCGGGACAACCTCGCCGAGCTGAACTCCCGTGGCCTGGCCGTGCGCTGGCCCGTCCTGCTGGGCGGCGCCGCGCTGACCCGCGCGTACGTCGAGCAGGACCTCGCCGCGCTGTTCGACGGCGAGGTCCGGTACGCGCGGGACGCGTTCGAGGGACTCCGGCTGATGGACGCGGTGATGGCGGTCAAGCGCGGCGAGGCGGCCGCGCACCTGCCCGAGCGCCGGACCCGGCAGGTACGCCGCCCGCTGCGGTCGCTGCCGGACGGCGCGGCGGCCCCGGACGGCGACGGCGCCGTGATCCGCTCGGACGTGGCCCAGCTGGCCGAGGTGCCCGAGCCGCCGTTCTGGGGGACGCGGATCATCAAGGGCATCCCGCTCGCCGAATACGCCGCCTTCCTGGACGAGCGCGCCACCTTCATGGGGCAGTGGGGCCTCAAGCCGTCCCGCCGCGACGGCGGGGTGACGTACGAGGAGCTGGTGGAGGAGCACGGCCGGCCGCGGCTGCGGATGTGGCTGGAACGCGCGCGCGCCGAGGGCCTGCTCGAGGCGGCGGTGGTGTACGGGTACTTCCGCTGCGTCAGTGAGGGCAACGACCTGATCGTGCTGGACGACGACGGTAGGGAATGGGAGCGTTTCACGTTCCCGCGGCAGCGGCGGGACCGGCGGCTGTGCCTGGCCGACTTCTTCGCCTCCCGCGCATCCGGCCGGACCGACGTCGTGGCGTTCCAGCTCGCCACCATGGGGTCGCGGGTCAGCGAGGCCACCGGCGAGCTGTTCGCGAAGAACTCCTACCGTGATTACCTCGAGCTGCACGGCCTGTCCGTCCAGCTCACCGAGGCGCTCGCCGAGTACTGGCACGCCCGGCTCCGGCGCGAGCTGGGCATCGGCGCGCAGGACTCGGCCGACATCGAGGACTTCTTCCGGCTGGGGTACCGGGGCGCCCGGTACTCGTTCGGTTACCCGGCCTGCCCGGACCTGGCCGACCGCGCCAAGGTGGCCCGGCTGCTGCGGCCCGCCGACATCGGCGTGGAGCTCACCGAAGAGTTGCAGCTTGTTCCCGAGCAGTCCACCGACGCGCTCGTGGTTCATCACCCCGAGGCGAAATACTTCAGCACGTGACGGACGCCCACCTTACCGCGGTATCCGCCGCGCCGGCTGCCGCCGTGCCCGATGGCGCCGTGCCCGATGGCGCCCTGCCCGATGGCGCCGTGCCCGAAGCCGCGGGGCCGGGCCCCGGCGACGGCGGCCCGCAGGCCGTCCTGTTCGACATGGACGGGCTGCTCATCGACTCCGAGCCGCTCTGGTTTGAGGTCGAGACCGACGTGATGTCCCGGCTCGGCGGCACCTGGACCGAGGCCGACCAGCAGAAGCTGCTCGGCAGCTCGCTGCCGGCCTCCGTCCGCTACTTCCTGGAGCGGGCGCCGGCACCGGCACCGGCCGATCCGGCCGAGGTCGCCGAGTGGGTGATCGCCGGGATCGTGGCCCGGGTCCGCGAGCGGGGCGTGACGATCATGGCGGGCGCCGCCGAGCTGGTGGCCGACGTCGCGGCGGCGGGCCTGCCGTACGCGCTGGTCACCTCCTCCCAGCGCCGGCTCGTGGACGCCGTGCTGTCCCGGACCGGCCTGCGCTTTCCCGTGGTGGTCTGCGCGAACGACGTGACCCGCGGCAAGCCCGACCCGGAGCCCTACCTGCTCGCCGTGCGGCGGCTGGGCGCGCGGCCGGGCCGGTGCCTCGTCCTGGAGGACTCCATCACCGGCGTCACCGCGGCCGAGGCCGCCGGGTGCCTGGTGGTCGCCGTACCCACGCTGGGCGCCATCGAGCCGCGGGCCGGCCGGCTGGTGGTTCGGTCCCTGCGCGACATCAACCTCGGCTGGCTCCGGGCGGCCTGGGCCAGCCGCCCGGCGTTACTGGGGGCTTTGGTAAGAACTCTGCTACCAGGGGCCAACGCCTTTGTCCCGGGGCCGTCAAAGACCACGCCAGTTAGTCGAGATCCGCGCCCCACCAGGAGACCTTCGCACCTTCACCTTCACGCAGATGTGCAGTTATCACACGCACAACGGTGTGGCGGACCTCCCGGTCGGCCCGAGGTCGCCCGCACCTTGCTGCCCGGCCATCGTGTCAGCCATCAACCGGCCTGCCAGTGGTGCGGGGCCTGGTGATCGCGACGAGCCGGCCAGCCCTGCCACCCACGGTGCCGCCGACGATACCGCCGCCGCGTAAGCGAAACCGATATCCGGTCGTGTCAACCGGGCGAACACCTGGGACGTCTAGTTAGTGGTGAATCCTCCTGTGTATCACCGTGCTGCGACGTGGCACGAGTCCGACACGGCGCAATGTAGCGATCGGAGCGGATATGAAGCGTTACGTAAGACGGACACTCGTCGCGCTGGCGGCCCCCGTGGGCGGCCGGGGCGATGCCTATGACATCCCCGGTGACGGCGGCTGTCGCCACGACGACGGCCCCGGCGGCTGCACTGGGGTGTCAGGCCTCGATGAGCAACAGCCGGCGCCGCGGGGGTGAACCTTTTCGCCCCTATCGCTCGTAACTCATGCACCTGGCCCGAAGTGGCCTGGAATGTATCAGAGACCGTCTGCTCGCCTCTGAGCAGACATGAGGCCCGCCTCAACGGGCCTCACGGGGAAGGCGGCGGCACCGCGTCAGCTCCCGGCCGGATGAGATGCCGGCTGGACGCATTCGGCTGCCGTACGCCCAGAAAAGGAGACATGTCGTGACGAGCATGCCTGCCACCAATAGCGACGTTCTGGCCGTGTGGACCGGCCGGAGCCCGATCCAGAACCTCATACGGATGGCAGCGGCGCTGCCGGGTCAGCCGGCCGTCGCCAGCCATGCCGCCGCCGTTACCCAGGACCTGAAGCGCCGGTGGCTCACCACGGCCGGGCCGGACAGCGGCCCCGGAGGCCGGGAGGAACAGTCACGGTGGGCAGCCGAGTGCTGTGCTGCCGGTGAGGGGTCATTGTGACAGTGATATCCGTTCCGCAGGAATTCAATCAGGACGAGCTTTACGTTGACGTCCGGCCGGTCTTCGGGCGCTCGCTGTTCTTGAAGTGTGAGGGGTTCAACTTCGCCGGCTCGATCAAGGTGAAGGCCGCGACCGAGATGGTGGAGGCCGCCGAGCGGGATGGGGTGCTGACGCCGGGATCGGTGCTGGTGGAGTCCTCGTCCGGGAACCTGGGCGTGGCGCTGAGCATGATCGCCGCGAGCAAGGGCTACCGGTTCTTGTGCGTGACTGACTCCCGCTGCAACCTGTCGACCAGGCTGCTGATGAAGGCGCTGGGCAGCCAGGTGCACGTCATCACCGAGCCGGATCCGATCGACGGCCTGCTGGGCGCGCGGATGAACTACATCCGCGCGCTGTGCGCCTCCGACGACCGGTACGTGTGGCTCAACCAGTACGCCAATCCGGGCAACTGGATGGCGCACTACCGGACGACGGCGCCGGCGATCGCCCGCCAGTTCCCGCAGCTGGACGTGCTGTTTGTCGGGGCCGGCACGACCGGGACCCTGATGGGCTGCGCGCGTTACTTCCGGGAGTGGCGCCGGCCGGTGCGAATTGTCGCGGTCGACGCTGCCGGCTCGGTCAGCTTCGGTGGTGCGCCGAGTCGCCGGATGATTCCCGGCCTGGGCATGAGCGTCCGCCCGCCGCTGCTGGACGAGTCCTATGTGGACGAGGTGATACGGGTGGAGGAGGCGGACACCATCCGCGCCTGCCATCGCCTGGCCCGGCGCGGGTTCTTGTTCGGCGGCTCCACCGGCACGGTGGTCAGCGGCGCGATGGGCTGGCTGGCCGAGCATGACGCGCGTGACCTCACCGCGGTGGCCATCGCCCCGGACCTGGGCGAGCGCTACCTCGAGACCATCTACCAGACCAACTGGCTGCAGGATCTCTACGGCGATGACGTGCTCGGCCCTGCCAGGCTGACCGCCGGTTCCGGGCAGCCTGAGCCCGCGCCATCGGCCCGGTGACCGGCACGCATGTCACGTGCCTGCCGGAACCGGTCACGAAATTGACGACTTCTGATTCAAGGAGCTCGACCACAACCCAGCAGCAGATACCCGGCCGCCTCACCAGCCAAGACGGCCACCCAGGACCGGCTCGATATCCGCAGCTGCATCGACACCGCCCGCAAACACGGCCAGGACGGACTCACCGTCCTGGCTCGCGGCACCATCCAGCGCAGCCAGCCCCTCAGGCCGCCGGGCCGACGGTCTCGTCGATCCAGTCGTAGACCACCCTGGCCCAGGCCGCCGCGGGTCGACCTGGGGACGGGCGGTGAGCCAGTCCAGCACGGAGCCCAGCACCGCCCCGAAGTCGTGCCGTAGCGGCAGTCGCTGCTCATGCAGCACCGATCCCTGCCCGGGTCCTTCGAACACCAGCGCCGCGTATTCGCGGGCGACCGCGTCCGGCTGGTACAGCCCGCCCTCGGCTTGGCCGGAGGCTACCGGGGTGCCGCCTGCCCCGCCTTCTGGCAGCGGGGTGACAAGGGGGCGCGCCTCACAGCCACAGGAAGTACAGGTTGACGCCGTCGGGGTCTTGGAGCCCGAACGCCCGGGCACCCCAGTCCTGATCGAACGGCCCGGGACCGGCCTCCACCCCGCGCGACCGCAGCTGTGCGTGCAATTCGTCGGGATCGTCCACCAGGAACGAGATGTGGTCGATGCCGGGCGGGTTGCCGAACAGGCCCAGCGCGCGCTGGTCGCGTCGCTGGCTGTCTCGGCGAGCCTGGAACACGAACAGCTTCGCCTGTCCCAGCCCCAGGGTCACCCCCCGGTCGTCCTGCGACAGCCTCGTGGCGCCCAGCTGCTCGCAGAACTCGACCGATCGGCGCAGATCGGTGACGCACACCCCGATGTTGTCGATCCCCTGGACATGCGCGGCAGCCACCCCGTCATGGTAGCGGCCGTCCGGTCGGCCCGCACCCGGCGGGCAGGAAACGCGATGGCCAGGGCGATTGACCGCCCGCTCGCTCTTCCCCGCGAGCCAGGCCCTCAGCGCCTCACGGACCTCGATCACTGATACCTCCCGGAACACCATCCCGGCGACCTCCAGTCGGTCGGCTGGCGAAGATCAAACCGGGATGACACCGGACAAGCGGCGCACCACGCCGCTGGTCCAGTTACTGGCGACCGGGTGGTCCCATGCTCATGGCGGAAACCCCTCAGCCTGGCCCCATGCCGCCGGCGGATGACACGAGGATTGTGCTCGAGACAGCGGCGACCGGGTGATAACCCGCTATCACCCGGTTCGGCGTCCTCCTCCCGGACACATGACCCCAGCCCCAAAGTGGCGATGAGGCAGATAACGGTTGCGGCTCGCGATCGTCACGAGTCGGCGATACCGGGCGGTAGCGCCGTCCACGTGCTTGATGGTGTTGCCCGTTCTCGGTAATGGACGGATCGGGCGAAAGGGGCGGCTGTTGCGTCGCGAGTGGGAGCCGGAGGATCTGATCGCCGCGTGGACGCTGCTGGACGGCGACTGGGAGCTGGTCGGCAACAAGACCGGCGCGACGAGGCTTGGCTTCAGCCTGATGCTGAAGTTGTTCGAACAGGAGGCCCGCTTCCCGCGCCACTCCGGTGAGATCCCCAGGGCGGCCGTGGACTACATGGCCGGTCAGGTCAAGGTCGATGCCGCGGTATCCGGCGAGTACCGGTGGACGGGCAGCACGATCGAGTACCACCGGGCACAGATCCGCAAGGCGCTGAAGTTCCTGGGGACGGCGGCAGGAACTTGTCCGGCGGGGGAGACGCCGTGAGGGTCGCGTGCGTGGGTGGAGGACCGGCCGGCCTCTACTTCGCGCTTCTGATGAAGCTGCATGACCCCGGACACGACATCACGATCTTTGAACGGAATGTGTCCGGCTCGACCGGCGGCTGGGGGGTCGTGCTCTGGGACGGCCTGCTGGACAGGTTCTACAGCAGCGACCCCAGGTCGGCACGGGAGATCGACCAGGCCGCGTTCCGCTGGGTCAACCAGGTTGTCGACGTCCAGGGTAAGCAGGTGCTGCACGCCGGGGGCGGCGGCTACGGCATCAACCGGCAGCGTCTGCTGGACATCCTGGCCGACCGGGCACAGGGCCTAGGTGTGCATATCGAGTTTGATCAGGAGGTGATGGCCCCTTCGCAGCTACCGGAGGTGGATCTTATCGTGGCCTGCGACGGCGTGAACAGCCGGACACGGCTTGAAGCCGGGGGGTTCCAGACCGACGTGCACCTGGGCAGCAACAAATACATCTGGCTGGGGACAGACAAGGTATTCGGGTCTTTTACGTTTCCCTTCGTCCACACGGATAGCGGTTGGGTGTGGGCGCACGCCTACGGGATCGACGATGAATCGAGCACGTTCATCGTTGAATGCCCGTCCGAAACGTGGACCGGCCTCGGCTTCGACACGATGCCGCCGCAAGACGGCCTCGCCCTCCTCGAGAAACTCTTCGTACGCCAGCTGGATGGTCATCCGCTGATCGGGCAGGTCGGTGACGACGCGAACGTTCCATGGTTGAACTTTCGCACTGTCGCCAATCAGCGCTGGTACGACGGCAAAACCGTGCTGACGGGAGACGCCGCCCATACCACCCACTTCAGCATCGGGGCCGGAACGCAACTGGCCATCGAGGACGCCATTGCGCTCGCCGAAAACTTGCAGCACCACAGCGAGCTGAAGCTGGCACTCGAGTCATATGAAAGGCAACGCCAAGCCGCGCTCTTGCAACCCCAAAGTGAGGCTCGCTTCAGCGCCCAATGGTTCGAGAACATCTCCCGCTACATCGACCTCAAACCACACCAGTTCTTCACGCTCCTCCGTGAGCGCGGATCGCCGCTCGTTCCGCGCCTCTCCCCACACCTTTACTACCAGCTTCACCGGGCAACAGAGGAAGTCACCGTCCTACGCGAACTCCGCAGACGGGTGGGACCGAGGGCGAGAGCGAGCTACAGCCGACACAAGCCGGTGCAGCCGGGCGGTTCTACGACTCGCCGGAGCCGTGACCCGTCGCCCTGACCTGGGCGGAGTCTTGATGACCCGATGAACTCAGTCGATTACAAGCCGATTATCCGGTACGGCGTATCCGGAGGGGTTCAGGGATTACCACGCTGGCGCCGCTGGTCACCAGCGTGCGGGCTGAGCAGCTCGCGGCCATCAAAGACCACCTGGTGGAGCAGACCCCCCTGGAGATGCGGCGGGAGCTGCTGGGCACTCTGGTCGTGCCGGGGTCCGGGGACTATCGGGCCGGAGATTAGCTCCAACGGCGACCCCGAAGACCTGGGTTCGTTTCGCTAGTAGTGACCCACATGTAAGCCAGCGGCCCGCACAGGCCCCTGAAGTGGTTATGTCAATCTCACAGAGTGACACGGCCACCTAAAGGTCCGTACGGGCCGCTTCAGCATCCCGTGTTACCGGACGGCACCCTCGGCCAGTGTCAGCCTGATGGTGGCGGCGAACTGGCTCAGGGACCACCACGCCTGCTAACATTTACCCTGGTACAGACCCTCCTGGAACGTCGTCCACGCGCCCCAGTTACTCCCATTGCCGCTGATGCTGACGGCGGCTTCGGCGTTCCCCAGCGGATTGAGCGTGGCCTGCGCGCCGTGCGAGCCGTTGATCTGCCAGAGCCCGAAGTCATCGGTGGGGCTGATGGCGTCGGGGTTGCCGCCGGACTCGGCCATGGCGATCGACGCCGCCATCACCGCCTCGCCGGCGGAGCCGCCAGCCTGCTCCCACAGCGACTCCAGGCCACCGCAGCTGTACGTGCCGGCCAAGGTCGTCGCGGGAGCCGGACTGCTGCTGTCACTGCCGGCGTCACTGCCGGGGGCCGCGTGCCTAGCCTGGTACCTCCCGCCTGGCGCGCTCGTGACGCCGGGCGTGGTGACCGGCGCCGCCGAGGCAGACAGCGTGCCATTAGCGGACAGGTTAGCCGTAAGAATTCGGTGATCCCGTGGGCTGTTACTGAGCGGGCGGGGTGGTGAGGATCTGCCGCCAGCGCCGGTGCAGCGGGTAGAGGTAGATGTCCTTGACCGGCAGGGCGTGTTCATGGCGGCGGTCGAGCTTGCCCCTGCCCTTGGTCTGGCCAATGCGGGTCCAGTTGGCGGCGCGGTAGCTGGCGCCGGTGAACCGGCCGGCCTTCGACGAAGGTCTCGGCCAGGACCGGGGCGTAGCCGTAGCGGGCCCGCCAGTCGGCGGGCAGCCGGCGGGTGACGGCGGCGAGCAGCGAGGAGGCGAGGTTGGGGACCGCCAGGTCGGGGCGGATGAGGAACCGGGCGTTGCCGCAGATCAGGTTCAGGTTGGCGCGGCGGGTGGCGGGGTCCCAGCCGATCCAGTCGTCGCGGGGGGCGCATTTCCAGGCGCTGGCGGCGAAGGCGAAGGCGGCGATCGGGCCGGCGGCGGGGGCGGCGGCGAGGTAGCGGATCTGGGCGCCGGCCAGCGGGGTGTAGCCGAGGTAGTGGTGGTCGCGGATGAGCTGGTTCCACTGCCGGGAGGCCTGGCGGCTGTCGACGACGCTGATGGTGACCGGGCCGAGATCGGCCAAGGTGGCGGCGGGGTGCGCCGGCAGCGGCAGGGCGAGCTGGCCGGGGTGCCCGTGCCGGGGGTGGCGTCCGTTGCCGTTGCCGTTGCGCGGCGGCGGCAGGGTGATCAGGCCGTCGGCGGCCATCCGGCCCAGGGCGACGCGGGCGGTCATGTCCTTGCGCCGCCCGCCGGGGGTCTGCCAGCCGAGCGCGTCGCAGATCGCGTCGGCGATCGCGCGGCGGGTCGGCAGCGTCGCCGCCAGGGAGCGGATCTCCTCCAGCTCGGCGAGGGTGAAGTCCCTGCCGCAGTAGCGGGCCGGGTACTGGCCGGGCGTGCCGGTCACGGTCACGGCGGCTGGTCCTTCCTGCCGTCTGGCTCGCCGGGCTGGCCGGTCAGGGTGATGTTCCAGGGCAGCAGGGCTTCCAGGGCCTGCCCAGCCGGCGGCTTGCCGCCGTTTGCGGCGCAGGCCTGCAGGTAGGCGTCCAGGTAGGCGCGGGGGTTGTGCCCGGTGATCCGGGCGGTGCCCAGGACGGTCCAGGCGTGGCCGGCCAGGTCAGCGGACCATTCCGCGCCGGAGCCGTTGTAGTTCTTGCGGCCCACGACCGGGGTGCGGATCGCCCGCTCGGCGGTGTTGTTATCCAGCGGCAGGTCCGGGAAGTCCCGGTGGCGCACCAGCCCGCCCCATTCGCGGTCCAAGGTGGCCAGCGCCTTCGCCGCGGCCGGGTGCAGCAGGTCCGGGCGGCGACCCTGAATACGGCGGTAGGCGTCGATCTCCTCCAGCGCCGCATCGAACGCGGCGGCCGCCCGGGCGTGCTCGCCAGTGCCCCCGGGGGCGGCGGCCAGGGCGCGGTGCGCGGCGTATAGTGCGGCGAACCGGCCGGTCCAGGCATCAGCCCAGCTGCCCAGCTCCTTGCGGTGGGCGTCGCCGGCCCGGATGAACCGCCGCCGGATATGGGCCCAGCACCAGAGGGAGGTGACGCCGTCCAGCTCGGAAAACGACCGGTACACCGAGTAGAAGTCCGAGCTGATGACCAGCGGCCTGCGGCCCTCCGGCAGCTGGCCGGCCTGCACGCCGTAATGGTCTTCGAGCACCTTCAGCGACCGCGACGCCGCGATCGTGTACACCACCGTGTCCGCGGCAGTGAACACCCACAGCCACCAGCGGCTGCCTCCGTTATCGGCGGGCTGGCCGAATACCCGCCACGACGTCTCGTCCACGTGCGCGTGCCCGGCGGCGGCGTTTCGCGCGGCGATCGCGGCCGCCAGCGGCGCAAGCAGCTCCTCCAGCCGCCGGGCCACCCCGGCCAGCGTGCCCGGCGCCACCTCCAGGCCCTGCATCGCCAGCATCGCGATCACCCGGTTGAACGGCAGCCCGAGCGCGTACTTGGCGACAAGCAGGTTCACGCAGAACTCCGTCGTGAACAGGCCCCTGGGAATCAGCGTCGCCGGGCCGGGCGCGGTCCGCACCGCCGGCACCGGGCACTGGCAGCACCGGGCGTACTTGCGCCGCCGGTGCACCACCCGCCACACCCGGACCCGCCACGATACCTGCTCGCTGGCATCCTCCCCGAACAGCTCATAGGCCCGGCCGCACCGCGGGCAGCGCCGCTCGCCCTCCGGAATGTCATGGACCTGCTCCTCGGTCTCCAGGTGCTCATGCCGGCGCCGCCCATGCCCGGCCGATCCCGGCCGCTGACCCCGGCGCCGCCCGCCCGCAGCGCCGCCATCCCCTGCCGGGGCGTCATCCCCGCCGCCGGCGTCGGCGGCTTGCCCGCCCGCCTGCCGCTTACCGGCGCCGTCTTTCTCGCTGGAGGTGCCGAACAGCATCCGGCTCAGCGTCACCACCCGCTGCTTCAGCGCGGCCAGCTGCTCCTGCTGCGCGGCCACCGTCGCGGCCAGCGTGGCGTTCTCCGCCTCCAGCCGCACGTTCTCCCCGGCCAGCCGCGTGTTCTGTGCCTCCAGCAGCTCCGCCCGCTCACGCCAGAACGCCGCCTCATCAGCGGGCCGGGAACAAGTACGCGCAGCCATCACGCCAAGGCTGCACCACCACCAGTCCCTGTGTCCAGCACCGCCGCACCCGCCCCGCCAGCGTGTCGCCCGCGCCGGCCAGCCACGCTCAGCCCACCGGAATCACCGAATACTTACGGTTAGCCGGTACATTCAGCTTCTGGCCCGAGTGGATCAGGTTTGGATCGGAAACGGCCGGCTGGTTCACGTGGTAGAGCGCCGACCAGTCATCCGGCGTCCCGTAGAACTGGCTGGAGATCCCCGACAGGGTGTCGCCAGAGCGCACCGCGTAGGTGCGGCTGACCGTCGCGGCCCGTGCCTCCGCCACGGAATGCACGTAAGCGGGGACAGCATGACCGGTCTTCGCGGTGACGACCGCCTCAGCCACGGTGCTGTGCTTGGCCGGCGGCATGGCGTGCCCGTGCGGAACGGCCATCAGCGCGCCCGCCGTCACCGCCATCGCCGGGGCGGCCTTCCCCGCCTTCTCCACTACCTTCTCCACCTGTGACGGCGCCGTGTGCCGCCCCGACCGCCTGAGCTTCATCTTGCGGCCATGCCTGCGCGCTGAACCCACAAAGCTCCCCATTGTCCGTTTTGGTGCCCGCTTACTCGCTGCTCCGTAAGAGCAGGTTTCGGCCCGGCCCGGCGTCGATCACGTTTGTGATCGTTCGCGGCGTTGCCGCACTCATGGCGGTGTGCTGTGCCGCTGAAGACGGGAGAGCATCACAGGACGCAAGGGGCGCCCGCAGGTACATCGGAGAAATTCTGTGATGCTCCCGTGATACAAATAACACGGCCACGCCACCAGGGCGGTTCAAGGAAACTGGACGCTGTAGCGGCGCTGGCTGAGCTGGGCGCCGGCGACCCCGGGATCGGCTGGGCGAGGGTGCGGCCAAGGTAAGCCCGGAAGCGGCCATGGGTAGATCTTGGCGAGTGTTTCCGCTGGTGGGGCTCGCACTGGCCGCCGTGATGGCGGCGGTCGTTGGCCGGGTTCCGGCGGTCGTTGGCCGGGTTCTGGCCGCTGGTATGTTTCTCGGTCGGTATGGGCTGATCTTGTCGGGTCGTAGGGTGGTCGGCGCGGGTGACCTCGATCGAGCGGACGGCGTATCCGCGGTTCAAGCGGTTGCCATCGGCGCGGGAGCTGCACGTGTTCTGATCCCCCCGTGGCGACTCCCCCTGTAGCCCTGCGCGGACGGCGGCAGGGGTTCCCCGTGCACCCCGTCTCCAGCGGCGACAGCCCGCCCTCTGAGCCGAAACTCACCGCCTATGGAGGGCAGCAGTCAGTTGCCCCGGGCAGTATGGCCGCGAGGGGTGCGCGTAACCTGGGAGCGTTACGGTGGGTGGCGTGGCACCTCGGGGTGTTGCGGGTGACGGAGTGGTTGCCCTGGGTCGCGTATTTCAGGCGGCTTCGGGGCTGGCGCCGGCCAGGATGACTTTCTTGCCGGGGTTTGAGCCGCTCGATCTCGCGGATCTTGTCCCGGGTCTGGCGGGCGTCCTAACCACGGGTCGGTGGCTGGCGCCGGACGGGCCGCTCTTGGTTCTGGGACTGAGACCGATCGGGTGTGAACCGTTTCGCCGTCGCCCGTCGTATCTCATTCATCTGGCCCGCAGCGGCCGGGGATGTATCACACACACCGTCTGTCGCCTCTGAGCAGACATCAGGCCCGCGTCAGCGGGCCACACGGGGAAAGCGGCACCGGGCCAGCTGCCGGTGCCGCACGCCCAAAGCAGACCCATGGTGGCGGGGGCCTGCTCGGAGGAGGCGGCGTCGCCAACGCCAGCACCGCGGTCGCGATGGCTATCAGGCGGCAATAGATGCCGATCACAGCAGGAACAGTAAAGCTCAGAAAGTTAAAGATCAGAAAGCGAGATGGGACCGATGAGCTGGCTTGACGAGATGGAAGCGGCCGACTCGGCCTACCCCGGCGACGTTTCATACCCGGCGGCCAGGACCCGCGCCGGACGGGGCCTGTACCAGCTGCACGCCGGGCTGGATGACGGGCACCTGAAGGCGGCCAGGGACCTCATCGCCGAGTGGTCCGGCGCTGGAGTCTCTGTTCGCGACGGGTCGGTGACGGACATCATCTCGTCAGCGCGTTCTGCTGCGCCGTCGCCCAAGGAATGGTTACCTGACACAATTAGCTAGCTGAAAGCAGGGTCGCATGACAACCACTGGACCAGCGCTCGCCGCCGAGTTCGAAGAGCAGTATTCCGGTCCGTCCGCGGTGGTGCCGTTGCGGGGACGTACCGAGGAACTGGCGGGTTTGCGCCGGTCGGTGCTGCGGGGGGATGCGGCCGCGACGCAGCGCCAGCACCACAAGGGCAAGCTGACCGCACGCGAGCGCATCGGGTTGCTGCTGGATGAGGACTCCTTCCACGAGATCGAGCCGTTGCGCCGGCACCGGGCCACCGGGTTCGGGCTGGAGAACAACAAGCCGCACACCGATGGTGTGATCACCGGCTGGGGCACGGTGTTCGGGCGGACGGTTTTCGTCTACGCCCACGACTTCCGGATCTTCGGTGGCGCGCTGGGCGAGGCCCACGCCGAGAAGATCCACAAGGTCATGGACATGGCGCTGGCCGCGGGTACGCCGATCGTCAGCCTGAACGACGGGGCGGGAGCGCGCATCCAGGAAGGCGTGACCGCACTGGCCGGTTACGGCGGGATCTTCCGCCGGTCGGTTGCCGCCTCGGGTGTCATCCCGCAGATCTCGGTGATGGCCGGTCCCTGCGCGGGCGGCGCCGCCTACGCCCCGGCGCTGACCGACTTCGTGTTCATGGTCCGCGACACCGCGCAGATGTTCATCACCGGACCGGATGTCATCCAGGCCGTGACCGGCGAGACCGTCACCCACGACGAGCTGGGTGGCGCGGACGTGCACGCCGCACAATCGGGCGTCGCGCACTTCGTCCACGACGACGAGCGGACCTGCCTCGAAGATGTCAGATACCTGATTTCGCTGCTGCCCGCGAACAACAACGAGCCGCCGCCCGCCAGCAAGCCCGGGCGCCCTGTCGAGCGGACCTGTGAGACGCTGCTCGACCTGGTACCAGCCGATCCGTCGCAGCCCTATGACATGCTGGCCGTAATCGAGGAACTCGTCGATGACGGCGAGCACCTCCAGGTCCACGAGAACTGGGCCGGTTCGGTGATCTGCGCGCTCGCCCGGATCGACGGGCACGTCGTGGGAATCGTCGCCAACCAGCCCCGCGTCCTGGCCGGGGTGCTGGACATCCACTCCTCCCAGAAGGCCGCCGCGTTCGTCTCGACCTGCGATTCGTTCAACATCCCGCTGATCACCCTGGTGGACGTGCCCGGATTTCTGCCCGGGGTGGACCAGGAGCACGACGGGATCATCCGCCATGGCGCGAAGCTGCTCTACGCCTACTGCAACGCCACCGTGCCGCGCATCCAGGTCATCGTGCGCAAGGCGTACGGCGGCGCCTACATCGTCATGGACTCCCGCTCGATCGGCGCGGACCTGTCCTACGCCTGGCCCGCCAACGAGATCGCGGTCATGGGAGCCGAAGGCGCGGCGAACGTCATCTTCCGCCGTGAGATCGCCGCGTCCGCCGACCCCGAGACGACGCGCGCCGCCAGGATCGATATGTACCGGGAGAAGCTGATGCACCCCTACTACGCGGCCGAGCGCGGTCTCGTGGACGACGTCATCGACCCGCGCGAGACCCGGTACCTGCTGGCCCAGGCGCTGCGCATGCTCCAGGCGAAGGCCGCGCCCCTGCCACGGCGCAAGCACGGGAACGTGCCCACATGAGCGAGCCGATCCGCGTCGTACGCGGCCAGCCCTCAGAGCACGATTTCGCCGCGCTGGTCAGCGTGCTGCTCATCCTCAGGCGCCGATATCACCCCGCAGCCGAGCCCACGCGCGAATCCCCCGCCTCGTGGACCCGCAGCCGCGCGTACGAGGCACCGGGCGCGTGGTCCAGCGGAGGATCAACCCGTGCTGTACGGGTGCCGGTGCTGTGTCGGTAAGGAAGCTGCCACCAGCCGCAAACGAGCACGGGTCTCTGGTTACGACAGTGCCTGCCGTGGCGCAGGAGTAGCGTCCGTGCATGGCGGTGAAGATCGATGAGGACGAGCTGATCGAGTGCTGGACGCTTGTCGGCGAGGAGTTGGGGGGCAGGTCGCGGGCAAGCGCGGGGCTACGCGGCTAGGTTTCTCGTTGTTGCTGAAAGTTCTATGAGTGTTATGCAAAACACCCCTGCCTCGAGCGCCTGACCTGCGATGACGCCTGCGACAAGCCGCGTTCTGCATGAGCCTCTATGCCCGGTATGGCCGGTTTCGGCGTGGCCGTGGCGAGTTGCGGATGAGGCGGGGTGATAGCGGGTTATCACCCAGTTCCAGGCTGCAGGCGACGGCCACCGCCCTCTGTCGCTCCGCGGGCGCGGGTAACGCGCGAGAAAGGAATGATCATGGGGGAGCGGCGGTACGTGGAGCAGGGGTGCGGCGCGGCGCCGCCGCGAATCGCCCGGGATGAAGTACAACCGGATCATGTGCGTAGCTCTGATCCGGTTTGCCCGGTTCCTTGCGTGGGCCGACCTGGCCAGCATCCCAATCATCTACTGGACTCGCAGCGAGCTGGTATGGGTGTTCGGCCCGTACGGCATGACTGCGCTGTGGTGGTTCTGCGGGTTCGCCGTCGCGTGCTCTCTGGTGGTGCTGGTGAAGTTCCGGCCACGGCCACGGCGACGGCCGGCGGTGGCGCAGCCGGGTGTGGAAAACTCTGCGGCGGCGGGGCGTGGTGCCGTGGCGTGCGGAAGCGCGCGCGGCCGGTGACCCAGCCGATCTGGCCGGTCGCGCGCTGGCAGGGCTGACCGCTGGCGGTGGGTCTGTTTTCCGTTGAATGATCTTGGCGGGCGGGACCCTGGAAGCATGAACGCTGCCGCCGTTTCGCCACCGTCCCGCCGGGCCGCGGGCTTCCGCCGCTGACCGGACTTTGTGCGAGCTGGGCGGTGGCAGGCCGCCGACCCGGCTGGGAAGCCCCACTTCGGCCGGGCGGTGGCGGCCGGCTCACTGCGGTCGTGGCCGGCAACGCCTCGGCTACCTACGCTGGTGGTCATCCCGGCACCAGCCCACCCCTCCAGCATCTGAAAGGTCACCCGATGCCTGGCCCGCTCACCGACGAGGCCCTCGCCGCCGCGCTGGTGTACGGCCTGCGTCCCACCCGCGTCATCCTCGCCGCCTACGACCCGCGCTGGCCCGCCCGGTTCGCCGCGTACGCTGCCGAACTGCGCCGGGTCCTGGGCGACCGGGCCCGCCTCATCGAGCACATCGGCTCCACCGCGGTGCCCGGCCTGGCCGCGAAACCCGTCGTCAACATCGTCGTCGGCATCGATTACTCGGACGACGAAGCCGCGTACCTACCCGACCTGGAGGCCGCCGACTACCAGTTGCGGGTCCGGGAACCCTCCCATCGGTGTCTCCGCGGCGGCGGACCTGAGGATCCAGTGAACCTGCATTGCTACCCGCCCGCACATGCAGAAATCCGCAAGTATCTCCTGCTGCGCGACCACCTGCGGTCACACCGGGCCGACCGTCACCTGTATGAGCAGACCAAACGCGAGCTGGCCACCCGGCCATGGAAAGATATGAACTACTACGCCGAGGCCAAAGGACCCGTGATTAACGATATCCTGACCCGGGCCGGATGGCGAGAGTAGGCACCTGCCGACCGTGACCAGGCCGCCGGGCGGGTGAGTGCTGGCCGGGCACCCGGACCTGCTGAAACCCCGGCGTGGCACGTCTGAGCCTGGCTGCGGCAAGCCACCGGAACTGGTCGTACCGCTAATTCCTGCGCGGTCGTCCTCGCAACCCATGCCCACGAGAGCGGGACAAAGTGGAGGAGGCCTACGCCGCGAGCGCCGCACCGAGTATGGCATCTCCTATGCCGGCGGGCCAGAGATTCCCGGGCCATTCCGCGCCGGGGAGGCGATTGGTTGCCGAGCGTCCGGCGACTATCACGTTGGGTGACGTTCGACTCTGCTTTCCCCGCCACCTGGACCCGATTTCCCGGTCATTCTGCTCTGACCACCATAATTCACGCTGCGTATGGTCAGTCGAACAGAGAGCGAAATAAGGCTTTCTCTGCACAACTACTCCAGCACAAGCGGCACCGGCAGCACCGGCACCGGCTGTTGCTTCCGCTCCTGCCGTACTCAGCGTGGACGGTTACAGCGGCACTAAGGCCCGGCGAGGTAAATTTCAGCGGTGACGCCGGTTACATAATTGCAAACATCACCTGGTCAAGCTGGGGCTCAAATGAGGCAGACGGCACTGGGACTTCTGACATTCAGGGCTGTGTTCCCGACTGCGCGACCGGCTCAGAGACCCCGTATACCGACCTTGATCACAGACGGTCCAAGCAATCGGGTTTAACAGGCGACACGGATTTAACGTCCGAATCGGACGTTGCCGGGGATGATCTTCCTGTAGTGAAAAGCTCTCGCGACAGGCGAGACGACAGGAGAAAACGTGGCCCCGGCGCGCAAGCCGCTGACCATGGAAGACAGGGAAGACATTTCCCGCGGACTGGCGAAAGGACTGGAAAATAAGGACATAGCCGCCTCGATCGGGCGGGACGAATCGGTCGTGTCCCGCGAAATAGCGCGGCACGGCGGGCGCGAGGCGTATCGCGCATGGAAGGCCGGCGCGGCCGCACGAGAATCGCGGAGCCGTCCGAAGGAACGTAAAATAGACAATGACCGGGAACTGCGCGAAAGGGTCACGGGTGGCCTGGGGAAAGGCTGGTCACCGGAGCAGATAGCGGGCAGGCTGTGCTTCGAGCGCGTAACCAGTCACGCCCCCTGTTGATCTGCGGCGTGTCGGTGCTGGCGTCCGCTTTGTGATCATGGTTGGGTTCAGGGATGGCGCATCCGGAGCAGCCGTCCTATATAGAGCTGGCTGTCCGGAACGCGGAACTGACGGCGCGGGTCTCGGAACTTCTGGCGGTGGTGGCGGAGCAGGCCGCGCTGATCGAGACGCTGCGGGCCGAGGTCGCGGCGCTGCGCCGGCAGGCGGGCCGGGATTCCTCGAACTCGTCGCAGCCCCCGGGCCAGGACAGCCCGGCGGCTGAGGCGAAGGCGAAGGCCGCCAGGCAGGCAGCGAGGCGGGCACGGCCGGCCCGGCCGCAGGGCGGGCAGAAAGGCCATCCGGGTGCGAGCCTGGCGTGGGCTGCCCGGCCGGATGAGACCCTGGCCGTCGAGCCGGGCACGTGCGGCGGGTGCGGCGCGGGCCTGGCCGGCGCCATGGGCGGGGTCGCCCGTGCCGTGCAGGTGCTCGATATCGCGCCGGCCGCGCTGACGGTGACCGAGTACCAGATGATGAGCCGGGCCTGCGGGTGCGGGCAGGTCACGACCGCGCCGGCCCCGGCCGGGGTAACCGGCGGCCCGGTCTGCTACGGGCCGAACGTGACCGATGCGGCAACGCTGCTGGCGAGCACGGACGTGATCGGGGTCGAGCGTTGCGTTGGTCGATCGCGGATGGCCGGAGACTGGTCGGGTGACTACGCCTGGCACGAACTCGGTCTTCGCTGGCTTCCGGTTCCCGCGGGTAGTGATCTCGGTCGCGGTCCGCTGGTACCTGCGCTATGGTCTGTCCTACCGTGACGTCGAGGAGCTGCTGGCCGAGCGCGGTGTCACCGTGGACCACGTCACCATCTACCGGTGGGTACAGCGGTTCACCCCCGAATTCATTGAGGCGGCCAGGCCATGCCGCCACGCTCCCGGGAACGGAACAGGTGGCTCGCCGACGAGACCTACCTGAAGGTCGGCGGCAAGTGGAACCTATCTCTACCGGGCAATCGACCAGCATGGGCAGGTCATCGACGTTCTGCTGTCAGCCAGGCGTGACCTGGCGGCCGCCCGGCGCTTCTTCACCCGGGCGCTGCGCGCAGGCACGATCCCGGCCGAGGTCACGACCGACCGCGCGCCCGTCTACCCGCGGGTCCTCGATGAGCTGGCCGCCTCGGCGCTGCACGCAGTTGAGCAGTACGCGAACAACCCGATAGAAGCAGATCACGGACGGCTGAAAGCGCGGCTCCGGCCGATGCGCGGACTGAAACGGCACCGCTCAGCGCGGATCCTCGCCGCCGGTCACGCCTTCGTGCAGAACCTGCGCCGCGGCCGCTACGACATCGCCACCCACGCCCCCAGCCGCCACCGGCTCCGCATCGCCTTCGACGACCTCGCTGTCGCCATCTGACCAGCGAAGCATCAGATGATCACGCTTTGGCCTTGCACACGGAGGGGACAACGCAACAGTGCCCGCGCAGCGCCGCGCCCTCAACCGCGTCCGCGCGATCGACCGCGACCTCGGCGCACAACACGTAGACGCATCCGGCGTTGACCTGTCAGATGTAACGATCGAGGACCTAGACACCCTAGATGGTGTCATCTGGTCCAGCCAGACCACCTGGCCGCCCGGCATCGCAGATCGAGTCCGGGTGTGCTCCCGGGAGATCCGACCTGGCGTCTACCAGGTAGAGCGCGGAAACAATCCAGACCGTTCCATCCTCGCAGGGATTTAGGGTACTGCGCAGTCAAGTTGGGGTACCAGCGGTAATCGCTGGTGCCGCCTTGGATCGTGGTCACGCTCCTGGCCAAGTGCGCGACAGCCGCACGCAGGAGGTTTCGCCGACCACGCCCCGACCCGGCCCCGGCCTCGGCCGACGCGGTGACGGCTCTCGCCACGGGCACTTGCCTCGGTCCGTTGATGCAACTGGCTCGTGCCCTTGTCCTTGAGGGCGCGGGCGAACAGGAGCATGTCGTCGTCGATGACTTTGGGCCGTCCGCCGTGGTTGCCCTTGGCCGCGGCGGGGCTTGAGCAACAACCCGTTGACCGCTGGCGGGCAGCTATCAGCGTCCAGGTGCGCGAGCCAGTCTGCGAGGCCCGTCCAGGTGCCCCGGGGCAGTTAACAGCGCAGGGCGCCGGCCCCGGCCGCCTGGCCGGTGACCTCGGTGAGCGGCACCAGCCGGCACGGGTTCTGGCGGCAGGCCGCGATCTCTCCCGGTTCACCGGGGTGTGCCTGCCGGTGCAGCGCGCCGGCGATCTGCAGGAGGCCCGGGCCGGCCGGGCCGGCCGTATCCAGATGTTCCACGTACTCCTCGCTCCCGGCCGTACCGCCGGCCTCAGCGGCACTCATTAGCGCGGATTTCCGCGCAGGCTGTTCGGCGCAACCTTGCCACGTGATCGCTGTGGAGGCCGACCGGGAGCCAGCATCCTGACCTGCTGGAACGCTACGACTTGCTGATCATGGTTAGGTCGGCGGTTGCGCGATCCGTGCGCCGGATGACGCGAAGCCGATTTGTTATCTGCCTTGAGCGCTGCTGCTTGATGGCCGGTTTGCCGGGTGCGGAACGGGACGAATCGTGACAGGCGGGCAGAGAGCGGCATGATGCGGGCGGGCTCCCCGCGCTCATCAGTCAGGCAGTTAATATGCAATAGTCCTCATATGACAGCCAGATCGGCGCAACGTGAGGGGGAGCCGGGGTGGTTCACGTCACCGCAGCAGGTGAACCAGCGGCGGTATGAGGCGCTGCGCGCCCATTTCGTGGACGGGCTGTCGTACGCGGAGGCGGGCGCGCGGTTCGGCTACACCCGGTGGGCGATGATCAACCTGGTCCGCGAGCACCGGGCCGGGAATCTGGAGCTGTTCGCCCCGCCCCGCAGGCCGGGCCCGGCCCCCGGCACGGCCCCGGCCCGGGACCGCGTCCGGGGGCGGGTGATCGCGCTGCGCCGGCAGGGCCTGTCCTCCTACGAGATTTCCGCCCGGCTGGCCGCCGAGGGCACCCCGCTGAACCGCACCTCGGTCGCGGAGATCCTGACCGAGGAGGGGTTCGGCCGGCTGCTGCGCGGCCCCGCGCCCGAGGCCAGCATCTCCCCGGCCACGCCCGGCCGGGACACGAACCTGCCGGCCGCCACGGTGATCGGCTTCGGCACCTGGCCGGAACAGCTGGACACCACCCGGGCCGGGCTGCTGCTGGCCATCCCCGACCTGGTGTCCCTGGACCTGCCCGCCTTGGCTGCCGCGGCCGGGTACCCCGGCACCCGCGTCATCCCGGCCGTCAGCTGGCTGCTGTCCTTGCTGGCGCTGAAGCTGACCCGCACCCGGCGGGTCTCCCACGTCGATGACCTGCTCGCCGACCCCGCCGCCGCCTTGCTCGCCGGGCTTGCGGTCCTGCCGAAGAAGACCGCGCTGACCGATTACTCTTACCGGCTCTCCCACGACCACCAGCAACGGTTCCTGGCCGCCCTGGACAAGCAAATGATCGCCGGCGGGCTGGCCACCGCGGAGGAGGCAATCTTCGACCTGGACTTCCACGCCGTCATGCACTGGGGCCGCAACCCGGTCCTGGAAAAGCACTACGTGCCCACGCGGTCCCAGCGCGCCCGCTCGGTGCTGACGTTCTTCGCGCAGGACACCGGCACCCATAACCTGGTCTACGCCAGCGCCGACATCTCCAAGGCCACCCAGGCCCGCGAGGTGATCACCTTCTGCGACCACTGGAAACAGGTGTCCGGGGCCGACCCGAAGATGCTGACCATGGACCAGAAGGTCACCACCCAGGACGTCCTCGGCGAACTGGACCAGCGCGGCGTCAAGTTCGCCACCTTGCGCATGCGCTCAGCATCCCTGATACGGCACATCACCAGCCTCGCCCCGGCGGACTACGCGACGATCACCCTGGACCGGCCCGGCCCGCACAACAAGCCCAAGGTCCACCAGGACCCCGCAGTGAAGCTGACCAGCTACCCCGGCACCGTCCGCCAGCTGATCGTCACCGGCCTGGGCCGCGAAGCCCCCACCGTCATCATCACCAACGACGACCAGATCACCAACCCGCGCGCTCGTCGGCCAGTACGCCCGCCGGATGACCATCGAGCAGCGGCTCGCCGAGATCATCCGCGCGTTCTGCGCCGACGCCCTCTCCAGCACCGTCAACCTCAACGTCGACCTCGACGTCATGCTCGCCGTCCTCGCCCAGGCCCTCACCGCCGCCCTGCGCGCCCGGCTCCCCGGCTACGCGACCGTGACCCCCGACACCATCCAGCGGCGATTCCTCGAAACCCCCGGCCGCATCATCACCACCCCTGACACCATCACCGTCCGGCTCGAACGCCGCGCCTTCTCACCCGTCCTCCGCAAAGCAGACCTCCCCGCCGCCACCCCCGTCCCCTGGTGGGGCGGACGCACCATCCGCTACGAAATCACCTGAACGTTGCCCCGAACCTCCTGTGCGGAAATCGGCGTTAGCGGGGTCATGTCGTGAGGGTCAGCCACGTACCGGGCTCCTTTCAAAGGGCCGCGCGAGCCCGGCGCCGTGACGTTCCGTGCCAGCGGATGCGAGCTCGGAATCGAGGCCTGAGCCAGGCATTCAATCCCCTTCCGCGCGGTGATTCGGGGCGACATCGCCAGTCACTATCGCTAGCTGGTTGCGATACTTTGCTGCGATCAAATTTTATTGCCCGCCCGCAAAATACGCAACACAGTAGCGATACTATGTTTCCGTGAATGAGCACGAGGCGCGGGTCAGGGTCGGCACGCGCCTTTACCGGGACACTGAGACCGCGCACAACCAGGCGCGCAGCGCCCTCGTCAACGCGGTCGTCGACGCACTGAAAGCGGGCGAGAACCCGACCGAGGTCACCAAGTGGACCCCGTTCACAGCCGCGCATGTCCGCGGCCTGGCCCGCAGGCATGGCGTGCCGGATTACATGCTGCGCCGGTACAAGTCGGCGCGCGGCTGGCTGGAGGCCAACTTCCCGGGCTGGCCCCGGGCCGCCAAGGCTCTCGCGGATCTGGGGGCCGGACTGGAGGATGAGGAATTCACCGGCGGCGTCTTGTGGTACGGCCTGACCCACGCCGGGACCCGGCCCGTGCAGAAACGCATCATCACTAAGCGGCTCGTACGCTGGGCCACCCGGCCCGGCGCCGGGCAGTGGGCCCGCCGCTACGCCACCACCGCCGACCTGGCGGGCGCGATCGGCGACGTTCTCGACCGCCACCTGCCGCGGCGGTCCCGTTAACCGCCGCCCGGTGCGGCCCGGGCCGCGGGCGGCCCCGGGGGAGCCGCGGGCGCGGCGTGGATGACCGAAACGTCTTATGGATCTTGTCGAGAATCGAACGGATATACCTCTGACCTGCGGAGGCCCGGCGGGTACTCGGCCCCGGCGCCGGGTGCGGCCGTCCGGATAGCCCCCGCTCAGTGAGACGTTCACCGGACAGGTCATATGAGACGGCACCTTCGCACGTCGTTGTGGCCGTGCGGCCGACTGTCCGGGTGTCCGGTTAGTTAGGGATGATCCCCTTACGGACACCGATCGCCGGGCATAGCGGCGGCGAAGATGGCGGCGGCTGTAATCAGGCCCACCACCTGATTCCGGGCGACCGCTTACTTGATCTGCCCCGAGCTTTCCGGACAGCGGATTTGTGGTTAATTCACGCTGCGGACTGCCGTTCCAGGTACTCATTGCGGACTTGCTGCGGGGTCCGGTACTGAAGCCCGGAGTGCCGACGTCTGGAATTGTACCAGAATTCGATGTACCTCACAACGTCGCGGCGCGCGTGCTCGCGGGTCGGATACTGAGTGCGGTGAACACGCTCGTTCTTCAGCGCGGCGAAGAATGATTCGGCCATTGCATTATCGTAACAGATACCGGTGCGGCCGACGGACTGCCGGAGATTATGCTTCTTGAGCGTCTCCGCAAACTGCCGGGATGTGTAATTGCTGCCGCGGTCGGAGTGGAAAATCGCATTAGCGGCGAGAGGAAATTACGGGCGGCGATCTCGATGGCCTTCTCGATGAGCGGCGTCTTGTAGTTATCGCCCGCTGCCCAGCCGATGACTTCCTTTGTATGGCAGTCGATAACCGTCGCCAGGTAAAGCCAGCCCTCCCATGCCGGAATGTAAGTGATGTCGCCGACCATTTTCTCGCCCGGCGCGGCCGCGGTGAAATCGCGTTTCACGAGGTCGGGAATGTCGTGCTCCTGGCCGTCGCCCTCGGTCAGGCTGACCCGCCACGGCCGCGGCTGGCAGGGCTCCAGGCCCAGCTCACGCATGATGGACCGCACCAGCTCCGGCCCCGCGGGCACGCCCCAGGCCACCAGGTCCGCATGCACCCGGCGGTACCCGTATGTCTCATCCGATTCATCGAATGACTTCCGCACGATCAAAGCAAGCATCCCGCGCCTTTTCGCCGTCGCCGATTCCGGCGCGCTCCGCCATTCGTAAAACCCGGACCGCGATACCTCCATCCACCGGCACATCATCACGATCGACGGCACGTACTCATCACTCGATTCCTGGTAAGCCGCGTACTCCGCGTCGATGAACTCGAATTTATCGGTCACCGATGGTCGCGGGCGAAGTACGCCGCGGCTTTTTTCAAAAACTCGTTTTCCATCTTCAGTTCCCGGGTTTCCCGCTCAAGCTCGCGCAGCCGCGCCCGCTCATTCACGGTCAGCGGCGGTTCCTCGCCGGCATGCTCACGGCGATAGGAAGCGACCCAGTTGCCGAGGGTGCCTTCGTTAATCCCGAGCTCCTTTGCCACTCTGGCTATCGGGCGCGACGTCTCGATCACCATCTTCACGGCTTCATCCTTGAATTCCGGTGAGAAGCTCTTCTTCGGCCGGGGCAAAATACTTCACCTTTCCAGACGCCCATCCTAATGGATGGACTGTCCGGAAGCCTCGGGGCACCTCAACTGGAACACCATGCCGTCGCGCGTAAGCAAGAGCGCTTGCCAGGCGTCAGGGGAGTCATCGCCGGGTCAGGCTAGTGCACTTCGCGAACCCCAATCCGGGGCATAAATTTTCACAAACGACGGGTCCCCGGAGACGGCGGGCGCGACGCGTCGAGGATGTCCAGGTAGCCTTCGACAGCCTCCCAGAGCTCGTGTTCCGGGTAGCGCCCGAGGCCGCGGTGCTCCTTCCTCCAGTCGTACTCCCAGTAGGAGTCGCGCACCTCCCGCAGATGCCTGAGCGCCGCGTCTAGGTCGTCGGCCAGCTGCTCACGTGCCATGTCCGGAGAAGGCTTCAGCCGGGGCAGGTCAGCGAACCGCCGCTCAGCCAGCGCCGAAAGCACGGCATCATCGGGGCCGTCATGCGACCAGAACCGCACCGGACCGTGAATGTAGTGGTTCCACACGGGGTCCATGTGCGACCGCCACCAGTATTCGAAGCCGCCTTTGCTCAGCCGCAGCTGGTCGGCCAGCCACTGAGTGCCGTGCGGGCTGGAGCCCCAGGGAACCTCTTCCGGCGGCAGATTGATCGCCATGGCGACCTGTACGTTGTCCAGCGGATCGGCTCCGTCGAGCACATCGCCGAAGAGATACGCCGACACCAGGAACAGGTCTTCGGGCGGCCAGTCCTTGGCGCGTTCGCACGCCCTGGCCAGCTCCTGGAGTTTCTCCACCGCGCGCCGGTACCGCATAGGCACCCATCGTGCTACGGCGCCGCCCCGAACGCCACGTGGTCATCGGGGCGCGGGGCTTACGACTGGGCCGCCGGCTACCGCGCCGCTCCCCAGGCCGAGCTCCGCCCGCTCCGCGAGACGCTGGAGCATATTGACACCGCTCTGCCGGAGGCCACCCCCAGCCAACCCGAATAACCGCCGGACCGGCTCCTGGCCGGGCTCATCGTGAACTACGGGTACGACCGAGATACGTGCAAAAGCGGCAACGGGTTGATCTTCCTGAGGTGTTCGCGCAGGTCGACGCTCATACGCTGTCGGGATGTCCCACGGCGCAGCGAGACGTCCCGGCTTCCGAGATCGGCACAATCTCAGAAGTAGACTCCAAGGAGTGACTTCCGAGATTTCGGTTCCGGCGGCTGCCGAGAGCGACGAATCGACTTCCGAGATTACGAAGCGGTCTCCCGGTGCCCGCCCAACCGGGCTCCCCGGCGATCTCACCGCGCTCCTGGCCGGCTACGCCGCCGAGCTCGCCGGCACGACGCTGTCGGCCGGGACGTGCCGCACCTATATATCTCGCGTCCGGCAGTACCTGGCCTGGCTCGCCGCCACTCACCGGCGGCGCCCCGGCGATCAGGACCCGCTCGCCTCACCCAAGGCCCGCGACTTCGCGGTACGCGACTACCGGCGCTGGCTGCTGCACGAGGGACCCATCAAGCGCAGCGTCGTCTACGCCAACTCCGCGCGAACACGACCTTCGTATGATCGTCGCGGTCGCAGTTGGCGCCCGACAGTAGCCGTTCGGCCGCCAGGGTGATCCTCGCCGGGTTCACGCCAGCGCCGAACGCAGTTGTCTCGGCCATGAGCACCTGCATCGCCGCGGCGCCCAGCAGCCAGTTGGCCATTTCCCAGCGTCAGCAGATGCTGCTCATCCTGCGTCTTGGCCCGCGCCCACTCCACCTCGGCATCCGTCGGAGCAAACGCCTCAGCCAGCTCCCGCCCGGCACCACCCGGCCAAACCGCGGATACGCGGTCCGATCGACCGAGGTCACACCCAACCCCCGCAGACACCGCCAGCAAGACGACGACCACTTTCTGGCGTACTCCGGCCGCCCCCCCACAGGCGCCGCGGGCCGGGCGCGGCTAGACCAGGCCCGCGGTCAGGGCCAGGCGGGTCAGGTCGGCGCGGCGGCGGCAGCCGGTCTTGTCCCGGATCCGGTCCAGGTGGGAGCTGACCGTGCGGACGCTGATGTACAGCTGGGCGGCGATCTGGGCGTTGGTGCGGCCCTGGGCGACCAGGGTGACCAGTTCTTGTTCCCGGGCGCTGAGCCTCCCCGGTCCCGGCGCGGCGGCCGTCGGCGGCTGCGGGCCGGGGGCGGTGAGCAGGAGGGCGTACTCGGCCGCGGTGTCCAGGCTCATCGCCGCGCCGCGTTCCTCAGCCGCCCGCGCCCGGGCGGGCCCGACCACCTGCCGGGCCTTATGCAGCGGTTCCTGCCGAAGGCGCGCGTACGGGCCGGCTCCGGATACCCCTTCTGCCGCAAGAGCGCGGCATAAGCGGCCCACACCGTGAGGGCCTCGGCGCAGCGCCGGGTCGCGGCGCACAGGTACCCGCACCAGTCCAGGCCGTTGAGCAGCTCAAAGCCAGAGGCCGGCCCGCGCGGCGATCTGCAGTGTTTCCCGCAGGTGCGCCGCGGCGTCCTCGGTGCGGCCCGCCCGCAGGTCCAAGATCGCCATCTTCACCAGCAGGGCCGGCAGGTTCCACAGGTCACCCGCCTCCCGGGACCGGGCCAGCCCGTCCGCGCAGCTGCGCTCGGCGGCGGCCAGGTCCCCGGCTGCAGTCAGCACCCCGGTCAAGAGGTTGCTGCGCACCCTGGCTATCCAGCCGGGAATGCCGGCCGGGATCTGCCCGGTCTGCCAGGCCAGCTGCACGGCGCTGCCCAGGTCGCCGGCGTCATAGGCAGCCATGCTGAGCCCCACCAGGGCCAGCGCCTCCCCGGCCGGGTAACCAACCTGCTCGGCCATGGCCAGAGCGCGGCGGCCATCGTCGGCCGCCTCGGCGATCCGGCCCAGGTACCGCAATGCCACCGACCGGCCGGCCAGGCAGTTGACCAGCGCCCGGGACGGAGCCCGGTCCCCGATCGCGTCGCGGACCGCGGTGAAGTGGCCCAGCGCCCCGGCCGGATCGGCCGAGAAAAAGGCCGCAGCGCCGAGCCAGACCTGCGCGGCGCACCAGCCGTCGCTGCCCACGATGGCGCGGCCGGCGGCCTCGCAAAGCAGCGCGTAGTGACCCGCTAGCCGACCGCGCAGGGCCCACCACGGTGCCAGCGCGACCGCCAGCCCCAGCGCGATGGCCGCATCGTGGTCCATGGCCCAGGCCAGCGCCTGCCGCAGGGTGGCGTCCTCGGCGTCCAGCCGCCGGGCGGCGGCCACTTCTCCGGTGCTGGTCTGCAGCCCCGCTGCGGCGTCTTCGGCCACCTCCAGCGCGTACCCAGCGAGGGCGGCGGCCGCCGCCTGCTGCTCCCCGGTCTCGGTCAGCAGCCCGGCGTAGGCGCGCAGCGTCTCCAGCAGCACGTACCGGGACCGGCCATCCGGGCCGGCCCGCGGCGGGACCAGCAGCGAGCAGTCCACCAGGTGCAGCACCGCCGGCCCCGCATCCTGCCTGGCGACCGCCTCGGCGGCCGCCAGCGTGAACGGCCCCGGGACCACCGAGAGCTGGCGGAACACCCGCCGCTCGGGCTCATCGAGTTCCTCGACCAGTTCGTCTACGACGAGCGCGACCGAACCACGGGCGGCCGAACCGAGGCCGGAGCCGTCGGCCCAGGTCACCGAGTCATCGGCGCACCGCCGCGCCAGCCGGTGGAGCAGCGCCCTGGCCAGGTCATGGAGCTGCAGGTACGCCGAGTTGAGCGACTCCCGCACGGACAGGTCTTCGATGCACAGCCAATCGAGCAGCGCGCGGGGCTCTCCCAGCCTGCCGGTGATGCGGCGGAGCGGGATATCCGGCCGGGCGGCCAGCTTGCGTGCCGCGATGTCCAGGGCCAGCGGGAGGTCGCCACACAGTTCAGCGAGTCGATCGCACGCGTGCGGATCGGTCTTTGCCGGATCTCCCACGGCGGCGATGATCATCGCGATCGAGTCGGTATTCCCATTCTTCCTCACTCCGCGGTCACCGTCCACTGCGGCGTCCACGAATGCGGTACTGACGTGATAAAGCACGGCATTCGCCTCAGCGGCGAAGGCGGCCATGTGTTCGGTCCCCATAATGTTCGTCGCTTCGAGGTTGCCGTCGACGCGGTTGAAGTCCGTGATCTCCGCACAGTGGATGACCGCGTCGACATTGGCCGCCAGGTCCATGTAGGTCTGCTCAGCGAGCCCGAACATCCGTTTGGAGATGTCGCCCTGCACGGTGGTCACGTTCGGCCCGGAGACCGGCGAACGATGCACCAGGCACACAATGTTGACGTCACGCAGCCGGTGCAGCACAGCACGCCCGACCACGCCTGAGGCACCGGTCAGCAGAACGGTGCGCCGTGCGGTGTCCGGCGCCTTACCGGTGCAACGCGGCCCGGCAATGGCCAACGGCCAGCCGCCCACGGCTGAGGCCTGATACCCCAGCGGGAGGATCGGCAGCAAGACGGGGAACCCGGCCGGGGTGGCGTTGAGCCCGGGGGCCGCGGCAGGGCCGGGTGTTCTGCCGGGACGGAGAATACCCTCGACGACGGCCCGCGCCCAGCGCATCCGGGGCGCCGCGGTTTCCGGGTGCTCGCCATAGGCGGCGGCCGCCTCGCCCGCGCAGCCGCGGATACCGCCATGAGCACGGATCGCGCGCCGGATCGCTGCCTCGACAGTGGCCTGAGTGTGGTGAGTGAAAGCGGAAAGGTCGCTGGTGAACAACGCCTCAGCCTGCGCCGCAGCCGGCAGATCGATGTCTGTGGCCATAGTCGCTTACTCCTTCGGATGGACCGCAGATCCGCCGGCACCTAAGCCGGCGGTCTGCCTTCCGGTCGTCATACGCTGGATGATCTTCACCAGGCCCGCCGCGCGAGGCGCTGCTGATCGGCGTACGCAGGCCCGCCGGGCGAGGCGCTGCTGATCGGCGTACGCGAGCATTTCGCGCTGGCGGCCGCGGGCGAGCGCGCTGCCGATATAGGGGTGTATGAACATGGCCTTCTCCTGCCTGTCCGGGCTGGCCGTTATTGCGGCCTTGATGACCTTGCGCGCCCACCGCATCCGGCCCGCAGCGGTCTCGGGGTGGTCCCCGTAAGCTGCGGCGACTTCGCCGGCACAGCCGCGGACGCCGCGAGCACAGACGGCATTTTGATCGCTTCCACTACGGCGGCCTTGTCCGGCGGGCCGAAAATAGAAAGATCACTGGCGAACAGCGCCTCGGCGCGAGCGACGATCATACGATCTGATGCCATGGTGACTCCCTCATCGCGTTCTCTCGAACTAAGCAGAGCTGAAGGGTCCCGTCCTGATACAGCCCGGGGCGGAGATGATTACCTTGAACCCCGGCCCCCGGAAACCAATGCCATGGACTTGAGTGTAGAAATGCATTTCGTAACCTCTTCCATCTCGGGGCCGAACTCCGGCCCGCTTTTTCTTATAAAGAGCGTCCGAGATGAACTGCGCCGTTTGGGTGGGACCTCGGTACCTGAGCCGGAGGTATTGCGCTCTTTGTCGCTCCGGAGCCCGACGCTTGTTTTTGTTGCTGTACAGTCCCACAATGGATGCTGGACGCTGACAGCCCGCTGACAGCATGGGTCGGGGCTGACAGCGTGGGTCGGGAGGGACGGTGCGGGTACGGGTCCTCGGCCCGTTTCAGCTGGAGGACGGCGGCCAGCGGGTCACGATTGGCGGCGTCCGGCAGCGCGCTGTGCTTGTCAGGCTGTTGCTGCATGCGAACGAGGTCGTGCCGAGCGAGCAGCTTCTGGTGGATCTGTGGGGCGAGGACTGCCCTCCTAGCGCAGCGAACGCTCTTCAGGCGGCGATCTCACGATTGCGAAGAGTTCTTCCGCCGGGTCGCCTCATCACCACAGCGCCGGGCTACGCGCTGCGGATCTTCCCGGAAGAGCTGGACGTCAGGCAGTTCGAGCAGCTGCTCTGCGAGGGCCGCGATGCTCTGGCAGCCGGGGCCGCGGCAGAGGCTGCCCGGACGCTAGGCCAGGCGCTGTCGTTGTGGCAGGGTCCGGCGCTGGCCGATTTTCGCTACGAACCGTTCGCGCAGGCGGAGATCGCCCGGCTGGAGGAGCTGCACCTGACTTGCCTGGAGGAGCGGATCGAGGCGGACTTGGCTCTCGGCTCGGCGGGTGCACTCACAGCTGAGTTGCGGCGACTGGTCAGCGAGCATCCCGTGCGGGAGCGTCTTCGCGGTCAGCTCATGCTCGCCCTCTACCGCGGCGGCCGGCAGACCGAAGCGCTGGAGGTCTACCGCAAGTTCCGGGGCGTGCTGCGGGAACAGCTGGGTTTGGAGACGTCGCCGCGCCTCGGTGAGCTCGAGGCGGCGATCCTGCGTCATGACCCGGTGCTTTCACCAGCGCCGACCACGACGGGGGCGCCGCTGGCGCGCAGACCCGTGACCGTCCTCTGCGCGGTGTTGCAGGTGGCGTCAAGCTCGGGTCCGGCGCTGGACCCGGAGACGCACGAAGTCGTGAACGAGCACTCAGTTTCTGGCCTGACGGCGGCCCTCGAGCGGTACGGAGGAAAGCTGGCGATCAGCGCAGGCGAGCGCCTGGTGGGCGTGTTCGGTGTTGCTTCGGTGCACGAGGATGATGCCCTGCGGGCGGCGCGGGCGAGTTTGGAAGCGCGAAGCGCGCTCGCCACCGAAGCGGGCATTCTGCTGCGGCGGCATGGTGTGAGCCTGGCGTGCCGCTTCGGCCTTGCGACGGGCGAGGCGCTGGTGGGAGGGCCGGGGCCGCTTGGGTTCGCCGGGGATGCGGGGCCCCAGGCGGTGATGCTCGCGGAGGCCGCCGAGCCTGGCCAGATCCTCATCAGTCGGCAGACGCACGGGCTCGCTGCTGCCGCCATCGAAGCGGAAAGCGCCGGTCCCGATCGGTTCCTCCTGCGATCCGCGCACGCGGGCGTGCGTCCGCTCGCGCTGCGTCTCGACGCGCCCTTGGTGGGCCGGGACGAGGAGATGCACCGGCTCGAAGCCGCGTACGCTCGGGCCGCTCGTGACCGGGTAACAATGCTCGTGACCGTGATCGGCGAGGCAGGACTTGGGAAGACACGGCTTGTCCACGAGGTTGCGGGGCGTCTCGGCCGTGAGGTGAACGTTCTCACCGGCCGATGCCTTCCCTATGGGGAGGGCATCACGTTCTGGCCGCTGCGTGACCTCGTTCGCCAAGCCTGCGCCGGACACGACTCGCCGGGCACGATCAGGGCCCTCCTCGAGGGCGAGGCGGACGCGGCGGGCGTCGCGGAGCGGCTGAGCCGCGCTCTCGGCCCCGGTAACCGGGGCAGGTCGGATGCCGCAGAGATTTTCTGGGCGGCCCGCCGGCTTCTTGAAACGCTTGCGCGGTCCCGGCCGTTGCTGGTCGTCTTCGAGGACCTGCACTGGGCCGAACCGACCTTCCTCGACCTCGTGGAATCCCTCGCTGTTCAGCCCGGGCGGTCGCCGCTTGTCCTGGTTTGCATCGCCCGCCCGGAACTGCTGGAACAGCGTCCTGCCTGGGCGGCCGGGGCCGCAAGGGCAGTGTCCATCGATCTCACGCCGCTGGCCGAAGGCCCGGCCGCCGCGCTCCTGGACGCACTGGCAGGGGATCAGCGCATCCCGCCGTCCACTCGAGCACGGCTTCTTGAGACCGCTGCCGGCAATCCGCTCTACCTTGAGCAGCTAGCGGTCTCGCTCAGCGAGCAGGCCGGGAGCGAGATCCGGCCGGTGCTGCCGCCTACGATCGAGGCGCTGCTGGCGGCGCGCCTGCAGCGTCTCGGGCCGGGACCAAGCAGTATCCTGGCCCGCGCGGCCATCGTCGGCAACGACTTCGGAGTGCAGGCAGTGCGCGAACTACTCCCGCCCGAGGCCCGCGGCCCGCTCAGCCGCAACCTCCAGACCCTGGTCGCGAAGGGGCTCGTGCAACGCGGGCCGCCCGGCAGAAGCCCCGCAGAGCAGTACAGCTTCCACCACATCCTCATCCAGCAGGCGGCTTACCGAGCGATCCCCAAGTCGCTTCGCGCCGAGCTACACCACCGTTTCGCCGACTGGCTCGAGTACGTTGCGTGGACGCCAGCCACCCAGCGTGCGGAGATCCTCGGCTATCACCTCGAACAGTCCGTCCGCTATCGCCGCGAGCTGCGGCCCGGCGAAACCCAGCCGAGTCCGCTGCCGCACCGGGCGGCCGCGCACCTTGACACGGCCGGTCGCGCTGCGCATGACCGCGGCGACGCGCTCGCGGCAGTGAATCTGCTGGTCCGCGCGACTGGGCTGCTGCCGCCCGAGGACCCAGCACTCGCGCGGCTCTGCACAAGTCTTGGCACAGCATTAACGGAGGCTGGGCAGCTGGAGAAAGCACGAGCCACGCTCGACCACGCTCAGCGCATCGCCGCCGCCAACGGCGACGAGGGCCAGCGCGCCCACGCCCGGGTTCAGGCCCTCCTACTGGGTCTCAAGGTGGACCCGAACGGGGCCGCAATGGAGATCACTCGCGCGCTTCCCGAATTGCGCCGCGAGTTTGATCAAAGCCTGGACGAACTGGGACTCTGCCGAATCCTGCAGCTACAGGCCGCGGTGCACTGGAACCACGCGAGGTCCGCCGCTGCCGAGGACGCCTGGCAGCGCGCTGCCGGATACGCGCGCCGGGTGAACGACCGCAGGCAGCTGACCGAGATACTCAGCTGGCTCGCCTCAGCTGCGCTGTGGGGTCCAACGCCGGCACCGGAAGGGATACGGCGCTGTGAGGGCTACCTCGATGAGATCGGGAACCACCCCAGCGGGCAGGCGGTGATCCTCCTCCACATGGCAGGCCTGTACGCGCTGCAGGATAACGCCGCGACGGCACACGCAACCCTCAGCCGCGCGAAAGCCCTCTTGGACACCCTCGGCCCGACGATGACCGCGGCGCTCACCGAACCCGCCGCCCTCATCGCAATGCTCGCCAGCGATCCCGCGACCGCCGAGACGCACCTCCGCCTCGAATACGAATCCCTCGGCCGGATGGGCGAGAAGGGTATCCTGGCCACCACGGCAGCGCAACTGGCCAAAGCCATCGCGGCGCAGGGCCAGAGCCGGTACGACGAAGCCGCCCACCTGATCACGACAAGCCGGGACGCCGGCGCCGACCAGGACCTGTCCGCTCAGATCATCGGCCAGGGATTGTCGGCCAGGATCCTCGCCGGCCGTGGCCACCACCCCGAGGCAGAGGACCTCGCACGCTCGGCGGTGGCGCTGGCCGCGCAGACGGACCTGCTGAGTGAGCACGCCGACGCCCTGCTCGATCTCGCTCACGTCCTCGCTGCGGCCGGCCGTGTCCCCGACGCACACGCCGCAGCCACCCAGGCTCTTCATCTCTACCAGCGCAAAGGTAACCTTCCGGGAGTCCGGGAGTCGCTCCGATACCTTGCCCAGTATGTACACATTTGAGAGGATCATCCATTCATGGCGCACGGACATTTTCCCGAGATCGAACTCAGGGACGACGACAGTATCAGCCTCACCGTTCAGGTCTTCGGGTTCGAGGCTGGCATACCTGTCGAAATATCCGGCCACGCAATCCAGGCCAATGGGGCCATCGCTACCTTCTATGACATCCAGAACCTCCCCCCCGCCGAGGCCGACGGCGGCTCTTTCCTGACGGTGATCGCCGTCCCATCGACGAAGTTCGCGGCAGGGGAGGTGATCACGGTCGTCGGGCGGGCCGCGAAGATCTGGGGCACCGTGTTGCACGGAAACCCGGATGAGCAGCGCCCGGGGATCAAATCGGTATGGAAAGCCGAGCCTGAGACCTAGTCTAGAGGATTATCCGAAACTCAGCTTGAAGAAGTAAAGGCCTATCGCCACCTTGAACGAGTCCCGGAAGGTGTGCAATGGCCTCAGGGCAGCCTCAGGGCTCCTGACATAGGAGATCGTTGTAAGTATTCGGTGATTCCGGTGGGCTGAGCGTGGCTGGCGGCGCGGGCGACACGCTGGCGGGGCGGTGCGGCGGTGCTGGACACAGGGACTGGTGGTGGTGCAGCCTTGGCGTGATGGCTGCGCGTACTTGTTCCCGGCCCGCTGATGAGGCGGCGTTCTGGCGTGAGCGGGCGGAGCTGCTGGAGGCACAGAACACGCGGCTGGCCGGGGAGAACGTGCGGCTGGAGGCGGAGAACGCCACGCTGGCCGCGACGGTGGCCGCGCAGCAGGAGCAGCTGGCCGCGCTGAAGCAGCGGGTGGTGACGCTGAGCCGGATGCTGTTCGGCACCTCCAGCGAGAAAGACGGCGCCGGTAAGCGGCAGGCGGGCGGGCAAGCCGCCGACGCCGGCGGCGGGGATGACGCCCCGGCAGGGGATGGCGGCGCTGCGGGCGGGCGGCGCCGGGGTCAGCGGCCGGGATCGGCGGGGCATGGGCGGCGCCGGCATGAGCACCTGGAGACCGAGGAGCAGGTCCATGACATTCCGGAGGGCGAGCGGCGCTGCCCGCGGTGCGGCCGGGCCTATGAGCTGTTCGGGGAGGATGCCAGCGAGCAGGTATCGTGGCGGGTCCGGGTGTGGCGGGTGGTGCACCGGCGGCGCAAGTACGCCCGGTGCTGCCAGTGCCCGGTGCCGGCGGTGCGGACCGCGCCCGGCCCGGCGACGCTGATTCCCAGGGGCCTGTTCACGACGGAGTTCTGCGTGAACCTGCTTGTCGCCAAGTACGCGCTCGGGCTGCCGTTCAACCGGGTGATCGCGATGCTGGCGATGCAGGGCCTGGAGGTGGCGCCGGGCACGCTGGCCGGGGTGGCCCGGCGGCTGGAGGAGCTGCTTGCGCCGCTGGCGGCCGCGATCGCCGCGCGAAACGCCGCCGCCGGGCACGCGCACGTGGACGAGACGTCGTGGCGGGTATTCGGCCAGCCCGCCGATAACGGAGGCAGCCGCTGGTGGCTGTGGGTGTTCACTGCCGCGGACACGGTGGTGTACACGATCGCGGCGTCGCGGTCGCTGAAGGTGCTCGAAGACCATTACGGCGTGCAGGCCGGCCAGCTGCCGGAGGGCCGCAGGCCGCTGGTCATCAGCTCGGACTTCTACTCGGTGTACCGGTCGTTTTCCGAGCTGGACGGCGTCACCTCCCTCTGGTGCTGGGCCCATATCCGGCGGCGGTTCATCCGGGCCGGCGACGCCCACCGCAAGGAGCTGGGCAGCTGGGCTGATGCCTGGACCGGCCGGTTCGCCGCACTATACGCCGCGCACCGCGCCCTGGCCGCCGCCCCCGGGGGCACTGGCGAGCACGCCCGGGCGGCCGCCGCGTTCGATGCGGCGCTGGAGGAGATCGACGCCTACCGCCGTATTCAGGGTCGCCGCCCGGACCTGCTGCACCCGGCCGCGGCGAAGGCGCTGGCCACCTTGGACCGCGAATGGGGCGGGCTGGTGCGCCACCGGGACTTCCCGGACCTGCCGCTGGATAACAACACCGCCGAGCGGGCGATCCGCACCCCGGTCGTGGGCCGCAAGAACTACAACGGCTCCGGCGCGGAATGGTCCGCTGACCTGGCCGGCCACGCCTGGACCGTCCTGGGCACCGCCCGGATCACCGGGCACAACCCCCGCGCCTACCTGGACGCCTACCTGCAGGCCTGCGCCGCAAACGGCGGCAAGCCGCCGGCTGGGCAGGCCCTGGAAGCCCTGCTGCCCTGGAACATCACCCTGACCGGCCAGCCCGGCGAGCCAGACGGCAGGAAGGACCAGCCGCCGTGACCGTGACCGGCACGCCCGGCCAGTACCCGGCCCGCTACTGCGGCAGGGACTTCACCCTCGCCGAGCTGGAGGAGATCCGCTCCCTGGCGGCGACGCTGCCGACCCGCCGCGCGATCGCCGACGCGATCTGCGACGCGCTCGGCTGGCAGACCCCCGGCGGGCGGCGCAAGGACATGACCGCCCGCGTCGCCCTGGGCCGGATGGCCGCCGACGGCCTGATCACCCTGCCGCCGCCGCGCAACGGCAACGGCAACGGACGCCACCCCCGGCACGGGCACCCCGGCCAGCTCGCCCTGCCGCTGCCGGCGCACCCCGCCGCCACCTTGGCCGATCTCGGCCCGGTCACCATCAGCGTCGTCGACAGCCGCCAGGCCTCCCGGCAGTGGAACCAGCTCATCCGCGACCACCACTACCTCGGCTACACCCCGCTGGCCGGCGCCCAGATCCGCTACCTCGCCGCCGCCCCCGCCGCCGGCCCGATCGCCGCCTTCGCCTTCGCCGCCAGCGCCTGGAAATGCGCCCCCCGCGACGACTGGATCGGCTGGGACCCCGCCACCCGCCGCGCCAACCTGAACCTGATCTGCGGCAACGCCCGGTTCCTCATCCGCCCCGACCTGGCGGTCCCCAACCTCGCCTCCTCGCTGCTCGCCGCCGTCACCCGCCGGCTGCCCGCCGACTGGCGGGCCCGCTACGGCTACGCCCCGGTCCTGGCCGAGACCTTCGTCGAGGCCGGCCGGTTCACCGGCGCCAGCTACCGCGCCGCCAACTGGACCCGCATTGGCCAGACCAAGGGCAGGGGCAAGCTCGACCGCCGCCATGAACACGCCCTGCCGGTCAAGGACATCTACCTCTACCCGCTGCACCGGCGCTGGCGGCAGATCCTCACCACCCCGCCCGCTCAGTAACAGCCCACGGGATCACCGAATTCTTACAGATCGTTTATGCAGTGCCGGGGATGGTTTTTGATCTCGTAGCGCAGGACGAGCTGGGTGCCGGGGTAGCGGGCAATGCCATGTAGTTGGTCTTCCTTGTCGCAGGCCGGCACGCTGCCGGGGATGTAGTCACGGGTCAGCGCCGTGAACTCCCGCTACCGCTACCGCCCCCGCCTCGCCGGAGCGCAGCGCCGCCTGCATCATGGCCGTGGCGGTGGCGTCGAGGGCGGCCACGTCGCCGTCGAGGTCGACGAGGCGCACGGAGCCGTCCTCCACCATGACCAGCACAACCTCGGGCGCCAGCCGGTATGGCGAGCCCGGCCCAGCCGGGCACTGGGAAGCGGTCAGTACGGCGCGGATCACAACGACTCACCGCTAAGCCGGGAGGCGGCCGAAGGTGAAGGCAGGATACCCGCGGCCTGCTGCAACGGGCCGGGAATCTGCGGCGGGCTGCCGTTCAGTACCGTGTCGTGGTCCGCGGGTTCGGTGGTGTGAGCGCCGGCCGGTACCGGGGCGGGCAGGCGGGACAGTCCCGCGGATTCCTCCGCAGTGGGGGTCGTTTCGGCGATGGCGGTCTGAGTCAGCATGCGGGTGCGGCCTCCAGTTCAATCCGCATCGCCGGCACCGGCCGGCGGTGCCATTGCTCGTGGTGGGTAAGCCAGACGGCCAGCGCCGGAACGTGCGCGGCCGAGGCAGACGACCACGGCGAGATAACCCCCATGGCCGCATCCTGCAGGGCCCCGGCGACCATGCCGGTGTCAACCATCTCCAGGCCGGTCAGCGCGGGCGCGTCCAGGGCGGCCAGGACCGCGGGCAGGTTGCGGCGCAGAAAGCGCGGTCGACGAGCTCGCCGAGCAGATCGGCATGGACCCGGTTCGAGCTCAGGCTCCGGAACGAGCCTGCCGCCGATCCCGCGTCCGGCCTGCCCTTCTCCTCCCGCCACCTGGCCGAGGCATACCGGATGGGCGCCGAGCGGTTCGGCTGGGGCGACTGCGATCCGAGGCCGGGCGGGCGCCGCGACGGCGAGTGGCTGACCGGCATGGGCTGCGCCAGCGCGACGTATCCCCACGCGACGTTCCCGGGCGGTGCCGCGCGGATCACCCTCACCAGGAACGCGCACGCCAGGGTCGAGGTCGCGGCGCACGAGATGGGCATGGGCACCGCCACCGCCCAGGCGCAGGTCGCCGCCGAGCGGCTGGGCCTGCCGCTGGAGCAGGTGACCGTCGCCTACGGCGAGTCGTCCTTCCCCGGCGTGTTCATCGCTGGCGCGTCCCAGCAGACCGCGCAGGTCGGCAGGGCGGTCCTCGCCGCGCACCGCGCGCTGGTGGCCGAGCTGCTCAGGCTGTGCGGCGGTGATTCGCCGCTGGCCGGCCTCGGCGTGGACGAGGTGGGCGCGCGGGACGGCGGGCTGTGCAGCCTCGCCGATCCCCGCCGGTGGCTGAGCTACGCCTCGATCCTCGACGGCGCGCAGCCTCGCCGAATACCACGTGCCGACGCACGCGGACGTGCCGCAGATCGACGTGATCTGGACCGGCATCCCCGATCCGCACGCGCCGATGGGCGCGCACGGCGTCGGCGAGGTCGGCATCACCGGCGTCGCCGCGGCGGTCGCGAACGCGATCTACAACGCCACCGGCACTCGCGTGCGCGACCTGCCCATCACGCCGGACAAGCTGCTCTAGTATCTCCGAGCCCCGCAGGGTCGGGTCAGTCAGTCGACCGGGCGCGTCACTATCCCGGTGAGAGCCAGCATGAGCAGCCGGTTCTCGTCGCCGGCGGTGCGGCCAGGCCCACCGCCGGCGTGGGCGAGAGCGTTGACCAACCCGAGGAGATCGCGGATGTCGACATCGGAGCGGACGGCTCCGGAATCGATCGCGCGTTCCAGGAGGGCGCCGCCAGCAGCGGCGATCATCGCGTGACAGGATAGGAGCCTGCCGGGGGTTCGGCCGTCCTCATCGGCAGCCATGGCGGCGGCCAGTCCGTTGTTCACTGTTGCCCGCGCGTCGACGAGGCGAAGCCACGCTATCAGTGCCTCCGTCGGGTCGTGGCCGGCCGCCAAGGACTCCGCGGCGTCACAAAGCTCCTTGATATGATCGGAATAGACCGTCTCCAGCAGATTCTTGCGGGTAGGAAAATGCCGGTGCAGCGTGGCCGAGCCCACTCCGGCCCGTCGGGCCATCTCCTCAAGTGACGCGTTCGCGCCGTCCCGGCGGAACAAATCCTCAGCGGCGGCAATGATCAGCTCACGGTTGCGTCTAGCATCGGCACGCAGTGAGCGCCCGGCCGACTCGGCTCGCCGCATCCCATCATCCCTCCCCTCCCTCTTGACATTATGTGGGGGGCCACCCCATATAGTAGTACCCATAAACGGGGTGCCCCACCGGTTACGCGCGGGCACCGTGCGACCCCTCGGGGAGGTCATCCCGCCTGCCGGACACGACTACCTAAGGGCCCTCCGAAGATTTACTTCCGTGATGTCGGGCGTGTTGGCCGTGGGGCGGGCAGCAGGGAGTAGTTCCATTCCCCATGGAAAGCGTGTCGCCTGATCGAGCGCTCCTCCAGATCCTGCATCTGCTTATCGGGGATCTTGATGCCCTTCTCGTAGGTGCCGGTGTCGAGGGCGGCCTGGACGGTCAGCCCGGTCGTGGTGGTGGTCGCGGCGATCGTCTCGACGATAACTTCGTGGCTGGTCAGCGGCCTGCCGCGCCAGTTCATGGAGATCTGGGCGAAGAGCCGGTGCTCGATCCGGTTCCATTTCGACGTGCCCGGCGGGAAGTGGGACACGCTGATCTCCAGGCCGAGTTCTTCCGCGAGCCGGGCCAGCTCCACCTTCCACAGCCGCAGCCGGCTGCCATTGGAACCGCCCGCGTCGGCGGTGATGAGCAGCCTGCTGGCGTGCGGGTAGGCGGTCCGGCCGGTTTTCTGCCACCAGCGGCGGATCGACTCGACGGCGAACGCCCCGGTGTCCGCGTCGGTGCCGACGTTCACCCAGCCAGCGTTGGCGCTCATGTCATAGACGCCGTAGGGGACGGCCCGCCCCAGGTCGCCCTTGAAGTCGTGCACCTCCACCCGCTCGGGCTCACCGCGCCGATGCCACTCCCTCCCGCCGTTCTTATAGTTGCCGACCAGTTCCTTTTTCTTGGTGTCCACGCTGATTACTGGCTCCCCGGCGGCCTGGAACTCCCGCACCAGCTCATTGATGAGCCGGAACTGGCCGTCCCGGTCCGGGTGCTGCTTTCCCTCCACCGTCTTGGCGTTGCCCTGCAGGCTGTAACCGTCCTCTTTCAGCAGCCGCCCCACCGTGTCGGGCGACACCGGATGGCCCGCGGCTGCCAGCTCACCGGCCAGCTTCTCCGTCGACGTGGTCGTCCACCGCAGCGGCGACTCCGGGTCACCGCGGCTGGCCGGATCCACCAGGCGGTTCAACGCCGGCACCAGGGCCGGATCCGCCTCCGCCGCCCGGGGCCGCCCCGCCCCAGCCTGGCGGACCCTGTCATCCGGCTCAATCCCGGCCTCCAGTTCCCGCGCCCCGCGGCCCACCGTGTCCGGGTGAACCCCGGCCAGCGCCGCCACCCGCTTGATCCCGCCCCGGCCCAGCGACCGCGCCTGCGCCCCCAGCAGCAGCCGCCACTGCAGCTCATTCAGATGCGGGCGCACCTCCGCCAGCATTCCGGCGAACCGGTCCTCATCCACCGCCAGCTGTCTCATACCACAACCGTAGACAACTATCCCGGACAAACCCACTTAATTTTGCGGGGAGCCCTAAGGATGCCGAGACATGGCAGAGGACACGACAGGACAGGCCAGCGTTCCCACCCGGCAGCGCGCGGAGGTTGACTGGAACAGGGGCGCTGACGGGCCACAGGCACCGGCGCTTCCGCCGGTCGGCCCGCCCACCCGTGCACTGCTCGGGAACCTCCCGGCGCAGGCCGACGGCCTGATCCTCGATCTCGCCTGCGGCGTCGGCTCGCCGACCTTCGAGGCAGCCCGCCAGAATCCAGGGGCACGGGTGCTGGGCGTCGACCGGGCCGACAAGCTGATCGACACCGCACGGGCGCTCGCGGCCGCCCACGCGATCGGCAACGCCGACTTCGAGGTGATGTCGCTGGACGCGCTCACCCTGCCGGACAAGTCCGTGGACGCGGCGATCTCACAGTTCGCGTTCCTGCAGGAAGGCGATGTCGCCGTATCGGTGAGCGAGCTGTCGCGCGTGCTGAAGGACGGCGCGCCGTTCAGCGTGGCCGCCTTCGACGCGATGGAGCTGAATACGCTGGTCAGCCGTGCGGCTCTGGTGCTGCAGCGCCATGTCCCGGGTCAGCTGCTGCCCGACTTCGACTACCTGACCGAGCTTGCGACGCCCGGGCTGCGCGAGCGGCTGCTGCGCGAGGCGGGCCTCTCCGCCCTGCATACCGAGATGTTCTCCTGGCAGGTCCCGATGCCCTCGCCAGCCGCCGTCTGGACGGTGATCTCCGCGCCGGTCCCGTTCGGACGGGCGCTGGATAGCCTCGCCAGCAGCGAACTGGGGATCGTCCGCAGTGAGCTGGAGCAGGCGACGGCTGAATTCCGCGCGGCCGACGGCAGCTACACGTTCCCGATGGCCTGCCGACTGTTCTGGGGCAGCAAGTAGGGGGATACGTCCACGCCGTCATGCGATATGGGCGTGCGTCCGGGCCGCTAGCCGACATGATGGCTGTCACGGCGGCACGTGAAACGACGCGATGGCTGTCAGGGGACATGATGGCTGTCAGGGACAAGGTGCATCGGTACCCGGCCGGCCTAGTGATCATAGCCACCCGCGCGTGTGACCGCCGTCTGGACCCGAGGACGTCGAGCGGGCGGCCGAGGCCAGCGGCACCGCCGCCGCGGCCGCCGTCCGGGGACTTCCGGGCCATGAGTTCCTCGCGCTGTTCGACAGGGCTGCCGCACGGGACGTAGTTGCCACTCTCTCCCAGGTAGCTGGCAACTTTTGCCATGCCGTCGCTGCCGGGGGTGAATGCTGCCTGGGCGTGAGGCAGCAGCGCGGCGTAGACAGGCCAGGTCTGCGGCTGCCGCGGGTCGCCGGGAAGCGCGGCCTCGATCAAGGCACCGGCGGCCTGCCGCCACGCCCCGACCAGCTCCTTAGGCATCTGATCGACAGTGACCGCTTGCACCAGCCGGTGCACCGACACCGACCTGTCCTTGGGCGGGCTGACCAGCGAATACCGCCGCAGCGCCGCGATAGCGTCCCCGGCTGCCATCATCCCCAATTTCTGAGATCGGGCCGCTCGTCGGTTTAACGGCGGTGGGGACGGCCGACGCGCCGTAATCACAAATATGCAGTTCGGCTTGCGCGCCCGTCTGGGTGAAACGGCGCGCTAGAGGCGACCTGGCGCACTATGCCCTTCACGGCAACCCGCAGCAAACCCCCACCTGCCGACCTGCGCGAAGCCCTCAACCACGGAAAACCGCAGGCCAGCATTGCATTCAAGATCCAGCGCAGCGACCTGCACCAGCCCGTCCACCATCCCGGATCATAATTACAAACCTGTAATTATGGGCCGATTGTAGTGAGACTCGGGCAGCAATGGGCCGGAATCAGTGAGACAGGGCCGACTTGCCGGAGACGGGACACCGGCGCCGCCCTTCGACGTCTGCTCCCCCCCGGGCGGCTGCGGCCACTTCCGGCGAACAACGAGGCCGGATCCACCTCTCGGGTGCGGTCCAGAGTGGCGAGCGAACCGGCCCCGGCCGGGACTGGCAGGGCGACGTATTCACCTGCGATGTATTCCAGGGGTGTGGCCGCCCGGGCCTGAGAACGAGGTGGCAACCAACTACGTTTCGGAGTGACACGAGGTGGGTGACCGCGACGACCGGTACAAGGACATCGACCAGAACATCGCGGCGAACCTGCGCGCCTACCGGGAGGCGGGCGGCATCAGCCAGGAGGAGCTGGCGCAGCGGATGACCGACCGCGGCTTCGGGTTCAGCCAGGCGACGGTCTGGAAGATCGAAAGCGGGCAGCGGCCCGTCCGGGCCAGCGAGCTGATCGCGCTGGCCGACTCCCTCGGAATCCTCTCCGCCACAGCCCTTACCCGCGAGCCTGACGCGACCCGGCACACGATCCAGCTGGACCACGCCAACCGGAACGCGAGCGACGCCTACCGCGCGGTGAAGGAAGCAGCCGCGGCCTACCTCGAAGCCCAGATCGAGCTGGCGGTCGCGGCCCGGGAGGCCCACGATGCCGGCCTTACCGTGACCGAGCTGCACACTTCCTGGCTCACCAGCCCGCCGGAAGAGGCGGTGATCGAGGCGCGGGTGGAAGCAGACCATGAGGCGGCGAGCGAGGAACCGCTCAACGACGCGGTCGTGAAGGTCCTCGACGCCCTCCGCAGCAACGGCTACGAGCCGATCCTGCGCATCGAGGACATCACATCCGAGGGCGGCGACCCCCCGCCCGCCCGGAGTCCCGAAGAAGGAAGCTGACCTGCGCGACGTAGCCCCGCCGAAGACCGGGGCCCCTTCCGGCGCCGGCCCGCCGGTCACGGGGCTTCTACGGGGCGCCGGGCCTGCCTGGCCCCGGTCAGCCGGGCCACCTCGGCGATCTCGTCGTCGTCGTAGGCGGTGCGCACCCCGGAGATCGACATGCCGGCGGCCCGGGCCAGGTCCTCCAGCCGGTACGGGCGGGGCCGGGTGAACTCGCGGCCGTAGGCGATCAGCAGCCGCATCCGCGCCTCCGCCGCCAGCATCGCGTTCCGCGCCGCGCCGATCTCGCCCAGCAGCGGGTCGAAGTCGTCCTCGTGCTCCCAGGTCAGCCGCAGACCCTGCTCGAATGCCTCCCGGTCCTCGGCGACCTCCTCGCACAGCGCCGGCCAGCCGTCGGGCTCGTCACCGTCGCCGGGAGGCTCCGGCAGCGGATGGGTCAGGTCCGTCAGGTCCGTGATGATGTCTCGCGTCGCCATGTCTTGCACACTACGCCACGAATTACGATGATCGCAATTTTCTGCGATTTGCCGCTAGAAGGCTGGCGGCGGCCGGGACGGAGACCGTGGGGAGCGGCCTATTAATCGGGTCACGCGCGGCCAGGCGTCCTCTCATAAACGAGCGACTGTGAGACGACCCGGAAGGGGCTGCCTGTGACTTTCAGAGCTTTATGTCGCCGATTCTTGGACGTTACGTGGCGCAGTACCGACGTGATGTCCCGTCTCCGCCGTCCCGGTCTGGGCAGCAGACGCCTTACCCGGGACCTGTGGAAACCCCGGCACCCGGCCCGAACACCACAGCACCTTGACGCCAGATAATGGCCCGCTATCCGCGATCCCACCGGTTAGGACCCGAGGCCACACACCGCCGTGAACAGTCAGGGCCAAGGGCTGCGGCCGGTGCTAGCCGAGATATAGCGGGGGGTAGGGGACGGTGCTATTCCCGCCGTCATGGCTGCCCGGAAGCCCGATCCCGTCCTCGGCCACACTGTCCTTCGCGCATTGGTGCCACGCTGCGTGATAGTCGTCGCCGCCTGCCTGAAAGGTATGGGTCACGGTGAACGTGTACTGCGTGGCCGATACCTGCTGGACCGGAGAGACCTGCGGGTCGCCGCCGCCCAGCTGCAGCGACGTGGGCCTGGGAGCGGTCGAGCCGGGCGATGCGAGCGTGTAGCCGAAGTACTGGTACACCGGCTTGGCCATCTCGGTGCGTATCACTGAGGCGGGCACGTTGACGGCAACCGTCACCGTAATAAACGCACGTCCCGCCGGTACAGCTCTGGGTAAATGTCGAGCTAGCCTCGGTCGTGACGTAAACGGTGCTGACCGCCGAGCGGGCTACCGGCGTGGTGGCGGCGCTGCTGCTGAACACCTCAACGTCGTATCTGGTGGCCAGCGTCGGCGTCACCCGGAACGTATATCGCGCCGAGGCACCTGCCGGCTGGAGGGTGAGCGAGGCGACCGGTGCCGGCGCGACGGTGAACGGGAACTGCTGGGCGTACAGCCGGGCGACCTCGCCGCTGGCCGCGTGCGCGACCTCGCCGCTGATCTGCGCACTGCCGTCATTGGCTGTCGTACACCACGTAGACGTCGCCGGTGGTAAGGGGCAGCGCGGAGCTGCTCGTGATCGAAACGGGCGTGGACGGGCCGCCGCTGCCGTGACCGCGATCGCGACGCCGGCGATGGCTAGAGCGATCACCGCGAGCGCCGCCCATGCCACCCGCCGGCGGAACAGCCGACGGGGTGCAGCGCCCCTGGGTTCCGGCGGCGGGGCGGTGTCCACGGCGTCCGCGTCCGTCGCAACGACCGGCACGTCAGCCGCGCTGGCGGTCTCGTCGGATACCGCGGTCGAGTCGGCGATGAGGGCCACGCCCGGTACCGCGGCGCCGGACCGTGGTTCACCGGGCGGGTGATGCTCGGCGTGCTCGGTGATCCGGTCGATGATCTCTCTGATGCGGTCGCGGAGATCGGCGGCGAACAGGATCGGAACCAGCGCGGGGGTGTACGGGCCGACCAGCTCGCGGCGCTTGGCGTTGCAGGTGCGGCAGTCATCGCAGATGCTGCAGTCCTCGAAGTGGCGGACGATCCGCTCGCGGAGCGCGGTGGTGAACGCGGTGGTGCCGACGGCGGCCGGGACGGTCTCAATGATGCGGGCCAGGCCGGGACAGTACCGGGACAGTACTTGCGTCCTTCCTGGAACAGGATGAGGGCGCCGAACCCGTTGGCGATGAGGTCCTGGATGTGGGTGATCTCGTTGCTGGCCGCCTTGCCGGTGAAGCTGAGCCGTTCGGCGACCTGTTTGCCGGTCAGCTCTCCCACGTACCGCAGCTGGTAGACCTGCTGCTGCCGGACGGTCAGGGAGGCGACGACGGTCTCGACGAGGCGGTTGGCGTGAGCCCGGCGCAGGGCGCTGCCGGAGCGGGGCTCCTCGTCATCTTCCATCTGGTCAAGGCTCTGGCCCTCGGGCAGGATGGCCCAGCTCACGGCGGCGGGCTTGTCCTTGCGGCGGTATTCCTGGCCGCGCCGCTGGGCGATCTCGATCAGCCACCCGGCCAGCTTGCCCGGCCGTTCCGGACCCTTCCCGGCGGCCAGCAGGGTGAACGCGGCTTCGAACGCGGCCTGGCACACGTCCTGGGCTTCCTCCGGGTGGGGAAACCAGTGGGCGCATTGCCGCAGAACAGTTAAGTGGTGCCGGTCGGCGATGCCCGTGAAGGCAGCCTTGCGCTCGTCGGGTGTCGCGGCGCCCAAGGCCCGGTGGACGAGCTCAGCGTCAGACACCCCCCCTGCTGTTCCATGCCTGAACCCTGCTCCCCGCAGGTCACTGAATCATCGCAACGCGATCACGGAAAGTTTCAAAAAAAGTCTCCGCCCGCCATGGGAAAACTCGGGCCTGCCCAACCCAGGCCTCCGTACCGTCCCTACGGCTCACGGAGGAACTCCCATGAGCAAGGCAACGCCGGCTACCACCAGCGCATCTTCACCCGCCCCGCACGCCGGCCGCACGCGGGGCCGCACCGCGCCAGGGCACCGGAAGCCACGGTGCCCGGCCCGCCCCGCCAGCACCCAGGACCTCATCGCCCGGATATGGGACACCCTGGAATGGCGCAAGACCCTGCAGATCGCCTTCACCATGGTCATCGCCGACATCACGATCTTTGCGGTGCTGGTGGGGTTGGAGCTATTCACCCGCGCGACCGGCCTGGCAGCAGCCTGGCCCGCCGGCGTCAGCATCACCATCACCGCGACAGTGACCTACCGGGGAGTACACCGCCAGCGCCGGTGACCGCTGCGGCAGCGTGCCTGGTGCCCCACCTGACCCCGGCACCCTGCCCTGCCCTCTATAACGCCACCCGCGCCCGCACATAACGCCCAAGTCTGAAGGATGCAAAATCCAATCCGCTTGTCGGCGGTTCCGTCCATAACGACGGGACTGTGCGCGTCTCTTCGGAGAGGTTCCGGTTACGCACCGTGAGGTCATGTGACTCCGTAGCTGCTTCTGGCCGTCCAGGAATCGGCCGTTTCCGGGACGACCCCGGCAACGCCCCGGAACCCCGGGAAGTCGTCCCGGAAACTAGTCCCGGAACTGCGTGTCGCTCGACTGGTTCCGGCATGGGTCCCGGGATGATCGCGCCATGACTGCCCCCGCCGTCTACGACAACAGCGTGCGCATCGGCTACGCCCGCGTCTCCACCCGCACCCAAGATCACCAAGCGCAGCTCGACGCGCTCACCGCAGCGCACTGCCGCGAGGTCGTCGAGACCGCCAGCACCCGTGGCGAGCGCCCGAAACTGCTCGCCGCGATGGACATGCTCAAGCCCGGCGACACCCTGGTGATCTACAAGCCGGACCGGGTGGCGCGTTCCATGAAGGAACTGCTGGTGATGCTCGAAGACCAGCTGCATGCACGCGGGATCAACCTGCACATCCTGTCCGGCATCTGCGCGGGCCTGCACCGCCCCGACGGCGCCACCATCGCCGACAAGATGCTGTTCATGGTCGCCGCGATGGCCGCCGAGATGAAACGCGACCTCATCCGCGAGCGGACCCTCGACGGGCTGCGTGCCGCCCAGGCTCAGGGGCGGCGCGGCGGACGCCCCGCCGCCGTCGATGATGACGTGCTCACCGTCGCCAGGCCCGGCGCGCCCGAGGCGAATCGGTCGCGGCCATCGCCCGGCACCTCAAGATCGGCCGCTCGACGCTGTACCGGGCACTGCAACCACTAGAAGGCGACCCGGCACCGGCCGGCCTGGAATCAGCGCGGTAGCGGGCCGGGCCGATGCCGGACCCCGCCGCCCCGCCGGCGTTGACCGCACTCAACGAGACGGACCGCGCAGAGGCGCATCGCCGCTGGCTGATCCTGCGGGCGCACCTCGAGGACGGCGTCGCGCTGAGCCAGGTCGCCGCCGAGACCGGGATCCGGCATCGCACCCTGCAGCGGTGGCTGGCCCGCTACCGCAACACCGGACTGGCGGGCCTGGCCCGTACCCCGCGGGCAGACCAGGGCCGTTCCCGCTTTCCCGAACCATTGCGGCTGCTGATCGAGGGACTGGCACTGCGTAAACCCGCCACGTCGGCGGCACACGTGCACCGCCAAGTCACCGAGGTCGCCGAGCGGGAGGGCTGGCCCGTCCCGTCCTACGCCACCGTCTACGCGATCATCCGAGACGTCGACCCGGCGCTGCGAACCCTGGCGGTGGAGGGCAGCAAACACTACGCGGAGGTGTTCGAGCTGATCTACCGCAGGCAGGCGGGTCGGCCCAACGAGATCTGGCAGGCCGATCACACCCTGCCCGTCACACCCTGCCCGGCCTCTGGGTGGTGACCCCGCCGGGGAAGCTCGCCCGCCCGTGGCTGACCGTAATCGAGGACGACCACTCCCGGGCGATCGCCGGGTACGCGGTCAACCTCGACGCCCCTTCGGCGTTGCAGACCGCCCTGGCCCTACGCCAGGCGATCTGGCGCAAGAGCGAACCCGGCTGGCACGTCTGCGGCATCCCGGGCGCCATCGCAATGCACCGCGCGGGGGCACCTCAATCGGTGTCTGGGTTGGCTGTCCATACCGTCTCGGCTGTCCATACCGCCTCGGCTTCTGGGTGCTGATCTTCCGGGTTCGGGTCTTGAGACAGCACGGTGACCCAGGTCGTTGCGGGACATACGGCACACACGGTGGCTGTGATGACGTCCGTCGCATCGAACTTCGGCGACGGGATGGCGGTGACCGTCGCCGACGGGTTGGCGGTTACTGTCACCAAAGAGCCGCCGCCGGGTTCGGCGGGGGGAAGGACCTGGCGGTCATCGAAGGTAGCGATGGCGCCATTGGGCTGGGTTGCGCTGCCGGACAGTTCGACGGTTGCGCCGGCCTGGAATTGGACCTCAATGGTGAGGGCGATACTTCCGTCGCTCTTCAGCTCGATCTCGCGAACCTGGGAGTCTGCTGCCATGATGGATTTCCTTTCTGACTAGCCTGATCACGCTTGTTTGCGGCTGGTGGCACATTTCTTACCGGCACCTCTGGTGGACCCGGTGGATGAGAGCTGCCGGCGTACTGTGCGCCGGCAGCGGAACGAACACGAAGATCCACCATGGCGCTACGTCACGGTGTCACCTCCCCGTTCTGCTGGGCGCACCAATCATCGGGGTCAGAACGGGTTGTCAGACGTCACCGACAGCCCTGACACTGCCGCGAGCAGATCCTGATAAGCCGAGCTGTGGCCCGTCAAGGCCTGGTAGTTGTCCGACAGCGTCGCGCCAGCCACCTGGGTGATCTGCGCAATCGTGAAACCGAGCGAGCGCATCCAGTAGATGTAAACGATGGAGCACCCGGTCGACACGGCATTTCTGTCGGTCTGCTCGGTCTGGGTAACCCAGTCCGGGAAGCCTGCGTCCGCCCAGGCTGGTCCGGTGGTGAATGCGCTCAGCGTGCCCGGTGGTGTTTCCTGCTCGGCGCAGAAGCGGGACAGCCCCTCGCCGTTGCTGAATCCGCAGCCCCATCCGCCGCCTTGCGGGCCCATGAACGATTCACTGAGTTCGGCGACGTACAGGCCAACCTCGAGGCTGAGGGGGTCTACTGGCGTGCTCGCAAACGTCGCGTCGAGGTACAGCGCGCCACCTGCAGTGAAGTCGCAGCCATGGTGATACGCGCCGCCCGAACCATCATTATTCCCGCTCAGGGGCGCGATGATGACGTCAGCCGCGCTGCCGGGAATGCCGAAAAAGCTCTGCATGTCGTCGTAGGGGGCGGTGACAGCGTTCAGCATCTGGGTGGCGAGCGATGATCCCGGGTCGCCCAGCGCCGGGTCGTAATAGACCGTGACGTTGCCGGCGGCACCCACGGCCCCGGCGAGTTTGATGTCTGTGCCTGAGTGAGTCCGTCAGCGTGCTTCCGCACCGCTATGTCTGGTCTGGGGTTAATGCCCGGTTTGACAGGCGGGCACGGCTTTCCAAGATCAAAGGTGCCAACCTCAGACGACCTTCGGAAAGCCCGTGCCCGTGCTGCTATCTTCTCTGATCGACGTCCCGGCCGGGGAGCTGGCCGGGGTTCTTGCCGCTGATGAATCCCGCCGCTGCCTGCGCGAGTGGCTGGCCCGCGTCCCTGACCCGCGGTCGCGGCTGGGCCGGTGGCATCCGCTGGAGTTCGTGCTGGCCCTGGCGATCTGCGCGGTCACCGCCGCCGGGCACGACTCCCCGGCCGCGGTTGCCGAGTGGGCGGCCGGCTGCGCGCAGGACACGCTGGCCGTCCTGGGCGGGCGGCGCGACCCGTGGACCAGGCGGATCCGCCCGCCTAGTGTCCGTACCTTCTCCCGGGTCTTCAAGGACATCGACGCCGCGGCGTTCAACGCGGTGCTGTACGGGTACCTCGCCGCGAGGCCCGCCAGCCCGCCGGACGCCTTGCCTGCCGTGACCCGGCACGAGCGTGAGCAGCGCCGCGCCTCCGCGGCGACCGCCCGGCCAGGGCCGCCCGGCCTGCTGGAGCAGGCCGCCGCGGACGGCAAGACGGTCCGCGGCGCGGTCCGCGCTGATGGCAGCCAGGTCCACCTGCTGTCCGTGCTGGACGTAGCCACGGGGTGCGTGCGTGCCCAGCGGGAAATCGACGCCAAGACCAACGAGATCCCGGAACTGGCCCCGGCGATCGCGCACCTGGATCTCATCGGTACCGTCGTCACCCTGGACGCGCTGCACACTCAGGCCGAAACCGCCCGCCACCTGGCCGAAGACAAGCACGCACACTACCTGATGATCATCAAGGGCAACCAGCCTTCCCTGCTGCAGGCCGTCGCGAAGGCCCTGGCCGGCCCGACGCCGGCTTCCCGGGCGCGTCCTGGGCCGAACAGGACACAGGGCACGGCCGCCGCGAGCGGCGGGCCATCCGCACCGCCCCGGCCGACGGCATCAGCTGGCCGCACGCCACCCAGGTCATGCGCATCCGCCGCGACTCCGGCCCAACCCACGGCCCGTGGACGCACAAGGAGATCGCCTACGGCATCACCAGCTTGCCCGCAGACCTGGCCGGCCCCGCCACCTGGGCATCTACGCCCGCAACCACTGGGCCATAGAAAACCGCGAGCACTACGTGCGCGACAAGACATTCGGCGAAGACCTCCAGCAGGTCCGCACCGGGAGCCAGCCCAATGCCTATGCCGCCATCCGCAACCTCGTCACCGGCGCATTCCGCCGCGCCGGGTTCGCTAACACCGCCCACGCCCGCCGCTACTACGGCCGCGACGACAAGCGCATACTCGCGCTCTACGGATACGCGTAAACAGACATCAAGACCAGCGGGTCACATAACACAAACACGCCGGGGCCGTGCGGCGGCACCGGCCCGGGTCACCGGAAAGTCGAACCCGGTACCCGCCGCCGCAGTTATCTGTTCATCAGTTCTTTCCTGACGCTTTCCGCCAGGCGGGAGAAGTTCTCGCATGAGTTTTCTCTTTTGCAGTAGAAGAGGCTATCGCCGGGAGAATCTGGCTTCAGAGACTGGCCTCAGAAGACTTCTTTGGGTCTCGGGGTGGACCGTCCCTTCGACGGCCCTCATGTTGTCCATGGTGCTGGCGGCCGGTTAAGCGACGTCGTTCTGATCTGCCCCGAGCTTTCCGGACAGCGGATTTGTGGTTAATTCACGCTGCGGACAGCCGTTCCAGGTATTCCTCGTGGACTTGCTGCGGGGTCCGGTACTGAAGTCCGGAGTGCCGACGTTTCGTATTGTACCAGAATTCGATGTATCTCACAACGTCGCGGCGAGCGTGTTCACGAGTCGGATACTGGGTACGGTGAACACGCTCGTTCTTCAGCGCGGCAAAGAACGATTCGGCCATCGCATTGTCGTAGCAGATCCCGGTGCGGCCGACGGACTGCCGGAGATTAAGCTTTTTGAGCGTACCAGCGAACTGCTGAGACGTGTAGTTGCTACCGCGGTCAGAATGGAAAATCGCATTCTCGGCGAGAGGGTGATTGCGGGCGGCCATCTCGATGGCCTTCTCGATAAGCGATGTCTTGTAGTTATCGTCCGTCGCCCAGCCGACCACTTCCTTCGTGTGGCAGTCGATAACTGTCGCCAGGTAAAGCCAGCCCTGCCACGTCGGAACGTAGGTTATGTCGCCGACCATTTTCTCACCAGGCGCCGCTGCGGTGAAATCCCGGTGCACGAGGTCGGGAATGCCGCTCTCCTGGCCGTCGCCCTCGGTGAGGCTGAACCGCCACGGCCGCGGCTGGCAGGGCTCCAGGCCCAGCTCACGCATCAGCGACCGGACCAGCTCCGGCCCGGCGGGCACGCCCCAGGCCACCAGGTCCGCGTGGACCCGCCGGTAGCCGTACGTCTCGTCAGAATCCTCGAATGACTTCTTCACATATAGTGCGAGTATCCCGCGCCTTTCCGCTGTCGCCGATTCCGGCGCATCCCGCCAGTCATAAAGCCCCGAGCGAGACACCCCCATCCACCTGCACATTTTCACGATCGACGGCACATACTGCTCGCCCGATTCCTGGTAAGCCGCGCACTCCGCGTCGATGAACTCGAACGTGTCGCTCACCGATGATCGCTGGCAAAGTACGCTGCGGCTTTTTTCAGGAACTCATTTTCCATCTTCAATTCCCGGGTTTCCCGTTCAAGCTCGCGCAGCCGCGCGCGCTCATTCACGGTCAGCGGCGGCTCCTCGCCAGCATGCTCACGGCGGTAGACGCTCACCCAGTTACCGAGGGTGCCTTCGTTAATACCGAGCTCCTTCGCCACCCGGGCGATCGGACGCGAGGTCTCGATCACAATCTTTACGGCTTCCTCTTTGAATTCGAGAGAGAAGCTCTTCTTCGGTCGAGGCAATTAATTCACCTTTCCAGACGTCCATCCTATTGGACGGACTGTCCGGAAGCTTCGGGGCACCCCATTCACGCGCTTATCGGGCGAACCGATCTGGTTAAGCGGTGGGAGGCGGCGCGGGGGGCGATCTGGGGCGGGCCCGGGCGGCTCAGACTTGTTCGTGGCGGCGGATGCGGGCGGCGAGGCCGGTGGTGGCCGGGGCGGGCGCCAGCTGGAGCTCGGCGCGCAGCGCGGCGGCCAGGGTATGATACTGGCGCAGGGCGAGCTGGGGCTGGCCTAGGCGGGTGTGGCAGCGCATCAGCAGCCGCTGGGTGTCTTCGCGGCAGTTGTCGCAGGCCAGCAGCGTCAGGCACGCGTCGGCGCAGCCACGGTAGTCGCCGGCGGTGAACCGGAGCCGGGCGAGCTGGTCGAGGCAGTCGAGGTAGGCCAGCCGCAGGTGCTCCCGGGTGACCTGCGCCCACCGCTCGTAGGGGTCACCGGCGAGGAACTCGCCGTGGTACAGCCCGATCGCGGCGTGCAAGTCTGCCTGGGCCGCGGCCGGGTGGTCGCTGGCCAGGTGCTGGCGGGCGGTGGTGACCAGGTTGTCGAAGACCTCGATGTCGACCCACAGGTCTACGGCGGGATCGATGAGGTAGCTGCCGTCGTCGTAGATCACGACCTGGTGGTCCCCGGCCGCCGCGCGCAGGGACCGGCGCAGCCCGTGGATCGCGACGTTGAGGCTGTTGCGGGCGGCGCTGGGTTCCGCGTCGGGCCAGAACATGGCCATCAGATGGTCCCGCCGCGCCCGGGTATGGCGGTGGGCCACGAGGTACTCAAATACTGCGCGGCCCCGCCCGGACACCCATTTGCTGACCGGGCGCTCACCGAGGATCACCTGCAGCTCGCCGAGCAGATGGACGGTCATGGCGGGCGGCTGCCCGCTGGCCGGGACAGGCGCCGGCACCCCGGCCGGGCCGGGCGCGGGTGCGGCCGGTCGGCCGGCCGGATCAGCTAAGCCCGGGGCACGGCTTTCCCGGACCGGCATGTGCCGGCCCGGCAGCCGGTCCCGCCAGCGCCGCCGGGGCGGCGAGGAGGACGGACCTGGCGACTGTACTTGCTGGCGGAAATCCATGATGGCCCCTGATATGTGCTAAGTGGCTATCTGCCGAGCCGGCCCCGCCCGCCGGGGCAGCGATGTTAGTGACGGGCACCAGGCCACAGCCCGCTGCGGGCGGCTGGCGATCACGCCCGGATATCCGGTGGCGGTAATAGGTGACCGTCAGCCCGCGCCGGGCGGCCGGTGCCCACGGCACCGGGGGATCCTGGATGAGCATGGTGATCAGCCGCCGGGAGTGCCGGGGGCAGGTGCGTGAACGCCTCGCGCAGAGCGGCCGCCCGCCCGGTCCTGAGCAGTTCAGGCTCCGCCATCCCGGACATCGTGCCGGGCTCATCGGCTCGCCCGTGGCGGGTGCCGTCGGCGATCTGCGCTCTCGAATGTGGGGTATCTCAGCCCACGGCGCCCGATGTCTGATGTGCTGGTCGCGGGTAAGGCGGCCATTGCGACCGGTAGCCCGGGTAACGGCTATCGCCCATTTCATGATGTTCCCCCTTTTGATCTTGCTGATCGTAATAGCAGCCCCGGTGAACCGGGGTGGCCCTCCCGCCTGATGCGGGCCAGTGCTGCGCACGGTTTCGGGGATCGCTTTGCCGGCGTACGCTCCGACAATGAGGGGGGAGTGCTTACAGCTCGCTTACAGCTCGCTGAAAGCCTGGCCGGGGGAGGGGAGCATGAAGGTACGCATCCTCGGCTCTTTCCGGCTTGAGGACGGCGGCCAGCAGGTCGCGATCGGCGGCGTCCGGCAGCGCGCTGTGTTCGCCAGGCTGTTGCTGCACGCGAACGAGGTCGTGCCGAGCGAGCGGCTGCTGGTCGATCTGTGGGGCGAGGACTCCCCGCAAAGCGCGGCCAACGCTGTTCAGGTGGCGATCTGGCGATTGCGCAGGGTGCTTCCGCCGGGTCGGCTCATCACCCGGGCGCCGGGCTACATGCTGCGGATCTTCCCCGGTGAACTGGACGCCAGGCAGTTCGAGCAGCTGTTAGCCGAGGGCAGCGATGCGCTCGCGGCGGGCACCGCGGCCTACGCGGCGCGGACGCTGGATCAGGCGCTTTCGTTGTGGCAGGGCCCGCCGCTGGCCGATTTTCGTTACGAGCCGTTCGCGCAGGCCGAGATCGCCCGGCTGGAGGAGCTGCACCTGGCGTGCCTGGAGGAGCGGATCGAGGCGGGTCTGGCCCTCGGCTCGGCGGGCGTGCTCACCGCCGAGTTGCAGCAGCTCGTCAGCGAGTACCCGGTGCGGGAGCGTCTTCGCGGTCAGCTCATGATCGCCCTCTACCGTGGCGGCCGGCAGACAGAAGCGCTGGAGGTCTACCGGGATTTTCGCAGCGTGCTGCGGGAGAAGCTTGGCCTGGAGCCGTCGCCGATGCTGCGTCAGCTTGAGGCGGCGATCCTGCGCCACGATCCGGTCCTGATCGCGGCGTCGGCGGTGACGGAGGTGCCGCTCGCGCGCAGGCCCGTGACCGTGCTGTGCGTGGTATTGCGGGTGGCGTCCGGCACGGGCGTGGCGCTGGACCCAGAGATGCACGAGGTCGTGAACGAGCGCTCGGTTGCTGGCCTGACGGCGGTCCTCGAGCGGTACGGCGGAAAGCTGGCGATCGGCGCAGGTGAACGGCTGGTCGGCGTCTTCGGTGTCGCCTCTGTGCACGAGGATGACGCCCTGCGGGCGGCGCGGGCGAGTCTGGAGACACGAAGCGCGCTCGTTACCGAGGCGGCCCTGCTGCAGCGGCGGCATGACGTGACCCTGGCCTTCGGCTTCGGCGTTGCGACGGGTGAGGCGCTGGTGGGAGGGCCGGGGCCGCTTGGTTTCGCGGGGGACGCGGGGGCTCAGGCGGTGAGGCTTGCGGAGGCCGCCGAGCCGGGCCAGATTCTCCTCGGCGGGCAGACGCGAAGGCTCGCCGCGGCGGCCATCGAGGCGGAAAGCGCCGGTCCGGATCGATTCCGCCTGCTGTCGGCGCACACGGGCGTGCGTCCGCTTGCGCTCCGTCTCGACGTGTCCCTGGTGGGCCGGGACGAGGAGATGCGCAGGCTTGAGGCGGCGTGCGCCCGCGCCGCTCGCGAGCGGGCGACGACGCTCGTGACCGTGATCGGCGAGGCAGGACTGGGGAAGACGCGGCTCGTGCACGAGTTTGCGGGACAGCTGAGCGGTGAGGTAAGCGTCCTGACCGGCCGGTGCCTTCCGTACGGGGAGGGCATCACGTTCTGGCCGCTGCGTGAGATCGTCCGGCAGGCGTGCGGCGGCGGCGAATCGCCTGAGCGGATCATGGCGCTGCTCGATGGCGAAACGGACGCGGCCGGTGTCGCCGAGCGGCTCCGCGTCGCTCTCGGCCCCGGCAACCAGGGCCGGTCGGACCCCGCAGAGATCTTCTGGGCGGCCCGCCGCCTGCTGGAAACGCTCGCGCGGTCCCGGCCGCTGCTGGTCGTCCTCGAGGACCTGCACTGGGCCGAACCGGCCTTCCTGGACCTGGTGGAATCCCTCGCCGTCCAGCGGGGGCGATCGGCTCTTGTCCTGGTCTGCATCGCCCGCCCGGAATTGCTGGAACAGCGAACGGCCTGGGCGGCAAGCGCGGCGGGGGCAGTTTCCATCGACCTCGCGCCGCTCGCGGAGGACCCGGCCGCCGCGCTGCTGGACGCGCTTGAAGGGGATCAGCGCATCCCGCCGTCCACCCGGGCGCGGATCCTGGAGACGGCGGCCGGCAATCCGCTCTACCTCGAGCAGCTGGCGGTTTCGCTGAGCGAGCAGGCCGCGAGCGAGACCCGTCCGGTGCTGCCGCCCACCATCGAGGCTCTGCTGGCGGCTCGCCTGCAGCGTCTTGGGCCGGGGGCGAGCAGTGTGCTGGCCCGGGCGGCCGTGGTCGGTAAGGACTTCGGCGTGGAGGCGGTGCGTGAGCTGCTGCTGATCGAGGCGCGCGGCCCGCTCGGCCGCAACCTTCAAACCCTCGTCGCGAAGGGGCTCGTGCAGCACGGGCCGCCCGATGCAGGCCCCGCCGGGCAGTACAGCTTCCGCCACATCCTCATCCAGCAGGCGGCTTACCGGGCGACCCCCAAGTCGCTTCGCGCCGAATTTCACCGCCGCTTCGCCGACTGGCTTGAGCATCTGCCCGGGGAACCCGCCACCCGTTATGCGGAGATCCTCGGCTATCACTTCGAACAGTCCGTCCGCTACCTCAGCGAATTGAAGCCCGCCGAAGCTCAGTCGAGTCCACTGCCACGCCGCGCGGCCGCGCACCTTGAGACGGCCGGGCGTGCTGCGCATGATCGCGGCGACGCGCTCGCGGCGGTGAATCTGCTGGATCGCGCGGCTGCGCTGTTGCCGGCCGACGACCCAGTTCTCGCGCGGCTTTACACGGGCCTTGGCACAGCATTGACCGAAGCCGGGCAGCTGGAGAAGGCACGGGTCACGCTCGGTCACGCTCAGCGCATCGCCGCCGCCCACGGCGACCAGGATCAGCGCGCGCACGCCCGGGTCCAGGCCCTCTTGCTGAGTCTCATGGTGGATCCGAACGGGGCGGCCATGGAGATCACCCGCGCGCTTCCCCAGTTGCGCCGCGAGTTTGATCCAAGCCGGGACGAGCTGGGCCTCTGCCGGACCCTGCGGCTAGAGGCCGCGCTGCACTGGGTACACGCGAGGGCCGCCGCCGCCGAAAAGGCCTGGCAGGCCGCCGCCGAACACGCGCGCCGGGTGAACGACAGCAGGGAACTGACCGAGATACTCGGCTGGCTCGCCTCAGCCGCGCTCTGGGGTCCAATGCCCGCACCGGAAGGGATACGGCGATGTGAGGACTACCTCAAGGAGGTCGGGACCCACCCCAGCGGGCAGGCCGTGATCCTCCACCACCTGGCTGGCCTCTACGGCATGCAGGACGACGCAGTGAGGGCACACGCAACGCTGAACCGCGCAAAAACCCTCTTGTCCGCCCTCGGCCCGACGATGACCGCGGCGATCACCCAGCCCGCCGCCCTCATTGCGATGCTCGCCGGCGATCCAGCGACCGCCGAAGCACACCTTCGCCTCGAATACGAGCGCCTCGACCGGATGGGCGAAAAGGACACCCTGGCCACCACGGCAGCGAAGCTGGCCAGAGCCATCGTGGCGCAGGGCCAGAGCCGGTACACCGAAGCCATCGACTTGATCACAATCAGCCAGGAAGCCGGCGCCGGCGAGGATCTATCCGCCCAGATCATCGGCCAGGGATCGCTGGCCAGGATCCTCGCCGACCGTGGCCACCACGCCGAAGCAGAAAAACTCGCACGCTCGGCGACAGTGCTTGCCGCACAAACGGACCTGCTGAGCAAGCGCGCCGACAGCCTGCTCGATCTCGCTCACGTCCTCGCTACGGCCGGCCGTCCCTCCGAAGCGCACGCCGCGGCCACCCAGGCTCGTGAGCTCTACCAACGCAAAGGCGACCTTCCGGGAGTCCGGGAGTCGGCCCGGCATCTTGCCCTCTATGCGTGTGCTGGAGAACGTGCCAGGCCAGGCCGGCACGGCCCGGGTTGACGAGGATCTCGCACGTTGTGCGGTCGTGTGCGATACGGGTCCTCGAGCTCCCCGGGCCATGCGGCTTCCAGCGCCGACCTCGGCGGTGACAGCAACCGGATTGGCTGGCCTCAGTCACCGGCGGCGCGCTCAATACGCTCGCTGCGACTGATCTATGATCAGCCTGACCCGGGCTCGAGGTAGAAGATCGCGGCGGAGCCGTCGTTGCGCGCGTACCCGCTGACTTCTCCAGCCGCCTGCTGGGGGGAGGCGTTCAGGAACGCCAGGGCGGACGCTACCCCGTCCGGCGCGGGGAATTCCTTGTATTCCCAGGTCTGCGCTGTGCTCGTGCCGAGGCTGCCGGGCGCCAGGTAGAGCAGCCCCACGCTGCCGTCGTTGCGCGGGGTTACGCTGGCCTCGCCCGGCCCTTGCCGGGCAGCCTCGTTCAGGAAGTCGACGGCCTGCTTCGCCCCATTGGGGCCAGTGAACTCCCGGGACCCCCAGGTCTGCGCTGTGCTCGTGCCGAGGCTGCCGGGCGCCAGGTAGAGCAGGCCTACGCTGCCGTCGTTGCGCAGGGTCGCGCTGGCCTCCCCAGGTCCTTGCCGGGCAGCCTCGTTCAGGAAATTAACGGTGCCCGCCGCCCCATTAGGGGCAGTGAACTCCCGGGACTCCCAGGTCTGCGCCGTGCTCGTGCCGAGGCTGCCGGGCTCGAAGTAGAACAGCCCCGCGCTGCCGTCGTTGCGAAAGGTCGCACTGGCCTCGCCGTGCCCCTGCCGTGGAGCCAAGTTCAGGAAATTAACGGTGCCCGCCTCCCCATTAGGGGCAGGGGATTCCCTGAACAGCCACTCCTGATTTGCCATTTCTGCACTCCCTTTGTCACGTGGCGCGCATCCCCGATGGCCGGGGCTAGATCATCTCGCACGCCAAGTCCGCTACCGGTCACTACTCAGGCTGGCGTTGGCCGGTTAAGCGGTGTCGTTCACGCGCTTAGCGCGCGGAGGGAGCTTGATTAAGGGGTGCCGGTAACAATGGACCCGTCAGCACCGCTATGGTGTCCAGTTTCCTGAACGGCCCTGGTGCGCGCTGTGGCACGGGCGGCCGTCAGCGCGGCCGGAACGGGTTATCCGCGTAGCGGGGTACCGGTAACAATCGAGCCATGAGCACCGCTACGGAGTCCAGTTTCCTGAACGCGGGCACGCGGGCGAGTGGTCAGCGCGGCCGGAACGGATCGCCGGTGTAGCCTGGCCCCGGGCCGGTCTCGCCGCGCTGGTCCCGCTCGGCCTCCAGCCGCCGGGTCGTCAACTGCCCACGCGTTGAGGGCCAGCATCTCCTCACCTAGCGCAGCCCCCGGCATCAGCGACCACGCTCGTCCGGTACTCGTCGGTCTCCTCGTCGCGCGTCCACCGGGGCTTCCCGCGGCGGTGCTCGTCGATCCCAAGGGTGAACGACCAGGGCGAGCGGGGCGTCCAAGATCCCGTCCACGCGCCCGGCGAACGCGTCGTGCGGTGTGCCAGGCGATCCCCGCGTACCGGGCAGCCCCGGCTGGGGGTCACGCCCCGGTCGGTGACGTCGCAGGCGGCCTGGTCCTTCAGCTGACGGCGTGACCTTGCACCGCGGCGGCGGCAGCGGTTCGATGAACGTGTTCACCGGGCACGACGGCTCGTGGCATTCCAGCCGCCGCTTGTGCAACCGCAGCCGAACCCGCCGTCCGCCGCACCGGACGTCCTTTCCGCCGCCGCATCTCCGACGGCGAGTACGCCTTCTAACGCGCCCATGCATCTCGCCCGGTGCCACTGGCCCAGCTGGTGCGCGTGGCTGGATCCCGGTGGAAGATCGAGGAAGGCTTCGCCGCCAGCAAGGAACTCGCCCTGGACGAACACCAGGTCCGGTGCTGGACCTCCTGGCACCGGTTGACCATCTTGGCCCTGCTCGCCCACGCGTTCTGTCCGTCCTGACCGCCACCCAGCCCGGCCCCGGCCACGCTCCCGATGACCGGCTCATCCCGCTGACCCGCAACGAGATACGCAGGCTCTTCACCGGCCTGCGCCCGCAGCCCGCACCCGGCCTGCGGCTGCACTGGTCACGCTGGCGACGACGCCATCAGGCCACCGCCTGCAGATGCCACTACCGGCACCGCGAAGCCCTCACCGCCTGATCGCGACGAAAACCCGGTGGCTGCCGTGGCCTTCACCGGATAAGGTCCTGCCGTGCCGAGCCCAGGTCCCCACAGCGCCCTGATCGTGGAGATCCCCGACGCTGAGCCGGCCGTGGCGCGGCACCGGGAACGCCTCGACGCCAGTGCCCGGGTCGGCATCCCGGCCCACATCACCGTGCTCGCCCCGTTCGTGCCGCCCGCGAAGATCGATACAGCAGTGCTGACCCAGCTTGAGCGCCTGTTCGCGGCCGTCCGCGGATTCGGCTTCCGGCTAGACCACACGGACTGGTTCGGCGACGCCGTGCTCTGGCTTGCCCCCCGCGATCTCGGCCCCTTCCGCGCCCTGACCCAGCGCGTCTTTGAGGCCTTTCCTGACTTTCCCCCGTTCGGGGGCCAGTTCGACGATGTCGTCCCGCACCTGACCATCGGCCACGGACATCCCCTCAGCGACCTGCGCACCGCCGAGGACTCCGTACGGGCGCAACTGCCCATCGAGGGCCACGCCGGCGCAGTGATCCTCATGACCCAGCAATCCCCTGAACGGCCAATGCCGCTTAGCTTAAGTTGATCTTGGTTTGCCCTGGCGTGTCGCTGCGGGGTGTCTCGGCTGGTTGCCGGCATGATCGCGGGTTATGACGCAGACTGGCAGTGTGGCTGAGGGCCGCTTGAGCGACTGGATCTCCCTGGGCGTGCTGGCGTCCTGGGTGCCGCGGGACGCGGTTGACGAGGCGGTCGAGGCGACGGGGAAGGGCGCGAAGCGGAAAGGCGGGAAGCTCCCGCCGCACGTCATGGTGTATTTCGCGATGGCGCTGGCGCTTTTCGCCGGGGAGGACTACGAGGAGACCTGGGTCCGGCTGTCGGAGACCCTGGCGGACTGGGGCTGCTGGGACCCGTCACAGGCCACGGTGACGACGGGCGGGCTGACGCAGGCGCGGCAGCGGCTCGGGCATGAGCCCGTGAGAGAAGTGTTCGCGCAGGTCGCCAGGCCGGTGGCGACGGAGGACACGCCGTGGGCGTTCCTGGGCCCGTGGCGGAAGATGAGCATGGACGGCCTGGAATGGGATATCCCGGACACGAAGCCGAACGCTGCGGCGTTCGGGTACCCCGGGACCGGCAAGGACGCCGCACCGGCGGCGTTTCCCAAGGCCAGGGCGGTGACGATCGGCGAGTGCGCATCGCATGCGCCGGCGCTGGCCGCGATCGGCCCGTGCGTGTCCAAGGGCAGCGGCGAGCAGTCCCTGGCCCGCCAGCTCTACCCGCACCTGCGGGAAGACTGGCTGCTCATCGCCGACCGCAACTTTTATAACTGGCAGGACTGGTGCACCGCCGCGGACACCGGCGCGGCGCTCCTGTGGCGGGTGAAATCCGACCTCACGCTCCCGCCGCTGGAGTTGCATCCGGACGGCTCCTACCGGTCCGTGCTGGTAAACCCCAAGATCAGGGGCAAGGCCCGGGAGGAACTCCTGGAGGCCGCCCGCGCCGGGGAGGACCTGGACCCGGAGAAAGCCCGGTGCGTGCGCGTGATCGAGTACGAGGTCCCCGACCGCGAGGGCGACGGGAAGGACGAGGTCATCGCCCTGATCACCACCATCGTGGACTTCCCGGACGCCCCTGCGGCCGTCCTCGCGCAGGCCTATCACGAAAGATGGGAGCACGAGACCGGGAACGCCCAGCTCAAGACCTACCTCCGCGGCCCCGGGAAGATCCTGCGCTCCGAATCGCCGGACATGGTGAAACAGGAGATCTGGGGCTACCTGCTCACCCACTACGCGATCAGCGCCCTGATCTGCACCGCCGCCACGAACGCGGGCACCGACCCGGACCGGGTCAAATTCAAGAGGACGGTCCGCATCATCCGCCGCCGGGCCTCGGGCCCGGCTTTTCCCCCCTAACCGGCAGCAGCGCATCCTCGACCGTGTCATGGCCGCTATCACGGACCCGCAGCAGCTCAACACGCGGCGCGAGCGCAGCTACCCCCGCGTCGTCAAGCGCGCCCGCCACAACCATTACCCCGTCAAGAAATCCGGCCAGCACGGCACCCGCCACGACGCCCCCGCCACCATTAAACTCGCCAACCCCATCCTGACCAGCGCAAAGGCCAGAACCGCAGCATGATCAAAATAAGCTAAGCGGCATTGTTGCGCCATGAGCGCGGAAAGGAGTCGTATCGGTAGGAGACGACTCGTTTCATGTGCGGCTGTGCAGAAGATGGAGGATTTGTGGCTCTCTGGCGTCGCCCTGCGGGGGGAGGCGTCAAATCACCTCAAGCGGCATTAGCTGAAGACTGGTGTCGTGAGCGTTGAGGAAAAGGCGGTATAAGAGCCGTCAGATGGGGACCAGGAAGACGAACGCAAGTGAACCGCTGATGAAGTGCCGAGATTTAGGAAATGACATCGGAACCGGGGCGTCAATGCGGCCCCGGGATGAGCTTGGCGGGAGCCCGTTTACTGGCCAGGCGGTGTCCGGCATAGAGGTGGCGTGAGCCTGGTCTGCGGCTTCTGCACGGAACATGGGAAGGCATGTGCTGATACCGCACCTGCACTGTTCTTAAGGTGGCGGGTGCGAGAGGGAGTGCGCTGAGCGGCAGAAACCGGGAGGCGCCGAGTACCGTTGCGGCGCATGCTGGCGGACCGGCTCGTAGTAGTGATGAAACTTCTGTAATGGGAGCGGAGCGAAGGGGCCGGCCATCTGGGGTTTGCTCTCGCGGGCAACCAGGGGATTCTCTGGGAGGAGACGAGTGGGCAAGTCAGGTCCGGAAGGAAAACCGTTTCAGATACCGAAGCGGCTGGTGTGGGAGGCGTATAAGAGCGTCAAGCGGAATAAGGGTGCCGCAGGGGTGGATGGTGTGTCCATCGAGGACTTCGAGGCCGATCTGGAGAACAATCTCTACAAGATCTGGAACCGGATGTCCTCGGGAACATATTTTCCGCCTCCGGTGCGGGCAGTTGAAATACCGAAACCGCACGGCGGGGGCACAAGAATGCTGGGCGTGCCCACCGTCGCCGACAGGATCGCGCAGACAGTGGCCGCCCTGCAGCTGGAACCGCGCACGGAGTCGATCTTCCATGACGACTCCTACGGGTACCGGCCAGGAAGGTCACCGCTGGATGCGGTCGCGAAGTGCCGCGAGCGGTGCTGGAAGAAGGACTGGATTCTTGACCTTGATGTCGAGAAGTTCTTCGACTCGGTTGACCATGATCTTATGGTCAAGGCGGTGGAGGCGAACACCAGCCAGAAATGGGTGGTGCTGTATGTGAAGAGGTGGCTGAAAGCGCCGCTTCAGATGCCCGATGGCAGGCTGGCGGAACGGGAATGCGGTACTCCGCAGGGATCGGCAGTATCTCCCGTGCTCGCTAATCTGTTTATGCACTATGCGTTTGATTCGTGGCTGGAGCGCGAGTTCCCGGCCGTCGAGTTTGAACGGTTCGCTGATGATGCTGTGGTGCATTGTGCGACCGAACGCCAAGCCCTCCAGGTGAGGGCGGCGCTGTCGCAACGGCTGGAGAGCGTCGGGTTGCGATTGCATCCAGACAAGACCAGAGTGGTGTACTGCAAGGACAGGAAGCGGCGGCTTGATTATGAGTGCACGTCGTTCACGTTCCTTGGGTATACCTTCCGTGTCAGGAAGGCTCCGACGAGAGATGGGAGGAGTATGTTTGCAGCATTCCTCCCGGCGATCAGCGGGGACGCCCTGAAAGATAAGGGTCACATTATTCGCGGGTGGCGGATTAACCTGCGCACCACCTCGGATCTGGCAGGACTTGCCGAGTGGATGAATCCAGTCATCCGTGGCTGGATGAATTATTACGGAAAGTTCTACCGGACTGAGATGTTCGGTCTCCTGCGGCGTATCAACACCTACCTGGTGCGCTGGGCTCGCAGGAAGTTCAAGCGGCTGAGGTCATTCAAGCGTGCTAAAGGCTGGTGGAACGGGCTCATGAAACGAGAGCCCGGACTGTTTGCTCACTGGGCATGGATGACCGAGTTCTGACGGATTAGGTGAGAAGAGCCGTGTAACGGGAGACTGTTAAGCACGGTTCTGTGGGGGCCTCGGGGTGAGATTCCCCGGGGCTACCCGGCGCTTTAGCCCCCCATCACCGGACTCGTTAGCGGGCCAGTTATATTAGCGGGCCAGTTATATGAGACGGCGTTCCCGCGGGCCGCGCTTCCCAGGGCGGGGCGGCCCGGTGTGTGTCCATAGGGGGATCCCCTAACGGACCCGACTGCGATCACGTATTACCAAGGCTGGCCACGTCAGTCCAGGTCTTCCCATCCCCATGGCTCGGCTGGGCTGCCGTCAGCCTTCCGGCCAAACCGGAACCGATCTTGGCGGCTCTCTTGCGCGCGGAAGAGCTCGAACATGCCTGCCCCCGGTAGCCGATCGGCCAGCGCGGTGGCCTGCTCCTCTGCGCCCGCCTCCCGCAGCCTGATCAGCTGCCTGGACACCGCGTACGGGTCGCCGAGGGAGACGTGGGTGGTTTTGTTCGCAAGATCCGACCGGAGTTGTTCGTGGTTGTCCTGTCTCAGGAGATGTTGTCCATCGCGTCCTGGCCCGGTGGTGCTCCGAACATGCGCCGGTACTCACGGCTGAATTTTGACGGGCTGCCGTAGCCGACCGCGTGGCCGATCGCTGCCACGTCCTGCGGCGCGCCGATCAGCTGGATGCGTGCCTTCTGGAGTGCAGCTGCTTTTGTTATTGCAGTGGGTTCATGGCCGTGACAGCGCGGAATTGCCGGTTGAGAGAGGAGATGCTCATGGCGATGTCGTGTGCCAGGTCCTCGATGCGCATCATCTGGTCATAGCGAGCCTGAATCCAGCTGATCGCGCGGGCGATGATGGCCAGGCGGCTGCCGGCCAGCCCGATCTGCCGTACCAGGGCCGCCTGAGGCCCGTTCAGAAGCCGCGGCTACATCGGCAATCCATTCCGGTACTCCGGACGTATCAGTAGTTGAAGTGTCAACTAGAGGGCACCGGCAGGCGGTGACCGGATAGGGAGGATGACGATGGCGCAGCAGACGATGACAGGCCGGGCGGGCGTAGCAAGGGCGAGCGCGGGCGCCGCGCCCGAGGCCGGGATGCGGATCGCCGGCGCCCTGCTGGCGCTCGGTGTCGCGGCCGCGCACGTGGCCGACCAGGGCGGCGTGACCGCCTTCACCTCGCCCGACTGGATCGGCTGGGGGTACCGGCTGATCGAGGTGGGCGGCGTGCTCACCGCGCTGGCGATGCTGCTGCCCTGGCCGGCCGGGCTCGGGCGGCCCTGGCTGCGGTGGGCGGCCGCCGTGCTCCTGGGCGCCGGGCCGTTCATCGCTTACATTGCCTCGCGCACGGTGGGCGTGCCGGGTGACCCCGGGGATGTCGGCAACTGGGGCGACTGGGTGGGCACGGTGTCGCTGTTCGTCGAGGCCGCGCTGGTGTCGCTCAGCGCCAGCATGCTGCTGGCGCTGCGGCAGCGCCCGACGTCTTCCTAGGCGAGGCGCAATGCCGGGAGTTAAAGGCTGGGCGCAAGAGCCGAGTTCGGGTTCCGGCGTGTCGGCACTGCATGGCAACGGAGGTCCGGCAGGACCGGAATCTGCCAGGATCACCCCGTACCCGAGGACCTGCGTTGGGCTTTCAGTCTGCATCGGTTCAGCTGTCACCATCATCACCAACACGATTACGGTGGCGGCCGGGGTGTTCGCCCCTGGCCACCTGGGAGAGCTGACGCAGATCGTGCCGTTCGAGCTGGCTGATGCGGTGCTGGCCGAGACCGGTGCGGTGCAGCGGCGGCTGCGGGTGCTGATGACGTTGCGGGAGACCGGGCACGGCAGCTAACGGAAATCGGATACAACAGATAGAAGTGATAATAGATGCGTACTTTGGACAAATACACCACCGTCACCCGTATAGTCACAGACTATGACCAAGAGGGACATGTGGTCGGCGCTCACGAGGAGCCGGTCAATTCGGGCAGAAAGGACAACCGCGTGGCCGGACGGCTGGCGGGCGAGCTGGCCCCGCTCGGCCCGACGGCGGAGGACAAGCGCCAGGCCCGCCACGCGCTGCTCGGGCTGCTGGCCGGTGAGACCAGCGCCGACACCGCCGAACGGCTGGCGGACGGGCTGGCCCGGCTCGACCCTACAGTCCACGACCTCAGAACATGGCGCGCCTGGGCGGTCCCACCGACCGCCGAACTGCTCGCCGCGGTGCGCCGGAACTCGGCACTTACCAGCTGGTTTGCAGCCCTCCCCTCGCTGACCTCCCTCTCCGATTCACCCGCTTGAGGCATCGCACACGTCAGCCTCAGTCTTGATAAGGCCCAGGACTACCGAAGCGACGGCCAGGGGCAAGGTAGCTGTACACGCCTCGGACAAGCTCCAGCGCAAGGTCGCCGAGACCACGACGCGCGACCACGCCCTGGCCGTGCTCGAGGGGCCGGGCAGGGCGCGCCGTATTCGCAACACGGCCACAGCTGTCACAACAGGCGGCGGTCGCCGAACCGACGTCCCTGCTGCCGGCGTGCGCAGCGTTATTGCCCCCCGCCGCTCGCCGTCTCCGCGACGGTCAGCTCACTAACGCCCGCCTCCGGCGCACGCAGCGGGAAGTGGCACGCGGCCAGGTGACCCTTCGTGCTGAACGGCCGCAGCGGCGGCTCCTGCTCAGCGCAGAGGTCCTGCGCGAACGGGCACCGGGTGCGGAACCGGCAGCCTGAGGGCGGTGCCACGGCCGACGGAAGCTCGCCCATGACGCCCTGGCTTTCCTTGGCCCGCTCCAGCAGCGGGTCCGCCACCGGGACCGTGTCGATGAGCCCCCTGGTGTAGGGGTGAACCGGGCCGAAGTACACCTCGTCGGCCGGGCCGACCTCGACCAGCTTGCCGAGGTACATGACCCCGATGGTGTCCGACAGGTACCGGACCACCGACAGGTCGTGCGAGATGAACAGGTACGTCAGGCCGTGGTCCTGCTGCAGGTCCAGCATCAGGTTCAGGATCTGCGCCTGGATGGACACGTCCAGCGCCGACACCGGCTCGTCGGCCACGATCATGCTCGGCCGCAGGACGAGCGCCCGGGCCAGGCCGAGCCGCTGCCGCTGCCCGCCGGAGAACTCGTGCGGATAGCGGTCCAGCGCGGCCTGCGGCAGGCCGACCTCGTCCATAATCGCGGCCACCCGCTTTTGCTGCTCCTGCTTGCTGCCCTGGTGCTGGATCACCAGTGGCTCGCGCAGGATCGTGCTCACCCGCATTCTCGGGTCCATCGACGCGTAGGAGTCCTGGAACATGAGCTGGACCTTGCCGCTGTGCCAGCGCCGGCCCCGGGTGCTGAGCTTGGTCAGGTCCTGGCCGTCGTAGATGATCGAGCCGGAGTTCGCGTTCTCCAGGCCCACGATGAGGCGGCCGATGGTGGTCTTGCCGCAGCCGGACTCGCCCACCATGCCGAACGTTCTGCCCTTGGCCACCTCGAAGCTGACGTCGGCCACCGCGCTGACATTGCCGACCTTGCGCTGCAGGATGGCGCCCGCGGTGACCGGGAACTCCTTGACCAGATGCTCGACCCGCAGCAGCGACCCGTTGGCCGCGGCGCCGTCGCCCGCCACCGAGGGCGCGGTGGCCAGCACCGGAATGGCTCCCCCGGCCGCCTCGGCTTCTTCTTCCGCCACGGCGGCGGCCACGGTCGGCGCGTCCGCGCCCAGGGCGGCCGCGTCGAGGGCGGCCGCGTCGAGGGCGGCCTCGCCCACCGGGAAGAAGCAGCGGTACTCGTGCAGCTGGACATCGCCTTTCAGGATGGGCTCGGTTTCCCGGCACGAGTCCTGCACGTAACGGCACCGCGCCGCGAACCGGCAGCCACGCGGCGGGTCGGTCAGGTCCGGCGGCTGGCCCGGGATGTTGTACAGCCGCTTGGCGACCCCGGCGGGCTCCACGATCTTGTCCGGCAGCGCCTCGAACAGGGCCTGCGTGTAGGGATGCCGGGGGTTGGCGAACAGGGTGGCTGTGTCCGTCGTCTCGACGACCTTGCCCGCGTACATGACCGCGACCCGGTCGGCGCGCCCGGCGATGACCCCGAGGTCGTGGGTGACCAGGATCACCGCCATGCCGAGGCGCTGCCGCAGGTGGTCGATGAGCTCGAGGATCTGCTTCTGGATGGTGACGTCGAGCGCGGTGGTCGGCTCGTCGGCGATCAGCAGCTTCGGCTCGCAGGCCAGCGCCATGGCGATCATGACACGCTGGCGCATGCCGCCGGAGAGCTGGTGCGGGAAGTTGCCGATCCGCTCGGCCGGCCTGGGCATGCCGACCAGGCCGAGCACCTCGACCGCGCGCGCCAGCGCGGCCTTCTTGTCCGCCCCCCGGTGCAGCCGGACGCTCTCCGCGATCTGGCCGCCGATCGTCATGGTCGGGTTCAGCGACGTCATCGGGTCCTGGAAGATCATGCCGGCCAGGTTGCCGCGGACGTCCTGCATCGCCTCGTCGTCGAAATGCGTGATGTCGTGGCCGTCGAGGGCGATGCTGCCGCCGGTGATGTGACCGCCGTTGGGCAGCAGCCGCATAACGGACAGGGCGGTCATCGTCTTGCCGCAGCCGGACTCGCCGACGATGCCGAGGCACTCGCCCGCGTTGACGGTGAGGCTGACACCACCGATGGCGTGCACGGTCGACCTGCGGAGCCGGATCTCGGTGTGCAGGTCCTCGATTTCGAGCAGGGGTGCCATGCGTCCTCTCGTGCGTTATCCGGAGGGAAGCCGGCCGGGTTTCGCCGGCTCCGCGTACATCAGGTGCCGTCAGCGCCGCTGGAGACGGACCTCGAAGGAGTCCCGAAGTGCGTCGCCGATGAAGTTGACGGAGATGACCACCAGGACGATGCAGATGCCGGCCGGGTAGATCAGCCACCAGTAGCCGTCGTAGGTGTACTGGACGCCGTTGCTGAGCATCCCGCCCCAGTCCGTCTGGGGCGGCTGGACGCCCAGGCCCAGGTAGCTCAGCGCGACCACCAGCAGGATGGCGTCGGCCACCTGGAAGGTGGCGTTCACGATGATGGTGCCGACCGCGTTCGGCGCGATGTGGCGGAGCACGGCGCGCACGCCGCCGCCGCCCATCACCTTCATCGCCTGCACGTAGTCCCGGACCCGCAGCGACAGGGCCTCGCCGCGGATCAGCCGGGATGTGGTCAGCCACGACGTGAGGGCGATCACGATGATCAGCTCCAGCTCGGTGGCCGGGAACATCGAGACCACGACCAGGGCCAGGAACAGCGGCGGGATGGCCAGCAGCGCGTCCACGAGGCGCATCATCACCGCGTCCACCGCACCGCCGGCGTAGCCGGCGATGGCTCCCCACAGGGTGCCGACCACGGTGGCCAGCACCGCCGCCGCCAGGCCGACCTCCAGGGACACCTGACCGCCGGCCATGAGCCGGCCGAGCACATCGTAGCCGGTGGAGTCGGTGCCGAGCGGGTGGCCCGCCCCCGGCGCCTGGTTCTCGATCGCGAGGTTGGTGTGCACCTGGTCGGTGTGATACACGAGCGGCCCGAGGTAGCAGAACAGCACCATCGCGACGAAGACGACCACGCCGGCGATGGCCAGCTTGTTCTCGATAAACACCTCGAGGCCGCGCACGAACATGCTGCGTGACTTGCCGGGCGGAAGCGTTCCCGGCGCGTCCGGACCGGGCGGGATCTCGTCGGGAACGATGCTGTCGAGACCGGGCGCCAGTGGGGTATTGATTCCGGGCGCGAAGGGCTCTGGCGAGGACGGTGGCATGGTCATGAGCTCACGTACCTCACACGGGGATCGAGCACCGCGTACGCGATGTCGGCCAGCAACGACCCGATGACGGTCGCGATCGCCACCACGATCAGGACGCCGAGCAGAGTGGGGTAGTCCTGCTGCTGCGCAGCCTGGAAGAACAGGTACCCCATGCCCGGGTAGTTGAAAACGGACTCGGTGATGAGCGCGCCGGAGACGATCAGCGGCAGGTTGAGCCCGACCAGCGTCGCGATCGGGATCAGTGAGTTGCGCAGCACGTGCCGGATAAGCACGCGCCGTTCCGAGGCGCCCTTGGCCCGCGCCGTGCGCACGTAATCCTCGGTGATGTTGTCCAGCATGGCCGAGCGCATGTACCGGCTGAACAGTGCGAACGTCACCAGGGCCAGGGTGACGACGGGAAGGGTCAGGTCCTTCCAGTCGGTGAAGTCGCTGACCAGGCCGCCCTGCGGGCCCTCTGCTCCGAAGATGTGCAGCTGGTCGGAGAACAACATGATCAGGACCGTCCCGACGAAGAACGTCGGCGCCGCGTAGAACAAGAAGGAGAGCCCGGTGAACGTGTAGTCGACGGCCTTGTTGCGCCGCACCGCCTGCCAGACGCCGATCGGGATGGCGACGGCCAGCGCGAGGACTGTCGAGATGCCCACCAGGATGATCGTCTTCGGCAGGTGGCTGCCGAGCAGGGACGCGACGCTCTGGTTGAGCTTCCAGGAGTAGCCGAGGTTGCCCTGGGCAAGGTGCCCCAGCCAGAGGAAGTACTGGTCGAACCACGGCTTGTTGAAGCCGTACGTGGCGTCGAACTGGGCGATCAACGCGGGGTTACGGTACGCGGTGGGCCCGAGAATGGCGATCGCGACGTTGCCGGGGATCGCCCGGAGCAGCGCGAAAGTGATCATCGTGACCAGCAAGATCACGATGACCGCCTGCAGCAGGCGGCGCACGAAAAAAGCTATCAACGCGATCCCCTCTGGCATGCCGACGGGGGTACCGGGCGAACCCGGTGCCCCCGTCCCGCCGCGGCCGCGGCGGAGCTGTACACCTGAACCATGATCACTTGGTGAAGTACCAGTTCTCAGGGTTGATGTAGAGCGTCGTCGGCTGCGGGACGACGCCATGCAGGTTGCTGGCGACCTCCGCCAGCAGGTAGACGCCGTTCGGCTGCCACATCTCGGGAAGCTGCGGGGCCAGGTAGTCCTGCCAGGTGTGCAGCGGCGTCAGCGAGCTACTGGTCAACGTCTGGCTGATCAGGGTGTCGTTCTGGCTGTTGTGGTACCCGGAAGAGTTCGCCGCCGAACCACTCTGGAACAGCGTCTCGCCGGTGGGGTAGTAGTCGGGCGCGAACGACCAGCCGCCGCCCCAGTTGGCGAAGTCCCAGGCACACGAGGAGCCGACGGCGACGCAGTTGCCGGCGCCGATCGCGGTGACCTGGTTGAACGGCTTCGGCTGCAGGCTCAGCTGGATGCCGAGCGACGACGCGTTCGACTTGAGCTGCGTCATCTCGCCCTCGATCCAGTTGGTGCCCGTGTAGTACGGCAGGGTGAACGACAGGCCCTGGCCCTGCTTGACGCCCGCGCCGCACCGGCCCGGGTCGGTGCAGGTGGTGGTCCCGTTCGGCACCACCTTCCAGCCGTGGCTGGTCAGCAGCTGCCTGGCCTTGCCGGGGTCGTAGGGGAACGGCTCGCCCTGCGTGCCCTTGGCGGACAGGTACTGGGTTGACGGGTAGCTGCCAACCGGGCCGACCGTCAGGGCGCCGTACCCGTGCAGCGGGCCGGAGATGACCGCCGCCTGGTTCACCAGGTACTCCAGCGCCTGCCGGAAATACAGCTGCTTGAGGACCTTGCCCTCGGGCGTGGTCGAGTTCTGGTTGGCGACGAAGAAGTTGATGCTCCACGAGTACAGCGGGTCGAGCGTGTACCCCGGCACCGGGTTCGCGCCGACCGTGGCGTTCGCGGGCTTCGCCGGGGCATCGGTGGTCGGCAGGTAGCCGACGCTGAGCTTCTGGCTGCCGCTGCCCGAGCGGAGCACGTTGTACTCGGCCGGCTCGGTAGTGAACGGCACCTCCTTGAACTCCGACAGCGTCGGCTTGACCGGGCCGGAGTAGGACTTGTTCGGCAGGAACGTGGCGTTGCCGTCCGCGTTGAAGCTCTGCAGCTTGAACGGGCCGTTCACGACGCTCCAAATGGGGGAGCCCGCCCAGCTCGACATGGCCTTGGACTGGCTGTCGAGGTAGGTGAAGACCGCCTTGCAGTCCGAGACGGTACCGGTGCAGTCGCTCGGGCCGGACGCCGTCCGGTCCCACGCCTTCGGCATCGGGCTGATCTGGCTCAGCTCGTTGTAGGTGAACCAGGTCGGTGAGTATGCCTTGGTCATCGTCATCGTCAGCGTCGTCGCGCTCGCCGCCTTGACGTCGGTCACGTTGGTCGGGAACCCGCCGGGGACGTAGGCGCCCCACTCGGTCGAGCCCACCGCCTGCAGCATGTGGATCCAGAACAGCACGTTCTGCGCGGTGACCGCGGTGCCGTTGGACCACTTGTAGTTCTTCAGCGTGATCGTGACCTGCTTGCCGTTGTAGGTGGGCGCGTCCGCGAGGCTGAGCGACGTGTTGAGGGTGGGCTGGATCCCGTTGCCGAACCAGTACAGCGGGCGGTACAGGAGGTACTGCAGGTAGGCGAGGTTCGATGTGCTGAAGTAGGTGCTGCTGGTCATGGGAAAGATGTAGTTCGGCGTCACCGACGGCGGGAGAGCGTATGTGGCGACGCCGCCCGCCACCTTCGTACCGCCCGAGGACGAGCTGCCGCCGCTGCTGCTACAGGCGGCTGCCACCAGGGCAATCGCCGCGGTGCCGCAACCTGCGATCGTGAGCATGCGGGCCCGCCGCCCCCGGCCCGGCCGCCTGCCGCTGGCGGTTTCCTGGTTACCGGCCTGCTTATGGCCGGTGAACCATAGCCGTTGTGCTCGTTGCTGCTCGGGATGTCCTCCCATGCGGCAAGCTCCTTCTAGTCGTTGGGAGCGGTCGGCCGTTTCGGGGAGCGCCGACGTGCTCTGATGCGAGTCGATGTCCTCGGTATCACGATGCGACCGTAACCGCCAAAACGTCATTCGGGGTCGTTCCCTGCTCGTGACACCTGCGTCATAGTGACACCACCTGCGCAGCGAATATGTTTCGTTACAGCCGATAATCTGTTACGTTTGCGTAGCTGTTACCCCGGGACATTGCCAGAGAATGTTTGCCCGGCCGCGGCATCCCGGCGGACCATGCGTCATCGTGGTCAGGCTGGCCGCGAAGATTTCCTGGCCCAGCGTACAGATGGCGCCAGCTGCCCGTTCAGCGGGGTGGCGGCCAGTGGGGGCCAGAGGGGCCGGCGGGGTGGCCAGTGCGGAAAACTCCCGGGCCTGCCGGCGCAAATCCGCCGGAAAGCCGCGGGAGAGCCAACGGCGTCGCGGGGCCCCACCCGGCCCGGCGGGCCCGCCGGGCCACTGGCCGCGCATTACGCGCAGATCGCGGCGACCAGCAGCAGGGCCGGGACCACAATGGCCAGGCCGGCGGGCCAGTACCAGGCGGAGACCGGACGCGCCGCACGACTCACGGCCGCCTCATGCGTCACGGACGCTTCACGAGTCACGGGAGCCTCGCGTGTCCCGGGCACGCGGGCGGCCTCGTCGGCACGTTCCCGGCGGGCACGCACGCCGAGCGCGCGGGCGATCCGCTCGGTCTGCTGGCGGTGCACGCTGCCGGGCGACTCCGCGGCAGCGGCCCCGCCACCGACGGAGCGGCGGCCGAAGTCGTCCCGGCCGAAGGCGGGCCGCATCCCGGTCACCATTCCGGCCCGGCGCGGCGCCTGGATCGCCCACGCCTGGATCACCCTGGTGCGCTGCACGCTTTCCGGTCCCCATACCGCCTGCGGACCCTGTCCTTTATTAGGCCTATTAGGCCAACTAGGCCTATTAGGCATCTTGTGCCTGTCAGGGGTCTCCTGCCACGCGCAGTGCACCCGCAGCAGGTCGCGCAGCTCCACGTCCGTCACGGCCGCCCAGGGCACCCGGTGGTCCCGCAGTGGGTTGCGCACCACGATTCCATCGGCCGCGGCGATGACCCGCGGCCGGAACGCCGCGACGTACGCGATCCCGGTGACCAGCAGCAGCGCCGCGGCGGCCTGCACGGAGACACGGTCACGCCCCTGCACCGCGAGATCGACCAGGTTGGCGACCGCAAATGCCAGCCAGACCCACCAGGCCACCAGGGCCAGGGCCGACCGGTAAATATCCGCCGGACGCGCCGGCTTGGCCTCGCCGCCGCCGTCGATCCGGCCGCCCGCCGCGTCCGGGGGAGCGCTCGCCGCACCCGGGGAAACGCCCGCCGCACCGGGCACTAAGTGATCCCGTGCCGGCGCAGGATGTCTTCCACCCCGGCCATATCGTCGTCGTCGTCCGGGGCGCCCTTCCCGGCCCGCGTGGGCCTGGCCGCCAGCTCCTTGCGTGCGGAACCTTTCGCCCCGTCCTGGCCCGCGTCCTTGCCGGGCCCGCTCCTGCCGGTACCGTCCGTCCCGCCCCGGCTCGCCCGGCCCGGCTGCTCGCCGGCGGCCGGCTTGCCGCGGGCCCGCTTCCGGCGGCGGCCAGTGGCGGACACCACGAACAGCAGCGCCGCCAGCGCGGCCACGCCGACGCCCGACCACACCTTGAGCGAGAACGCGAAGGAGCTCGCGAAGGTGCCGATCGCCGTGCCGATCTTCCAGAACATCTCGATCGAACCGGTGAGATAGGCGGCGAGCGGCAGCAACGACCAGGCCGCCCCGCGCAGCCCGGACATCAGCCCCCGCCTGCGCATCGCGAACCAGCTCGCGACCAGTCCGATGCCCGTCAGCCCGGCGCAGAGCGGAAGCCAGGCGATCGCGTTGTATGTCGACATCTCTACCTCGACGGCGCTAGCTCGACGCGTACTTCGGAGGCAGCGGCCCCTAACCCATCGTTGCACAGCCGCCGTACCGGATGAACCGCCCAGGCCGTGCTATCAGCGGCAGCGCCCGCCACCCCGCCTGCCGGGTCAGCCCGCCTGGCCTGCCGGGCCCGGCGGGCTGACCACCGCCCCCAGCGAACCCCCGTCCCGGGGAACCGGCTCCAGCGGGCCCAGCGCGCCGTCGTCCCGGGGAAGCGGCGGAGGGGTGCCGCCGAACTCGGGACACAGTGTTTTATGCGCACACCATTCGCACAGCCGGCCCGGCCGCGGCCGCCAGTCGCCCCTTTCCCGGGCCCGCTCGATGGCCTGCCACAGCGCCTGTACCTTACGCTCGGTGGCCCGCAGGTCCGCCTCGTCGGGCGTGTACCGCACGACCTGCCCGTCACCGAGGTACATGAGCTGCAGCAGCCGCGGAATCTGCCCGCGCGCCCGCCACAGCACCAGGGCGTAGAACTTCATCTGGAACAGCGCCCGGGCCTCGAAGTCCAGCGGTGGCGCCTTGCCGGTCTTGTAGTCGACCACCCGGATCTCCCCGGCCGGCGCGACGTCGAGGCGGTCGATGTAGCCGCGGAGCCGGAGCCCGGACTCCAACTCGGCCTCGACGTACAGCTCGCGGTCCGCGGGCTCGAGGCGGCGTGGATCCTCCAGCCGGAAATAGCTGTCCACCGCGGCGGCCGCGGCACGGATCCATGCGTCCCGCTCGTCCTCGCCGGGGAACAGCGCGGCCAGGTCCGGCTCGGCGGCCGCCAGCCGGTCCCATTCCGGCCGCACCAGCGAGCGCGCCGCGTCCGGGGTCCGTTCGGCGGCGGTGAGGTCGAAGAGCCGCTCCAGCACCGCGTGCACCAGCGTCCCGCGGGCGGCCGCGGCGCTCGGCGGCTCGGGCAGTTTATCGATCACCCGGAACCGGTACAGCAGCGGGCAGGTCATGAAATCGGCGGCCCGGGACGGCGACAGCGCCGGCCCCCGCGCCGCACCCGGGCCCTCATCCGGAGGGGCCGGATCGGCGATCTCAGCCGCGGCGAGTTCATCCACGCCCACGAGCGTAGGGGAGGGCACTGACACTCGGCCGGGTTTCCCCGGCCCCGGCGGGGACCGGGTTGAAGCGGCCCAGCGTGGGCCGCGTTTCCCCGGGCGGTCCGGTGCCGTTTCCCGGTCCGGCGTGGTCTTTCGCCGGCCGCGCGGGCCGGGATGGTCCGGCGTGGCCTTCCGCCGGTCGGGTGGCCCGGGATGGTCCGGCGTGGCCTTCCGCTGGTCGCGCGGCCCGGGATGGCACGTAGCATCGATGCTGTGGCAGGCATGACGCCCGGCAAACGAGACCAGCGGCCGCCGAAGCAACCGGGATCCGGGATCGTGGTCGCGCGCCCGTTCGGCATCCCCGTGACCATTTCCCCGTACTGGTTCCTGATCGCGGGCGTCTTCATCGTCATCTACGCGAATGACCTGGCCGGGACGGTGAGCGGGAACGTCCGGTACGTCGTCGCCGCCGCCTTCGTGGTCCTGCTGTACCTGTCCGTCCTGGTGCACGAGCTCAGCCACTCGCTGGTCGCCCGCGGCTACGGGCTGCCGGTGCGGCGGATCCTGCTGTACCCTCTCGGCGGCATCTCCGAGATCGAGCGTGAGCCGCCCACGCCCGGCCGGGAATTCACCGTCTCCGCGGCCGGTCCCGCGCTCTCGCTGGTCCTGGCGGCCATCGGCTACGGGCTGATAAAGGTGGTCCCGGCCGGGACCATCGGCTGGGTCATCGTCAACCAGGTCCGCTGGGCCAACCTGATCGTCGGCGTCTTCAACCTGCTCCCGGGCCTGCCGCTGGACGGCGGCCGGATGCTGCGCGCCGTCGTGTGGAAGCTGACCGGGCGCCCGGGCACGGCCACCATCGTGGCCGCGTGGGCCGGCCGGGTGCTCGCGGTGGCGCTGCTGGTGGTGCCGATCAGCTACGCGATGGCCAACGGCCGGACCGAAGACCTGATGAGCGAGCTGTGGCTGGCGTTCATCGCCGGCTTCATGTGGATCGGCGCGGGACAGTCGATCCGGGCTACCCGGGCGCGGGAGCGGCTGCCGGGCATCCAGGCGCGGCGGCTGGCCCGCAAGGCCATCCCCATCCCCGCGAGCCTTCCGCTCGCCGAAGCGATCCGCCGGGCCGACGAGACCAGCGCGCGCGCCCTGGTCGTGGTGGACCACGACAACACCCCGATCGCCATCGTGAACGAGTCCGCGGCGATGGCGACGCCGCCGCAGCGCCGGCCGTGGATCGAGGCCGGGACACTGGCCCGCAAACTCGACCCCAGCCTCGTGCTGCCCGCTGACCTGGGCGGGATGGCGCTGATCGACGCGGTCCGCAAGGCTCCCGCGAGCGAGTACCTGGTCGTGGAGCCCACCGGCCAGGTCTACGGCGTGCTGGCCGCCAGCGACCTGGACGGCGCCTTCGCCGGCGTCTGATCCTGCCGGGCCGCGCCCCGCCGATAGCCTGTCCGGCATGATTCAGCAGCGTCGCGGCCCGTTCGGGGCGGGCGATCGCGTCCAGCTCACCGACCCGAAAGGCCGCCGCCACACGGTGGTCCTGGAACCGGGCAAGTCCTTCTTCACCCACCGCGGCTCGCTCAGCCACGATGAGCTGATCGGCAGCCAGGACGGGAGCGTGGTGACGTCCTCGGGCGGCACGCCCTATGTCGCGCTCCGCCCGCTGCTCGCGGATTTCACCCTGTCCATGAAGCGCGGAGCGGCGGTCGTCTACCCCAAAGACGCCGCGCAGATCGTCGCGATGGCCGATGTCTTCCCGGGGGCGCGGGTGATCGAGGCGGGGGCCGGCTCGGGCGCGCTGGCCTGCTGGCTGCTGCGCGCCGCCGGCGACTGCGGGTCCGTGACCTCGTTCGAGCGCCGCGCCGACTTCGCCGAGATCGCCCGGCGCAACGTGGAGAGCTTCTTCGGCACCGTGCCGGCCGCGTGGCGGCTCGTCGTCGGTGATTTCGCAGCCCCGCCGGACCAGCCCGCCGATACCGGACGGACCAATCTGGCCCTGGCTCCTGAAGCAGCGGGTGAGGCTGCCGATACCGGCCGGACCAATCTGGCCCCCGGTACCGGACCAGCGGGCTCACCCGCGCAAACCGCCACCCGTCAGCTTTCAGCGGACAACGCTGACCGCGTAATCCTCGACATGCTCGCGCCGTGGGACTGCCTGGAGAACGCCACGCGCGCCCTGGTGCCCGGCGGCGTCATCTGCTGTTACGTGGCGACCACCACGCAGCTTTCGCGCACGGTCGAGGCGTTGCGCGCGCAGGGGCATTTCGATGAGCCGGCCGCGTGGGAGTCGCTGGTCCGCGGCTGGCACGTGGACGGCCTGGCGGTCCGGCCGGACCAGCGGATGGTCGGGCACACCGGGTTCCTGGTGACGGCGCGGCGGCTGGCCGACGGGGTGACGCCCCCGCCGCGGCGGCGGCGCCCGGCCAAGGGTGCCCACCCGGGTCAGGACGACTCTTAACCCGCGAGCCCGCGATGCCTCAAGCCCCCCGCCCGTTACGATAACGAAAAGTGGCTAAACCGTAACGATCAGCCGCCCCGGCCGCTTCGGACGACTCCCGGCGGGCATTAATTCCGTGTGCAGTGTGCTCTGCATAACGCGGGCCGCGAGGTTACGAACGGCTCCGCGGTAGGTAGGGTCTAGGTAATTCAGGCACCGGAAGGAGGTGATGGCCGTGGGAAGCAGGGATGAGAGCTCACGTGCCTCACGGCATGACGATGAGGTCAAGGGCCTTACCGCGCAGATCTCCTTCCTTGACGAGGAGATTGCCGCATTGCGTCGCAGGCTCGCGGATTCGCCACGCCAGGCGCGGCTTCTCGAGGAGAGGCTGCGCGAGACCGAGGCCACCCTGGCCGCCGTCACCGCGCAGAACGAGCGGCTGACCGGCACGCTGCGCGAGGCCCGGGACCAGATCGTCGCGCTCAAGGAGGAGGTCGACCGGCTGGCCCAGCCGCCGTCAGGCTTCGGCATTTTCCTGTCCGCCAGCGACGAAAACACCGCCGACGTGTTCACCGGCGGCCGGAAGATGCGGGTCCACGTGAGCCCCGCGGTCGAGGTCGACGAGCTCAAGCCCGGCCAGGAACTCGTGCTGAACGAGGCGCTCAACGTGGTGATCGCCGAGGGCTTCGAGACCGCCGGCGAGATCGTCATGCTCAAGGAGCTTCTCGAGGACGGCGAGCGCGCGCTGGTCATCTCGCACGCCGACGAGGAGCGGGTCGTCCGGCTCGCGGACCCGCTGCGCGCCTCCACCCTGCGCAGCGGTGACTCGCTGCTGCTGGAGCCGCGCTCGGGCTATGTGTTCGAGCGGATCCCCAAGGCCGAGGTCGAGGAGCTCATCCTGGAGGAAGTTCCCGACATCGTTTACTCAGACATCGGCGGTCTCGCCTCCCAGATCGAGCAGATCCGGGATGCGATCGAGCTGCCGTACCTGCACGCGGACCTGTTCCGCGAGCACCAGCTGCGGCCGCCGAAGGGCGTGCTGCTCTACGGCCCGCCCGGCTGCGGGAAGACGCTGATCGCCAAGGCGGTCGCGAACTCGCTGGCCAAGCAGGTCGCGCAGAAGACCGCGGCGGACGGCACCGTCCCGCCCGGCTCGCCGGGGCGGAGCTTCTTCCTGAACATCAAGGGCCCCGAGCTGCTCAACAAGTACGTGGGCGAGACCGAGCGGCACATCCGGCTCGTCTTCCAGCGGGCCCGGGAAAAGGCCAGCGAGGGCATGCCGGTCATCGTGTTCTTCGATGAGATGGACTCGATCTTCCGGACCCGCGGGTCCGGCGTCTCCAGCGACGTGGAGAACACGATCGTCCCGCAGCTCCTCAGCGAGATCGACGGCGTTGAGGGCCTGCAGAACGTGATCGTCATCGGCGCGTCGAACCGCGAGGACATGATCGACCCCGCGATCCTGCGGCCCGGACGGCTCGACGTCAAGATCAAGATCGAGCGGCCCGACGCCGAGGCGGCCAAGGACATCTTCTCCAAGTACATCCTCACCCAGCTCCCGCTGCACCCCGACGACCTGGCCGAGCACGGCGACTCCCGGCACGGGACCGTCGAGGCCATGATCCAGCGGGTCGTCGAGCGGATGTACACCGAGTCGGAGGAGAACCGGTTCCTCGAGGTCACCTACGCCAACGGCGACAAGGAAGTCCTGTACTTCAAGGACTTCAACTCCGGGGCCATGATCCAGAACATCGTGGACCGGGCCAAGAAGATGGCCATCAAGGAGTTCCTCGACACCGGGCAGAAGGGCCTGCGGGTGGCGCACCTCCTGTCGGCCTGCGTCGATGAGTTCAGTGAGAATGAGGACCTGCCCAACACCACCAACCCCGACGACTGGGCGCGCATCTCCGGCAAGAAGGGTGAGCGCATCGTCTACATCCGTACCCTCGTGTCGGGCAAGACGGGCACCGAGGCGGGCCGGTCGATCGACACCGTGGCCAACACGGGCCAGTACCTGTGACCTGCGACGGCCGGCACACGCCGCGACCGCGGCGCGTGCCGGGGCCGGATGGCGTGCCGCGTGTCAGCGACCTGGCCGCGGCCGGCGCGGCATAGGCTGGTGATATGAGCGTGCTGCGGGTAATGGGCACCGAGACCGAGTACGGGATCTCGGTTCCCGGCCAGCCAGGGGCCAACGCCATGGTGACTTCTTCCCAGATCGTGAACGCCTACCAGGCCGCGACGGCGGCGCGGGCGCGGCGGGCCCGGTGGGATTTCGAGGAGGAGAATCCGCTCCGCGATGCCCGCGGCTTCGACCTGGCCCGCGAAAGCGCGGACGCCACCCAGCTCACCGACGAGGACCTGGGCCTGGCCAACGTCATCCTGACCAACGGCGCCCGGCTGTACGTTGACCACGCGCACCCGGAGTACTCCACCCCCGAGTGCACCAACCCGCTGTCCGCCGTGATCTGGGACAAGGCCGGCGAGCGGATCATGGCCGAGGCCGCCGAGCGCGCCGCCACCATCCCCGGGGCCGCGCCGATCCAGCTCTACAAGAACAACACCGACAACAAGGGCGCCTCCTACGGCTGCCACGAGAACTACCTGATGCGGCGGGCCACCCCGTTCGCCAACATCGTCCGGTACCTGACGCCGTTCTTCGTCTCCCGCCAGGTCATCTGCGGCGCCGGGCGGGTCGGCATCGGCGCGGACGGCCGGAACGTCGGCTTCCAGCTCAGCCAGCGGGCCGACTTCTTCGAGGTCGAGGTCGGCCTGGAGACGACGCTGAAGCGGCCCATCATCAACACCCGGGACGAGCCGCACGCGGACCCGGAGAAGTACCGGCGGCTGCACGTCATCATCGGCGACGCCAACATGAGCGAGGTCGCCACCTACCTCAAGCTGGGGACCACCGCCCTGGTCCTGTCGATGATCGAGGACAAGTTTTTCGGCGCCGACCTGTCCCTGGAGACCGCGGTCGCGGACCTGCGGGCCATCTCGCACGACCCGTCGCTGCGCCGCCTGGTGACGCTGCGGAACGGCCGGAAGATGACCGCCATCCAGCTCCAGATGGAGTACCTGGAACTCGCGCGCAAGTACACCGAGGACAAGTACGGCTCGGACGTCGACTCGATGACCGCCGACGTGCTCGACCGGTGGGAGTCGGTGCTGAACCGGCTGTCTGAGAATCCGATGCAGCTGTCGCACGAGCTGGACTGGGTGGCGAAGCTGGAGCTGCTGGAGGGCTTCCGGACGCGGGACGGGCTGACCTGGGACCATCCGCGCCTGCAGCTCATCGACCTGCAGTATTCCGACGTCCGGCAGTCCCGCGGGCTGTATAACCGGCTGGCCGCCACGGGCCGGATGGTGCAGCTCGCCACCGGCGAGCAGATCCGCCGGGCGATCGAGGAGCCCCCCGAGGACACCCGGGCTTACTTCCGCGGCCGGTGCCTGCGCCAGTACGCCGAGTCGGTCGCCGCCGCGTCCTGGGACTCGGTGATCTTCGACATCCCGGGCCGTGAGTCGCTGCAGCGGGTGCCGACGCTCGAGCCGCTGCGCGGCACCAAGGCACACGTGGGGAACCTGCTCCGGCGCTGCCGGACCGCAGCCGACCTGGTTTCGGCGCTGACCGGGCAGCCGGAATAAGCCCGATTCGCGGCCGTACCGCGAATCGGGGTTGAACACGATGTGGGCGGGCGAAGATAGCGTTGGGGCAAGGGAACGCCCCCGATTGACGGAGGTACCGGGATGACAACAAAGGACACGGGTGGCCAGCGGCAGACCTCCCGCCGCACCGAGGAGGCCGAGGAGACCGAGGCCTCGCCCGCCGAAGAGGTCCAGGAACGGCACGAGAAGCTCTCGGACGACGTTGACGCGATCCTGGACGAGATCGACGAGGTGCTCGAGGAGAACGCCGAGGAGTTCGTCCGCTCGTACGTCCAGAAGGGCGGTCAGTAACCGCTCGTCGCCAGGGCCCGTACTGCCGCTCGAGGGAGCCGCAGTGCGGGCCGACGACTGGTTCGCCGAGGGCTGACGCCCACTTGACGTCAGGCGCGCAGCCCTTGTGCGCAGCGCCCGCAGGTCGCAGTAGGGTCTGTTCGTAAGACGGCTTTCAGATACGGAAGGAACCGCGTGGGCTCTGACTTCGATGGGAGCAGGCGTTTTCCTGGAGCGTTCATGGCTCCCCGGATTCCCTCGTTCGCCGACTTCCTGGCTTCCTACGCGCCGGACCTGCTGCCCGGCAGTCCGGTGCGCCGGGCTCCGGCGGCCGGCACGGAGACGCTGCCGTGGGGCGGCCCCGGGCTGCCCGGCCTGCCGCACGCGACGACCATCGTCACGGCCGTCTGCGACGGCGGCGTGATCATCGCCGGGGACCGCCGTTCCACCGCGGGCAACATGATCGCGAAACGGGACGTGGAGAAGGTCTTCCGCACCGACGAGTTCTCCGGCATGGGGATCGCGGGCACCGCCAGCGTGGGCCTGGAGTTCGTCCGGCTCTTCCAGGTCGAGCTCGAGCACTACGAGAAGATGGAAGGCCGGCCGCTGTCGCTGGAGGGCAAGGCCAACCGCCTGGCCACGATGATCAGGGGCAACATCGCCGCCGCCATGCAGGGACTGGCCGTCGTCCCGCTCTTCGCCGGCTTCGACGAGGACGCCGGGATCGGCCGGATCTTCAGCTACGACGTGGCCGGCGGCCCGTACGAGGAGCACCGGTACCACTCGATCGGCTCCGGGTCGGTCTTCGCCCGGGGCTCGCTGAAGAAGCTCTACCAGGACGGCATGTCCATGCCGGACGCGGTGCGGGCCTGCGTGCAGGCGCTGTACGACGCGGCCGACGACGACTCGGCGACCGGTGGCCCCGACCTCACCCGCTCGATTTACCCGGTGCTCGCGGTCGTGACCGCGGACGGCTTCAGCCGGCTGTCCGAAGCCGAGGCCGAGGAGCATGTCCGGGCCGTGGTCGCCGAGCGCATGCAGTCGCCGGACGGCCCGACGGCCCCGGTCAGCTCCACCTGAGCGGAGCACCCTCCCGCATCCGTCCCCCCAGCCGAACTCGCGAGTAAAGGAAACGCCTGCGGTGTCCATGCCGTTCTACGTGTCGCCTGAACAGGTGATGAAAGACAAGGCGGACTATGCGCGCAAGGGAATCGCGCGCGGCCGCAGCGGGGTCGTCATCCAGTACGGAGGCGGGATCCTGTTCGTGGCGCCCAACCCGTCCCGGGCACTGCACAAGATCAGCGAGATCTATGACCGGATCGCCTTCGCCGCCGTCGGCCGGTACAACGAGTACGAGAACCTGCGCAAGGCGGGCGTGACCTACGCCGACATCACCGGTTACCAGTTCGACCGCCGCGACGTTACCGCGCGCGGCATCGCCAACTGGTACGCCCAGCAGCTCGGCACCATCTTCACCGAGAGCTCCAAGCCGTTCGAGGTGGAGATCATCGTGGCCGAGGCGGGGGAGAGCGCGGACGCCGACCAGATCTACCGGATCACGTTCGACGGCTCGGTCGGCGACGAGCACGGGTTCGCCGCCATCGGCGGCCAGGCCGACCAGGTGGCCACGGTCCTGAAGGAGCGTTACTCCGACGGCATGACGCTGACCGAGGCGCTCAGCGCCGCGCTGGCCGCCCTGGCCGCCCCCGGCAATGGCGAGCGGCCGGACACGGGGACCAGCCAGCTCGAGGTGGCCGTGCTCGACCGGACCCGCCCGCACCGGACGTTCCGGCGGCTGCAGGGCGCCCGGCTGGAGCAACTGCTCGCCGAAAGCCGCCCCGCCCCCGCGCCCTCCGGGCCCGGGGCGGCAACCTCGGCGGGCGCGGAGGCGGACCCAGCGCCCCCGGGCGACCCCATCGGCCCGTCCGCGCCGGCGGACGGCAACCCGGCCCCGGGAACCTCGACCGGGCCGGACGACCCGCCCACCGCCTAGAGCGGGATGTTGCGGTGCCCGCCGCGGGCCTGCGGCGCCTTGGCGATCGCGCGGGCGATCGCCTGCCGGGTCTGCGCGGGGTCGATGATCTCATCGATGACCCCGAGGCCGACGGCCCGCTGCAGGCCGCCGACGGCCCGCTCGTGCCCGGCCGCCAGCGCCGTCTCGGTTTCGTGCAGCTTCTCCGGCTCGGTGGCGGCCAGCGTGCGCCGGTGCAGGATCCGGATCGCGGCCACCGCGCCCATCACCGCCACTTCCGCGCCCGGCCAGGCCAGCACGCGGGTGGCGCCCAGCGACCGGGAGTTCATCGCGATGTAGGCCCCGCCGTAGGCCTTGCGCATCACCAGCGTGACCCGCGGCACGACGCATTCGGCGAACGCGTGCAGCAGTTTGGCGCCGCGGCGGACCACCCCGTCCCATTCCTGGCCGACACCGGGCAGGTAGCCGGGGACGTCGACGAGCACCACGAGCGGAATCCCGAACGCGTCGCACATCCGCACGAACCGCGCCGCCTTCTCGGCCGAGGCGGAGTCCAGGCAGCCGCCCAGGCGCAGCGGGTTGTTCGCGATCACGCCGATCGTGCCGCCGCCGAGCCGGCCCAGCGTGGTCACCAGGTTCGGCGCCCACTTGGGGAACAGCTCGACCCCGGGCGTGTCCAGCACGCGGTCGATGACCGGGTGCACGTCGTAGGCCCGGCGGGGTGAATCGGGCAGCAGCCCGCCGAAGTCACCGCCCGGCGTGTCGTCCGCGACCTTGCCGGGGTCCCCGAGCAGCGAGGCGAGCCGCCGGGCCTGGGCGATGGCGCCCGAGTCGGTGTCGGTGACGATGGCGGCCAGGCCCGACCGGCGCGAATGCGGCTCGTGCCCGCCCAGCCGCGCCATGTCCACGTCCTCGCCGGTCACGCTGCGCACCACGTCCGGGCCGGTGACGAAGATCCGGCCCTGCCCGGACAGGATGACGATGTCGCTGAGGGCCGGCCCGTAGGCGGCGCCCCCGGCGGCGGGACCGAGGACCACCGAGATCTGCGGCACCACGCCGGAAGCGTGCGTCATCGCCGCGAAGATCAGGCCGACCGCGTGCAGGCTCCCCACGCCTTCCGCCAGCCGCGCGCCACCGGAGTGCCACAGGCCGATGATCGGCACGCCGCGCCGGACGGCCTCCGCATACGCGGCGACGATCGCCGCGCAGCCCGCCTCGCCCATGGCCCCGCCCTGCACCCGCGGGTCGGAGGCGAACGCGACCGCCCCGGTGCCGCCGATCAGCCCGGCGCCGGCGATGGCGCCGTTCCCGCCGTCCGGCGCGATCAGCTCCAGCGTCCCGGTGTCGAACAGCGCCTCCAGGCGCACCACCGGGTCGCGCGGCAGCGTTGATCCCGCGTCTGGCGACGCCGGGCCCGGCCCGGCTACGGTGCGGTTGTTGTCCACCACGGTCACCTAAGTTTCTCCTTACGAACGGTGAAAGACACGGTAAGGGACGGGCGTGGCCGCCACTGGCCATGGCCCGTGGGCGTGGCCCCGCCTAGGGGGCGGTGAAGACGAGCGAGACGTTGTGCCCGCCGAAGCCGAAGGCGTTGTTCAGCACCGCCATCGGCAAACGGCCACCGGCCCGCAGTGGCCGCGGCTCGGTCGCGACGTCGACCTCGAGGCCGTCGTCGGGATCTTCGAGGTTGATCGTGGGCGGCGCGGTCTTCTCGCGCAGCGCGAGGATCGCCGCCACCGACTCGACCGCGCCCGCGCCGCCGAGCAGGTGCCCGGTCATCGACTTGGTGGAGGAGACCACGACCCGCTCCGCCGCCGGGCCCAGCGCCGTCACAATGGCCTGCGCCTCGGCCACGTCGCCTTCCGGCGTCGAGGTGGCGTGCGCGTTGATGTGCACGATCTGGCCGGGCGAGACCCCCGCATTGGCCAGCGCGCGCCGCATGGCCAGGATCACGCCGGTGCCCTCGGGATGGGGGTGGGCGATGTGGTAACCGTCGGAGGAGTACCCGGCCCCGGCCGCGACCGCGTACACCCGCGCGCCGCGCGCGGCGGCGTGCGCCGCGGACTCCAGCACCAGCATGCCGGCGCCCTCGCCGAGCACGAAACCGTCCCGGCCCTTGTCGAACGGGCGCGACGCCCGCTCCGGCTCATCGTTGCGCGCCGACAGCGCGCGCATGACCGCGAACGCGCCCATGTTCAGGGCCATGATCGCCGCCTCGGTGCCGCCCGCGACCACGATGTCGGCGCGGCCGGACCTGATCATGTCGATGCCGTAGCCGACCGCCTCGGCGCCGGACGCGCACGCGCTGACCGCCGAATGTGCCCCGGCCTGAGCGCCCAGTTCGATGCTGATCCATCCCGCGGAACCGTTCGGCATGAGCATCGGCACCGTGAACGGGGAGATCCGATGCCAGCCCTTTTCCCTGAGCGTGTCGTAGGCGGCCAGGATGGACCCGATCCCGCCGATGCCGCTGGTCACCGAGACGCCGAGCCGTTCCGGGTCGACGTCGGGCTGGCCGGCGTCCGCCCACGCCTCCCGCGCGGCGACCAGGGCGAACTGCTCGCAGCGGTCCATCCGGCGGGCCTGGACGCGGCCCACGATCTCGGCGGGGTCGGCCGCGGCGGTGCCCGCGATCCGGACTGGGAGATCCTTGGCCCAGTCGTCGGTCAGTGCTTTCACGCCGCTGCGGCCGGCGAGCATCGCTGACCAGGTTGATGCGACGTCGCCGCCGAGCGGCGTGATCGCGCCCAGTCCCGTCACGACGACGCTGTTGTCGTCTGCGCTCACTGTGATCGGCTCCTCAATCTCGTGACGCCGGGCTGCGTCCTCGATGGCCGGGCGCCCGCGCCCTGTGGTGGCTGTCCGCCCGGGCTCGTCGGGCTCTTCGGGCGGGAAGGCCGCCCGCCAGCGCCGATGCCGGCGTGCAGGTCCGGCCCGGCCGGTTAGCCCGCGTTCTTGTGCACGAAGTTGATGACGTCCTGCACGGTCTTGAGGTCCTTCAGCTGGTCATCCGGGATCTCCACGCCGAACTTGTCCTGTGCGGCCACGGCGATCTCGACCATCGACAGCGAATCGATGTCGAGGTCGTCCACGAAGTTCTTGTCCGGGCTCACCTCGTCGGCCGGAACACCCGCGATCTCGTCGATGATTTCCGCGAGACCCGCGAGGATCTCCTGCTCGGTTAGTGTCATCTGCCTGCTAGCTCCTTGTCTTCAGGGTCTTTATTGCGGGGGTCTTCATTGCGTTTCCTGGTCGGTGCTGGCTGGTCAGTTTTCCTGGTCAGTGGGCTGGGCGCCGCGGGAGCAGAGCCCGGCTAGGGTACCGTGATCACCTGCGCGGCGTAGCACATGCCCGCGCCGAAGCCGAGCAGCAGCACGGGCATGCCGGAGTCCAGCTCGCCGCGTTCCGTCATCCCCGCCAGGGCCAGCGGGATCGACGCGGAGGAGGTGTTTCCCGCGTTGATGATGTCATCCGCCAGCCGTTCCCGTGGCACCCCCACCTTGCGGGCCAGCGCCTCGATGATCCGCAGGTTGGCCTGGTGCGGGACGAACGCGGCGAGGTCCTGCGGCCGGACGCCCGCGCGCCGGCAGGCTTCCAGCGCCGTCGGGTGCAGCGCGTTGGTCGCCCACCGGAACACCGACTGTCCCTCCTGGAACAGGAACGACGTGCGGTCCTTGATGTAGATCTTCCCGGCCAGGTCACCGTCGCTGCCCCACACGACCGGGCCGATTCCCGCCTGGGCCGGGTCCGTGACCGGGCCGACCACGGCGGCGCCGGCGGCGTCGGCGAAAATGATCCGGGTCGACCGGTCCGCCTGGTCTACCCAGGCCGACATCTTCTCCGACCCGATCACCAGGACGTGGCGGGCGCTCCCGGCCCGCACCGCGTCGCTGGCGGTGGCCAGCCCGTAGCAGAAGCCGGCGCAGGCGGCGTTGAGGTCGTAGGCGCCCGGCGCGATGATGCCGAGCCGGGACGCGACCGTGGCGGACACGTTGGGGATCAGCGACTCGGCGCTGCAGGTCGCCACGATGACCAGGTCGATGTCGGACACGCTGACGCCGCTGCCGGCGATCGCCTTGCCCGCCGCGGCCACCGCCATCTCGGCGACGGTCTCGTCCGGGGCGGCGATCCTCCGGCTCGCGATGCCGACGCGGCTGCGAATCCACTCGTCGCTGGTGTCCATGATGGCCGCGAGGTCATCGTTGGTCACCACGTTGCCGGGCTGGTACCCGCCGAACGAAAGGATGCGGGCACCAGCGACTGGCTGGGGGAGACGCATCGCGCCGCCTTTCTGTGCTGGTCTTTCCGCGCTGGTCTTTTCCGCGCTGGCCTCTACTGCGCTGGCCTCTACTGCGCTGGCCTCTTCTGCGCTGGCCTCTTCTGCGCTGGCCCTTTCTGCGCTGGCCTTTTTGTGGCCGAACGGGCCCGCCCGGGCTATTCGGCTCCTTCGGGCATCAGCCGGGCCAGCGGCTGTCCCACGCTGACCGGGTCCCCGTCCTGCACGAGCCACTCGATGATCGCGCCGCGCCACTGCGGGATGATCGCGCGCCGGTCGCTGCGCGCCTCGACGCGGCCGACCTCGGTGCTGGTGCCGTCGGCGAAACCGGGATGCGGGGCCGAGCGGAAGGTACCGCCCAGCGGGGCGACCAGCAGCCGCCACTCGGGCAGGTTACCCGCCCAGGTGACGCTGGCCTCCGCGTCGTCCTCTTCGGCGATGGCCGCGCCGGTGACACCGGCTACGGTGACGCCTGCCCCGGTCACGCCAGCTTCGGGGGCCAGGTCGGGTGCGAGCGTCATGCGTACCTCCGCTGTGCGGGTGAGGATGCCTCTTCGGGCGCCGGGCTCGCCGGGCGGGCGTGCCCGGCGAGCAGCTTGCGTGCCGCCTCCAGGTCATCCGGGGTCTTCAGGGCCTGCAGGGTCACGCCGGGCAGCGCCCGGCGGGCCAAACCGGTGAGCGTGCCCGCCGGCGGCAGCTCGATCAGCGCGGTGACGCCGTGTTCCGCCATTGTGCGCATGCACGCGTCCCAGCGGACCGGCGTGGCGACCTGCCCGACGATGCGTTCCAGCCAGTCCGCGCCGGAGCCGACGACCGCGCCGTCCTGGTTGGACAGCAGGGCGATCCGCGGATCGCTGACCGTCACGGTGCCGGCCGCCGTGCGCAGCACGGCCACGGCCGGTGCCATGTGCACGGTGTGGAACGCGCCCGCGACCGGCAGCGGCCGCAGCCGGGCCCCGGCCGGCGGGTCCGCCGCGAACGCGGCGAGCTGCTCCAGCGTCCCGGCCGCCACGATCTGCCCGGTGCCGTTCACGTTCGCCGGGGTCAGCCCGTGCGCCTCGATCGCGGCCAGCACGGTGGCCTCGTCCCCGCCCAGCACCGCGGTCATCCCGGTCGGGTGGGTGGCCGCGGCCCCCGCCATGGCCCGCCCCCGCACCGCGACGAGCCGCAGCGCGTCCGCAGGGCTCAGCACCCCGGCGATGGCCCCGGCGGCCAGCTCGCCCACGCTGTGGCCGGCGGCGGCCAGCCCGGGCCCGGCGGCCGGGAGGGCCCGGTTGAAGAGGGCACCGCCGAAGACGGCTTCGGCGGCCGCGAGCGCCGCGGCGACCAGCAGCGGCTGGGCGACGGCGGTGTCCTTGATCTCGTCGGCGCCTGCCGTGGTGCCGGACCGGATAAGGTCGACGCCGGCCAGCTCAGACCAGGCGCCCAAACGCGTCCCGACGCTGGGCACATCGAGCCAGGGCGAGAGGAAGCCGGGGGCCTGGGCCCCCTGGCCGGGAGCGGTGATGACGAGCACGTTTCCAGCGTGCACTGTAGAAGTCCGCTACTCCTACGCCAGAGGCGACGAAGTTTCCGGGGGAATCTTTGTACCTTTCCGCCAAATAGCGTTCGCCTGCGCGTCACCGGCTCGTCGCAGGGCCGCTGCAAGCATGCGGCGCGGGCCCGCCGGGCCCGTGCCCCTTTCCCGCGGTAGGTATAGCGTCGGATGTGTCCGGCACAGACCCGGAACGTCTCGCCCCTATCAGGAACGGGATCACTGATGGCTGAACGTACGAGCGACGACGCGCAATTGGCCGCGCAGGCCGGGGACCCGCAGCCACAATCGCCCCTGGAGCCATTCGGCGAAGCCGAAAGCTGGGAGCTGATCTCGGCGGGCGGCGTCGGCCGGATCGGGTACTCCGGCCGGTACGGCCCGACCATCCTTCCGGTCAACTTCACGGTGTACGAGAAGGCGATCTACTTCCGCACCGCACGGCACTCCACGATGGAAGAGGACCTGCGCACCGGGATCGCGCACGCCGACTACAAGGTGGCGTTCGAAATCGACCACTTCGATGAGATCGCGCACGCCGGCTGGAGCGTCCTCGTGCAGGGCGACGTGCACCCCATGGAGTCCGACGACGAGCGCGCGGCGGCCTCCCAGACCAGCGTGGAGTCCTGGGTGGCCGGCGACCGTGACCTGTTCCTGCGCATCACCCCCACCAAGATCACCGGCCACCGCGTCGGCAGCCTCCCCGCCTAGCGCCCGGCTCAGGCGGGCTTGCCGGCCAGGCGGCCGAGGACGATCGAGATCCACAGGGCGAACGCGTCGCGGCCGTCGGAGGGGGCGTAGCCGGTGAGCTCGGTCACCCGGCGGAGCCGGTAGCGGACCGTGTTGGCGTGCACGAACAGCATCCGCGACGTCGCCTCCAGGGACGAGCCCTGCTCCAGGTAGGTGGCCAGGGTGTCCACCAGGGCCGAGCCCCCGGCCAGCAGCGGCTCGTACACGTGCGTCACCAGCTCGGCCCGCGCGTCGTTGTCCCCGTCCAGGGCCCGTTCGGGCAGCAGCTCGTCCGCGCTGACCGGCCGGGGAGCGTCCGGCCACGCGGTCGCCGCGCGCAGCCCGGCCAGCGCGGCGCGCGCGGACGCCGCCGCGGACCGCAGGTCGGGGACGACCGGCCCGACCACGAGGGGACCGGCGCCGAACCGCCCGGCGAAGCGCTCCGCCGCGCTGAGCGGGTCGTCGGTGCCGCCCAGCAGGACCACCAGGCGGCTGCCCTGCACGCCGGCCAGCACGTCCAGGCGGGCGCGCTTGGCGTCCGTGCGCAGGTCGTCGATCAGCGCGGCGGCGGTCTCCTCGCCATCGACCATCCCGGCGATGACGGCGACGGGGGAGGAGGACCAGCTCAGCGCGGACGCCCACGAACGCAGCGACTCCTCGGTCTCGCCCCGCACCAGGGAGTCCACGACGAGGGCCTCCAGCCGCGCGTCCCACGCCCCCCGTGCCTCCGCGGTCCGCGCGTAGACCTGCGCTGCGCCGAAGGCGACCTCCCGGGTGTAGCGGAGCACGGCCTCGCGCAGCTCCGCCTCGCCGCCCGGCGCCGCCAGCTTGTCGACCTGCGCTTCCACCACGTCGATGATGACGCGCACCATCTCCACCGCCTGCTGCAGGCTGACCGCCCGGGCCAGCTCGCGCGGCGCCGTGCCGAATACCTCGCCCGCGACCGCGGGGCGGTCCCGCTCGGGATGCCGGATCCAGTCCACGAACGCCGCGATCCCGGCCTGCGCGACGAGCCCGAGCCACGACCGGTTCTCCGCCGACATGGCACGGAACCAGGGCAGCCGCTTGTCCATCGACGCGATGGCGGCGGTCCCGAGGCTGCCCATCGACTGCTCGATGCGCGCCACGGTCTCCTCGTGCACCCGGCTTCCCTCGCCGCGCCGGGCGCCGCGCGCCCCGGCTTTCCGGCCGCCACGCGGGCGGCCGGCCGGCTCGCTGGTAAACATGCGCCTAGAGTGTCACGTTTATGGAGACAGAGATCATCCAGGTCCGCACCGGCGGCCGCGAAGGCGTGTTCGACATCACGGGTCAGTGCGCGGATTTCGCGTCCGGCGCGTCCGGCGGCGGCGACGGGCTGCTGCACGTGTTCGTGCCGCACGCCACGGCCGGGCTGGCGCTGATCGAGCTCGGCGCGGCCAGTGACCGCGACCTGCTCGCCGTGCTGGCGGACTTGCTGCCCGCCGACGACCGGTGGCAGCACGCGCACGGCTCGCGCGGGCACGGCCGGTCGCACGTGCTGCCTGCCTTCGTGCCGCCCTATGCCACGGTCCCGGTCGTCGGCGGGCACCTGGCCCTGGGCACCTGGCAGTCCATCGCCCTCGTCGACCTGAACGTCGACAACCACACGCGCCAGGTCCGCCTGTCCTTTCTCGGCTGAACGGCCGCTGCTGGCGGTACGGGCGGTGCTGGGCTGAACGGCCGGTGCTGGGCTGAACGGCCGGTGCTGGCGGAACGGGCGGTGCTGGCGGAACGGGCGGTGCTGGCGGAACGGCCGATGAGTCCGCCCGCCGCCAGACGTCATACCGGGCGTAACGATGAGCCAGATGGCCCGGGAGGACAAGATGAGCGCAGGATTGACCGCCGCGGGTGTGCGCCGGCTGCACGAGGTGGCCCAGCAGCATGTCGGCGATGAGCAGGTTCCCGGCCTTGTGGCCGTGGTGGCCCGGGGCGACGACGTGCACGTGGAGGCGCTGGGTACGATGGCCATCGGCGGGCCACCGGTGGCCCGCGACTCGATCTTCCGGATCTCCTCCGGCACCAAGCCGATCACGGCGGCGGCCGCGCTCGCGCTGGCCGCCGAGGGGCTCCTGGACATCGACGAGCCGGTCGACCGGCTGCTGCCCGAGCTGGCCAGCCGCCGGGTGCTGCGCCGGATGGACGGCCCGCTCGGTGACACCGTGCCCGCCCATCGCGCGATCACCGCCCGCGACCTGCTGACCTTCACCTTCGGCTTCGGCGTAGCGGTCGAGATGTTCTTCTCGCCGGAACCGTGGCCGGTGGTCGAGGCGGCCAGCGCGCTGAACCTGGCCACGATCGGGCCGCCGGATGTGGGCATCCAGCCGGACCCGGACACCTGGATCGCCGGTCTCGGCACACTGCCCCTGCTGGCACAGCCGGGCGAGCGCTGGTTCTACAACACCGGCGCGTCGGTGCTCGGGGTGCTGGCTGCCCGGGCCGCGGGCCAGCCGTTCGGCGAGGTGCTGCGGACCCGGCTGTTCGGGCCGCTCGGCATGCGCGACACCGCATTCTGGACCACGGCCACCGACCGGCTGATGACCGCCTACCAGCCGGCGCCCGGCGAGCCCAGCGGTGCCGGCGGGCCCGGCAGGCCCGGTGCCCTGACCGTGTGGGACCAGCCGGACGGGTCGTGGAGCAGGCCCCCGGCGTTCGGGGACGGCGCGGCCGGCCTCGTGTCCACGGCGGATGACATGCTGGCGTTCTCCCGGATGCTGCTGCGCGGCGGGGCCCCGGTGCTGCCCGCCAGCGCCGTGCACGCGATGACCACCGACCAGCTCACCCCGGAGCAGAAGGCGCGCGGCGGCCTGGGCCCGGACTTCTTCAAGGGCCGCTCGTGGGGCTTCTGCCAGGCGGTCCTGGACAGCGGGGCGTACGGGTGGGCCGGGGGCTTCGGCACCACCTGGCTCGTCGACCCCAACGAGGACCTGACCGTCATCGTGCTCACCCAGCGCATGTTCGAATCCGGCGAGCCCCCGGCCCTGCACACCGACGTCCAGTCCGCCGCCTACGCCGCCCTCGCCTGATCAGCCGGCCCGCACGTCAGCCTTCGTCTCCGGGCCAGAGCCGGATACTGCGGTCCGCCGCGTCGAGGATCAATTGCGCGTCGATATCGGCCCGCGTTTCGGGGATCCCGAAGACGGGCCATTCGGCGACGAACTCCGGGGTACACGCGATGGCGCCGCTACGGGTAAGAGCCCGCCCGGCCGGCGCGGGTTCCCGAGGACGTGCGGAAACCCGCGCCGGTCATGACCTAGGCGCGGACCTCGGGCTGGGTCTCGGCCTCGGGACGCCCAGGGGCGGCGGGCTGGCTGACCGCGTGCGGCGCGCTGAGGGCCTCGCTGACCGGGAGGTCGAGGCGGTACTTCCCGATCGCCTGGGTGAGCACGTCCGGCTTGACTTCGCCGCGCTTGGCCAGCTGGCCCAGCACGGCGACGGTGACCGACTCGGCGTCGACGTGGAAGAACCGGCGGGCCGCCGCGCGGGTGTCGGAGAAGCCGTACCCGTCGGTGCCGAGCGACGTGTACGGCGCCGGTACCCAGCGGGCGATCTGGTCCGGGACAGCCCGGATCCAGTCGCTGACCGCCACCACCGGGCCCGGCCGCCCGTCCAGCACCTGGGTTACGTAGGGCACGCGCGGCTGCTCCTCCGGGCGCAGCATGTTCCATTCCTCGCACGCCATCGCGTCGCGGCGCAGCTCCGTCCAGGAGGTCGCGGACCACACCGACGCGGCCACGCCCCAGTCGTCGGCCAGCAGCTTCTGCGCCTGCAGGGCCGCCCGGATCGCCACGCCGGACGCGAGGATCTGCGCGGTAGGCGCCGTGCTGGCCGGTTCGGGCCGCGCCCCGTCACCCCCGGCCGGGTCCACGCCGCCATCGGGGTGGAGGCGGGGATCGGCCCGTTCGGCATCATGGGTTTCTTCACCCGCCCGGCCCGTCCC
>CAWDTK010000005.1:0-24826 GCA_963805255.1 uncultured Actinomycetes bacterium
GGTGAGCGCCCGCCAGGCAGCGCCCGCCAGACAGCGCCCGCCAGACCAGGGAAACCAGTCGTCAGGCCACCAGCTCGGAGTCGCCGGTGAAGGCTTCCCAGAGCTCAGCGTAGGTGCCGCCCGCGGCCACCAGGTCCGGGTGGGTGCCGATCTCGGCGATCCGGCCGCCGTCCATGACCACGATCCGGTCCGCAGCGGCGGCGGTGGTCAGCCGGTGGGCGACCACGATGGTCGTCCGCCGGGAGGTCAGCCGCTCGGTGGCGCGGTTCACCGCGGCCTCGGAGGCCAGGTCGAGCGCGGCGGTCGCCTCGTCCAGCAGCAGGATGTCCGGGTCGACGAGCTGCGCCCGGGCCAGCGCGAGCAGCTGCCGCTGCCCGGCCGACAGGTTCCGGCCGCGCTCGGCGACGGGATGGTAGTAGCCGCCCGGCAGCCGCGCGATCATCTCGTGCGCGCCCACCGACCGGGCCGCCGCCTCTACCTCGGCGTCGGTCGCGCCGGGCCGTCCGTAGGCGATCGCATCCCGGACCGTTCCGGCGAACAGGTACGCCTCCTGCGGGACGACCCCGAGCCGGTGCCGGTACTGCGCCAGGTCATAGGAGCGCACGTCGGTCCCGTCGACGAGGACCGCGCCCCCGGTGACGTCGTAGAACCGCGCGATGAGCTTGACCAGCGTCGACTTGCCGGCTCCGGTCTGCCCGACCAGGGCGACCGTCTCGCCGGGCGCGATGGCCAGGCTGACCCCGTCGATGGCGTCCCGGTTCGCGGTCTCGTAGCCGAAGCGCACGTCGCGCAGCTCGATCCGGCCCTCCAGCCGCGGCACGGGGAGCGGCTGCGCGGCCTCGGGGGTGGACGTCCGCAGCAGCAGCAGGCCCTTGATCCGCCGCAGCCCGACGACCGCCTGCTGGTACCCGTCGAAGACCTGCGACATCTCCTGGACCGGCGCGAACACCATGTCGATGTAGAGCAGATAGGCGATCAGCGCGCCGGCGGTCAGCGCCCCGCTGCGGACCTCGCCGGTCGCGACGATCAGCACGATCGCGCCCGCCACCGTGGACAGCGCCTGGACGAACGGGAAGTACAGCGCGATGAGGCGTTGCGCCCGCATCCGTGCCGTTCGGTAGGAATCGCTGCGGCGGGCGAACCGGGCCTGGTTCTGTTCCTCCCGCCGGTAGGCCTGGGTGACCCGCAGGCCGGCCACGTTCTCCGCGAAGTCCGCGTTGACCACGCTGACCTTCTCCCGCGCATCCTGGTACGCCCGGGCCGACCGGGCGCGGAACACCACGGTCACGGCGACGAGCACCGGCAGGATGCACAGCACGACCAGGCCGAGCCTGATGTTGATGACGAGCAGCGCGATCAGCACGCCGAAGAACGTCATCACCGAGCTGACCATGGTGATCAGGCCGGTCTGGAAGAACGAGGACAGCGCGTCGACGTCGGTCGTCATCCGGGTCATGATCCGCCCGGCCAGCTCACGCTCGTAGAAGTCCAGGCCGAGCCGCTGCAGCTGGGCGAAGATCTTCACCCGCAGGGTGTACAGCAGCCGCTCGCCGTTGCGCCCCACCACCAGCGTTTCCGCGATGTTGACCAGCCAGTCGGCGAAGACGATGGCCAGCCCGATGACGGACACCGCGACGATCGCGCCGAACGCCTTCGTCTCGACGCCGTTGTCGATGCCGTTCCGCACCAGCGCGGGGAGCGCCAGGGCGGCCAGCGCGTCCAGGCCGTCCAGGATCAGCCCGGCCAGCATGGCCACGGCGAGCGGCCGCAGCAGCTTGGTCAGGGTGAAGTGGCGGTCACCGGCGCGGGCCTGCTGCAGGTTGACCTGGGGCACGTCACGGGCCGGCGGCAGCGCGCCGACCTGGGCCAGCAGTTCCGGGGTGGGCGGCAGGTCGCCCATCGCGCCGTGGTAGCCGTGGCCGCCGCCCGCCGCTGCAGGTTCGGCTCGCGGGCCCGGCCCGGCCGGCGCCTTGGCCGCATCCCACAGCTCCGGCGTCACCGGGCGACGCAGCCGGCGTGGTCGGCCGCCGGCGCTCTGGCCCTCGTTCTCGTAGTAGGCCAGCTCGCCGGCGTCGATGCCCTCGACGTCGTCGCCCGGGCCGGACAGCAGCAGCCGGTAGAGCGGGCAGCGCTCGGTGAGCTCCTCGTGCGTGCCGACGTCGGCGACCTGCCCGTCATCCAGCACCGCGATCCGGTCGGCCAGGTTCAGCGTGGACCGGCGGTGCGCGATGAGCAGGGTGGTACGGCCCCGCATGACCCGGCTCAGGGTGGCGTGGATCTCCGCCTCCAGCCGCGGGTCGATCGCCGAGGTGGCGTCGTCCAGCAGCAGCAGCCGCGGGTTGGTGATCAGCGCCCGCGCCAGCGCGACGCGCTGCCGCTGGCCGCCGGAAAGGGTGAGGCCCTGCTCGCCGATCACGGTGTCGTAGCCGTGCGGGAGCTCGGCGATGAACTCGTCCGCCTCCGCGGCACGCGCGGCGGCGAGGATCTGCTCTTCGGTGGCGTCGGGCCGCCCGTAGGCGATGTTGGACCGTACGGTGTCGGAGAACAGGAAGCTCTCCTCCATGACGAGCCCGATCGAGGCGCGCAGCGAGTCCTGGGTCACGTCCCGCACGTCGTGGCCGCCCACCCGGACGGCGCCCCCGCTCACGTCGTAGAAGCGCGGCAGCAGCAGCGAGATCGTCGACTTGCCCGAGCCGGAGGTCCCCACCACGGCCACGGTCTCGCCCGGGTCGACGCGCAGCGAGAGCCCGCGCAGCACCGGCTCCGACGGCACGTAGCCGAACTGGACGTCGTCGAACTCGATACCGGCCGCGTCGGCCGGCAGCGGCACGCGCGCCGGGCTTGTCGGTGATCACGGGCCGGGAGTCGATGACTTCCAGCACGCGGATGACGCTGGCCCGCGCCTCCTGCCCGATGGTGATCAGGGCGGTGAGCATCCGGACCGGGCCGGACATCATGGCGAGGTAGGTGGAGAAGGCCAGGAACGTTCCGAGGCTGATGGAGCCGTGGATCGCCAGCCAGCCGCCGAGGGCGAGCACCCCAACCTGGCCGAGGGTGGGGACGGCCTGCAGCGCGGGGTTGAACCGGGCCATCAGGCGCGCGAGCCGGACGCGGGACGCGTACAGGCTCGTGCTCGCGCCCTCCATCCGCTCCACTTCCTGCTCTTCCTGCCCGAAGCCCTTGACCACGCGGACCCCGCCGACGCTCTCATCGACGATGGCGGCGACCTCACCCGCCTGCTGCTGGGCGTGCCAGCTCGCCGGGAAGAGCTTGCGCCGGGACCGGAGCGCGATCACCCACAGCGCCGGCGCGACCGCGAGGGCCACCAGCGTCAGCAGCGGTGACAGGGTCAGCATGATGACGATCGAGACGACGAAGAGCAGCGCGCTGCCGATGGTGATCGGGAGGAACGACAGCAGGCCCTGGATCATGTTGATGTCGGAGATCGAGCGGCTCACGAGCTGGCCGGTGTGGATCTCGTCCTGCCGCGCGCCGTCCAGCCGGGACAGTGCCCCGAGCATCTCGGTGCGCAGGTCGTGCTGCACGTCGAGGGACAGCTTGCCGCCGGAGTAGCGGCGCATGAAGGTTGCGCCGAAGTTCACCGCCGCGGCCACCAGCAGTTCGATGGCCAGCGGCCAGATCGAGCGGGTGTGCGTGACGATGACGTTGTCGACGATGTCCCGCTGGATCAGCGGGATGACCGCCGTCACGGCGGTGGCGAGCAGCGCACCGGCCAAGGCGAGGACGAAGCTGCGGCGGTAACGCCAGCAGTAGGCCGTCAGCCGGCGAAGCCACCGGTCTCCTTGCCTCCGTGTCATGGAATTCCGCGCCCGCCGCGCCCGCTGAGTCCGCCCGGTTCGCCCGGCCTGGCCGGGGCGCGGAAGATCGTTTACAGCTCTCATAGTTCCGTTAGCCACAATAAGCTTCGGACCCGCGAAATTCCCCAGGTTATTTCGCGCGCCGGGCCCGCCACCCGGGGGCCGCCCCAGGGCCCGGGCCCGCCGCCCGGAGGTCACCCAGGGCCGCCCCAGACCGCGCTCCCAGCGAATAGGCGTAAATCACCCGGCGTATCGGGCGCGTCGCCGAGCGAGTGTCACTCCCGTTGGCTAGTGTCCCGGTCCATGCGGATGCTGCACACGTCCGACTGGCACCTCGGCCGCTCGCTGCACCGGGCCGACCTCCGTCAGGCCCAGGCCGCGTACCTTGATCATCTCGTCAGCATCGTCCGTTCGGAAAAAATCGACGCCGTGCTGGTCGCGGGGGACGTCTACGACCGGGCGATCCCGCCGGTGGACGCCGTGGCGCTGTGCGAGGACGGGCTGGTCCGGCTCCGCGACGCGGGCGCGCGCGTCATCGTGATCAGCGGCAACCATGATTCGGCGCGGCGGCTCGGCTTCGGCAGCGCGCTGGTGGACGCCGCCGGGGTGTACCTGCGGACCCGGGCCGGGTCGCTGGCCCAGCCGGTGATGCTGGCGGACCGCCACGGCCCGGTCGCGGTCTACGGGGTGCCTTACCTCGAGCCGGACGCCGTCCGCGCCGACCTGCCCGCCGCCCCGGCGGCCCCCGGAGGCACCGGGGGCACCCGGGGCACCGAAGGCACCGGGGGCACCGGGGGCACCGGGGGCACCGGGGCCGGGCCGCCCCGCGGGCACGCAGGCGTGCTCGGCCGCGCGGTCCAGTGCATCCGTGCGGACGCCGCCGCGCGGGGCCGCGTCCGGTCGGTGGCGATGGCGCACGCCTGGGTCGCCGGGGCAGAGGCGAGCGATTCGGAACGGGACATCTCCGTCGGCGGCGTCGGCCGGGTCCCGGCCACCCTGTTCACCGGGTTCAGCTACGTCGCGCTCGGGCACCTGCACGGTCAGCAGACCCTCGGCCCGCGCCTGCGCTACAGCGGCTCACCGCTGCCGTACTCGTTCTCCGAGGCCCGGCACGCCAAGGGATCGTGGCTGGTCGAGCTGGATGCCGACGGCGGCGTCCGGGCTGAGCGGGTCCCCGCGCCGGCGTTCCGCGCGCTGAGCGTCCTGCGCGGGACGCTTGATGACCTGCTCACCTCCGCCGCCTACGAGCGGTACCGGGACGACTTCCTGTCCGTGACGCTGACCGGCACGAGCCGGCCGGAGGGCGCGATGGAAAAGCTGCGGCAGCGGTTCCCGCACGTGCTGGTGCTGGCCTTCGAGCCCGAGGGCGGCGCGGCCGATGACCGCAGCTACCGCGCGAAGGTCACGGGCCGCGACGACCTGACGGTCGCGGCCGAGTTCGTCGCGCATGTCCGCCGCAGCCCGGTCACGCCGGGGGAGCGGACCCTGCTCGCCGCCGCGTTCGAGGAGGCCCGCCGCTCCGCCGGCGAAGAGCCGCCCCCGCGAGCGGAACCGCGACGAGCCGGGGGACGACGCCTGATGCGGCCGCATCTGCTCCGGGTCACGGCGTTCGGCGCGTTCGGCGGGACCGCGGAGGTGTCCTTCGACGCGCTGGCCGACTCGGGGCTGTTCCTGCTGCACGGCGAGACGGGAGCGGGCAAGACGACCCTGCTCGACGCGATCGGGTTCGCCCTCTACGGCCGGGTGCCCGGGGAGCGGAACAAGACGAAGCGGCTGCGTTCGGACCACGCCAGCGCCGCGGCGCGCACCGAGGTGATGTTCGAGACCACGATCGGCGAGCGTCACCTGTGCATCACCCGCCGCCCGCAGCAGGTCCGCCCCAAGCTGCACGGGCCGGGGACGACCAGCGAGCCCGCCCGGATCCTGCTGGCAGAGGAGACCGGCGGCACCTGGCGCACCGTCTCGACCCGGGCCAGGGAGGCCGACGACGAGATCGCCGACGTCATGGGCATGTCGGCCGAGCAGTTCTTCCAGGTGGTCCTGCTGCCGCAGGGACAGTTCGCGCGGTTCCTGCACGCCGACGCCGAAGAGCGCCGGGCGCTGCTGCAGAAGCTCTTCCGCACCGACCGGTTCCGCACCGTGGAGGACTGGCTGGCCGAACGCCGCCGCGCTACCCGCGACCGCGTGCAGGAGGCGGACCAGGCGCTGGCCACGCTCGCCGCGCGCATCGCGCAGGTGGCCGGTGTCCCCGTCCCCGGCGGTGAGCCCGGCGCGCCCGGCGACAAGCCCGGCGAGGAGCCCGGCACGTCCGCCAGGAGCCGCCGGAACCGTCCGCCACCTGGGCCGATGACTTCGCCACGGCCGCGTTGGCTGAGACCGTAGCGACCGCGCAGGCGGCCGGGACGGCGCGCCGCGACCTGGCGGCGGCCCGCGTCGGCCGAGGCCGCCGCGCGCCGCCTGGCCGACCGGCAGACCCGCCGCGCCGCGCTGCTCAGCCGCCGTAGTGAGCTGCGGGCGGGTGAACCGCAACGGACCGCGTTGCGCCAGGAACTCGACGCCGCCCGCCGCGCCGCCGAGATCGCCAAGGCCTGTCAGGATGCCGAACGGGCCCTGGCGGGGCTGGTCCACGCGCGCGACGCTGAAGCCGGCGCTCGTGCCGCCGCGACGGCTGCCGGGCTACCTGCGACGGCGGGCGCGAGTGACTTCCGCGCCGCGGAGCAGGACCATCGCCAGCGCGTCGGCCGGCTGGGAACGCTGCGCGGGGTCGCGGGACAGGCCGCTGCCGAGGACACGCTCGCGAAGGATGCCCGCCGCCGCGCCGGCGGCCGCGCCGCGGAGATCGAGGCCGCCGAACGTGCCCTGGCGGAGCTGCGCTTGCGGCAGGAAGAACTGGTCGCCAGCCGGGATGCGGCCCGGATGGCGGCCGCACAGCTGCCCCTCGTCCGGGCCGAGGCAGACCGGCAGCACACGGCGGCGGCGGACGCGGCGCAACTCGCCGACGACTGCGCCGGTGTCCGCGACCTGCGCGAGCAGCGTGAGATGGCCCGTGAGCACGCCAACGACCTGCGCGAGACCGCGCACCGTATCCGCGAAAAACGGTTCGACGGCATGATCGCCGAGCTGGCCGCCCGGCTGACCGACGATTCGCCGTGCCCGGTATGCGGGTCACTCGACCACCCCGATCCGTCGGAGATCCGGGCGCGGCGGGTCACCCACCACGAGGAGGAGCAGGCGTACGCCGAGGCCGAGGCGGCCAAGGACGCCGTGGCCAAGCTCGACAGCGAGCTGGCCATTGTCGGCGCCCGGGTGGGTGACCTGATCGGCCGGCTCATCACCGCGGACCTCACCGATCCGGTGCTCCGCGAGGACGCAGCCCTGGCCGACGCGCTGGCCGTGGCTGGGAACGGGGCGACAGTGCCCGGCTTCGGTCCCACGGCGGCGCCCGGCTTCGGTCCCACGGCGGCGCCCGGCCTCGGCCGGATGCCGAGCGCGGACACGGTGGCCCGGCTGCACGAGCTAGCCGCCCGCCGCACCGCCGCCGCCGACGGGCTCGAAGCGGAAGCCGCCAGCCTGGACTCCGAAGCCGGCCAGCTCAGCCAGCACGAAAGCGATCTCGCCGATCTCGGGGACGTGATCACGGAGCAGGAAAGACGGCGAAGCGTCCTGGCCGAGCAGCGGGAGGCCGCCCTGGCCGAAGCCGCCGCGGCGGACGCTCGCGCCGCAGGTCACCGCGCATCACTGCAGAGTCAGCTCGACGGCGCCCCGGACCTGGAGTCGGCCCTGGCCGCTACCGGTGCGCGGGCCGATGCGCTCGCTGCCGCGGCGAGCTCCGCCGACGCGACCGTAGCCGCCGCCACCGCCGCGGAGCAGGCCGGCGCCGAAGCCGCCCGCGCCGCCGCCGGGGCCGGGTTCGCCGATGTCGGCGCGGCCCAGGCGGCGTGGCGGGACCCCGGCTGGCGCGCCGGACAGGAGCAGGCGATCCGCGGCTACGAGGCCGAGGCCGCGTCCGTCGGCGCGCAGCTTGCCGACCCGGACCTGGACGTGCCGCTGGAGCCGCCCGCCGACCTGGCCGGCGCCCTGGAGGCGGTCCGGCTCGCCGCGGAACGGCACGACGAGGCGGTCAGCCGGCACAGCCGCGCCAGCGACCGGTCGGCCACCCTGGCCGGTCTGGCCCCCCAGTTCGCGGCGGGCCTGGCCGCGCGGCAGCCGCTGCGCGAGCGGGCTGAGGAGGCGCGCCGGCTCGCCGACCTGGCGGCCGGGCTGGGCGCCAACACGCTCAAGATGACGCTGTCCTCGTTCGTGCTCGCCGCGCGGCTGGAGGAGGTCGCGGAGGCGGCCAGCCAGCGGCTGCTGACGATGACCGCGGACCGTTACTCGCTGGCGCATACCGACGCCCGGCGCGGCGGCGGCCGGGCCGGGCTCGGGCTGCTCGCCTGCGACACCTGGACCGGCCAGGAACGCGACACCAGCACGCTGTCTGGCGGCGAGACCTTCCTGGCCAGCCTGGCGCTCGCGCTCGGCCTGGCTAACGTGGTCACCGCGGAGGCCGCAGGCGTCGCGATCGAGGCGCTGTTCGTCGACGAGGGATTCGGCAGCCTCGACGAAGACACCCTGGAGGAGGTCATGAACGTGCTCGACGGTCTGCGCGAAGGGGGCCGGATGGTGGGCATCGTCAGCCACGTCAGCGAACTGCGCCAGCGCATCCCCGCCCAGGTGCACGTCCGCAAAGGCCGCGCCGGCAGCACCGTAGACCTGGTGACCCCCTAGCCCGCGCCTTCATGTGCAGGTACGGGGAATCGGACAGGCCGCCCGCCACCGCCTCGAGGAAGGCTTCCGGGTCAATGCCGAGCGCGCGGGCCAGCGCGACCGATTCGCCGGCCGCGACGTTCAGCGCCGCGATCCAGCTGTTGGTGACCAGCTTGAGCAGGGTGGCCGCACCCACCTCGTCCTGCCACACCGTCTTGCGCCCGATCGCGTCGAAGACCGGCCGGATGGGCCGTCGGCCACGCCGACGACCTCTGCTGACCACCGCGTCCGGGCTTCCCGCCAGAGACATGTCATTGTCCCAGGCCCGGTTTGCCGCCGGCGAGCGGCTACTGTGCGCGGAACTGCCGCGCTGGAATACCAGCAGGACCGTTCCCAGCGTGCTCGTGCTCAGCCTGAGACGGAGCGGCAGGTGGTGTCCCCGCCGCGCCGCCACGCGGGCGGAGGCAAGGCTCGCCACCGTCAGCAGTCCCGTCATCGGCAGGAACAGCAGGCCCGCCGTGACCGCCGGCTCGCCGAGCACCCGCTGGAAGTACAGGCTGAGCACGAACGCGATGCCGTAGAAGGCGACGTTGATCGAGAACCCGGTCAGCAGGCACGCGGCGACGGCCCGCGAGCGCAGCAGCGCGAGTGGCACCATCGGCTGCCTCGCCTTCGATTCCACGACGATGAACGCGGCGGACGCGAGGACCGCGCGTACGGCGACCGCACGAAGCAACTGGCAGCCAAGTCCACCGCCGTAGCGGTCCGGATCGGCCACGATGCGTCGGATCTCGAGGTCCGGATCGGCGCACCTCCCCCCCCCCCCCCCCCCCCGCAAAACTTCCGTCCCCAGCAGGTTCGGAAATTTCTCGTGAGAGGTCTCTGATTCGTCGAGCACAGATCCGGAAATGTCGGTGCCTCGTGGGATGATTCGGTTATGTGTTCCCCTGATGTGACGGCGCGGGACCGGGTGCTGGCCGAGCTGGCCGCGCTCGGCCCCGGGCTCACCGATGCGGTCACGTTGCTGGGCCAGGTCCGTGACCTGGCCGGGTTCGCCGATCAGGTGCAGGGGGAGCTGGCCCGGCTGGCCGCCGCCCTGGACGCCGTTGACGGGACGGCCGAGGCGGGGTATTCCTCCACCGCGGCGTTTTTGCGGCATGGGTGCGGGCGGTCGCCGGGGCGGGCGGGGGAACTGGTCGCCACCGGCCGTGGCCTGCGGCGGCTGGAGGCGACGGGGAAGGCGTTAATGGCCGGGGAGATCTCCTTCGATGCGGCGCACGTGATCTGCCGCGCCGCCGCGCAGATCCCTGGCGCCCTGAGGGAGGTGGCGGAGGAGCAGCTGCTGGCCTTCGCCCGCATCCAGCCGGCGGACGGGCCCGCGCCGCGACCAGACCACCCGCCTGAGGAACCAGGCAGCGGGCAGGCGCGCCCGGCCTGCGGCCAGCCGGAGGCGGACAGCGGGCAGGCGGGCCCGGCCAGCGGCCAGCCGGAGGCGGACACCGGGACCGGTGAGGCAGCAGATCAGCGCGGCGGCGCGGGTGCGCCGTGGGCGGCGCCGGCGCTGGACCCGGCCCAGCTGCGTCACCTGGGGGAGGACCTGATCTACCGGGCCGACCCGGACCGGGCCGAGGAACGCGAACGCAAGCGGTTCGAGCGCCGTCACCTGTCGTTCGGCATCACCCTGGACGAGACCGGCACCATTTCGGGGGCGTGCGGGGATGGGCTGTCGCTGGAGATCATCAAGACCGCGGTGCACGCGTTCGGGCCGCCCCTGGGCACCGAGGACACCCGGACCGCGGCGCAGCGGCGGATGGACGGCCTGACCGCCGCCTGCCAGGCCGCCCTGGACGCCGGGACAGCCGGCACCCGGCACGGCGCCGCCCCGCACCTGAGCATCATGGTCGACGAACACACCCTGGCCGGCGCCTCCGGGACACCCGGCTCACCCGGGATGACCGCCCCCCGCCCCGCTGGGACCACCGCGCCCGGGACCACCGGGCCAGGCGCGCCCGGGGCCACCGGATCGGGCCCGTCCGGGACCGGCGAGCCCGGAACCGGCGAGCCCGGGACCGGCCCGTCCGGAACCGGCGAGCCCGGCGCTGCGGGCGGGACCGCCGGGACCGGCGCTGCGGGCGAGACCGGCGGGACCGGCGCTGCCGGCAGCACCGGCAGGACGGGCGCTGCGGGCGGGACCGGCAGGACGGGCGCTGCGGGCGGGACCGCCGGGACGGGCGCTGCGGGCAGGACCGGTGAGGCACCCGCGCCCAGCCACAGGCCTGGCCCGCGCCCGCCGGGTGCCGCCGCCAGCCAGAGGCCACCTCTGCCCGGGCCGGCGCCGGCCCGCACCGGGTACGGCACCATGCTCACCGCCCGCCAGGTCCTGGCCCTGGCCTGCCGCGCCGAAATCTCCGTGATCCGCTGGAGCGACGGCATCCCCCTGGACGTCGGCCGCCGCTACCGCACCGAAACCCCCGCCATCCGCCGCGCCCTGGAAGCCCGCGACCAAGGATGCCGGTTCCCCGGCTGCGGCATCCCCGCCGCCTGGTCCACCGCCCACCACCTCAGACCCTGGAAAGACGGCGGCATCACCAGCCTCAACGACACCGCCCTGTTCTGCTTCGTGCACCACCAGTACTACATCCACCTCCTCGGCTGGACCATCACCGGGAATCCCAACGCCACCTTGCACTTCACCCACCCCGGCGGCGCCCTCACCCTGGATAGCCCCCCGCCCAGCCAAACCAAACCCCGCGCCCCCTGATGCGCCGCGTGGGCTGCCCGCGCGAGCCAGATCATGACGGCTGAAGCGCCCGCCAGCGGCTCGGTACAAACGTCATACAGCGAGAGTTCGTCATACAGCGAGAGTTCGTCATACAGCGAGAGTTCGTCATACAGCGAGAGTTCAAGGTTCGCATCACCATAACTACCCTCACGCACTGGTGTCCGGAAACTTACGGCGGGCATTGGGTTCGTGTGCGGAATGGTTATGTGTGGAGTCCGGGTGTCCGGACCGAAAACGGACAGGAGCAGTGATGGCCAACAGCGTGACCGACAACTCCGGGGCCGTGACCGACAACCCAGGGAAGATGCGTTACGAGATCCACGAGGGCGCTGAGGTGGCCGGATTCATCAGCTACGGCCGCGAGGGGAAAGTGATCATCTTCCTGCACACCGAGACCGACCCCCGGTTCCGGGGCGGGGGCCTGGCCGGGTGCCTGGTGCGGGCCGGCCTCGACGACGCCCGGAAGCGGGGGCTCGCCGTGCTGCCCTTCTGCCCGTTCGTCCGGGACTGGATCGCGGGCCACCGCGAGTACGCCGATCTCGTTCCCGCGCCGCGCCGCGCCGAGTTCGGCCTGTGACGGGCTCAGCCGGCCAGCAGGGCCAGGATCCGGGCCCGATCAGGCGGCTTTCGTCCGGCGCCCGGAGCCGGCGGCGCCACCGCCCGCGCCCGCCCCGGCGAGCTTGGCCCGCAGGAACTGGCCGGTGTGCGATTCCTCGATCGCGGCGACCTGTTCGGGCGTGCCCTCGGCGACGATCGTGCCGCCGTCCGGGCCTCCCTCCGGTCCCAGGTCGATGATCCAGTCGGCGGTCTTGATCACGTCAAGGTTGTGCTCGATGACCAGCACGGTGTTGCCCTTGTCGGCCAGCGAGTGCAGCACGCCGAGCAGCTTGCGCACGTCCTCGGCGTGCAGGCCAGTTGTCGGCTCGTCCAGCAGGTAGATGGTCCGGCCGGTGGAACGCTTCTGCAGTTCGGCGGCCAGCTTCACGCGCTGCGCCTCACCCCCGGACAGTGTGGGCGCCGGCTGGCCGAGACGCACGTACCCCAGACCGACCTGGACCAGCGCGCGCAGCCGCCGGGCGATCCGCTCGACCGGGGCGAAGAACTCCGCCGCGTCGGCGATCGGCATGTCGAGGACCTCGCTGATCATCTTGCCCTTGTAGCGCACATCGAGCGTCTCGCGGTTGTACCGCGCGCCGTGGCACACCTCGCACGGAACGTAGACGTCCGGCAGGAAGTCCATCCCGATCCGGATGGTGCCGTCCCCCGCGCAGTTCTCGCACCGGCCGCCCTTTACGTTGAAGGAGAACCGGCCCGGCTGGTAGCCGCGCACCTTCGCCGCTGTGGTCTCGGCGAACAGCTCGCGGATGTAGTCGAACACGCCGGTGTAGGTCGCCGGGTTCGACCGCGGGGTCCGGCCGATCGGCGACTGGTCGACGCCCACCACCTTGTCGAGCTGCCCGGTACCCGTCACCCGCGTGTGCCGGCCCTGGGCCAGCTTCGTTCCGTTGATGTGATTGGCCAGCACTGGGTACAAGATGTCGTTGACCAGCGATGATTTACCGGATCCGGACACCCCGGTGACCGCGGCGAAGCAGCCCAGCGGGAACGCGACGTCGATGCCGCGCAGGTTGTGCTCGCGTGCTCCCACGACGACCAGCTCACGGCCCGCCCGCCGCGGTCGGCGCGTGGCCGGTACCTCGATCCTGGTCCGTCCGGACAGGTACGCGCCGGTGATCGACTCCGCCGACTTCTTCAGGTCCGCGACGGTTCCGCTCACCACGACCCGGCCGCCGTGCTGGCCGGCCTGCGGGCCGATGTCGACAACCCAGTCCGCGGCCGCGATCGTGTCCTCGTCATGCTCGACGACGATCAGCGTATTCCCCAGGTCGCGCAGCCGCGTCAGCGTCTCGATCAGCCGCTGGTTGTCGCGCTGATGCAGGCCGATCGACGGCTCGTCCAGCACATACAGCACTCCGGTCAGGCCGGATCCGATCTGTGTCGCGAGCCGGATCCGCTGCGCCTCGCCGCCCGCCAGCGTCGCGGCCGGCCGGTCCAGCGAGAGGTAACCGAGCCTGACGTCGATCAGGAAGCCCAGGCGGGCCTGGATCTCGCTCAGGGCCCGCTCGGCGATCAGCTGCTCGCGCGGGGTCAGTGGCAGCGCGCGCAGCCATCCGGCCGCCTCCCGGACCGGTCGCGCCGTCAGCTCCGCGATCGAGCGGCCACGCACCGTTACGGCCAGGCTCTCGGGCTTGAGCCGGGCGCCGGCGCACGCCGGGCACGGCACCGCCCGCATGAAGCCCTCGTACGCCTCGCGCGCGGCGTCCGACTCAGCCTCGGCGTAGCGCCGCTCGATCCACGGCAGCACGCCCTCGAACCGGACGTGGTATGACCGATCGCGCCCGGCCCGGGTGCGGTAGCCGACGTGCACCTGATCATTGGTGCCGTGCAGTACCGCCTGCCGCGCCGTGTCCGGCAACTCGTCCCACGGGGTGTCCAGGCCGAAGCCGCCCGCGTCGGCCGCACCCTGCAGCAGCCGCACGAAGTACTCGCGTTCTTTCCAGCCGGACCAGGGCGCGACCGCGCCCCGGGCCAGCGGCAGGCTCCCGTCCGGGACGACCAGGTCCGGGTCAACCTCCCGGCGGGTGCCCAGGCCGGTGCAGACCGGGCACGCGCCGAACGGCGAGTTGAACGAGAACGACCGCGGCTCGAGCTCATCGATCGTCAGCGGATGGCCGTTCGGGCAGGCCAGACGTTCGCAGTAGCGGTGCTGGCGGTCCGGATCCTTCTCGGGCAGGTCCACGAAGCTCGCGGCCATCCGGCCGTCGGCCAGCTTCAGCGCCGTTTCCACCGAATCGGTCAGCCGCGGCCGGCTCGATGCCTTGACCGTGAGCCGGTCGACGACCACCTCAACCGTGTGCGGGTCCTGGCCGTTCAGCTCCGGCACCTCGGTCAGCGGGTACACCCTGCCGTCGACCTGGACCCGGGCGAAGCCCTTGGCCCGCAGATCGCCGAACAGCCCGGCGTACCCGCCCGCGCCGTCCGGGTTTCCCCTGCCTTCCCGGTCTTCCGGGGCGACGGGCGCGAGGACGTAGAACCGGGACCCTTCAGGCCGGCCCAGGAGGTCATCGACAATCTGCTGCGGCGTCTGCCGCGTGACCGGTTCGCCGCACACCGGGCAGTGCGGCCGCCCGATACGCGCCCAGAGCAGGCGCAGGAAGTCGTAGATCTCGGTGATCGTGCCGACCGTCGACCGGGGGCTGGCCGAGGCCGGCTTCTGGTCGATCGACACCGCCGGCAGCAGTCCCTCGATGGCGTCGACGTCGGGCTTGTCCAGCTGCCCGAGGAATTGCCGCGCGTACGTCGACAGCGACTCAACGTAGCGGCGCTGGCTCTCGGCGAAGATCGTGTCGAACGCGAGGCTCGACTTCCCGGACCCGGACAGCCCGGTGAACACGATCATGGCGTCCCGGGGCAGGTCGAGATGGACGTCCTTGAGGTTGTGCTCGCGGGCGCCCCGGACTATCAGGCGGTTCTTCACATCCAGCTTTCTGTGCGCACAGCGGCGGAGAGCTAGGTCCGTCACCCAGACCCAGCTAGAACACGCGGGCGGCGCTGTTCGTTCCCGCCGGGAGTAGACCGCGGCGGACCTGATCGTCAGCACGGCCGCCGGGTCTGCCGTCGCCGCGCAGATCACCAGCGGTGCCGCCCTCGGCGAGCTGTACGCCGACCAGCTGGGGCTAAGGCACATGTCTGGCCGTTCATGCGGTTTGCCCGGAGACCGCGTCATGCCGTCTGCTGCAGAACCGCACGGAGTGATGACATTCCCCTTGCAGTATGGCTTTTAACCGCACCCTTGCTGATCCCCATCATCTCGGCTATCTGCGCCTCGGACATGTCGGCGTAGTACCGCAGTACGAGCGCCTGCCGCTGCCGGTCCGGCAGCCCCCGCAGCGCGGTGATGACCGCGCTGCGCTCCAGCAGGGAAATGGCGCCCTGCTCGGCGCTGGGCATGTCCGGAGCCGGCTTGGGCGCGTTCCGGTCCACCACGCTGCGGTGCCGCAGCACCGACCGGGACCGGTTCACGACCGCCTGCTTCAGGTACGAAAGCGCCTTGTCCTCTTCCCGCAGCCGGTGCCAGCCACCGTGCATGGCGATGAAGCATTCCTGTACCACTTCCTCCGCCGTCGGCTCGTCCCGGACCAGCAGCATCGCCAGCCGCACCAGCGAACGGTAGTGGCTCGTGTAAAGCTGGGTGACCGCCTTATCGGCAGTCAGTTTTAGCTTCGCGGGCAATGGCCGGTAGGAGACGGTGTCACTCCTATCGGTCGTCATAACGTTGCTCATTCCTCGTCGTCGCTCGCCGTGCCGGACGCCCTGCCGTGATAAACGCGGTTCCCTAAACGGAGGGATGGGCGCACAGGATGCTGTTACGTCGCCTGGGGGGCGTTCGCGGTTCTCCTCGTCGCGGGGATCTGGAATATCGCCGCGATCTCGCCGGGCGACCGCCACAGTTCCGCGTACCAGGCCACGCTTATGGCCAAGCTTGCCGTGGCCGTCATCGCCGGGGTTGCCGGGGTTACGGCGCTGCTGCACGCGCGGGCGCGGAGCACCGCCGGGCTGGCGGTCTTCGGCGCGCTGACCGCGCTCAGCGTCCTGGGCGCGTTGTTCCTTGGGGTCTATGCTGGCTCGTTAGCCCCGATGCCACGCAGCTAAGGCGTGCGGCCACGGCTGGCGCGTGGCCGGTGTGGCCCATGGGGCTGGCGCGTCCGGGGGTGGCTGATCTGGACGGTCCATCGAAAAAGTGTGCAATTTTGCTGTCCTGGCAGCAGTTACTGCACGCCGTGGCCGCCTCGATGCACGACCACCTGGAAAGCCCGGAACGTCAAGCGGGCCAGCGCCGGAAGCGGCCGGGCCGTAAGGTGTGGGTAGCGTCCGTGTCCAGGAAGCCTTCGACCACCGGCGCCAGTTGCGCCGCCTCCGTGACCAGCCCGAGATGGCCGCCCTTGAAGACGTGCAGCCGCGAGTCGGGGATGAGCCGGTGCATCAGGCGGGCGTTGGCCAGCGGGATGATCGGGTCGTCGTCCCCGGACACGATGAGCGTCGGCTGCCGCAGCCTCCGCAGGAACGGCACGCTGGTCCAGCCGGCCGCGGCGGTGAGCTGGTAGAGGTAGCCGCGGGGCGACGCGGAGCCGTTGTGCCCGGTCACGTGGGTGCTGATCCGCTCCGGGTCGGTCCGCGCGGATCCGCCGTACAGGGAGGGGGCCGAACGCCCGACGTAGCCGACGTCGGTGAAGCGCCGTGGCGTCGCCATCCGGGCCAGGACGCCGGGCCGGGCGGGCACCATGAGCGTACCGGTCGCCGTGCTGACCAGCACCAGCCGACGGCAGTGCTGTGGCTGGAACGCCGCGAAGTGCTGCGCGACCCCGCCGCCCCAGGAGATGCCGAGCACGTCGGCTGACTCATAGCCGAGTTCGGACAGCAATCCGGCGATCATCGTGCACAGCCTGCTGAAGCGGTACGGGTGCCGGGGCATCGGTGAGCCGCCGACACCGGGAGGGTCGAAACGGATCACGGTCAGGGACCGGTTAAGCGCGTCCACAAACGGCTGCAGCGCTTCCAGCTTGGCGCCGATGCCGTTGATCAGGAGCAGCGGAACCCGGTCACGGTCCCCTTGGCGCACCGAGACACGCAGCAGCTGGCCGTCGACGCCGATGTACTCATCGGTCAGCTTGCGCCGCAGCGGGCCGCGCCATAGTGACTGCATATCCCTCCACCGATCGAGCTCACGCGGCCGTGCAGCACAAGGGTGCTGCCATGGGTCTAACTGGAATATACCCGCCGGTAACCCAGGGCAAACCGGACTAGCAGCCGCTGCGCGGGAACGCCGTGCCGCAGCCGCTGCGCGGGAACGCCGTGCCGCAGCCGCTGCGCGGGAACGCCGTGCCGCAGCCGCTGCGCGGGAACGCCGTGCCGCAGCCGTTACACGGGAACGCCGTGCCGCAGCCGCTGCGCGGGAACGCCGCGCCCTCCCTCGTGTGGCCGCGTGCCTCTCCCGCACCAGAGGTCCGCTGCTGGGCGACCATGCCCCGAACCCCTCCTTGCGGGACGCGAGCACAAAGCGGAGGATGCTGGCCAGCCGACAAACCAGGGCCGGACCCGACGCAGGGTGTCCCCGGACGGACGAAAGGTACGCATATGTCACAGGAGACGCAGCGAGTTGCCATCGTGACCGGAGCCGCGCGCGGGATCGGGGCCGGGGTAGCCATCCGGCTGGCCGCCGACGGGATGGCCGTGGCGGTCCTCGACCTGAACGAGGCCGACTGCGCGGGAACGGTCAAGGAGATCGAGAACGCCGGCGGGCGGGCGCTTGCGGTTGGCGCCGATGTCAGCAAGACCGATCAGGTGAACGCCGCGGTCGAGCGGATAGCCGCCGAACTCGGCGAGCCGACGGTGCTGGTGAACAACGCGGGGATCACCCGCGACGCCATGCTGTTCAAGATGACCGACGAGCAATGGGACACGGTGGTCAACGTCAACCTGCGCGGCCCGTTCCTGATGACCCGGGCGGTGCAGAAGTACATGAGCGCGCAGAAGTGGGGGCGGATCGTCAATATCTCGTCGTCGTCGGCGCTCGGCAACCGCGGGCAGGCCAACTACTCCGCCACCAAGGCCGGGGTGGAGGGCTTCACCAAGACGCTCGCCAAGGAACTGGGCAAGTTCGGGATCACCGCGAACGCGGTCGGGCCGCACTTCATCGCCACCGACATGACCGCGGCCATGGCCACCAGCCTGAAGATGTCGTTCGAGGATCTCGTGGAGACCTACAAGAAGCAGATACCCGTAAACCGGGTCGGCCAGCCCGCTGACGTGGCGAACGCTGTCTCCTTCCTGGTCGGCGAGAACGCGGGCTTCGTCTCCGGCCAGGTCATCTACGTGGCCGGCGGCCCCTTGTGCTGACGGGGCGCGGACTGTACGTCGTTCGCGGCCCGGGATGACCGGCTAGCCTGCACCGGGCATGGCCTGTACGTTGTGCGTGGCCTGGGACGACCGGCTGGCGGGCTATAACTTCGGGACCGGCCATCCGATGGCGTCGGCGCGGGTAGAGCTGGTGATCGAGCTGGCGCGCGCGTTCGGCGTGTTCCCGGCGGCCGGGGTGTCGATCGAGCGCCCGGAGCCCGCCACGGATGTGGATCTGGAGACGGTGCACCTGCCGCGCTACATCGCCGCGGTGCGGCACGCGGGCGGCCCGGAGCCGGACGATTCGATGGCGGATTTCGGCTTGGGCACCGACGACAATCCGGTGTTCACGGGCATGCACGACGCGTCGGCGCTGGTCGTAGGCGCCACCCTGGCGGCGGCCCGGGCCGTGTGGACGGGAGCGGCGCAGCACGGTGCAAGCATCGCCGGCGGCCTGCATCACGCCATGCGCGCCAGCGCGAGCGGGTTCTGCGTGTACAACGACCCGGCGATCGCGATCAACTGGCTGCTCCAGGCGGGCGCAGAGCGGGTCGCCTACGTCGATATGGACGTGCACCACGGGGACGGGGTGCAGGTCGCCTTCTACAACGATCCGCGGGTGCTGACGATCAGCCTGCATGAGCACCCGGCCACGCTGTGGCCGGGCACGGGGTGGCCGTCGGAAACGGGCGGGCCGGGGGCGGTGGGATCCGCGGTGAACGTGGCGCTTCCGGCCGGGACCGGGGATGCCGGGTGGCTGCGGGCCTTCGACGCCGTGGTGCCACCGCTGCTGCGGGAGTTCCGCCCGCAGATCCTGGTCAGCCAGCACGGCTGTGACACGCACTGGCTTGATCCGCTGGCCGACCTGCGGTTGTCGATCGACGGGCAGCGCGTGGCCAGCGCCGCGATTCACCGGCTGGCCCACGAGGTGGCCGGCGGCCGCTGGCTGCTGACCGGCGGAGGTGGTTATGAGCCGCTTCAGGTCGTGTCCCGGACCTGGACGCATCTCCTGGCCGAGGCGGCGGGGTGCCCGATCGATCCCCGCGTGCGCATCCCGGACGGCTGGCGCCAGTACGCCTCCCGCCGCACCGGCCAGGAGGCACCGGAGACCATGACCGACGGCAGCGAGCCGGCGTTCGCACGGTTTGAGTCCGGCTACAACCCGTCCGATCCTGTCGACCGGGCCATCTTCGCCACCCGCTTGGCGGTCTTCCCGGAGCACGGCCTGATGCCCGAGCCATAGCGGCGGGCGGAGCGAGACTGGCGGGCGGAGCGAGACTGGCGGGCGGAGCGAGACTGGCGGGCGGAGCGAGCGAGACTGGCGGGCGGAGCGAGACTGGCGGGGGGCCAGCGAGACTGGCGGGGGGCCAGCGAGACTGGCGGGCGGAGCGAGACTGGCGGGCGGAGCGAGACTGGCGGGGGGCCAGCGAGACTGGCGGGCGGACCGGCCTGTGCCTCGGGGGGCGGCGGGCCGTCAGGCCCGCCGCCCCCCGAGGCCCGCCTTACAGTCGCTCGAAGATCGCGGCGATGCCCTGCCCGCCGCCGATGCACATCGTCACGAGCGCGTACCGGCCATTGACCCGCTTAAGCTCATACAGCGCCTTGACGGTCAGGATGGTGCCGGTGGCGGCCACCGGATGCCCCAGCGAGATGCCGCTGCCGTTGGGGTTGGTCCGGTCCTCGGGCAGGCCGAGCTCGCGGATGACGGCGAGGGCCTGGGCCGCGAAGGCCTCGTTCACCTCGAACACGTCGATCTCGTCGAGTTTCAGGCCGGTCTTCTCCAGCAACATCTTGACGGCCGGGACCGGGCCGATGCCCATGACCCTGGGCTCGACGCCCGCGTGGCTGTAGCCGACCAGGCGGCCCAGCGGCTGCAGGCCGTGGCTGTTGGCGTACGCGCTGCTGGCCAGCACGACGGCGGCCGCCGCGTCGTTCATTCCCGAGGCGTTCCCGGCGGTCACCGTGCCCTCCTTGGCGAACGCCGGGCGCAGCCGGGCCATGGACTCCAGGCTGACGTCCTCCCGGAAGTGCTCGTCTTTCACGATGTCGACGGTCTTCTTCTTGACGGTGACCTGGATGGGCGTTATCTGGTCGTCGAAGTAGTGCGCCGCCGTCGCCGCCGCCGCCCGGCGGTGGCTTTCGACCGCCAGCGCGTCCTGATCCTCGCGGGAGATGCCGTAGTCCTCGGCCACGTTCTCCGCCGTCACGCCCATGTGGCAGGCAGCGAACGGGTCGGACAGCCCGCCGACCACCGCGTCGATAACCTTGCCGTCTCCCATCCGCTGGCCCCAGCGCATGCCCGGCAGCCAGTACTGGCCACGGCTCATCGACTCGGCCCCGCCGGCCACCGCGACCGAAGCATCACCCAGCGTGATGAGCTGGGCGGCCGAGACGATGGCCTGCAGCCCGCTGCCGCACAGCCGGTTCACCGTGAAAGCCGGCATTTCCACCGGAAGGCCGCCGTTGACCGCGGCGACCCGGCTCAGGTACATGTCCCTGACCTCGGTGTGAATCACGTTGCCGAAGACCGCGTGGCCGAAGTCCTCCGGATCGACGGTGGACCGGCGTACCGCCTCACGGACCACCGTCGCCGCCAGGTCGCACGGCGGGATGTCCTTGAGGCCGCCGCCATACCGGCCGATGGCCGTCCGGGTGCCGGACAGCACCACGACATCGTTGTTCTCTTCGGTCATAACCGTTCCCCTTACTGTCCAGGCCGCCGTTGACTGCTCAGACCTGCCGGGTCGTTCCGGCAGGTCTGGCTCTCAGCCAGGAAGCTCATAACGCAGATGCAGTCCTGAGCCTGTGCCAGACACGGCCTCGCGGCAAGAGGACGAACGTCCCGCGCTGCAAGACCGTATGCCCTGCGGCACCTTCCGGCCGGCTGGCCAGCAGGATCGGGACCTTCGGCCCTACGGGACCGGGGCCGGCCGAATTAATTTGGCAGTTATTGTTGGTGCGCGTATGCGGGAATTTAGTTATTCCAGCGTGCGGGCAATAGCAAAGAACGACAACTGTATACTCGCTTATGTGCAGCTTAATATGCTGGAACATTGTGAAAGAGATGTCAGCTCCGGCTGTGCCGGCCCGGCGCTCTGAACCCGATAGACCCTATATTCGACCCGGCCGGGACGGCCGGCAATTCCGGGAGGTGCCCGTACATGGACTTCGAGCTGACTGATGAGCAGGAACTAGTTCGCAGCACGGTAAGAGAGTTCGCCGAAGCTGAGCTTGCGCCGGTGGCCGGTGAGGTCGACCGTGACCACCGCTTCCCCGAGGAAGTGGTCCCGAAAATGGCGGGCATGAACCTCATGGGGATGCCTTACCCCGAGGAATACGGTGGCGCCGGGACGGACTACGTGAGCTACATGATCGCGCTTGAGGAAGTGGCGAGGGCGTGCGCGACCACGAGCGTCATCATGACCGCGCACACCACGCTCGCCACCTTCCCCATTTACAGGTTCGGGAACCAGGCCCAGAAGGACAAGTACCTCTACGACATGGCCTCCGGGCGCCGCCTGGGCGCGTTCGCCCTGACCGAGCCCGCCGCCGGGACCGATGCCGCGGCCGGCACGTGCACGGCAATGCCGGACGGCGACTCCTACGTCCTGAACGGGTCGAAGATCTTCATCTCCAACGCCCCCTACGCCGAGATCTACATCGTCTTCGCCAAGACCGACCCGGACGCGGCGGGCACGCGCGGGATGAGCGCCTTCATCGTGGAGCGGGACACCCCCGGGTTCGCTGTCGGCGATCCCGAGCACAAGCTCGGGATTCGCGGGTCCAGCACGCCGCCGCTGTACTTCACCAACTGCCGTGTGCCCAAGGACGCACTGCTGGGGAAGGAAGGCGAGGGCTTCAAGATCGCCATGAAGACGCTCGACGGCGGGCGGGTCGGGATCGGCGCGCAGGCCCTGGGCATCGCCCAGGCGGCCCTCGACGCGGCCGTCGCGTACGCGAAAGAGCGCATCCAGTTCGGCAAGCCGATCGCGACCCTGCAAGCCATTCAGTGGATGCTTGCCGACATGGCGACCGAGATCGACGCTGCCCGGCTGCTGGTCTACCGCGCCGCGTCCAACATCGACCGCGGCCTGCCCTACTCCACCGAAGGGGCCATGGCCAAGCTGTACGCCTCGGAGACGGCCACCCGGGTCGCCGGCAAGGCCATCCAGATTCACGGCGGATACGGTTACACCGAGAGCTACCCGGTCGAGCGGAACTACCGCGACGCCAAGATCACCGAGATTTACGAGGGAACCTCTGAGGTCCAGCGCATGGTGATCGCGCGCGCCGCCCTCCGGTGATCACGGCCGGCCCGCCGGCGACGCTACAACAAGGCCCAGGACAACAGCGTCATCGCGTCCACTTGCCGCGGTGGCCGCTGCCAGGAGGAGCGCTATGAAGATTGTGGTCGCTTATAAGTGGACCAGCGACCCGGAGGAAGCCACGGTCGGTGCCGACGGCACCGTGGACTGGAGCCGGGCCCGGCCCGGAATCAGCACCTACGACCCGGTGGCCATGGAACTGGCGCGCGGTCTCGCCGAGGCCGCGGGCGCCGAGCTGATCGGTGTGACGGTCGGGGCGAAGGGCGTCGGCGCGCCCATCGCGTGCAAGGCCGTTCTCGCCCGCGGCCTGAACCGGGTCGTCGTCGTCGAGGATGACTCGCTCAAGGACGCCGGGCAGGCCGAGCTGGCCGCGGTGGTCGCGGGGGTGGTCCGTCACATCGGCGACGTGGACCTGGTCGTCACCGGTGACTCGTCGGTCGACGTGGCGGCCAAGATGGTGCCGACCGTGCTGGCCGGCGAACTCGGCTGGCCCGCCGTGGCTGAGGTGACCGCGGTGACCGGCCAGGCCGGCGCGCTGCGCGTGACACGCGCGATCCCGGGCGGCACCCAGGTGCTAGAGATTTCCGGTCCCGCCGTGCTGGCGACCTCCGCGGATGCCACGGCGCCGCGCGTGCCCGGCATGAAGGACCTCCTGGCGGCGGGCAAGAAACCCGTGGACCATGCGGACCTCGCGGCGCTGGACGTGCCCGCGAGGAGCGCGTTGATGACGGTCACCGGCACGTCCCGCCCGGCCCGCAAGGCGCGCAAGAACCAGATCCTGGACACGTCCGACCCCGCCGCGGCCGCCGCCGAGCTCGTCAAGGCGCTGCGCGAAGTGGGCGCGCTGTGACGGCCCGCAGGGTCCCCAGGGCCCGCAGGATGAGAGAGAGGACTGCACAGTGAGCGTCAATGCCTGGATCGTCGTCGCGGATCAGCCGGCGATCGGCAACCTGATCACGGTCGCACGCAACCTGGCCGGGCCCGCCGGGCCCGCCGGGCAGGTCGCGGCGGTCGTCGCCGGGTCCCGGCCGGTGGCCGAGGCGGTGGCGGCGAGCGGCGTCGACCGGGTGGTCTGGTGCGGCGCGCCGGAGGGATCCCCCGCCGAAGCCAGCGCCCAGACGGTCGCCGAGGTCGTCGCGGCCGACCCGCCCCGGGTCGTGCTCAGCGGCCGCAACCCCGCCGACCGGGTGCTGCTCGGCGCCGCCGCCGCCCGCCTGCGGGCCGCGGTGCTGACCGGGGCCCGTTCGGTCGCTCTGGACAAGGACAAGACCACCGTCCTGAACGCCGTGTACGGCGACATCTCCGAGGAGAGCGTCGAGGTTTCCGGGCCGGTCGCCCTGCTGCTGGACGGCGGTTCCGTCCCCGCGGCCAGCGGTGACAGCGTGCCCATCGAGGAGGTCACCGGCACGCCGTACGGCCTGACCGTGCTCGAGACCATCACGTCCGGCTTCGAGGAGGTGGACCTCAACGCGGCGCAGCACGTCATCGGCGTCGGCCGCGGCCTCAAGGCCAAGGAGGACCTCGCGCTGATCGAGACGCTCGCCGGGGCCATCAAGGCCGAGATCGCCTGCTCGCGCCCGGTGGCCGAGGGCCTCAACTGGATGGGCAAGGACCGCTATATCGGCAGCTCCGGCGCGCGTATCACCCCGCAGCTCTACCTGGCCATCGGGATCTCCGGCCAGCTGCAGCACATGGTCGGCGTCGTGGGTGCCGAGACGATCGTGGCGATCAATTCCGACCCGAACGCCGCGGTCTTCAAGCAGGCCGACTACGGTCTCGTCGGCGACCTCTACCAATTGGTGCCGGCGATCACCAGCGTGCTGGAGTGATGGTGCGACATGACAGAAACAGCTGAGCCCGACTTCGACGTCATCATCGTCGGCGCGGGGATCGCCGGCTGCGTCACCGCCTACCAGCTTGCCCAGCAGGGCCGTTCGGTGCTGCTGATCGAGCGCGGCGAGGCGGCCGGCGCGAAGAACCTCTCCGGCGGCGTGCTGTACTCCCGCGGCATCCAGGAGGTCTTTCCGGACTTCCTGACCGAGGCCCCGGTCGAGCGCCGGATCACCCGCAATTGCGTTAATTTCCTCAACGCCGGGAGTTCCGTCGGCATCGACTACCAGGACGCGCGCCTGGCGGACCCGGTCAACGCGGTCACCGTGCTGCGGGCCAAGCTGGATGCGTGGCTTGCCGCCAAATGC
>CAWDTK010000006.1:0-66656 GCA_963805255.1 uncultured Actinomycetes bacterium
CTTTGTTGAATGGTACGGTCGTTCCGAGTGCCACTGGTGACGTTAATGAGAAGCACAGCGTTCCGTTCCCGGCGGCCAAGTACCAAGACGTAGATGTTGGGCCGAAGTCTGCTCGCAGGAGGCTTGCGAGGGAAACCCGACTGGCCAAAACTGCCAACTCGACTGGGCGTTCCGTCCGGTCTATTCCAAGGTGCTGCACTCGTGAGTAATTCCATCGGCTGTGGCAGCTCCTTGCGTAAAGCACATCTGCGGCACGGGCCGACCCGTTGCTTAAAAGGTCACGGCGGTACCGCTGTGATCTGTCTGGCCCGCAGGTCAGAGGGGTTGGATGGCTATGAGTGATTGACCGTGGGATACCCCAGATGACTGCCCAATCGGGCACGCACCGGGCACGGCGCGTAGATCACCGTGCCCGCTTTGCGTGTCTACTCGCCCGCTGGCTGGTAGGTCAACCCCGTAGTAGCTGATCTTGCCCACGGCGTCGGCGCCGGTCATGCCGAGTTCGTTCGCCCGAATTAGATGAACAGCCACCGCTTGTCGGTGTGGTCACCGATGTTGCCTGTGACCGTCTCGGCGAGCACCATGGCCGTGATGGCCTGGTTGCGGGTCAATACCCGGCCGGGTAGCAAGGTCGCAGGCCCAGCCGTCCGCGTCCGAGCGGGTGCCGTGGGGTGTGGTGTCGCTGGTCATCGCCTCGTCGGTCATCCGGATGTTCATGAGGGCTCCTTCCGCGCCTGCGTGCCCTGGCCTTTGCGGCCTGGGGCCTTCACCCGATAGGCGCTGGTCATCGCCTGGAGCGGCGGGGGTCAAGGGTGGCCCGCAGGGCCATCGCGCAGCGACGGGAAGAGTGTTTTGGACGCGCAGAGGCTCCACGCGGGCCGAGGGGCAGCCCGTAGGGTTCGGCTCGTGTGGAGGGGCGGGGCCAAAAGATCTTCCCGCCCTTGACGCCCGACGTGGAGGGCCGATACTCCCTGTATCGGGTGAAGGCCCCCACCTGCGGCGGGAGTGCCGTGTGCGGTCCAGCCGCAATCTGCGGGCCGTGGGGACGCGTGCCTGATCCTGCGGTATGCCGTGGCCGCTGCGGGCGTCGGCGCCGCCGCCTAGCTCGGCTCGCATTGTGGCGGTAGCCGCTCGTGCATGACCGTAGCGGCGCGGGCTGCTGAGTGGGTGTCTTGGCCAGTGGCGGTAATTCGCCTGTTGCCCGGTGCGCCGCGCCGGGTCGGCCCGCCAGGGCCGGAGGCCCGGCGCGGAGCGCGGCCGGGCACGGCGGCGCCAGCGGCGCCGCTTGATCTAGTACGGCTTAATTCGGCAACGCATGTGGCTTGGTGTCGCGTTCGCTGGCTGTTGGTCGCGTGCCTGCTGGGCGTGCCTGGGCGGTGGGGCGGTACGCTGGCCTGTAGTGCTAGCACAACAGGCGAGATCTAGCACAGCAGGGCGGATGATGACGCAGCGCCTTGACCCTCGATCTGATCGCCCGCTGGCGCTGCAGCTGGCGGATGTGCTGCGGGCAGAGATTCAGGAGGGTCTTCGGAGGCCGGGGAGCCAGCTCCCGACTGAGAGCGAGTTTCAGCATGACTATGGGGTGAGCCGGACGACGATCCGTACGGCGCTGGCGACGCTGGCGGCTGAGGGCCTGGTGGTGACGCGCAAGGGGTTCGGGTCCTATGTCCGGGACCGGCCTCCGCTGCGGCGGATCTCCTCCACGCATCGGCATGCCTCGCACCGGGCGTCCGGTAAGCCGGAGTTCGATACCGAGGCGATCGCGCAGGGACAGGTTCCCTCGCGGCGGATGCTGATGATCGGCCGTGGCCCGGTTCCGGCCGATGTCGCCGACTGGCTTGGCTGCCCGGCGGGCGAGCAAGCGGTGATCCGGAAGCGGCTGCAGCTGCTGGACGGGGTGCCTGCGGTGATCTCGACGAGCTATTACCCGCTGTGGCTGGCTGAAGGGACTCGCCTGGAGTCACCGGATGCTCTGCCGGAGGGACCGGACAACCTGATCGAGCGGCTCGGCCACCGGTTCGCCCACGGCATCGAGCTGCTCCGGGCGCGGATGCCGGCTCCCGAAGAGGTCCGGTTGCTGGACCTGGAGCCGGGCGTCCCGGTGGTGCGGATGCTGCATGTCGACTACGACCCGGACGGCCGGACCCTGCAGGTCGCTGATGATCTTTATGCCGGTGACCGGCACGAGTTCGCGTTCGAGTGGGCCGAAGAGGACGAGGCGGCCCGGATGAGTGAGTGGCCGCCCAACTGGGCTGACCTGACCCGCGGTGTCGGCTGCGAGATGTGCGAGGCGGGCCGCCCGGAAGCCGACCGCTACGGCGTCCGTATCCGCAAGGGCGTGTACTCCGATGCCTACCTTCAGCGCGCCGACGTGCAGCGCGGCTACACGCTGGTGATCTGGCGCGGTCGGCACGTCAACGAGCCCACCGAGCTGGACGATGCGGAGGCGGCCGGGTACTGGGCTGAGGTCCTGGACGTGGCCCGCGCGTTGATCACCGTGTACAGCCCGCTGAAGATGAACTACGAAACGCTGGGCAACTCGCTGCCGCACCTGCACACTCACCTGGTGCCGCGGTACCCCGCCGATCCTCGTCCCGGCCAGCCGTTCCCGCTGTCGGCGCAGGCGCCGGACGCGAGGATTCCCGAGCCTGTGCTGCTGGCCGAGGCCGCTGAGCTGCGGTCACTCCTGAAGTAAGGAAATCCTAGCCGTTCGGTAAGCCTCCATCGTCTTCCGCCTGTCATCCTGTAGTCCTAGGATGTCAGCATGACAGGCTATCAACTGGAGGACACGATGGCGTTTCAAGGTGCGATCCCGGTCGAGTTCGGGGCGGTGTTCCCGGACGGCGCGTATGCGGCCGGGAAGTTCGAGATGGTGCGGGACTTCGACCGGTCCAGCGGGGACCGGGTGGTCCAGCAGATCGACAAGGACACCGGGCTGCCGCTGTGGGTGGTCGAGGTGATCGACGCGGACGAGCAGGCCCGGCAGCGGACGGTGAAGGTGAAGGTCGCCGCGCAGGTTCAGCCGGTGCTGCCGTCCGCGGCGGCTGGGTCGCCGTTCACGGCGGTGGAGTTCGAGGGCCTGATGGCCACCCCGTACGTGGATACCTCCCGGTGCCAGGGCAACGGAAGGGCAAGGACAAGTGCGGCGCCCGGCTGGCGTACTCGCTTAAGGCCACCGGGGTGCGGGCCCCCTCGCGGGGGCTCGGCCGCCCGGCGCCCGAACCGCAAGGACGCGGCGTGATGGCGCGGCGGAACCCGGCGGCGCACCTGTGCCTGCGGGTCGGTGCCCGGTATGAGGTGGCGTTCGTGCCGTTCCCGCGCCGCGCCCCGATGCTCGTGATCGGCACCGGGTCCACGCTGGTCAGCGTGACGCTGCCGGAGCAGCTGGAGGCCGGGCACGTCGAGTTCGCCCGGCAGCTGGCGGCGCAGGCGTGGGCGTACGCGGTGGCGGTGGAGCGCCGGTACCGGGGCCTGCCGCCGCTGCCGGACGCTCCGGTCCCCTACCGGCTGACGCCCGAAGCCGAGGCCCTGCTCGATGCCGGGCCGGAGCGGGCGGACCTGGTGCCGCTGCCCGGCGGGCAGGAGGTGACGGCATGACCGCGACATCCGCGTCGGTCCGGTTCGGCCCGGACGGCGTGACCGGGGTCGAGTCGTTCGTCCGGCTGACCGGCCGCACCTACATCCACTGCTGCGTCTACGACGACATGCGCGCCGATCCTGACGGTGCAGGACGCGCACGTGGACATCTCGATCACCGTCCCGGACTCGGACGAGGTGACCGAGGACGACGTGACCGTCGGCCGCCTGCTGGCCGAGGCGGTGGGCCAGTACGTGGCCGAGCTGGAGCGCCGGATGTCCGCTGGCCGCGCGGACGTGGCAGCTGCCGGGGATGGCGCCGGGCAGGCGGCGTGATGGCAGTGCTGATGGAGGCGGGGCGGCTGGAGCTGGTACCTCCGGCCGCCCCTGGGTTCTCTCCCCATGGCAAGGAAGAGGTGACCAGCGTATGCGCAAGGTGATCACCGGCGAGCAGGTGGCCCAGCTGTCCAACCGGGACCCGTTCGCCCTGCCCGTCTGGCGGGCGCCGGTCTACCGGACCCCCGCCGGGATCATCGCCGTCGTGCAGCTGGTCCGGCTGCTGGCCTGGCTGGTCCGGCTGATCGCCCGGCACCCGGTGGCCGCCACCGTCGCTGGCCGTGCTGGTGCTGGCCTGGCTGAACGTCGGCTGGCTGGGCCTGGTCGCTCCTGGTCGCCTGGGCCGTGGTGGTGCTGGCCGCCTGGCGGTGGTTCTGGCCGGCCTCGTTCACCCGGTGGATCGCTGGCCCGGCGCGGGGCAAGTGGCGGGGCTGGTGGTGCTACCGGCGCCGCTGGGCCGGGGTGATGGCCATCTCCGGGGTGGCGCCCTGGCATCAGGGCCGGATCCTCCTGCCGGTGCTCGGCAAGGTGTCCGCCACCCGGTACACCGACCGGGTGGCCGTCCGGCTGGTGTCCGGCCAGTCCCCGGCCGATCTCGCCCGGTGCGCGGAGAACCTGGCGCACGGGTTCGGGGCGCTGTTGTGCCGGGTCCGCACCGCCCGGTCCGGGCGGGTGGTGCTGGAGTTCGTCCGCCGCGACGCCCTGGCCGCCATCGTCCCCGCCCTGCCCATCCCCGCCCACCCGGATCTTAAGGCGCTGCCGGTCGGCAGGCGGGAGGACGGGCTGCCGTGGCTGGTCCGGCTGCATGGCACGCATCTGCTGATCGCGGGCGCGACCGGGGCGGGGAAGGCGTCGCTGCTGTGGGGCCTGATCCGGGCCATGTTCCCGCTGATGCGAGCCGGGCTGGTCCGGGTGCTGGCCGCCGATCCCAAGCTGATGGAGCTGGCGTTCGGCCGGGTCATCTTCGAGACCTACGGCGCACTACGCCGCCGACCCCGAAGCGATCGCGGTCATGCTGGAGGCCAGCCGTGGCGGACATGCAGGGCCGGGCGGCCCGGTTCGCCGGGAAGCGCCGCGACCACACCCCCACCGTGGAGGACCCGTTCGTGGTGGTGCTGGTCGATGAGGTCGCGTTCCTGACCGCCTACCAGCGCGGACCGCAAGCTCCGCGAGCGGATCATGGCCGCGCTCGCCACCTTGACCACCCAGGGCCGGGCGGTCGGCTACTGCGTGGTGGCCGCGTTGCAGGACCCGCGCAAGGACGTGCTGACCATCCGGAACCTGTTCCCGGACCGGATCGCCATGCGGCTGGATGAGCCCGAGCAGGTGGACATGGTGCTCGGCGACGGCGCCCGGGACCGCGGCGCGGCCTGCGAGCTGATCTCCACCGACCCCGCGATCGGCGCCGGGGTGGCGTTCGTCCGGCTGGAAGCCGACCCCGACCCGGTGCGGGTCCGCGCCGGATGGGTCTCCGACGCCGACATCTGGGCCATGGCCGCCCAGGTGCCCCGAGGACGCGGCGCTGGACGGAGGTGCGCCGCATGAGCGCGGCGACGGCGTGGCGGACCGATGAGCCGTGCCCGGTCTGCGGCACCGGCCTGTTCGTCCTGGACGACGGCCAGGCCATGACCGCCGAGTGCCGCCTGTGCGGCTACGGCGACACCTGGACCGGCGACGAGGACGACGGAGGTGACCAGTGACCGACGACAGGCACGACCAGGACGACGCGGGCGCAGCGGCTGGCGATGCCGCTGGCCCGGGAGGTCGTCCAGGACCTGGCCGTCGAGCACGGCGCGTGCATCCGGCCGGTGCAGCTGCGCCGCACCAACCTCGACACCGGCGAGGTGGAGCAGGTGCTCGTGCCCTGCGGGCACACCCTCGCCGCGGTGTGCCCGTCGTGCGCGGAACGGGCCAGGGCGCTGCGGGCGGCGCAATGCCGGGAAGGCTGGCACCTCGAGGACGAGCCGGTCACCGACCCCGACCCGGCCACCGAGGACCAGCGGTGGTGGATCCAGACCCGCGCCGACGCCCAGGCCGCTCCGCGACCAGGCCGCCAGCGACGGGCAGGACACGACCGACCTGGACGAGCTCGTCACCGAACTGGACGACGAAATCACCAACGCGGGGATGCGCGGGAACGTGCTCCCGGCCCGGCCGGCGCGGCGGCACCGCTCCACCCGGCGCCGCCAGGACGCCCCGGACCTGCCCCGCCGCAAGGTCACCAGCCGGACGGTCGGGAAGACCTACACCGCGCCGGACGGCAAGACGTTCCGGCCGTCGATGTTCCTCACCCTGACCTGCCCCAGCTACGGGCGGGTCCGCGAGGACGGCACCCCCGCCGACCCCGGCTCCTACGACTACGCCCGGGCGGCGCGGGATGCGCTGCACTTCGCGGCGCTGTTCGACCGGTTCATCCAGAACCTGCGCCGGTTCCTCGGCTATGACGTGCAGTACTTCGCCGCCATCGAACCCCAGCGGCGGCTCGCCCCGCACATCCACATCGCGATCCGCGGCACCGTCTCCCGCGCCGAGCTGCGCCGGGTCCTGGCCGCCACCTACCACCAGGTGTGGTGGCCCGGCACCACCACGGTCCGGTTCGACGGGGACGAGCGGCCGGTGTGGGACGAGCAGACGTGTACGTACGTCGATCCGTCCACCGGGGAAGTCCTGCCCACCTGGGATCAGGCCCTCGACGCCATCGGGGACCGAGGATGAGCCGGTGCATGTGGCCCGGTTCGGGGACCGGTTCGACGCCCAGGGCGTGCTGTCCGGCTCCAAGGACGCGGCCCGGTGCATCGGGTACCTGACCAAGTACCTGACCAAGCAGGTGGCCGACTGCCACCAGGCCGACACCGACGCCGAGCGGGCACACGCGGACCGGCTGGCCGAGGCGCTGCGGTACGAGCCGTGCTCGCCGCGGTGCGCGAACTGGCTCCGGTACGGCATCCAGCCCAAGAACGCCCGGCCCGGCCTGGTCCCCGGCGGCTGCAAGGGCAAAGCCCACGACGCCGATCACCTCGGCTACGCCGGGCGCCGCGTCCTGGTCTCCCGTAAGTGGTCCGGCAAGACGCTGGCCGATCACCGGGCCGACCGGAAGGACTGGCTGCTGGCCACGCTCGGTGTTTCGGCAACCGACCCGGGCCGGTACGCCTGGGAACCGGTCACCCCCGGCGACCCCGACCACATGGACCACGCCCGGCGGCTGCTGCACGTCGTCGCCGACCGCGCCCGATGGCAAGCCGCGCTCGAATGAGGCCAGGCGAAGAGCTGCCATGCCCGACGGCTCGGATCTTTCGGCAACGGGGAGGGCGGCATGACGGCACGACTCAGTGAACTGCCAGCCGATCACTTGCTCACGATGCAGGAAACCGCGGAATGGCTGCGTGTAAGCCGCTGGTCGGTCTACAGCCTCATTCACGCGAATCAGCTTCGTACGATCAAGATCGGCCGCCGCAGGCTGGTCAGCCGCGAGGCGCTCAACGAGTGTGTCACGCAGCTCGCGAAGGGTGCTGCGTGATGACCCGCGGTCGGCAGCGGGCGAACGGAGAGGGCTCGATCTTCCCGTACCGCAACGGCTATGCGGCCTATGTATGGGTAACAACTCCGGACGGCAAACGGCGCCGGAAGTGGGTCTACGGAAAGACCCGCCAGGACGTCCACGGCAAGTGGCTGAAACTGCACGATGGCGCCCGCCGCGGGCCAGTGCCGACCAGCTCGCCGACCCTGGCCGAATACATGACTTACTGGCTTCGCGAGGTGGTTGTCCCGCCCAATTATGCGCCGCTGACCTGCGCGACATACGAGACGCTCACGCGGCTGTACGTCTTGCCCGGCCTCGGCTCCAAGCGGCTCGACAAGCTCACTTTGCGCGACGTGCGAGGCTGGCTCAACAAGCTGAGGGACACATGCCAGTGCTGCGCGCAGGGTAAGGATGCCCGCCGAGCGGAGAAACAACGTCGCTGCTGCGCTAAGGTTCCGGCAACCTGCTGTCGGCGGCTGGCTCGGAACGGACCATCCGGGACGCCTGGACAATCCTGTGCAGCGCGCTGACCAATGCGGTCACCGAGGAACTGATCCCGAAGAACGTCGCCGGCCTGGCTCATGTCTCCAAACCGCGTACGCGGAAAGTGAAGCCGTGGACGGCCGAGGAAGCGCGCCGGTTCCTGGAGTCGGCGAAGCGGGACCAGGATCCGCTCTACGCCGCGTACGTGCTGATCCTCGTGATGGGCCTGCGCAAGGGCGAGGTGGTCGGCTTGCCCTGGTCCGCTGTGAACCTGGACGGGGCTGAGCTGGATATCGGCTGGCAGCTCCAGCGGGTCCGTCGCCAGCTGCTCCACCGGGAAACCAAGACTGAGGCCTCGGAGGCCACCTTGCCGATGCCGGGCATCTGCGTGACGGCATTGCGGATCCGCGAGAAGGACCAGGCCGCCGCGAAGGCTGCGGCAGGCGCCTCCTGGGTCCAAAGCGGGCTGGTGTTCACGACCCGGGCCGGTACGCCATTCGAGCCGCGGAACCTGAACCGTCGTTTCGAGACACGCTGCGCCAAGGCGGGCGTCCGCCGGATCACCGTGCACGACATGAGGCATACCTGTGCCACTCTTCTGGCCGCGCTCGACGTGCATCCTCGGGTTGCCATGCGGATCCTGCGGCATGCGCAGATCGACGTGACGATGAACGTCTACACCGAGGTCTCGGATGCCAGGACGCTCAAGGCGCTCAAGCGGCTCGGGAGGCAGCTTGGCTCGTAGGCGTTGCTGTACTTTGCTGCTGTACGGCATAGAAAAAGGCCACATCCCGCCAGGGGGAGTGGCCTGTGAGCTGGGTCGGGGTGGCCGGATTTGAACCGGCGGCCTCTTCGTCCCGAACGAAGCGCGCTGCCAAGCTGCGCCACACCCCGCTGGTCATGCGGCTCGCCACAGCGACGCTCACCCGACCGGCCCGCAAAGTCTAGCGGATACCGGGCCCCGCCGCGCACGGCCATGTGATGAGGCCCCGCATGGTGGACGGCGGGAGCTCGGCGGGTCATACGTCCCGGCACGGCACCAGCGTGAGCAGGGTCGTCTCCGGGCGGCACGCGAACCGCGCGGGAGCCCAGGGAGAGGTACCCAGACCGGCGGACACGTGCAGCCACGCGCGGTGCCCGTCGCGGGCGGGGGTGCCTTCGGCCGGGTGCTGGTGCAGGCCGCTGACCCGGGCGCGGTCGATCTCGCAGTTGGTCACGAGCGCCCCGAAACCGGGGACGCGCAGTTGGCCGCCGTGGGTGTGCCCGGCGAACAGCAGGTCATAGCCGTCCGCCGTGAAGCGGTCGAGGATCCGCGGATCGGGAGTGTGCATGATGCCGAGCCGCAGGTCGGCCGAGGGATCGGCTGGCCCGGCAATGTGCTCGTAACGGTCCCGCCTGATGTGCGGGTCGTGTACTCCGGCCACCACGATGTCGAGGCCGCCGGCCTTGATCCGGCTGCTCCGGTTGTTGGCGTCCAGCCAGCCCGCGTCGGCCAGGGTGTCACCAAGCTTCTGCCAGGGCAGGTCGGGTTCGTGCCGCGGGTATCGGCGCGCGCTGGTTTCCCACAGGTACCGGGCCGGGTTTTTCGGCATCGGCCGGTACAGGTCATTGGAGCCGAACACGAACACACCGGGCCGGTCGAGCAGCGGCCCGAGGGAGTCGACGAGACAGGGGATGGAGTCGGGGTCCGCGATCGAATCCCCGGTGTTCACCACCAGGTCGGGCTCCAGGCTGGCCAGCGACGCGACCCAGGCCATCAGCCGCTTGCGGCCGGGGGTCAGGTGCAGATCCGAGATGTGCAGGACGCGGAGAGGCCGGGCGCCCGCGGCCAGGACCGGCACCTCGGTCTGCCGGAGAGCGAACCAGTTCCGCTCGACGACCGATGCGTAGGCCAGGGCGGTACCGGCCGCTGCGGCGCCCAGGGGGAGGATGGCTCGTGCTCGCACCCCCCCATGGTGCCACGTCAGGGAGGATGGTTTTCATGGCTGAACTAAAGGAACGCCTGCGGACCGACCTGTCAGCGGCCATGCGGGCCCGTGATCAAGTACGTATGCGGACGCTGCGGATGGCGCTGACCGCCATCACCAACGAGGAGGTGGCGGGGAAAGCGTCGCGCGAGCTGTCCGACGACGAAGTGCTGAAGGTTCTGGCCAAAGAGGCGAAGAAACGCCGCGAAGCCGCGGATGCGTTCGGCTCGGCCGACCGGGCCGAGCAGGCGGCGGCGGAACAGGCCGAGGGTGAGGTGCTGGCCGGGTATCTGCCCGCCCAGCTCGGTGACGGCGAGCTCGCCGGCATCGTGGCCGAGGTCGTCACCGAGACGGGAGCGGCTGGCATGTCATCCATGGGGCAGGTTATGAAGGCCGTCACCCCGCGCGTTGCGGGACGCGCCGAGGGTGCCCGGGTCGCCGCCGAGGTGCGCCGCCAGCTGACGGCTGGACCGTCCTGAGCACGTTGTGCCCGCGTGTGCCGGACATGCTCCCAGATTGGCTCACAAGCACCGGGCGCCGGCGACCCGAACACCACCCCCCGCGGGTGCGTCCGCTCTCCGGCCAAGGGAGGCGGGAAGCGAAAACCAGGGCAGGCCAGGGGCGGCAGGCCCAGTAGCATCGGCAGGGCGGCCGGATGAGCACTGGCCGCTACCGGTGAGCGGCGGCCGGCGGCGTGACGTCCGGCCAGGGGCAGCCCCGCACGCCGGGGATGTGTCACAGGTTCGTTCCCGGCCACCGGGTGGAGGAGTTAATCATGGCGTCCCAGCAGTTCGAGCCGCCCTCGGGTACGAGGGACTTCCTCGCGGGCGAATTGCGGGTGCGCGAGCATGTGTTCGCGGCGATCCGTGACGTCTTCGAGCGGTACGGCTTCGAACCGCTGCAGACGCCGGCCTTCGAGCGCCTGGAGACCCTGACCGGCAAGTACGGCGACGAGGGCGACAAGCTGATCTTCAAGATCCTCCGCCGCGGTGAGCACGAGACCACCGGCGAGGCGGACCTGGCGCTGCGCTACGACATGACGGTGCCGCTGGCCCGCGTCGTGGCGGCTCACGGCTCCCAGCTGCCGGTACCCTACAAGCGTTACGTGATGGGGCCGGTCTGGCGCGCTGACCGTCCGGGACGCGGCCGCTTCCGCGAGTTCACGCAGTGCGACGTGGATGTCGTGGGTTCCGCGTCCCCGCTGGCCGACGCCGAGGTGGTCTGCGCCGTGGCCGACGCGCTGCGGGCGGTCGGCGTGCGCGACTTCTCGATCCTGGTCAACTCGCGGCGCGCGCTCACCGGTCTGCTCGGCGCGTACGGGGTCCCGGCCCAGGTCGGCGGGGGCGTGCTGATCACCCTGGACAAGCTGGACAAGCTTGAGCCCGGTGAGGTGGCCAGCGAGCTGGTGCAGGCGCGATCCCTGGACCCGGTGACCGCCAAGGCGCTCGTCGACGACCTGACGGCGCCCGACGCGGTAGACCGGCTGCGCCGGACGCTGGCCGGCGCCGAGGAGGGGCGCGAGGGGATGGCCGAGGTGGACCGGCTCATCGCGGTCGCCGGGCCGGTGATCGGCGCGGAGCGGATCGCCTTCACGCCCAGCCTGGTCCGGGGACTGGACTACTACACGGGCGTCATCTTCGAGGTGGTGGCCGCGGGGATGCCCGGATCCATCGCCAGCGGAGGGCGCTACGACCACCTGATCGCCGCGCTCGGCGGCCCGGACGTGCCGGCCTGCGGCGGCTCGCTCGGCGTGGAACGGATTATCGGGCTGCTCAGCGACGGGGCGGTGACCGCGCCGCGCCTGGACGTGGCCGTCACCGTCATCGACGACGACGCGACCGCCGACGTCATGGACTTCGCCGCCCGGCTGCGGCGGGCGGCCTGCGCACCGAGGTCTACCTTGGCTCGAGCCGCAAGCTCGCCCGGCAGCTCAAGTGGGCGGCGGACCGGCGGGCGCGCTACTCGCTCATCTACGGCCCGCACGAGCGGAGCGCCAACCTGGTCACCGTGCGTGACATGGACTCTGGCGACCAGCAGCAGGTGCCGCCAGATCAGCTCGCCGCGCGTATGACTTCTTCGTAATCTGGGAAGATTTTTCCGCATCCGCACATTCTGCGGGAAACTCTGCCCGAATCGGTCTTTGCACACGTTGGGGTGCGGGGCACGGGCGGTTAGGGGCGGTCAGGTGTTAGCCCTGGACGGGGCCGTCGCCGTTACCGCCGCCGCCGTTATCTCAGCCCGCCGTTATCTCCGCCGCCGCCGTTATCTCCGCCGCCGCCGTTATCTCCGCCGCCGCCGTTATCTCCGCCGCCGCCGTTGCCGCCGCCGCCGTTGCCGCCGCCGTTGCCGCCGCCGCCGTTATCTCCGCCGCCGTTACCGCCGCCGCCGTTATCTCCGCCGCCGTTACCGCCGCCGCCGTTATCTCCGCCGCCGCCCCCGTTTTTACCTTTTCCCTTACCACCCTTGTGTGGCGTGCTCCGGCCATCGCCCATCCTCATCAGCAGGCTGTCGCCGGGGACGGGAACGAAGCCTGCTGCCGACCCCAGGTTGGCGCGCCCGAAGCTGAGCTGCCAGGTATGGCCTGGCGCGTCGGCACCGAACATCTCGCCGTTGCAGGCCAGGGCACCGCCCTGCTGCTGATAGCAGCTGTTCACCGGGGCGACCATCAGGTTGTCGCCAGGATTGACGGGGTGGAACACCGACACGTAGGCGGCCAGGTTGGGCGTGTAGCCGCCGAACGCGGCGTACTCGGAGTTGTTCGCGGTGCCGGTCTTACCCGCCGCCACCTGGTTGAGCCCGAGCCCGGCGCCGGTCGCGCCCGGGAAGTTCAGCACGCCCTGCAGCACGTAGTTGACCGCGTTGGCGACCTGCGGCGAAATGGCCTGACGGCAGCCGGCCGACCGGATGGGCAGTGACGAACCGGTCTCGGTGGTGATCCGCGTCATCGCCACCGGGGCGCAGTACCTGCCGCGCGCGGCCATGGTCGCGTAGGCGGCGGCCATGGACAGCGGCGAGACGGTCACCGAGCCGAGCGTGAACGACGTGGTGTTGTCCGCGGAGACCTGCCTATTGTCGGGCTTGAGCAGCGAGGTGCCGTCCGCCCACGTCAATCCGAGATTCTTGGCCGTCTTGACGACGTTGCACAGGCCGACTTTCTGCTCCAGTTCGCCATAGAACACGTTGATGGACAGCGCCGTGCCCGTGTACAGGGAGTACGTGGACGACCCAGTGGTCGAGTTCTCGTCGTTCTGCACCGGGAAACCCTGGGTGAGCGGCTGCCCGGAGCAATTGGTGAAGCCTTGGACTATCGTGCTGTCCGGCACCGTGGCGGTATAGCCGAACGGGATGCCCTGCTCCAGCGCGGTGACGAGCGTGAACAGCTTGGACGACGAACCCGTCTGGACGCCGCTGCTGCCGCCGTAGTTGGAGTCGACGGCGTAGTTGAGCGTGGTGCCGTTCTTGCCGTATCGCTGGTTCTCCGTCATCGCCTTGATCTCGCCGGTGCCCGGCTGCACCATCACTTCGGTGTCCGCGTTGCCGTTGGGGTTGTAGACGTGGCTGTACTCCGGCAGCGTGTAATTGACCGCTTCACTGGCCGCGTTCTGGTCCCGTTCGTCCAGCGTGGTGTAGATCTTCAGGCCACCGGTGGCCAGCAGCCTGGCCCGGTCCGCAGGGGTTCTCGCGATCGACGAGTCCTGCAGGATCACCTGCTCGACGTAGTTGCAGAAGAATGCCGCCGAGCCCGCCACCGTCTGCGTGCACCCGTTGTCGGGGATCGCGTTCTGGACACCCAGCGGCGCCTTCTCGGCCGCGGCCGCCTGCTGGCTGCTCAGCACGCCGGTCTGGACCATTCTGGCCAGCACCGTATTGCGGCGCTGCGTGGCCACGGCGGCATTGGTAAACGGGTCATAGCCAACCGGGTCTTCCACCATGCCGGCCAGCAGGGCGGCCTGGGGCAGTGTGAGTTTCGCGGCGGACGTGTTGAAGTAGGTCTGCGCCGCCACCTCGATGCCGTAGGCGAGATTGCCGAAGTAGGCGTCGTTCAGGTAACCGGTGAGGATCTGCTGCTTGGACTGCCGGTGCGCGACGGTGACGGCCAGCCCCAGTTCGCGCAGCTTCCGTGACAGCGTGTCCTGGGAGGCGGCCTGGGCCTGCTGCGCGTTGGGCGCCGAAAGAATCAGCATGTTCTTGACGTACTGCTGGGTGATGCTGGAACCGCCCTGAACCGCCTTGTGCTGCAGGTCGTTGACCAGCGCGCGGAGGGTGCCCTTGACGTCCAGGGCGCCTTCCTGCCAGAAGCGGTTGTCCTCGATCGCCACGATCGCCTGCAGCATGACCGGCGAGATCTGGTTGTAAGTGACCGGCTGCCGGTCGATGCCGGAGGCCGAGGCGCCGGGGCCGCCGTTCACGCCGTAGACGTACGCCAGCAGATGACCGCTGGCGTCCAGGATCTCCGAGCGTTGCGGGAGCGTGCCGAAGCTCGCCGAAGCGGGCCCGGCGGCCGTGTTCGCCTGATCGCGCACGACCACGCCGGTCGTTGCGATGACGGGCAGGGCCATGGCGGCCGCGATGACGCCGCCCACCGCCGAGATCGAGATAAGGCGGCCTACGGTACCCGTCTTACTTGCTTTGTCACCTGACAGCACGGCATCAGGGTACGTGCCGAACGGGCGCACGTGCCCCGCGCCTCGCATAAAGGCACCGTAAGCTGCCACTTCTCCCAAAACGCGGCAAAGACGTATAAACTGCTCGCTCATTACCCAGAGGCCGCCAAGGGTGACCGAAGGTGACTAGCTATCCCACCCGATATGGCCCAAGAGGACTATCCGTAAATGAGCACAGCGGGGCCTTGGCAGCTACCCCGCGACTTCCGTAGGTTGCTTTATCACGAACCGGTAACCCGGTCCCGCGGCAGCGGAGCCGGACCGCAAGCACTCGCCATCGAGCCAGCGACCGTCCATGTACGCAGTACGCGACGATCAAAAGGAGTGGGCACATGTGGATCACTGACTGGACCACACGCGCCGCCTGCAAAGGAACCGACCCGGACGAGCTTTTTGTCCAGGGCGCAGCGCAGAACCGAGCCAAGCTGATCTGCCGGGGTTGCCAGGTCAGGACCGAATGCCTGGCCGACGCGCTGGACAACGGCATCGAATTTGGTGTCTGGGGCGGGATGACCGAGCGGGAGCGCCGTGCCCTGCTGCGGCGGCGACCCGACGTCAAGTCCTGGCGTGAACTGCTCGAGCAGGCTCGCGAGCGCTACGAGCAGGACGTTGACGACCTGGTGGCGAGCTGACCCGCTAGCCGCGTGCCGGTCGGCTGGCGAGGCTTAGACCAATGGCCCGCAGGCCCTCGAGGTCATGGACGTCCTCGGGCTGCGCGGCCACCTCGGCGACGGGAACGGTGGGATGAGCCGCCGTAAAGTGCTCGGCCACCCGTCGTTCCCGGACCGCCAGCTGCATCCGCTCGGCGTGCAGCCGCAAAACCCCGGCCGCGAGCGCGTAGCGCGGGGAAACGGCCGATTCCACAGTGCCGTTCGGCATCTCGTGATTCTCGAGCGTTTCCGCGGCGGCGAGGCTGCGGGCCGCCGACAGCCGGGTGGCGGCCGGCACGTGCACCCGGTTCAGGATCAGGCCCGCGAGCGGCATGCGTTCCCCCGCGAGCCGCTCGACAAAGTACGAGGCTTCCCGCAGCGCATCCGGCTCGGGCGCGGCGACCACGATGAACGCGGTCCCCGGCGTCTGGAGCAGGCGGTAGGTCGTGTCGGCCCGCTCGCGGAAGCCGCCGAACATCGTGTCGAAGGCCGTGACGAACGTCTGCATGTCCTTGAGCACCTGCCCGCCGAGCACCTTCGTCAGCGTTCCGGTCACGAGCGAGAACCCGGCGGTCAGCATCTTCAGGTACGCGCGGCCAGGCTTGGCCGGGGCGGTCAGCAGCCGGATCAGCCGGCCGTCGAGGAACCGGCCGAGCCGCTGTGGCGCGTCGAGGAAATCCAGGGCCGAGCGGCTCGGGGGCGTATCGACCACGATCAGATCCCACTCATCGGTGCGTTGCAGCTGGCCCAGCTTCTCCATGGCCATGTACTCCTGCGTGCCGGCGAAGCTGGACGACAGGGACTGGTAGAAGGGATTCGCCAGGATCTGCGCGGCGCGGTCCGGGTCCGCGTGGGCCTCGACGATCTCGTCGAAGGTCCGTTTCATGTCCAGCATCATGGCGTGCAGGCTGCCGCCCGAAGAGAAGCTCATGTCCACCGGCCGCGGGATGTTGTCCAGGTAGCTCAGGCCCATCGCCTGGGCCAGCCGGCGGGCCGGATCCACGGTGAGCACCACTACGTGCCGGCCGCGCTCGGCGGCCCGCAGGCCGATCGCGGCCGCGGCGGTCGTCTTGCCGACGCCGCCGGACCCGCAGCAGACGATGATCCGGGTCCGCCGGTCGTCAATCAGCGCGTCGGTATCGAGCCTGGTCGGCGCGGCTGGCGGGTTCATCGCGCCGTCCGGTGGCACGGGCGCGGGCCGGCCAGCACGCCGTCATCCATCAGGCCGCTCCCTGGTCCCGGAGCACCTCGGCCAGCTTGTACAGCCCGCCCAGGTCGATCCCGTCCGTAATGGCCGGAAGCTCGTAGCGCGGCTGCCCCGCCGCGGCCAGCTCGCGGCGTTCACGCTCTTGCAGCGTTACGTTGCGGGCGTGCTCGGCCAGTTCGATGGCCAGGCCGGCGGCGAGGACCCGGCTGTCGGCCAGCCCGGCCGCCTTGAGCCCCAGGGCGATCTCCGCCTCGTCGACGTTCCCTTCCGCGGCTGCCTCCAGGTCCGCTTCCGCCACGCCAGCGGGGTGGACCATGTTGATGAAGATCCCGCCCACCTGGAGGCCGAGGCCGCGCAGCTCGACGATGCCGTCCAGGGTTTCCTGGATCGGCATCTCCTCCAGCGTGGTGACGAAATGAACGGCTGTCTGCGGGGACCGGATCACCCGGGCCACGCTATCGGCGTGGGTGCGCACCGGGCCGACCTTGGCCAGGCCGGACACTTCGACACTGACGTTGAGGAAGCGGCCGATCCGGCCGGTGGGCGGCGCGTCCATGACCACCACGTCGTAGACCTCGCGGCCGCCGGACCTGCGCCGGGTCGCCTCCGTGGCCTTGCCCGTCCTGAGCACGTCGGACAGCCCGGGAGCGATCGTGGTGGCGAAGTCCATCAGCCCCAGCCGGGTCAGCGCCTGGCCGGTGTGCCGGAGGCCGTAGAACATCTCCAGGTAGTCGAGCAGCGCGCCCTCGGGATCGACGGCCAGCGCGTAGAGGTCGCCGCCCGGCCGCCCGTCCTTGCCGGGCCCGATCCCGACCTTGCGCTCCGCGTAGGGCAGCGGAGGGCAGTCGAAGAGCCGCGCGATTCCCTGCCGCCCCTCAGCCTCGATGAGGAGCACCCTGCGGCCGTCATAAGACAACGCCAGAGCCAGGGCGGCAGCGACGGTCGTCTTACCCGTGCCTCCCTTGCCTGTGACGACGTGCAGCCGCACGCCCTCCCAGTCGGTGTCGCTTGCTCTCATCACTGCGAGGCTATCTCCGCCCCGGTACTTCTTACGGCGAGCCTCCCCGGGCGCGTGAGGTATCTCTCGTTAATTAGTCTGGGGAGTGAAGAGAGGTGATCCCGGTGGCCGCACTCGTTGTCATCATCGTCCTACTCGTGATCGCCGGCCTGGTCGCGGCCGGCCGCACGTTCCGGGTGGTCCAGCAGTACGAGAAGGGCATCGTGTACCGCTTCGGGCGGGTGCTGCCCGAGGTAAGGGGCCCGGGGCTGACGTTCCTGCGCCCGATCGGCGATCGCATGCAGAAGGTCAACATGCAGATCGTGGCCATGGCCGTGCCCGCGCAGGAAGGCATCACCCGGGACAACGTGAGCGTACGGGTGGACGCGGTGGTGTACTTCCGCGTCGTGGAACCCATCAAGGCCACGGTGAACGTGCAGGACTACATGTTCGCGATCGCGCAGCAGGCCCAGACGTCGCTGCGGTCCATCATCGGCCAGTCCGAGATGGACCAGCTGCTGGCCGAGCGCGAATCGGTCAACCGGGAGCTGCGGCGCATCATCGACGAGCCGACCGAGGGCCCGTGGGGGATCCGGGTGGAGCGCGTCGAGGTGAAGGACGTCTCGCTGCCCGAGGGGATGAAACGATCGATGTCCCGTCAGGCCGAGGCCGAACGAGAGCGGCGCGCGAGGATCATCACGGCGGACGGCGAGTACCAGGCGTCCAAGCGCCTCGCGGCCGCCGCCAACGTGATGGCCCGCGATCCGGCGGCGCTCCAGCTGCGCCTGCTGCAGACGATGGTTGAGGTGGCGGGTGAGCGCAACAGCACGCTCATCATGCCGGTCCCGGTGGAGCTGCTGCGGTTCTTCGAGAAGATGGCCCCCGGCCCGCCGCAGCCCGTCGCGCGGCCCGATGAGCCCGAGGATCTCGGCGACGCCGAGGTGGCCGAGGCCGAGGCGGAGATCACCATGGCCAACGTGCCGGAGCTCGACCAGGCCCCGGTTCCGCAGCTCGACGAGGCGTCCGTGCCGCCGGTCCCGGAGGTCGAGCCGGCGGCCGGCGTCGCACCGCTGCCTGAAGCCGCGCCGGTCCCTGAAGCCGCGCCGGTCCCTGAAGCCGCGCCGGTCCCTGAAGCCGCGCCGGTCCCTGAAGCCGCGCCGGTCCCTGAAGCTGCGGCTCCGCCCGCCCCCAGGATGCCATCGCCGGCCGAGACGACCCAGGAACTGCCCGCCGCGATCGATGCCGGGGCAGCGGACCTCCCCAGCACCACGGTTGGCCAGACCGAAGGCGCCAGCGCCCCGGACCCGAACGGCGCGAGCGGCAACGGCGCGGGGACCAGGGCGGCCTGCCCGCGGAAGCCCCGGGCCACCGGGGAGCGCAAGCCGCGCACCCCGGTCGTGCGGAAGCCGCGGGCGGCCGGCGAGGCACGGGCCACCGGGGAGCCCACGCCGGGGCAGCCGCCCAGCCGCTAAGGTCATCCCCATGCAGAAGTGGGAGTACGCGACCGTGCCGCTGCTCGTGCACGCGACCAAGCAGATCCTGGACAACTGGGGCGACGACGGATGGGAGCTGGTGGCGCTCGTTCCCGGCCCGAACCCCGAACAGCTGGTCGCCTACATGAAGCGGCCCAAGGGATGACCATCGCCATCGTGGCGGCCCGGTGAGCACGCCCGAAGAGCGCCTCGCCGAGCTGGGCCTGACGCTGCCGCCGGTCGCCACCCCGGCCGGCTCGTACGTCCCCGCGCTGCGCAGCGGCACGCAGGTGTACACCGCGGGGCAGTTGCCGCTGGCCGACGGCAAGCTGCTGGCCACCGGCAAGGTCGGTGCAGCCGTGACGGCCGAAGAGGCCGTCACGCTCGCCCGCGCGTGCGCGCTCAACGCCCTCGCCGCGGCCGCGTCGGCGGCGGGCGGCCTGTCCGCGATCACGCGGATCGTCAAGGTCACCGGGTTCGTCGCCAGTGCCCCCGGCTTCACCGGGCAGCCTCAGGTCGTGAACGGGGCGAGCGATCTGCTGACCGAGATCCTCGGGGAGGCGGGCAAGCACGTCCGCAGCGCGGTCGGGGTGGCGGTCCTGCCGATGGACGCGCCGGTCGAGGTCGAGCTGATCGCCGAGGTGGGCGGGACCGGGCCGGGCGGGGGGACCACGGTCTGAGCCGGCTGCGAGTTCCAGGAAAGGTCGCCGCCCGGGCCCGGGACATCCTCCGCGGGCCGGCGGCGGGTCGTCCCCCGGCGGCCCGCCGTCACGTTCACCGACGGCCAGGCCTGGCTGACCATCCCGGACGACCGGGCGCCAGCGATGACAATTGACGGTTCCGGTACCACCCTCGCGACCTGTGTCCTCGCACCCAATCCGTCGCCGATGACCCTGGAGGGCACGAACACCTGGCTGATCGCCGCCCCGGGGTCATCGTCCGCGCTCGTCGTCGATCCCGGGCCCAAGGACGAGGGTCATCTGCGCCGGGTCGTGGACCGGGTCGCCGAGACGGGCCGCAGGGTGGTGCAGATCCTGCTGACGCACGGGCACAGCGATCATTCGGCGGGGGCGCGGCGGCTCGCCGCCCTCACCGGGGCGCCGGTGCGCGCGGCCGATCCGGCTCACCGGCTGGGCAGTGAAGGCCTGACCGGCGGCGACGTGGTTATGGTGGCGGGCTGTGAGCTGCGGGTCATCGGGACGCCGGGCCATTCCGTGGACTCCCTCAGCCTGCTGCTCCCGGAGGACGGTGCCCTGCTCACCGGGGACACGGTGCTCGGCCGCGGTACGACCGTCATCGCCGGAGGCGGGTCCCTCGCCGACTACCTGCGCACGCTCGACGCCATGAAGGCACTGGCTGACACCGCGTCGGTTCAGGTCCTGCTGCCGGGTCACGGCCCGCTGGTCTCCGACCCGTCGTCGGCCCTCGCGTATTACATCGAGCACCGGGCCGAGCGGCTGGCGGAGGTGCGTGCCGCCCTCGCGGCGGGCGATACGACGGCCGAGGAAATCGTGGCCAGCGTCTACCGCGACGTCGACCCGGCCGTGCGCCGGTTCGCCGAACTGTCTGTCCAGGCACAGCTGGATTACCTGGCCGCCGGCGACGAGCGGAACCCGCGGTTACGGGCTCGCCGCGCCGGATGACCGGGAGGCGCCCGCGCGGCGCTACCGGGCGCGCTTGCGCAGGCGCTCGGCGTCGACGATCACTACCGAACGGGCCGAGATGTGCAGCCAGCCGCGTGCGGCGAAGTCCGCGAGCGCCTTATTGACCGTTTCCCTCGACGCCCCTACCAGCTGCGCGAGCTCCTCCTGCGTCAGGTCATGGTGAACCTGAAGACCGTCATCCGTCTGCTCGCCGAACCGCTCCGCCAGGTCGAGCAGCGCCTTGGCGACCCGCCCGGGAACATCGGTGAAGACGAGGTCTGCGGTCACGTCATTGGCGCGGCGGAGCCGCTGCACCAGCGCCCGCAGCAGGTGCAGCGAGATCTCCGGCCGCTTGCGCAGCAGCGGCAGCAGCGAATCGTGCGGCAGCGCAGCCAGCGTCGCGTCGGTGACGGCGCTGGCGGTCGACGTCCGCGGCCGGGGGTCGAACAGCGACAGCTCGCCGAACATCTCGCCCGGCCCGATCACGCTGAGCAGATTTTCCCGGCCGTCACCGGCCGAGCGGGTCAGTTTCATCTTGCCGTCGAGCACGACGTATAGGCTGTCGCCGCCGTCGCCCTCATCGAAGAGCCGTTCGCCGCGGTGCAGCTTGAGCTGGCTCATGGTCTGCCGAAGTTCGCGCGCCCCGTCTTCGTCGAGCGCCTTGAACAGTGGCGCCCGCCTGAGCACCTCTCCGGCGTTTTCCACCGGTCCCTCCTCGCTTACCTTGTGCCCTCTAAGTGTGGACCATTCGCAGGCCCAATGTCTGTGCGGGAGCACTGTCATCTGACCATGGCGATGTCAGGGCGCGCCACGATGCGATTTCCCCTACTTTTCGCTGTCGGACGATTACATTAAGTCTCTCACGGGCGAATATCGGGGACGCTTGATCATTTCCGGGGGACGGGATGGCTGACGGGCCGGTGGGTTACTTCAGCGTGCGCAGGACCGCATGGACCATGGCCGGATGCGGTCTCCTGACGGCGGCCGGACTGGCGGCCGCGCCGCCGCGTATGCAGCTTGACAGCAATCCCGTGCCGAGCGCGGGTCAGGTCCAGGCGGCGCAGAACAAGATGAACCAGCGGGCAGCCGCGCTCGGCCAGCAGGAGGAGCGGCGCGCCGCAGTCAACGCCAAGCTGACGGACCTGGAAACGCAGGCCGAAGTCCTGACCGAGAACTACGACAAGACGATCGTTGCGGAACAGCAGGCGGCTGCGGCATATACCACCACGGTGCAGGACCTCACCCAAGCCGAAAGCGCGGAGAAGGGCAGTCAGCGCCAGGTGGCTAGCCTGGCCGCCACGGAATTTGAGACCCAGGGTGGCTTTGATCCCATGGCGGCGATGCTGGGCGACGCCCACGGTGTGCAGGCCTACCTGAACCAGGTCGGCCTGGGACTCCAGTTCGCCACCCGCAGGACCGACATCCTCGCGAAGAACACCGCGGACAGCGTGGTCGCCGGCGTCTTCCGTGCAGCGGCCAGCACAGCGCTCAACCAGAAGCAGGCGGACGTACGCCAGGCAGCTGAGCTCAAGACGGCTATCCAGGCGGCCGTGGCCCGGCAGCTGGCGGCGGTCAAGACCACCAAGTCGGTGACCAGCCAGCTGTCTGGCCTGCTGCAGGGCGCGAAGGCCACCGAGCAGTCGCTCGCGTCGAGGCGGCAGGCCGCGCTCGCCGCGGCCGCGGCGGCGGCGGCCGCGGCGCGGGCCGCCCAGCAAAGCGCCGTGCCGGACGGCAGCGCCGCGCCGGGCCAGGCCGTCTCGTTCCCGGATTCCCCGGCCAGCTCCCAGCAGGGCAATATCGCCGCGGACTGGGCGCTCAGCCAGATCGGCCGACCCTACCAGTGGGGCGGAGCCGGGCCTTACACCTATGACTGCTCAGGGCTCACGATGGTCGCCTGGGCGCACGCCGACGTCGCGCTGCTGCACTATGCCGGCGATCAGTGGGTGGAAGGGGCGCACGTGTCACTCGGTGCACTGCAGCCCGGCGACCTGCTCTTCTACGCGACGAACAACGCCGACCCGACCACCATTCATCACGTCGGCATCTACATCGGCGGCGGGAATATGGTCGACGCGCCGTACACCGGGGCCGACGTGCGCATCGACGGCATCTACGCGCCAGGCGACCCGATCGGCGCGGTCCGGCCGTAGCGGGCGAGATGAGGCGGTGGCTAGAAGCCCGTGGCTAGAAGCCCGTGGCTAGAAGCCCGTGGCTAGAAGCCCGTGGCTAGAAGCCCGTGGCTAGAAGTCCATGGCCGCCGCCCGCTTGCGGGACGCCTCGATTTCCGCTTCGGCGGCGGCACGGTCCGCCCAGGCGGCGCCCTCGACGGACTTGCCTGGTTCGAGGTCCTTGTAGACCTCGAAGAAGTGCTGGATCTCCAGCTTGTCGAACGCCGGGACGTGGTGGATGTCGCGCAGGTGCTCCATCCGGGGATCGCTCGCCGGCACACAGAGGACCTTGTCGTCGCCGCCCTTTTCGTCCCGCATCCGGAACATCCCGATGGCCCGGCAGCTGATCACGCAGCCGGGAAAGGTCGGCTCCTCCAGGATGACCAGCGCGTCGAGCGGGTCACCGTCATCGCCCAGGGTGCCCTCGATGAAGCCGTAGTCGGAGGGGTAACGGGTGGAGGTGAACAGCATCCGGTCGAGCCGGATCCGGCCCGTGGCGTGATCCATTTCATACTTGTTCCGCTGGCCCTTCGGGATCTCGATGATCACGTCGAAGTCCACAATGCTGCCCCCACACCTTGCGCGCTAGATGGTTGACTCATTGTCCCCCCGGTGCGCCCCGAACTGGTACACCGGGTCCGTACCAGAATCCAGCATCGGGAAGGTGGATGCGCCGTGCTGCGCAGCACGCGGGGCGTGGCCTTGATCACGCTGGTCCTGCTCAACGTGTTCACGCTCGCTGCGGGCGTGGTGCTCGCGCGCATGCTGCCGCCGCGGCTGGCCCTGTTCAGGCCGGTCCGGGTGGCCGCGCGGCCCGACGTCCGGGCCAGCCCGGTGCTGGGCGCCGCGACCGGGGGCCCGATGCCCACGAGTTCCGGGCTGAGCAGCGTGCTGGCCAGCCTGCTGTCCTCTCCCGCGCTGGGATCGGGAGTGGCGGCCGTGGTCGCGGACGCCTCGGGCGCCATCGTTTACTCCCGCGACGCCAGCGAGATGACCACGCCGGCGTCCACGGAGAAGGTCGCCACCGCTGTCGCGGCCCTCGACGTGCTCGGTCCCCGCGCCCAGTTCCGCACCCGGGTCGTCAGCGGTCCGGGAAACAGCATCGTCCTGGTGGGCGGCGGGGATCCGACGCTCGCGGCCGGCCCTGCGCCGTCGTCGGACTATCCGCAGCCCGCCACGCTGAAGGACCTGGCCGCCCAGACGGCCAGCGCGCTCAAGGCGCAGCACCGCCGTCAGGTCCAGCTCGACTACGACACTTCTGCGTACACCGGGCCCGGCATGGCCCGGGGATGGCCCGGATCGTACGTGACCAGCGGCGACGTCACACAGATCACCTCGCTCGAGGCAGATCAGGGACGCCTCACGCCGGGCGGCGCCCCGGAAGACGCCGATGACCCGGTCAACTTCCGGCCCCGGTCCGCCGATCCCGTCGCCATGGCCGTCTCGGCTTTCGAGGGCTTCCTGGCCGGCGACGGCATCCGTGTCAAGGGAACGCCGTCCGCCGGGACCGCGCCCGCCCGGGCCGCCGTTCTCGGCTCGGTCAGCTCACCGGCGCTGTCGGCCATGGTCGAGTGGATGATGCTGGAGAGCAACAACGTGATCGCGGAAAACCTGGCCCGGCACATCGCCATCGCGATGGGTGATCCCGCGTCCTTCGCCGGTGCCGCCGCGGCCGAGATGACCGTCCTGCGGCGGCTCGGAGCCGGAACCGGCGTGCAGTTGGTCGACGGGAGCGGGCTGTCGCCGCAGGACAAGATTGCCCCCGGCGCGCTCGTCAGGCTGCTGAGTATCGCCGCGTCGCCGCAGCACGCCAGGTTGCGCCCGGTGATCACGGGAATGCCCGTGGCCGGCTTCTCCGGTACTTTGTCCGCGGGGCAGAGCGTCTTCGGTGCGATCGGCGGGCCGGCGCGCGGCGTGGTCCGGGCCAAGACAGGGAACCTCACCACGGTGGCCGCGCTGGCCGGCTTCGCCTACGACAGTCACGGGCGCCTGCTCGAATTCGTCTTTATCGCGGCCCATATCCCCAAGGCTGCGGCCCTGCAGGCGGCGGCCAACGCGATCAACGATGCCGCGGCGGTGGTCGCGTCCTGCGGCTGCCGCTGAGGGACGCGCCACGGCCGTTGTCACGTCGAGCACCACGCGCGGGTTACGGAGAGGCGCTCGTACCGGCCCAGCGAACCGGGCCTCCGGCCCGGTGAGTGGCCGGTGTGCCGGCGAGTACCGCAGCCAGGGCGCGAAGCGCAGCGGGGGGTCCCGGGGGGTTGTCCCCCCGGGCTAACACGGCACCGGGCTCCGACCACGGCGCGCCACAACGTACGGTTAGAGGGTGAACAACGGTCAGATGATCGACTGGGACGTGGCGGTGTCCACCGGTGTCCGCTGGGCGCGCCCGGGACCTCAGGTGAGCCTGGCTGAGGCGCGGCAGACCGTCGCGGAGCTTCGTGAGCTCGCCGTGGCGGTAGAACGGCCGGTGCGCGAGGTTACGGGCCTGCAGAGCAGAGTCGCACCCGGCCAGGTCGCCGTCGTGGACCGGGCCGGCTGGATCCGCGCCAATGTGGACGGCTTCCGTGTCGTCCTCGATCCACTGGCCGAGCAGATGCGCCAGCGCACTCCGGCCGCCAACGCATCCGGCCTGGTGATGGGCGTCGGCGCCCGCGTCACCGGCATGCAGGCCGGGCTGATCCTCGCCTACCTGTCGGCCCGGGTGCTCGGGCAGTACGAGCTGTTCCTGCCGCCCGGCTCGGGTCACAATGGCGCCGGAGAGCCCGTCGGCCGGCTCACTCTGGTCGCACCCAACATCGTGATGGTCGAGCGCGAGCTCGGCGTAGATCCGAGGGACTTCCGCCGCTGGGTGTGCCTGCACGAGGAAACCCACCGGGTGCAGTTCACCTCGGTGCCGTGGCTGCGCGCGTACGTCCAGGATCAGATGACGGAGTTCCTGCTCGCCTCGGACCTCGATCCCGCAACCATCCTCAGCCGGCTGCGGGCCGCCGCAGACGCGGTGGCCGGGGCGGTGCGCGGCGGCGACAGCGAGAGCCTTATCGAAGCCATCCAGACGCCCCGGCAGAAGGAGATCCTCGGCCGGCTCACCGCCCTGATGACCCTGGTCGAGGGGCACGGCGACTACGTGATGGACGCGGTTGGCCCTCAGGTCGTGCCGTCCGTGGCCGAGATCAGGGAACGGTTCAACGCCAGGCGCGGGACGGCGGGCCGGGTCGAGCAGACCATCCGGCGCCTCCTCGGTATCGACCTGAAGATGCGGCAGTACGCCGACGGGGCGCGCTTCGTCCGCGCGGTCGTCGACCAGATCGGCATGGACGGCTTCAACAAGGTCTGGGAGTCGCCCGCGACCATCCCGACCATGAGCGAGATCAGCAATCCGGGCGCCTGGATCGCCCGGGTGGCCGACGGCTACGCGGCCGCGCCGCCTGCGGTCACCGCGCCGGTCAGCGATCCGCCGGTCACCGCGCCGGTCAACGGCACGAGTCCCGCGTCCAGTGTCGGCCCGGTCAGCGAGCCCGCACCGCCCGCGGACCTCCCCACCGGCGCGGAGGTGCCGCCGGCCGCGGACAGCCCGCGGGCGTCGCCCTATTCGGGTGACGACGCCGATGCGGCGGCCGGAGAGTCAGCCAGCTCCTTGGGTAGCGTCCAGGAAACGGATCCGGAGGAGGCCGGCACCACCGGTCAAGCCGGGGAGACGGCCCCCGAGGAGGAAGACCACCGGCTCTGGCACGACGGTCAGTAGCCGCTATGGGGCCGAGCCCGGCGGTCGCGGACGTCCGCAACGCGGTCCGGGAAAGCCTGCGGGACCTCGATGCAGGTGACCTGATCCTGGCGGCCTGCTCGGGTGGGGCCGACTCGCTTTCGCTTGCGGCCGCGCTCGCATTCGTGGCGCCCCGCCAGCGGCTGCGCGCCGGCGGGGTCACCGTCGACCACGGGCTGCAGCCCGGCTCGGCCGGGCGTGCCCGTGACGTGGCCGCCGCGCTCACCCGCCTCGGGCTCAACCCGGTGGAGTGCATCCCCGTCAGCGTGCCGGGAGCCGGGAACCACGGCGGCCCGGAGGCGGCCGCCCGCGCTGCCCGCTATGACGCACTGGCGGCCATGGCCGAGCGCACCGGCGCGGCCGCGGTCCTGCTCGGCCACACACTCGATGATCAGGCGGAGACGGTCCTGCTCGGGCTGGCCCGCGGATCGGGCGCCCGGGCGCTGGCCGGGATGGCCGCCCGGCGGGGCCGCTACCGCCGCCCGCTCCTGGCGGTACGGCGGCGCACGACGCGGGCCGCGTGCGCCGCCCTGGAACTGCCGGTCTGGGACGACCCGCACAACACCGATCCGCGGTTCGCCCGCACCCGGGTCCGGCACGAGGCGATGCCGGTGCTGGAAGCCACGCTGGGCCCCGGCGTGGCCGAGGCGCTGGCCCGGACCGCGGGGCAGCTGCGCGCCGACGCCGAGTTCCTGGATGCGCTGGCGGAAATGGAAGCCGAACGGGCCGGTGGTGGCCGCTCCACCCTGCTCACCGAGCAGCTCACCGCGTTGCCGCCCGCCATCCGGACGCGCGTGCTGCACGCTGCGGCCGTCGCCGCTGGCTGCCCGGCCGGCGCGCTGACGGCGTGCCACGTGGAGCAGCTCGAGGCGCTGGTGACAGGATGGCGCGGGCAGCGGTGGATCGACCTTCCCGGCGCCGTGCGCGGGTTCCGGCGGGATGGCCAGCTGCGGTTCACCCGCGATATCGCTCCGGCTGGGGACGATCCGGCCGGTTCCGGACTTATGGCCGGCGCCGCCAATGACGTGCCGGGGTGGGACAGGGAGGGTGGCCATGGACGCGGGCGACATGGGAACAGACTTGAAGGAAGTGCTGATCAGCGAGGCGAGCCTGCATCAGCGGGTGACGGAGCTGGCAGCGCGCATTGACGCGGACTACGCCGGCCGTGACCTGCTCCTCGTCGGCGTACTGAAGGGCGCCATCATGGTGATGGCGGACCTCGCGCGGGCCATGCACCTGCCGGCCCAGATGGACTGGATGGCGGTGTCCTCGTACGGGTCCGGAACGCAATCCTCGGGCGTGGTGCGCATCCTCAAGGATCTCGACACCGACATTTCCGGCCGTGATGTCCTCGTCGTCGAGGACATTATCGACTCCGGCCTGACGCTGTCCTGGCTGGTCGGGAACCTCCGTTCGCGTGGCCCGGCGTCGGTGCGCGTGTGTACCATGCTGCGGAAGCCGGGAGCCGCGCGGATGCGGGACGTCGACGTCACCTACACCGGCTTCGACATCGGCGATGAGTTCGTCATCGGATACGGGCTCGACTACGCCGAGCGGTACCGTAACCTGCCCTTTATCGGGACTCTTGCCCCGCACGTCTACGGGGGGAACAGAACCGAAGCAGGGAAGCGTTGACCGGGCAGGATTAGCAGGATTGGCAAGATTAGAAGGCAAGGCGGTCCCGCCGGAGGTCGGCGGGATGTGAAGCTGGTCAGGAGGGAACGGCCCTAGCCGATGGGGTCGCTCGTCGATGGATTCTAAGCGCTCATTCCGCATGCTGGGCCTGTTCGCCGCCGCGGTCCTGGTCGTGGTCGTGCTGTTCAACCTGGCCAACGCCGGGAGCTCATACCAGCAGGCTGACACTTCGCAGGTCGTCTCGCTCATCAACAGTGGCCAGGTCAAGTCGGCCAAGATCACCGACAAGAACCAGACCATCCAGGTGACGACCAAGAGCGGAAAGCAGTACCAGGCCGACTGGGTCAGTGGGCAGGGTCTCATCCTCCAGCAGGAGCTGCAGAAGCAATATGACGCGAACAACCTCCCGCAGGGTTACACGGTCGCGATACCGTCGAGCAGCTCTGTCTGGAGCCTCCTCGAATCGTTCATCCCGTACATCATCATCGCCCTGTTCTTCTTCCTGATCCTCAGCCAGATGCAGGGCGGCGGCTCGCGGGTGATGAACTTCGGCAAGTCGCGCGCCAAGCTGATCACCAAGGACACGCCCAAGACGACCTTCGCCGACGTGGCCGGCGCGGACGAGGCGATCGAGGAACTGCAGGAGATCAAGGAATTTTTGCAGAACCCGGCCAAGTTCCAGGCGATCGGCGCGAAGATCCCCAAGGGGGTCCTGCTGTACGGGCCGCCCGGTACCGGCAAGACGCTGCTGGCCCGGGCCGTCGCCGGTGAGGCCGGCGTGCCGTTCTACTCGATTTCCGGTTCGGACTTTGTCGAGATGTTCGTCGGCGTCGGCGCCTCCCGCGTCCGTGATCTCTTCGAGCAGGCCAAGTCCAACGCGCCCGCGATCGTCTTCGTGGACGAGATCGACGCGGTCGGCCGGCACCGTGGCGCTGGGCTCGGCGGCGGCCACGACGAGCGCGAGCAGACCCTCAACCAGATGCTGGTCGAACTGGACGGTTTTGACACCAAGGGCGGCGTGATCGTGATCGCCGCGACCAACCGGCCCGACATCCTCGACCCGGCGCTGCTGCGCCCCGGGCGATTTGACCGCCAGATCATGGTCGCCCAGCCCGACCTGTCCGGGCGGAGGGGCATCTTGAAGGTCCACGCCCGCGGCAAGCCCATCGCGCCCGACGCGGACCTGGACGTTATCGCGCGCCGGACGCCGGGCTTCACCGGCGCCGACCTGGCCAACGTGATCAACGAGGCCGCGCTGCTGACGGCGAGGTCCAACGGCAAGCAGATCAGCATGGCGTCGCTGGAGGAAGCGATCGACCGGGTCATGGCGGGGCCTCAGCGCAAGAGCGCGATCCTGTCCGAGAAGGAGCGGAAGATCATCGCCTATCACGAGGGCGGTCACGCCCTGGTGGGGCACGCGATGCCGAACGCGGACCCGGTACACAAGATCACGATCATTCCCCGCGGCCGGGCCCTGGGCTATACGCAGGCGCTGCCCACCGAGGACAAGTTCCTGGTCGGCCGGGCCGAGATGCTGGACCAGCTGGCCATGCTGCTCGGTGGCCGCACCGCTGAGGAGCTTGTCTTCCACGAGCCCACGACCGGCGCCGCGAACGACATCGAGAAGGCGAGCGAGATCGCCCGCGGCATGGTGACCCAGTACGGGATGAGCGAGAAGCTCGGGGCGCGCAAGTTCGGCAGCGGTGACAGCGAGCCGTTCCTCGGCATGGAGAGGTCGCATGCCCGGGACTACTCCGAGGAGATCGCGTCGGCCATCGACGACGAAGTGCGCCGGCTGATCGAGTCGGCCCACGATGAGGCGTGGGAGGTGCTGGTCGAATACCGCGACGTGCTCGACCGGCTCGTGCTCCAGCTCCTGGACAAGGAAACCCTGTCCAGGAAGGAGGTCCTCGAGGTGTTCGCCACGGTGCAGAAGCGGCCGCTGCGCGGCTCCTACACCGGGTACGGCAAGCGGCTTCCGTCGGACCGGCCGCCCGTGCTGACGCCCAAGGAGCTCGCGCTCGCCGCCGCGTCGGACGGCAGGAACGGCACGGCGATCCAGGGCAACGGCCAGGCGATCGGCTACGCCGCGAACGGCGGCTCCGGCGAGCTTCCCGGTACCGGCCCGGGGTCAGACAGGCCCGCGGACATCGCACCGCATGACTTCCCGGGACCCGGGCAGCCGTACGACTACGGGAGCCATCCGGACGACGAAGCATGAGCCGGGCGACGGCCGGCGCGTACCGGGGAGCCCGGCGATGAGCGAGAGGGCCCCGCCGGAGGTCGATCAGCCGCGGATCGAATGTGCCATCCGCGAGATCCTGCTCGCCATCGGCGAGGACCCGGAACGGGACGGGCTGGCCGACACCCCGGCCCGGGTCGCCCGGGCGTATGCGGAGCAGTTCGCCGGGCTGCGCCAGCGGCCGGAAGACGTGCTGACCAAGATCTTCGACGCCGACCACGACGAGATGGTCCTCGTCCGGGACATCGAGCTGTACTCGACGTGTGAGCACCACCTCCTCCCGTTCTTCGGTGTGGCGCACATCGGTTATATCCCGAACGAGAAGGGCCAGATCACCGGCCTGTCCAAGCTGGCCCGGCTGGTCGACACCTATGCGCGGCGGCCTCAGGTGCAGGAACGGATGACCAGCCAGATCGCGGACGCGCTGGTGGCCAACCTGGAGCCACGGGGCGTGATCGTGGTGATAGAGGCGGAGCACCTGTGCATGTCGATGCGGGGCGTGCGGAAGCCGGGAGCCAGGACCGTGACCTCGGCGGTCCGCGGCGTCTTCCGTAGCAGCGCCCGGACCAGGGCGGAGGCCATGAGCCTCGTCCACGGCGCGCGCTGACCGGTAGCCTCCCCGCCGTCCTGTCTTCCGCGCCCGTTGTGAACTGCTTCACCCGCTGGGCCGTATTTAGAGGTACCGTGGCGTGGGGGCGGCGGCATGGGGTACCTGAAGGCGCGGCCAGGCACCGGTGAAGCGTTTAATCCGGCAAAGACATATTTATTATTGTTTGTAAGCGTGGCTGGACGTTCCTGGTTACCCTAAATTTCTGTGATCCGGGGCCTGGGAAAACCTTGATATGAACAAAAGCGAGACCACCGAGCCGGCCGGGCGGGCGGACACCGACGGCGGCGAAGAGAATTCTGAGCATCCGTGGCTGGACAGCCAGCGGGGTCAGCGGCGGTGGATTCCGTCGATCGCCGCCCTGCTCTGTTTCCTGATCGGCCTGTCCGACGTTCTCGCCATCTTCACACCCAGCTTTCACGCCCGGCTGCACCGGATCAACTCCTACGTTCCCGGGACCCTGACCAACGCGGCTCACAGCGCCGACGTCATCGTGGGCCTGCTGCTGCTGATGCTGTCGCACGGGCTGCGCCGGCGAAAGCGCCGGGCGTGGCAGGCGGTCACCGCGCTGCTGGTCTTTAACATCGCGATCCACCTCATCCGGGCCCGCGCGATACACATTCCCACCACGGTCGTCGCCGCTATCCTGCTCGGCACGCTGCTGTTCTTCCGGAACGACTTCTATGCCGTCGGGGACCGGCGGACCCGCTGGCGGGCCCTGTGGGTCTTTGCGGGGCTCGCGGTGACCGACATCGTGATCGGGCTCGGCTACCTGTCGGTGAACGCACTGAACGGCAGTTATTCACTGATCACCCGGCTGGAAGATGTCCTCTCCGAAACGGTGGGGGTATCCGGCCCCATCGCGTTCGTCTCCGACGGGCGCGGCGACGGCTATCACGTGCTGACGAGCACGCTCGGGCTTTTCACCCTCGTCGTCACGGCCTACCTGTTCCTGCGCCCCGCCGAGCCGGAGGGTCAGCTCACCGTGGGGGATGCGGAACGGATCCGGCACCTTCTCGACAAGCACGGGGACCGGGACTCGCTGGGGTATTTCGCGCTCCGCGATGACAAGAGCGTTATCTGGTCCCCGACCGGCAAGTCCTGCGTCTGCTATCGCGTCGTGTGCGGGGTGATGCTGGCCGGCGGTGACCCGCTCGGCGATCCGGAGGCGTGGCCCGGGGCGATCCAGGCCTTTCTGGACCAGGCGGCCCGCCATGCCTGGGCCCCGGCCGTCATGGGCTGCAGCGAGCTGGGTGCGGAGGTCTGGTGCCGTGAAGGTGACCTGACTGCCCTGGAGCTGGGCGACGAGGGCATCGTCAGTGTGGCAAATTTCAGCCTCTCCGGACGGCCCATGCGCAACGTCCGCCAGATGGTGTCACGGGTGGCGCGCAACGGGTACACCGCCGAGGTCCGCCGGGTCGGCGACGTGCCGCACGAAGAGATCGACACCATCCTCCAGGTGGCGGACTCGTGGCGGGGCAGCCATACCGAGCGGGGCTTCTCCATGGCGCTGGGGCGGGTCGGCGCGCCCGGCGACGAGCAGTGCGTGATCGCCACGGCCATGTGCGACGGGACGCTGCGCGCCGTGCTGCACTTCGTCCCCTGGGGCAGCGACGGCCTGTCACTTGATCTCATGCGGCGGGACCGGGGCTCCCAGCCTGGCCTGAACGACTTCCTCATCGTGGCAGCGATCAAGGCCGCCCCGGGCCTGGGGGTTAAGCGCATCTCGCTCAACTTCGCCGTATTCAGGGCCGCGCTCGAACGCGGCGAGCGAATCGGCGCCGGGCCGGTGCTGCGGGCCTGGCGCTCCATTCTCCTTTTCCTGTCCAAGTGGTTCCAGATCGAATCGCTCTATAAATTCAATGCGAAATTCTCGCCCGTCTGGCAGCCGAGGTTCTTTGTTTTCCCGACTGCCAAGGACGCGCCGAGGATCGCGCTCGCCGCGCTCGAGGCCGAGGCCTTCCTGGTCTGGCCGACGCTGGGGCCGCGGCAGCTGGCCCGTCGGCTGGGACTGGGACGGCTGCGGCGGCCCGTACACCGGCACTGAACCCCGCCCGCAGCGGGAAACCTCATAGGCTGACCTCATGGTGAGTGGTCCCGGTCCGGGCCCGGCCTGCCCGCTGCCGGGATTGCCCGGCCCGGATCGCTGCCTGGTGATGGGGGTCGTCAACGTGACCCCGGACTCTTTTTCTGACGGTGGCGCCTGGCTCGGTGCCGACGCCGCCGTGGCGCACGGGCTGGACCTCGCCGCGCAGGGCGCGGACATCGTGGACGTCGGCGGGGAGTCAACCCGGCCCGGCGCGCAGCGCATCCCCGCCGAGGAAGAGATCCGCCGGGTCCAGCCGGTCATCGCCGAGCTGGCCCGGTCCGGCGTCCCGGTCAGCGTGGACACGATGCGGGCGCGTGTGGCCGAGCTGGCCCTGGAGGCCGGAGCGCGCCTGGTCAACGACGTGAGCGGCGGCCTCGCCGACCCGCACATGCCCCGCCTGGTCGCCAAGGCGTCGGTGCCGTACGTGGTGATGCACTGGCGCGGTCACAGCCACGACATGAACTCCCGGGCCGTCTATGACGATGTGGTCCGGGAGGTCCGCGACGAGCTCCGGCGGCGGGTGGACGCGGTGGTGGCGGAGGGCGTCGACCCGTCGATGATCGTCCTTGACCCGGGTCTGGGCTTCAGCAAGCTCAGCGAGCACAACTGGCGCCTCCTCGCCGCCCTGCCGGACATCGCCCGCCTCGGCACGGGAGCGGTTCTGGGTCCCGGCGGCCCGCCGCACCGGTTCCCGGTGCTCGTCGGCGCCTCCCGCAAGCGCTTCCTGGGGCGGCTGCTCGCGGCGGCGGACGGCACGCCGAGATCGTTTACCGGCAGCGACGACGCCACGGTGGCCACCACCGCACTCGCCGCGGCCGCGGGCGTGTGGTGCGTGCGGGTCCACAAGGTCCCGGCCAACGCCGACGCCGTGCGGGTCGCCGCGGCCTGGCGAGCCGCACGGGCGAGCCGCGGATGAGGACCGACCGGATCGAGGTACGCGGCCTCCGGGTACGGGGGCGCCACGGAGTTCTGGACGCCGAGCGCCGGGACGGCCAGGAGTTCCTGATCGACGCCGTGCTGGCGGTCGACACACGCCCCGCCGCCACGTCCGATGACCTCTCGCTGACCGTGGATTACGCCGGGCTGAGCGAGCGGCTCGCCGCGATCGTGGCGGGCGAGCCGGTCCGGCTGATCGAGACGCTGGCGGAACGGCTGGCCCAGGCGTGCCTGGCCGAGCCCGGCGTCCGGCAGGCCCAGATCACCGTGCACAAGCCGAACGCGCCGATGGGCCGCCCGTTCGGCGATGTGTCGGTCACCATCTGCCGTGAGCGCCCGGTCCGCGTGGTCATCGCCCTGGGCAGCAACCTCGGGGACCGGCTGCAGGAGCTGCAGCGGGCCGTGGACGCGCTGGCGGCGGCATCTGGCATGGCCATCACCGCCGTCTCTCCGGTGTACGAAACCGCTCCGGCCGGCGGCCCCGAACAGCCGGACTACCTGAACGCGGTCGTCCTGGCGGAGACGTCTCACCCGGCCACCGGCCTGCTGCGACAGGCACACGCGATCGAGGCGGCGGCGCAGCGGACCAGGGAGGTGCGCTGGGGGCCGCGGACCCTCGACGTGGACATCATCGCCTACGGCGACGAGATGAGCGGCGATCCCGCGCTGACGCTGCCGCACCCTCGCGCGCAGGAACGCGCGTTTGTCCTGGCCCCGTGGCGTGACGCCGACCCCGGCGCCGTGCTGCCCGGACGGGGCCGCGTCGCGGCGCTGCTGGCTGCCCTGCCCGATGGCGGCGTCCGGCGGCGTGACGACATGGTGCTGCGGCGGCCCGCATAGCCTTGCTTACGTGTCGCGTCCTGCAAGCTGGTCCAGGCCTGCGGGTGAAAGTCCTGTCCGGGTAGGCACCGGAGCGCCCGGTAGCAGGCCCCGGGTGATCCAACGGGCACGGTCTGCACCGGCTCCGTGGCACCATCCGCTATCGGAAGGCAGCGTAACCATGCCAGGAAGTCATCGGTAAGCCGTAATGCGGGAAAACCGCACGTACGGATTGAAAGGGGGATGGGGAAACGGGCCTTCACAGGCACCGCGCCCCTGAGTACCAATGGCCAGACTGACCATGGCGGAGAGCGCATGAGACCCACCCGGACACGGACCTTGCTCCTGGTCGCCGTGGCGTTCGCGGTGGCGGGCTGGCTGGTGGTCCGGCTCATCTACAGCACGCTGCCGCCGTTGCCGTGGACGACGGTGCCTGCCCTGATGATCGCGGCCGCGGCGGAGGCCTGGACTGGCCGCGGGCTCCGCGCGCGGGTCCTCGGCCGTCCCGGGACCAAGCCGCCGCCGCTGTACGTCGCGCGGATGGCTGCGCTGGCCAAGGCCTCCTCGCTGGCCGCGGCCGTGATCGGGGGGGGCGCGGCCGGTTTCGCAGTGTCCGCGGCCGGCTCGCTGCCGGCGCCCGTGCCACGCCACGACGTGATCACGGCCGGGACGACGCTGGGCGCGTCGGTGCTCCTCGCGCTCGCGGCGCTGTACCTGGAGCACTGCTGCCGTGTCCCGGACGATCCGGGCACCGGCCAGTGCGTCCCGCCGCCCCGGCCCGCGGATCATTTTCATTGAGGCCGGCCCGGCCCGCGTGGCGGGGACGCCCTTATCGGCTGGCTCCGCTCGGCTCGGTCCGCTCGGCTGGGTCCGCTCGGCCGGATCCGCCACCTACCGCCGTCGCTATGCTCGGATGGGATACGGGGCCCACCAGGGGCACCGGCACGTCCGGTACCCGCTGAGGACTGGAACGAGATGGATTCTGAATCAGGCATTCGCGACGCCCATGCCCCCATCGGGGCAGGCCAGCACCCGGCCCGGCTCCGGGTCGGCATCATCGGGCCGGGCCGCGTGGGCGCCGCGCTCGGTGTCGCGCTCATCAGGGCCGGGCATGAGGTGGTCGCGGTAACTGCGGTGTCGGACGCCTCGGTCGGCCGGGCCCGCGATCGTTTCCCCACGGCGCGGGTCGCCGGGTCCGCCGACGTGATCGCCGCCGCCGATCTCGTTCTGCTGACCGTGCCCGACGATGCCCTGCCCGGCCTGATCGCCGGTCTCGCGGCCACCGGGGCTGCGGTCGGGGGACGCCTGCTCGCGCACACGAGCGGCCGGTACGGCACGGGAGTGCTCGAGCCGGCTGCCCGGCTGGGGGCGCTCCCGCTGGCGCTGCATCCGGTGATGACGTTCACCGGGCGCAGCGATGACATCCAGCGGATGCGCGGGATCTGCTTCGGCATCACCGCCCCGGACCAGCTCAGGCCCGTCGCGGAGGCTCTCGTCATCGAGATGGATGGCGAACCGGTATTTATCGCCGAGGAGAACCGGGGCCTCTATCATGCGGCGCTCGCCAGCGCCGCCAATCATCTCGTCACCCTCGTGACGGAGTCGTGTGACCTGCTCCAGGCGGCCGGGGCGGCCGATCCGGCCCGGATGCTCAGCCCGCTGCTGTACGCCGCGCTGGACAACGCGATGCGGCTCGGTGACGCGGGCCTGACCGGGCCGGTCGCCCGCGGCGACGCCGGTACGGTCGCCGGGCACCTCGAGGCGCTGCGCGACACGGCGCCCGAGGCACTGGCCGTCTACGTCGCGCTGGCCCGCCTCACCGCGGACCGCGCGCTGGCCGCCGGCCTGCTCGCCGCGCCCGACGCGGAACGCCTGCTCGATGTGCTCTCCGGCGCGGTCCGGTGACTGGCGCGCCCGCCCGGCCTGCCGGGACTCTGGGAGCGGCCGGGCCCGCCGGGGCCGCGCGGCCCGTCCTGGCGGCCAGCCTCGCCGACCTCGCCGCCGCGCGCGGGCGCCTCGGCTCGCCGGTGGTCTTCGTGCCCACGATGGGAGCGCTGCACGACGGGCACCGGAGCCTGCTCCGGCACGCGGCCGGCCTGGCCGCCCCGGACGGGTCCGTGGTGGTCTCCATCTTCGTCAATTCCCGCCAGTTCGGGCCTGGTGAAGACCTCGATCGCTATCCCCGCACTCTTGACGCCGACCTCGCGTTGTGCGCGGGCGAAGGGGTGGCCGTCGTGTTCGCCCCGGCCGCGGCCGAGATGTACCCGGCGGAGCCCGTCGTGACCGTCGATCCCGGGCCCATGGGGCAGTTGCTCGAGGGCGAGTTCCGGCCTGGCTTCTTCGGCGGCGTGCTGACCGTGGTCCTCAAGCTTTTCGGGCTGGTGCGGCCGGACATCGCCATATTCGGCGAGAAAGACGCGCAGCAGCTGGCTCTGGTACGCCGGATGTCCGGCGACCTCAACCTGGATGTCCAGATCGCGTCGGTCCCGACGTTCCGCGATGATGACGGGCTGGCCACATCCAGCCGCAACCGTTACCTGTCGGCCGCCGAACGCCGGGTGGCGCGTACGCTTCCCGCCGCGCTGCAGGCCGGCCGGGCGGAAGCCGCCGGCGGCCCCCGGGCGGTCGCCGCGGCTGCCAGGAAGAGCCTGGACCGGGCGGCCGGGGCCCTGGTTCCTGCCGCCCGGCCCAGCGGGCCCGCGGACGGCCCCGCGCCCGAGGTGCCGCTGACCATCGATTACCTCGCCCTGGTGGATCCGCGCACGTTCCAGCCGGTGCCGCCCGGCTTTACCGGCGCGGCGGTCCTCGCGGTCGCCGCGAGGGTCGGCGGTACGCGCCTCATCGACAATGTCCAGGTCGAGTTCACCTGACGCAGGCACGGCGTTTGGCACGCACTGAGAGGGACACGATGCTGCTGGCGATCGATGTGGGCAACACCAATACGGTGCTCGGTATTTTCGACGGCGAGGAAGTGATCGAGCACTGGCGGATAGCCACCGTGCCCGACCGGACGGCAGACGAGATCGCCGTCGTCCTGCAGGGCCTGCTCATGCAGAGCACGGTCTTCAAAGACGCGGCACTCTGGGGAGCGCCCGTCGGTGCCGGGGTGCCGGACAGCGGCATCGTCGGCATCGCCCTCTGCTCGACGGTGCCGTCCGCGCTGCATGAGATGCGGGAAATGTGCCGGCGCTATTACCGGGACGTGCCAGCAGTCATCGTTGAGCCGGGCGTGAAGACCGGCATCCCGATCCGGATGGACAACCCTAAGGAGGTGGGCAGCGACCGCATCATGAACGCGCTGGCCGCGGTGCACTTGTTTGGCGGCCCGGCCGTCGTGGTGGACTTCGGCACGTCGACCAACTTCAACGCGGTCAGCGCGCGCGGGGAATTCGTGGGCGGTGCGCTCGCCCCTGGCATTGAGATATCCGTTGATGCGCTGTCCCGCCGGGCCGCGCAGCTGCTGAAGGTGGAGCTGACCCGGCCGCCCCGGGTGATCGGCAAGAATACCGTCGAGGCCCTCCAATCGGGCATCGTTTACGGGTTCGCGGGGCAGGTCGAGGGGATCGCCCGCCGGATGGCCCGCGAGCTGGCCCCCGCCGACCCGGACTCGGTCACGATCATCGCGACCGGCGGCCTCGCCCCGCTGGTCATCAATGAGGTCAGCCTCATCGACGCCCACGAACCCTGGCTGACCCTGATCGGGCTTCGGCTCGTCTTCGAACGGAACGCCGCCGCGGAGTCCTGAACCGCGGGCCGCCCGCGGGATACCGGTGCCGGTCACCGACCGGCACCGGTAGCCTCGGGCACGTGACCGACAACCACCCGGCGGATGACAGCCGCGACACCACCGCAGGGCCCGTTCCCGGGGCCGGCGCCGACCTGCCGGAGCAGATGCGCGTCCGGATGGGCAAAGTCGACGCGCTGCGGGAAGCCGGCGTCGATCCCTACCCGGTTGGTTTCCCGCGCACGGCCACGGTCGCGGAGGTCCGGGCGGCGTACGCGGGCCTGCCGCCGGACACGGTGACCGGCGTCACGGTCGGGATCACCGGCCGGGTGATGCTCTCGCGCATCGGCGGCAAGCTGTGCTTCGCCACCATCCGGGACGGCACCGGCGACATCCAGGTCATGATCTCGCTGGCCAAGGTGGGCGAGTTGGCCCTCGCGGCCTGGAAGCGGGACATCGATCTCGGCGACCACGTTGGGGTGCGCGGCGAGGTGATCACTTCGCGCAGCGGCGAGCTATCGGTCCTCGCCGACTCGTTCGCGATCACTGCGAAAAGCCTCCGGCCGCTGCCGGACAAGCACAAGGGACTCAGCGACATCGAGTCGCGCGTGCGCCAGCGCTACCTGGACCTGATCGTCAACCCGGAAGCACGCCGGATGGCCCGGCTGCGCGGCGATGTCGTCCGCTCGATCCGGGAGCAGATGCACGCGCGCGGCTACCTGGAGGTGGAGACGCCGGTCCTGCAGGCCATCCACGGGGGCGCGAACGCCCGCCCGTTCATTACCCACGGGAACGCCTATGACAGTGATCTCTACCTGCGCATCGCGCTGGAGCTCTACCTCAAACGGCTCATCGTGGGCGGCATCGAGAAGGTCTATGAGATCGGCCGCGTCTTCCGCAACGAGGGCGTGGATAGCACCCACAATCCCGAGTTCACGATGCTGGAGGCCTACCAGGCCTACGGTGACTACGAAACGGTCGCCACGCTCACCCGGGAGCTGATCCAGAACGCCGCGCGCACCGCCCTGGGCGGCACGGTGATTCACCGCGCGGACGGCAGTGAGCACGACATCGGCGGTGAGTGGCAGGCAGTCACGGTCTATGCCGCCCTCTCGGCCGCCCTGGGCGAGGAGCTCACGCCCGGCACCAGCGAGGACAAGCTCTGCAAGTTGTGCGCGCAGGCGGGTGTCCCGGTGGAGCCTGGCTGGAACCGTGGCCAGATCGTCCTGGAAATGTATGAGCGGCTAGTGGAGAAGCAGACCGTCGAGCCGACGTTCTACCGGGACTTCCCGGTGGAGGTCTCCCCGCTGACCCGGGCGCACCGGGAGGATCCGCGCCTGGCCGAACGGTGGGACCTGGTCGCGTTCGGCGCCGAGCTGGGCACGGGCTATTCGGAACTGGCCGACCCGGTCGAGCAGCGGAAGCGGCTGACCGCGCAGTCACTGCTCGCGGCCGGGGGCGACCCCGAGGCGATGCAGCTGGATGAGGATTTCCTGCGGGCGCTCGAGTTCGGCATGCCACCGACCGGTGGCGTGGGGGTGGGCATCGACCGGCTGCTCATCATGTTCACCGGCGTGAGCATCCGCGAGACGATCCTGTTCCCCTTCGTCAAGCCCGGCTGACCGCCCACCGAGTCCGGACCGTCCCCCAGGGCTAATCACGCTTCGATGCGGACCGCGCCGACGAAGACGCTCCAGTCAATTTTTTGGACCATGACGTCCTGGCCGAAGGACGGCGCGTCGACCATCAGGCCATTGCCGATGTAAAGGCCGACGTGGCTGATGTCGCCGTAGAAGAAGACCAGGTCGCCGGGCTGAAGCTGGCCGCGCGAAATGTGCTGGCCCATGCTCCACTGGTCGCCCGTGTAGTGCGGCAGGCTGATTCCCTCTTTGGCGTATGCCCACAAGACCAGGCCGGAGCAGTCGAAGGCCGTGGGGCCGGCCGCTCCCCACACGTAGGGGTATCCGCGCCTGGTCAGTGCCGCCCGCAGCGCCACGGCACCGACGCTGCTGCCGCCCGGTATGTCGATGTTCGGGTACTGCCCGGTCTGGTTGAAGATCGCCATGGCCTGCGTCATCGCCGAGCTGTTGACCTTGTCGATCTCGCCCTGGATGGCCTGGGTCTTCGCGCTCATTGCCGACTCGAGGGCGGTCACCGTCGCGACCTGCTGCTGGGCGGTCTGGTGAGCGCGCTTGTCCGCCGCCTGGGCCGCCTTGAGCTGGGAAACCCACGTCCCGTTCTCCTGATCAAGCTGCTGCATGATGGAGGCCTGGCTGAGGAACTGGCCGGCGTTGCTGGCGGTGAGGATCTCCAGCGTCGGGTCATACCCGGTGTTCTCGTAGCTGGCCGCCGCCAGCCGTGAGACCGCGGCCTGGCTCGTCTTGAGGGCGGCCGCGTCCATCGCCGCCGCCTGCTCGGCTTTCGTGGCTGCGGTGCGCGCCGAGGACAGCTCGACCCGGAGGCCGTCGTACTGCTCGCTCAGCGCGTTGATCTGGTAGCTGAGCTGCCGGGCCCGTGCCACCAGGGAGTTCAGCGTCGGAGACGGGGCCCGGGTCTGCGCGCTGCTGATCCCGCCGGGGAGCAGGAGGGCACACGCGGTCGCCACGCCGGTAAGGGCCGCCGCGGCCCGCCATGATCGGGACACCGCTGTCCCCGCGCGCGAGGGCGAGGATCCTGGTACGTCTCCGGTACCGAGCGGTGAACGCCGCACAGAAGGCCTCCTCTCGCGGACGGCCCTGTTGGACGTTGGCATCATCCGTGTCAGTCGTCTATCGGTGGCAACAGCGTTGCACGATATTGGATCCGCGAAGTGCGTGCCAACCGGAACGACATAACTCGCTTGGTGTTTTCGGCACGCCACATCGGTGCCGGCCAGGACCGTGGGCCGCGCTGCCGCACCGGCTAGGGTGGACCCGCCATGGGATACACGGTCAGGCAGGCGCGTACCGCCGACGTCCCGGCAATCCGCGGCCTGATCGACGCGAACGTGGGGTCTGGGCGCCTGCTCGGCAAGGCCACCGTCACGCTGTATGAGGACGTCCAGGAATTCTGGGTGGCCGAGCAGGACTCCGACGGGCTCATCGTCGGCTGCGGGGCCATGCACGTGCTGTGGGAAGACCTGGCCGAGATCAGGACCATCGCGGTCCGCGGGGACTGCCAGGGCCACGGCATCGGGCGCCGGATCGCCGACGTCCTGCTCGACCGGGCGCGTGAGGTGGGAGTGCAGCGGGTATTCGTACTGACGTTCGCGGTCGCGTTCTTCGGCAGCCTCGGCTTCAGGGAGATCTTCGGCACGCCGGTCGCGCCGGACGTCTACGCGGAGCTGCTGCGGTCCTACGACGAGGGCGTCGCCGAGTTCCTCGGCCTCGACTGGGTGAAGCCGAACACCCTGGGGAACACCCGGATGCTGCTGCACCTGCGGCCCGCCCCCGGCACCCTGCCGCGCGCCTGAGCCTGATCGCTGAACCGGTCACAGCAGCCGGAGCTGCCGGTCCGGCTGCGGCCGTTCCGGCGTGGCGGCCGGCTGAGCAACGCTGGATCGATCGTGGCCGGAAACGGCGAGGACCGGTCGCGGCCGGTCCGCCGGGCCGCCCGCAGTGCGGGGAGGGGAGGGCGGCACGTCGAAGAGCGGGCCGGAGTGGCCGAGCTCGCCGGGACGGAACAGGCGGATCCGGCCATACTCGCCGTCGTATCCGGCGTCTTTGATGGCCTCGCCACGGCGCAGCCGGGTAATCGCCTCGGTAAGCACCGTTCCGCCGATACCGGCCAGGTCGTCCGCGGGCACCTCCCGGAGGATGGCGAGTTCTGGCCCGAACGTGGCGGCAAGCCGGTCAATGACGGTGTTAACCGTCTTGCTCTTCGGCCCTACGGAGAGGATCTCGCTAATGATTTCCGCAAGCGGAACGAGATTACTGAAGTCCGCAGCACCCTCGGGCCGGCAGCCATCCTGGCGGTCAGCGAGTTCAGCGACTCGGTGCAGGACCCCGGCGGTGAGCGGTTTATGACACTCGGGGCATGCTCCGTCACGCTCACGCGTTTGCCCCGGCGCGATCCCGCGCTTACGGTGCCGTCTAGGTGGTACTTGCCTTCTTCCGGATAGAACTCGATCGTCCCGGCAAGACCGTCCCCCGTGCGGAGGCCTCCGGCGATCGGGAAGAAGTCCAGCGCGGCCGTGAAAGTTGTCGCTTCGCGCCCCAGCATCGGCGGTGAATGGGCGCCGGAGTTACTGACGAGTCGATAAGCGTCCAGCGATGAACACATCCGTTCATGCGCGGATCCGGCGACAGGCCCGTCTCAACCGCGAATATTTCCCCGGCAAGATCACCGTAGCAGTCGGCGACCGCGTCGAAACCGGACCGGGAACCAAGAACAGCGAGCCAAGGCGTCCGGATATGTGCCGGAACAAGTAGCAGCCGGGCGCTGCTTCAAGCGTGATCTCAAGCAGGTCGCGTGAGTCAAGACCGAGGAGCGCCGCCCATCAGACGCGAAGTTCCCGATCTTCGCCAGAGAAGCCGCGATCCGGTTGGCCGCCTCGGACGTCGGAGCGTATATCAGATGATGCACTTTACCTGTCCGCTCATCACGGCGATAGATAGTGGGGATCTCTGCCGAGAGCATGAATCGCACCGGCTGCTCGCACGCGGTCGGCACGTGCCGGCGCAGGTCCCTTTCGAGATCGGGCCGCAGGCGCAGCAAGCCAGCTTCCGCGGGAACGAGACTGCTTTCAGTTCGTCCGCCCATGCGGGATGAGTGAAGTTGCCGTTACCGACCACGCTGATGCCCATGCGCAGGGCTCCGGCCGCAAGGTGGGGGATGTCGCAGTCCCCACTGCACGCGCGAGAAAACTTTGAGTGGATGTGGAGGTCGGCGTGGAACATTGCCGTTTCTTTGCCTCTCTCGGCCTGGGCCACGGGCGGCGGCCGGGTCTGGATCCTGCCACGCCCTGCCGGTTCATAAGACGGAACGTCCCGCCCGGCCGCGGCCGGGCCACCCGGCCGGCCCGGACGGAGACGCCGGACGGGTCATTCCCGGCGGTCGCGGGCGTGACCGCGCAGCCCGGAGGCCAGCCGGCCCAAGCGTGATGACCTGGGCAGAAGCCGCTGGTCCGTGCGGCCTCCGGCGCCCGGGACCGGTGCGGCGAACCGGGTCGCGGGTGGCCGCGCGGCGGGTGGGCGCCGTGCGAGACAATGGTGCGGAAGGGCGCGGTCCGCGCCACCCATCGCCGGGACTTCCGGAGCAGCTGGCCGGCCGTCACGGCCCGCGCCATGGATTTCTGCGGGCGGCCCGCGCGGAGCCGGCCGCGCTGAGCCGCTCGCCCAGAGCCGGGCCGGATAACGGCAGCGCCCGGTATGGCGTGGGCTTATCGCCGGCCCACCGGAACGAACTTCATAAGAGAGCAGTACGAACATTTTGAGCACTTGCGTTAAGCACATGCGCGGTGGCGCACCGCAGCGTACAGCCGACGGCAAACGCCTATACGTTAAACCGCAAGTGAGGAGGCCGCCTTGGTGAAGGATCTCGCGGCGTTGACTCCGCCAGCGGTTGTTTGCGCGGCGTTCCTCGTCGGCCTTGTCCTGTTGCTGCGGCGTGAGATGGCACCGAAGCACGGCGTGCGTGAAGATGCCGGCAGTGAACGCGATATTTCCGGCAACAACGGCATTATCGACGACAAGGCCCCGGCATCGGCCGCTCACCCGGATCAGCATGATGATGCCGGCCGATCACCTGATGATGAGGCTAGCTGATCATCAGCCCTCGCCCCGTTCGGCTGACTAAGAGTTCTCCCTGCCAAGAAGATCTCCTTGCGCCTGTGTTGGCGCCGAGCTAGCACTTAGAATCGTCGCAGAGTTAGGAAGAACGCGCTCAACGCGGCAATCGGCATCGGACGGCAGGAATGCTAACAGGGTACTCGATGCTTGATTACGGAGAGTTACCATACGCAGGGGACTGGCCCGGCCTTGGCGGCATGGCGGATGCTGACTTTGCGCTTACTTGCCAATCTTCTTGCCCCCTGAATTGGCAACAGCAACATGACGGGTATATCTTCAGTTCAGAAATATGTGTGATCCACAGAAGGGCTGGTTCCATGGCACAGAAGGTTCAGGTGCTTCTCGTCGACGATCTTGACGGCGGCGAGGCCACCGAGACCGTATCGTTTGGTCTTGATGGTAGCTCGTATGAGATCGACCTTAGTTCGGCCAACGCAGACAAGATCCGCAAAGAGCTGACCCTCTACACCGAGCACGCTCGCAAAGTGAGTGCGCCGGCCAGGCGCCGCCGTCCGCGTACTGGCCCCGGTCGTCAGCGCAGCGCGGAAATCAGGGACTGGGCGAAGCAGCGCGGTTACCACGTCAACGAGCGCGGGCGTATTCCCGCTTCGATCGTTTCCGAGTACGAAGCCTCGCACTAAGGCCGCACTAACCACGCGGGCGGGGTGCTTTCCGTCGTATCCCGCAACGGCGGCCCTCCCGACCGGCTGCGTCCGGGAGGGCCTAGGTAATAGCCGTCTTCCGTTCCCTTCTTTGCGGATCTTTACGGAAGACGGCGGTGGAGTCGAAGAACGCGGTGGAGTCGAAGAACGCAGCGCAGTCCCCGCGGCACATGCTCTCCCGCCGCGGTGAGTGCCAGGCCGCCCAGCCGCCGTCCCGGCTCGGTCACGAGCCCCGCGGTCCTGGGTACGGCCATCATCCCGCGCGGCCACTGCCGGTCGCCCGGGGGATGCCAGCGTCGGCATGAAGGAAGTAATCGCTGGCAGCGTCTCATGCCGGTTTGCCGTTCGCTTGCGGCGTAGCGGGAACACCACAGGCCGTTGGCGCGGTTTCATGGGATGAACGTTGCCCTTCCGGGGAACTTCTACCGTATGACCTACGGCACGAAGCGTACGGCCGGGGCACGCGGCTACCATGCGGATAACGGCAGGGTATGACTTTCCGCACCTGTCTGACCGCGCTGTGAGGAGAGCAACGATATGTTCGAGAGGTTTACCGACCGAGCGCGGCGGGTTGTGGTCCTGGCTCAGGAAGAGGCCAGGATGCTCAATCACAACTACATCGGCACCGAGCACATCCTGCTGGGCCTCATCCATGAGGGTGAGGGTGTGGCGGCGAAGGCCCTGGAATCCCTGGGGATCAGTCTCGAGGCCGTGCGCCAGCAGGTCGAGGAGATTATTGGCCAGGGGCAGCAGGCGCCGTCCGGGCACATTCCTTTTACGCCGCGCGCCAAGAAGGTGCTGGAGCTGTCCCTGCGTGAGGCGCTGCAGCTCGGCCACAACTACATCGGCACCGAGCACATCCTGCTGGGCCTCATCCGCGAGGGCGACGGGGTGGCCGCGCAGGTGCTGGTCAAGCTGGGCGCCGACCTGAACCGGGTCCGCCAGCAGGTGATCCAGCTGCTGCACGGCTATCAGGGCAAGGAGCCCGCGTCGGCCGGGACGTCGGCGGAGTCCGCGCCGTCCACCTCGCTGGTGCTCGACCAGTTCGGCCGTAACCTGACCGCCGCCGCGCGGGAGGGCAAGCTGGACCCGGTCATCGGGCGCGAGAAGGAAATCGAGCGCGTGATGCAGGTGCTCTCGCGCCGTACGAAGAACAACCCTGTCCTGGTGGGCGCGCCCGGCGTTGGCAAGACCGCCGTCGTCGAGGGGCTGGCGCAGAAGATCGTCCAGGGCGAGGTGCCCGAGACGATCAAGGACAAGCAGCTGTACACGCTGGACCTCGGCGCGCTCGTCGCCGGCTCGAGGTACCGCGGTGACTTCGAAGAGCGGCTGAAGAAGGTGCTCAAGGAGATCCGGACCCGCGGCGACATCATCCTGTTCATCGACGAGATCCACACGCTCGTCGGCGCGGGTGCGGCCGAGGGGGCCATTGACGCGGCCTCCATCCTGAAGCCGATGCTGGCCCGGGGTGAGCTGCAGACGATCGGCGCCACCACGCTGGATGAATACCGCAAGTACCTCGAGAAGGACGCGGCGCTGGAGCGCAGGTTCCAGCCGATCCAGGTCGCGGAGCCGACGATCTCGCACACGATCGAGATCCTCAAGGGCCTGCGGGACCGGTACGAGGCGCACCACCGGGTGTCCATCACCGACGGCGCCCTCGTGGCCTCCGCGCAGCTCGCGGACCGCTACATCAGCGACCGGTTCCTGCCCGACAAGGCGATCGACCTGATCGACGAGGCCGGGTCGCGGATGCGCATCCGCCGCATGACCGCGCCGCCGGACCTGCGCGAATACGACGAGAAGATCGCCCAGGTTCGCCGGGAGAAGGAGTCGGCCATCGACTCCCAGGACTTCGAGAAGGCCGCGGCGTTGCGGGACAACGAAAAGCAGCTACTGGCCAAGAAGGCGACCCGGGAGAAGGAGTGGAAGGCCGGCGACATGGACGTCGTCGCCGAGGTGAACGAGGAGCTCATCGCCGAGGTGCTCGCCACGGCCACCGGCATTCCCGTGTTCAAGCTCACCGAAGAGGAGTCGCAGCGGCTGCTGCGCATGGAGGACGAGCTGCACCGGCGCGTCATCGGCCAGAACGACGCCATCAAGGCGCTGTCCCAGGCCATCCGGCGGACCAGGGCCGGGCTGAAGGACCCGAAGCGCCCCGGGGGGTCGTTCATCTTCGCCGGCCCGTCCGGCGTCGGTAAAACCGAGCTGTCCAAGACGCTGGCGGAGTTCCTGTTCGGCGACGAGGACGCGCTGATCCAGCTCGACATGAGCGAGTACATGGAGAAGCACACGGTCTCGCGGCTGTTCGGTTCCCCGCCCGGGTACGTCGGGTACGAGGAAGGCGGGCAGCTCACCGAGAAGGTGCGCCGCAAGCCGTTCTCCGTGGTCCTGTTCGACGAGATCGAGAAGGCCCACCCGGACATCTTCAACTCGCTGCTGCAGATCCTGGAGGACGGCCGGCTGACCGACGCGCAGGGCAAGACGGTGGACTTCAAGAATACCGTCATCATCATGACGACGAACCTCGGCACGCGGGACATCTCCAAGGGCGTGTCCGTCGGCTTCGCGAAGGCCGACGAGTCCCGCAGCTCTTACGAGCGGATGAAAGGCCGGGTGCAGGAAGAGCTGAAGCAGCACTTCCGGCCCGAATTCCTCAACCGTGTCGACGACATCATCGTGTTCCACCAGCTGGCCAGGGACGAGATCTTCCGCATCGTGGACCTGATGGTCGCGAAGGTCGACGAGCGGCTCAAGGATCGCGACATGGGGCTCGAGCTCCGGCCGGGCGCGAAGGCCCTGCTGTCGGAGCGCGGCTACGACCCCGTGCTCGGGGCCCGGCCGCTGCGCCGCACCATCCAGCGCGAGATCGAGGACCCGCTGTCGGAGAAGATCCTCTTCGGGGAGCTGCGGCCGGGCCAGATCGTGATCGTCGACAGTGCAGGCGAAGGCGCGTCGGCCTCGTTCAGCTTCACCGGGATCGCCAAGCCGGGGGCGGTGCCCGACGCGCCTCCGGAGGAGATCGAGTCGGCGAGCAGCGCTGACGGCCCCCCCGCCGTCAGCTGACTCACCCGCACGCCAACGGTGCCCGGGCCGCGCAAGCGGCCCGGGCACCGTTTGTTACCGTTTGTTACCGGCCACAGCGAGTCCGGGCCTCCGGCCCGGTGAGCGGCCCGTGTGGGACGCCCATGCGTTCCGCCTACGGCAGTCGGCGCAAGCCCAACCGGCCAGCGAGTCCCGGGCTCCGCCCGGGCGAGCGGCCGGTGAATATCGGCGAGCACCACCGCGGGTTACGGATAGGGGTTCCTGCCGGCCCAGCGAACCGGGCCTCCGGCCCGGTGAGCGGCCGGTGTGCTGTACCTGAGCGGGAACCGGGGGGTCCAGGGGGGCCGTCCCCCGGACGGCGTCGCCCCCCGGGCTAGCACGGAAGCGCGTAGCGCCCGTCGGGCAGCGAATCCACCAGGCCGTCGGCCACCAGGCCGTCCAGGGCGCGCGCCCGCTGAACCGGCGTCGGCCAGACCGCGTCGAACTGGCCGGTGGTGACGGGCTCTTCCGCGCCGCGGAGCACGGCCAGCAGCCGTCCCCGGCACTGCCGGTCGGTCCCCTCGTACCGCTGGCCCCCTGGCCGCTCGGCGGCCCGCGGGCGGCCCGCGTTCAGCCAGGAGCAGTCGCGCGCGAGGGGGCACGCCGTACAACGCGGCCGTGCGGCGGTGCACACCAGCGCGCCAAGTTCCATCACCCCCACCGACCAGCGGGCCGCGATCCGCGGCTCGGCAGGAAGCAGTGACTCGGCCAGCCGCCACTCGGCGGCCGACGGCGTACGGCCGGGAAACGCCGCACCGCTGACCAGGCGGCACATGACCCGGCGCACGTTGGTGTCGAGGACCGGGTAACGCTGCTCGAAGGCGAAGCTGGCCACCGCGGCGGCGGTATAGCGGCCGATGCCGGGCAGGGCCAGCAGCGCCTCATACGACGGCGGTACGCCGCCACCGTGACGTTCGGCCAGGGTCGTGGCCGCCTCGTGCAGCCAGAGAGCGCGCCGGGGATAACCCAGCCGTCCCCACTGCCTGACGGCCTCGCCGGCCGGAACGGCGGCCAGGTCGGCGGGCGTCGGCCACCGGCTGAGCCAGTCCCGGTGGGCCGGCAGGACACGCGCCACCGGTGTCTGCTGGAGCATGATCTCGCTGACCAGGACCGACCACGGGGACGCGCCCGGGGAGCGCCAGGGGAGATCGCGCGCGTGATCCGCGTACCAGTCAAGGACCGGCTCGAGATAACGGCTTGTCATGACAATGCACGATTGTCGCACGTCAGATGGTTCGCTGCGGGGCCAGCCCGCCAGCTGGCCAGCCGGCCGGCGGGTCGCCGGGCCGGAGCGCCGCGCGCGGATGATACTGAGCGTATGGATCCGAATGCTCGTCATGGCAGAGGCCGGGCTCGCGAGGCCGACGCATACTGGCAGCGCCGGTTCTTTACCCTCGTGGCCGGCCTTGGTGTGATCGGGCTGCTGGTCTGGGCGTGCTCCGGCGTCGTCGGCGGGAAACCTGACTCCCATGCCGCCGGGAGCGATCAGGCGGCCGCGTACGGAAGCGCCGCCGCGGGACAGTCGGCCGGAACCGCCGGAATGCCATCCCGGTCGGCTTCGGCTCAGCCCACCGCCCCGGTGTCCGCTTCCCCGACGGCGGTGCCCGCATCTCCCACCACGAAGTCCGCGTCCGCCTCCAGGAGCGCCGGCCAGCGTCCTCCGGCCAAGGCCGGGACCGGCGGCGCCTGCCCCGCCGCAGACATCGTGCTCACCCTGCTGGCGAACAGGGCCAGCTATCGCCCGCACGATGTGCCGGCGTTCCAGATCGACATCGTCTCCACCGGCACGGCGACGTGCGCCGTCGACACCGGCCCGGAGGCACTGCGGGTCGTTGTGATGCACGGAAGCCAGGTGGCGTGGAATTCGGGTGCGTGCCAGCACGGGGCTTCGTCGCACGTCATCAGCCTCCGGCGGGGCGTTCCGGTCGTCATGTCGATCGCGTGGAACCGGCGTCTGACCGTCACCGGGTGCCCCACGACGATCATGGCCGCCGCAAACCGCTCCTACACGGCCGTGGCCCAAGCCGCCGGGGCGCAAAGCCCCGGGCAGTCCTTCGAGCTGACGGGATCGGCCATGGCCGCCAAGCCGAGGACGGCCAGCAAGCCTAAGTAAACGGGCCAGTGGCCACTCCGGATGCCGCGGATAGCCGGGTGGCCGGGCTTCAGTCGCCGAGGGCGGCCGTGATCGCGCGCCGGACGTCCTCGACCTCCCGAACGTCCATCAGGCCCTTGAGGTCGTCGCCGGGCACCACCGTGAGATGGCTTTTCCGGTCACCCGGTGGCGGTGGCGCGGACAAGGGCAGGCCGCCTGAGCCCGGCGGGACGATCGCGCGGCGGAAGCCCATGCGCCCGGCCTCCGCGAGCCGCCGCGCGACGCCGCTCACCCGGCGGACCTCACCGGCCAGGCCCACCTCGCCGATCGCGATGACGCCGGCCGGGACGCTCAGGTTTGAGACCGAGCTGGCCAGGGCCACGGCCATGGCCAGATCGACCGACGGCTCGGTCAGCCGCACGCCGCCGACGGTGGCCGCGTAGACGTCCTGGCGGCCGAGCCTGAACTCGGTGTGCCGCTGCAGGACGGCCAGCACCATGCCGACCCGCGCCCCGTCCAGCCCCGACGTCACCCGGCGCGGCATGTCCAGTACCGACGGGCCGACCAGCGTCTGGACCTCCGCGACCAGCGGACGCCGGCCCTCCAGCGTGACCGTCACGCAGGTGCCGGGGACCGGCTCGCTGCGCTGGGACAGGAACAGCCCGCTCGGGTCGGGAAGCCCTATGAGCCCATATTCTCCAAGGTCGAAGCAGCCCACCTCGTCGGTGGGGCCGTAGCGGTTCTTCACCGCGCGGACCATGCGCAGCTGGGAGTGCCGGTCGCCCTCGAAGTGCAGCACCACGTCCACCATGTGCTCCAGGGTGCGCGGGCCCGCGATGGAGCCGTCCTTGGTCACATGGCCGACCAGGATCGTGGCCAGCGAACGCTCCTTCGCGGCTCCCATCAGCGCGGCAGCGACCTCGCGGACCTGGGTGACGCCTCCGGGTGCGCCGTCCCCTCCGCGGGCCGCGATCGTCTGGACCGAGTCGATCATGAGCAGGTCCGGGCGGACGGTCTCGACGTGCCCAAGCACGGCGGCCAGATCGGTCTCCGCGGCCAGGAACAGGTTCTCGCTGACCGCCCCGATCCGGTCGGCCCGCAACCGCACCTGCGCGGCCGATTCCTCCCCGGTGATGTAGAGCACCGGACCGGACCCCGCGACCAGCGCGGCCGCCTCCAGCAGCAGCGTCGACTTCCCGACACCCGGCTCTCCGGCCAGCAGCACGACGGCGCCCGGCACCAGGCCGCCGCCGAGCACCCGGTCCAGCTCATCGAGCCCGGTCGGCCGCGCGCTGGCCGCCTTCGCGTCCACGGCCACGATCGGGACGGCGGGCGTGCTCACCGGACCTGGCCCAGACGCCCGGACGCCCGCCCGGACGAGGCGCGAAACTCCCGCCTCCTCGATCGTGCCCCAGGCCTGGCACTCCCCGCACCGGCCCACCCATTTGAGCGCCTGCCAGCCGCACTCCGCGCAGCGGTAGACGCTGCCTGCCGGTGACTTAGCCATGGCTGGCACCCTAACCGCGGGGGCTGACATTTCCGGGGCCCAGCCGCGGCGGCCAGGATGGAATAATGGGGACCGGCGCCAGCATAAGCTAGCTCGACGGGACCCCGTGCACCGTGCGTGGAGGGAAGGACATTGAGCGACGCTGAAGTGAGCGACGCCTACCGGACGGCCGGCACGCCGGTCGCGCTGTCCACGTCGTCCGTCTACCCGGACCGGACGCCTGACGCCTTCGAGACGGCCGTTCGGCTCGGCTATGACGGGATCGAGGCCATGGTCTACACCGATCCGGTGAGCCAGGACGTCGACGTGCTCCGCCGGCTGATCGACTACCACCAGATTCCCATCCTGGCCGTGCACGCGCCCAGCCTCCTGCTCACTCAGCGGGTCTGGGGACGCGAGCCCTGGGAGAAGCTGCGGCGCTCGAAGGACCTCGCCGAGCGGCTCGGCGCGAAGGTCGTGGTGGTGCACCCGCCGTTCCGCTGGCAGCGCGATTATGCGCTGGGTTTCGAGGCAGGCATCGCCGCCATGGAGGCAGAGACGGACGTGATCTTCGCCGTGGAGAACATGTTCCCACTCCGCGCCGGCGGCCGCGAGATCGTCCCGTACGCCCCCACCTGGGATCCCACCGCCATGGAATGCGCCCACGTCACCCTGGATCTGTCACACACGGCCGCCTCCGGCTCCGACGCCCTCACCATGGCCGGCGACCTCGGCACCAGGCTGGCGCACGTGCATCTGGCCGACGGGACCGGCATGCCGAACGGCCCGTTTCCCGACGAGCACCTGGTACCGGGCCGCGGGGGCCAGCCGTGCGCGGAGGTGCTGCGCCGGCTCACCGCCGGCGGATACCCGGGCATGGTCGTCCTTGAGGTGAACACCCGCCGGGCCCTGACGCGCGACGAGCGCATGGCAGACCTGGCCGAGTCGCTGGCCTTCGCCCGCGAGCACCTCACCCAGGTCCCGGCGCACTGAACCGCCTGGCCGCACCGCCTGATCTGGGCGTACCGCCCGGCCCGCTGACCGGCCCTGGGATGGTGGACGGGCGGATGAGTGAAGGGGAATGCTGTAAGGCATGGATGCTGGCCGTGCGGACGGGGATGCCCGGACGGAACAGAGCGCGACGCTGATCACTGTGGCGCCCACCGGGGCGGAAGCCGATAGGGAGGCCGCCCCGGCGCTTCCGGTGACCCTGGACGAGCTCGTCGCCACCGCGAAGGAATGCCAGGTCGCAGGAGCGGCCGTCGTGCACGTGCACGTCAGGGACGAGCGTGCGCGGCCAACCCTCGACCTGGGCCGGCTGACGGACACGGTGGCCGCGTTGCGGGAGACGACCGACCTCGTGGTACAGCTGTCCACCGGCGGCGCGGTCACCGACAGCTTCGGCGACCGGCTGGCCGTGCTCGAAGCCGCGCCCGACGCCTGCTCGCTGACGTGCGGGACCGTCAACTTCGGCGATGAGGTGTTCGCGAATCCGTGGCCGTTCATCCGGCGGCTCTACGCGCGGACCCAGGAGCTGGGCGTCGTGCCCGAGTTCGAGCTCTTCGACCTCGGGCACATCGTCACGCTGCACCGGCTGCTGGACGAGCTGGGCGCGCCCGCCGGCGGCCGGGTGCACTGTGACCTGGTGATGGGAGTTCCCGGTGGCATGCCCGGAGATGCGGCGACGCTCGTCCAGGCCGCGGCCGCCATCCCCGTCGGCGCTACCTGGTCCGCGACCGGGATCGGCCGGACCTCCCTTCCCGTCATGCTCGCCGCGGTGGCCGCCGGGGGCCATCTGCGGGTCGGTATGGAAGACACTCTCTCGTACGCCCGCGGCCGCCTGGCCAGCGGGAACGCGGAGCTCGTGGAGCGGGCCGGCCAGCTAGCACGGCTGGCTCAGCGGCCGCCGATGAGTACCGCCGGCGCGCGTGCATTCCTCGGCGTAAGATCGTAAACATGGTGCTCATGAGCCTGTTGGGCCACATTGCGGCTGCGCGGAGAACCCCGCCGGGTCAGCCCGCGGCCGCGGCATCGCTTGCAGGGCGTTTGCAATTGCAAGCAAAATCGGCGATACTCCGGGTATGCCTCAGGTATCAGTGAACTCGATCGGTGAGTACATCCGCGAACAGCGCGAGCAGGCGAAGATCTCGCTCCGCCAGCTTTCGCAGGCGGCGGGCGTCTCCAACCCTTATCTCAGCCAGATCGAGCGCGGACTTCGCAAGCCCAGCGCCGATATCCTCCAGCAGATCGCCAAGGGACTGCGGATCTCCGCCGAGGCGCTGTACGTCCAGGCCGGGATCCTGGAGGACAGGCCGGCGGACTCCGGCGTCCGCTCGGCGCTGCTGGCCGACCCCACCTTGTCCGAGCGCCAGAAGCAGGTGCTGATCGAGATCTACGAGTCATTCCGCAAGGAGAGCGAAGCGGGCGCGGATTCACCCCCGGACAGCGGCGTTACGCCGGTCACTCTCCTGCCGCGCGCGGTGACGGCGGCATATCCGGACAGTCGGCCGAACGCCCGTCCGGCGCGCCCGGCACGCGGCGGGCGCGGCGCTTCGTCGAGGACCTGGGCGACCGCCACGGGCGACCCGGCCGACAGCGACGACGCCCCGGCTGGCCGCCAGGATCCGGTTAGCCCGCAGAGCCCGGCGAGCCAGGCCGGCGCGGTGGGCACGGGCTGGCCCACGGACGTTCCGCCGCGCAACGAGGAGTAGCACATCGGCGGCCGCGCGGCCGCCAGCAATCGGTAGGCGCCGTCGGGGGGACGGCCTGGGCGGTACGGCCGGAACGGGAGAACGATCCGGCCGCACCAGATAGCGTGGATGGCGTGTTCACAGGTTCAGCGATGACGCCGCTCAACATCTTCTTCCTCGTCATCTCGATCGCCGCGTTCGTATTCGAGGCCTTCGCGTTCATCGACGCGCTGCGCAGGCCCGCGCCCGCGTTCACGGCCGCGGGCAAGCAGACCAAGCCAATCTGGCTGCTTATCCTCGGTGTCGCCATGGTCGTCGGCCTTGGTTACGCCTTCTACCTGGGCGGCGCGTCGGCCATCTCGATCCTGCCGGTCGCGGCGTTCGTCGCCGCCGCGATCTACATCGTCGACGTCCGGCCCAAGGTCAGGGAGTTCAAGAACGGCAGTTCGCGCTCCGGGCCGTACGGTCCCTGGTAAGCCGTGCCGAACTGAGCCGGCGGGCCGCCGGCTCAGTTCGGCAGGAGCAGCAGTGCGGCGGGAACCACGACGATGATCGTGGCTGAGCACCAGATGCCCAGGCGTACCGCGTACGCCAGGGGCGGCGCCGGGGTCATGATTCGGGTGACCCGTGCGGCCATCTCGCCCTCGCGCGCTGCGCCGGAGACGGCCAGGGCCCCGGCCGGGGCATTCTCGGCGCAACCTGCGGCGCCGAAACGGGCCAGTGCTCCGGCGAGGGCCCGCGCGGGACGGGCCCGCAGAGCGCGGTCATCGGCCAGCATCTCGATCAGCAAGGCAACGGACTGATGGGCATCGGCGCAGATCCGGGACCAGCCGAAGGCCCGCCGCAGCGCCGTGAACGGAAGGACCACCAGGTCGTGCCGCATTCGCAGGTGGGCCCGTTCATGCGCGAGGACCGCCGCGAGCTCGGCCGGCCGCAGCAGGTCCAGCGCGCCGACGCTCACCACGATCCGTGACCGCAGCCCGGGCAGGCAGTACGCCGCCGCCGCCGGATGATCGACCACCAGCGCACCGGGGGCCTTCGGGTCACCACGGGCCAGCAGCGCGAGCAGGGCCCGCTGCCGGCGCCGCGCCCGGATCACCATCGCCGACGACGCGACGAGCACCGAGCAGAGCTGAGCGAGCAGGGCCAAGCCCATCACCAGGCTGACGAGCCGCAGGAAAACAGGCAGTGCCGGCTGCCCCGGAGGGAACAGGCGCCCGCTGGCGGCGGCGGAGGCCACCCGGGTCACGCCGTCGGCGACGCTGGTCGCCCCCGGCGGAACGCCCATCTCAATCAATGCCCCGACGGCGGCGAGGCCGCCACCGAGCCCGAGAGCTTGCCACAGCAGGATTGCAGCCCCCGGTGACCGCCGTGGCCACCGCGCGGCTCCCAGCGCCGCGGAACCTCGCACGCTCCCGATGGCGACAGCGGCGAGCAGAGCCGCGTCGGCTGGTCCAGCCATCAGCCCCCGCCGCCACCTTCGATCTCGTCCAGAGCACCACGGAGCACGCTGGCCTCTGCCCCTGACACTGACTTGGCAAACCGCGCGAGCGCGGCCGACCGGTCGCCTGTCTGCTCCAGCGCCGTCAGCATCAGTTCGGTCACGTACGCTTCCCTGGTTGCGGCCGGCCGGTAGCGCCATGCACGCCCGTCCCGCTCACGCCGGGCGAAGCTCTTCTTTGCCAGCCTGTCCAGCACGGTCATCACCGTCGTATGCGCTAGATCACGCTCGGTGAGCCGCACGCTGACCTGACGGACCGTCAGTGACGCGCCCGTTCCCCACAGTACGTCCATGATTGCGCGCTCGAGATCGCCTAGACGGTTCACAGTGGTCACTTTACCCACGGCGAGCGGCGGCGAACCGGCCATAGTACGCAGACCGGCCCTCGGCCGGCCAGGCGCATACGGTGCGTTCCGGTCACGTCCGCGCACGGTTCCTCGTCCTCGTGGGTTGCCGCAATGCCATGGGGATAACACTGGCCCGGGTGACACTACCGATCAAGACGCTGACGTGGTGGTTATTGCCCTGAATTTCGCGCCTGGGCCTGGTCCGCGGCGCGCTGGGCCCGCTGGGCCGCCGCCTCCGGGTCCGCGAACCGGGCAAACGCGCGCAGATTGGCCAGGCTTTCGCCGTTCTTGGCCCGCCACGCCCATTCCCGGCGGATGGCGGACGCGAAGCCCAGTTCCAGGGCGGCGTCGAAGTTCTCGTCGGCATAGCTGAGCACGCAGCCGAGGATCCGGTCGATCTCGCCGGGCCGGGCCGCAGCCAGGGGCAGCCTGCCGGCCAGGTACACGTCGCCCATCGCGTCGACGGCGAAGTGGACACCGTAGGTGCGCCCGTTGCGTTCCAGCAGGAAACGGTAGAAGCGTTCGTGGTTCTCGTCGGGTCCGCGGCAGAAGAAGGCCTCGACGTGCAGGCTGTGAGCGCCGGCGATGAGCCAGGTCATCGTGGCCAGCTTGTGCTGTCCTTCCAGCTTCACCAGGTACGCGCCGGGGCTGGGGTTCTCATAAGGCAGGCCCAGTTCCTTCAGGGCCGCCTCGATGGCCGCCGCCGGCCCCATCGCCGGGCTGCCGGGGGCGGTCACGGTCGCACCGCCGGGCTGGCGGCCGTCATGCTTCCACCCTCGCTGCCGCCTCGCTCATGGCTCCTGTATATACCGCGAGCAGCCGGTCAACCGCGGCTGACCAGCCGAAGCCCGATGCGTGCCGGATGGCGCCCGCCGACATCCGGGCGAGCGTCCGCGGCGAGGCCGCGAGCTGGCGCAGCACGTGCGCGTAGTCGGCGGGGTCGTGGCTGTCGACCAGGATCCCGGACTCACCCCTGCGTACGGCCGTCCGCAAGCCACCGACCGCGGCCGCGACGACCGGCGTGCCGCACGCCTGTGCCTCCAGCGCCACCAGGCCGAACGATTCCGAGTACGACGGCACCGTCACGATGGTGGCGGCCCGGTACCACTCGGCCAGCTCCGGCTGGGGACAGGGCGGCTCGAGCCGCACCACGCCGGAGATGCCCAGCCGCGCCGCCAGCTGCGTCACCATGTCGGGGTCGGTGCGCCCCAGGCCGCTCGGGCCGCCCACGAAGACCACCGCGAGCCGGCCCGCCAGCTCGGGATCATCCCTGATCATGCCGGCTACCGCGCGCAGCAGGATGTCCGGGCCCTTCAGCGGCTGCATGCGCCCGGCGAACAGGAGCACGGTGGCGTCGGCGGGCAGCCCGAGCGCCCGCCGGGCATCGGCTTGCTGGCCGGGGCGGAACACCGAAAGGTCCACCCCCGGGTGGACGGTCTCGACCCGCGAGGTGTCGGCGCCGTAGAGCCCGGTGAGCTGCCGCGCCTCCTCGGCGGTGTTGGCGACGAGCCGGTCGGCGGCGGCGATGACCTCCGCCTCCCCGCGGATCCGGGCATCGGGCTCGGCCGCGTCGCCGGTTGCCAGGGCCGCGTTCTTCACCTTCCCCAGGGTGTGCATCGACTGCACGAGGGGTACCCCCCAGCGCTCTTTGGCCACCGCTCCCACCTGGCCGGACAGCCAGTAGTGCGAGTGCACGAGGTCGTACCGGCCGGGTGCGTACGCCGCCTCGATGCGGAGCACCTCGAAGGTGAAGTGGCATATCTGAGCCGGTATGTCCGCCTTGTCGAGTTCCTCGAACGGTCCCGCGGTCACATGCCGGACGAGCACGCCGGGGGCCAGCTCGCTGACCGGCGGGGCGTCCCGCGACACCGCCCGCGTAAAGATTTCCACCTCGGTGCCACGCTGCGCCAGGCGCTTGGCGACCTCAACGACATAGACGTTGAGCCCCCCGGCGTCGCCGGTGCCCGGCTGATCGAGCGGTGACGTATGGACGCTGATCGTCGCGATCCGCCCTGGGACGCTTCGCGGCACAAGTATGCACCTCCGATCTTGCAACCTTGGCGTGCCGCCCAGTGTTCCCCCACAGGAAACGCCCATTGGGCGGAAGGCCCGGCCGGGGGCGGCCCTACGGCGTGGCCTGTGCCGCAGGCCGAACGGCCGCTCTGACGGATAAGCTTCGCGCCATGGGAACTCTTGTGCTGTTGCGCCATGGTGAGAGCGAGTGGAATTCCAAGGGCCTTTTTACCGGATGGGTCGATGTCGGGCTCTCGGGGACCGGGGCTGACGAGGCGGCCCACGCCGGGAAACTGCTGAACGACACCGGGATGCGCCCGGATGTGCTGCATACGTCGGTGCTGACCCGGGCGATCCAGACGGCCCACATTGCGCTGGAGGTGGCGGAGCTGCTCTGGCTGCCGGTCCGCCGGTCCTGGCGGCTGAACGAGCGGCACTACGGCGCCCTGCAGGGCAAGGACAAGGCGCAGACGCGCAAGGAGTTCGGCGACGAGCAGTTCACGCTGTGGCGGCGCTCCTATGACGTCCCGCCGCCGCCGATCGCCGATGACGACCCGCTCTCGCAGGCCGGCGATCCGCGGTACGCGCTCCTGCCGCCCGAGCTGCTGCCCCGCACCGAGTGCCTGAAGGACGTCCTGGCCCGGATGCTGCCGTACTGGTACGAGTTCATCGTCCCGGACCTCGCGGTGGGTAAGACGGTGCTCGTGACCGCGCACGGCAACTCGCTTCGCGCCCTGGTCAAGCACCTTGATGGCATCAGCGATGAAGAGATCGCCGGGCTGAACATCCCGACCGGCATCCCGCTCGTCTACGAGCTCGACAGCAGTTTCCGGCCGGCCGAGCGGGGCGGACGCTACCTGGACCCGCGCGCGGCGGCCGAGGCGGCGGAGGCGGTCAAGAACCAGGGCCGGTAGGCGGCGTTCCCGCGACCGGCGCGTGAGGTGCTTCCCTCCGCCAGGCGGCAACCAGGCGAGCACGTAACAAATCGCAAAAGTCCTGATAATGGACGGATGGGAAACACTGAGGTAATAGTCGCACGTCACAGTTCCCTCGCTGAGATGTCCGGGATGCTGCCGCTTACGATCAGGTGTGTGGGTCTGAGCAGTTCCGACGCGTGGCCGCCTGCTCTAGGCGGCGGGCGCCGGCTGTCCGGGGAGCGAGGGCACCGGCTATCTGGGGGGCAGTGGTGTCGGTGAGGGCGCAGACCGGTAACGGGACGTCGCTGGAATACGTGGCCCCGGCCACGCGTCTCCCGCCGGGCATCGCCTCCGTGCTGTCCGTGCTGTCGTCGTCCGCGGTTGTCCTCGACCGGGAGGACCGTGTCCTGCAGGCGAGCGAAGCAGCGCGCTCGTTTGGGCTGGTCAAAGCCGAGCGCCTGATGGCCAGCGAGCTTCTTGCGCTCGCCCGGCAGGTGCGCCGGGACGGTGAGATCCGCGAGGGCGAGTTCGAGGTGTCCGCAGGCGGCAGCATCGGCGGCCGGATGACCAGCTTCGCCGTCCGCGTCGCGCCCCTCAGCGGCGACGTCGGCTGCGAGGGCCTGGTGCTGGTGCTGGCCGAGGACCAGACCGAGAGCCGCCGGGTCGAAGAGGTCCGCCGGGATTTTGTCGCGAACGTCAGCCATGAGCTGAAGACGCCAGTCGGGGCCCTGGCCCTGCTGGCCGAGACGGTCGAGGATGCCGCCGACGACGCGGACGCGGTGCGCAGGTTCGCGGGCCGGATGCGCCAGGAGGCGTCCCGGCTGACCAACCTGGTGCAGGACATCATCACGCTGTCGCGCATTCAGGCGGCCGAGCCCGTGCCCGACCCGGTCGCGGTGCAGGTGGACGCGATCATCGCGGAGGCCCTGGACCGGTGCCGGATGAAGGCCAACGCCCGCGGGATCGCCCTGGTGGACCTGGGTGACCACGGGCTCGGCGTGCTCGGCGACGAGGATCTCCTGCTCACGGCGATCCGCAACCTGCTGGAGAACGCCGTGGCCTACAGTCCGGAACGGACGCGGGTGCTGGTCACCACGCGCCGGGCGGGTGACCAGGTGGAGATCAGCGTCGAGGATCAGGGCATCGGGATTCCGGAACGGGACCTGCAGCGGATCTTCGAGCGTTTCTACCGCGTCGACCCGGCCCGTTCGCGGGCCACCGGGGGCACCGGTCTCGGCCTGGCCATCGTCAAGCACGTGACGGCCGCGCATCGCGGCACCGTGACGGTCCGGAGTGTGGAGGGCGCAGGCTCCACCTTTACCCTTTCCCTGCCTTTGCGGAGTTCACATGCCGGCTCAGGTTCTGCCTAGCAGCGCGCCCAGCCGGTCCGCGCGCTTACGTTCGTCGGGAGGCACCCAAGTGACACGTGTGCTCGTGGTCGAGGACGAGGAATCGTTCAGCGACGCGATCTCTTACCTGCTGCGCAAGGAGGGCTTTGAGGTCGCGGTCTGCTCGGCCGGCCCGGACGCGCTCAGCGCCTTCGACCGCACCGGCGCGGATCTGGTGCTGCTCGACCTCATGCTTCCCGGGCTGCCAGGCAGTGAGGTCTGCCGGGCCCTGCGCTCCCGGTCCAACGTGCCCGTGATCATGCTGACCGCGAAGGACAGCGAGATCGACAAGGTGGTAGGTCTCGAGCTTGGCGCGGACGACTATGTGACCAAGCCGTTCTCCTCCCGCGAGCTCGTCGCGCGGATGCACGCGGTGCTCCGGCGCCGGGGCGAGACGGACGACGTGACCGTTTCGGCGATGGAGGCCGGTCCGGTCCGGATGGACGTCGACCGGCACGTGGTGACCGTGCGCGGCGGCCAGGTCCAGCTCCCGCTCAAGGAATTCGAGCTGCTGCAGGTCCTGCTCCGGAACGCCGACCGGGTGCTGACCCGGATGCAGCTCATCGACCGCGTCTGGGGCGCGGACTATGTCGGGGACACCAAGACCCTGGATGTCCACATCAAGAGGCTGCGGGCCAAGATCGAGATCGATCCCGCCAGTCCCCGGCATATCGTGACCGTCCGCGGGCTCGGCTACAAGTTCGACTCGGCCGCGGCGTAGCGGCCGGGGAGCGGCTACGGTGTGGGAGTTGCGGTCGCGGAGGGCTGAGCCGACGTTCCCGCCGGGCTGGCCGTGCCCGTCGCACCGGGTTTCGCCCCCCTGGCCGGGCTGAGGCCCGGGGCCGGCGGCGAGTAGGACGAGTAATAGGTCGACCGCGGTTCCACCGGCACCGCCAGCGTCAGGGCTCCCGCGTTCTGGAACGTGAGGATCACCGTGACCGTCGGCCCGCTGGGCAGCGGCCTGGTCAGCCCCCTGAGCACCACCTTCGGCTCCGGGCCGGTCAGGTAGGCGGCGGCCTGCGCGGGCACTGTGATCGCGCCGCCGGCCAGCTGCACGGACCTGGCGGTACCGGGCGCGGTGACCGACATGACCTTGTCGGCGCTGCTGGTCCCGTTGGATACGGCCAGGAACATGCTGGCCGAGCTGCCGGCGGCCAGCGGGGTGTTGTCCGGGCCGCCGAGGATGAAGGCGTTGACGACGCTGATCGCTGCCCGCGGTGCCGTAAGCCCCGTTCGCCGCCGGGTGGAACTCAAGCGTGGGCGCGTTGTTACCGGCCTCGCACCCCGCGAGGACGGGGATCAGCAGGGCGATGGCGCCAATCAGGAGAGGGCGCAGCAGTGTGCTGCCGTGGCTGCTGCGGATCACGGCACGGGCCTCCTCAGGCTCGGAACAGGTCACGGGCGGACGTCGGAAATCGTAGCGATCCCCAGAGCGTAGCCCTCCGGCGGGGCGTCTCCGGCGCGGTTCAGGCCGGGGCCGGGATGGCCGGGGCGGCCGACCCCGGCTCCGGTGAGGCGCTCCTGGCACCGGCGCCCAGCGTCGTTAGCTGGTCCTCGAGCTGGAAGCCCGGGTTCAGGTTCCGCTGCACGATGGTGGAGGCGTCCGCCCGGACGAGGACGATCGTCAGCCCGGCAGGATGATACGCCGAGCCGAGCACGTTCTCCGCGTCTTTGACGGCTACCGCCGTGCCCTGGCCGTCCGTGCGGGCCAGTTGCGTGACGTCCGCCATCGCATTCGTGGCCCCCACGAAGTACACCCGGACGCGGGCGCGGGCCGCCTGCGTGGTGAGCTGCCGCAGCGCCGTGTCACAGTGGCAGCGGGCGGGAACCAGCGCCAGGACCGCACTGACCAGCTCGCGAACCGGCGTGGCCTTCCCGCTGAGGAGGACCGTTCCGCCCGGCAGCAGGCCACGGCCGTCCGCGGGCGCCGAGGCCGAGTTCGATGCCGGGCCCGCCGGGTGCGACAGCACGGGTGCGGCGGCGGGGCTGATGCTGAAAACCGACAGTAGCGTCCCGGCCAGCATGGACAGCGCCACACAACTGGCGATCAGCGGCAGGATCGCGCCGTGCCCGCGCAGCGGGCCGAGAACCCGGTCCCAGCGGGCACGGCGGCGCCGCGCGCGCTGCTCGCGGTGGTATGCGAGCACCTCGCGCTCGAGTTCCCGGGCGTCGTCCGGGATCTCGATGTCGACCGGAGGCAGGCCGCCCTCGTCCCGCCCAGGTTCACCGCCAGGGTTCACCGGCACGCACCTCTCCGGCGTGGGTTGCCACGTCCCTACTAGTATGGGGCTTATCAAGCCATGCGGCCCACGAGGCCGTCAATTGCCCGCCGGCACACGCGGCCGTAATTCGCCGTCGTGTCCGGGGCACCTGGTGGCCAGGTGGGACCGTATAGTGTCGTGTGCACTGTGCGTTCGTGGCCGGTCACGTTCGGCTAATGGATAGCCTTGGCAGGTGTCACGCGACGCGCCGTAAGGTAATTCCGGCTGCGCCGGAATAAGCTAGGTGACCTGGCATTATAGGGTAAAGGCCATTCAATCGGCCCCCGGCGACGTGGTAAGATAGCCTTCAGCGGAAGGGGTACTTGCCACATGTCTTTCAAGGTCGGCGATACCGTCGTCTACCCCCATCATGGGGCTGCTCGCATCGAAGCGGTCGAGACTCGCACGATCAAGGGCGAGGACAAGACCTATCTGGTTCTTAAGGTCGACAAGGGTGACCTGACTGTACGCGTACCCGCGGATAACACAGAGCTTGTAGGCGTCCGGGATGTCGTTGGCCAGGAAGGCCTCGAGAGGGTGCTGGAGGTGCTCCGCGCCCCGCACACCGAGGAGCCGACCAACTGGTCGCGGCGCTACAAGGCCAACCTGGAAAAGCTCGCCTCAGGCGACGTGAACAAGGTGGCCGAGGTCGTCAGGGACCTCTGGCGCAGGGACAAGGAACGCGGTCTGTCCGCCGGCGAAAAGCGCATGCTGGCCAAGGCGCGGCAGATTCTCGTGAGCGAGCTTGCCCTCGCGGAGAAGACGAATGAAGACAAGGCCGAAGCGCTGCTGGACGAGATCCTCGCCTCTGGCCCGCCGCAGCGAGTGTCCTAAGACCGGCGAGCATGGTTTGGTAAAGGCCGCCAGGACTCGTGCGGACGCGCTTGATGGCTGCTGAATCGGACCTGCGATATGCGTTGCCCAGGGTGGGCGTCGGAACCGACGTCCACCCTTTTGGGTCTGACCGGGTATTGAGCCTGGCCGGCCTGACGTGGCCGGGAGAGCCGGGCCTCACCGGTCATTCGGACGGCGACGTCGCGGCGCACGCCATCTGTGATGCCCTCCTATCCGCGGCCGGGATCGGTGATCTCGGCGCGCACTTCGGTACCGCGCGGCCGCAGTGGGCCGGAGCGTACGGCCTGACGCTGATCCGTGAGACATTCCGGCTCGTGACCGAGACTGGATTTACCGTCGGTAACGTCGCGGTCCAGGTGATAGGCAACTGCCCCAAGGTCGCGCGCGCCGTGCGGAAGCCGAAAAGGTGCTGTCCGAGGCACTTTCCGGTGCGCCGGTCAGTGTTTCCGGCACCACCACGGACGGCCTCGGCCTGACCGGGCGCGGTGAGGGTATCGCCGCGATCGCCACCGCGCTGGTCGTCGCGGCAGTGCGGCTGTCCGGCGGCGCGCCATCTGCCGGGCGAGGGCCCGGCCTGCATGCAGCGCGCAAAGGAGGCCGGCGGCCATTCGGGGGAACGGGCTGGCGCGCGGGCGACTGAGAAAAGGCGGAGCTCTCAGCCGGTATCTGACCAGGGTCCTCCGGTGGGGAAAGCCTGCGCGTACAGGTCATGTCATCCCATAGCCTAGGCAGCGTGACCCTCCGCCTGCACGACACCGCTACTCGCGAGGTACGCGAATTCACGCCCCTGGTTCCCGGGCGGGTGTCGCTGTACGTGTGTGGCGCCACCGTGCAGGCACCGCCGCATATTGGCCACCTCCGGTCGGCCATTGCCTTTGACATTCTTGTCCGCTGGCTGGAGGTGCGCGGCTACCAGGTGACCTTCTGCCGGAATGTCACCGACATGGACGACAAGATAATCCGGGCCGCCGAGCAGGAAGGCACTCCCTGGTGGGCGGTCGCCGAACGCAACCAGCGCCTTTTCTCCCGCGCGTATGACGCTCTCGGCTGCCGCGAGCCGGACGTCGAGCCGCGGGCCACCGGGCACGTGCCCGAGATGATCGCGCTGATGCACCGGCTCATCGAGCGCGGCCACGCGTACGCGGCGGGCGGCGACGTGTACTTCGACGTCCGCACCGACCCGGCCTACGGGGCACTGTCCGGCCAGCGGCTGGACCAGATGCGGGCGTCCGACGACGCCGGTGATTCCGCCGCCAAACGGGACGCGCGGGACTTCACCCTGTGGAAGGGCGCCAAGCCCGGGGAGCCGTCGTGGGACACTCCGTGGGGGCCCGGCCGTCCCGGCTGGCACCTGGAGTGCTCAGCCATGTCGACGAAGTATCTCGGGGAGGCCTTCGACATCCACGGCGGCGGTATCGACCTGGTGTTCCCGCACCACGAGAACGAGATCGCGCAGTCGAAGTCCGCCGGTTATGAGTTCGCCCAGTACTGGATGCACAATGCCGTGCTCGGCGTGGCCGGCGAGAAGATGAGCAAGTCGCTCGGTAACTCGCTGCGCGTCGAGGAGATCCTGAAGACCGTCCGGCCAGTCGAGCTCCGCTACTACCTGGGGCAGGCGCACTACCGGTCCGTGCTGGAGTTCTCCGCAGACGCACTCGCCGAGGCCGCCGCCGCATATAAGCGCATCGAGGGCTTCGCCGAGCGGGCCAGCGAGGCCCTGGCCGATGAGGTGGACGCCGGCGGCGCGCCGCCGCCGGGCAGCCTGCCACTGTCGTTTACCTCGGCCCTCGACGATGACCTGGGCGTCCCGGCGGCGCTCGCGGCTGTCCACGCCGCCGTCCGGGACGGCAACAGCGCCCTGCAGGAGGGCCGGACCGCCGATGTGCGCGAGAGCCTGGCACAGGTGCGGGCGATGCTGGGCGTCCTGGGGCTTGACCCGCTCGCCCAGCCCTGGGCCGCCGCAGATACGCAGGGCGAGCGGATGCGCGAGATCATTCAGGCGCTGGTGAAGGTCGCGCTGGATCAGCGTGAGTCCGCGCGGGCGCGGAAGGACTTCGCGACCGCCGACGCACTCCGGGAAGGTCTGGAGAAGGCGGGGATCGTCATCGAGGACACCCGCAACGGGCCGCGCTGGGAGGTACGGCGGTGAGCGGCCGTGGTTCGGGCGGCGGGCGCCAGGACAAGGGAACGCACGCCAAATCGGGCAAGCCGCGTCCCGGCACGGGCGGTTACGGCCGGCGCCGTCTGGAGGGCAAGGGCCCGACGCCACCCGCTCATCTTCGGCCCGGTCATCCCGCCCAGCGCAAGACGGCCGGCGGCGCACGCGCGGCGGCGCCGCGGCCGGGGGACGATGATGACACCGGCCGCGGAGCACGCCCGCCGGGTGGCCGCCCGGCGGGAGCGCGGGGCGCATCCGGATCACGGGGCAGCGGGGATGCGCCGGAGATGGTCGCCGGGCGCAATTCGGTCGTCGAGGCGCTGCGGGCGGCCGTCCCCGCCGTTGCGCTCTACGTCGAGCACCGCGCGCCGGCCGATGAGAAGATCCGCGAGGCCGTGCACCTGGCCGCGGAAGCGGGCGTGCCGGTGCGCGAGACGGGCCACGCGGAGCTTGGCCGGCTGACCGGCGGAGCGGTTCACCAGGGCATCGCCCTGAGCGTCCGCGCCTACGACTACGCCAGCCCCGACGAGCTGCCCGCCCTGGCTGCGGCCGCCGGGCAGCTCCCGCTCATCGTCGCGCTGGACAGCGTCACCGATCCGCGCAATCTCGGGGCGGTCGCGCGGTCGGCCGCGGCGTTCGGGGGGCACGGCGTGCTCATCCCGTCCCGGCGCAGCGCCAGCGTCACCGCGGGCGCGTGGAAGGCATCCGCGGGTGCGCTCGCACGCGTGCCGGTGGCCCGGGCCCCGAACCTCGTCCAGGCACTGGCTGCCTACCAGGCGGCCGGGATCTTCGTCGCCGGGCTCGATGCCGCGGGCGATGTCGCGGTCGCGAACCTGCCGGTCGCCGACGCGCCGCTCGCCGTGGTCGTCGGCTCCGAGGGGCGGGGGCTTTCCCGGCTGGTGGCCGGGCGGTGCGACCTGATCGCCCGGATCCCGA
>CAWDTK010000007.1:0-78268 GCA_963805255.1 uncultured Actinomycetes bacterium
GCCGGCTAACCCGGGTCGTGGTGCCGGCGGCCGAGGCCAGCTGGATCAGCCCGGGTGTCTGCGCCAACTCCATCGGCTACTGGCATGTCGCCGGGGCCCGCGTCGTCTACCGGCAGGACGGCCAGCTGCACTCGTTCGGCATCGCGTCGCTGATCTCCTGGCGGGGCGACTGGTACGTGGTTCACTTCGGTGCCGTCCTGCGCGACTCGGCGACTGGCATCGTCGATCAGCCGACGGCGGGGGAGGGCGTGCCCGGGCCGCCGGGCGGCTGCTGAGCCCGCCGCCGTCCGGCCGGGCCGGGTGCTTCCTGTTCAGCGATGCGCCACGACGCTCACCTCGGAAAGGACACCATCGCAGGGCGCCGGCCATGACCCTGGTGACCTGGTCGGCTGCAGGTAGTCGCCGGCGTCGTACTCATCGCCTTCGTAGGCGCGCAGCTCGCGTTGCGTGTCCGTGGCGACCCGCCCGGGAAACACGGTCGTCACCCGCACCTGGGGCTCCTCCAGCCGCAGCGCCTCGGCCACGGCGACCAGCGCATGCTTGCTCGCCGCGTACGAGCCGCCGGGGGCGGCCGCCCGGCGCCCGGCCCCGGAGTTGACGAACACCACCGTCCCGCCGGCCGCGCGCAGCGCCGGCAGGACCAGGCGAGTCAGTTCGGCGACCGCTACCACGTTGACGGCGAACTCGGTCCAGCCCGCGGCTCCATCTGCGCGATGCGTCCCGCAACGACACCCCGGCTGAGTGGACGATCCCGTCCAGGCGATCCGGCAGGCAGGCCGCGGTGACTGCGGCCGCGATCCCATCCAGCTGCCTGAAATCAAGGGTGACGGACCGGGCTGACGGGAGTGACGTGCACAAGCTGGCCAGGGCCCAGGGCTCCTGACATAGCGGTCTGCTTACCGATCGTAACAAGCACCCTGACCTGCGAATTCGCCGTAATTTCCTGCCGGCGCCCCTTGCTCGTATCGCCCCGGATTTGATAAAATAAATGCATATCCGAGATCGGGAGAAGGGTCCTCGTGGCAGGCAGCAGGCTGACCCAGGCTGTACTGCCGTGGCTGCCTGGCGGCGCTGCCGAGATCGCCCCGGGCGTCGGGCTGCTCACCTTGCCGGACGGCGGCGGCCAGATATGGGTGCACGGCATGGCGACCTTCACCTGGGAAGCCGGCGACGAGGCCGGGCGGCGGCTGGCCGCGGTGCAGGTGACCAAGCTGAAAGCCGCGACGCAGAAGCAGGTCGCGGCCGCGCTCGGCACTGACCTGGCGACGGTATGGCGGTGGGTCTCGGCGTACCGCGAGAACGGGCTGGCCGGGCTGCTGCCGGCCAGGAAGGGCCCCAAGGGGCCGACCAAGCTCACCCCGGAGCTGACCGCGGAAATCAACGACCTGGACGCGCGGGGCCTGGGCCTGGAGGCGATCGCCAGCCGGTGCGGTGTCTCGACCTTCGCGGTCCGCACCGCCCTGGGACGCGTCCCGGCCCGCCCCCGCGCCGCCGTCCCGGCCCGGGAAGAACGCCAGCCCGGCGAGGACACCGCAGGCCAGGACGGCAGCGCCGCACGCCAGGACGCTGAGGACGGCGCCGCCGCACGAGACGAGCAGCAGCCCGCCGCCGGCGGCGGCGGCGGCGCTGGCCAGGACGATGCTGCCGCCGACGCTGCGGACGAGCCCGCAGGTCAGGACAGCACCGCAGGCCGGGCCGAGGCTGCCGAGGCCGCCGGCGGGCTGCTGCCGGTGCTGCCGGACCCGGTGCCGCGGGACGGGGAACGCGTCCTGGCCCGGTTCGGGCTGCTCGGCGAGGGCGCTGCCCCGGTATTCGCCGCCGGCGGCCGCTACCCGCTGGCCGGGCTGCTGATCGCTCTGCCCGCCCTGGCGGACACGGGCCTGCTGGAATGCGCCCGCCAGGTCTACGGCCGGATCCGCGACGGCTACTACAGCCTGGACACGGTCCTGGTCCACCAGGTGCTGCAGGCGCTGCTGCGCGAGCCCCGCGCCGAGGGCACCACCCGCGTCCCCCCGCCGGCGATGGGCCGCATCCTGGGCCTGGACCGGGCACCGGAAACCAAGACGATCCGCCGCAAGCTCGCCGGGCTCGCCGCCGCCGGCAAGGCCGCGGACCTGCAGATGGCCATAGCCAGGCGCCGCGCGGCGGCCAGCCCGGACGACCTCGGGTTCCTCTGCATCGATGGGCACACCCGGGCGTACTTCGGCACGCGGGAGATACAGAAGATGCACGTGGCCCGGCTGAAGTTCCCCGGCCCGGCGACGGAGGAGACCTGGGTCACCGACGGCGCCGGGGACCCGCTGCTGGTCGTCATGGCCGAACCGTCCACCTCGCTGGCCGGGCAGATCAAGGAGCTGCTGCCCAAGCTGCGCCAGATCGCCGGGGAAGACCGCAAGCCCATATTGTGCTTTGACCGGGGCGGCTGGTCCCCGGACCTGTTCGCCGAGATCATCGACGCCAGGTTCGACCTGCTCACCTACCGCAAGGCCAGCGCCGGGGAAGACATCCCCGACCTGCCCGCGGACGCATTCACCACCGCCGTCCACGCCGGCGACGACGGCCGCGAGCACCGCTACGCACTGGCCGACGGCAGCATCGACATCACCGTCACCAGCGGCACGCACAAAGGACGCGTGCTCACCTTGCGGCAGGTCACCCGCCTGGACAAAGGCCGGCAGATCCGGATCCTGGCCACCCGCCAGGCCGCCGACATGCCGCCCGCCGCCGCGGTCTACGGGATGGGCTCGCGGTGGCGGGAGGAGAACTACTTCCGCTACGGCCGGGCTCACTTCGCCCTCGACGCCCTGGACACCTACGCCGTCACCGCCGAGGACCCGGACCGGAAGGTCCCCAACCCGGCCAAGAAGAAAGCAGCCGCCGCCGTCAAGACCGCGAAGAAGGACCTGGCCGCCGCCGAAGCCGCCCGCGACGCCAGGCTCACCAGAATGCGCACCCCAGCCCCCGGCCAGGAAACCGTCATCACCAACCAGCAGCTCGCAAAGCTTGGCGCCCCGGTCACCGCCGCCCGCCAGCGGCTCGCCGGCGCCCAGGCCGCCGCCAAGGCCATCCCCGCGAAAATCCCGCTGTCGCAGCACAACCCGGACCTGGTCCGGCTGGACACCGAGACCAAGCTGATCACCCACGCCATCCGGATGTCCGCCTACAACGCCGAGACGATCCTGGCCCGCGCGCTAAACGGCGCCTACGCCCGCGCAGACGACGAAGCGTACGCCCTGATCCGCGAAGCCCTCACCACCAGCGGCGACATCATCCCCGCAGACGCCACCCTCACCATCCGCCTGGACCCGCTCTCCGCACCCCGCCGCACCCGCGCCCTCGCCGCCCTCTGCAAGCAGCTCACCGCCACCGCCACCAAGTACCCCGGCACCGGCCTCACCCTGCGGTACGAAGTCAAAGAACACACTGCATAAACGATCTCCCTATGTCAGGAGCCCTGGGGCCTGGCCATCGCGGGCAGCGAGGATGAGGTCATCGCTGGCCAGCTCGTCGGCGACGGCACGGCCGATAACGCGCGTGGCGCCCAGTAATCAGATAGGTGCTCATGCCCCGTTGCTGCCCCGCCGGGCAGATCTCATCGATCGACTCTGGAGTAGTCAGGTTCCTAAGCCCCTTCATGGTTTCGGTCGGGCTCCACGTAGGAGCGCTGATTGGCTCGATTGTCTACCGCCCCCGGGTAGGCGCCGGATTCCAGGGAACGGATGACGGCCACAGGTCCCGCTGCAATAAGCCAGACTCTGCGCTCAGCTCAGTCAGCCGCCGCGCCGCTCCGGGCGCATCGGGCGGCCGGCCACGTCATCTCGGCGTCCCTAGCACGCCGCCGCAGCACGCGGCCGTTGCTCCAGACGCTGACGCCAGAGAGCTATAGCATGCCGAGCACGCGGTCAGCGCAGAGGTAGCAGCGGGTGCCCTGGGGAGCTGGCCGGCCAGGGCGCCCAGCGCCTCGGCGGGCCGCTGACCCGGCGGCGGGGCGGGCGGCACGCAGGCCGGTGTCATCGGTGGTCTCCCCAGTGGCACCGGGCGCCGCCCGCCGTTCGTCATGGGGAAGAGGGCGGTAACCCGGCGCGCCGTAGCCCCCGTCCGGCTCGTAGTCGACGGTGATGAGCCAGCCGCCATCGCCCGGATCCACGTGCACGTGCCACCAGTCCGCCACCTCCAGGTCCCGCAGCACCGATGCGCACGCGCCCGCCCATATCCGGGCCTCGGGCTCGGTGGCGGCGCGATGCAGGACGGCGCGGCGCTGCTCGTGACGGCGTGACGGCGGCGCTTCAAGGGCGCCCCCATCGTCGCTGAACAGCCCTTCGAGCTGGTCGAGCAGGCCGCGCAGCTCCGTGTCCGAGGCGATGCGCCGCCCTTCGAGGTGAGCGTGCCACCACGGCTTCCCGTGCGCGTAATCCGGCCGCTCGATGTCCACTTCGGGGTAGGCCGCCTCGAAGCGGCCCATCCGCTTTACCTGGTCGACGGGCAGCCGCGAAGGGGCGCCCTCATCGTCTTGGGGGTAGGGCGGCAGGCCTCGGCATGGGTCGCTCACGAACCACCGTCCGGGCTGGTGGTGTTGGATGTCCTCACGGCTGTCTCCTGTCTTCGGCAGGTGGTGGCCGAGGCCCCGGTCTGGTGTTCGCGCACCGGCCGGGGCCGCCTGATTCCTGGCTGTCAACACCCGACACTAGTACATGTCGTCTGCGCTCGTCTAGGAGGTAGGCAAACGTACGCATCCGCGCAGGTCAGCTACGGTCGTGATCATGAAGTACGACCCGCTGGCCCCGGTGCCGCGCTATCGCCAGATAGCGGGCATCCTGCGCGAGCGGATCGAGGCCGGCGAGCTGGAGCCAGACCGTCCCATCCCGTCAGAGGCGCAGATCCAGCAAGAGTTCGGCGTGGCGCGGGAGACGGCCCGGCGCGCGGTGGCGCTGCTGCGCGAAGAGGGCTACGTGGTCACCGTGCCCGGCATGGGCACCTACGTGAAGAGGCGCTGAGGCGTTGTCACATCGGTGACACAGACGCCGCCGGAACCGCTGGACGCGGTTAGAACGACTCCGCGTTGGCGGGGGCACGTCGATGCCCGCCTTTAGCAGGTAGCGGCGGGCCGCCGCCGAGACCGCCGCGGCGCCGACCGGGCGCACTGGGGCCGCCCCCCGGAAGAAGACCCGACGCCCGGCGGTCTGGGGCCGGCCGTGCTGCAGGTAGTTGTCCGCCAGCGCTGCTCCCACCCAGGCCGACAGGGGGAAGGCGGTGGAGTGCCCGGCCTTGCGCTCGGGACGGCAAGCCGCTCCCGCCTCCAGTCGATGTCATCGAGGGTCAGCGCGGCCACCCCCCAGGCCCGCAGGCCGTAGGTGACCAGCAGCAGCAGTATGGCGTAGTCCCGCTTGCCGGCCGGGGTCCGCCGGTCCACGGCGTCCAGCACCTGACCCACCTGGGCCCAGGAGATCGACCCGGGAATGCCCGACAGGCGGTAGACCTGAGCAACGCCCGCAAATGGGGCGGAACCAGCAAGGGATACTGGCGGGTTGCGGGCTCCAAGGTCCTCCAGGTGCCCCTGCCCAATGCCTAATGGAACCGCCTCGGCCTGAAGACCCTAATGGGAACTAGCGGGTCACCTGTGCTGGGCGGGATGCCTGGTGCGGGAGACTTGTCACCGGTAGCAGCCGGCGGGTGAGCACTATAAAAACCCCGGGCCTGAGCCCTGGGCTGAGACCGTGCCCCCGCCGGCCCGCCGGGGAGAATGGACTGCTGATGGGGTGGCGTGCCCGGCACAGGCCGTGAGCACTGGATCCATTAGGGCGCTGGCGGTTCTCCCTGATGCTGCCGGATGTGACGGAGAGTATGGGAAGGATGAGGGATTGCTGTTCATCGGTGATGACTGGGCCGAAGGCCACCATGACGTGGTCGTGCAGGACGATGCCGGGAAGACGCTGGCCCGGCGGCGGCTGCCGGAGGGCGTGGACGGGATCGCCCGGTTCCACGAGCTGATCGCATCATGCTGCGGGGAGGACAGTGAGCCGGACCCGGCGCAGGTCGTGATCGTGATCGAGACTGAGCGGGGGCCATGGGTGAAGACGCTGGCCGCGGCCGGGTACCGGGTGTACCCGGTGAACCCGAAGCAGGCGGCGCGGCACAAGGAGACGATCTCGGTGTCGGGGAAGAAGGACGACTTTTTCGACGCGTCCTGCCTGGCGGACATGGGCCGCACCCGGCGGCACCAGATCCGGGAGCTGGCCGCCGACAGCGACATCGCCGAGGCGGTGAAGATCGCCGCCCGGGCGCATCAGAAGCTGGTGTGGGAGCGCACCAGGCACCTGCTGCGGATGCGGTCGGCGCTGCGGGAGTACTTCCCCGCCGCGCTGGAGGCCTACGCCACCCCGACCCTGGCCGGCCCGGACGCCCTGGAACTGCTGAACCGGGCACCGGATCCGGCGCCGGCGGCGAAGCTGACCGTCACGCAGATCACCGCCACGCTCAAGCGGGCCCGGCGGCGCGGCGACCTGCCCGCGCGCGCCCGGGACATCCAGGCCGCGCTGCGCACGCCGCACCTAGGACGGCACTGAATAACTCGCGAACCCTGATGGGCGTGTTTTGCCGGCATCGTGTTCGATTCCCTGGGAGAATCGTGCCATGCAGGGGATGACGCGACCGGACCGGGACTTGTGGGACGCGGGCGAGGTCACCGGGCACTTGGTGCCGCCGGGCAGCGTGTTCGCGTTCCTGGCCGAGCACCGCACCGAGCTGTTCCCCGACAGCTTCACCGCGGACTTGTTCCCGTCGCGGACCGGGCGCCCGTCGCTGCCGGCGGACCTGGTCGGGTCGGTGCTAGTGCTCAAGGAGCTGTATGACCTGTCGGACACCCAGACCGCGGACGCGCTGAAGTTCGACATCCGGTGGAAGGTGGCCTGCGGCCGGTCGCTGCTGCAGATGAGCTTCGACCCGTCGGCGCTGGTGTACTGGCGCAAGCGCATCGCGAAGTCGAAGCGCCCGGACCGGGTGTTCGACGCGATGGCGGCGGTGATCGCGGAGACGGGGCTGCTGCGGGGCCGGCGGAAGCGGTGCGTGGACTCGACGGTTTTCGACGACGCGGTGGCCACGATGGATACTGTGTGCCAGCTGATGGCCGCGATGCGGAAAGTGGCGCGGGTGGTGCCCGGTGCCGCCGCGGTGATCGTCGGCGTGTGCCAGCTGGACTACTCCAGGCCGGGCAAGCCTGACATCGACTGGGACGACCCGGCTGCCAAGGAGCAGCTGGTATCGGATCTGGTGAATGACGCGCTGGCGGTGCTGGCGGAGCTCACCGGGGAGGGCGCGCCGGAGCGGGACGCCGCCGCGGCGGACGCGCTGGGCCTGCTGGCGCTGGTGGCGGGGCAGGACGTGGAGCCGGCTGGGGGGTCGGACGGGACGGACGGGCGGTGGCGGATCGCCCGGAAGGTCGCCCCGGACCGGGTGATCTCGACGGTGGACCGCGAGGCCCGGCACACCCGCAAGTGCAAGTCCAAGCGGCGCGACGGGTTCCGGGGGCATGTGGCCGCCGAGCCGGAGTCTGGGCTGATCACCGACTGCGAGATGACGATGGCCGCCGGGCCGGGCAGCACGGACGCGGAGAACGGCGTCAAGATGGCCTGCCGCGACCGGTTTCATGGTGACAGTGCGAGCGCCGGTGACGGCGGGGATGACGCTGCCAGCGCCGGGCAGGGCGCGGATGCCGGCCCTGCGGCGGCGCAGCCGGGGCCGGGCACGGCCGCCGGGCCGGAGCCTGAAGCGCATCCGGAACCGGGACCTGAGCCTCAGCCGGAACCGGAGCGGGAGGGCACGGGTGAGCAAGGCCGGGCGGATGACCTGGAGGTTTACGGCGATTCCGCCTACGGCAGCGGGGAGGCCCGCGCCGCCTACCGCGACGCCGGGCATGACACCGTCATCAAGCCGAAGCCGCTGCGGCCGGCCGTGCCCGGCGGGTTCACCCTCGACGACTTCACCATCAGCGAGGACGACGGCACGGTCACCTGCCGGCCGGGATCACCCGGCCGATGAGCCCCGCCCGGACCGTGACCTTCGGCGCCGCGTGCGCGGGCTGCCCGCTGCGCGAGCGGTGCACCACCGCCAGGGATGGCCGCTCCATGACCATCCACCCGCACGAGGGCCTGCTGCGCGCCGCCCGCGCCCAGTCCCGGACGGCGGAATTCAGGCAGGCCTACCCCACCCGGTCAATGATCGAGCGGGTCATCGCCTGGACCGCCACCCAGAACGGCCGCCGGGTCAAGCTCCGCTACATCGGCACCGCCAAAAACGACGCCTGGCTGCACAACCGGTGCGCCGCACTCAACCTGCGCACCCTGCTGCGGCACGGCCTGACCCGCTCCGGCGGGGCGTGGGTGCTGACCTGACCAGCCAGCACACCCCGGCCCGCCCTGGCGGCAGCCCCTGCGGCCCCCTCCGCGGTTTCTGCTGCCGCGCCGCAGCCGCCCGGCCCGCCGCGCGGCGGGCCAGCGGAAGGTTGCGGGCACCGGAGCCCGGCCAGCCGGCCACCAGGCCGTCCGCCCGATCCGGGTTGTTCAGTGGCGTCCTAGCCCAGCCCGCCGTGATCACCGAGGCCTACGCGGCCTCGGTGCAGGCCGCCGCCGCCGTGATCACGGCCCTCAACGGGCAGGCCAAAGTCATGGAAGCCAAGGTGAGCGAGCTTTTTCGCCACCCTGATGCCGGGATCTACCTGTCCCAGCCCGGCATCGGGGACATCACCGGCGCCCGCGTCCTCGGCGAGTTCGGCGACGCCCCCGGCCGCTACGCTTCGGCCAAGGCCCGCAAGAACTACGCCGGAACCTCCCCGCTGACCATCGAGTCCGGCAAGAAGAGAACCGTGCACGCCCGGTACATCCGCAACCGGCACCTCATCGACGCCCTGCACGCCCAGGCGTTCGCGGCGCTCACCGCCTCCCCCGGCGCCCGCGCCTACTACGACGAGCTCCGAGCCGGCGACACCGGCCACGACGACGCGCTGCGCCGCGTCGCCAGCCGCCTCACCGGCATCCTGCACGGATGCGTCAAGCACCGCCGCGAATACGACGAAGCTGTCGCATGGAACCACCGCACCGGGCTCAGGCAGGCCGCATGACCACCAGATAACCCCGCTCCGCACCCGAGCCTTCCGGCACCTGACCCCGGCCGGACGGCGGCGCAAGCATGCCCAGACGAAAGTCACCGCCAACCCGTCCGAATGGCCCCGATTTGACAACTTAAGCCCTGGGGTGTCTCAGCCAGACCTGGCAGCGTCTCAATCCGACGGCTTGACGAACCGCCGGATGCGGGCCCGCATGTCCGGTGGTGTGGGAGGGGGCGGGGCGACTCCGCCCCCTACCCGATCCCCAGCCGCTCCAGGCGATGAACCGGCGCCTATCGGGTGAAGGCCCCAGGCCGCAAAGGCCCGGGGCAGGCGGCGAGGAAGGAGCCCCGGTGAATATCAGGATCACCGACGAGGCGATGACCAGCGACACGACACCACACAGCACCCGCCCGGACGCGGACGGCTGGGCCGTGACATGGCTACCGGGCCGGGTACTGACCCGTAACCAGGCCATCACGGCCATGGTGCTGGCCGAGACGGCAGCAGGCGGCATCGGTGACCACACCGATAAGCGGTGGCTGTTCATCGAGGGATGGGCGAACGAACTCGGCATGATCGGTGCCGACGCCGTGGGCAAGATCAGCTACTACGGGACAGACCCGGAGGCGGGCGAGTAGACACGCAGAGCGGGCACGGTGACCTACGCGCCGTGCCCGTTGCGTGCCCGATCGGGCAGTCATCCGGGGTATCCCACGGTCAATCACGGACAGCCGTCTAACCCCTCTGACCTGCGGCCAGACAGATCACGACGACGCCGCAGCCGACGACCTCCTAAGCAATGGATCAGGCTCTACTTGGCCTCGCACCAGATCCTCACTGCTTGCGAGGCTGACGGCCCATGAACGCTGCGAATCGCTCCCAGTCGGTGGCGTCGGGTGGCGCTTCGACCTCTGCACCATAGGGGTTACCTGCACCCATGAGGTTGCGGTACTGGGGCTTCAGCATCGCTCGGGCGGATTCGAGAGCACTCGGCGCCAGCCCGGGATCGAGCCGGTCGAGCTGCCCGGTGGCGACCGCCAGATCCCAGGTGTGGGCGGCCAATTCGGCCAGGTACATGTCTGCAAGGGTCGCTCCCGTGTAGGTCTCCCCCCACGGCATGGTCACGGTAGCGGCCAGACGGGCGTCGTCTGACCAGGCCGCCTCGGCTGCTTGCCCGGCGCGGCGGAGTTGATCAGGAGCGTCGGCCAGCTCGATGTGAGGGAACTCCCCGCCCGTGGGGCTCTCGCCTCGGCCGATGGCCACCGTTCGCCAGCCCGCTCCGACGAGATGGTCGATGAGCGTGGCTACGTCGTAGTCCGGACATGGCGTCGGGTCCCCGAGCTGGTCTGGCCTCACGCCGACGACGATCGTGGCGGCATGGGCGAAGCTGCGGGCCAAGTCAGCGCGGCGGTCTGTGCCGGTCATGTGCTTCTCCTCGCTCGGCATCCCTTGTTCTCGTCGCTGCAGCGGCATAGGCCTTTACGACTCAGAGCCGGTCCGAGGCGTTCGCCGCTGCGACCTCCACACAATGACCGAAGGACCGACCAAGCCATCTCTTACTCGGGGATCTGTGTGGAGATGCATAACGGATGACCTGCCGGATCGAGCAATACACGCCATCGGTCCGGCGAGGGCTGGCTGGCGGCCCGCTTTGCGCCAAGCCTCACCGCTTCAGCCTCCGCCTGGTCGAGATCATCCACCGCCAGATCGATGTGCATCTGCTTCGGTGCGCCGCCATCCGGCCAAGAAGGTGGCTCGTAGTCCTCGACCAGTACGGTAGCCAGCCATACCTGGTCGGTCTTGACAGCGACGAAAGCGTCGCTTGTGTAGGCGATCTCCCCGCCGAGTAGCTCAGCCCAGAACGCGGCAAGACTGACAGGCTCTGCGCAGTCAAGCGCGATAGATCCAAGGCGGGCGATACCCATGCGCGTGATCGTACAAGCTCGCACTGCCGCTGTCTGGCCACGCTGTCGCCCCGATGCAGGATCGCAATGTGTCCAAGCGTGCCCGTTGCGCTCGATCAGGCGGTCAGAGCAGACCACCCGTTTCCGGCTGACAGCAACGGTGACAGCAACGGCAGCGGCCACCGGCTACCAGCAACGACCGGCAACAGCGCATAACGCTCGCACGATCCGCGCCAACTTGGGATATGTCCGGCCTGAAAAGCAGACGGTCGCGGGTCGCGCCGACACGGCCGCGGGCGATGCCACGGGATCTCTCACAGATTTCTCACAGACTGACCGGACGACGCGGGACGATGGCGTCTATGCGGGATACCGGGCAGGACGCTGACGTGCGGATTCGGATTCCGGCGCACTCGCCGGACGGGCGGTATTGATCTACGGATCAGAAGGTTGGGGGTTCGAGTCCCTCCGAGCGCGCCAGGCCAGAGCCCATTTCCGATCAGGGAGTGGGCTTTACTGTTGCCAGCACTGCTGCCAAAGCCGCTCATCTCACGCCCCGAACAGGTCATCCATAGCGTCGGCCGCCTCCTGGCGAAGCTCCGGCAGGACGTGGGCGTAGGTGTTCATCGTTACCCCGATCTCCGAGTGCCCCAGCACCTCCATGATGGCCCGGGCCGGGACGCCCTGAGCGAAAGAACGAGGCGCACCCGTGCCGAAGATCGTGCAGCCTGAGCCAGTCAAGGCGGCGGCGCGGCCGCGCCGCCGCGGCGCGGCCCGCCGCCGGGCTCCTTCAAGGATGACAGGCCCGCCCGGCGCCGGCGCGCCTGCTTCGGGAGCAGCACCGGATTGAATACCACGGCCCTGCCGTCTCCTGCGAGGACATACCCCAGGGCCCGCTCTCCGCGCTCCCGGATCTTCTGGTGTGCGTGCCGCCTATTTCTTGCTCTGGAATGGGCGAGAATCTTGTTCGCAGACGGTTCCGGGTGACGGTAGGACGCCGTGCACGAAGTAGGCGACCTCGGCGTCGTTCGCGCATCTGCTGGGGTTGAGGAATGCGGTGTGCCCGTACCCGCGCACGATGAGCAATCGAGCACGGGCCAGTTCAGCGGCCATCTCAACCGAGTCCTTCAGCGGGGTGACCGGATCGGTGGTGTTGCCGACCGCAAGGATCGGCGCGGCCGTGCGGATGTTCCAAGGTCCGGAGTAGCCCGCCGCGGAGTCAACCGGCCAGGTCGAGCACGGCTCCCACAGCCAGAGGGGGAACAGGCCGATCGGGCCGTTTTGCCGCACCTCCTGCCGGGCCAGGCCCGGGAATTGCAGCGGCCCAGGGCTCGGGCTGTCAGCGCAGACGATCGACAATTGCTGCTCCTTTCCCGCGTAGCCCGTTGGCGATGCGGGCGTGGCTCGCGCGGACTGCACCCCCGGACCGCGGGCGAGCCAAAGGTCCTGAAGGCCCTTGGCGAGACCGGACCATCCCTGGTTCGACGGGGACGGCTGAACCACGTAAAGGTCCACGAAGACACCCTCAAGCAGCTCCGCGTAAGTGGTGCTTTTTGCGGCCGGGCCGGATCCGATCACGATCGGGCCTTTGCGCAGCCGGGCCAGCAGGGCTTCGAACTTCGCCTGTGTCTTGGCCGCGGTCCCCGCGGAGAACGCACAGTCCGCCACGGTTGCCTGGCCGCACAGCCGCAGCAGGGCCGCCAGCGTGGTAGCCGCTCCGGTGTCCGAGCCCAGTCCGCTGCAAAAGGCTCAGCGATCGCCATCTGCTTGCCGCCGTTCGTCCACGCCTCCGGTGCGACGTTTCCGTCCAGGACCAGGGCACCGACCTTGTCGGGGAACAGGTTGGCGTAGGTCGCGCCGAGATAGGTGCCGTACGACAGGCCCAGGTAGTGCAGCTTCGGGTCACCGACGGCCCGGCGCAGCAGGTCAAGGTCGCGAGCCGTCTCGGCGGTCGTCACATGGTCGAGCAGCGCGCCATCGCGCGCAGCACAACGCTGGCCGAACTGCGCCCACCGCTTGATGTACGCCAGTTCCTGGGCGGTCCCGAGCGGGAAAACAGCCGCCGCACCCAAGAAGGCGTTCTCGTCGTCGCTGCTGGCAAAGCACTGCACCGCGGTGCTTTCACCGACGCCGCGCGGATCCCAGCTGACCACGTCGAAACGTGCACGCAGCATCGCGGGCACCAACCGGATCAATGCGCGGAATCGCACTGGTGCCCGACCCGCCCGGCCCGCCGGGGTTGATGAACAAGCTCCCCAGCCGCCGGGCTGGATCGGTAGCCGGGTGCCTGACCACAGCAAGGGTGATCTTCGCGCCGCCGGGCGACCGGTAATCCAGCGGGACCACCGCCGAGGCGCACTGAAAACCCGCCCGAGCAGCGACGCTGCCAGGATGGCAGTTCATCCACCGCAGCACCGGCACGGCCGCGGTCCGCGCCGCCGGGACTACCGCGGACGCGCTGACCGGTGCAGCCACGACCGGAGCGGCGCACAAGACTGCGCATGAGACGGCTAACGGCAAGCCCACCCAGCCAAACTTTCGTACGGATCGGCCCAATGACATGGCCAGCCTCCCCGCAGGTTTGCCGCACCCGCGTCATGAGCAGCCACGGCGGTGAGCCACAGAGCAGCGTAACGCGAGGACCGGACAGCGGAAAGGGGTGATTTCATGCAAACTTGAGTACACCTCAGATAGTGGGCGGTATCGCTCGCGGTGTTACCCGGTGTAGCTCAGAGGCTTCACCCGGACCGAGATCGTATTCCGCCGTCCACTCCGGTCAAGCAGCGGCTAAACGCATGATCCTTTGGCCCGGCCCCTCCACACGGGCCGAACCCTACGGGCTACCCCTTGGCCCGCGCGGAGCCTCTGCCAGTCCAAAGCATCAAGCACCCGCAACTTGACCTCCACTCCCGGCTCCACAACCCCGGCACCTATCGGGTGAAGGCCCCAGGCCGTTCCCCCCTCTCGCGGCCGGGGCGGAAGGAGCAGGCAAATGACCCCCATCACGGCCAACCATCCATCTGGTGCGGACGAGCGTGCCAGACGATCCAGCGTCAAGACCAGGTTGACACCGAACCGGCGGCGACGGTCCGTCGAAAACGAGGAGTACGCCTCATTCATCCGCCGCGTCCTACGCGCCTACGCCCGGCGAGTGGCGACCGGTGACGTTGACGCCCTGGCCCACATGACCGGCCTCGCCACCGAGCTGGACGACGCAATCAGCCAAACCGTCATCGGTAGTACAGTCGTGTTTTCACGGTGCGGCGATGCCGTGTCGCGGATTGTGACGTGATCCGCCTGGGTTTGCGGTTACATCGAGTCACCTCCTTCCGGTCGCCGCAGTTCAGGTGGCTGCCGCGGCCAGCAGCCGGATGCTGTAGTGGTGCCAGCGGGCTCTGGCCTGGTGGCAGCGCCGCCAGCGGGACCAGCGCAGGTGGAAGGCGAGGCGGGCGCGGGTGATCAGCCCGGCGGCGTACTGCCTGGCCAGGCGTTCGATGCGGGCGGTCTCGGCGATGGTGAGCTTGACGGCGCCGATGCGCGGCGGGCAGGGCTGCCGGCTGCGGACGGGGACGGGCGCGTCGCCGGGCGGGATGCGCAGGTCGGGGCCGCTGACGTCGTCCTTGCCGTCGCGGCCGTCGTCGTGGCTTGCGCGGGCGGGGGCGTCCGGGAGGGTGATGTCGCCGCAGAGCGCGTTGCGGATGGCGGCGTGGCGGAGCTGCGCGAGGGCGGCCAGGGCGGTGTGCCGGGCAGACCGCGTCCCAGGTCCTGGCCTGGGCCTGGTCCCAGCCCAGGACGTCCTTCCCGGTCTTGAACGTCTCCTCAGCCTGGCCATCTGCGGCCTGCGATGGTGATGAAGAACGTCATGGTCGCCGGGGTGCCCTCCGGCGCCCAGCACAGGTAGAAGGCCAGGTCGCCTGGGCGGGACAGCAGGCGGCGGATCAGCAGGAAGTGCCTGGGGCTGCTGGTGGCCAGCAGCGCCCAGTCCGCGAACCGGGGGCCTTTGGCGCCATTCCCGCACGAGCGCCGCTCGAAGACCGCGTCCCCGGCGGCGTCCCCGGCCTTGATCACGGCCCCGGACGGGAGGGTGATGCGGAAGTCGCGCGGGATGACTGCCACATACGGCAGGCCCCTGGACTCGCAGAACCGGCGCAGCTCGCCGCTGCGGCCGTACACCTCGTCATACGCCGCCCACTTCGCGGGCAGGCCCGCATCCAGCAGCCGTTCCAGCTGGCCGATGGCCAGCTGCGGTTTCGTCTTGCGCTCCAGCTTGCCCGGGATCCGGGCGGCCCGGCGCCGCCGCCAGTCCTTCTCCCAGCGCTGCGGCATGAACACATCGAAATCCGCCCAGGCCTGCCCGGACGTGGTCACCCACGCGGAGAACACCGTGGTGACACAGTTCTCCACGTGCCCGGTGCATCCGGCGTGCTGCGGCGCCACGCACGCGGTCGCGTCCCCGTCCTTGAGCTGCGCGGTCTCATCGACCGCGATCCCCGGCCCGATCAGGTCGCCCGGGTCGCACGGCAGCCAGGCACGCGCAAGGCCCGCCAGCTCCGCCCGCAGGCGCGTCCAGTCCCACCGGTAGCCGCGCAGCAGGGCCTGCATCCGGTGCGGGTTCTCGTGCCCGGCCGCCTCCGCCAGGCCCCAGCAGTTCGCCCTCACCCCCGGCGCCAGCCCCCGCACGTAATCCAGCGCGGTCCCCGCGCTGCGGCGCTGCGCCAGAACCCGTCCCAGCACCGTCCTGACCTGCGCATCTGCCCTCGCCACGGTATCGAAGGCATCCTCTATCCTGGCCTGTACGGCCGTGTCGTTATTGCTTATGGTCACGCATCAGGCAACCCGGCACGGCCGCCCCGAATTTCACGGCTGTAACTCCGCCACGCGACCGAAACCAGTCACTCAGCGTTACCGTTGCGACTGCAGGCGAATCCTCGCCGCAACACCAACATCACCGAATGTAAAACCGCGACTGTACTATCGGGCTCCGGAAGGCTGGGTACTCGTGGGCCGAGATCGCGGCCCGGCTCAGCGTGACCCGCCAGGCAGCACAACAGCGCTGGGGCCGCTTGTAGGGACTGGGGTGCCCCGAAGCTTCCGGACAGTCCGTCCAATAGGATGGACGTCTGGAAAGGTGAATTAATTGCCTCGACCGAAGAAGAGCTTCTCTCTCGAATTCAAAGAGGAAGCCGTAAAGATTGTGATCGAGACCTCGCGTCCGATCGCCCGGGTGGCGAAGGAGCTCGGTATTAACGAAGGCACCCTCGGTAACTGGGTGAGCGTCTACCGCCGTGAGCATGCTGGCGAGGAGCCGCCGCTGACCGTGAATGAGCGCGCGCGGCTGCGCGAGCTTGAACGGGAAACCCGGGAATTGAAGATGGAAAATGAGTTCCTGAAAAAAGCCGCAGCGTACTTTGCCAGCGATCATCGGTGAGCGACACGTTCGAGTTCATCGACGCGGAGTGGTAAACATTCAGGTCCCTGGACCTGGTGTTGCGGCGAGTAATCGTGGGTTACGTTCCAGCGTCGGGCGTGGTGTTGCCGTGGTGGCTGAGCGTGGTTTTCGGGATGATTGCGGGCTGTGACCGATGCGCCGCCCGGGGAGCCGTCCGCGGATCCGCGTGATGCGCTGATCCGGGAGCAGGCGCAGCTGATCGCGGCGCAGGCCGGGCAGATCGCCGCGCTGGAGGCGGTGGTCGCTGACCTCCGGGAGCAGCTGGGGACGGCGGCGCGCGCAGGGTCGCGGAACAGCGGGAACTCCTCGATGCCGCCGAGCTCGGACGACCTGCCGGGCCGGAAGCCGCCGCGCAAGCAGCGGCGCGCTGCTGAGCGGGCGGAGAAGAACAAGCGCGGGAAGCAGCCGGGCAGCCCGGGGGCGTCCATGACGTGGGAGGTCCCGGACCGGACCGAGGATCACCATCCCGAGGGTGCCTGCTCCTGCGGCCGTGACCTGGCCGATGCCGCTGACCTGGGGGTTGCCCGGTCGTATCAGCAGCAGGAGATCCCGTCGGCGCCGGCGGAGCGGGTGCAGCACGACCTGCACGAGTCCAGGTGCGCCTGCGGCCGGGCGCATGCCGCGGCCCGGCCGGCGGGCGTCCCGGATTCCGCCCTGTCCATCGGGCCCAGGCTGCGAGCCCTGGCCGTTTACCTGGTCATCTTCCAGCATGTCCCGGTGGAGCGGTGCCGTCAGCTGATCGCCGACGTCACCGGCGCTGCCGTATCGGACGGGTTCATCCATTCCTGCCTGCGGCAGGCTGCGGGCCTGGCCGCGGAGGTGGTACGGCTGATCCGCGCCCTGATCACCGCCGCAGCGGTCGCGGGGTTCGATGAGACCACGCTGCGGTCCGGGCCGGCCGGGGAGAAGAAGTACGTGCACGGCGCGTTCACCGAGCGGTACTCGGCGTTCTGGCTGGGCGCCCGCAGCCTGGAGTCCATGCGGGACGCCGGGATCCTCCCCGGTTTCGCCGGGATCGTGGTCTCCGACCGCTACCAGAATTATTTCCACCCTCGGTGGGAGCACATCGCCGGGAACCAGGCGTGCCTGTCTCACCTGCTGCGGGACTATGAGGACTGCGCTGAGAGCTACCCGGGCGCGGTCTGGCCCGTGCAGGCGCAGCGGGCGCTGCGCGGCCTGATCCATGCCTGGCACGCCGCCCGCGAGCAGGGCCTGGACGCCATCCCCGCCGGGGTGCGCAAGCCGCTGGAGCACGAGTTCCGGCACGCCGTCCTCGCGGGCCTGGCCAGCGTGCCCCGCGTCCCCGGACCGAAGAACAGCACCAAGCAGAAGCCCGGCCGCGAGCTGCTGGAATTCTGCCGCGACCGCCGCAGCGACGTGCTGCTGTTCACTGAGGACACCAGCGTCTGGCCCACGAATAACATCAGCGAGCGCGGAGTCCGGCCGCTGAAAACCCAGCAGAAGATATCCGGTCGCCTGGCCAGCAACGATGTCACCCAGGACCGCCTCGATATCCGCAGCTACATCGACACCGCCCGCAAACACGGCCGCAACGCCATGGACGTCCTGCACGATCTCATGCTCGGCAAGCCCTGGCGACCTCCGGTGCAGGCATTCTCCCCGTAACCCTAGCCAAATCCCGCGCTACCTATCACCATGCGTGAATGGGCTGAATGCTTACGCGGAGTGCGCGGCTTACCAGGAATCGGGCGAGCAGTATGTGCCGTCGATCGTGAAAATGTGCAGGTGGATGGGGGTGTCTCGCTCGGGGCTTTATGACTGGCGGGATGCGCCGGAATCGGCGACAGCGGAAAGGCGCGGGATACTCGCACTATATGTGAAGAAGTCATTCGAGGATTCTGACGAGACGTACGGCTACCGGCGGGTCCACGCGGACCTGGTGGCCTGGGGCGTGCCCGCCGGGCCGGAGCTGGTCCGGTCGCTGATGCGTGAGCTGGGCCTGGAGCCCTGCCAGCCGCGGCCGTGGCGGTTCAGCCTCACCGAGGGCGACGGCCAGGAGAGCGGCATTCCCGACCTCGTGCACCGGGATTTCACCGCAGCGGCGCCTGGTGAGAAAATGGTCGGCGACATAACCTACGTTCCGACGTGGCAGGGCTGGCTTTACCTGGCGACAGTTATCGACTGCCACACGAGGGAAGTGGTCGGCTGGGCGACGGACGATAACTACAAGACATCGCTTATCGAGAAGGCCATCGAGATGGCCGCCAGCAATCACCCTCTCGCCGAGAATGCGATTTTCCATTCTGACCGCGGTAGCAACTACACGTCTCAGCAGTTCGCTGGTACGCTCAAAAAGCTTAATCTCCGGCAGTCCGTCGGCCGCACCGGGATCTGCTACGACAATGCGATGGCCGAATCGTTCTTTGCCGCGCTGAAGAACGAGCGTGTTCACCGTACCCAGTATCCGACTCGTGAACACGCTCGCCGCGACGTTGTGAGATACATCGAATTCTGGTACAAATACGAAACGTCGGCACTCCGGACTTCAGTACCGGACCCCGCAGCAAGTCCACGAGGAATACCTGGAACGGCTGTCCGCAGCGTGAATTAACCACAAATCCGCTGTCCGGAAAGCTCGGGGCAGATCAGACTACGCAGTTCGGGGGCATGTCGCCGGGTAGCCCCGGGGAATCTCACCCCGAGGCCCCCACAGAACCGTGCTTAACAGTCTCCCGTTACACGGCTCTTCTCACCTAATCCGTCAGAACTCGGTCATCCATGCCCAGTGAGCAAACAGTCCGGGCTCTCGTTTCATGAGCCCGTTCCACCAGCCTTTAGCACGCTTGAATGACCTCAGCCGCTTGAACTTCCTGCGAGCCCAGCGCACCAGGTAGGTGTTGATACGCCGCAGGAGACCGAACATCTCAGTCCGGTAGAACTTTCCGTAATAATTCATCCAGCCACGGATGACTGGATTCATCCACTCGGCAAGTCCTGCCAGATCCGAGGTGGTGCGCAGGTTAATCCGCCACCCGCGAATAATGTGACCCTTATCTTTCAGGGCGTCCCCGCTGATCGCCGGGAGGAATGCTGCAAACATACTCCTCCCATCTCTCGTCGGAGCCTTCCTGACACGGAAGGTATACCCAAGGAACGTGAACGACGTGCACTCATAATCAAGCCGCCGCTTCCTGTCCTTGCAGTACACCACTCTGGTCTTGTCTGGATGCAATCGCAACCCGACGCTCTCCAGCCGTTGCGACAGCGCCGCCCTCACCTGGAGGGCTTGGCGTTCGGTCGCACAATGCACCACAGCATCATCAGCGAACCGTTCAAACTCGACGGCCGGGAACTCGCGCTCCAGCCACGAATCAAACGCATAGTGCATAAACAGATTAGCGAGCACGGGAGATACTGCCGATCCCTGCGGAGTACCGCATTCCCGTTCCGCCAGCCTGCCATCGGGCATCTGAAGCGGCGCTTTCAGCCACCTCTTCACATACAGCACCACCCATTTCTGGCTGGTGTTCGCCTCCACCGCCTTGACCATAAGATCATGGTCAACCGAGTCGAAGAACTTCTCGACATCAAGGTCAAGAATCCAGTCCTTCTTCCAGCACCGCTCGCGGCACTTCGCGACCGCATCCAGCGGTGACCTTCCTGGCCGGTACCCGTAGGAGTCGTCATGGAAGATCGACTCCGTGCGCGGTTCCAGCTGCAGGGCGGCCACTGTCTGCGCGATCCTGTCGGCGACGGTGGGCACGCCCAGCATTCTTGTGCCCCCGCCGTGCGGTTTCGGTATTTCAACTGCCCGCACCGGAGGCGGAAAATATGTTCCCGAGGACATCCGGTTCCAGATCTTGTAGAGATTGTTCTCCAGATCGGCCTCGAAGTCCTCGATGGACACACCATCCACCCCTGCGGCACCCTTATTCCGCTTGACGCTCTTATACGCCTCCCACACCAGCCGCTTCGGTATCTGAAACGGTTTTCCTTCCGGACCTGACTTGCCCACTCGTCTCCTCCCAGAGAATCCCCTGGTTGCCCGCGAGAGCAAACCCCAGATGAGCCGGCCCCTTCGCTCCGCTCCCATTACAGAAGTTTCATCACTACTACGAGCCGGTCCGCCAGCATGCGCCGCAACGGTACTCGGCGCCTCCCGGTTTCTGCCGCTCAGCGCACTCCCTCTCGCACCCGCCACCTTAAGAACAGTGCAGGTGCGGTATCAGCACATGCCTTCCCATGTTCCGTGCAGAAGCCGCAGACCAGGCTCACGCCACCTCTATGCCGGACACCGCCTGGCCAGTAAACGGGCTCCCGCCAAGCTCATCCCGGGGCCGCATTGACGCCCCGGTTCCGATGTCATTTCCTAAATCTCGGCACTTCATCAGCGGTTCACTTGCGTTCGTCTTCCTGGTCCCCATCTGACGGCTCTTATACCGCCTTTTCCTCAACGCTCACGACACCAGTCTTCAGCTAATGCCGCTTGAGGTGATTTGACGCCTCCCCCCGCAGGGCGACGCCAGAGAGCCACAAATCCTCCATCTTCTGCACAGCCGCACATGAAACGAGTCGTCTCCTACCGATACGACTCCTTTCCGCGCTCATGGCGCAACAATGCCGCTTAGCTTAAGTTGATCTTGGTTTGCCCTGGCGTGTCGCTGCGGGGTGTTTCGGCTGGTTGCCGGCATGATCGCGGGTTATGACGCAGACTGGCAGTGTGGCTGAGGGCCGCTTGAGCGACTGGATCTCCCTGGGCGTGCTGGCGTCCTGGGTGCCGCGGGACGCGGTCGACGAGGCGGTCGAGGCGACGGGGAAGGGCGCGAAGCGGAAAGGCGGGAAGCTCCCGCCGCACGTCATGGTGTATTTCGCGATGGCGCTGGCGCTTTTCGCCGGGGAGGACTACGAGGAGACCTGGGTCCGGCTGTCGGAGACCCTGGCGGACTGGGGCTGCTGGGACCCGTCACAGGCCACGGTGACGACGGGCGGGCTGACGCAGGCGCGGCAGCGGCTCGGGCATGAGCCCGTGAGAGAAGTGTTCGCGCAGGTCGCCAGGCCGGTGGCGACGGAGGACACGCCGTGGGCGTTCCTGGGCCCGTGGCGGAAGATGAGCATGGACGGCCTGGAATGGGATATCCCGGACACGAAGCCGAACGCTGCGGCGTTCGGGTACCCCGGGACCGGCAAGGACGCCGCACCGGCGGCGTTTCCCAAGGCCAGGGCGGTGACGATCGGCGAGTGCGCATCGCATGCGCCGGCGCTGGCCGCGATCGGCCCGTGCGTGTCCAAGGGCAGCGGCGAGCAGTCCCTGGCCCGCCAGCTCTACCCGCACCTGCGGGAAGACTGGCTGCTCATCGCCGACCGCAACTTTTATAACTGGCAGGACTGGTGCACCGCCGCGGACACCGGCGCGGCGCTCCTGTGGCGGGTGAAATCCGACCTCACGCTCCCGCCGCTGGAGTTGCATCCGGACGGCTCCTACCGGTCCGTGCTGGTAAACCCCAAGATCAGGGGCAAGGCCCGGGAGGAACTCCTGGAGGCCGCCCGCGCCGGGGAGGACCTGGACCCGGAGAAAGCCCGGTGCGTGCGCGTGATCGAGTACGAGGTCCCCGACCGCGAGGGCGACGGGAAGGACGAGGTCATCGCCCTGATCACCACCATCGTGGACTTCCCGGACGCCCCTGCGGCCGTCCTCGCGCAGGCCTATCACGAAAGATGGGAGCACGAGACCGGGAACGCCCAGCTCAAGACCTACCTCCGCGGCCCCGGGAAGATCCTGCGCTCCGAATCGCCGGACATGGTGAAACAGGAGATCTGGGGCTACCTGCTCACCCACTACGCGATCAGCGCCCTGATCTGCACCGCCGCCACGAACGCGGGCACCGACCCGGACCGGGTCAAATTCAAGAGGACGGTCCGCATCATCCGCCGCCGGGCCTCGGGCCCGGCTTTTCCCCCCTAACCGGCAGCAGCGCATCCTCGACCGTGTCATGGCCGCTATCACGGACCCGCAGCAGCTCAACACGCGGCGCGAACGCAGCTACCCCCGCGTCGTCAAGCGCGCCCGCCACAACCATTACCCCGTCAAGAAACCCGGCCAGCACGGCACCCGCCACGACGCCCCCGCCACCATCAAACTCGCCAACCCCATCCTGACCAGCGCAAAGGCCAGAACCGCAGCATGATCAAAATAAGCTAAGCGGCATTGTTGCGCCATGAGCGCGGAAAGGAGTCGTATCGGTAGGAGACGACTCGTTTGATGTGCGGCTGTGCAGAAGATGGAGGATTTGTGGCTCTCTGGCGTCGCCCTGCGGGGGGAGGCGTCAAATCACCTCAAGCGGCATTAGCTGAAGACTGGTGTCGTGAGCGTTGAGGAAAAGGCGGTATAAGAGCCGTCAGATGGGGACCAGGAAGACGAACGCAAGTGAACCGCTGATGAAGTGCCGAGATTTAGGAAATGACATCGGAACCGGGGCGTCAATGCGGCCCCGGGATGAGCTTGGCGGGAGCCCGTTTACTGGCCAGGCGGTGTCCGGCATAGAGGTGGCGTGAGCCTGGTCTGCGGCTTCTGCACGGAACATGGGAAGGCATGTGCTGATACCGCACCTGCACTGTTCTTAAGGTGGCGGGTGCGAGAGGGAGTGCGCTGAGCGGCAGAAACCGGGAGGCGCCGAGTACCGTTGCGGCGCATGCTGGCGGACCGGCTCGTAGTAGTGATGAAACTTCTGTAATGGGAGCGGAGCGAAGGGGCCGGCTCATCTGGGGTTTGCTCTCGCGGGCAACCAGGGGATTCTCTGGGAGGAGACGAGTGGGCAAGTCAGGTCCGGAAGGAAAACCGTTTCAGATACCGAAGCGGCTGGTGTGGGAGGCGTATAAGAGCGTCAAGCGGAATAAGGGTGCCGCAGGGGTGGATGGTGTGTCCATCGAGGACTTCGAGGCCGATCTGGAGAACAATCTCTACAAGATCTGGAACCGGATGTCCTCGGGAACATATTTTCCGCCTCCGGTGCGGGCAGTTGAAATACCGAAACCGCACGGCGGGGGCACAAGAATGCTGGGCGTGCCCACCGTCGCCGACAGGATCGCGCAGACAGTGGCCGCCCTGCAGCTGGAACCGCGCACGGAGTCGATCTTCCATGACGACTCCTACGGGTACCGGCCAGGAAGGTCACCGCTGGATGCGGTCGCGAAGTGCCGCGAGCGGTGCTGGAAGAAGGACTGGATTCTTGACCTTGATGTCGAGAAGTTCTTCGACTCGGTTGACCATGATCTTATGGTCAAGGCGGTGGAGGCGAACACCAGCCAGAAATGGGTGGTGCTGTATGTGAAGAGGTGGCTGAAAGCGCCGCTTCAGATGCCCGATGGCAGGCTGGCGGAACGGGAATGCGGTACTCCGCAGGGATCGGCAGTATCTCCCGTGCTCGCTAATCTGTTTATGCACTATGCGTTTGATTCGTGGCTGGAGCGCGAGTTCCCGGCCGTCGAGTTTGAACGGTTCGCTGATGATGCTGTGGTGCATTGTGCGACCGAACGCCAAGCCCTCCAGGTGAGGGCGGCGCTGTCGCAACGGCTGGAGAGCGTCGGGTTGCGATTGCATCCAGACAAGACCAGAGTGGTGTACTGCAAGGACAGGAAGCGGCGGCTTGATTATGAGTGCACGTCGTTCACGTTCCTTGGGTATACCTTCCGTGTCAGGAAGGCTCCGACGAGAGATGGGAGGAGTATGTTTGCAGCATTCCTCCCGGCGATCAGCGGGGACGCCCTGAAAGATAAGGGTCACATTATTCGCGGGTGGCGGATTAACCTGCGCACCACCTCGGATCTGGCAGGACTTGCCGAGTGGATGAATCCAGTCATCCGTGGCTGGATGAATTATTACGGAAAGTTCTACCGGACTGAGATGTTCGGTCTCCTGCGGCGTATCAACACCTACCTGGTGCGCTGGGCTCGCAGGAAGTTCAAGCGGCTGAGGTCATTCAAGCGTGCTAAAGGCTGGTGGAACGGGCTCATGAAACGAGAGCCCGGACTGTTTGCTCACTGGGCATGGATGACCGAGTTCTGACGGATTAGGTGAGAAGAGCCGTGTAACGGGAGACTGTTAAGCACGGTTCTGTGGGGGCCCAGATCTCCGGCAACGGCGAAACGTGTAGTCCGTGACGTGCGGTTTTATCCGCGATCATCTGTGCGTAATTCTTAAAGCTTTGGTAGTATAGTGGCATGTCAGCAGCGGTTGCGGCGATCCTGGAAGGCATGCCAGAGGCACGGGACCTTCGGATGCTCACCTCGGGGGGCCGGTGCGTGATCTCGGCCGGGCCGGTGGTCCTGTTCGAGTACGACGCCGCTGATACCGCGATGCGGAACATCGCGCTGGCGACGCTGCGGCAGCTGGGGTTCAGGGGCCGGACGGTCGCGGCGGTGCTGGGGCTGACGGAGAACTACGTCTCCACGCTGCATAACGCGGCGATGCGGGAAGGGTCGGCGGCGCTGATCGGGCAGCCGCGGCCGGGCCGGCCCGGGACGGTCAGCCCGGCGCAGTGGGCGCAGGCCAGCCAGCTGCGGGCGCAGGGCGCCAGCGACGCGCAGATCGGGCGGCAGCTGGGGGTGGCGCACACCACGATCAGCCGCCGCCTGGGCCGGCGCGGGCAGGCGGCCGGCGGCGGCGAGCCCGGCTGGGCGCCCGCGGAACCCCTGTTCACCGAGCCGAAGCCGGCCACCCCAGCTGAGACCGGGCCTGCGGCTGATCCCGAGCCGGAGGCTGAGGCTGATGCCGGGCCGGCGGCCAGGGTTCAGGCAGAGCCCGCAGCTGAGCCTGCGGCATCACCCGAGCCTGCGGCATCGCCTGAGCCTGCGGCATCGCCTGAGCCTGCGGCATCGCCTGAGCCTGCGGCAGGGCCAGGACCGGGGGCCGGGGAGCCTGGGGCGGGCGGCCCTGGCGGGCTGCCGTCGTGGCCCCTGGTTCCTGAGGGGGTGTTCCGGTCCCGGTATGCGGGGGCGATGCTGCTGCACGGGTTCTTCGCCCGGGCCGGCGCCGGCGCGGTGCTGGCCCAGGCCGGCGGGCGGGCGGCGGAGCCGGGAGACGCGGCGGTGCTGGCCGCGGTGAGCATGTGCTTCGCGCTGGGCGCGGCGACCACCGAGCAGTTCAAGCACCTGACCGCTGCTGAGGCCGGGCCGCTGGCCGGGCTCGGGACCTTGCCGGGCCTGCGGGCGCTGCGGCCCCGGCTGGCGCAGATCGCCGACGCCGCGGACCCGGTGGCGGTGCAGCGGCTGTTCGCGTCCGCGATGCTCACCGCGGACCCGGTCCTGTCCGGTGTCTATTACGTCGATGACCACTTCGTCCCGTATACGGGCGCCAAGCCGGTCGCCAAGGGCTGGAACAACAAGCGTGGGCGCGCTGAGCGAGGGCGCGCGGACACCCACGTGACCGCGCACGACGGGCGGGCGGTGTGCTTCGTCACCGGGGAGCCGTCCGGGCTGAGCACCACGCTGCCGCTGGCCCTGGCCGAGCTGAGGAAAGCCGCCGGCCCGGGCGCGAAGATCATGCTCGGGTTCGACCGCGGCGGCGCCTATCCCCAGGTGTTCAGGCACTGCCGCGAGCAGGACGTGCACTGGGTCACCTACCGGCGGGCGCCGCTGGCCGTCCCGGCGATGCTGCCGGTCATCACCACCATCACCGTCGTCGGCCGGCAGCGGGAAATCGCCTGGGCCGATGAGAAAGTGCAGATCAAGGACTACGGCGAAGCCCGGCAGATCACCCTGTTCGAGCACGGCCAGGTCGTGCTGCAGATCCTGACCTCGGACTTGCAGGCGTGCCCGGCGGGCATCTTGTCCTGGCTGAAATCCCGGTGGCGGGAGGAGAACTTCCTGAAGTACGCCTCCGAGAACTACGGGATCGGCAAGATCTGCGACTACATCGCCAGCATCGAGACCAACACCAAGATCATCGATAACCCGGCCCGCAAGAAAGCCAGCGCCGCGGTCCGCGAAGCGGAGAAGAGGCTGGCCGCCGCCGAGCGCGCCCTAGCCGGGCTGCTCGCCGGCCCCACGCTGACCGCCGCTGCCAAGAACGCGGCCATCCCCGCCGCCCAGTCCAAGATCACCCGCGCCCGCAAGGCCGTGGCCGCCGCCGTCGATGCCCGCAAGGACATCCCCGCCAAGCTGCCCGCCTCCGACATCGACCCCGACGCGAAGAAAGCGCTGCTGCGCACGGGCCGCCGCGGCCTGCAGATGGTCCTGCGGCTGCTCGCCCACAATGCCGAGCACTGGGTATCGAACCAGCTCAACGCCTACCTCCGCGACGACGACGAGTACCGCGCCATCACCCGCCAGACCATCATCCGCGGCCTGGCCGGCGTCATCACCTACACACCGGACGCGATAACCGTCCAGCTCGACCTGCCCCGCGCGCCCCGCGTCGCCCGCGCCCTGACGATGCTCATCGAGCAGGTCAACAACGAACCACCCGTCATGCCCGGCGACACCCGCCCCGTCACCTACCGGCTCAACCCCGAACCCGGCCTTTAACTCCCCACGCACAGCGTTTGCCGGAGATCTGGGGCCTCGGGGTGAGATTCCCCGGGGCTACCCGGCGGGGCATGTCCCCGAGATGTCCCCGAACTGCCGTCAACAGCCAACGATCGCCGCCAGCAACAACCTGCGGACATGAAGCTCGCGCGGGCTTTGGGCCTTATGGAGAATTCTCCATAAGGCCCAGTATGCGGAACCGGGGATTATGCGGAACGGCTTTGCCCGGGTGGCCGGGGCTGCTTGCCGGGGTGGGGCCAACGCCATTGACTTAAGGGGTTTGGCCGGTGAACTGGGATGTTACGTGTGCGGCCTGCGTCAGCCCGTGGTGGCGGTGTCCCGCGCTTGTCCGGCGTGTCGCGGGCGTAGATCGGCTGGAATGAGCGGCGGCTCCTGGTATGAGGACTGATGTCTGAAGTCAGTTCTAGCCCAGGAGCCGTGCATGGAGTTCTACCCGACTTTGCCTGCTGACGCCAGCCCAGTGGCCGGTGGCATGGATGCTCGCGGCGTGAGGCCGGGGATCGTCGCGGTGCGGCCCGCTGACCTGCGCCGTCCCGGCCGGGGCGGGGTGTCGGCTTTGCTGCCCGGCCCGGCGGGCCGGCCGGTGACTTCAGGTGAGGATCTGGTGTTCTGCCATCAGGTGACGGTCGCGCCAGCGGTGGTGCGGCGCAGCGGCGATGTGCAGGCCGGCGGCTGGCTCCCCGGTCACGTCACCCTCGGCCTGCTTGAGGCATACCTGCCGGCTGGGGAGATCGAGGAGCTGGTGGAGGATTTCGGCTGCGCAGAGGAACGGCAGCGGCTGCTGCCGGCCGCGATGACGGTCCGGCTGCTGGTGGCGATGACCTTGATGCCGGACGCGCCGGTGCCGGAGGTGACCTTGCGGGTGGCCGGGCTGCTGGCGTGCCTGCCGTGGGCGCGGCCCTGGCACGTGCCGGGTACCGAGGCGGTCACCCGCCGCCTGGACATGATCCCCGCGGAGCTGTCCGGGGCGCTGTTCTGGCTGGTCGCCGGGCCGATCGCCGATCCGGGTGCGCCGGGGATGCGGTGGCGGGGGCTGCTGCTATGCGCCCTGGACGGGTTCCAGGTCCGGGTCCCGGACACCAAGGCGAACCGGAAGTATTTCGGCTCGTCCGGCACCGCGGATAACTCGTCGCCGTTTCCCCAGGTCCGGGCCGTCATACTCACTGCCGCACGGGCCAAGGCCACCCTCGGCATGGAGTTCGGCCCCTCCTGCGAGGGGGAGCAGACCCTGACCCGGCGGCTGGCCAGATCCCGTCCCGGGATCTTCGCGGCGGGCCGGCTGATCCTGATGGACCGCAATTTCCCGGGATTCGCCCTGATCAAGGCGATCCGCGCCCAGGGCGCGCACCTGCTGATGCGGATGAAGTCCGATATCGTCCTGCCGCTGCTCAAGGCACTGCCGGACGGCTCGTATGAGTCCTTCCTGTCCGACGGCGCCGACCGCATCCCGGTCCGCGTCGTGGAATACGACGTGAAAGTCCCCGGCCCGGGCGGCGCCGGGGACGAGCTGTACGCTCTGGCCACCACGCTGACGGACTGGCAGGCATACCCCGCCGCGGAACTGGCCGCCTGCTACCCGGACCGGTGGGCCGCGGTGGAAACCGTCATCGGCGAGGACAAGTCCGCGATCACCGGCGCGGGCCCCTCCCGCGGCCCGATCCTGCGCTCGTCGTCCCCGCACCAGGTCACCCAGGAGATGTGGGCCTGGATCACCGCCACCCAGCTGGTCCGCATCCACGGCTGCCACGCCATCCAGGCCGGCACGGCCGCCCAGCTCACCGCCGCTCCCGGCAGCGAGCCGAAGGCGCCGGCCACGCCCGCCCGGGTGTCGTTCACGACCGCCCGCCGCGAGGCCGTCCGCTCGATGACCCAGACCCTGGCGCCCGCGACTGCCCCCGCCTCAGTGCTCGCTGCCGCCGCCGCGCTGGCCAGCTCCCGGATCCTCGCCGCCCTGCTGCCCGTCCGGCCGCCCCGCCACCGCGAACGGTGCACCAAGGGCCGCCAGCAGTTCCCGTCCTCGCCGGCCTGAGGTGCCCCGAGGCTTCCGGACAGTCCATCCATTAGGATGGGCGTCTGGAAAGGTGAAGTATTTTGCCCCGGCCGAAGAAGAGCTTCTCACCGGAATTCAAGGATGAAGCCGTGAAGATGGTGATCGAGACGTCGCGCCCGATAGCCAGAGTGGCAAAGGAGCTCGGGATTAACGAAGGCACCCTCGGCAACTGGGTCGCTTCCTATCGCCGTGAGCATGCCGGCGAGGAACCGCCGCTGACCGTGAATGAGCGTAAGTATTCGGTGATTCCGGTGGGCTGAGCGTGGCTGGCCGGCGCGGGCGACACGCTGGCGGGGCGGGTGCGGCGGTGCTGGACACAGGGACTGGTGGTGGTGCAGCCTTGGCGTGATGGCTGCGCGTACTTGTTCCCGGCCCGCTGATGAGGCGGCGTTCTGGCGTGAGCGGGCGGAGCTGCTGGAGGCACAGAACACGCGGCTGGCCGGGGAGAACGTGCGGCTGGAGGCGGAGAACGCCACGCTGGCCGCGACGGTGGCCGCGCAGCAGGAGCAGCTGGCCGCGCTGAAGCAGCGGGTGGTGACGCTGAGCCGGATGCTGTTCGGCACCTCCAGCGAGAAAGACGGCGCCGGTAAGCGGCAGGCGGGCGGGCAAGCCGCCGACGCCGGCGGCGGGGATGACGCCCCGGCAGGGGATGGCGGCGCTGCGGGCGGGCGGCGCCGGGGTCAGCGGCCGGGATCGGCCGGGCATGGGCGGCGCCGGCATGAGCACCTGGAGACCGAGGAGCAGGTCCATGACATTCCGGAGGGCGAGCGGCGCTGCCCGCGGTGCGGCCGGGCCTATGAGCTGTTCGGGGAGGATGCCAGCGAGCAGGTATCGTGGCGGGTCCGGGTGTGGCGGGTGGTGCACCGGCGGCGCAAGTACGCCCGGTGCTGCCAGTGCCCGGTGCCGGCGGTGCGGACCGCGCCCGGCCCGGCGACGCTGATTCCCAGGGGCCTGTTCACGACGGAGTTCTGCGTGAACCTGCTTGTCGCCAAGTACGCGCTCGGGCTGCCGTTCAACCGGGTGATCGCGATGCTGGCGATGCAGGGCCTGGAGGTGGCGCCGGGCACGCTGGCCGGGGTGGCCCGGCGGCTGGAGGAGCTGCTTGCGCCGCTGGCGGCCGCGATCGCCGCGCGAAACGCCGCCGCCGGGCACGCGCACGTGGACGAGACGTCGTGGCGGGTATTCGGCCAGCCCGCCGATAACGGAGGCAGCCGCTGGTGGCTGTGGGTGTTCACTGCCGCGGACACGGTGGTGTACACGATCGCGGCGTCGCGGTCGCTGAAGGTGCTCGAAGACCATTACGGCGTGCAGGCCGGCCAGCTGCCGGAGGGCCGCAGGCCGCTGGTCATCAGCTCGGACTTCTACTCGGTGTACCGGTCGTTTTCCGAGCTGGACGGCGTCACCTCCCTCTGGTGCTGGGCCCATATCCGGCGGCGGTTCATCCGGGCCGGCGACGCCCACCGCAAGGAGCTGGGCAGCTGGGCTGATGCCTGGACCGGCCGGTTCGCCGCACTATACGCCGCGCACCGCGCCCTGGCCGCCGCCCCCGGGGGCACTGGCGAGCACGCCCGGGCGGCCGCCGCGTTCGATGCGGCGCTGGAGGAGATCGACGCCTACCGCCGTATTCAGGGTCGCCGCCCGGACCTGCTGCACCCGGCCGCGGCGAAGGCGCTGGCCACCTTGGACCGCGAATGGGGCGGGCTGGTGCGCCACCGGGACTTCCCGGACCTGCCGCTGGATAACAACACCGCCGAGCGGGCGATCCGCACCCCGGTCGTGGGCCGCAAGAACTACAACGGCTCCGGCGCGGAATGGTCCGCTGACCTGGCCGGCCACGCCTGGACCGTCCTGGGCACCGCCCGGATCACCGGGCACAACCCCCGCGCCTACCTGGACGCCTACCTGCAGGCCTGCGCCGCAAACGGCGGCAAGCCGCCGGCTGGGCAGGCCCTGGAAGCCCTGCTGCCCTGGAACATCACCCTGACCGGCCAGCCCGGCGAGCCAGACGGCAGGAAGGACCAGCCGCCGTGACCGTGACCGGCACGCCCGGCCAGTACCCGGCCCGCTACTGCGGCAGGGACTTCACCCTCGCCGAGCTGGAGGAGATCCGCTCCCTGGCGGCGACGCTGCCGACCCGCCGCGCGATCGCCGACGCGATCTGCGACGCGCTCGGCTGGCAGACCCCCGGCGGGCGGCGCAAGGACATGACCGCCCGCGTCGCCCTGGGCCGGATGGCCGCCGACGGCCTGATCACCCTGCCGCCGCCGCGCAACGGCAACGGCAACGGACGCCACCCCCGGCACGGGCACCCCGGCCAGCTCGCCCTGCCGCTGCCGGCGCACCCCGCCGCCACCTTGGCCGATCTCGGCCCGGTCACCATCAGCGTCGTCGACAGCCGCCAGGCCTCCCGGCAGTGGAACCAGCTCATCCGCGACCACCACTACCTCGGCTACACCCCGCTGGCCGGCGCCCAGATCCGCTACCTCGCCGCCGCCCCCGCCGCCGGCCCGATCGCCGCCTTCGCCTTCGCCGCCAGCGCCTGGAAATGCGCCCCCCGCGACGACTGGATCGGCTGGGACCCCGCCACCCGCCGCGCCAACCTGAACCTGATCTGCGGCAACGCCCGGTTCCTCATCCGCCCCGACCTGGCGGTCCCCAACCTCGCCTCCTCGCTGCTCGCCGCCGTCACCCGCCGGCTGCCCGCCGACTGGCGGGCCCGCTACGGCTACGCCCCGGTCCTGGCCGAGACCTTCGTCGAGGCCGGCCGGTTCACCGGCGCCAGCTACCGCGCCGCCAACTGGACCCGCATTGGCCAGACCAAGGGCAGGGGCAAGCTCGACCGCCGCCATGAACACGCCCTGCCGGTCAAGGACATCTACCTCTACCCGCTGCACCGGCGCTGGCGGCAGATCCTCACCACCCCGCCCGCTCAGTAACAGCCCACGGGATCACCGAATTCTTACGAATGAGCGGGCGCGGCTGCGCGAGCTTGAGCGGGAAACCCGGGAACTGAAAATGGAACTTGAGTTCGTGAAAAAAGCCGCGGCGTACTTCGCCCGCGACCATCGGTGACCGATAAATTCGAGTTCATCGACGCGGAGTACGCGGCTTACCAGGAATCGAGTGATGAGTACGTGCCGTCGATCGTGATGATGTGCCGGTGGATGGAGGTATCGCGGTCCGGGTTTTACGAATGGCGGAGCGCGCCGGAATCGGCGACGGCGAAAAGGCGCGGGATGCTTGCTTTGATCGTGCGGAAGTCATTCGATGAATCGGATGAGACATACGGGTACCGCCGGGTGCATGCGGACCTGGTGGCCTGGGGCGTGCCCGCGGGGCCGGAGCTGGTGCGGTCCATCATGCGTGAGCTGGGCCTGGAGCCCTGCCAGCCGCGGCCGTGGCGGGTCAGCCTGACCGAGGGCGACGGCCAGGAGCACGACATTCCCGACCTCGTGAAACGCGATTTCACCGCGGCCGCGCCGGGCGAGAAAATGGTCGGCGACATCACTTACATTCCGACATGGGAGGGCTGGCTTTACCTGGCGACGGTTATCGACTGCCATACAAAGGAAGTCATCGGCTGGGCAGCGGGCGATAACTACAAGACGCCGCTCATCGAGAAGGCCATCGAGATCGCCGCCCGTAATTTTCCTCTCGCCGCTAATGCGATTTTCCACTCCGACCGCGGCAGCAATTACACATCCCGGCAGTTTGCGGAGACGCTCAAGAAGCATAATCTCCGGCAGTCCGTCGGCCGCACCGGTATCTGTTACGATAATGCAATGGCCGAATCGTTCTTCGCCGCGCTGAAGAACGAGCGTGTTCACCGCACTCAGTATCCGACCCGCGAGCACGCGCGCCGCGACGTTGTGAGGTACATCGAATTCTGGTACAATTCCAGACGTCGGCACTCCGGGCTTCAGTACCGGACCCCGCAGCAAGTCCGCAATGAGTACCTGGAACGGCAGTCCGCAGCGTGAATTAACCACAAATCCGCTGTCCGGAAAGCTCGGGGCAGATCAGCCACCGGGCGGGTATCCGCCAGCACCGGCGAGGCCACCATCACCATCTACCCCGCCGGGCAGATCATCTACGCCGGCGCCCGCACCGCTCCTGCAGCCAGCCCGGCCTCCGGCGACACTTCCTAACCCGGTCATCCTGCATAAACGACCCGGAAGGAGAAACCCCGTCCCGGCCCGTGGAACCGGCGCCCCCCCGGAGCGACATCCGGGCTACTGTCATGCCCACCGCCACAGCAAAACGCCCAGGAAAACCCATACGGGCATACACGGCCGATACAACCCATAGAACACCTAACACCTAAAAGCGATGGCGTTGGGGGTGGGGCCGGCTGAGATGCCGGCCGGGAGGAGTTCTGCATAATCACAGGCTCTCGAGGAAGGCGAGGACGGGGTCGGGCGGGCGATACCGTCCCGGCATGGTGTTGGGCGGGGTGGTCCGCGCGAGTGGGCAGGGGCACGGTCTTTTCACGGGGCTCCAGGCCCGGCGGACAATACTCCTGTCAAGCCGCTGGACAAATTCCCGAACGCGTCGACCGCGCTAGCCTTACTGCCCGGGTGGCTGGTAAGCCTGCACCGCGTCCTTGGATCGCGACAGCGCCTGGCTGAGTTGCTCTTGAGTCAGCAGCTCATGCGTCTCCAGGTTTTTAAAGGCACCCGTGCTTCCGACGGTGACGCTCAGAGTGGCCGCACTGATCGAGTCAGGGAGATCTAGAATGACAATCCCGTCGTAACTGCCGAGCCCCCAGTAGAGGCATTCGACAGACCCGCCCAGCGAGTCAGCCAGCCGCCGCACCGTGGCGCTCCGGTCACCAGGGTTTTGGACCATCCGCGCCCATGCCTCGCTGGTGTAGGTGAACAAGGTCATGTATTGTGCCATTGCTGGCTCCCCTCAGTTCGCCCGGATCTTGGTCTGTACTGGTGAGCCACAGCCCCCTGTTACGGGCGTGCCCGGCCCGCTCGGAACTGGATTCGCAGGCCAACAGTTCGTTCGTGACCGCGCGCAGCGAAGAGGCAAACGTCCTGGCCTAGTGGGGCCAAAGGTCCCACCCTAGCCGGGCCATACGGCCCGTAGCCACCGATACCCCAAGCCTGTGAAACAAGGGTGCAGCACCAACACCGCGCGATGGCGCCTACGGCGTCGCTTCGCGATGGGGTGCCCCGAAGCTTCCGGACAGTCCGTCCAATAGGATGGACGTCTGGAAAGGTGAATTAATTGCCTCGACCGAAGAAGAGCTTCTCTCTCGAATTCAAAGAGGAAGCCGTAAAGATTGTGATCGAGACCTCGCGTCCGATCGCCCGGGTGGCGAAGGAGCTCGGTATTAACGAAGGCACCCTCGGTAACTGGGTGAGCGTCTACCGCCGTGAGCATGCTGGCGAGGAGCCGCCGCTGACCGTGAATGAGCGCGCGCGGCTGCGCGAGCTTGAACGGGAAACCCGGGAATTGAAGATGGAAAATGAGTTCCTGAAAAAAGCCGCAGCGTACTTTGCCAGCGATCATCGGTGAGCGACACGTTCGAGTTCATCGACGCGGAGTGCGCGGCTTACCAGGAATCGGGCGAGCAGTATGTGCCGTCGATCGTGAAAATGTGCAGGTGGATGGGGGTGTCTCGCTCGGGGCTTTATGACTGGCGGGATGCGCCGGAATCGGCGACAGCGGAAAGGCGCGGGATACTCGCACTATATGTGAAGAAGTCATTCGAGGATTCTGACGAGACGTACGGCTACCGGCGGGTCCACGCGGACCTGGTGGCCTGGGGCGTGCCCGCCGGGCCGGAGCTGGTCCGGTCGCTGATGCGTGAGCTGGGCCTGGAGCCCTGCCAGCCGCGGCCGTGGCGGTTCAGCCTCACCGAGGGCGACGGCCAGGAGAGCGGCATTCCCGACCTCGTGCACCGGGATTTCACCGCAGCGGCGCCTGGTGAGAAAATGGTCGGCGACATAACCTACGTTCCGACGTGGCAGGGCTGGCTTTACCTGGCGACAGTTATCGACTGCCACACGAGGGAAGTGGTCGGCTGGGCGACGGACGATAACTACAAGACATCGCTTATCGAGAAGGCCATCGAGATGGCCGCCAGCAATCACCCTCTCGCCGAGAATGCGATTTTCCATTCTGACCGCGGTAGCAACTACACGTCTCAGCAGTTCGCTGGTACGCTCAAAAAGCTTAATCTCCGGCAGTCCGTCGGCCGCACCGGGATCTGCTACGACAATGCGATGGCCGAATCGTTCTTTGCCGCGCTGAAGAACGAGCGTGTTCACCGTACCCAGTATCCGACTCGTGAACACGCTCGCCGCGACGTTGTGAGATACATCGAATTCTGGTACAATACGAAACGTCGGCACTCCGGACTTCAGTACCGGACCCCGCAGCAAGTCCACGAGGAATACCTGGAACGGCTGTCCGCAGCGTGAATTAACCACAAATCCGCTGTCCGGAAAGCTCGGGGCAGATCACGATCGGCTACGCCGCCCATTGACCCGGCGCCCGCTCCCAAGGATTCGGCGCCTATCGAGGAGATGGCAGGGACTAGGACACGGGGGGATCGGCACAGGAGGAAGCAGTCCCCTCGGCGTGCCATTAGCGTGCCATTAACGCTGGACATTCGTGGTACGTCACGGTCACTCACGGTCAGGCCGCCGCTCAGCTCAGCGCCTATCTATCGGCCAATCACGGCGATTTGCACGCAGGCGCTCGACTGCTGCCAACACTGCTGCCAAGCGTCTAGCCAGCAGTCGATGCAGGACGACAGGCGTGGAACATCGGCCCAGCAGGCGGCCGATAGTGGACAGCCCTGGACGGTTCGCCCAGTCCTACGGATCAGAAGGTTGGGGGTTCGAGTCCCTCCGAGCGCGCCACGAGGTCTTCACGTTTCAGTGAGGCCTATTTTCACGTTTGGGTCTGACATTCCAGACGTGCCGGTGGTTCCGGCGCGGGTGCCGACCCTGCCGGGTGCAGTGTGTGCCTGGCTGGTTGCTTTCTGTCCCGGGTGTCTGTTTGCGGGCATGCTTGCGCTGCCTGCCTGGTGATCGTGGTGCCGGGTGCCGGGGTTGGTGTGCGTGGCGGGGCTATGGCGGCGCTGTGGTGAGGCTGGCGAGGGTCTTGCGGCGGCGGCGCCGGGTTCTGGGCGGGAGCCCGGCGGCGGCGCGGCGCGCGTTGTCGGCCTGGCGGGTGTTCCAGGCGTCAAGGATGCGCTGGTTGCGGACGATGAGCAGGGTGGAGGTGAACAGCATCAGCGGTGTCAGGCCCATCAGGCGGCACCAGCCGCGGGTGATGTCGTTGCTGGCGGGGTCTTTGGCGGTGGCGAAGCCGCGTTCGGCGCCGGTGCGGCGGGCGTAGGAGCGGCGGTGCGCGGCGGAGGGGTAGTCGTGTTTCTGCGCGGTTTTCGCGGTGACCTGGGGCGGGATGGTGAGGGTCTGCTGGGTGCAGCAGGCCTGGGGGTGCTCTGGCGGGGTGAGGATATCGGGCCGGTCCCGGTCCAATGTCATCGAGACGGGGCGGAGCGGGCAGCGGATTTTGCCGGTGGCGGCGGGGCAGGCGACGCGGTGAAAGCCGTCTGGGTCGTCGCGGGTGATCCTGCCGAGCTTGCAGTCCGCCAGGGCGTGAGCTCGGCGGTCTTGCGCTCCCAGTCCGCGGTTTGTTCCCTGGCTGCGGTGCGGGCGAGCGGCCCGAGTTCCAGCAGCGTGCGTGGCGTCTTGGGGCAGTAGAGGCTCCCGTTGCTGATGATCGCGCCTGTCCCCCGCTTCTGAGGATGTCCATGTAGCGGGGGGTTTCCGTCACTGACGGTGTTGTCGTGGCTCGGGTTAGGTCATGTGGCGGGCGGCATGTGGTGGACGGCGTCACCGTGGCCATGTCGGCATGGGAAATGGCCCTCCCTGAATCTTTGCGTGGATACCGGGGAGGGCCGTGGGAGCGGTGCGAGGTGGCACCACGGTGGTCACGGTACGAGGTTCACAGGAGTCTGTCGAGGCGCGGCTGCGGTCGGGGGAGCTGGCGTGCTGGTGCGGCGGGACGCTGCGGCTGTGGGGGCATGCCCGGCCCCGCGTGGTGGTGACGTTCGCCGGGCCGGTGCTGGTGCGGCCGCGGCGTGCGGTCTGCGACGGCTGCGGCCGGACGCATGTGCTGCTGCCGGCGTTCCTGCTGTCGAGGCGGAGGTATGCGGCGCCGGTGATCTTCGCGGCGCTCGCGCTGCGGGCGGCCGGGCTGAAGGTCGCGTCGGTGGCGGCCCGGCTGCGGCTGCCGTCACCGGGCCGGGCTGGCCAGTGGTGGAGCGTGCCGGTCTCGACGGCCGGGTCGTGGCTGTCCCGGTTCGCCTCCCGGGCCGGGCAGTTGCGGCAGGCGTTGCTGGGGCTGCTGCCGCTGGCCGACCCGCGGGGCCGGCCGGTCGCGGCGGCCGGGTCGGTCACCGGGGATGCGCTGGCCGCGCTGGAGGCGGTGACCGCGGGGATGCGGTCCCGGTTCGGGCTGGACACGCTGGCGGTCCATGAGGTGGCCGCGCACCTGACCGGCGGGATGCTGCTCGCCCCGGCGGTCCCGGTCCTGGCGGGCAACACGACCCTGATCGCGGTGGCCGCCGTTTCCTCTTCCTGACCGCCGGCCGGGCTGGCCAGGGTCGCCGTTGAGTCCCGTTTACGGCGAATCGAGGAGGAAGCAGATGACGGCAGCTGACCGGGACGCCGCGACCCGGCGGGAGCGGGCACAGACGATCGCGCTGTGGCGGTGGTCGCTGATCGAGCCGGCGATGGATCCTGGACTGACATCCCGCCAGCGCGGCGCTATCGTGCGGGACCTGGCCGCCCGCGAGCACGCCGGGCCGTCCGGGCGGACGGTGAGCGTGTCCCGCAAGACGATCGACCGGTGGATCGCCGCCCGCCGGGCGGGCGGGTTTGATGCGCTGGTGCCCGCGCCCAGGCAGTGCTCGCCGCGCACCGACCCGCAGGTCGTCGGCCTGGCGGTCGGGCTGAAGAAGGAGAACCCCGCGCGGACCGCGGCGCAGGTCCGCCGGGTCCTGATCGCGCAGCTGGGCTGGGCGCCGTCCGAGCGGGCCCTGCAGCGGTGGTTCGAGGCCCGGGAGCTGGCCACCCGGCCCGATGGCCGGCCGCCGCAGGCCTACGGGAGGTTCGAGGCAGGCCGGGTGAACGAGATCTGGACCGCCGACCTGATGAACGGCCCCGACGTCGGCGGCCGGGCCTGCCACCTGGCCGGCATCATCGATGATCACAGCCGGTTCCTGACCGGGCACCAGTTCGTCCGCCGGCCGGACGCGGTCCGGTTCGCCGGCGTGCTGCGCGCCGCGATCACCGCCCACGGCGTCCCCTCGGTCTTGTATACCGACAACGGATCTTGCTTTGCCGACGCCTCGCTGCAAAGGACGTGCGCGGTGCTGGGCATCAAGCTGACCCACAGCCAGCCGGGGCGGCCGATGGGCAGGGGCAAGATCGAAAGAGTATTCGAGACCATTCAGCAGCAGTTCCTGGTCGAGGTCACCGCCGGCGGCGACCCGGCCCGGCACCCGGTCGCCGACCTGGACCAGCTCAACGACCTGCTCGATCACTGGGTCCGCGAGGTCTACCACCAGCGGCCCCATTCGGAGACCGGGCAGCCGCCGGCCGAGCGGTATGCGGCGGCCGGCCCGGCCACCGTGCCCGACGCCATGGTGCTGCGCGAGGCGTTCTGCTGGAGCGCGGTCCGGCTGGTCCGCAAGACCGCCACCGTTTCCCTCGAAGGCAACGAGTACTCGGTGGACCCGTTTCTCGCCGGCCGGAAAGTCGAGCTGGTCTTCGACCCGTTCGACATGACAAAGCTGGCCGTCTGGTGGGCCGGGCGGAAGGTCGGCACCGCCGTCCCGCAGGTCATCGGCCGGCACGCCCACCCCAAGGCGCCGCCGGACGAGGACCCCGAGCCAGTACGGTACACCGGCATCGACTACCTCGCCCTAGTCGCCGGCACCGGGCAGGCCGCCGCCCGCGGCGACCGGCTCCGCCTGGCCAACCTCGCCGGCAGCGACAACACCCCCGGCGGCAACGGCACCGGCCAGCAGCAGGATGAGCGAGAGGACGGGCAGTGAGCGCCCCGGCCATGCCGCCGCCCGGCTGGCCTGCCTGCTGCAGGACACCGCGGCCGGTATCTGCGCCGACACCGCCGCCGTCGCCCTGATCACCGCCCACGATCATTTCCTGCACCAGCCCGGCTTCCGCCGCATCATCGCCGCCGGCAGCAGCATCTGCTCCGGCGAGCCCGTCGCCGTCATCCGGTGGCGAGCTGCCATCCACGCCCTGGAGGCCGGGCTGCTGCCCTGCTCGGCGTCGGAGCAGGCGATCCTGCGGATCGCCGCCAGCCTCGGCGACGACACCATCGGCGTGCACCTGCGCCAGGTACTGGGCGGCCTGGACTCCCGCAACATCACCCTGGTCACCGGCGCGATCACCGCTGCCAACGGCAGCTGACACCCGGAACGGAGAAACCCTGATGATCGAGACCCTGCAGTCCCACTGGGGCTTTACCGTCATGCCGTTCGGGCCGGGGATCCCCGTGCCCGGCCTGTTCGGCTCCGCCGCGCACAACGAAGCCGTCGCCCGGCTGCGCTGGCTGATCTCCGCCCGCGGGCTCGGGGTCTTGACGGGGGAAGTCGGCTCCGGGAAGACCGTGGCGCTGCGCGCCGCGGTCAACGGGCTCGACGCCTCCCGCCACACCCTGATTTACCTGCCTAACCCGCAGGTCGGCACGAGAGGGATTCACGGCGCCGTTGCCATGGCGCTGGGCCAGGCGCCGCGGTTCCACCACGCCACCCTGATCCCCCAGGTCGAGGCCGCCCTGGCCGCCGAGGCCGGGGAGAGAAACCGGAATGTCATCCTGGCGATCGACGAATCGCACCTGATGACGCACGACCAGCTCGAAGCGGTCCGCATGCTAACCAACAGCGAGCTTGATTCTGGGTCGCCGCTGACGATCCTGCTGATCGGCCAGCCCACGCTGCGGCGCCGGCTTCGCGTCGGTGACATGGCGGCCCTGGACCAGCGCGTCCAGCTCCGCTACCACATTCCCGCGCCCGCGCTCAGCCCGGACGAAGCCGGCGGGTACATCCGCGCTCACCTGTCCCGGGCCGCCGGTCCGACACCCTGTTCTCCGACGATGCGGTCCGCGTCATCCACGGCCACGCCCGCGGCCTGCCCAGAGCGATCAACCGGCTCGCCACCGGCGCGCTGCTAGCCGCCTGCACCACAGGCAAGACCATCGTGGATGAATCCTCAGCCCGCACCGCCATCAGCGAAGAAGCCGCCGCGACAGACTGACCACCACGCCGCCACCTCGTCCACCAGCAGCCCCGCCCGGCAGCCGCCGGGCGGGGCTCTACGTGCCCCGGCGTCCTCATCCGCAGTGTCGCCGTCATGGACATCCTGAGCGACGGCGAACACGCGCCCTGGTGGGTGCCCTTGGGCCCGCTGTGCGGGTGGAGGTCCTGGACGAGCTGCGCGCTGGCGGCGCGCAGCGGCAGCGCCCAGGCATCAGCGTCGCGGTGGGCGTAGCCGGAGTCGGCGAGGATGTCGCCGAGCGGGATCCCAGCCGCGGGCATTGCCGTCAGGATGGGGGCGAAGGCGCGCACGGGTCGTGCCGGCACGACGAGACCGTGGCGCGGCGGGTGAGCTCGGGGACGGCCGGGCCGTTCTCGCCGGGCATCATGATCGCGGCGGAGAAGTAGTAGCCGTAGAACAGCTCGTCTTCGCTGCGCAGCAGGTTGTTCTTGCGGTGGCCCCAGGACGCCTCGGGGTCTGCGCAGGGCCCGCCCCTGGCCGGGGGCGGGCGGGAGAAGGAGTCCATGTCCGTCCAGTCTACGGCCAGCGAGTCGCTGGCGTCCTTGAACTTCTCCGGGACGGAGGCTTCCAGCAGGTCATCGCAGGTGCCGGCGAGATCTGCTGACGGCAGCCCGTCCGGCTCGTCCTTGGCCAGCGCGTCCGCGACCAGGCCGAAGGTCCGCTCGGCCTGCCGGTAGGTCAGCCGGTGCGGGCCGTCCTTCCACTGCGCGATCACGCCGAGCCGGAGCTGGTCGCTTGCGGGCAGGCTGGTCAGGGCGCGGTGCACGCGGGTCAGGTGGGCGGGCCGTCGGTCGGCCAGGGCCAGGCACATGCCGGCCAGCAGGGTGCGGACGCTCAGCTGCCGCCGGCGCACCCCGATGGGCAGCATGGCCTCGATCCGCGCCGCGGTGCCGGAGGCGCCGGTGACCTCCTCGAACGGCGCCAGCGGGATCATGGCAGGCGGGCCGCCCCGAGCAGCCGCACCGCCTCCGCCTCGCCGGCCTGCTCCAGCCCGGCGACGAGATCGCCCAGGCGCTGGGAGCAGCTGATCCCGGCCGCGTGCATGAACGTGGCCAGGCCCCAGCAGCTCCGCGCAGCCAGCCAGCCAGGTGGCGCGCAGCCGGGACGTGTCCAGCCGCGGCAGCCCCGACCCGCCGTCCAGCGCGCTGATCAGCGGGTTCGTGATGTTCCGGCGGCCGGGATCGGCACCGCCGCAGATCAGGCCGTTCCCGGCGGACCGGGCCGCGGCCAGCAACGGGTCGTGGTAGCGGGAAAGGACGGGAACCGTCCGCGGCCGCCGTCCGCGGACGGTCACCACGACCCCGCCGGACCGGTACGCGACGTCGCCGCCGCGCGCATCGCGCAGGTCGCCGCGGATCAGCCCGGCGCCCGCGCCCAGGCAGACCAGCCCGGCCGCGCGCATCCGCCGCTCGCGGGTGGGCTGAGCCCCCGCCAGCGCCAGGAAACCGCTGATCCCCGCCGGGCTGTACGGCGCCTTGGACCGCTCCCGCGGCAGCGGCACGTCCGCCGGATACAGCTGCGGGACAACCCGGCGGCCGGTGAACCGCAGGTTCGTCCGCAGCGTCCGCCGCGCCACGCCCGGCAAGCCCGGCGCCGTCCGGGTGAACCGCTCGGTCACCGACGGGTGCAGCAGCACCTGCGGAACCGCGGCCAGGCCCATCGGGATCGCCCAGTCAGCAAGCTTCCCGGCCGCCCACAGCAGGTTCTTCGCCCGCTCCCGCCCGGCCGGGACCACCGCCGCGATCACGTCACGGGCGAACGCCGCCGCCTGCGGCGACACCGACGACGGCTGCCAGCCGGCGATATAGCCGGCGACCGGGCCAAAACTCCCGGGCAGCGGTGCGGCCGTCCGCGCTAGCCGTGTCCTACTGTATATATACAGTAGGACATGCCCAAGACGACGGACCCATGCCACCCTGAGACCGTACGTGTCGCCGCCAGCCACCAGGCCGAGGCCGAGAAACTCGCCGCCGAGCTCGCCGCCATCGCCAGCACCGGCATGGTGCTGCCCGGCTCGATCACCCAGCGGCGCACCCGCTGCGGCCGTCGCAACTGCGGCTGCCACGCCGACCCGCCCCGCCTGCACGGCCCCTACTGGCAGTGGACCCGCAAGATCGCCGCGAAAACCATCTGCCGCTGGCTCAGCGCCGACCAGCACGGCGTTTACACGCCCTGGATCGACAACGACCGGCGGCTGCGCGAACTCCTTGCCCGGCTCGAAGCCCTCGGCACCGCCGCCTTCGAAGCCGACCCCCGCTGGAAACGCTAGGCAGACCGCCCGGACGCAGTCACGGGCCGCCAGGCCACGGAAGCGGAACGGCAGCCTCCAGATCGCGTGGGCAGCGCCCGCTTAACCTGTGGGCAGCCCCCCGACCAGCCGGCATCTGCCCAGGTCAGCCCCAAACGTGAACACCTCACCACCGAAACCGCAGGCCAGTGCCTTATTCTCGGAAATGAGCGAGGTCCTGAATCCTCGACTAGCTAGGGGCCTGTCGTCTCACAATTTCTCACAGACCTCGCTGCGGGCCAGCAGATCCGCCTGCCGGGCCCAGAACAGCGGCAGGTACCGGGCCACGGTGGTCCCGGTGGCCTGCATGAAGGCGGCGGCCTGCTCCAGCGCCAGCGGCAGCCCGCCCAGCTCGGCGGCCAGCTCCCGGGCCGCCGCCCGGTCCGCATCCCTGGTCCGGTTCACCAGGAAATCCGCCGCCACGTCCAGTTCAAGCGCATGGCCTACAACGATGCCAGCGGGGCGGTGCTCGTATTCCGCCCGGCACACGACGACTTGCCCGGCCAGCCGCAGCGCCTGAGCGGAGCGGTCATGCGCAGGCGGCGCGGTCGGCGGGGGCCTGCCCTGGGCCTGCCCGGCTGGTTGATTCGGGTCGGCAGGGGCCTCCCCCGCTGGTGGATTTTGGCTTGCGCCGGGACGGCCCGGAAATCGGGGCTTCGGGCCATGGGGGTCCGGCCGGGAAACGATCCCCTTGGCTAACTTCCGCCTTGCCATTACCACGCCAGCGCGTCCCGCATTTACGTAATCCTTATCACTCCGCCGGTAACACACAGAAACTATAGCGATCCGACGCGTTCATCCCGTGCTGTGCCTTTTGTGACCCGCCAGGACGGTCCGGGCCGGCGGCTCGCGGCCGGCCGGTGTGCAGGTCAGCGGCCATTCATGATCGCGTGGCCGGGCCCCGGCCGAGCCCGGTTTCGCGCGCTCGGGCGGCGCGGTCGGCGTCACGCCCCCACCAGGGCACCGCAGACCGCGGCCCTGAGAGTCGCTTTACCCATCCTTTACCGTTTTGTGTCCATACGTTTATGCTCGGGGACTGTTAGGCGCTCGGAAGGCTGTGCGCATCCAGGTGCCGTCAAAAACGCACCGTGTCCAGCCTTCCCGGTGAGCGCGCCCTACCCGGGAAGGAATCTATGGGACACCCAGGGAAACACATACGCATCCGACGCCCGTACCGGCTGTCAATGGTCGCCGCGCCCACGCTGTTCGGCTTGGCCGCCGCGGGGCTTTGCTTGTCGGCGCAGGCTGCACCCGCGAGTGCAGCAACCGTCGCGGCTACCGCGCATCACGCTGTGGCCGCCGTCCAGGCGGACTCCTCGTCCGCCCGGCTAATGTCCGTGGCGCGGAACGCCGCGGCGCACGAGGCGCACGTGGCCCACGGGGCGCGCATGGCCGTGCAGGCTGCCCCGAAGGCCGCTCGCGCGGCCACCTATTCCGGCGGCGGCTCGTTCCGGTCGTGCGTGATCGCCCGCGAGTCCGGCGGCAACGCCCAGGCGATGAACGCCAGCGGGCACTACGGCCTCTACCAGTTCAGCTACGCCACCTGGGTGGCCTACGGGGGCTCCCGCGCGTCCTTCGGGCACGCCAGCGTGGCGCAGCAGAACCAGGTGTTCAACAACGCGATCGCCGCGGGCGGCCAGTCCAACTGGTCGGCCTACGACGGCTGCTGATCAGCGGCAGAACACCACGGGCGGCTAGCGGAGCCGCCTGGCACATCAGCAAGGCAGGCAGGTCGGTGGCGCATGTCCGCTGGCCTGCCCGCGTGTCTGCCCGTCCGCCTTTCCCCGCCGAGAGGCTAGCGCGCGAGACCGCTGCGGGCGCGGCGAAGGGCAGGGATCTCTCACAGTTTTCTCACGGACTGACCGGACGGTGCTGGACTATGGCAGCCGTGCCGGACACCCAGCAGGACGCTGAACTGCGGATACGGATTCCGGCACACCGACCGGACACTCTCCATTGATCTACGGATCAAAAGGGCGTTGACAAAGGTCGGGTTTCCGGCAGACGGCCTGTGTGTGTCCTCCCCAAACCCGCCTTAGGAGGAGCAGTTGTCAAGGCCTGTGGATCGACATCACGCCCAGGCGCTCTTCTTGAGTACGGTCATGATGCGTGCCACGTTCTCTTCATCAGTTAGCCGTGGCTTGCGCCAGCACTTGATCAGGTTATATGGCTTGAACCCCTTGGGCATTTGATTCTCCGTCCGTTTTCCCTGATGCATCACCAGCACTTCGGGTTGACGTGCTGGCGGTTGCATTTGTGATACCCCATGGTCGTGAGAGCTCGCGGACCTGAGCCAGGATCGGCGTCCAGTACTCACCCTGCGACCGGTGGCCGATGAACAGGCCAATGTGCCCACCCGGTGCGAGGTACCAGCAGACCAGCAAAGAGCCAACCGCGTACCGCATGTTGTGAACCTGCTGCCACGGCGTGATGTCATCCTCTTCGCCACCGAGCAGGAACACCGGGCAGGTAATGCTGCGCAGGTTCACGGTCTTGCCCGCGACCTTCAGCTCGCCCTTGAACATCTCGTTCTTGACGAACAGGTGCTCCACGGCCCACACGTACGGCTTGCCCGGCAGGTTGATCGGGTGGAGGTACCAGTCGTAGAAGTCACTGAAATGATCGCTGTACTCGCGGTCGTGCACGTGCCAGAAGAGCCTGAGGTACTCGGTCACGTGGGTGGCCGGGTCCATCGCGACGGACCCCATGACGTTGCTGATGCCGGGCACGATGCCGCCGTAGGCCTTGACCATGGCCTTGTACAGCGCAATGTTGCCGTGCGGGAACAGGATGGGCATCAGCTTCCTGGCCGGGCCATTCCCGGCGCTGGTGTCGATCGGCGCACCGGCCACGATGAGCGTGTTGACGCGCTCGGGGTGCATGGCCGCCCACAGCGTGGCTTCCCAGCCACCCTGGCAGTCGCCGACGATGTTGGTCTTGCCCTCGGGCCCGGCGATGAGATCCACCGCGCGGGTGATGAAGTCGAGGCGGTCAGCCTCGGTGGTGTCCTTGGTGGCGGTGGTGCAGCTCAGCCAGTCGAATGAGTAGAGCTTGGTCAGGCCCATCTTGATGCAGAGCTGGACCTGGCTCTGGCCCTTCATGTCGATGATGCACGAGGCGTGCCCGGCCAGCGGCGGGAACAGCAGCGTGGGAACGACGTCATCGTCACCGACGCTGAAGTCACGTAGCAGCGCGAACGGGGAGGCGAGCACGACCTTATTGCGGCTGTGCCACTGCGGGGGCTTACGGTTGGTGGTCTCGTGGGCCCACAGCGCCGTGTCCACCGGCACTGCTAAGGCCTTGGCCATGACACGCGCACTCAGCATGGTCGCGCCGAACATTGCCTCGGTCAACTGCCTGAACATCTACTTCATCTCCGAATCGCTGGTAACCCCACTTGCTGACGCTTCCTCAGGGCCACCATCGTCTGCCCGTACCCGTCGCTCACGCCTGGATCATGGCTGGCCAGCGCCACCGCGCACGGAGGAATCAGGATCGTGCCGGGCATCATCGCCACGAGCCCCAGACCCACCACCTGATGATTGCTCGTTCGTCATCATGACCACCTTCTTCACCTGACTGTCCGGTTCGGACCGGACTGCGGCGGTCAGTACACCAAGCAGCTCGCTGACGTTGCTGCGACCCTGCCCATTGCGAACGGGGCTTGGCAGGGCTGATGGGCCGTAAGTATTCGGAAATCATGTGGTCGCCCGGAGCATCTGCCCAGGTCAGCCTATGGATACCGGGCCGGGAACCACAGTACTTCCGAATAGTTACGATGGGCTTGCAGGCAAGAGGCCAACGGCCTAAGTCAGAATGACAACCGGCCCGGCTCCCAGCGGCCAGCAATATTGACAAGTCTCTTACGGCTACTCGTGGATAGACCGCGTGGCAGCTCAGGTCACGTGACAGCCTGGACTAACCCAAAGCTCAATTTCTGTAGCGGACCTCTGGAGCCAAGTCTGACCGGCTAATGATCGGCACATGGACCGGTGGCATCCATCGGCCAAGCCGGGTGAATATCTCCGTCAGCTCAGTTCCACTAACTGAACTCATTGGAGGATATTCGACTTGGCCGAACGGCGGCCGCACTCTCGTCCATTGCGTGGGCGAGAGCAGGGATTCGTCAAAGTCGGCGTAACAGCGCGTGACTAATGGGATGGGCTTGGGGTGGCCCGTCAGCGGGGTTCCGGGGGTTCTGCTACGAGGGTAGTCGTTACGTTGCGTGATCAGCGGTCGGGGCTGCGGGCGCGTGGTGCGTATGGCGCGGATGTGCCTGAAGCGGGGGCGCGGCCAGGCCGCCGCGGGTGATGATTCAGGTTCTCACGCCGTTAAACCGTCACCCGGGGACTGCCTTGACCGCGCCCGTGTCTTCATCATGGCTTGCCGGCTGCATCCGCCGCCACCTGCCTGCCGGGACAGTGCCTGACCCGGTGTCCGTACGGGCGGCGCTGGAGGGGCGGCTGACCGATACGCGGAAGCCGCGGGGGAAGCGGCATCCGCTGCCGTCGCTGGTCTCGGTGGTGGTCGCGGGCGTGGCGTCCGCGCGCGGCGGGCCGCTGGCGGTCGCGCAGGCGGCGGCGGGCTGGGACCAGGAGGTGCTGGCCGCGCACGGCTGCCGCGTCAGCCCGCGGACCGGGCTGCGGGTGGCGCCGTCCGCTTCCATGCTGGACCGGCTCGGGAAGCTGCTGGACGCGGACGAGCTCGAGGCCGCGCTGTCCGCGTGCGTGGCCGCCGCCGCGCTCGATCCCGCGATCCCGGCCGCGTATGCCGCGCACCGCGCGGACGAGCAGCGCGCGAGGGAAGAGAAGCGGAAGAAAAGGAAGCGGAAACCGCCGGCCGCGGCCAGCTTCCGCGAGGAACGCGGCGACGGCTGGTTCCGCCCGCACCCGCTCCACCCCTGGCTGGACGCGGCCGTGACCGGCGATCCCGGGCACGTGCCCGCCCGCCGCGCGGTCGCCGTGGACGGGAAGGAACGCAAGGGCGCCAAGGCCGGCGGGAAGAAGAAGGTGCACCTGCTCGCCGCCGTCACCCACGTCCCCGGCCTGGTCATCGCCCAGGACAAGGTCGCGAAATCAGGCAAGGCCAACGAGATCAGCCACTTCAAGCCGCTGCTGGCGCCCCTGCCCCTGGACGATGCCCTGATCACGGCGGACGCCATGCAGGCGAACAGGGACAACGCCCTGTTCCTGCGCAAGGCGAAGAAGGCGCACTACCTGTGGCCAGTCCTCGGCAACCAGCCCGGCCTGAACGCGCAGCTGAACGCCCTGCCCTGGGAAACGACCCCGGCCGCCGCCGCCACCAGCGAGATCAGCCGCAGCCGCATCGAGACCCGCACCATCCGCGTCCTGCCCGCCCCCGAGGGCACCGGCTTCGAGGACGCGCGCCAGGCCGTCCTCATCGAGCGCTACACCACGTACAAGAAGAAAGGCCAGTGGCTGACCCGGGCCGAGGCCGTCCTCTACATCACCAGCCTCGGCGCGGAAGAAACCACCCCCGAAGACCTGCTCGCCCACGTCCGCGGGCACTGGCGGGTTGAGCACGCGCACTGGCTACGCGACGTGATCTGGAAAGAAGACAAATCACTCATCCGCACGGGAAACGCACCCCAGATCTGGTCCGCCCTCACCAACCTCGTCATCACCCTTTTCCGCATACACGGAGTAACCAGCTACACCGCCGAAACCCGCCACTGCGCACAAGACCCCCGCCACGCTCTGCAATTCCTCGACCTGACAGGACTCTCACCAGGCTGAACACCGCCCGCGACTTTGACGAATCCCTGTGGGCGAGAGTGGAGGAGGCCATGTCTGTCCAGGGGAATCCGTCCGCCCCTCCAGACTCAAGCGTGACTGTGCCCGCAGGACAACGAGCACAGGTAAAAAGCGCCTGGTGAACGTACCCGCAAAGTCACGCTTGACCCTGGAGCTCTGCGGACACTCCGGCCAGAAGACAAGGGCCAGGCAGGAGCCTGCCCGGACCGGACGCGGGCCATCCCCTGCACGATGCGGGCGGTCACCGGGCAGTTTCCAGGACGGTCGTGCGACGGGCGCCGCTCCATCGAGCACCTGGCCTATGCATTACGAGCGTGCCCCCGAGATGCCCCCGAATCGCCATCACCAGGCAACGATTGTCAGCAGCAACAGCTCGTGAACCTGAAGCTAGCGCGGGCTTTGAACTTGCGGCCAACGCATGTGACACGCTCGTAATGCGTAGCTCAGGCCGGCCAAGTCAGCCGTGCGTTGCTACCAGCTCAGCAAGCAGCTGCTCGACTCGGCGGCCGATGTCGTCGCGTATCGGCCTGACCTGCTCGACGGAGAGTCCAGCCGGGTCGGGGAGGTCCCAGTCGAGGTAGCGCTTGCCGGGATAGACGCGGCAGGCGTCGCCGCAGCCCATGGTGATCACGACGTCGGCGCCCTGCACCTTGTCAGCAGTGAGCGGCTTGGGGTACTCGTGCGACAGGTCCAGGCCGATCTCGGCCATGGCCTGGACGACCGCAGGGTTCTGCTGATCGGCAGGTTGTGATCCGGCCGAGGTCACGCGCACGCGCCCGGCCGCCTGGCGGTCTAGCAGCGCGGCGGCCATCTGGGACCGTCCGGCGTTGTGCGTGCAGACGAACAGCACTTCGGGGATGTCAGCCATGAGCGTGCCTTTCCAGGTCAGCCTGCTAGCCGGGCGGGTTCATCGGCGTGGACCCGGGCGGGCCGGGCCGGATAAACCGTGACGGCCAGGACGGTACCGATCGTGCCGCCGACGAGCTGGGCGGCAATGAACGCCGGAACCGATACCGGGGCGATCCCGGCGTAGGTATCGGTCAGGGTCCGGCCGATGGTGACGGCAGGGTTGGCGAAGGAGGTGGAGGCGGTGAACCAGTACGCCGCGCCGATCCACGCGCCGACCGCCCACGCGACGTGCTGGGTCCGGCCGGTCCGGACGAGAGAGACGATGACAAACAGCAGGCCCGCCGTCGCGACGACCTCGCTGAGCAGGACCGGCGCGCCGCCACGATGACGTTGCGAGGCGCTGAGGATGGGCTCGCTGAACATGGCATCAGCCAGCGCAGCCCCGCCGATGGCTCCGGCGACCTGGCAGGCCATGACGGCGGCAGCCTCGGCCAGGCCGCAGTGGTGCGGGGTATTGCGGCCCAGGATCCAGTCCGCTGCGGTGACCACCGGGTTGAAGTGCGCGCCCCCGGCCGGGATGAACACCAGGATCAAGACGGCCAGGCCGAGCGCGGTCACCACCGAGTTGACCAGCAGCAGCAGCGCCCCGTCATGGGTGAGGCGAGTGGCGGCGATGCCGGACCCGACCACGACCGCCACCAGCAGACCGGTGCCGATGTACTCGGCCAGCAGCCGCCTGCCGACAGCAGCAGTCATGTGGTGGCGGGTTTAACGGCCCGGATGATCGCCGAGTGCATCCCGGGGCCTGCCTCGGTGGTGAAGGTGACCGATGCCGTCCACGAGCCCGGCGGCGGTGAGCCCGTTAAGGTACTCGGTCCGGGACAGGGCACCGGCGATGCAGCCGACGTAGGAGCCAGCCGCCGCCCGGTCAGCAGCGGACAGGTGGTCCTCGGCTACCACGTCGGTGATGCCGATCCGGCCACCTGGGACCAGGACGCGGAACATCTCGGCGAGCACCGCGGGCTTGTCGGTGGACAGGTTGATCACGCAGTTGGAGATCACCACGTCGACGGCCGCATCCGGCAGCGGCAGGGCCTCGATCTCGCCCTTGAGGAACTCGACATTCTGCGCCCCGGCCTTGGCGGCGTTGGCGCGGGCCAGGGTCAGCATCTCGTCGGTCATGTCCACCCCGTAGGCGAACCCGGGCGGGCCGACCCGGCGAGCCGACAGCAGCACGTCGATGCCACCGCCCGAACCCAGGTCCAGCACCCGCTCACCCTCATGCAAGTCCGCGACCGCCAGCGAGTTCCCGCAGCCCAGGCTGGCCAGCACCGCCTCCTGCGGCAGACTGTCCGTCTCGCCCTCGCCGTACAGCGGACCGCCGAAACAGTCGGCCGAGTCCAGCGCAGCCGGGCCACTGCCGCAGCACGATTCAGCGGGCGAACTCTGGCAGCACCGGGCGATGACGCCAGGTCTCGGCTCCAGGACCGCGCGAGCCGCCTGGGCGTACCGGGACCGGACCTCCTCGCGCAGGCCGGTGCTGGTCTCGTCGCTCATCACGATCACCCCTAGGTATACATGTCTGTCGATGCTCACTCTGTCCTGAGAGATAGACAGTTGTCAATATCCGCCACCATACTAGCTAGTCAGGTGACCACCACAGCCGAGGCCATCCTGGGGCGCGGTTGACCTGGCGGGCTGAAGGTATCGAGGTGGCGAGGGTGGTTCTGGTCGAGGAGTACGGGGGTCACCCGCCCCCGGCGGTGTAGGTGAGGGTCTGGGACGACAACGGCAGCGCGGCACGATAGAAAAGCATCGGGGCCCCGCGGTGGAAGCTGCGGATCTTGGTCGATCGCCTCATCTACCAGGGGCTCCGTCATGTCCCAAGCCGCCAGTATGAGCGAGGTGAACAATCCCGCGGCCCCGCCGCCGACGATGGCGATCTTCAAGGCGTGTCTGTGCCCGGCGCTTGAGCCAGTCCGGCCACCTTTTCGATCCGCAACCCATCCAAGCCGATGTCAGCGGCTGCGGTCATGACACCCTCCCTCCGTCGGCCCCGGTCGCCCGCACCAGCTCATCCTGACAACACGTTCGCATGTTGCCAACCGGGCCTGATTTGGGCTGTGGGGACGGGCGGGGCGGCCGTATAGTCATAGCCAGGTGAGCCGGGAAGCCTGGTCGGCGCCTTCGAGCGCTGGGGCTGATCATGCATTGTCGTAACTCGTCTTCGGCTCTCGCCTCCCATTGGCGCTCAGATGCGCTGCGCACCAACCTGTGGCTGGTCCCGGGGATCGAGGTCCTGACGGCCATCGCGCTTTTCGCCGGCACGACGAGCCTGGACCGGGCCGCCTACCGTGGCGATTTCGGACTGCCCAGCTGGGTGATTATCGGCAGCGCCGACGCGGCCCAGCAGATCCTCACCGCGATCGCCACCGCCGTCATCACGGTCGTCGGTGTCGTCTTCTCCATCATCCTGGTGACCCTCACCCTCGCCTCCACCCAGTTCGGGCCCCGGATGCTGCGCAACTTCATCCGTGACCGGGGCACCCAACTGACGCTCGGCACGTTCGTGGCGACGTTCGTGTATGCCGTGCTCGTACTCGTCTCGATCGGCCCAGGACCGCATGGGTCCTTCGTTCCGCACATCGGCGTCACGGTGACGCTCGCACTGATGGTCGCCGCCCTGGGCGTGCTGATCTACTTCATCCATCACACGGCGACGTCGATCCAGCTGCCCCAGGTGATCGCGAGCATCGCACGCGACCTGTCCGAGGCGATCGACGTGCAGGGCGGCTACCGCGCCCGGCTTGGCTTGGCAGGTGACCGGGAGAGCGGCCCCTCGTCGGCGGAACTAATCGCCCGGATGGAGGCCGGCGGCGGCGTGGTCCGCGCGCCCGCGAGCGGCTACCTGCAGTTCATCCGGCACCGGGTCCTGGTTCAGTTCGCGGCCGAGGCGGACGCGATCATCGCCCTGGACTACCGGCCCGGGCATTTCCTCGTACAGGGGCACCCGTTTGCTAGGGTGTGGCCGCCCGAGGCGGCGGCACGGGTGAGCCACGCGCTCGGGCGCGCGCACATCACCGGGCCGAACCGGACGCTCACGCAGGACATCTCCTTCGGCATCGACCAGCTCGTCGAGATCGCCATCCGGGCGCTGTCGCCGGCCGTCAACGATACGTTCACCGCGCTGACCTGCATCGACTGGCTCGGCGAAAGTCTGTGTAAGATCACTGTTAGGTGGAGTCCGGCCCGGGTGCACCGGGACAGCGACGGATTCATCCGGGTCATCACGGCCGAGCCCAGCCACGAGCGCCTCGTCCAGCGCGCCTTCGAGAAGATCCGCCAGGCCAGCCAGGGCATGCCCGCGGTGATGATCCGCCAGCTCGACGCGCTCGTGAAGATCGTGACCGATACGACCAGCGCCGGGCAGCGGCAGGTGCTGCTGGACCAGGGCGCCATGATCCTGCGGGCGAGCGAGCGCTCGGTACCGGAGAAAGCGGACCGGGACGACATCCGGCGACGGTACGAGGAAGTGCTCACGGCCGCCGGCCGGCCCGCGGAAGGCAACCGTGCCGCCAGCGCCGCGCCAGCATAACGTCCGATCGATCAGGTGCACCGGCGCATGGCCGATGCGGGCCGCGGAGGTGCCGAGTCCGGTAAGCCAGCCGGACAGCGCTGGACGGGCGGGGCGAGCCGGGCGTGTATTGCTGATCAGGTCGGCTTCGGTGTAACGGTGGCAGCCCTCGTGCCAGTTGAGGATGCCTGACAGCCAGTTCTGCAGCTGCTGAACATGGCTGAAGATGGCTTCGCGGGCCGCGGTGCTGAGGTGCAGGATGTCGAACAGCGCCGTTAGCTCAGTGGCGACGATGTGCTGGAATTGGCGCATTCGTGCGGTCATCAGCTCGCCCACGATCCGCATGGCTTCTGCCGGGCCGCAGTCGAGGAAGTTCTGCACCACGAGCACACAGTTATGGATCTCGCCCTCGAACTGGATCTCTTTCTGGTAGGAGAACACGTCGTTGAGCAGGCAGGCGTAGTCCGCGGCAGCGTTCTCCATCGCCACGACCGGGCGGGAGCGGTAGACCTCGGCCGGCACATTCCCGAGGTGAGCCAGCCGGGACAGGCTCATCGTCAGGTCGGAGCCGAACGTCTTACGGCGCATCTCGATGTAATCGATGGGGTCCGGGACGTGATTTTGCGCCTGATTATTCAGCTCCCAGATCCAGCTGGCGGTCATATCTGTGACGGCGCGGCGGAACATACGGCGTTCGCGCATCGCCATTGGGCCGGCCGTACGGGTCCATAGATCGGCGAGGCCGCATTCCAGCGCGGTGACCGGGACGGGCATTTCAGCAGGGTCGAGAGGCATGAACTGGGCCAGCCGGGCGTCGCAGGCCTTGGCGCCGGCGATGTTAGTGCCGCGCCCGAAGACGATAGGGTAGTAGTCGTCGCCGTAGGTGCCCCAGGCCAGCCAGCCGGTGGTGATGTCGAGTTGACCGACGGTGGCCTCGGGGTGGATTCCGGCCGCGCACAGCGCCAGATCAAACGCGCGCAGTTTGGCTTCGTCCCACACGCCCTCGCTGAGTATGCCCACACCAGCGGCCCAGCCGACGACGTGCTCCCGGGAGGCCTCCAGGTGGGGGCTGAGAGTGAGCGGGAACGGCATGTCCATCGCTGGACGCTCCAGCTGGCCGACTGGCTGGAAGGGGATGTGGGTAAAGCCGCGCAGTCGTTGCGGTGCGGTCCTGGCCAGCGAAAAAGCAATGCGGGCGGCCTGTGTACCCAGCCCGGTCGGCCCACCAAGGAGCGGCGCCGGCGCGGTGGCAGCGCGGGCGCCGACGTACCGGGAGGACTGCATGTGCCATTCGTGGCCACCCGACTGCCAATCCTGCAGTCCTTTCACATACAGCCCCACCCCCATCCGTGACGCCGGATCCAGGCCGTATTCATCGCACACGGGAGGTAGCTCAGTGACCGCGGTGTGCTCGAATTGCTGTAGCCGCGAGGTGAGCAGGTCGTTCACCCGATCGGCGGCCTCCTGAGTGCTGCACCCCAGGAACCGCTCCAGCACCAGCACACCATTGGACAGCTCCCCCTCATCGTGGACCTCACGCTGGTAGGAGAACAGGTCGTTGCGGAGGTGCACGCCATCGGCGAACGTGTCGCGCAGTACCTGCATCGGGCGGGACGCTGCGATGACGGCAGGCACTTCGGCGCCGCAGGCGTGTTCGACCAGGTTCGCCGACCAAGGCGCCCCGCCGACCTTCCGGCGCATCTCGACGTATTCGATAGGATCGGCCACCCGGTCGGCGTTGATATTGGCTAGTTCCCACAGTGATTCGTCGAGCAGATTACGGGTGCTCTCGGCAAAGCGAGCCCGCCAGTCGCTCGAGCGGGCCGGTATTGTGCGGGCCCACAAATCGGCCAGCCCGGCCTCCACCGGGTTGGCGGGGGACCCGGCGATTTCTCCGTTGAGCGGCATGAACGCGGGCAGAGCATTCAGGTAGTCCCGCGCCGCATCCAGGTCACCGCTGCGTTTGAATAGCTCCAGAAAATGGTCGTCAAAGTAGAACACCCACACGTACCAGTCGGTGATCAGGTTCAGCAGCCCGGCGGTCGTGTCGGGGTGGGTGCAGGCACACAGCAGCGCGTAGTCGTGGGCGTCAAAGTCCCGTTCGGTCCATATCACCTGGCCGCGCTGGGTCACGTCGATCATGTCCATGGCCCGGGCCCACGACTTGCTGTGTTCCCGGGCCGATTCCAGGTGCGGGTTACACCGCGCCGGGTAGGCCGTGTAGAACTCGGGTAGCTTGAAGGGCGACGGCATCCGGGGTGATCCTTCCTGCGTGCATACACAGGAGGGTGCGGCCGGCGGTCGGCGCACACCCCCTCCCGTCGTGTTGTCCTGCCGGTGACGACGCCCTGGATCAGCGGCCGATTTCAGCGTGTTCGAGCATGCCGATCGCGTCGGGTACCAGGACCGCGGCGGAGAAGTAGGTGGACACGAGGTAAGAGATGACGGCCTTCTCGTCGATGCCCATGAACCTGACATTCAGGCCAGGTTCGTGCTCGTCAGGGAGACCGGTCTGGTGCAGTCCGACCACGCCCTGGTTGTGCTCCCCGGTACGCAGCACCAGGATCGATGACGTGTTGTGCTCGCTGACCGGAATGACCGGGCACGGCAGGATCGGCACGCCGCGCCAGGCGGGCACCATACGCTCGCCCATCGGCACGCTGACCGGGTAGAGCCCGCGCCGGTTGCACTCCCGGCCGAACGCGGCGATCGCCCGTGGGTGGGCCAGGAAATAACGAGAATCGCGCCGACGGCACAGCAGTTCATCAAGGTCGTCCGGTGAGGGCGGGCCGTCGGCCGGCTGGATGCGCTGGGCGTAGTCCACGTTGTGCAGCAACCCGAAGTCGGAGTTGTTGATCAGCTCATACTCCTGGCGCTCCCGCAGTTCCTCGACGGTGAGTTTGAGCTGGTGCTCGATCTGGTTCATCGGCTCGTTGAACAGATCCGCCACCCGCGAATGCACCCGCAGCACCGTCTGCGCCACCTGCAGCTCGTACTCCCGCGGCAAGGCTTCGTAATCCACGAACGTAGACGGCAGGACCGGCTCGCCGGAATGTCCCGCCGTCAGCGCCAGGGCCGCCTCCCCGCCGCGGGTGCTGGGCTTGCTCACCGTAGCCGCGAATTCACGCAGATGATCCCGGAGCGATCCGGACCGGTCGGCCAGCGCGGCGAAGTCGGCTCGCTGGAGCACCAGCACCGTGCAGGCGGTCTCTGTCGTGACCGTCATGTCCCAGACCGCCTGCGGATCGGCCAGAGCCGGCGCGCCGAGGTAGTCACCGTCGGCGACCACGCCAAGCTGCTTGTGCTCGCCGTACCGGTTTTCCGCCAAGCGGGCCAGTCGGCCGTGGGCGATCACGAACACCTCGTCCATCGCCGTCCCGGCCTGGGCGATCACGGTATCCGGCTCAATCTCCCGCTGGGTGAACCGCCCCGCCAGCTCGGCCAGCACGTCGGGATCGTCGTAGCCGCGCAGCGCGGGGAATTCGGCCAGCTCGGCCGGCACGATGCTGACCCGGTCCGCGGTCTGCACCATCTGCACCCGGCCGTCACCGATCGCATACGACACGCGCCGGTTCACCCGATACGTACCACCTTTGACATCTACCCACGGCAGAATCCGCTGCACCCACCGATTGGTGATGCCCTGCATCTGCGGTGGTGTCTTGGTCGTCGTGGCCAGATTCCGCGCCGCTGACGTCCCCAGACTCGACTGCTTTTGACCGTTGACGGCCTGCGGTTCCGCTTGCGCGTCCGTATCCATCGACATTGAGCAACCTCCCGAATCCGTGCTTCACCTGCAGGGGCGCTTGTCGCGGCGGCCTGCTACGGCCAACCGGACTGACTGAACTCAGCGACCCAGGGATCGTCTGAACTCAACCAGCGATGATCCAAGCACAGAGAGTTACACAGGGTCAAGCAAGTCCGTGGTGTCCGGTACGACGACGGCTCGCTCAGTGCTTCCTTGGTCGTTTCCTTGGTCGTCAACTCGACCGCACCGCGCTGGCGCGTTCTCTTGTGCTGGCTGGCCGATCCATGATGATGTGCGGTGGCGCATTCTTTCGGCTGAATCTAGGCACAGTGAGGGGATAAATGTCTGTTCCAGTGGGCAAAACGGCGCATGATGCCGGCTTCGCCCTCTCGCGCGATGCGTCGCGGGCCCGAATCAATCGCCTCGCACGCGTCACGCTGCCGCTCGCCGCCGCGGCGGCCCTGGTAGCCAGCCAGGGCGGTACGCGCACCAGCGCGACCGCCCATCACGCCAGCCTGCACACGGCGATTCCCGCGCCGGACGTCAGCGGGCCGATAAACGTCGGTAAGCAGCTGCCAGCCCCGATATCCACGACAGATTGCCTGACCGACTTCGGGATCAGCTGCTACACGCCGCTGCAGTATCACACGGCGTACGACCTTAACCCGCTGTACCGCCAGGGGATCACCGGCGCGGGCCGGACCATCGTGATCGTCGACTCTTTCGGCTCGCCGACGATCGCCGATGACATCAAGACCTTTGACGCGCAGTTCGGGCTTCCGCCACTCGACCTGACGATCGACCAGTTCGGCACGATCCCGCCGTTCGACCCGGCCAACGCCACCATGGCGGGCTGGGCCGAGGAGACATCCCTCGACGTGGAGTACGCGCACGCGATCGCTCCGGGCGCCAGGATCGTGCTGGCCGAGACCCCGGTCGCCGAGACCGAGGGAACCGCGGGCTTCCCGGAGATGATGACCGCTGAGCAAACGCTGATCAATCGCGGTGTCGGAGACGTGATCTCGCAGAGCTTCGGCGCGACGGAGAACACGATCCCCGGCTTCAGCCAGGGCAACTACTCGGGCCTGCTGAGCCTGCGCTACGCGTTCAAGGACGCGCTGGCACACAGGGTCACGGTCCTCGGCGCCTCGGGTGACACTGGGGTGACCAACTACGAGGCCAACGGAACGACCCTGTATCCGTACCGGGTCAGCTCCTGGCCGTCCTCAGACCCGCTGGTCACTTCGGTCGGCGGCACCGAGCTGTACCTGGACGACAACGGCCACCGGCTGCACCCCGACTCGGTGTGGAACGACGGCTACGGCGCCGGCAGCGGCGGTGTGTCCGCCGTCTTCAGCCGTCCCCTGTTCCAGGTCGGCGTGGCCAACGTGGTCGGCAGCCACCGCGGCACGCCGGATATCTCGATGACCTCCGCGGTGAACGGGGCCGCCTGGGTTTACTGGTCCTTTGACGGCGCGGGCGGGGCCGGCTGGGAACTCATCGGCGGCACGTCCGAGGCGACGCCGGTCTTCTCCGGAGTGGTCGCGCTTGCGGACCAGTTGGCCGGCCATCGGCTGGGCTGGATCAACCCGGATCTTTACACCCTCGGCGCGCTGAGCCAGTACACCAGCCTTTCCACTGGCATCGTTGATGTCGCCACCGGTAACAACTCCTTCGGCGGCGTTGCCGGCTACCCTGCGGTAACTGGCTACGATCTCGCCAGCGGCTGGGGCACGATCGACGCCGATGAGTTCGTGCGCGCGCTCGCCCACTTCTGATTCAGCGGCGTTCACGCTGTGGCGCCCGGCCGTCCTGCCCATGCGGGCGGGCGGCCAGCGCTTTTTCGCGCCGGTAAGAAAGACGGAGCCGGGCCGGGAACCAGCCGCGCAACCGGCCGGGCGTTCCATGTACGAGGCAAAGCGAGCCGGGGGAGGCTGCTTTCGCGTCTTCGAAGGCACCGGACTCGGCCCGGCTCCAGCCCTCCCGGACGCTTGACCGCGGCCTGCAGCCCTCATGCTGGGCGCTGCGCGCCGTAACGGACCGCAGCATGGTCCGCGAGCGTGTTGCCGTCCCAGACGGCCGGAGGAGATCATGCTCGTCGCTCCCCTTAGGCGCGTTATGTGGGTTGGCTTACGCCTCGGTGAGGCAGGTGAGCAGCAGGGTATGTGCGGCGATGGTCGCCGCGGTGCGGGTGATGAGGCCCCAGAAGCTGTGGGCGCCGTGGCGGGCGAGTTCCATCCGGTCGGTGATCTCGCTGAAGGTCGTCTCGATCCGGTTGCGCCATTCGGCGATGACTTTCTGCAGCACTGGCGGCATGCTGGCGCGCTGCTTCTTATCTGGCGGGACGAGCACGGCGGTGCCGCAGGCAGCCTGGGCGGCGGCGAAGGCCCGGCCGCTGAAGCCCTTGTCCGCGAGCAGGTCACGCGGGGCCGGGCCGGCTTCCAGGAGGTCTTCGGCGACCTCGCGCTCGTTCACGGCGGCAGGCACGATGGCCCAGGCGCGCACGATCCGGCTGCCCAGGTCCGTTTTCACGGCGAGCCGGAAGCCGTAGAACCACTCCGCGTGGGCGGCGTCGCGGCCGAACCGGGCGGCCAGGTCGTTGCCGGGCCCGGTCCACTGGTCCGGGCCGCGGACCCGGGATGCGTGCTTCACCGGCAGCGCGGACGTATCGACCTGCTGGCAGTCGTCTTCGGGCAGGCGGGCCGCGAGCGTGGCCCGGAGCTGCTCGAATGCGCCCCATAGCCAGCGGGTCCTGCGGTTGGCCTCGCTCTGGTGCGGCAGCGCCGGGAACAGGTGGCCCCAGTCCCGGGCCACCTCGGCCAGGAAGCCGGACTCGCTTCGCCGGCCCAGCAGGTGCCGGACCACGGCGATGGCCAGCAGCTCTGCGTCACTGCAGGCGGGAGCAGGTCCCGGCCGCGCCGGGACCGCGATCTTCCTGGCAATGACCAGGTCGTGGATCAGTACGTACACGTAGACGAACAGGTCTTCAGTTGGCAACATGAGGGACGGCCTCTGCGGACAAGGGACTTCGACAATCGCTTGTCTTCCGCAGAGGCCGCCTCATGATCAAGCCGACACCAGCGTAAGAAGAAGTTGTCAAGCGGTACGGGGCGAGTCTTGCGTTGATGGTGGTGACGGTTCGCGGCCTTGGGGTTCTTACTACGGGTGACGCCGGCGTCGCGTACGCGTGGTACGGGAGCGCGAGTGAGCGCATGATGAAGTCCAGCAGCGGCGTGATGATCGCCGTGCCGCGGTTGCGGGGCCGCCCGTCACCTGGGTCTTCTCGCTCTACGTAGTGCAAGCGGGCTCGGCCTGCCCGCGGCGTGGCGGGCAGGCCTGCTCCTACAGCGTTCAACCGGGCTGGTGAGAAGCTCCAGGCGACCGGGGGAGAGCTGCCCAGGGTGTCGTACGGGGTGGTCCCCGACGCCGGGACGGGCTCGCTCTCCCCCTCGTCAGGGAGGAAGGTCTTCGGGGCGCCGATGCTGGATCGAGGCGGTATCGCTGGTCAGGCAGCCTCCGCCGGGCGGGGGGCGTGCTGGCGGGCGGTCTCGCCGGCGGCGACGGCAGCATCCCAGCTGGTGCCGTGGACGATCATGGAGTAGATCCAGCGCAGCAGCGAGGCGGCGCAGGCGACACGGGCCTTGGCGCGCCGCGCCCGTGCTGCGGCGGCCGCCGCGCTGGCCTGCCGGGTGCCGGCGGCGGCGTGCTCTGCGGGGTCGCCGGCGGCCTGGGTCATCGCCTGGTACTTGGCGGCCATCACGGGGTTGAACTGGAGCATCGGCCATACCATGCGCCAGACGGCCAGCCGCAGGCCCGGCCGTCCCCGGCGGGAGATGTGCGCCTCGCCCAGGAAGGTGCCGGACGCGTTGTCAGAGGGGGACAGCCCGGCGTGCTTGACCAGCGAGGATGAGCTGTCATACCGGTGCGGGTCACCGGTCTCGGCCAGGATCGCCGCCGCGCCGACCGCAGTCAAGGCGGGAATGCCCGCCAGCCGGGACAGGCCGAGCTCGTCGAGCACGGCCGCCATGTCAGCCTCCACGGCGCGCAGCTGGGCGCGGGTGCGCTGCAGGTCGCCCAGCTCGTCAGCGACCCGGCGCAGTAGCCCGCGCCGGGACCAGGCGACTACTCCCTCGGTGTCGGTCAGCGCGGCGAAGATCCGGCGGCAGATCGGGCCCCAGGCCTTGCAGGCGCCCCAGTCACCGGCCGCGCCGCGGACCAGGGCGGTGAACGCCTCCTCGCCCATCTCGGCCAGCCTGCCCGGCTGCCCGCCGCACCGGCTGGTGACCACCTGCAGGGCCGCCAGCCAGGTCCTGGACAGCAGCGGCTGGGCGCACGTCTCCATCACGGCAGGCCACGCGACGGACAAGAAGTCCTGGATCCGGTGCGCCGACGCGGTCGCTGCGGTGACCAGCTGCGCCCGGCGCCGGCCCAGCTGCCGCAGGTGCGCCCACGTCTCATCGAGCTCCTCCGGGATATAACAGTGCAGCTCGACCGCCAGCCGGGCGATCATCACGCAATCGGACTCATCAGTCTTGTGTGTCGTATAGTCCTGCTGCTCACGGGCAATATGGGACATCAGCGGCTGGATGCACACCAGCGGCAGGCCCCGCTCCGCGCACAGCCGCTGCACCTGCATCCAGCGCGGCCCGGTCGGCTCGCACGCCACCGTCACGTGCACGAACCCCTTCGCCCGCGCCTGCCCAGCTGCCCAGTCCAGTGCCTCACCCAGCCGGAACGCCTTCACCCGTACCGTCTTCCGCGCGATCACCCGGACATCATGATCGATCACCGCGATCGCCTGCTTATCCTCGGCCAGATCGATCCCGATCACCGCGCCGTCACGCGGCAGCAGCCCACGCAGCCGCTCCCGCCGGGCGTTCCGCCTCCGGTCACCCCGCGTCATGCCGCTGCCGCTACCCTTACCCACAGAACGTCCTCCTCGCTGCGTTTGGGACACCAAGCCCGTACTACCGCACCAGGAGGACGTTCCTGCATCAGCCACATCCCCGCTCCACAACGGCCTCTAGCGCGTTGTCCTATTACTACGCCGGGATCAACCCACATAACCCGCCTTAGGGGAGGGGCAAGCGGCCAGGTACGCACCGATTAGTGCGCGGTGACTCGGGAGCGGTCCGCCCGCGCGCCCAGCCCGGCTCGCACACCCAGGTACGTCACGACCACGATCACCAGGTTGCCGACGTAGATCGGGAGCTGCAGCGGCGTGGGGGCGTCGCTGCAGCCGAAGAAGCTGTGCAGCACATCCCCGAAGGAGCTGTTTTCCGGCAGCACGCGCGCGGAGTGCCACATCGGTGCGTTGAGCATCGGCAGCCAGCCGAGCTGCTGAAGGTTTCCGACGGCGTCAGCCAGCAGCCCCGCGGCGAAAATCATCAGCAGCAGGCCGATGACGGTGAAGAACCTGGACAGGTTCAGCCTGAGGCCCAGCCGGTAGGTCACGAACGCGATGACCAGCGAGCCGGCCAGTCCGACGGCCGCTCCGCTCAGCGCGCTAGGCAAGGTTAGCCTCAATGCCGGGGAGTTAAGCGTTTCGCCTTGTAGTCAAGCGGTTTGCCGGGATCGTGGCTTCGGGCGGACATGGCAACGGAGGCTGCGGTAGGACGGGTGTCGACCAAAACGGCCCGTGTACCGGAGACCTCCGTTGCCTGCCCAGTCTGTCATCCGTTCTGCTGTCACGTCGGTCACGACGACGATCACCGTGGCCGCCGGGGTGTTTGCTGCCGGTCACCTCGGCGAGCTCACGCGGATCGTGCCGTTCGAGCTCGCCGATGCGGTGCTGGAGGAAGAAGGCGGGCTGGAGAGGCGGGTACGGCTGGCGCCGTCGCGGGCGGGCCTGTATTTCCTGCTGGCGATGTGCCTGTTCCCGCGGGCCGGTTATCGGGGAGTATGGGGCAAGCTGACCGCGGGGCTGCGGGTGCTGGGGCTGGCGGCGCCTTCGGGGAAGGCCCTGCGGGACCTGCGCCGGCGTATCGGGATCCCGCCGGTGAGGCGGCTGTTCGAGATCCTGGCCGGGCCGCTGGGGCAGCCGCGCACGCCCGGGATCATGTTCCGCGGGTACCGGACGGTCTCGTTCGACGGCTGCAAGTCGGTCAAGGTGCCCGATACGGCGAAGAACCGGGCGTGGCTGGGCAAGCAGAAGGCGTCCAACGGGGAGACCGGCTACCCGGGGCTCGCGCTGATGGCCCTGGTGGAGACAGGTACCCGGGCGCTGCTCGGCGCGGTCTTCGGCCCGGGAGCCGAGGGGGAGACGGGCCAGGCGCGGGAGCTGCTGCCCCTGCTGGATGAGTCCATGCTGGTGCTGATCGACCGCGGCTTCGACGGCGGGGACTTCCTCGCCGCGGTCGCCGCCACGAAGGCGCAGTTCCTCGTCCGGCTCACCAGCACCCGCCGCCTGCCAGTCCTGCGGCACTTGCCCGACGGGTCGTTCCTGTCAGTCATCGGCGGCGTGAAGGTCCGCATCATCACCGCGGCCGTGACCGTCACCTGCCACGACGGCACCACCTACGGCGGCACTTACCGGCTGGCCACGACCCTGCTGGGCCACCGCGCATACCCGGCGGACGCGCTGATGACGCTGTACCACGAGCGCTGGCAGCACGAGATCCACCTACCTCGCGCTGCGCCACACCCTGCTTCAGGGCCGCGTGCTCCGCTCGGGGGACCCCGCCGGCATCGAGCAGGAGATGTGGGCGCTGCTGGCCGTCTACCAGGCGCTGCGGACCGCTGTCACCGATGCCGTCCAGTCCGTGCCCGGCACTGACCCCGACCGGGCCAGCTACCAGATCGCCGTCGAGACCGCCCAGAACCGCCTCATCACCGCGCAGAACATCACCGATCCCGGCGGGGACCTGACCGGCGGCATCGGCCGCGCCGTCCTCGCGAGCCTGCACGGCCCCCGGCGGCCCCGCGTCTGCGCCCGCAAGGTCAAGTCCCCGCTCAGCCGCTGGAACAAGCACCCCGACGGCAAACCCCGCGCAAACCATCGCATAACCAGCATCACCGCCCACGTCGACCCCAGCTATCACCAGCCTGCGACACGCCACCGGAAATCCGTGACAAACGCTGAAGGACCCTAACTCCCCGGCATTGAGGTTAGCCTTACTTGGCCCATCGTCTCGCGCAAGGGCGGGGTCGCAGGAGGCCATTCGCCGCGCCCCTCATTTCGGCCTGAATCCGGAACCAGTCATCGGTGTATGGTTCAGGCCGACGGGGATTTCTGCCGATGGATGTGGAGGACGCCATGGCCGCCAGACGGCAATGGAGCGATCTCAGCCCGCGCAGCCGCAGACTGATCATCGCCGCGGCGACCGCCGAAGCGGGTCTCAAGGCGGCGGCTCTGGCCGACATCAAGCGCCGGCCGGCCAGCCAGATCCGGGGACCGAAGTGGCTGTGGGCCGCGGTGGTGATAGTGGTCAATTCCTTCGGGGGCGCGCCGGTCTCCTACTTCCTTTTCGGACGGCGACCGTAGCCGCGGTCCCCGGCCAGCCGGTCCGTTTTCGATCGCGACGCCGGCGGCGGTGAGCCTGGCACGATCCGAGTATGGCACCGATGAGCCGGCCCGGCGGACGGCGTCCATACCCGCAGACAAGCTCAACTTCAGGAGGAGCGATGACCGATCAGGCGTTCACCACGTGCCTCTGGTTCGACACCGAAGGCGAAGAGGCGGCGAACTTCTACACGAGCGTCTTCAAGGATTCCAAGATCGGCAGCATCAGCCGCTACAACGACGCTGGCCCCCGCCCGGCAGGCACGGTCATCACCGTGGAATTTGAGCTGAACGGCCAGAAGTTTGTCGCCCTGAACGGCGGCCCGGAGTTCAAATTCACCGAGGCCATCTCGTTCCAGATCCCGTGCGCCGACCAGGCCGAGGTCGACTACTACTGGGACAAGCTCTCCGAAGGGGGCGAGGAAGGTGCCTGCGGCTGGCTGACGGACAAGTACGGACTGTCCTGGCAGGTCGTCCCTACCGTCCTGGTTGAGCTGCTCAGCGACGCCGATCGGGTGAAGGCGCAGCGGGCCACCCAGGCGATGCTCTCGATGAGCAAGCTGGACGTCGCCGCGCTCCGGAAGGCGCACGCGGGAGACTGAGCGGCTCGGCCCCGTCGCGGCGTGTACTGCCCGGCCCCGTTCGTCCGCCAGCCCGCAGTAGGGTCGTAGCGGGAGGATCACTGATGCGCGCGTGCGTGCTGGGTGCCGGGGCAATCGGCGGTTTCATCGGAATCCGGCTGGCCGCCGCGGGCGTGGAAACGTCGGCTCTGGCCCGCGGGCCCACGCTCGCGGCGCTGCGCGCCCACGGCTGGCGGGCGGAGTCCGGCGGCCGTCGGCTCACCGCCACGGTCCGGGCCTCGGCTGACCCGTCCGAACTGGGCGAACAGGATCTGGTGGTGCTGGCCGTCAAGGCGCAATCCGTGCCGTCCGCGGCTTCGGTCATCGGACCGCTGCTCGGGCCGCAGACGATGGTCCTGACCGCGATGAACGGTGTGCCGTGGTGGTTCTTCGACGGTTTCGGCGGCCCGTGCCAGGGGCATCACCTGGAAAGCGTGGACCCCGGCGGGACAATCGCGGCCACGATCCCGGTCCGCCACGTCATCGGCGGGGTCGTGCACTTCAGCTGCAGCGTGGCCGAGCCCGGCGTGATCCGGCATCACCACGGCGCCGGCCTGATCGCCGGCGAACCGGATCACAGCGACTCCCGGCGCATCCGCGCCCTGGCCAGCGTCCTGGAAACGGGCGGATTCGAGGTCACCGCGTCGGCCAGGATTCACACCGACGTCTGGTACAAGCTCTGGGGCAACATGACGATCAACCCGGTGTCGGTACTGACCGGGGCCACCGCTGACCGGATTCTCGACGACGAGCTCGTCCGGGCCTTCTGCGAGGCGGCGATGCGGGAGGCCCAGGAGATCGGCGCGCGTATCGGGTGCCCGATCGGGGAAAGTCCCGGGGACCGCAACAAGGTCACCAGGAAACTCGGCGCCTTCCGGACATCGATGCTCCAGGATGCCGCAGCCGGGCGGCCACTGGAACTGGACGCGCTCGTCGGCGCCGTGCGGGAGATCGGTGCCGCCGTGAGCGTGCCGTCTCCGGCCATCGACGCGCTGCACGGCCTGACCCGGTTGCGCGCGCAGGTCGCTGGGCTGTCGCCCGGCTGAGGTAAACCCACCGCGCGGTGACACCGGCCGGTCCTCCGCCCGCGCGCGTTCCCGTAGGGCCGCTGGCCCCCCGGCCCAGATGTCATCTACAGTTCGCGCGTCCGTAAGGGCATGGTGACCGGTTGCGGCACGCACATGTTTCACCTTGTGAGCATGCGGATCGCGATCATCACGGAATCGTTCGCACCCGACCTTAACGGCGTGGCCAACTGCGTCGTGCGCGTGGCCGAGCACCTCGTCCAGCGTGGCCATGAGCCCCTCATCATCGCCCCCGAGCCCGCCGGGAGCCAGCCGGGCGGCCGCTTCCCGTACCCGGTGGAACGGGTGCCTTCCATGTCCCTGCCGGGCTACCCGGGCTTTCGTCTCGGCCTGCCCAGCCGTGCGGTCCGGAGCGCCGTGGCCAGCCACGGCACAGAGCTGGTGCACCTGGCGAGCCCGGTCGTCCTGGGCGCGACCGGAAGCACGGCCGCCCGGCATCTCGGCCTGCCCGCGATTGCGGTGTACCAGACCGACATCCCCGCCTACGCCCGCGTGTACGGCTGGCACGGAACGGGTGAGGCGGCCGCCTGGCGCTGGCTGCGCCGTATCCACAACGCGGCCGAACGCACGCTGGCGCCGTCCACCGCGGTCATGACGCAGCTCCGGACGCACGGGTTCGAGCGGATCTGGCTGTGGGGCCGCGGAGTCGACCTGACGCGTTTCAGTCCCGGGAAGCGCAGCGCCGCGCTGCGGCGGGAACTGGCCCCAGACGGTGCCGTGCTCACCGGGTACGTGGGCCGGCTGGCCACCGAAAAGCGGGTCGACCTGCTGGCCTCCGTCGCGGGACTGCCCGGTGTCCGCCTGGTCGTGGTGGGCGGGGGACCGGCCGCGTCCGCGCTGCGCGAGCGGATGCCGTCGGCCGTCTTCCTCGGCGAACAGCGAGGCGAGCAGCTCGCCCGGACCTACGCCAGCCTGGACGTGTTCGTGCACAGCGGGCCACACGAGACGTTCGGCCAGACGCTGCAGGAGGCCGGGGCGTCCGGTGTGCCGGTCGTGGCGCCGGCCGCCGGCGGCCCGATCGATCTCGTCGATCACGGCGTCACCGGATTCCTCGTCGCGCCGGGGAGCGCGCCGGCGCTGGCGGAGGCGGTGGCGCGGCTGGCCGCCGACCCCGGGCTGCGGGCGGAACAGGGCTGGGCGGCCCGGCAGAAGGTACTGACCAGCGACTGGTCCGCGATCGGCGACGCGCTGATCGGCCACTACGAGGTCATTCTGCGCCCCGCCCGCGCCGGCCGGCCAGCCGCGGCGTGAGGCCTGCGCCGCGTGGCTGACCGGCCTCCGCTTCGTGTGCAGTGGATGCGGGGCCGCGCGATCCACTTCCGGCGCTGGCTCCCGCGGTCTACCCCAGCGCCTTGCGCCGGTAGAGGTGCTGCACGCCGCCGACCTGATCGGCTCCGGCACGGACGCCGAGGCGTACATGCGGATCGCCAGGCTGAGCTGTCGGCTCATGCGCACCCACGAGTGGAACGACGAGGTCATCGAGCGGCTCCGCCAGGAAGTCAGATAGCCCCCGTTCCCGGGTCGGCCGGCGCCTCCGAGCTGGTGTCCGTCCCGCTGCCCCCGCGCCCGGTATCGGTCGCCGGGCGAGTGGCCGGGGCGCCGCCCACGTCCCCGTCCGAGCCGTCATCCAGGGTGATGTTGCTGCCGTCGGCCGGGTTGAACACGTGGATCGACCGCAGGTCGGCCCACAGTTCGGACTCGTGCCCCTCCGCGGCCCGGGTCGCGGTGTCGAGCCGGGCGACCATCATGTCCCCGCTCCCGCCGGTATCCGCGGATCCTGAGTCCTCCGCGAGCTCCCGCAGCTCCGCGGCGTCGACTTCGTTCCCGAATTCCTTGGTGAAGTAGACGAACACGTCCGAGCCCATCGACTCCAGCACGTCGATGCTGGCGCGGAACGAGATCCCACTGCTGCGCTGGTCCTCCGCGACGAGCGCGGCGTCCTGGAAGTTCTCCGGGCGGATGCCGACGATCAGGTCCCGCGGCGCCCGGCCCCGCTCCAGCGCCCGCTGCAGGCGGCCGGTCAGGGGCACGTCTCCCAGCGGCGTGCGCAGGGTGTTGTTGTCGACGACGCTGGGCAGGAAGTTCATCGAGGGTGACCCGATAAAGCCGGCCACGAACAGGTTGCCGGGCCGGTCGTAGAGTTCCTGCGGCGAGCCGACCTGCTGCAGCACGCCGCCCCGCATGACGGCGACCCGATCACCGAGGGTCATCGCCTCGGTCTGGTCGTGCGTGACGTAGACGGTGGTCGTGCCCAGCCGCCGCTGCAGCCGGGACACCTCGGTGCGCATCTGCACGCGCAGCTTCGCGTCCAGGTTGGACAGCGGCTCGTCCATGAGGAACGCCACCGGATCCCGCACGATCGCCCGGCCCATCGCGACCCGCTGCCGCTGGCCGCCGGACAGGTTGGCAGGCCTGCGGTCCAGGTGCTGGGTCAGGTCCAGGACCCGGGCCGCCTCATTGACCTTCTCGTCGATCACTTTCTGCGGCGTCTTGGCCAGCTTCAGCGCGAAGCCCATGTTCTCCCGCACGGTCATGTGCGGGTACAGCGCGTAACTCTGGAACACCATGGCAATGTCCCGGTCCTTGGGCGCCTTGTTATTCACCACCTTGCCGCCGATACGCAGTTCTCCCTCGGTGATGTCCTCCAGGCCCGCGATCATGTTGAGCGTGGTGGACTTGCCGCAGCCCGACGGGCCGACCAGGATGACGAACTCACCGTCGGCGATGTCCAGGCTGATGTTGTCGACCGCCAGCGCCCCGTCCGGGAAGCGCTTGGTCATCTGATCCAGAACGATGTCAGCCACTGTCTCTCCCTAATCCACTAGCCCTTGACCGCGCCTGATGTGAGCCCAGCGACGATCCGGCGCTGGAAGAACAGCACGAAGATGATGATCGGGATGGTGATGACCACCGCGGCGGCCGCGATGGGGCCGGTCGGAATCGTGAACTGCGAGCTGCCGCTGAGGTAGGCCAGCGACGCCGGCGCCGTCCGGGCGGCGGTCGTCGAGGTGAGCGAGATCGCCAGCAGGAACTCGTTCCAGCAGGCTAGGAAGACCAGGATCGCCGTGGTGACCATTCCTGGTGCCGCCAGCGGGGCGATGACCTTGGTGAAGGCCTGGAACGGCGTGGCGCCGTCCATCTTGGCGGCCTTCTCCAGCTCCCAGGGGATCTCGCGGAAGAACGCCGACAGCGTATAGATCCCGAGCGGCAGGCCGAAGGCGACATAGGGGATGATCAGGCCGGGCCAGGTGTTGAACAGGCCCAGCGCGCGCTCGATGGCGAACAACGGGGTCACCAGGGCGATGATCGGGAACATCGCGATCAGCAGCGACATCCCGATGAGCAGCGTCTTGCCGGGGAACCGCAGCCGCGCGACCGCGTAGGCCGCCATGGAGGCCAGCACAACGGCGATGAACGTCGCGATGAGGCCGATGCCGATCGAGTTGATCAGCGGCCGGACGAACGTCGAGGTCTGCAGGATCTGGGTGTAGTTCCCCCAGGTCCACTGCGCGGGAACGAAGGAGGGATCGAGGATAGCCGTGGGCGTCTTGAAGGACAGCGAGATCATCCAGAGCACCGGGATCAGCGCCAGCGCCACGACGACGAAGTTAATTCCTCCCCAGGTGACCTTTTGGCGGGCCGTCGGGTGGTCCGGTCTGGTGGTCGCGGTCGGCGTGGGCGCGGTCGTGGGGGGCGCGGTAACAGCAGTCATCAGCGGGTCACCTCTTTCCGATGTCCGTGCCCGGGGCCGCGGTGCCGAAGCCCTTGATGAACACGGCGGCGATGATTACGACGCAGATGAAGATCAGGATCGAGATCGTCGACCCGATCCCCAGATTCAGCGCGTTGAACAGGTTGTCCCAGCCGAGGATTGAGACCGATTCTGTGCCGTTGTTGCCCTGTGTGAGGATAAAGATGTTGTCGAATATCCGGAACGAGTCCAGCGTCCGGAACAGCAGCGCGACCAGGATCGCCGGCTTCATGAGCGGCACCGTGATCTTCATGAAGCGCTGCCAGCCGGTGGCGCCGTCCACCATGGCGGCCTTCTGCAGGTCCTCGGGCACCAGGGACAGCCCGGCCAGCAGCAGCAGCCCCATGAACGGCGTGGTCTTCCAGATCTCCGCCAGGATGATCACGCCGATCGCCTGGAATTGGGCGGTCAGCGGCGCGGCGTTGCTGAACGCCGCGGACAGGTAGCCCTGGCCTGGCGTCCATGCGTAGTACCAGCCGTAGGCGGCGGCGACTGTGACGATTCCGTAGGGGATGAGCGCGGCCGTGCGGACCGTGCCCCGGCCGAACAGCGTCCGGTGCATGACCAGGGCCAGCAGCATGCCGAGCACCAGGGTGACGGTCACCGAGATGACGGTGATGAGCACGGTCACCCACAGCGCCTGCCACCAGTACGGCGAGCTGAGCACCGCCCCGTAGTTGCTGAGCCCGACGAACTTGACCTCTTGCGGGAGCTCCAGGTTGTAGCGCTCCAGCGACAGCCAGATGGCGTAGATGACCGGGTAGGCGGTGACGGCGATCATCACGATGACCGCCGGAGCGCACAGCAGCCAGCCCAGCCGGCGTTCGGCTCTGGCACCCTCGGATAGCTGGCGCCTATGGCTGCCCGGCTCCTCGGCGACGGGTTCGGTCCCTGTCGCCACTTGCGCGTTCACGGTCATCGGCGTCTTCCTTCCATCCGGGCCGGTCGGCCGCCCGGTGCGCGGCGGCTCACGGGACCAGGCCCTTCGACTGCAGGGCGAGGTTGAGCTGGCCGGTCAGCGAATTCTTTGCGCTCGCCGGGTTGATGCCGCTCGGCGGGGAGATCTGGTGCGAGATGTCAATGGACACGACCTGGTAGAGGGGTGTCTTCGGCCGCACGCTGGCGTTCTCGAGCGCCTGCAGGATGTCGGCGTGGAATGGGTAGTCGGGGAACAGCTTCGGATTGCTGTAGAGGCTGGCGATCGTCGGCGGGACGCCGCCCACGGTGGCGCCGATCAGCTGGTTCTGCGCGTCCCGCAGGCACGACGCGGCCTGGAAGGCGAGCGCCTGGTGCTGGGAGTACTTGCTAACGGCGAGGTCGACTCCGCCGATCGTCACCTTGGCCGGCACGCCCGGGATGATCTGCGGGTAGAGCGCCCACTTGAAGACCTTGAACAGCTGCGGGTTGTCGGACTTCATGGACGGATACACGAAGGGGTAGTTCAGTTCGAACGCGGCCACGCCCGCTTCCATCCGCAGCCGGTTGTCGTTCTCCATCTGCACCCCCAGCGACGGGTCCGCGGCGGGGGAGCTGGCGAGCTCCTTCATGTCCGACAGGGCCGTGACCGCGGGCGCGCCCAGCGTGACCTTGGTCGCGTCCGGATTCAGGATCGTGCCGCCGGCGCTGGCATTCATCGTGTTGAACCAGACGGTCGCGCCCTCGTACTGCGCACCCTGGATCTCGATGTAATGCGGCTCGCCCTCCCTGGCCAGCGTTTCCGCGTCGGCTATCATCTGCGCCCACGTCTTGGGCGGGTTCGGCACGAGGTCGGAGCGGTACCACAGCAGCTGCGTGTTGGTGTTGTCGGGCGCCGCGACGAGCCGGCCCTTCCACATCGCGGTGTCCAGCGCCGGCGTAATCGTCCCGTTGACGACCTGCTGCTTGTCGCTGCCGGTCCACGGCATTATCCAGCCGGCCTGGGCGAACTCGGCCTCCCAGGTGACGTCGAGGGCCATGATGTCGATCGTGGCATCGTGCGCGGCCAGCCGCCGGACGAGCTGCAGTCGCTGGCTGTCGGATGCGGCGGGCAGTATCTGATAGGAGATCTTGTATGCGCCGTGGCTTTGCGCGTCGCAGTTGGCGATCTCGGTATTGGTCGCACCGGAAACATCGGGGAACTGGTAGAAGTTCAGCGTCACCGGGCCGGTGCTCGCGCCGGCCGAACTGCACGCGGCGAGGGTGCTGCAGCCCAGGGCGGCGACGCCCAGGCCAACTTTGGCGCGCAGCCAGCGTCGGGGCCGGCGCGGGACGCGGCCTTTGGCGCGCTGTGCAAGCGGGGCCGAACGGTGTGAGTCAGCCATCACGGTGCCTCCAGCGCGGTATAGCCGCGGCTCTGCTGCACTTGCCTAACTGGATGTCCTGCGGGTTCAGCTCCGGTCACCGGGCACTCGCCCGGCACGTGGCCACGGCTGGCCAGCGCAGACGGGAGGCAGGAGGGCAGGCGGGCACGTGTGCGCCACGACGGGACCGGTCGCGCGCGGCCGGCGGCCCGCATCGCGGAACGGCCCGTCCTCGGCCGGGGACGTCCATGCCCGACCACCCCACTTCGCTGTTGGTGGCCTGCCGGCACGATGCGATCCAGGCGCCGGCCTCTACCCAAATCCCCGGCGAGCGGCGGAGATCTATTCACATGAAAACGCCCTTAGCCGCTGTGACGTCAAGAGGTAAATGAGTTTCGCGGGAATCAGCGCGCTGTGCGGTGACGGCTGACTGTGCGTGCTTGCGTCGTTACCCAAAGGTTGAACGAACACCATGCAGAAATATCAACAAAATTACTCAGAAAGTGTTAGGATGGGGTTACAGTGGTGAACAGATCTTCAGACTATCGCTACGGGGAGCTGGCCGTGCAGCGGTGTGATCGCAGCCTGACGGCCTGAGCGGGCATAACGGCGCGGCCGTAACGGCGCCGCCCCGGGCCGCGGCCGGCGGCAGCGTACGGCGTCGGTGTAGCCGGCCCGGTACGTCGTGCCGTCGGCCACCGTCAGCAGGACCTGAGCACCGGTGATCCGCACGCGGGTGATCGGCTCCCATCGTTCGCCGCCCGCCCCGTTACCGCCCAGGTACATCTCCCAGCCGATTCGCTCCAGGAGCCGCCGGCCGTAGCAGTACGAGCCAGGATCGGCGGGCCCGGACGCCATGAGTCCCCCGAACTCCAGCCCGCTGAATCACTGCACCCGGATGCTTACCCAAAGTAATCGAACGTGAACGTGTGATCACGGTGCGCAATGACGCCCGATCCCGCGCGGTCCGGAGGCCGCCCCCTAATCGCCAGTGTCCGGACCGCGCGGGTGCTGAGACCGATCATCCCAGGACTGCTAGAGCAACGGCAAAGCCGGCGCTATTTCCGCCCGGAGCCGTCGCGGCAACGGTCATCACCCTCGACGCGGCCTGACGAGCCAGACGCCGACCTCGTGCGCGACGCGGTCAGCGGGCCCCGGGCAGTGCTGCGGGTCCATGCCGATGCGGCCCCCCGCAGCTGGACGTCAAGGCCCGCACAAACCGGCGCTATGGCCGCGAACCAGCCGATCGGGGATACTCCTGGATCAGGAAGGGCTTTTTGGAGAGGCGCGATCGCATGCAGCAACCGCAGAGCTGGCAGTCGACAGTCATTGCCCTGGGCTTCATCGCCTTCGCGGGATTCGCGCTCTGGGTCGCCGCGGACCACAACTTCAGTGCCATTTGGGCGGCGCCGGCACCATCATCGGGGTCCTGACCGGCGCGATTCCGTCGTACTTCTTCAAGCAGCAGAGCGACAAGGCCACGGCCAAGGCCACGGCCAAGGCCACGGCCAAGGCCACGGCCAAGGCCACGGCCAAGGCCACGGCCAAGGCCACGGCCAAGGCCACGGCCACGGCCCTCGCCGGCATCACCGACCCAACGGAATACAAGACGCTCATGACCAATCACCCGGAACTCGTCTGACGGCGTCCGGATCGCCAAGTCAGCACGGGATCTACTGGAGCAGCTGGGCGGCGAACTGGCGGTTAGCGGCCCAGGCCGCCGGGGGCCGTGCTGTCACGGGGCGGCAGTTGCAGCGAGGGCCAGGCCGAAGGCCAGGCCCGAAGGCACCCGGCAACGCCCGGCCGGGACTTTGTGCCCTGTCGCTGAGTGGTGAGCGGGCAAGCGGCACGAGCATGAAGGTGCCGGCGGTTACGCCCGCCCTAGCACATGGCGAGAGCCGCGAAACAGCGGGTATTTGTAAGGAATTCCCAGCAGAAGTCGCTGCGAACGCCTAAAGATCAGGCCATGTCCGCCTTCTGGTTGGTCTTGCTCATCGTCATTTGGGTAGCAGTCGCATTCTGGTCAGCGCGAGCAGCCAGCCGAAAGGGTCACAGCTTTATTGGTTTCCTCATCCTCAGCCTGTTCTTTCCCTGCTCTCGCTGATCATGGCTTACGTGGTGTACGACCGGACCGTGACCCGCGCCGACGTCAGCATCGCTGACGAGAACACCGGGGTTGGAAGCCTCTGTTAGTGTCGTGCGTGGTTAGGATAGTGCGATGACTCAACAGGGTGAAGCGAAACGAGCGCGTCAACGACTCGGCGGCGGGGCGATCGCCTCGCTCTCCGGTCTGGCGGTACTGCTCATCTTCATCATCCAGAACCGGGAGGACGTCAAGTTCCACTTCCTAGTCTGGGGCTTTACCTGGCGATTGTGGTTCTACAGCATTATTATGGCGCTATTCGGGGCATTGGTGTGGTTCGGGTTGGGCATGATGCGTCGTCACCGACGCCGCAAGGAACGCCGCGAAAACCGACGGGACTGACTGTCGGCGCTCTTGCTGCACAGGTCCGCTGCGGGTCAACCCGGACCCGGGGGCATGCAGATGGAGTAGCTAGTTCATATCGCCTACCAGGTCTAACGTCGAGGCGAGACTTCGCAGGTCAGAGTGCGTGCCGACGAATCGGCGCAGATCAGCGGAGGACCGTTGCTACTTCCACCTGAAGTGGATGAAAAGGCGGCCGAAGTTCTTGGAGTCCTTCTCCACCCGGTGATACTTCGCCTTGATGTTTTTCTGCTCGAGGAACCGCAGCACGTGCTTCTTCAGCTGCCCGGATCCCTTGCCGGGGATGATCTCCACGACCGGGGCCTTCTTGGCCTCCGCCTCAGCCAGGATGTCCTGCAGCGCCCGGTCGATGTCGGCGCCCCGGTTGTAGATGTCGTGCAGGTCCAGCTTCAGTTTCATTCCGGCGTGTCCAATCTGGCCCAGGGCGGGGCGGCCCCGCCGAGCGCGGGATGATCCGACGGTACGACAATCGTCACGGGAAAGAGAACAAATGCTCTTTGGAGACGAGCACGTCAGGCGGTACGAGGAGACCGACGGCGCGGAAGGGCACGACTGAAGGGGTACGACGACGCTGATCCTCACTAGCCCTGATGATTCATGCGGGCGGAGGGCTGGCCTGGGATCGCGGCTGAACCGCTGAACAGTTCGTGATTTTACGGTCGGGGTATGACGGTGGCCCGGCTGGCGGGCCGGTGGCCGGGGGTTCCACAGGCCCCGGGGGGACTCCTTCCGTATCGCAGGGATAGCTTTCGCTGGTCAGGGTGCGTGTGGCAGGGCGGTGATCCGGGCCCAGGCGGTGGCGATGGCCTCTGCCCAGGGCCAGGTGGCGGGGATTTTCAGCCGCCGGCGGCGGCCGCCGCGGACCAGCTTCCCGGCGGCATGCAGGATCCGGTAACGCAAAGTCTTTGGTTCTGCTTTGGCCAGGTCGCCGTCCAGGGCGAGCAGCCGCAGCCAGGACAGCAAGGTGGCGGCGATCAAGGCGGCGGCCAGCCACCCGGAATTCATCGCGAAATCGTGCGAGGGGAACCGGCCGATCCCGCAGTCCTTCCCGGTACGGATGCCGTCCTCAACCCTGGCGTGCACCCGGTGGGCAGCGTCGATATAGCCCAGCTGGGCCCGCCAGCCGCGCAGCCCGGCGGGCACGTTCGAGACCCACAGGCAGTAACGCCAGCCGTCCTGGTTCTCGAACAGGCTCAGCTGGGCGCCGGGGTGCGGCCGCTCCCGGCGGGCAAAGACGCGCATGCTGGCCGGCCAGCCGTCCAGCTGGTCCCCGTGAGGGCCTTCGCGCAGCAGCCCGGTCAGCTCGGTGACGTGGGCTTCTTCGATCCAGCACCGCGTATGCCCGCAAGACCGGTCCGCGCAGGCGCCAGGCGCACGGCGCTCGCGCACCTGGCCGCGCTGATCGATCGCGATCTGCCAGGCCTCCTGCGGGACCAGCCGGATCGCGGCCCGCTCACGGCCGCCCAGCTCCCAGCCGACGGAGTAGGTCAGCTGGTACCCGGGCCGGGACGCCAGCTGATCGAGGCGGGTGATCAGCCCGTGGCTGGCCCCGGCCCCATCCGCAGTGACCATCAGCCGCCGCCGGAACTCAGGCGGCAGCGCGGCGATCGCGTCACCGAGCACCTGCAGGTGATCGGCGGTGGTATTTGACCCGGCGCCGCCGCGGCGCATCATCCCGGCCAGCGGCTCACCGGTGTTATCGCAGTACCCGAGCAAAGGGTGATGCCCGAAACCCTTGAAATTCGGTTCCGCCAGCTCCTTATCGGAATGCGCCGGGGTGACCGTGGCGTCCAGCCGGATGCAGGTCACGCCCTGCAGGACCTTATCCGCGACCCGCACGCCGGGCAGGGCGCCGTGCCGGGCTTCAACGGCGGCCCAGGCCTGGCGGCGGGCGCCGTTCACCGCCCTGGTGATCCGGGTCAGGGCCCGCGGGCCGCCCGCGGCGATCTCATCGAGCGTCCGCCACGTAGTCGGCACCGAGGCGACCAGACCGAACAGCTCTTTCTGGTCGCCCAGCACCCGGAAGTCGCTGATCACCTCGCTGCCGTCAGCGATCGCGCAGGCCAGGTCCGCCGTCACCCGGCCGCGGTCGTGGATCAGCAGCCGCGGCGAGGCCAGCGCCCGCGACAGCCCCCCGGTCAGCCCGGTCTTGTCGGCTAGCAGGCGCAGCAGGGCCAGCCCGGCATGCGACACGACGCCCTCGCCATCGGCGGTGACTTCCAGGCTCTTCGACCACCCGGTAAGGTTCACTTTTGAGGTGCTCCTCGAACTAGCGCTGATAAGGGCTTCAGCACTCTTATCGTCCCAGTTCAGGAGCACCTTTTACGGTCAACGCGCCGGTCAGCTGAACATCCGGATGAAAAGCCAGGGCTAGCCGCAATGCCGGGGAGTTAGGGTCCTTCAGCGTTTGTCACGGATTTCCGGCGGCGTGTCGCAGGCTGGTGATAGCTGGGGTCGACGTGGGCGGTGATGCTGGTTATGCGATGGTTTGCGCGGGGTTTGCCGTCGGGGTGCTTGTTCCAGCGGCTGAGCGGGGACTTGACCTTGCGGGCGCAGACGCGGGGCCGCCGGGGGCCGTGCAGGCTCGCGAGGACGGCGCGGCCGATGCCGCCGGTCAGGTCCCCGCCGGGATCGGTGATGTTCTGCGCGGTGATGAGGAGGTTCTGGGCGGTCTCGACGGCGATCTGGTAGCTGGCCCGGTCGGGGTCAGTGCCGGGCACGGACTGGACGGCATCGGTGACAGCGGTCCGCAGCGCCTGGTAGACGGCCAGCAGCGCCCACATCTCCTGCTCGATGCCGGCGGGGTCCCCCGAGCGGAGCACGCGGCCCTGAAGCAGGGTGTGGCGCAGCGCGAGGTAGGTGATCTCGTGCTGCCAGCGCTCGTGGTACAGCGTCATCAGCGCGTCCGCCGGGTATGCGCGGTGGCCCAGCAGGGTCGTGGCCAGCCGGTAAGTGCCGCCGTAGGTGGTGCCGTCGTGGCAGGTGACGGTCACGGCCGCGGTGATGATGCGGACCTTCACGCCGCCGATGACTGACAGGAACGACCCGTCGGGCAAGTGCCGCAGGACTGGCAGGCGGCGGGTGCTGGTGAGCCGGACCAGGAACTGCGCCTTCGTGGCGGCGACCGCGGCGAGGAAGTCCCCGCCGTCGAAGCCGCGGTCGATCAGCACCAGCATGGACTCATCCAGCAGGGGCAGCAGCTCCCGCGCCTGGCCCGTCTCCCCCTCGGCTCCCGGGCCGAAGACCGCGCCGAGCAGCGCCCGGGTACCTGTCTCCACCAGGGCCATCAGCGCGAGCCCCGGGTAGCCGGTCTCCCCGTTGGACGCCTTCTGCTTGCCCAGCCACGCCCGGTTCTTCGCCGTATCGGGCACCTTGACCGACTTGCAGCCGTCGAACGAGACCGTCCGGTACCCGCGGAACATGATCCCGGGCGTGCGCGGCTGCCCCAGCGGCCCGGCCAGGATCTCGAACAGCCGCCTCACCGGCGGGATCCCGATACGCCGGCGCAGGTCCCGCAGGGCCTTCCCCGAAGGCGCCGCCAGCCCCAGCACCCGCAGCCCCGCGGTCAGCTTGCCCCATACTCCCCGATAACCGGCCCGCGGGAACAGGCACATCGCCAGCAGGAAATACAGGCCCGCCCGCGACGGCGCCAGCCGTACCCGCCTCTCCAGCCCGCCTTCTTCCTCCAGCACCGCATCGGCGAGCTCGAACGGCACGATCCGCGTGAGCTCGCCGAGGTGACCGGCAGCAAACACCCCGGCGGCCACGGTGATCGTCGTCGTGACCGACGTGACAGCAGAACGGATGACAGACTGGGCAGGCAACGGAGGTCTCCGGTACACGGGCCGTTTTGGTCGACACCCGTCCTACCGCAGCCTCCGTTGCCATGTCCGCCCGAAGCCACGATCCCGCCAAACCGCTTGACTACAAGGCGAAACGCTTAACTCCCCGGCAT